>CAVOIV010000001.1:0-35180 GCA_963695995.1 uncultured Methylomirabilota bacterium
TTTTTTTATGTGGTGGCCGCTGGACCAGTACGTATTGCTAGAAACCCAACTGCCCGATCTCCGCGGGATGTTCATCCGCGGGCTCAATGCGGATCGCAGGGACAGCAACCAGCACCCCGGGGGCGACAATCGCAAGGTCGGCGATTACCAAGGGGATGAGCTGAAAGCACATTACCACGACAATCACGCCGCGGGGATCTGGGGGCGGAGTTTCAAAGGGGAGGACGGGTCGCCGAAGACCGCGCACGAGAAGAAGGATGGGAAGACCGGAGTGACCGGCGGGACCGAAACCCGGCCTCGGAATATCGCGCTGTACTACTATATCCGAGTCGAGTGACGGTATTCCTCCCGGCAATTGGCGCACCGTCCAGAAAGAGGTGAGGGAAGGCCACCATGCCCCTCGTGCAGATCACCCTCCGTCTTCCCGCCACCCTCTGGCTCGCCGTGCAGGCGCTGGCCCCCCACGACGGCGACGCCAGCACCGTCGTCCTCCGCGCCGTGGAGGACTACGTTACGGCGACTCGGAAACGACGTAGCCGCCACCGCCCCGGCAAGCACCAGAAGCTCGTCAAGGCGCTGAGCCCGCCGGTCGCCGACCTCCACCTCTCCGCCCGACCTGCCACGGCCTTGCACGTCATGCACATCCGCTACGTCTACGAACCGGTGGCAAAGGAGCCCCGCGAGCTTCGGATGATGCGGAACTTCGGGGAGAGATCATTCCGGGAAGTGCGAGACAAGTTGGCGGTCCTGGGGCTCACGTTGGGCATGACGCTGGATCGACGCATCGTACCGATGCCGCCGTGGTGGCAACCGTGGCGGCAAGGATCCGGGCGACGGGAGTGGTGACGCCGCTCGGAACCGTGCGCAGGGTGCTCACGCCCAGAGGAGGCATGGATGCGACGAACGGACAAGGAGATCACAGAACGAGCCATCATGGCCCAGATCATCAACCATGCCCAGGTCTGCCGGTTGGGGCTCGCCATGGGTAACACCCCCTACGTCTTACCCGTCTCGTTCGGCTTTGACGGACACGCGATCTATTTCCACACGGCGACCGAGGGACGGAAGATCGTGTTCCTGGCCGCCAACAACCGGGTCTGCTTTGAATTTGAGCATGGCGTGGAGGTGATCCGCCACGACAGCAACCCGTGCAAGTGGAGCGTGTCGTTCCAGAGCGTGATCGGGTATGGGATCGTGGCGGAACTGACGACGCCGACCGAGAAGATCGACGGCCTGAATCACATCATGCACCACTACTCGGGCCGGACCTGGCCGATCAACGCGACGGACACCGACGACACGCGGGTCTGCGTATTGCCATCGAGAGCCTCGACGGGAAGCAATCGAAGGACAAGGCCGACACCCGCTGGCTCGCATGACGGCGTGACCCGTTCCGGCCCCTCGCAACGTACAGGCCGTATTACGGACGGCATGTTACAAGGGGCCATTCCCACGTCGCACATTGTGCCAGTGCTTTTGGCATCGATGCCCCGCCAACCCCGCCTCGATGCCCCGAACGCGCTCCACCACGTGATGGTGCGCGGGCTCGAACGCCGCGTCATCTTCACGGATGACACGGACCGGGCCGACTTCGTCGCCCGCCTGGCCGCGCCTGGCAGAGCAGGGCGCGCTCACCGTCTACGCCTGGGCCCTCCTCCCGAATCATGCGCACCTGCTGGTCCGCACGGGGACATCGCCCGCTCGCCCGCAGCATGCGGAGTCTCCTCACCGGGTACGCCGGGGCCTTCAACCGGCGCCACCACCGCGCGGGCCATCTCTTTCAGAATCGGTACAAGTCCATCGTGGTGGAGGAGGAGCCGTATCTCCTGGAACTCGTCCGGTACCTCCACCTGAATCCGCTCCGGGCGCAAGGTCGTCTGCCGACGCTCCGCGCCCTCGACCGCTACCCCTGGACCGGCCATAGCGCGCCTGCTGGGCACGGTGCCCCGGCCCTGGCAGGACACGCGCACGGTGCTCGCCCAGTTCGGCCCCACGCGCCGCCGCGCCCGGCAGGCCTACCGGGCCTTCGTCGCAGGAGGGCGTCGCCTCGGGCGCCGGCCCGATCTGCAGGGCGGCGGCCTGGTCCGCAGTCTGGGGGGCTGGGACGCCGTCCGGGAGCTCCGCCGGGGGCGGGAGGCCTACCTGGGCGATGAGCGGATCCTCGGCAGTGCCGACTTTGTCGAGGCGGTGCGGCGGGAGGTGGCGCAGGCCGCCCCGGCTCCTCGCCGAGCCGCGATCGCCTACCTCTGGGTGACGGTACTCGGCCACGCCGGGCGCCCGCTGGCCGCGCGGCTGGGAATCCGCCCCCAGAACGTCTACCGCGCCGCGGCCCAGGGCGCGGCCGCTGCCGCCACCTGGAAGAGAATCCTTTCAACATGCTGACAATGGCACCGTCCGCTATGACGGAGACCTGCTGGTTCGGAATACCGAGATGGACTATGCCTCGAAGGGATATGCTTCGAGGTATAGTCTCGCCATGTCTTGGGCACCGTGGTAGAGTACGTGCGGCCGAACCGGCGAGTTCTCTCGGGTTGTCGGGTCCGCAAACGTGACGACGAATCAAGACGGGAAAAGTTCCTCCGCCCAGCTCAGTAGGTCGTGCCAGGAGAAGCCATGCGCACAACGGGGGTGCTGCTCCCCCGGCACCAACCCGCTCGGGGCGGCGAGCGTACGCAAGAAACGGCCGAGCCGGGACGCCGCCACATAAGCACAGCTCTGCTTACGGCTCGCCTGAGAAACCGTGAAAGCGGCCCGCGGGCGGGCGCCGGCGGGAGCGGAGCGCGCGACCGAGGGCGAGACTGGGCGATGTCAGACCGAAGTACCGACAGCGCGGGTACCAGGACGACGACCGAAAAACGCCGCGGGCGCCTCGGGCGCCCGGTCCTCGTCCTCCCGCCGACCAGCCCGAGGGGCCTCGCGCCCTGAACCTGATGAAGTGGCGGGAGGTGATCCGCTGCGCGCGCTGCGCGGGCGAGCTGTCCAACGCGGACGTGAGCAACGCGCGCTGCGGCAAGTGCAGCGCCGAGCTCCACGCGTGCACGCAGTGCACGTTCTTCGATCCGGGCGCCCGTCTGCAGTGCCTGCAGCCGATTGCGGCGAGGATTGCCGTGAAGGATGCTCGCAACGACTGCACGCTCTGGAAGCCTCGAACGACCGTGGAGCGCGAAACGCAGGCCGCAGCCCCCAGGTCCGGTCGGCAGGCCTTCGACGACCTCTTCAAGTAGCGCCGCCTGGCACGCCAGGTCGGGAACTTCGCCAACCCCGCCCGTCCGACAGCACGTGATCCATGTCCTATCCCCGGAAGTGAACTGCCGCCGATCGGCCACTCCCCCTGTTTACGCTTGATGTATCGACGCGGCCGCGCGGTCGGAAACCCCGCGTTCGAGTCCACGCCGGCTCCCGGTCAGGGCGAAGGTGGGCACTGGCGAGAATCGTGGTTTCTCTCGTAAGAGCTTCGTCCCGATGGTGTGTGTCCTCTGCTGATCGGAGCAAGTGGTCATCTGGAACGTTGCGTCCCAATGTTCCCACATGTAATTGGAGGACACGCTCGCATCCCATGCGTCAAGGGCTTTCCAAGGCAGCCTGCCCGGAGGCTGGTTAGCGGAGTAGCGGGCTGGGCCGGATGGGCGGGGAGTATTGGTTTGCGCTTGCGGGGCGAAGTGGGTACCCTAAGACCCCAAGCATACTTTGGAGTGGGTGCGATACCAGGCGCGGCACCGTGACCGGGTGGTCGCGCTTGGCGTGAACGGCGAGGGTCGGCGAATGGCTTTGGGCGATGTGGCGCAGAGAGTTGCAGAGATTCGACGCTTCGCGCGCGTACACGGAGTGAGACATCTCCGGGTGTTTGGCTCTCGGGGACGAGGGGGGGCGCGCGCGAAAAGCGACCTCGATTTGTCGCCTTCATTGATTCCATGGTGACCTACCGAAAATGGTGGCTTGTGGGAGGGCCGCGCAATGGCCGCCAGCAGGCGGACCGAAGGAGAACCCCAGATGTCCACGCCTCTCGAATACCACTTTGACCATCTGCACATCTTCAGCTCGGATGTTCCGGCGACCGAGCGCTGGCTGATCGAGGGCATCGGGGCCGAACTGGTCGGCCGGCACGACTCCCGGGGTGTGCAAACCACGACGCTGCGGCTCGGAGGCATCCAGATCCTGATCCGCGGCGCGCGAGAGGGTGAACAACTCACCCGCGCTGGCGCACCCCCCTTTGGCACCAACCATTTTGGCCTCAAGGTGGCCGACATCGACGCGACCGTGGCGACCCTCCGCGGCCGCGGGGTCATGATCGAGGTCGAGCCCTGGGACTTCAGCCCCGCGATACGGATCGCCTTCGTCAAAGGGCCAGACGAGGTCCGGATCGAGCTGGTGCAAGCGCGCTAACCGAAGAGACCAAAGTACCGTTTTGTGAGACGGCGGTGGCTGCGTGGACTTCCCGTGAGAGGCCGCCCCGCGACGACGACTGCCAGCAGGAGCCGATGGGTCTCATCCGACGGTGGGGCGGACACGGAGGCCCTGTATGCGGAAAAAGAACGGGGTCAGGTCTTGTATTGCCGCATCCCCCGGAATGGAATGGACCCATAACGGGACCACTGCGAATCGAGTACCCCGGAGCGGTGTATCACGTCACAACCGGGGCAATACTTGTCCGGCGAGGTTCCGGGGTGATCGAGACCGGCAAGCCCGGCTTGACGTTCTGGCCTCGTTGGCCCGGAGGGCCAGGTGGTGGGTTTGCGGAACCCGGCCGTTTCTACGATGTCGCGGTAAAATCCTCCGCACCCGCGGAGCAGTGCGGGGCGGGTGGTGGAATCCCAGTTGCCAGCCGGATGTCGCGTTGGTAGACTGCAGCCCGGCTGGGGACGGCACGCCCTTGTCGAAGAATAACGTGAGCGGAGGAATTCCGGGGACGGCATATGGCTCCCTCCCGGACGAAGGGTCACGCGGGGGACACGGATGGGGCGGTCTGGTTGGCGCGAGGGAGACGGACCATTCCGGCGGACGGTGACGCCGTGAACGCACCTCGGACGCTGACGCCACAACACACTGCTGCGCTCGACGCGTTCGCCGGAGGGGTGCGCAGCCTCCTGGGCGAACGCCTTGTGGCGCTGAAGCTCTTCGGCTCCCACGCCCGCGGCGACGCCGGCCCGGACTCCGATCTGGACGTCCTTGTATTGGTGGAGGAGGCGACTCCCACTTTGGAGAACCACGTCCTGGACCTCGCCTTCCACGTGAACCTGGCGCATGACGTCTATATTTCTCCCCGAGTGATCGCCCGACGCATCTTCGAGGATCCCGTCTGGCGCTGTACCCCCTTCATTCGCGCTCTGGAAACGGAAGGGGCAGCCCTGTGAAGCCGGAGCTCGCGGCCCTGGCGCGGCACCGCCTGGCCCAAGCACACGAAACCCTCGCCGAGGCGGAGCAACTCCTTGCTTCCACCGTGCACACCTTTCTCGATCGCTGCGACGAACTCCTCGATCAGTTGCTCCGCGACGCGCGAATCTGACGCACTGTGACCCAGATGCTACAGCGTGACGGTACTCCTCCGTGTCGGCGGCTATTCACCCAGGCCAGGCCGACGAGAAACCCATGGCACCGAGGGCGCCGTCCGACAACCCGAAGCCCTCCCGCCCGAGCGCCGGCCCTCGCTGCCGACGGCACGGGGAGCGCCTGACGATGACGGTACGCCTCTCCAAATCCCGGTATCTATCGGGCCTCCAGTGTTCCAAGCGGCTCTACCTGGAGATCCACGCCCGCGACCTCGCGACGCCCTTCGACGCGGGCACGCAGGCCGTTCTCGACGCCGGCACCCGGGTGGGGGCGCTGCCCGCGGGAGCCGGTATCCGGGCGGCGTCTTGGTGGACGTGGCGCATTTCAAGGTGACGGTGGGGCTCGCTCGCACGGCGGCGCTCCTGGCCGATCCGTCCATCACGGTCCTCTATGAGGGGTTCATCGCCTTCGATGACGTCGTCGTCCGGCCGGACCTTCTGGTCCGGACCCGCGGCAACCGGTGGCGCCTGATCGAAGTGAAGTCCACCAGCCGGGTAAAGGATCAACATCTCCACGACCTGGCCATCCAGGCCTACGTACTCACCGGCGCCGGCGTGGCCCTGGCTGCCACGTGCCTCATGCACCTCAACACGGGGTACCTCTACCCGGGCGGACCGCTCGACCTCCAGCAGCTCTTCCAGGAGCAGGAACCGACCCGCGAGGTGGCCGACCGCCGGGGTGAGATCCCCGCGCGGCTCGCCGAGATGCGACAGGTTCTGGCCGCACCGAGCACCCCCGGCCGTCGAGCCGGATGACCATTGTTTTGCTCCGTACGAGTTCCCGTTCTGGGAGCACTGCACGAAGGGCAAGCCCGACCGCTGGATCTTCCACCTCCCCGGAAGCCGGCCGGCCTTCCACGACCTGACGGCATTAGATATCCAGACCATCGACGACATCCCACCCGGCCACTCGCTGCAACTGATCCAGCAGCGGGTGAAAGACCGCGTCGAGTGGGTCGGCCCCGGACTCCAGGCGGCACTCGAGACGGTCGAGTACCCCGTCCACCATCTCGATTTCGAGACGCTGGGCTCTGCCATCCCGCTCTATCCGAACACCCGACCGTACGAATCCCTCCCGTTCCAGTGGTCGAACCACATCGAGACCGCGGACGGACAGCTCCGCCACGAGGCCTACCTGTGCCCGGATGCCCGGGACCCCCGTGAGGCGCTGGCCATGGCGCTGTTCCAGTCGGTGGGAGAAGAGGGGAGTATCTGCACCGCTCCTCACCTACTGCGAACACGACACTCTGGCGATGGCCGAGCTGCGGAAGGCGTTGTCGGCCAAGGCAGCCATACGTCCCGCGACGCGGCCAAAGCGGCATCGGGCGTGACGCGTTACGCCCGATCCGACTCGTGTGGGAGACCATGTGTTCGGTCGCGCTTCTGCCCGAAATGTGCGAGCGGCCGGTGCCGATTGTCCGCAGGTACCTCGTTTGAGGCCGCCGCAACCCTCTGCAACTGAGGCCTTCTCAGGAATAGCTTGTGCATGCCCGCCCCGGAAGCTGACGCGGAGTGCGACCCCAGGTCTGTCGCAATGCATTCGTATTCGCTCCAGGGACGTACGCCACCGACGGACCGGCCGGTCTCCGCCTGGCCTCCAGCACATCCAGCTTGCTTCCGCCGCCGATCGCCGCAGGGATCCACTCGCGCATCCCGTAAAGGCACTTGACAGGAACAAAGGATTCATGTTACTTGGACAATGTAACAATACTCTCACATAGTGAGAATACTCCGTGGCCACCAAGACGCTCAAGTCTCTGGAACGCGGTGTTGACCTCCTCTTCCTCTTTTCGGCAGAGAAGCCGATCCTGTCCCTTCAAGACATCTCCGTCGCGCTCGACCTTACCCGAAAGTACCGCGTACCGCTTGGCCGCAACCCTATGCAAGAAGGGGGTGCTCGCCCGGAGTGCAACCGCCAAGGGTTACGAGCTCCATGCGAGTCTACTCCGTTTGCAGGTTGTCGTGCGTTCCCAAATCGGTATCGGGGGCCTCGCCCTTCCGCACCTGGAAGAGCTCGCGCGCGAATCGGGAGAGACGTCACAGCTATCCATGTTGCACGGAAATGAAATTGTATGCGCCGAAGCGATCAGCGCGCCCAACATGATCCGATATATGCCCGAGAAGGGGCGCGCCTTGCCCCTTCACGCATCCGCGCTGGGACGAATCGTCCTCGCGTTCCTGCCGGAGCCCTTCCTGAAGACATACATCCAGCGGGTCGGACTCAAGGCGATGACGCCCCACACGGTGACCGATCCGCGGAAGCTGCGTACCATCCTGCAACAAGCGCGATCACAGCGATGGGCGGTGAGCTTTCAGCAAATGTACGTGGGGGCGCGGGGTGTGGCGGTGCCCATCTTCGACCATCAGGGAAACGTGGTCGCCAGCCTCGGGATCTCTGGCCCCCATCCCAGGTTCAGTGACCAGAGAGCGCGCAGCTTTGTCCCGAGCCTCCAGAACCACGCGCACCAGATCTCGGAGGCGTTGGGTGCCGTGCCGGAGGACGTCACTTCACAGCGATCGAGCTAACCGTCGCGGGAGACTGTGACATGCGGGCACTGACGGGCGTGCGCGTCCTCGACCTTTCGCGATTTGTGGCGGGGCCGTTCTGTTGCCAAATCCTGGGAGATCACGGGGCGGATGTCATCAAAGTGGAAAAGGCCGACGGCGAGCCAGCGCGCCACATTCCCCCGTTCCTGAAGGACGAGAGCCTGTACTTCTTCGCCTACAACGGCAGCAAGCGCGGCATCACGGTCAATTTCCGCTCGGAGGCCGGCCTGCGCTTGCTGCGGCAGTTGATCTTGAAGGCGGACGTGGTCGTGGAGAACTTCCGGGCGGGCACGATGGAGAAAATGGGGTTGGGGTATGCGAGCCTCGCGCAGGAACATCCCGGCTTGATCCTGGTGTCGGTCTCTGGGTTCGGCACCGAAGGCCCGTACGCCGGCCTGCCCGCATTTGACGAGATCATTCAGACCATGAGCGGCTTGTCCAGCCTGACGGGGGAGGCCGCGGGTCCGCCGCTGCTCACGGGGACCTATGTGGCGGACTTCCTCACCGGGGTGTACGCCGCGCTCGGCGCGGTCCTGGCGCTGCAAAGCCGAGGCACAGAGCGGGCGCGGCCAGTGGGTGCGCATGAACCTTCTGCAGTGTCTCGTGTCCATCCTGAACACCACGGTCAGCCGGTACCTCACCCTGGGCCAAGCGCCTGCCCGGAAGGGGAACCGCAATCCGCTGATTGCCCCGGGGAATCTCTACCGCGCGAAAGATGGGTACGTGACGGTCGAGTGTCTCACGCAAGACATGTGGGAGGACCTGGCCCGGGCCATGGGGCGAGAGGATCTCTTGCAGGATCCACGGTTTAGCGACGTGGTCAGCCGGCAGCGCAACGCCCCGGCCTTGGACCGGGAGATCGAGACATGGATGGCCGACGAGCGCGTGGATCAAGTGCTCGCGATCCTGCATGAGCGCGGCGTCCCGAGTGGTCCCGTTCTCGACATCCCCGCGTTGGTTACGCATCCGCAGTTCGCGGCGAATCGGATGGTCACCTCGGTCGACATTCCGGGACTCGGGCCTGTCCCCCTCTTGGCCCCACCCATTCAGATGGACGACGATACCGCAGCGCGGCGGGGCGGCCGCCTCGGCAAGGCGAGCACACGGCCGAGGTGCTCGAGGAATGGCTGGGGCTCAGCCCAGGTGACGTGGCGGAATTGCGGACCGCGGCCGCCCTGTGAGCGTGGCCGGACTGGTGTTGGGTTCTTGGCGTATCCACGCTATGGGATGTGACCGGAAACGGAGGAGGAAGTCATGCCCATCCATCGCGCCACCGTTCTGAAACCGTACATCTGGGACTCCATGGAGGTCGGCGAGGAATTCGGCCCCGTGGAGGGGGTGGTCTCCGACCTGAAACTCAATGCTCATGCGTTTGCCGTCGATGATTTCAACCCATGGTACTTTCACGCCTCGCCGTTTGGGGCGCGGATCGGCCACCCCACGTTACTGGCCACGGACATCCTGATGCTCTTCACCCTCAATTACGACGCGAACCCCCCGGGGTTCCCGGGGGGCCTCCACGCCCGGAACGACCTGGAGTTCGTGCGGCCGGTGTTCGTGGGCCAGCGGGTGACCATCACGGGGAAAACGACGGAGAAGTACCAGAAACGCGCGCAGAACTACCGTGCCTTGGCCGGGGAGGTGCGGGATGACGCGGGGCAGGTCTGCCTGCGCATGCGGGCAACCGAGACGGTGGGCCTGGGAGGGGATATTCCAGTCGGGCAGGGGACGAGCGCGCCGCGCGCCGACGCCATCACCGGGGAGATCCCCCCGGGCACTCCCGTCGTCACGCAGGCCAGTCGCGGGGTCCTGGTCGGGGCTGCGCTGCCATCGCTCAGCAAGCGCACGTCCCTCGAGCAGAGCGTCCTGTATTCGGGCTTCCCGCACGGCTGGGCGGAGGGCGGCGCCCGGAGCATGTGGGTGAATATCCACACAGACCCCGAGAACGGGCGGCGACACGGGCAGCCCGATGCCGTCGTCCAGGGCCTGTGCTCGGCGGCATACCTCTCGGAGCTGTGTGTGAGCTTCTTCGGGGGATCCTGGTTCACCACCGGCCGGTTGTCCACGGCCTTCATTCGCCCTGTGATCGTCCGGGATCAGATCACGGCATCGGGATTAGTGAAGCGAACAGAGGTGGAGGGCGAACACCAACGCCTCTGGCTCGATGTTTGGTGCAAGAACCAGCGTGGGGAGCTCGTCACGGTGGGGCGAGCGAGCGCCGTCGTTGATTGAGGATTCGGATCCCGGATCGTGTCGCTGCCATCTGCCCGTTCGGGCACGCGGGGAGGCATCATGGGACGCATCCATCACGTCGGTGTGCTTGTCCGGAGCATCGCGGAGAGCCTTCCGCTCTATACGGACCTGCTGGGCTTGCAGGCCGACACGCCCGTGGAGTGGCCAGAGCTGCAGGTCCGCGCGGCCTTCGTCCGCGCGGGCGATGATCAGCTCGAATTGCTGGAGCCGATGACGCCAGACTCCCCACTCGGCGCCGTGCTCGCCAAACGCGGGGAGGGACTCTTGCACATCTGCCTGGAGGTGGATGACATCGAAGGGACCCTCCGGCGACTTGAGGGACGCGGCGTGAAACTCGTCGACGCCCACCCCTGGGCGAGCGCGATCGGCCAGGTCGCTTTTCTCCACCCGAAATCCTTCCACGGGGTTTCTGTGGAGCTTCGGCAGGCGGGGTGATGCCACACGGGTACGACGTGTGACCTGTCTCATGATGCAATGCGTGATGGTGAAGGGAAGGCCGCCGGATGCAAGCGAGATTCAGCCTGGCCGGACAGCCAAGGAGTCAATGATGGCAGACGGCTCGCTCCTCGAGATGCGTCAGATCGACAAGTACTTCCCCGGAGTCCATGCGGTCCGAGGTGTGGATTTCGATCTCCGGGCAGGTGAGGTGCACGCTTTGGTCGGGGAAAACGGGGCGGGAAAATCGACGCTCATGAAGGTCCTGGCCGGCGTGCATCCGCCGGAGGGAGGTCGCATATTCCTGGACGGGCGAGCGGTTGAGATCGGCAGCCCGGCCGTGGCGGCGCACCTCGGGATTGCGATGGTGCACCAGGAACTGAAGCTGGCACCGCATCTCACGGTGGCGGAGAACATCTTCCTTGGGCAGCTCCCGGCCACTCGGAACGGGCTGGTGGATTGGCGGCACCTCCAGAGACAGGCGCTCGAGGCTGTGGCGGTGCTCGGTCTGACGATGGACGTCGATCGCACCGTCGCCCAGTTGTCGGTCGCGGAAATGCAGATGGTCGAAATTGCCAAGGCGCTGCGCCGCGACGCGCGCATTCTGATCATGGACGAGCCCTCGGCCGTGCTGACGCCATTTGAGCTCGCAAAGCTCTACGAGGTGATCGGCGCCGCTCGCGCGCGCGGCGTGGGCATCATTTACATTTCGCACCGCTTGGAGGAGATTTTCGAGATCGCCGATCGCACGACGGTGCTGAAAGATGGCGCCAAAGTCCAGACGGTCAACGTCGCCGATGTGGATAAGTGGCAGATCGTCAAGATGATGGTCGGGCGCGAACTCGGGAAGACCTACCCGAAACGCTCGCACCAAATCGGCGAACCGGTGCTTGAAGTGATCAATGTGAGCCGCCGCGGCCGCTTGAAGAATATGACGTTCAGCCTGCACCGCGGGGAGATCCTCGGGGTCGCCGGGCTCGTCGGCGCCGGGCGCTCCGATCTGGCGGAAGTGATATTCGGGGCGCAAACGGCGGATTCGGGAGAGATCCGAATTCAAGGGCAGCCGGTCCGCATCCGCTCGCCCAAGGACGCCATGCGCTACCGTGTGGGCTTTCTGACGGAGGATCGCCGCCAGACCGGCCTGTTCAGCTGGCTCACCGTCCGCGAGAACGTGTCCATCGCGAACCTCGAGCGCATCACGCGTCGGCACGTGCTGGACCTCAAGCGAGAGGTGCAGGTCGTGCGGGACCTGATCAAGCAGCTACGCATCGCGACCCCAACCCCCGAGCAAAAAGTCGAGAACCTGAGCGGCGGCAACCAACAGCGTGTGGTGCTCGCCAAGTGGATCAACACGGATTCCGCGATCTTTCTCATCGATGAGCCCACGCGCGGTATCGACGTGGGCTCCAAGGAAGAGCTGTACTTCCTCATGAACGACTTGACCAGCAAAGGCGCAGCCATCCTGATGATCTCCTCGGAGTTGCCCGAAATCTTGGGGATGAGCGACCGGATCCTGGTCATGAACAAGGGGCGCATCACGGCGGAGTTCGCCGGTCCCGGAGGCCACGGAGGAGAAGATCATGGAATTCGCCGCCTTGGAGGTGCCACGATGACAGCCCAGGAGCCCACGAGAGTTCCGACCGTTGAGAACGGCCCCGCCGCGACGCAGTTGCCCAGCCTGATCGGGCAAGGACTGCACCTGATTGTCCGGTACCGGACATTGGCCGTCTTTGTGGGGATGGTCATTCTCGGCGGCTTGCTCTCGCCCCAGCTGCTCGCGATCGGCAACGTGACGAATGTGTTGCGCCAGGCGTCGTTCAACGGGCTCCTATCCACCGGGATGACGTTCGTCATCCTGACCAAGGGCATCGACCTCTCGGGCGGGTCGATCCTCGGCGTGGCCGCCATGGTCGCGGGCCTCTTGAAGGATCAGAATCTCCTGATCATCTTCGGCGGCGCGCTGAGCGCCGGCGCGCTCTTGGGGCTCGTCAACGGTGTGGTCATCGCCAAGTTGCGTCTGGAGCCGTTCGTGGTAACGCTCGCCATGCTGACGGTCGCCCGCGGGGTCGCCCTCGTGGTCTCCCGCGGCTACTTGATCACGGGGGTGCAGGATGCCTTCCGCGAGGTCGGCGTTGGCTATGTGCTGGGCGTGCCCAACCCCGTGATCATCATGGTGGCGGTCTTTGGGTTAGCGTGGTTCGTGCTGCGATACACGCAGTTCGGTCGCCGCGTCTACGCGACCGGGGCGAACGAGGAGGCGGCCCGCCTGGCAGGCATCAACGTGGAGTGGCACAAGATCGCGGTCTACGGGATCAGCGGGGTCCTCTCCGCCTTGGCGGGGCTTGTCCTGGTCGCCCGGTTGCAGGTGGCGGATCCCTTGTCCGGGAGCGGCTTTGAACTCGATGCGATCGCCGCAACCGTCATCGGGGGCACGACCTTCGATGGGGGCAAAGGTGGTATTGGCGGCACGATCATTGGCGTACTCATTCTGGCCATGCTCAACAACATCTTGAACTTGCTCAACATTTCGCCTTACGCGCAGCAGATCGTGAAGGGCGCTGTTCTTGCGGGCGCGGTGGTGATGAACGAGTACAAGCGCCGTCGCTAGAGGCGGCGATCGGGTGGGACAGACAAGAAAGGAGGACGATGACCGACAGTCACGGCGGACCACGGACAGGGGATCAAACGCGAAACGGGATCTGTGGCGCATCACCCACTGCATCCCAGAAGAGAGGCAGAAGCGATGAACGGTCGATCATTCCGCATTCTCGGTGTTACCCTGGCGTTGGTTCTGGTCGCAGGGCTCGCAAGTGCAGGCACGATCCCCGCTGGGTGCAAATCGAAGCAACTTGTCACCAAGAGTGGCAAGCCCTACTCGCAGGTCACGGTCGCGCTGTCTGAAGGGGCGATCGACGGAGTCTGGCGCGTCAAGCAGGTCGAATGGTTGAAGCAGGACGTCGAGGCGTGCGGTGCGAAGTTCGTGGTCACCGACGGTCAGGGTCGGGGAGACAAGAACCTGTCGGACATCGAAGACTTGGTGGCCAAGAAAGTGGACGTGCTCGTTGTCTCGACGTACTTCGCGGACGAGATCGTCCCCGGCATCCAGCTCGCCAACAAGAATGGCATCCCGGTCGTCGTGCTGAGCTCCGACCTTGGTCGCGGGGCCGACTACCAGACCTTCATCACGGCCGACAACCGCCAGATCGCGTACGCGGCTGCCGATTGGGTCTTGAAGAACTATGCCAACAAGGACAAGGTCAACATCATCGAACTGATCGGCCGGGAGGGCTCGGTGGCGGCCAAGCTGCGCTCCGAGGGCTTCCGCGAAAAGCTGAAGCCCCCGAAGGTCAATTGGGTGGCCAATGTCACCGCGCACTACATGCGCGCCGAAGCCATGCGCGTCATGGAAGACCTCATCAAGGCCAACCCAAAGCCGGGCTCGATCGATGTGGTCTATGCCGCCAACGACGAGATGGCCCTGGGTGCCGTCCTGGCGCTCAAAGATGCGAAGCGCCTCAACGAAGTCAAGGTCATGGGGATTGACGGGATCCTGTGCGAAGCCTACGACGCCGTGAAAAAGAACGAAATGGCTGTGACCTTCTTCTATCCGAATTTTGCCCCGGAGGGCGCCGAGGCCGTGTTCAAGGTCCTCAACGGAGAACCAGTTCAGAAGAATGTCGTGGTGGCGAGCACGCCGATCGACAAGAGCAACGTCGACAAATTCTACCCGAAGTGCGCGAAAGTAGTGGGTGAGGAAGCGCGAGGGTCCTCGGAGGGGCAACGGCGTGCCCGTGTGCCCCTCCGCCTCTTTGCGGAGCCGCACGAGGAGCGAGGGGTCTGGTGGTGCACGCCAGCGGCCGGTAATTGTGAGGTGCGATGCACGGTGGCTGCGACACTGCTTACGCCACCCACGAGCATGCGGTGAAAGGAGGCATGACAGCCGTGACAGGATCGAGGACGGGCGTGGCCGCTCGGTACGAGAATATCGTGCTCAATGAAGATTTCGGCCCGATCTACGAGATGGTGGACGATTATCGGGTGAAGAAGTTCGCCTTCATGATGGACGACTACCAGCCGTGGTGCTTCGGGGACTCCCCCTTTGGGAAGCGGATCGCGCACGCCGGCATCTTGGCCAACGACGTGCTGCAGCTCTTCACCCAGGTCTACGATCCCAACACGGTGGTGGGGCTCCACACGCATGAAGAGCTGTGGTTCGCGAATCCGATCTTTGTCCCCGGAGCGGGTGCGCCTCTATGGGAAGTATGTTGAGAAATATGAGCGGCGCGGCAAGGGGTACGTGGTGATGGAGGCGGACGCGCGAGGCGCGGACGGCCGCCTACTGTTCCGCCATCGCGGTGTTGAGATCCTGCACATCGAGCCCGGTCCTGTGGTCGGCAAGAGCACGGTCGAGGCTCCGGAGAGGCGGGTGACCGGCGAATACCGGAAGGACGTCGAGCCGGTGAGCCACGCCAGGGTGGCCCTTGCGCCTGGTACACCGCTTGTCCCGCTCCACAAGCAACCCTTCCAGGACCAGATTGCCGTCTTCTCGATGGTGGGGAAGCATGTCCGGAATGTCCACACCGACATCGAGGTGGCACGGAGGGCGGGCCTCAAGGACACACTGGCCCAGGGCATGATGGAGTCCATCTATCTCACCGAACTGCTTACTGGTTTCTTCGGCCCAACCTGGTTCACGTCTGGGTGGCAGACGGTGAAGTTCATCCGACCTGTCTTCTGCGGTGAAGAGCTCATTGCACGCGGCGTGGTGACCGGTGAGCGCCGAGAGGGCGGCGAGACCCGAATCGAATTGGAGATATGGGTCGAGAATGCGGCGGGGCAGATGACGGCGGCTGGGTGGGCCAGCGGCCGCGTTGAGGTGTAGCGTCTCGAGGGTAGTCAGCCACATGCTGGACGACTGCTCGCGTAGAGCGCGTGCCACGCATGTGGCCCGTTCGGCGTTGCGGAGACGCTCCGTTCGCACCGTCCGGGGGGAGGGGCCGGCGCATCGGGCGCAGGGTCCGTGTAATCCCGGGGCGGTGAGGGATGGATTGCAGAGTCCGGCTTAACAGGCTATTTCAGACGTGTTGCAAACGAGAAGGTGCCGTCCTGACGCCCCGAGTGTGAGAGGGGCGGGCCGCAGCGTTACTCGCGGGCGCTGCGAGAGCGTGCTTGGGACACGGAGGTCACGAATGGCCGGGACGCTTACCTCGAAACGGCACACCGTCTCCGATGATGCGGACGCGGTCGAATTCTGCTATGCGCAGGGGTGGACGGACGGGCTGCCGGTGATCCCGCCGACCCCGGACCGGGTCCGCGCCATGCTAGACGCCGTCGCGCTTGACGCCCGAGCAGGAGGTGGCCCGCGTCGCCCACCGGGCGGTCACCATCACGGCAGAAAAGGTCGCGATCAACGCCGTGCTGGCCGGGTGCAAGCCCGAGTACATGCCGGTGGTGCTGGCGGCCATCGAAGGGATCGGCGATCCCGCCTGGGGGTATCACGGCCCGGGCACCTCGACCGGCGGCGCGGCGGTGCTCGTCGTCGTCAACGGACCGATCGCCCGGGAACTGGACATCAACGCCGGCGACAACTTGTTCGGCCCGGGGTGGCGTGCCAACGCCACCATCGGACGGGCCGTCCGGCTGGTCATGCGGAACGTCTGCGGATCCCGCCCGGGGACGCTCGACCGGGCCACGCTCGGCCATCCTGGGCGGCTGTCCTACGTCATCGCCGAGAACGAGGCCGAGAGCCCCTGGCCGCCCCTGCACGTCGAGCGCGGCTTCCGCCCCGAGCAGAGTACCGTCACCATTATGGCGGCGGAGGCGCCGCACCAGTTCTACAACCAACTCTCCAATACCGCCGAGGGGATCCTCACCACGCTCTGCGACGACATGCGCATCTCCGGGAACGTGGTCGGGCAGCCGCAATATCTCGTCATCCTCGCGGGCGAGCACACGCGGACGATCGCGCGGGACGGGTGGACCAAGGCGCAGATCCGGCAGTTCCTCTTCGACCACACCCAGAACTCGGTCGCCCACCTCAAGCAGACCCACCGGTTGGCCGGCACCGTCGCAACCCGGGGACGAGGCGCGGCTCCGGCCCCTCGTCGAGTCCCCGGACGACGTCCTCGTCATCGCGGCCGGCGGAGCCGCGGGCGCCTTCTCGGCCTACATCCCCGGCTGGGGGAGCAAGCGGTCCTCGCAGGCCGTCACCAAGGAGGTCAGACGATGATGGAACTCCTCGATCCCACCGCAGAGGTGGCCCCGCAGGCCCTGACGTGCGCGCCCCGGGCGGCCTCCCTCCAGGGGAAGCGGGTGGCGCTGGTGGACAACACCAAGTTCAACTCCGACCGCCTGCTCCAGAAGATCGGCGACATCCTGAAGGCGGAGTACGGCGTGGCCGAGACCCGCATGTGGCGCAAGCGGAACGCCAGCGTGCCGGCGGACGAGGCGCATCTGGCGGAGATCCGACAGACCTGTGACGTCGTCGGTCGCCGGCATCGGTGACTGAGGGTCCTGCTCATCGGGCAGTGTGCTCGACGGCATCCTTCTGGAAAAGGCCGGTGTGCCCTCCGCCGCGATCGTGACGGATCCCTTCGAGGTGACGGGGCGGGCCATGGCCGAGCAGTGGGGACTCCCGTACTACGGGTTTCTCCTCATGCCGCATCCCACGGCGAATCTCACCGACACGGAACTCACTGCGCGTGCGCAGGCCATCGCGCCGGAGGTGGTGAGGCTCCTGCTCCAGGGGCAGGCGTAAGGACCGACGACGCGCCGGGTGTCCGTTGGAAGGTTCCTCGTGCCGTGGTTGGGGGAGACGGCGATCCTTCGAGAACGGGCAGCGTCGACGACGAACCGTAACAATCTCAGGAGGGCGACCATGGCGAAGCAGATCATTCGTACCCCGAAGGTAGCCGAATCCAAGTTACCCCTATCCCAGGCGACGCTCGCCGGCAATGTCCTCTACGTTGGCGGGGCCGTGGCCCACGACGCGCGGGGCCAGCTCGTCGGCAAAGGTGACGTCCGGCGCGAAACCAAGCAGGCGCTGGAGAACATCAAGGCGTTGGTGGAAGCGGCCGGCGGGACGCTGCTCGACGTGACGCGGACGACCGTCTACTTGACGGACTTGGCGAACTATGCGGAAATGAATGAGGTCTACGGGATGTATTTCCCCGTCGATCCGCCATCGCGAGCGACGGTCCGAGTCGATCTGGCCAACCCCGATTTTTTGGTGGAGATCCAGGCGACCGCGTTCCTCGGGTGAACGGCGCGGCCTGCGCATTGCGCATTCAGGGGGTGGACTCATGACGACACCGCAGCAGGCGTGGGATGTGATTGTGATTGGGGGTGGGACGGCCGGGGTGATCGCCGGCATTGCCGCCGCCCGGGCGGGGGCGCAGACCCTCATTGTCGAGCGGGGCGGATTCCTCGGCGGGAACGCGGCGACCGGGATGAACCTGGGTGGATTCTTTGACGGGGACGACGTCCAGGTGGTGCGCGGCATCCCCCAGGAGTTCGTGGACCGCGCGCTGGAGCTGAAAGGGGGCCGCGGGCACATCTTCTTCCGCGACGTCGACCGGTGGATTGCGAGCACCGCCTCGATCGACCCGGAGGTCTACAAGCGGATCGCCCTGGAGAAGGTGGAGGCCGCCGGCTGCCGCGTCTGGTTCTACACGCCTTCATTCGCGGGACGGCGGAGGCGGGGCGCATTCGGTCCGTTGACGTGTCGACGAAGACCGGCGTCGGTCGTTCTGACGGCAAAGGTATACGTGGACGCGAGCGGCGACGCCGACCTCGCGACCTCCGTCGGCGTGCCCTTCGAGCGCGGCGGGGGGACCAGGCAGCAAGCCGTGACCTGCATGTTCCGGGTGAGCCATGTGGATCTGCCCGCCGTCGAACAGTTCATGGAAGCGAAGATTAACACCGACAAGAAGACGCCCTGGCGTTTCGAGAACGCCCTGCTGCGGGGAGTCACCCGGGTACTGGACGACCCTGGAAGATCTTTCCGGAGTATGCCCAGAAATTCCCTCGCCAATTGGGATTTATTACCAGGCCGCCCGGGAAGATTCGTGAACTGCACCAACCCCCCTCGACTCCTTGGAGCCGGACGACATCACGGGAGCAAGCGCGGTTGACGCCAAACCGTGGAGATCCTGGACTTCCTGATCCGACATGTGCCAGGATTCGAGCACGCCACGCTGACGCAGATTTACGACCTCGGCATCCGGGAAGTCGCCGGATCGAGGGGGACTACACGCTCACGGTGGAGGATATGGTGACGCGGCGGGAGTTCGATGACGTCGTGGCCATGGGCGCCTACCCGCCCGATCTGCACGATGCGCACGGCGGGGAGATCCTGATCCACTCCCAGGGGTGGAGCCGGGTCCACCCGGAGACGGGTATCCCCAACAACCCCGGGTATCAGATCCCCCTGCGCAGCCTCCTGCCGAAGACGATCGAGAACTTGCTGGTGGCGGGCCGCTGTATCGCCACCACGTTCGAGGCGCAATCGGGTGCGCGGGGCATGGGGCCGTGCGGCGCCATGGGGCAGGCGGCCGGGACGCTCGCGGCGCTGGCGGCGCAGCAGAATACGGTGCCGCGGTCGGTGAAGCTTTCGATGGTGCAGCAGGCATTGTTGCAGCAAGGCGCCTATCTGGGCAAACGAGTGTCACGTGTCACGCTAACCCGATGCGCAAGGAGCAGCGCGCGTGGCGCGACAACCCACGAAGGAGGATGCGATGGCTCAGGTGACTCGGCGTCAGTTCCTACGCACAGTCGGCCACGGCGGCCTCGCGGTTGCGGGAGGGGCGGTGTTGGCCAGCGTCGGGCGCGACGGACTCGCGCCGGCGGCGGCGCAGGCCCAGGGCAGCTTGGCCGGGCAATCGATCGTGCATTGGTCCCTCCTGAATCCGGAGGGGAAGAGCCTCCGCGAGGTGGCGCTCAAGGAGATTCTCGGGAAGTTCAAGGCCCAGACCGGGATCACGGTGACGGTCCAGACGCTCCCATGGCAGGAACTGGGCACCAAGCTCATTGCCGCCGTGCAGGCCGGCAATCCGCCGGAGAGCTCGCGCGTCAACATCTACACCCTCAAGATGATCCTGAAGGCCGACGCCCTGACCAATCTCGACCCGTATCTCCAGAAGACCGTTCCCGGACGCGCAGCGGAAGGACTTCATCGTGGACTTCACGGCCCCGGTGGTCGTGAACGGCAGGCAAGTGGTCCATGCAGATTGAGATGACTCCCAAGGCGCTGTTCATCCGCAAGGACTGGCTGGCCAAGGCGGGGCTGAAGACGCCCAAGACCTGGGCGGAACTCGTCGAGGTCGGGAAGGCGGTCACAGGTGGGGGCAAGTGGGGGTACATGTTCAACGCGTCCAAGACCCAGCTGAATCAGGTGGAGACCATCTTCCAGCCGCACATCCACGGGCGGGGCGGGCAGGTCGTCGATGCGGCCGGCAAGGGGGCCTTCAACAGCGACGCGGCGGTGAAGAGCTATCAGTTCCTCTCGGACTGCGTCCACAAGCACAAGATCACGCCGGCGCAGGTCATCGCCATGACCTACGACGAGGTCACCGACGCTTTCAAGGCGGGTCGCGTGGCCATGATCCAGGAAGGGTCCCATCGGTACAGCGACCTCGTCAAGGCCATCGGCGCCGAGAACCTGGAGATCGCCAAGCTGCCGTCCGACGACCCGAAGGTCCCGTCGCCCACCATCATCACGGGGTGGGGCTTCGGGATTCCGCGGGGCTCCAAGAACCCCGACGCGGCCTGGGAGTACCTCAAGTACTACATCGGGCCGGAGGCCCAGGAGATCAACGCCCGCGTGGCCGGCTCGCTGCCGACGCGGAAGAGCGTGCTTGAGCGGCCGTTCTTCCAGACGAAGGACGCCGCGTACATGCGGTGGTGGATGGACTACGCCGCGGAGCGGGGCGAGATCGTCATCAACGTGCCCACGTTCACCCAGCTGAACGAGGCGCTGGTGGACGCCCTACAGCAGGTTCTCAACAGCCCCTCGGCCAACATTAAACAGATCCTGGACGACGCGGTGAAGCGGTACAACCAGATGGCGCAGATGTGAGCGCGGCCACGGCTCCGCCATGCCGTCGGTGACTCAGCACGCAGCCCCTGACATCACTCCGATCCCTGTGACGGGAACCCGGCGCCTCGGGGAGCGGCCTTCGGGCCGACCCCGAGGCCGCCGGGTCGATCTGTTCCCCTACCTCTTGATGACCCCCGGGCTCCTCCTCGTGCTCTTCGTGACACTGTACCCCATCGTCTTTGCGGCCAACTACAGCGTCATGCGCACCCAGGTGTTCAAGCAATTGGCGTTTGTCGGCGTGGAGAATTACGTGCGGCTCTTCGCGGACCCCCGCTTTCACACCAATCTGCTGAATTCGCTGTTCTTTGTGCTCGTCGGGGTCGGGCTGACCTGGACCTTCGGCCTGGCCTTGGCGCTGTTTCTGCGCCGGCAAACCTGGGGCAATACCGTGCTCAAGACCATCATCCTCGTGCCCTGGGTGACCAACCAAGTTGTGCTGGCCTTGATGTGGAAGTGGATCCTGAACGGCGATTTCAGCCCGATCAACTACCTGCTGGATCTCGTGGGCCTCCCCGGGGTGAACCCACTCATCAGCACGGTGCAGGCATTGCCCACGCTCACGTTCGTGAACGCGTGGCGTGCGACGGGGTTCTCCCTGCTCCTCATGCTGGCGGGTCTCTCGGCCATCCCGGTGGAGGTTGAGGAGGCGGCAGAGATTGACGGCGCGTCGCGCTGGAAGCAGATCTGGTACGTCATCATCCCACTACTGAAGCCCATCTCGCTGGCGTGCATCATCACGTTGACGATCAGCTTCTTCAATATCATTGTGCTGCCCTTGGACCTGACAGGAGGTGGGCCGTTGAACAGCACGGAGGTGCTCAGCCTGCGGCTCTATCGCGAGGGATTCCAGTACTACAATATCGGCACGGCCTCGGCCATCACGCTAGTCCTCGTGGGGCTCGACCTCATGCTCTCTTTGGCCTACTTCAGAATGATTCGCGCGGAGACGTACTACCGATGAACCGACAGGGGAACTCCTGGACATGGGTCGACGTGTGCCGTTGGGTGGGTGTGGCGGTGGTCGGCGCGATCATCCTCACGCCCTTCCTCTGGTCCCTGAGCACGTCGCTGAAAGTGAAGGACGACATCCTACGCATGCCGCCCAAGCTCCTCCCTGTGGCCGGCCACCCTCGAGAACTATCACGGCATCCTGACGGCGGGGTTCCCGCGGTATCTCTTGAACAGCGCCATCGTGGCGGTCTGTTCTTCCGCGGTGGTGGTCCTGGTGTCGATCCACGCCGGATATGCCGCGGCGCGCTATGAGTTCCGGGGCAAGTCCGCCATGCTGTTCCTCATCCTGACCGGCATGGCCATGGGCGAGCTTTCGACGGTCCTTCCTCTCTACTTCTTCGGGAGCCAGCTGCGGATCCTGGACACGTACGGCGTGCTCATCCTGGCCAATAGCGCCTTTATCGCCCCCCTCGCCATCTGGTTTCTCCAGGGGTACTTCCGGTCCATCCCACCCCAAATGGAGGAGGCTGCCCTCATTGATGGGACCACGCGGGCGGGCGCTCTCTACCGGATCGTCCTCCCCTCCGCGTTGCCGGGTCTCGTCACCGTGAGCTTGGTCAGCTTCATCCACTCATGGAACGAATTCATTCTGGCGCTCGTCTTGACCTCATCCGGAACCATGCGCACGGTTCCGGTGGGCATCCACCTTTTCCTCACGGATTATGGAGTGGAGTGGGGGAGCATCACAGCTGCCGGCATCCTCTCCATTGTTCCCGTCCTCGTCCTGTTTCTCTTGCTCCAACGGCATTTCCTGCGTGGCTTGACGGCGGGGGCCACCACGGGCTTCTAGCCACCCCAAACGCCCCACTTCGCGCCGCCCGACGGGCACCTTGACCACACAATTTGCCGGTCCTGTCCCGCCAATGCCGGCGTGGCACGTCCGGCGGCGGTGAACCGGTCCCGTATCGGTTCAGTGCGCCTGCTCGCCTCGACGAGCAGCGCGGCCTCAGTCGAGGGTCAAGATGGCGCCTTGTTCGCGAAGCGTGGCCTGGAGTCGTGCCAACTCGAGATGGCGCGGAGGACACCGGCGGCAACGGCGAGGGCGGCAGCCGTTCCGGCGGCGTGTCCCGTCGCCATGCAGACACACTGGCCGCGGGCGGAACTGATGGCCTCGTGGCTGGCACTGATGCACCGGCCCGCCACCAACAGGTTGTCCGGCGTCCGGGGCAGGAGGGATCGGTACGGGATCGCATAGGAGCGGGGAAGGACGACCATGGTCTCGGCCTTGCCGTGAACGTGGCGGCTCATGACCGTCGTATCTTTCGCGACGTCGTGGATGTCCAGCGGATAGGCGCCACGGGCCACGGCGTCGGGAAAATCCGCGCCGCGCAGCACGTCGTCGACCGTCAACATGTACTCGCCGATGATCCGGCGGCTCTCGCGCACGCCGACCTGGTACGGCGTCCCGAGCAGCCGGGATTCCTCGAAACCGGGAATGGTAGTCTTGAGGAACCGGAAGACGTCCATTACTTGGCGCTCACACTCGAGTTCGGCGCGAGTGAGTTCGTCGGGATCCGTCGGGTCAATTCCATGAATCCGGGTGGCGTTCAGGGCGACCTCGGCGGGGCCGCTCCGGTAGGGCGGCGTATAGATACTGATGACATTCTTCGGGAGGTTCGCCCGTCCTTCCTGTTGTGCCTGCTGCACCACACGCTGGAGCAGGACCGTCGTTCCTGGAGTCTCTTCGAGGTAGGCGGCACCGTACGATCGCCCCTCGGGGGGAGTCCACCCGTCCGGCACGACGAACTCCTCAGGATGGTCCCGGAGATAGGCGTAGACCCGATCCAGACGCACATTTCCCATTCGGAAGATTCGGCTCACCGGCTGCAGCCGTCTGTCCTCGGCGCGCCCAAGCTCAAAGGGGCCCCTGCACGAGCCGCTACATCTCCATCGCCCGTTGTATCCACCACGACCGTGCCGGGGAGGATTTGGCGTCCCCCCTTCGTTTCCACGACGCACCCCCCGGATCGCGCCGTGGTCGACGAGGACATCGGAGAGAAACGCGTGCAAGAGAAGCTGCACATGGCTTTCGGCCAGCATTTCCATGAGCGTGTGGCGGAGCATCTCGGGATCGGCCTGGGTCACGGACCCGCGGAGGGGGTCGGCGATATGTGGAGTCGCAGCCTTGAGAGGGAGGAGGCGATCGAAGAGTTCCTGAGGAATCCCGCGGACCGCTTGTCGCCCCTGACCATCGAGGAATCCGAGATAGGTCATGCCGGCACTCGTCATGCCCCCAATCTGCCCGTATTGCTCCACGAGGAGCGTCTTCGCGCCCACGCGGCCCGCTGCAATGGCGGCGATGGCCCCTGCAGTGCCCCCTCCAACGATAATCACATCCACTTCCTTGCGCAGTCCCATGGGCATGCTGGTATCTCCTGGCCGTCGAGAATAGCCCACCCGTGGTGGATTGAAATCCGACGCGACCTCGGGTGTAGCAAAAGGTAGGCAGTTATGTTGGAACTGTCAAGACATCCGTCCCCCGTTGCTCTGGTAACGCGCGCGCGTCGCCGGAATTACTTCTGGAGGGAGATCATCAACTATGGGCGGGTGGGACCAGACCGAGCCACGCCGTCGTCCCCCGCGCGATGTGACGCGGCACTCCTGATCGACGCTTCTCCACATTGGCACCTGCCGCAGGACGTTCCTGATTTCTCATTTCCGTTTCCGTCGCACCATCGGTTTTCCGTCATCGGAGTGACACGTCGCTGGTGGCGGACGACGGCATGAGGAACCCTCCGGTTAGGTTGTGCGTCATGGTCCGCAAACAATCCGGCCGCCCTGGATGGGCTGGTTGAGGACTATAGCTAACTTACCATAAACACGGCAGACACTCCTCGTTCCAGACCAACATTCTTGCCCAGTCCCCCCCGTGCGCACAACGTTGGTGCCGCTCACCCGGCACCCAAGGTATTCTTCCGCCCCTTCGAGGACAACGCCGCCATTTAACTGCCCGTGCCATCTGTATCCGTGGTCGTCCGGAAGCGGCTCCATCACAGCTGACTCCTGCTCTGCCGGTGCCTCGTCGCCATTGACGCCAAGAACTGGCCGCAGTTTCTCACCGGACATAGTGGTGCAGGAACGCCTCAATCATCGCATTCACCTGTTCCGGCGCTTCCAGTTGGTTGAAGTGGCCTGCACCGACGGTCCAACCATTCACGACGCCCGGGAGCCATTGTGACATGAGATGCGGGGGGTTGCGCGGCGGTGTTGCCGCAAGGTGGAGTGCGGGAACCCTGCACTTCGCGGCGACGGCCAGCCCGTCGAACGCGAGGATTCCGCGCATGGCGTTAGCAGCGACGTGGCTCGGCGTAGTCATCATCACCGCCAAGACGTTCTCCCTGTGCTTGGGATCAGAGGTCGGGAGAAACATGTGCCCCGCGAGAAACTGCTTGCGTGGCTCCTGATCGCCATCGTCAATTGCCGCGACCATTGCCTCTATGCGTCCTGTAGTCTCGGCCGAGCGGACAAAGGACGCCGGGTCCACCATAACGATGGCCGCGACGGAGTCGGGGTCGGCGACGGCGAGCTGCAGGACGGCAAGGCCGCCCATGCTGTGCCCGACGGCGATGACGCTGCTGAGGCCCAGCTGTCCAATGATGTAGGCGAGATCATCCGCGTACGCGGAGATAGGATAGTTTATCCGGGGCTTGTCGCTCTCCCCGTGTCCGCGCAGGTCGACGTTCACAACGCGGTGGCGCCGGCCAAAATGCTCTGCCTGCGGCATGAAGAACGAGCGATTGCAGGTCCATCCGTGGACGAAGAGAAAGGGCGGCTCACCCGCGCCCTGGTCCTCGTAAGCGAGCTGATTCCATCCCGCACTATCATCGCCGTCATGATTTCTCTCCTTCGGTCTCCTGTTGCCATGCCCGCTAGCGCGGCCGGCGCTTCGTCTCCTGATAACAAGGAACGAACCCCATAAATCGCCGGGGCAGGGATCCTGGTAAGAGACTATTCGCAAACAGTTAATGGTGTCAACTCGAGTCGCCCTGATCTCTCTCCGCCTGCTCTCCTGGGCCGCTTCGCCCTGATCCGGAGCTAACGTGGTAAGTGCCCGCCACCACAAAAAGTGCTCCCACCCCGCAGGTGATGCCGCCGGATTAGGGCTTGACACGGCTTTCCCGCCGATGCTATAGCTCGCCCCAATTCCGGAATCCCCTAATCGGAAGCTTGGCGCTGCGTTCCTCGGAACGAGTGCCGCTGACGGAGGGCACTTGAGCTGCCGATGGCCCTTCTTCCAGCGCCTCGCTGACTTCCGCTCGAAGCGGCCGATCGCTGCCGCCTTTCACCGCTTAGCCAAAGCCTGAGGGCGTGCCGCCTACGTCTTGTTTCCCAACTACAATGGAAAGGAGATCGGACATGGTGACGAGAACAAAGTTCTGCCTAATTCTCGCTGCAGCAGTGATCATCGGACTTGCGCTCCCTAGCGTAGGCATCAGCCAGACGAAAGCACTCCGTCTGGCAGATGAGCTGAACGTGGATGAGCCCCCAGCGCTCGGGGGCATCGCCTTTGCGCGCGCTGTAGAATCTTTATCGAATGGGCGTTACAAGATCACCGACTTTCACAAGGGGCAACTCGGCGCAGAAAGGGAACTGGTGGAGCAGGTGCGGCAGGGAGTGCTCGATATTGGCGTCATCTCCACTGCGCCCATTGGTTCCTTTGCCCCGAACGTCAACGCGCTCCAGCTTCCGTTCCTGATGGACAGCCTCGACCTCATCCTCAAGGTGTCAGCGGCGGACCTTCCGCAGCAAGTCCTAACCCAGGTCGAAGCTCTGGGGATGAAGGTGCTCAAGATGATGGATGGTGGCCTCCGGTACATGGTTACCGTACGACCCGTGAACACGCTTGCCGATGTGAAGGGCTTGAAGTTCCGCACCGCCCAAAACACCATGCATATGGACATCTTTGCCGCGCTTGGGGCTTCCCCCACCCCCATGGCCTATGGGGAGATTTATACGGGGCTGCAGAACAAGGTGATCGATGGCTGCGAGAACGACCTCTCGGGTATCACCTCAAAGAAATTCTACGAGGTCGCGAAGAACGTCACACTGACTGGGCATTTCTCGTGGCCGATGATTCTTGTGGTTAGCAAGAAAACGTGGGACAGCATCCCCGAAGCTGATCGTGACATCTTCCGTAAGGCGGCGGACAAGGCGTTGGAGACGAACAACAAGGTGCTGAACGAGAGCCAGAATAAGCTCTTGCAGCAGATCAAAGATGCCAAAACAAACGTCATTGAGTTGAACCCTGAGGAGCGCGCCAAGTTCCGGAAGGCTGTGCAGCCGGTGTACGCGAAGTACGCCACTGATCAGGGGGCCAAGGATTTCGTGGCGGCCGTCGACAAACTGAGGCAGAAGTAAATTGTATTTAGAGCTGGCCCTCTTCAACAGGAAACGAGGGCCAGCTCTTCCGTTTTTATTCGGAGGGGTATTCCATTGGGGATCCACCTTCTTCGTCTGTACGGCAAACTGCTCGACCTTCTCGACAGGCTCGTCATCTTCATGTCCGTAGTCGCCATGGCCGCGATGGCCACTGTCGTGGTCGCCGCGATTGTGTGGCGGTACTTCTTCGACAATCCGCTGACATGGACCGAGGAACTCGCCCGCTTTCTGCTAATATTTGTCTGCTTCGTCGGCGCCATTCCCATCATCACCCGCGGCGGCTTTGGGCAGGTGGAATCGCTGCTACGCAAGCTGTCCCCCCAAAAGCGGCGGTATGCCGATGTGGGCGTCCGAGTCCTCAGCGTTCTTTTTACGGGTATCTCTACCGGCCTTAGCGTCTACCTGGTCTTCGTGTCGGGCGCGGTCACCCAGCAGATCACGCCAGCCATGCATGTGCCGATGCAAGCCATTTACTCCTTCATGCCATTGGGCTTTATCCTCATGTTCTTACGGGAGACCGAGCAGTTGCTGCTCGAGTTGAGTGGCGCTGTCAAGGTCGAGAACCGGGGGTTAGACTAATGTCGCTCCTGATTGGGTTGGGCGCGCTGATTGCGTTCTGCATGGTAGGCGTGCCCATCCCCTACGCGCTGGGACTCACTGCGCTCACGCACCTCTTGGCGATGGGCGAACCACGCCTCTTCGGAATGATCACCCAGCGGTTCTTCGTCGGCACCGACAGTTTTACCTTGCTTGCCATTCCCCTCTTCGTGCTGGCCGGGAATCTGATGGGAACCTCGGGAATCACCGATAGCCTGACCCGGCTTGCTCGGGTCCTCGTCGGGCATGTGCGGGGGGGAGTGGCCTATGCCACAATCGTCCTCGGCGTGATGCTCGGTGCCGTCCTGGGTTCCGCCAATGCATCCTCGGCCATCCTCGCGACCCAGATGTATAAAACCATGCGGGAGGAGGGGTATGGCGAAGTGTTCGCCAACTTGCTCATCGGGTCAGTCGCGATTCTCGGCCCGATCATCCCTCCCAGCCTTGTGTTCGTCGTGTACGGCGCTACCGTAGGCGTCTCGATCGCAAAGCTCTTTTTGGCCGGCATTGGGCCGGGTCTCGTGTTAGCCCTCTTCTTCGCCGGCTTTGTTTGGTGGAAGGGTCGGGAAGAGAAATGGCCGATCCACAGGCGCGCTTCGCTCCGCGAGACCGTCGAGGCGTTCGTCGGAGCGTTGCCTGCCTTCACGGTCCCAATATTGATCCTCGGCGGCATCCTCGGTGGCGTCATGACCCCCACAGAATCGGCGGGTGGGGCCGTCGCAATCACCCTCACCCTGGGGTTTTTTGTCTACCGTAAGCTGACGGTCCGGGATGTGATCGATGCATGCCGTACCTCGGCGCTCGTGACCGCCAGCGTCATGCTCCTGACGGTCACCGGAACCTCGTTGGGGTGGACCCTTGCCTTGGACCAGGCGCCGGACACGATAGGCGCGTTCATGATGGGCCTGACCGATAATAAGTACGTATTTCTTCTCGCCGCCAACCTGATCCTGCTTATCATCGGCACGGTGATGGAGCCAGTTTCGGGGATCATCGTGTTTGTGCCCGTGTTCTTGCCCATGGTCGCGCACTTTGGTGTGGACCCGATCCACTTCGGCGTAATCGCGAGCGTGAACCTCGTGATCGGTATGCTCTCTCCGCCAGTGATGGAGGTTGTCTACGTCGCGTCCATGATCACGAAGACCCCCTTCCATACCCTGGTCAACCCAGCTTGGGCATGGACTTTCGTGGCGTTTGCGGGCCTGTTACTTGTGACGTACGTGCCCGCGATCTCCCTGTATGCGGTGTCTTTCATGCGGTAGGACCGGATACGGGCTTTCACGGCCCTCGGGGTAAGGCTCCGCGTGTTCGTTCCTGTGCGCGGTGTCAGGTGCCGGTCGGATTTAGGATAGCGCTCGATTTCCGCGGAGGAGCCCATGATCACGCTTGATGCGTGGCATGCCGAGTTGAAGAGTCGCCGCTCGATCTTCTGGGAGATCGTCGAGAGCCATGGGTGCGACATCGGGCTGGTATACGGCAGCTTGGACCGCAACGAGCCATTTCGCTACCTCACTAATTTCGTCCCGGCCTTAGGAGACATGTGGGCGCTGCTGTCGCCCGGATCCCGGATGAACTGTTTCCTCCACTTCCATTGGCAATTGGAGGAAGCCCGCGAGTTGTCCGGGGTACAGGAATGGGTCGGCGTCTTCGACCTACTGCCCGTACTGGTCGAAAATCTTGCAGCGCTCAATGCCAGGCGTGCTGCGGTGTTTGGAGCGGAGCGCATCCCTCAAAAAGCAGTCGAGGCGATCCGCGCGCGTCTCCCGCACCTCGAATTGATCGACGCTGATACCGACTTCGCGCGTCTGCGGCAAACGAAGAGCCGGTTCGAAATCGACGTGCTGCGACGCGCGATCCGGATTACCGACGATGCCCTTGACATAGTACGAGCGGAGATTCGGCCTGGGGTGACGGAAAGGCAAATTGCGGCGCGTGTGTCGTATTACTTCAACCTCCAGGGGGCGCAGGAAGCGTTCTTCCCAATGGTGCTCGCCGGCGTCGATCGCCCCACGATTGCGCGTCTACCGAGCGACTATGCGTTCAAGGCCGGTGACACGATCATGGTGGACGTTGGCGCCTCCTGGCACGGGTATCAGGCGGACATCGCACGAACCTTTATCCTCGGCTCGCCTAGCTCTCTGCAGCAGAAAGCCTGGGACACAATCCGCAGGGTCTACGACATGCTCTTGGATCTCGCTCGGCCGGGGACGCCGTGCAATCGCCTCCATCAAACCGCCGTCCGCATATTCGAAGCGGAAGGATTTCGCCTGCTGCACCGTATCGGCCATGGGTACGGATTGGCAACCTCGTTTGAATGGCCAAGTCTCGATACGGAGAACGCGGTGTTGGCGCCGGGCATGACGCTTGCGCTGGAGCCCGCCCTCTATCACCAGGGCGCCGGCAATGCCATGAAACTCGAAGACGATGTGCTCGTCACGCAGGACGGTTGCGAAGTGCTCTCCGCAGCATGTCGCGACTTGGTCATTGCGCTGTAACCCAACGCGGCGCCGAGTTTTTGACGGAGCTGGAAAACCATGGATCACACGATCATCCGCACGGATGTTGCGATTCTGGGAAGCGGTGGGGCCGGCCTTCGTGCCGCCATCGCCGCCGGCCGGTCGGGCGCCTCGGTGGCGCTCATTGGAAAAGGGAGAATCAATCGTAGCGGCGCGACCCTGCTCGCGGGGGCTAACGTCAGTGCCGACATTGGATGTGACGGCGGCAATCTCGCCAGGCTGGGAATCGATAGATCCCAGCCAGATGATACACCGGCCGCATGGTTTGAAGACGTGGTGGCCGAGGGCTTCTTCCTGAACGAGCAGACGATGGTGGAGAGGTATGTAGAATTGGCTGGGCTGTGCCTCGAGGAGATGATCGGCTGGGGTATGCCGGTACTGGGCATGGAAGGCAGCCGATCTGTGTCTGTCCCCAGCACGGGAATTCTCGACTGCCTCTACTCGCAAATCAAGACGCTCGACGTGCAGCAGTTCCCCGACGTGATGGGGCTTGAGGTTCTCACTCAGGACGGCCGGGCCGTCGGAGTCCTCGCCTGGGACCTCTTGCGCGGGGAAGTCCTCTTCTTCGAGGCGAAGGCCGTCATTGTGGCAACCGGCGGCGCGCACGGGCTGTATGACCTGAACAGCGGCTCCTCTGATCTGACTGGCGACGGCCAAGCGATGACGTCTCGCGCGGGTGCCGAGATGGTCGACATGGAGATGGTTTCCTTTCTCCCGACGACCGTGCTCTACCCCGTGATGTTCCGCGGCAACATCCTCCCGTACATCCTGTGTACGCTCGGGTATGGGGAATTGGTAAACGGACTGGGCGAGCCCTTCGTTCGCGTTCATTACGCCGGGAAGATGGCTGAGGCCGCACTCCACAGCGAGTGGAACAAGTTGCTCTTGTCGCGTGTGATCCTCGCTGAGATGCGGACCCATCCCGGCGAACACGGCGGCGTGTACTTTTCGATGAAGAAGGTTGCCGCCTCGGAGTTTAACGCGTTACGCGGGCGGTTTCCCGGCCTGGCGCAGGACCCCTACAAGCGCATGCTAGACGACCTAGAAAACGGGAAGGATCTCGAGATTGCACCTGCGGGCCATTACTTCGAGGGCGGCATCCGGGTTAACAGTCGGTGCGAGACGAGCATTCCGGGACTTTATGCGGCCGGGGAATGTAGCGGGGGACTCTTCGGGGCGAATCGAGTCGCGGCAGCGACCACCGAGATGGTCGTCCAAGGCCGCATTGCGGGCGAGGAAGCAGCTACGTTCGCAAAGGTTCGCGGCCAGGCCACCGGAGATTCAGGACGACTGATCAACGCCTGCCTCCGAGAAACCTTCGCGGCACACGCGACCCCGCCCGGCGATGTCCTCGCCGCAAGAGATCGGCTGCGGCAGCTATCCGCGCTCCATCTAGGCTTGACCCGATCAGCAGCCGGACTTGAAGTGCTGCAGGGCGAGCTGCGGCAGTTACGTGATTTGATGGGGGCAGGTCCCGTCCTCGCACATGGAAGTCGCTACGATTTGGTTTCCCTGGTGCGCCTCACGCCTCCGGATATGATCGACTGCGCAGATTTGATGTGCCGCGCAAGCCGGGCACGGGAGGAAAGCCGCGGCGTGTTTTTCCGTTCCGATTTTCCGACCACTGACAACGATCGGTTCTTGCAGCACGTCGTACAGGCCTGTGCGGCAAACGTCGTGCGCACCAGCATGGAGGATATCGCCGTCACCTCGGTCAAGCTGCCCGGAGGCCGATTCTCATATGAAGAGTATCTGGCCAAGGTTGTAGAGCAAGCCTAAAGGCTGCTGGGGGATTTTGCGATCACTATGATAGGCAGGCAAAAAGGGGTCGACGATGACGAAGGTGCTGACCGTATTCTGCTATCGAACTTCTAACCAAGCGCATGAGGAGCCGTACTACAGCAAGTACGACGTCGAGGTTTCGGGGCCGATATCGGCGTTGAATGTCCTGCGCGACATCTTCGGGCATACAGACCATTCGCTCGCGTTCCTAGATCATGCGGCCTGCGGGCAAGGCGCATGCAGCCGGTGCACAATCAAGATTAACGGCAAGAACCGCCTAGCTTGCATCACTGATCTTAGCAATGAAACCGTTGTGTATCTCGAACCCGCGTCCCGGCGCCGAGCCTGGAAGGACCTTTCTGCCGGTGATCTGCGCGTCAAGTCAACCAATGAGGAGTTACCGCCCGGCGGCGAGAAAAGGTTGACACGGCTCCCCCCCCACTCGTAATCACCCTTAACTCTGGCCCTGACCACTCCAGCGCCCGGACCCGTACCGAGAACACCACCTCCGGGAACCAGGGCTACGCTCTCGACGGCACCAGCAACGGTGGCCCATCGAAAAAGCTCGATGGGATAAACACTACCTGTACGCTGTTCTGACCGAGTCTTCAAGACCCGAGCGCAGGCGAGTTACGCGCGCGTCCGGCCTGTCTGGCGACCCTGCTTGCCTTCGTTGTGTGTGGGGGGGGTCTGTGCTCGCCTTGCCCATCGCCCACACGTTCGCGGGCAAAGATGTGCCAGCCAGCGGGACTGTTCGACCCCTGCGCTCCCCAGACCGGGGAGATACCGCACGGGCGCAGCCATCGGGCGTCCGTCCGAAGCTGCGCCTCCTAATGTGCAGATTTATTGGGTTTGAGGAACTCAAAGGAAGTCGATAGGTGACCGTTAGAATCATCGCGAGCGTCGGGGATTCCCTCGGCGCTCGTGGTGGCGTGGCAGGGCTCCCCTCTGGACAGCAGGCGCCCAGAATTACGCCGCCACCATCCCTTCCAGTCGTATCGTCATCCCGAGATGTTGGAGTGGATTGAGGGTGATATCTTTGGAGAAAATCCCCCTGGGGATTCGAACCCGCGGCCTTCCCTGGAATTATATGCCAACTAATGAGAATCCTTTGCCGTGCAGACTTGTCTCTGCGGTGTTGGGAGTGGGCGGAACGTGATTCCCACAGTCGGAGCAGGTCAGCAGGGCTCGAACCGGAGGAAGATGGACGGCACGAAGGCAGCTTAGTCCGTATTGTTTCCTCTAGTTGCCCGAAAACTCCTCGATGCTGACGTCGAGGAGTTCTTGTTTTTCGAGAGATTTAGGTTAGGGATCCAAAGGCTTCACTCGTTCACCGGTGGTGCCGTCCGGGGAAAGGCGTTTGATGGTCACCACATGGCCCGGGTTGTCCTGGACATGTAGCTCCCCCAGGATGTCTGCTGCCTCTTTCGTGATCCGGTCGCCGGAGGTCCACTTGCACTGCTGACACTCTGTTCGCCACATCATCCGATTCCCCCGTTCACGGTGCGCGGATCAATCGCGAAAAAGGATCTTAGCTTTCTCGAAAAGAGATGACAGGAATGTGTCAGGCCGATGAAGAGTAATGATAGCAAAGTCACTCGAGGACTAAGGGGGATATTGCAGGGTACTCAGGCTAGCGTGCCACCCCCCTAACTTTACCTTCCGCAAGGTGCATAATCCCGCTCGGTTGGCTGTAAATCTGGTCAGTCCACCGCGTCACTTCCGAGCGAAAAGGGGGTGCCCGTCGGCTTGGCTGAGTGTGCTATTCAGTGAGCGGTGCCTGAGCTTTCTGAAGCGATTTGCTGCCAAAAGTTCTTCCTTCCACAGTGCGAAGGCGCTGGCTCGCGCGATTCCTCTTGCCCATTTCAGACTTCCTTTCTGTTGCTTAGTACTCTAACGTCCGTCTGCCACTCACGTCCCCGTGCCGGCATCGTCTACGTAATTGGCAACCAGGCCGCCGCGTAACGCTGCGGCCCAACCGGGAGGGGAACACCAATGAGGCATCGGCACTGGAGTAGCAGAGTCGCGGGCGTTACGGTATTTCTCGGAGTCGTCCTCCTAGCCCTGCCGGTCGTCGGGTGGGCCCAGGACACCACGCTGGTCGCCAAGAAAGTCGCCGCCGGCCCCGCCCTGGACGGGAAGCAGGACCCCGCCTGGCAGCAGGCCGCCCCGCTCGTCGTGAAGCTCAACGGCGGCAAGAACCTGCCCGGCGGCTCCACCGAGGTGAGCCTCCGCGCCCTCTACGACGCCGAGAAGGTCTACTTCCTGGCCCAGTGGAAGGTCCCGGCCAAAGGGGAGCGGCGCGCCCCCTTCCAGAAGCAGGCGGACGGCACCTGGAAGCAGCTGAAGGACCCGAATGACAAGGGGGGGGACGATAACGTCTACTACGAGGACAAGTTGGCCATGATCTGGGCCATCAAGGCCCCGACCTTCGAGAAGTCCGGCTGCTTCGCGGGGTGCCACCTGGGCGAGACCAAGGCCTTCGGGAACAAGTACCTCCCGGCGGGCGAGCGGCCGACATCTGGCACTGGAAGTCGATCCGCACCGGCAGCGTCAACCAGATCGACGACCAGTACCTCGACGACACCAAGTACGACAAGGAGAAGGCCCCCGAGGCCGGCCGCAAGAGCGACCCGAAGACGGGGGGCGGCTACGCGGACAACAAACTGGTGAACGGCAAGCCGCAGTGGGCGCGGAAGGGGAACGCGCCCGCCCCGCCGTACTTCATCCTCGACAGCGAGAAGGAGGCCTTCGACGACAGCAAGTACAAGGCCGGCGACGAGGTGCCGGGGATCCTCGTGGCCCCCTTCACCGGGGACCGGGGGGAGCTGCCCGCCGTGGCGACCTTCGCGGACGGCACCTGGACGCTGGAGTGGAGCCGGAAGCTGGTCACCGGCAGCCAGTACGACGTCCAGTTCGACGACCTCAAGAAGAAGTACGCCTTCGGCGTCGCCGTCTTCGCCAACGCGCAGGTCCGGCACGCGTACCACCCGGGGGCGCGCTTCCTCGACGTTCGGC
>CAVOIV010000002.1:0-20120 GCA_963695995.1 uncultured Methylomirabilota bacterium
CGTCTTGAGCGTGATGAGGTGATTCTTGACCGACTTCGGCTTGGCGCCGCTCTTCAGCGCGCTCGCCAGGTAGCCTTGCACTTTGTCCTCGCGAATGGTTTGCAGCGCGAGCGGGCCGAAGGCCACCTTGAGGTGCGCCCGGACGTTCGAGTCATAACCCTGGCAGGTCGAGGGCTTCACTGGGAGGGTGGCGCCTGCCTCGGGGAGATCAGGGGGGATTGCCTTCGCGCTTTGCCTTTGTCTTCGCCCGGCGGTCCGCGCCCCCGATGGCGGCCCGAATCATGCTGAGCAGGGCCTCCGGCCGGAAAGGGGCTTCACGAGGCACGCCATGGCTCCCGCCTCGTAGGCCGAGACGGTTGAGCGCATCATCCTCTACGGCCGTCACCACGATCACCGGGATGGGGTTGGTCGCCGGGTTCGCCTTCAGCCGCCGACACACCTCGTAGCCGTCGAGCCCCGGCATCCGGATGTCCAGCAGGATGACGTGGGGATGCCAGCGCTCGGCTTGGGCGAGGCCGTCGAGGCCATCGGCCGCCTCTGCGGGAAGGTAACCGGCCCGTTCGAGCGAGACTCCCGGAGGCCGGTGCGCACGTCAGCTTCGTCTTCTATGATGAGCACCCGATTCGTCGCCATAGCGCCCCCCTCCCCGGCGCGTTACACCCCGGCATGCGTGCCCCGGAGTGCCCGCACCCGCACCAGCGGCCGCGTGAGGTTCTCCTCCACTAACGCCAACTCGACGTCCCGGTTCACCTGCCGGCGGCCGCCCGGCACTCGCCGAGCAGAATTTCCCCGCAGTCCGTTTCGGCGTAAATTCGGCGTCACAGTATGTGCAATGCATCGTAGAGCCTTCCTAGCGTTTCAACGCATTGTACGCCACAAAATGGCCCGGTGGGGTACGTTCCCAGGAGCGTCCGTGCGCCGATCCGGCCCCGTCACAGGAGGCGCCCAAGGTCGCCGGATGCTACCACAGCCGCCGGGTCGGAGGTAGCCTCCCGCCGCTCCATCGCCGCCCGCCGCCGGCACCACTTCCCGCGGCGTACTCCGGCGGTAAACTCGGCGGCCGTCAGGAGCAGGGTCGCGCCTTTCATCGGGACCGGGATCAGGCCCGGCGGCGGGTCAGTCGGCGTGTTCATGTCTGCCGCGGAGGCAAGGACCATCTTGGCCGTGAGAGCGCCAATGCGTGTCATTAAGAGGAAAATAATTGTCAGGTTCGCATACGACTGGAAGCCCTGCTCCAGCCACGGGGCGAGTTCTCTCTCGGCATCGCCCAATACTAATCCGATGATTTCAGGACGCCGAGTGCTCTCCCTGCACGGGCCGGGTTGCCGCTGCCGCAGTGGCATCGCATCTGCATGGTGGGAAACCATGAGAGAGCTTCCACCAGACCGGAGGGAGCGGCTATGGAACATCTGGTGCTCTTCTGCTTTGCCTTGATCATTGGCTTGTCGTTGTTTTTCCTTGTCTTCGTTCCTCTTTGGACCCGCGAGGAGGAAGCGACACATCACGCAGCACCTGCTCCCGCTTCTGAGGCGCATTTGGTTCGGCCGTGACTGCAGCCTCCTGAGCCAGGGACCGACGATGGACCAGCTCGCGTTGTTTCTCATCTTTACATTCGGCCTCCTTCTGGGCTTCCTCCTCGTGCCTATGTTCGACCTCCTCGGCCTCTTCATGGTTGTCGGGTTGTGCAGCCTCCTCCTCATCTCGTGGGTTTGCTGGAGACCTCGCTAGACATTCTCGCCCTGTTCGATCGCTCTCCCGATAGCCGCACCTCTCGCACGAGGATCGCGCCCGGCGGCGGGTCAGTCGGCGGGCGCATACCGCCGGGAATTTTTGGGTTGACATCGGCGCTCTCCGTTCGGCAAACTTAGTTGTCAACGCCGCAGGCGCCGGACGGCGTCGCACGGGAGGGGACGCACATGAGATATCTCCTTCTCGTCTGCTTAATTGGCCTCGGTTTGAGCTTGATTACCTTTGGTCTCGTCACCCCTGGCGACCGCGACGCGTACTTGGAACCACAACCCCCGCCGGCCGCGCTCCTCCTCGACATTGAAAGCAACCTTCGCACATTCGGGTCCGCTGCACGCGAGCTGGTGCGGGGTCTTGTGGAAGAGTTCACCAACCCGTACCGCGAGCGATTCCAGCACAGGACCGCGGGCCAGTCCCCGCTCCCATAGCCGCAGCGGGTCAATCGGCCGCCGCACGTCCGGCGCATCCGTTGCCGCACGAGTTGCCGAGTGATAGCCTCTACTCCGACAACGGACCCAGCATCCAAGAGGAGGGTGGCATGACGGTGGCGTGGCGCACTGGTCTCACCCGACTCTACCTCGTCCTTTGGGGGATGTGGATTCTGTTCGTCCTCGTTGGCATGCCCATCTGGACCGTTCACGACGCACGTGAAGAAGCCAAATTTGCGGAGGCAGAATCCCGAACCTACGCCAATGCGGGCAAACAGGAGGAGGCAGGCCGCGCATTGGCGCGTGCACAGCAATACAAACGAATGACGCTCGCCCGTGCCTACCAAGAGCTATATGCCGAGTGGCCCGCAGTCCTTGCCTTCCTGATTGTTCCGCCGGTGGTACTGTATGGTCTCCTGTACGGAAGCGTTCTGTTGTTTGCCTGGGTACGCCGCGGTTTCAGGCCGGACACACCTCACACCCCAACATAGCACCCCAGACCATCGCCGCTCGCCCGGTCAGGAACCACTAGCCATTCCACGCCGCATCACCCACAGGCCGGTCAGCCCCGGCACCGCACCCACCCGTACCCAGCCGGAAGACTCCAGCACAGCCACAGACCGGACAGCGCCGTATCCGGCCGCATGGCCGAACGCGAACGGATACGGGCTAGGCGTCCACCCCGCCGCGGGCGGGACCATGGCGCGGGCGTCGCGCCGGGTGCGAGGGTGCCAGCGCTGGCGGGACATCTCAGCGCCCTCCTGCGTACATGATACCCATGCCCGCTGCACACGATATGGTCAGGGGGTTTGGTAAACGTGCGGAGGCGGGTCACAACGTCTGGGCTGGCGTCGTCAACGTCGCACCACATCCCGGGGACAGCCACCACGCCGGAGGCGCGCCGGTCCTTGGGCGCATCGCTCCGCCGGGGGCACACGCGGAAGTAGACGCACCGGACCTTGTTCCACTCCATCAACACCTTGACGGCGGTGTCCAGGTCGTCGAGGCGTACCTGCTCAGTCCATGGCGTGTCGGCCCGGTTCGGCGTGAGAGCTCGGAGGTCGAGCCACCGCACCGGCTCGCACTTCGCTAACCACCAGTCGAGCCACGCCCGCGTCCCGAGGCGCTGCTCGTGTTCGTCCGGGGTCACGCTCTGCACGGGGCCGTCGAATATCCGGCAGGCGTCCGCCACGAGGTCGTCACCTCCTCTCCTCTCGTGGTGGCGGCCGGTCCTCAGTCCGCCGCGCCGTTGTGCTCCATCACCGTCAACGCCTGCTCCAGGATCTCCGCAATGAGCGTGCTGAGCGATGCGCGCCCGCTAACGCGCCGCAAGCCTTTCCATGTGGTCTCAGAGGGTGGAACAGAAATCCGAACCATGATGTCCCCCTTCTGTGCAATTGAGTACGCGCGCAGAACAGCGGAACACCTTTGAATTTCTTGGCAACAGAAGCAGCGGGATTTGTTACTGATCTGCGAGAGAAAAAAGTGGACGTGCGGGAGGAAAGGTCCTACTTCAGTTTAGGTCCGGCGCGTTCAAACTGGACGCGCAAGCTCTCCCTATCCTCACGAGGGAGAATGTCGGCAAGTACCTGGAGGGCGGCAGTACGGGCGGCCCTGACGGTCTTTAGGTTCTCTTTGAGCATCGCCTTGATGTCCTTCGGGATCACACCTTGTTTCCCCAAGATCCGCCAATATTTTTGCGTGAAGCTCCCCCACCTCGCGCAGTCTATCCGAAGGAGTTGCTCCCGGATTCTCCGGTTTTGGTCGTGTGGATACTCTAAAGAATCCTGCTACTCACGCTTCCTGCTCAGGTTTCTGGTAAGCTGCTCGCTGAGTATCGCCTCAAAATTGGCGTCAACGTCCGCCTCGGTCATTACCTTACCATGTGCGGGTCGGCCGGGAAACAAAGAGCCCTAGACACCCTGACGGACCGGAGGAACTCCTTGGCGAGGGCTTCCGCGAAGGCCTTATCGCGTTGCGCTATACGCTTGATGGCCACAACATAGAGAGCCTTCCAGTGTTTGGCGGGCAAATCGTCGGCGGTAAAAATCTCTTCGAGTTGTGGAGGTTGCGGATCCCGCTTTGTCCCCGTCTGCGGTCGCATCGCTCCCCCTGTGGAGCCCCCTGGAGAGGATCGCGGGCCGGGCGCCCAGGGTGGCGCTTTTCGGGCTGCAGACCCTAGGCCCGCGAACGAATCTCAGCGTTCACAATTCCGTAGACAATGGCTTGGCAAAACGCTGAACCTTCACTCTTATCGTCTTTCGCATCTCACCCTCGATCGGGGCTCCCATCGGACACGGCGTCCAGTACCCCCGGTTTTTGACGAGGAGAAAGACCTTGCCATTCTCAGTCAGCCCGTACAGTTCAACCTCCTTGCCGAGCGTAGCCGTAGCAATCTGTTTGAACGTCAACTCCATCAACTGTTGCATTTTCGCCGGCATGATCCCCCCTCCCCCTCGCCCATTCCGGGTGTTGACCAGGTGCTGACCAAGGCCTTGTCCCGCGCCGCCAACTCTCGGCCGGGGCATTATCAGCTAAGTGTAGGTTCCCTCGGGTTCCCTGTCACCGCATTTCGCGCCTGTTCTTGCCTGTTCCCGCTGTGTTCGGGCGCCGGCCATTAGCACCCCATTAGCACAAAGCAAACAAGGGCTTAGGAGGTTTCTCCTAAGCCCTTGTTTTTCTTGGTTGCGGGGGCGCTATATTCTCGAGTAGAATTGCTTGATATTATTGATATTATCGTAAATACCAGATTTCCAATTCTGATCCATAAACCCCATGATGAGTAACAGACAGATAATGAAACTACGTTACACTTTTTCACATGGTGGAATCTGTTACCAGACGGAATTCCCCCCGTTGCAGGTTTCATGTACTTACCGCGTTCTCGGAAATTTGGGCGAAAACCGGAAGATCGTGACGGACCGGAACGTCTGTCCGGGATCGAGGACCGTCGAGGGAAAGTGGGTGTGGTTCGGGGAATCTGGAAAGTGCTGAGTTTCCAAACAGATGGCGCTCCGGACGGGATAGGGCTTGCCGCCTTTGCCGATGTCGCTCCCTGTGCCCGCCAAAAAATTCCCGCTATACACTTGCATGCCTGGTTCGGTGGTATACACCTCCAGGATTCGGCCTGAGACCGGATCGGCGAGCCGGGCAGCAAACGTCAGACCCTGGCCCGTGGTGTTGAGGACATAGTTGTGATCGTAACCTGACCCGCATTGCAATTGCGCGTCCGCGGCCTCGATTCGGGCCCCGATCCGGTGGGGTCGGCGAAAATCCAGCGGCGTTCCCTGGACTGCACGGATCTCGCCCGTGGGGATCAGGGTGGCATCGCAGGGGGTAAACTGGTCGGCGTTGACCAGTAGGTCGTGGTCCAGGATGTCCCCCGCCCCCTCCCCTGTCAAATTGAAGTAGGTGTGGTTGGTGAAATTGACGATGGTGGGCTTGTCGGTCACCGCTTCGTAGATCAGGCCAAGTTCGTGGTCGTCGCTAAGGGTGTACGTGACGGTCATCCTGGTGGTGCCGGGGTATCCTTCTTCCCCATCCCGAAAGTCGTAGGTGAATTGGACGGTCTGGCCGTCTATCTGTGTCCCGTCCATGATCTGCGATTGCACGCCCTTTCCACCGTGCAGGTGATTGGCCCCGTTGTTGAGGGGAAGTTGATAGGGCTTTCCATTCAGGGTGAACAGGCCCTTCGCGATACGATTGGCAAACCGGCCGACGACCGCTCCAAACGTCTGCCGGCCGGTCAGGTAGCCCTCGAGGGTCTCGTACCCGAGCACGACGTCGCCCAAATGGTTGTTCCGATCCGGCACCAGCAGTTGGACGATTTTCCCGCCCTGATTGGTGAGCTTCACCACCATGCCGTTACTATTACTCAGGGTGTAGAGATCGACCGGCTTACCGTCAATCGTTTTCTGAAACGCCCCACGCGAAATTTCAACGTACTTCGTGTTCATGGTGGCTCCACTTCGTGCTCATCTAGGTTGATATGCGCCAGTAATTGGCCGCGCCAACCGAGGCGGAGGTTGGAACGCTAAGGGCCGGCTTCGACAAAGAGCGGTGAAGACCCTACGCTTCACGTCCCGATCTTCTCAGTTCGCGTATCGAATGGCGACGGGCGCCCCCTTCTCCGCTGACGCAGCGATGGCGTCGCAGATCACGGCCGCCCGATAGCCGTCGTCGAAGGTGGCCCCGTACGGAGCGACCGTCCCCCGGCCTTCGATGGCGTCCAGCAGGCAGCCGATCTCGTGCACAAACGTCTGGTCCCACCCCAGCGGATGCCGCGGCCACCACTGGGCCACGAACGGGTGCGCGGCGTCGGTCACCTCGATGCGGCGGAATCCGGCCAAGGCCGTTCCCTCGTCGGCCCGAAGGTACACCTCCAACTCGTTCATCCGCTCGAGCGTGAACCGCAGAGCTGCCGTCGGTGCCGTTCGCCTCGAACTCCAGCCGGTTCTTGCTCCCCAGGCACACCTTCGAGGCCTCCAGGACGCCGGTGGCGCCCCCGGCAAACTGGACCAGCGCCTGAAAGGCATCGTCCACGCTGACGGGTCGGCGACGGGTCGGCTCGCCCTCCACCGGCCGATCCTTGAAAAACAGCGCGACCGACCCCGTGACGTGCGCCGGCTCACCCACGAGAAACCGCGCCAGGTCGACGACGTGCGACCCCAGATCACCCAAGACACCGAACCCGGCTTGCGCGGCATCGGAGCGCCAGCGGAACGGAAACTCTGGGTCGGCCAACGACGATTGAAGGTATCGCGCCCGGAACTGCAGGACACGGCCGAGCTTCCCCTCGGCGATGAGCTGCTTGGCCAGACGCACGGCCGGGAGGAACCGATAGTTGAACCCGCACATGTGGATCACGCCCGCCGCCCGGACCGCCTCCAGCATCCGGTAGGCCTCGGTCGCGTTTCGCGCCAGCGGCTTTTCACAGAGCAGGTGCTTACCCGCGCGCGCCGCCGCGATGCACGGCTCCGCGTGCAGCCCGTTCGGCCCCGTGTTGTCGAACAGCGTGATCCGCTCGTCCGCGATCAGGTCTTCCCAGCGCTCCCGCCACGCGGCGAACCCAAACCGGGCTGCGAAGGCCTGGCCCGTCTCGGCCGACCGGCAGGCCAGGGCCAACAGGCGAGGCTCCACGCCCGGCCGCACCTGCGCGATGCGACGGAAGGCGCTGCTATGGGCTCGACCCATGGAACCCATACCCAACATACCCACGCCGATTGTACTTCCGCTCTTGTCTGTCCACGGCCGACTCCTCTCAGAAGGTCACGCACGGAATGGACAGCAGCCGGGACAGCTCCACGAGCTCCTGCCGCACATCGTGCCAGACCAGCGCATAGTGGTGCTCGAACCCTTCGTAGAGCATCTCCTCCAGGATCTCCCGGACCGGGCGCTGCATTCGGACCTCGACGCTCGTCCCGGTGAAGGTGTTCGGGCCGTCCACGGCTTCGCCGCACAGGAGGCCGAGACGGAGCCCGTCGGGCCCTTGTCCCAGCCGAGCGATCGTCACCGGTCCGGCCTTGAGGCTATGGTTAAAGGCGAAACCGAGGTTCCGGTTGGGTTGGACACCCGCGACTGGGCCCGTCTTGGGCGAGGCCAGCGAGAACGCGCCCACCCCGCAATGCCAGAAGGTGCACGTGTTCCGCTGGTCATCCACGTGGACCAGGTCACCCAGATAGGTATGCTGGCCGGTCAGGAGCTGCTGCATCAGCATCGTCACGGCGCCGAGCGTGTCGGCCTCGCAGGCCGCCGGGATGCCGTCCTCGATCAGGTGCGACAAGGTGGAACAGGCCGCTGCTTTGTACTCGTTGAAGAACTCAGGCCAGCAGCGCACGGCGACGGCATCCGGCGGGGGCGTGCCGAGGGCGTCCCGCAGGGCCAACGTGAACTGGGTGGAACGCACCACCTGGTCGCTCGCGAGCTGCTCGCAATCCCGCGACCTTCTTTTGATCCGCTGCGATGAGGGCCTGGTATCGGGCCGCGGGTACCTGGGCCGCCTGGCGCAGCACGGATTGGAGGTCGATCCGAGTGAGTCGGATGCCGGTGGCGCGCATCAATGCCAGGGCATCCACGGTCGAGGTGTAGAACCCGGGCGGGGGATTCCCCACCTCGGCGACCACGGCCTGCTTCAACCGGGCGGACGCGCGGGCCGCGGCCAGCCACGGTCCGATCTCCGCCTGAGCGTGTCCGTCACTCGGCAGCCGGTAGACGACCTTGAATCGCCGACCCAGCCGCACCAAGATGCTGGCCGCGAGGTTCCCGCCGGTGAGCGAATTGAGGCGCAGCCGACCGCCGACTTCCGGCTCCGGCACGGACCAGACGAGAATCGGCAGGTCCAGCTCATTGAGAATGTTCGTGAGGAACCTTCCATCCGTGAAGGTCGAGAACTGGACGATCAGGGCGTCGGCGCCTCGATCGCGGTATCCGGCGGCTGCCCTGCCCGCTTCGTCCGGATCCGTCAACAGGGCGTCCGGCCGAAGGACGGTGACCTCCGAGCTTTCTCCAGACAGCCCCGCCGACTCCCGATACATCCGCAGCGCCAAATCTGTGTCGAAACCGGGCCGGGCCACGCCGAGCAGGATCGCCTTTCCCATCTGCATTGCGCTCATCTCCTTTCGATACTCTCCGCCTTACACCAGGTTACGCAGGGATCGATTCGACCCCACACCCAACATGCCGATACCAATCTTGGTTCGTCCCTGTTCATGCACCGCTGGATCTCGTCAGGCGGTCGCCCAGCCGCCACCGGGACTCACCACTCGACCGCGTATCGCCGCAACGCGGCTTCGTCAAGTTCGACCCCGATGCCGGGTTTGGTTGGGACGCACACCTCGCCCTGGACCACCGTCAGGGGCTCCTTCACCAGTTGCACGCGCAGATCGGCCGGCTGCACCGGGTAATAATGCTTCGGCCACTCGACCGCCAGGAGATTCGGAATCATGGCCGCCAGCTGGACGGCCATCGCATCGTAGATCGGCCCGTAGGGCTGATGCACGAGCACCGGCATGCACGCCACTTCGGCCATATCCGCCACGATGCGGGCCTCGAGGAGCCCGCCCGCCCGCCCGGGGTCGATCTGGAGGAAATCGCAGGCGTGCCCGTCAATCATCGGCTTGAAGGCGTACCGCGTGACCAGCCGCTCGCCCGAGGCCACCGGCGCCCGCAGGTTGTCCGCGATGAGTCGCAACGCGCCCAGGTCCTCGGACCCAATCGGCTCCTCGATGAACCACGGATCGAACTCCTCCAGCGCGTGCCCGATCCGGATCGCGGCCGGCGTGTTGAATTTCGCGTGCAGCTCGATCCCGATGTCGATGTCGTCCCCGACGGCTTTCCGGACGGCCGCCACGATCCGCACGACCCGTCGGAGTTCGTCCCGGCTGATGTTCACGTCGTTCGACGCCGCGAACCAGAACGGGTCGAACTTGATGCGCGAGAACCCCTCGGCCACCCGCGCCACGGCCAGGTCGACGTACACCTCCGGCCCGGGTTCGACCGTCCCGCCCCACGTTTGCGCGTGCAGGTAGGCCGGGACCCGATCCCGGCACTTGCCGCCCAGCAGGTTGTAGACCGGCACCCCCAGGGCCTTGCCGACGATGTCCCAGAGCGCGACCTCGATGGCCCCCAGCGCCGAGATGTGCAGCGAGCTGGGTCCGCGGACGTCGAGGTGCGTCTTGTACACCTCGCTCCAGAGCGCCCGGATCGCGAACGGATCGCGACCCACCACCACCCGTTTGAGCTCTTGGATGGATGCGGACAATGCGCCCTCGCGGAAGGCGATTCCCGCTTCGCCATACCCCACCAGGCCGTCATCGGTCGTGAGCTTGACGAAGACCCAGCTGATGAGGCCCTTGGTATCCACCAGGAACGTTTCCAGGTTCGTGACCTTCATGGAGTCCCTCCTTCGACAGATGCGATGCCAACGGCCTCAGTCTGCCGCGGGAAGCACAAACGCACGGCTCGCCTCATACCGGACAGGCACCGGTCCCAATGACCGGGGACCGTCAACGGTTGCCGGCGCGTCGACCCGGAGATCCTGCGCTCCGGCTTTTAAGGAGTACCGGATGGTTGCGCCAAGGAACGCATGGCCCACGACCTCGGCCGACAGGACATTCACCGTCTGACCATTGGCGCCGAACTGCAGATCCTGCGGTCGGATCATGACCAAACAGGCCTGCCCCGGCAGCACCGCATCGGTGCCGTTCTGTGCCAGACAGGTCCCGTGCGCTGTCTCCACGGAGAAGCCGTCCGGGCCTTTCGCGCGGACCGTCCCGGCGATCAGATTGGCCACCCCGACGAATTCCGCCACGAATCGGCTTTGCGGCCGAAAATACAAGTCCGTCGGCAATCCGGTCTGCACGAGGACGCCCGCCTTCATCAGCGCGATGAGGTCAGACACGGCCATCGCTTCTTCCTGATCGTGCGTCACGTTGATGACCGTCAGGTTGAGTCGCTTCTGCAGGTCGCGGATCTCGCCACGGATCTCCACGCGAAGCCGAGCGTCCAGGTTGCTCAGGGGTTCGTCGAGCAAGATCACGGTCGGGTCGAGCACGAGGGCGCGCGCCAAGGCCACGCGCTGCTGCTGACCGCCGCTGAGCTGGCCCGGCGCGCGGGTCGCGAATCGGTCCAGATCCAAGAGCCGCATGACCCGCGTGGTCCGCTCCTTGACCTCATCGCGCCGGAGCCTCCGCAGGCGGAGGCCGTAGCCGATGTTCTCCTCGACCGTCATGTGCGGGAACAGGGCGTAGTCCTGGAAGACCATGGGCGTGTTCCGCGCGTGCGGCGGCACGCCGTTGACCCGACGGCCGTCGAATCGAATCTCCCCCGCATCCGGTTCATAGAACCCGGCCATGACCCGAAGCAGCGTGGTCTTCCCGCAGCCGCTCGGCCCCAGCAGGGTTACGAATGCCCCGCGGGGAATGTCCAGCGAGACGTGCTGCAGAACGAGGTGGTCCCCGAAGCGCTTGCTGACATCGACCACGCTGACGTGCGGCTCCACGCCACCCTCCTTAGAGCTCCAGCTCTTGCCCGACATGGCGAATGAGGCGAATCCCGCCGAACAAGAGGGCCAAGGCGATCCCCAGGAGCACGATCGACAGTGAGGCGGCCTGACCCCACTCGCCCCCCTCCACCAGCGCCAGCACGTCGGTGGTGGCCATCGGTGTCCGGGGTGTCACCAGGAAGATGATGACGCTGAGGCAGGTCACGTTCCGGAGAAACGTCACCGTCCCCCCGGCGAGGAGCGCCCCGCGGAGCAGCGGCATCGTGATGCTCGAGACGACTCGGACTGGCTTTGCGCCCAGATTGGCCGCCGCCTGTTCCAGTTGCTCGGAGAGCTGGGCGAGATTCGCCATGGCGTATCGGTAGGCCGTGGGCAGGTTCCACAGCCCCAGGGCCAGGATGATGATGAGTGACGTCCCGGTCAGCCGCAGCGGATCCTGATTGAATGCGACCACGTAGCCCAGGCCCAAGAACAGGCCCGGGATCGCGGCCGGCACGGTTGCGAAGAAGTCAAACGTGCCAGGGACCAGGATCTTCTTTCGGGTGACGACGTACGCCAATGCCGTGGCCAGGAGCACGGACACGACGGCCCCGAAGAACGAGTACTGCATGGTGTTGGCGAGCGACGGGATCCGCCGCCCGAGCTGGGTGAAATGGCGGAGGGTCAGGGAATAATCGTACCCCCAGGCCTGGCTGACCGAGCCGTAGGCCAGAATGCCGTAGACCAGCACGATCAGCGCCGCGGCCGCGTACGACACGGTCGCGGGCGGTCCGCGCCATCCATACCGGCGCGGGCGGGTGCGATTGTTGCGTGGTCTTTCCCGACACGGTGACGTAGCTCCGCCGGCCCAGCCAGACGCGCTGGATGAGAAAGAGGACCACGGTCGGGGCCAGGAGCAGCGAGGCGAGGACGCTCGCCGCGTCCAGATCGAACCAGCCGGTCACTTTCAGATACGCCAGCGTCGGCAGCATCGAGAAGTCACCCGCGATGATGACCGGGTTGCCGAAGTCCGCCAGGACCGAGATCCCCACCAGGAGCATGGACGCGACCAGGCCGGGGCGCAGCAGCGGCACGGTGACGTCGCGGAACACGCGGGAGTTCGAGGCGCCCAGGTTGCTTGCCGCCTGCTCGAGGTTACCCGGGATGGAGCGCAGGACACTCGCGAGCGTGAGATACGCCAGCGGGAAGAAGGTCAACGTCTGGACCAGCCAGAGGCCCTTCCAGCCATAGATGTTCAGCTGCATTTGCAGGAGCTGCTTCGTGATGAGGCCGTTTCGCCCGAACAGGAGAATATAGGAGATCGAAATCACGAAGGGCGGCGCCAGGATGGGGAGCAGCGCGATCGCGTGCAGCACCCTGCTCCCCCGGACCCGGATTCGGACGAGGGCGTACGCGTACGCGAGCCCCAGGGCCGTGGCGGTCCCACCCGCCAAGGCCGCCATGGCGATACTGTGCCAGAGCGCCTCAAACCAGTGCTCATTCGCCAGTACCTGCGCCGCCGCCGGCACCGTCGGGTAGCAGAGGATGAGCCCGACCGGCCAGAGCAGAAACAGGCCCAAGATCGCGGCGGCTGCGGCCCCGACCAGGACCCGGCTGAGCTTCATATTCCCCCTAAATGCGTGTCGCACGAACGTGCCGTCCTCGAAGACGATGCCTGGCCGGACTGATCCACGGCGGAGCGTGTCCGCTCTTTCGGACACGCTCCGCGGCGCACCGAAGGCAGAGTCGCTACTTCCGCATGAGTTCAGAGAACTGCTTGGTCAACCGCTGGTTGTTCGCAGCCGCCCAGACAAAGTCGTAGTTCACGAGCTTGAGCGAGTTGAACGTCGGCACACCCTTCGGGGATGGAACATCAGGCCGGGTGGAGTACCGGAGCGAGAAGCCGCTCATGCGGGCACCCTCGGCCTGCGTGAGAATCCAGTCGACGAAGATCTTCGCATTTTCCAGGTTCGCGGCTCCCTTGAGAATGGAGATCCCGGCGACCTCATACGCCGTGTCCACGGGGGCAATCCACTTGACCGGATATCCCTGGTCCACCTTCACGAGCAGATCTTGCGCCCAGGCGAGACCGATCGGATACTCCCCGGTGGCGACCAGGTTGCTCGGTCCCGGCGAGGTGTTCTGGTACTGTGCCACATTCGCCGTGAACTTCCGCATGAAGTCCCATCCCTTTTCTTCGCTGCCCATGCGGAGGATCTGCCCGACGATGAACGTGTAGGCGGCGCCAGAGGAGGCGGGATTCGCGTGGACGTATTTCCCCTTGTACGCGGCATTCAGCATATCGTCCCAGCTCGTGGGGTACGCCAGTCCGGGCAGCTCCTTCTTGAACGCCTGCTCATTGAGCCCCAGCCCCAGCACGCCCATGTACCACCCGGTCCACCGATGCTGGGGGTCCTTGTACTTCGGATCAATGGCGGCCGCGTTCTTGGACTCGTAGGGGATCAGCAGGTCCTGTTTGGCCAGTTCTTGGTAATAGTCGATCGACCCCCCCATCTGAATGTCGGCCTGGGGGCGTCCCGCCTCGACCTTGATGCGCGTCGCCGCCTGCCCGATGGGAATCACGACGACTTTGACGTCCAGGCCGGTGGCCTTCTTGAACGCTTCCTGCATCGGGGCAATGTCCCGTTCCGTCATGGAGACATAGGCCACCACTTCTCCCGATTTCGCCGTTCCGGCCCACCCTGGGCACGGTGCGAGGCCTGCGAGGACCACGACAGTGAGCGCGACGATCAGCCACACCATTCGCTTGCTGTTCATCACATTCGCCTCCTTGTCAGTTGAAGAGCCCAGCAACCACCACACGACCCACCGTCTATTTTGACAACGGCTTACCACCACGCGTTGGTCAAGCGGTTTCTTGATGACCAGAGGCCGCAGGAACGCAATCGCCTTCTCGCAGCCGTCCTCCGGTGACATGACGGGATCCTCGTGCTCAAAGGAAAGCACGTAGTCATATCCCACGGCCGCCAGGGCGCTCAGGATTCGCCGCCAATCCACGTCCCCCCACCCCGGCACTCGGAACCGGAACCCACGGTCCGGGCGCGTCCAGGATCCGCCGCTCAGGACCCCGCTCCGCCGGACCTCGTCCGCTTGCACCTCCCCATCCTTGGCGTGCGCATGGTAGATGTATCGTCCCAGGCGCTTGATGAAGACCACAGGGTCGATCCCCTGCCACACCAGGTGGCTCGGATCGAAGTTGAAGCCGAACTCTTTCCGGTTGCCTAACACCTCCAGCGCGCGCTCCGCGGTCTCCAGATTGTAGGCGATCTCCGTGGGATGAACCTCCAAGGCCAGCCGCACGCCAACACCGGGCAAAGGCATCCAGCACGGGGTGCACGCGCTCGGCGAACAGCTTCCACCCGTCCTCGTAGGCCTGATCGTTTGTCGAGGGGTAGTTGTACCACTTATCCCAGACAGGCGACCCCACGAAGCCGACCACCACCGGCACTTCCAGCGCCGCCGCCGCCTGCGCGGTGCGCGTGAGGCGCTCTATCCCGTAGCGAATGCGGTCCGCCGCACCGGCCGCCGGCGCCCATTTGTCCACCGTCCAATCGTGCGGCCCGAGGATCAGATGGCCTTCGCGACCGTTGCTGAGCGCCGAGATTTGCAGACCAAACTGTTTCACGAGTCGCCGGAGCGCCGCGCCTCCGTCCTGCAACACCGCGTCCAGGTCCACGTGCGGACAGCCGCGCCAGACGGGGAGCTCGACCGACTCGTAGCCGAGATCTGCCGCCATACGCAGGACGTCTTCCAGGGGTCGGTCCTGGAATAAGGCAGTGAAAAGCCCCAGTTTCATCATAGCGCCCCCTGGTAGATCCTAAGCCACTTTCAGATTCCACACGTCAGGCCGGGATGAACCCGACCAGGCGTGGCAGCCACAAGACCAGCCCCGGGAAGAATGAGATCAGCATCAACACGACGACCAGCGGGATACACCAGGGAAGGACGGCCTTCACCACGGCCTCGAAGGGCATCTTCGCCACCCGGGTCATGATGTACAGATAGGCCCCAACCGGCGGCGTCAGTGCACCAATGGTGAGGTTCAGGACCGCCACGACCCCGAAGTGCACCGGGTTGATTCCCACCTCCTGGATGGCCGGCAGGAGGATGGGGATCAGGACGATCAGTGCCGCCAGGCCTTCCATGAAGCAGCCGACGATCAGCAGGAACACGTTCAACAGCAGGAGCACGATCACCGGGTTGCGCGACACGGAGAACAGGGCCTTGGCCACCATCTGGGGAATCTGCTCCCGCGTGAGCACCCAGGCGAGCATATTGGCCGCGCTCACAACGAAGAGGAACACGGCGGTGGTCTGGATCGTCTCCAGCATGACCTCCCGCAGCTTGCTGAAGGTCAGTTCCTTGTACACCACCACGCCCAAGAACAGGGCGTAGACGACGGTGACGATGGCCGCCTCCGTCGGGGTGAAGACGCCGAGCGTTATGCCGACCAGAATGATCGCCGGGGTGATGAGAGCCCAGAAGGCCATCGCCGTGGCGATCACCATCTCCGTGAGAGTCGCCCGCTTGTAGGTCGGATAGTTCCGCTTCTTCGCGTAGTAATACACCATGACGCAGAGGGCGGCCCCCATGAGCAACCCCGGGATCACACCCCCCAGAAAGAGCGCCCCGACGGACACGCTGGCCAGCGTTCCGTAGAGAACCATCGGGATGCTGGGCGGGATGATCGGCCCGATCGTGGCCGACGATAATGTCACGCCGACGTTGAAATCGTCGTCAAATCCCGCCTTTCGCTGGGCCTCCAGTTCGATCGAGCCGATCCCGGCGCAGTCCGCCGCCCCCGACCCGGACATGCCGGCGAAGATGATGCTCCCCAGGACGTTCACGTGCCCCAGGCTCCCCTTGATGTGTCCCACGAGGGCCAGGGAGAAGCGGAAGATCCGCTCGGTGATGCCGGTGGAATTCATCAAGAGGCCCGCAAAGACAAAGAAGGGGACAGCCAGAATGGGGATGGAGTCTGGTCCGGCCATCACCCGCTGGGGGATCCCCAGCAAGACATCGCCCCGTCCCAAGAGGAAGGCTGTCCCGGCGATGAGCATGGAAAAGGCAATCGGAACGTTGATCAGCATCAGCAGGAACCACAGCCCAAAGACCAGGGCAATTTCCACCGTGCTCTCCTTCCGACCGGATAGGGCCGCCCCCCTGCGCTCAGAGAGGGTCAGATCACTTTCTCTACCGCCGAGCCGTCCGACGCGGTTGCCGCGAACACACGGGACCGCAGCCTTCGCACCTTTCCGGCGAGCGACTCCACGGTGTACCAGATCATGAGCGCATTCATGACGACCAGCGACGCCGACACCAAAGAGAGGGGGATCTGCAGGGAGATGGAGGTTACCGTGTGGTTCATCCGGCAGAACGTGACACTCTGCACGAGAAACAGGCCGAGAAAGGCCAGAACGATGGCATCCGCAAGGATGCCGAGCACCCCCTGCGCGCCGGGCGGCAGCTTCTCGACGAAGAAGGAGATGCCGATGTGGCGGTTGTCGCGGAGGGCTAGGGCGGCACCGAGGAAGGCCACCCAGGTGAAGGCGTAGACGGTGACTTCATCCGCCCAGAAGAATGGATGATTGAAGAGGTACCGGGCGACGACCTCGCCAAAGACCACGATACACAGGACCGCGAACAGGCCAATCGTGACATTCTCAAGCAACCGATTGGCCCGCGGTGCTATTCGCGTACTGCACGCCGATCTCTCCTCATCGCGGGCGGGCCGGGGTCATCGGCCCCGGCCCGCCCGCGCAGCGCTCGTGCGACTATTTCGTCGCGAGGATCTTTTCGTAGAGCCCCTTGCCCCAGGTGCTCTCGAACTTGGGGGCGACGCCGGCCGAGGCTTTGCGGAAGGCCTCCACGTCCGGCTTCACGATCGTCATCCCCGCTTTCTTGAAGGCGTCCAAGAAGGCGTCCTCCTGCTCCAGCATCAGCTTGTTGTTCAGCTCCCGGGCCTCTTGCGCCGCGGCGAGCATGATCTTCTGATTGTCGGGCGAGAGGGTGCGCCACACCCGCTCATTGATGATCATGGGCAGGGGGGTGATGATATGTTCGGTGAGCATCAGATACTTCTGGGCCTCGTAGAACTTGAAGCCGTTGATGGTCGGGGTCGGGTTTTCCTGTCCGTCCACCACGCCCGTCTTCAGCGCGAGGTACAGATCGCCGATATTCATGGGGGTCGGTGTGGCCCCCCAGGCCTTGGCCATTTCCATGATCACGGGGACCTGCGGGGTGCGCAGCTTGAAGCCCTTCATCTCGTCCGGCTTGGTGATGGACTTGTTGGACGTCAGATGCCGCCGGCCATAATAGAAGACGCTGAGGATGCGGAGCCCGCGCCCCTTCAGCAACTCTTCCCGGAGTTCGTCCCCCACCGGGCCATCCATCACCTTGTTCATGTGGTCGATGTCTCGCCAGATGTACGGGCACTCGCCGATCCCCAGGCGCGGCGAGAACTGGCTGATGCCGCCGGACCCAATCAGGAGCATGTCCTGGGTCCCCATGATGGTGCCCTCGATATTGTCTTTGTCCGATCCGAGCTGGCCGCCGGGGTAGAGATCGATCTTGATCTTTCCGCCGGTCTTCGCCGCCACCACCTCCGCCATCCGCTTGGCGCCGACGTTACTGGGATGGTCCGGCGGATAGCTGTGGCCCCATTTCAGGACGATGGGCTTATCCTGGGCCGCGCTGTCACCGGCAAGCGCGAGACCGACACCGAGGAGCAGGGCAAGGCACACAATCACGTGACGTTTCATGATTCCTCCTCCTTCTGAAGAAAGCGATGACACTCCTCACGCCACCAGGTCCACCTGCGGCAGGTCGCTGATAGTCAGGCACGTGATGCGACGGCGCCATTGCTGCCGACTCCCACGATTTCTACTCGGAGCGTGCCTTCTGCCATCCTCGGCCTCTCCCCCCGTACCTCCGTCGCTTCCGATGGACGAGCAGAGAATGCCCCGGAGACCTCCAGGGCCCGTCCGCAGGGCGACGGCCCCTCAGTCGTTCACTGGCGGACCGCCGGTCGACTCGCGGATGACCAGGGTGGCCGGCAGGACAAATCGTCGGGGCGGCGCGGCTCCCGACCTCGTCGCGCACCTTCTCCAGGAGCACCGCTGCCGCCCGCTGCCCCATCTCCCAGATCCCGACGGCCACCGTGGTGAGCCGCGGGCGAATGAACGCCGCCACCGGGATGTCGTCAAACCCCACCACCGACACATCCTCCGGAACCCGCAGGCCCAGATCGTAGGCCGCCCGGATCGCCCCGATCGCCACGAGGTCGGGATATGCCAGGACGGCCGTCGGCCGACGCTGCAGACGAAGGAGTTCCGTCATCGCCCTGCGACCTTCTTCGTACCCTGGCCCCCCCGACACGAGGTATTGCGGAGAAACGGGCAGCCCGGCGCTCGCGAGCGTCTCTTGGTAGCCGCGGACTCGCTCCGCAGCGTTCGAGAGAGGAATGTGCCGGGCAATACACCCAATCCGTTGATGGCCCAGGCCGATCAGATACTTCGTCGCCTGTGCGCTCCCTCCAAAATTGTCGACGATCACGCGGTCGAGGGCGGCGTCCGGAATCTCGCGGTCGACCGCAACCGTCGGAACACCACACTGCAGCAGCCGATGAAGCGCCGCCGCATCGGGTGTGCCCTGGACATACAGGACACCGTCGACCTCCCTCGCGAGGAGCAATTCGACGTACGCCTGTTCGCGCGCAGCGACATATCCCGAATGGCACAACAAGAGACTGTATCCACACGCGAAGACCGCGTCATCGACCCCCTTGGCCAACGCAGCAAAAAACGGGTTAGCGGTGTCGGGGACGATCAGGCCGATGGTGCGCGTTCGCTGCAGGCGCAGACTCTGGGCAACGCCGGACGGGCGGTAGCCCAAGGCCTGGATCGCCCGGAGGACTCGCTTGCGCGTTGCCTCGGCCACCGGGCGGGGGCCGTTATTCATCACATAACTAACCGTGGCGACAGAGACGCGCGCGCGCTTCGCGACTTCGGTTCGAGTATTTCGCCGCTTGGTCGATCGAGGGGTCATCATTGGATCTACTCGTATTGTCTACTCGTGTGACGTGCCGTTTGGATAGCACGAACGGGTTCCGCAAATCAAGCGTAAAACGAAATCTCAGGCGGGGGTGAGTTCGAGGAGGGAGGTAAAGCACACCAAGGAAATTATGCCGTATGCACAACATCGCTGCGGGGGTAGCACCAATCTTGCCTGAAACCCGCTCCAGGCGTAGCCACAGAGTAGCCCATACAAGCAAACGGGCTTAGGAGGTTTCTCCTAAGTCCTTTTTTTATTGGTTGCGGGGGCTGGATTGAGCTAGTTACCTTCGGGCTATGAGCCCAACGAGCTACCGGACTACTCCACCCATCGAACCCATCCCGAGCATACCCACCCCGATTACATCACCGCTCTGGCCTGTCACGATCGACTCCTCTCAGAAGATCACGCACGGAATGGACAGCAGCCGGGACATCTCCACGAACTCCTGCCGCACGTCGTGCCAGACCAGCGCATAGTGCTGTTCGAACCCCTCGTGCAGGATTGCATCCAGAATCTCCCGCACCGGGCGCTGCATCCGCACCTCCACGCTCGTCCCGGTGAAGGTGTTCGGCCATCCACGGCTTCGCCGAGAAACGCGTTGTTCACCTGCGCAAACTCGAGGCTATTTGCCATGATTGCCTCGAAGTTCTCTTTCATCCCTCCGAGCGCACCCCCATACACGACCTTGATGTCCAAGCCATCGTTTGTCTTCGCCCGAGCTTTGTCGGCAAACAGGAGTTCGGATTTCACGATCACGCTGATCGCGTTGATTGAGGCAAGGGTTGCCTGCATCTGTTGGCCTGCCTCGACCACTCGTGCCGCGCTTGGGGGAGCAGGACAGACGCCAGGGCAACGTGGACACCCATTGTTTTCCACGTCTTCATTGGCTT
>CAVOIV010000003.1:0-27455 GCA_963695995.1 uncultured Methylomirabilota bacterium
GAGGCTTGATCCGCACGCGGCGGCCCCTCACGTCGTCCTCCCGAGCGTGCCTCTGTGTCTACTTGGCTGCCTTTTGAGTGCCTCGCGCAGCCCAGCCGATCCTGTTGTTGCTCACCTTCTTCTCCGCGATGATTTGGACCGGCGTCACCGCTTGGCCATAGTAGTCGTTGTTGAGCCCTTCCCGCACATCGACCGCCGAGCCGTCCAAATTCAGTCCCGCATACAGCCCTTTGCTTTTCGCAAAGGAGACAAAGGCCGTCGTCACATTCGACTTCGCCCCGACGCCATACGGCCCGGCCGCCACCGACGTATCCCCGCCGAACTTCACGGACGTGGTGAAGAGGGACTCGAGCGCTTTCTGCGTCGTGACCATCACGATCACTTCCGCCCCCTCCCCGCCGATCTGCAACCCGAAACTCACCGACCCAATCGTATAGAAGGCTGGCTGGCTCCAGTCCCCGGTGTTGGCGTCTCGCACCACCAGCACCCCCGTGCCGCCGGACCCGCCCAGAATAAACCCGGCCTTGACCACTCGGGGATAGATCAGCAACGCGTTCACATTCTTGAGGTTGGCGTGCAGATATTCATAGTTCTTGTCGCGCATGAAGCCCTGGAACGTCTTCAGCGCGGCGTCCACGAGCGTTTGGATCTCCGCGGGCGGGGGGACCGGCCGCTTCCTTCGGGGCGGCCGCGGGCTTCTCTGCCGGTGCGGGTTCCTTGGGTTGGCTTTTGGCCTGAGCCAGCTCTTCACTCAAGGCTTTCTGCTGCGCCTGAGCGTCACTCAATGCTTTCTCCAGGGCCGCGATTTTGGTTGTCGCCTGCGCCAGGTCTGCTTTCGTTTTGCTGAGTTCCGCGACGGTTTTGTCATAGTCGTCTTTGCTGACCCCACAGCCCACCAGCACGATGACCGCTAAGGCAACGACGGAGAATGTCACCAGGCGCGTCACGGTCTTCATCGGGATTCTCCTTTCATCGAGTGGCACGACAACAGTCCGAGTGGGGGTTGGTCGAACGAGCACCGTGGACAATCTCTCAATGGCACATCCTGACTCTTCCGGGCCCTCTGACGACCTCGTCGATTTCCACTTTGCCACTTTCCGAAGGTGATAGCTGATCGGGGTTTGCTATTTGGGGAATGCGCGACGATCCGGGTCCGCCCGAACGCGGGCACGGCAGTCCCTTCTCGGACCCCATGCCGTGCCCGCCCAAGTGCGCTCACGGTTCCGCGCGACAGTGCTAAGGCAGCACCACGATCTCCACCCGCCGGTTCTCGGATCGTCCCTTCTCGGTGGCATTGTCGGCGATGGGCTTCGTTTGCCCGTACCCCGCCGTCGTGATGCGCTCGCCACCACTGACACCGTTCTTCAGGAGGTACTCCTTCACGGCGGCGGCGCGGCGTTCGGACAAGCTTTGGTTGTACTTTGCGTTGCCGACGTTATCGGTATGCCCTTCGATCGAGATCTTGCGGTCGGGATACCGCTTGGCGAACTCCACGGCTTTCTGCAGGTCCGCGCCCTCGTCCTGGCGGATCGTGGCCTTGTTGGTGTCGAAGTTGATGTGCAGCGTCAACCGCTCCACCGGGCGGCGCGGGGGTGGCGGCGGCGGCGCCGTCACGCCGACCGACGTCGACGCAGTCTGAGAGCCACCGGCCCCGGTGGCCGTGAGGACGTAGCTCGTGGGGCTGGTGGGGCAGACCTGCTGCGACCCGCTCGGGGCCACACTGCCGATGCCCTGGTCAATCGCGGTGCTGGTGGCATTCGTCGCGGACCACGTGAGCGTGGTGCACTGGCCCGGCTGGATCGCGGTCGGGCTGGCCGTGAGCGAGGCCGTGGGGGCCGCCGGGGGCGGCGCGGTCACCGTGACCGTCGCCACCTCGCTCGCCACGCCACCCGCCCCGGTCGCTGTGAGGAGGTAGCTCAAGGTGCTGGTGGGGCAGACCTGCCGCGACCCGCTCGGCGCCACCGCGCCGAGGCCGTGGTTGAGGGAGGTGTCGGTGGCATTCGTCGCGGACCACGTGAGCGTCGCGCACTGGCCCGGCTGGATTGTGGTGGGGCTGGCCGCAATGGCAGCCGTGGGCACGGCCGGCGGCGGGGGCGGTGTCGGGGCCACGGCCCGCTGCGGGCACAGCGCGTTCGCTTTGGCCGTCGCCTCGTTAGCCATGGCGATGGCCTCGTTCGTCCGGCACGCCCAGTAGGTCTGGTAGGCGTCATCCTTGAGCTTTTCCGCGGCGCTGAACTCGGCCGGGACATTCCCGATCCTTGCCGGCGGCCCGGGCCGCCTCGACGGCGCGCTCGGCCGCCGGGAGCTCCTTGTGGTAGGCCAGGTACGGCCCCTTCGGCGCCCACTCCAGGCCTGATTGGGCACAGCCGACAAGCACACCGAAAAGGATAAGGACAGCAACCGACCACAAACGGTTCCGCCGTTTTGAACGCATGCTCGACCTCCTTTGACATGAACGCTGGTTGGGCAGAGCCAACGCCGAACGGGCTACGCCGCCCGCCGGCTCTCCTGGAAAAGATACACGTCATGCTGCTGGGCCGGGATAGTGCAGCCCGCCCGTTCCAGCCCTTCCTTGAGCGCGCGGGTCAGGTCCCATCGCAGGTCCCAGTACACGTCCTTGCTGCACCAGGGGCGGACGAGGAGGTTGACGGCCGAATTGCCCAGCTCGCCGACGGCGATGGTGGGGGCCGGCTCTTTGAGCACGCGCGGATCCCCGCGGCCACGACCCGCCGAATGGCGTCCAAGGCCGTCTGGATGCTGTCACGGTACGGCGATATTCACCGCCAGGTCGATGCGGCGGGTGGGATTGGTCGCGTAGTTCCGGATGATCTGGCCCCACACCGCGGCGTTCGGGACCACGATGGCCACGTTGTCCAGCGAACTGAGCGTGGTGGTGAAGATGCTGATCGCCTCGACCACCGCGGTCACGCCGGCGGCCTCGATGAGATCGCCCTTCCGGAACGGGCGGAAGACGAGGAGCATGACCCCGGCGGCGAAGTTGGCCAAGGTTCCCTGCAGGGCTAACCCGATGGCGAGACCGGCGGCGGCCAAGACGGCGATGATGGACGCCGTTTGGATGCCGATCATCCCCAGGGCGGCGACGACGACGAATGCCACGATCAGGTAGTAAATACACGAAGAAACGAAGGGAACGAGCGTGTCGTCGACCTTGGCGCGTTCGAGCGCCCGCTGGACCACCCCCCGGGCCCAGCGGGCGATCCGGGTGCCGACCCAGAGCACGATCAGTGCGCCGAGGACGTTCAGGATCCATGGGGTCAGGACATTCACCAGATTCCGGGTCAGTTCCGCCAGGTTGAAGGTGCCCACAGTGTGCCTCCTTTCCTGCGAGGCGCTGCGACGCGGGGTGTGTCGTCTCGGAGACGGCAACTCAGTCTAGAGCAGAAGAGCGTTCGATTCCAGAATGATCTCTATGCCACGCGTTCGGTAATGTCCAATGGTCGTATCGCGACGCTGTCGCGCGTGACCCCTCAGATCGGTCGGCCTGCCAAGAGGTGCGTCATGCGACACTGGATGATGCTCGCGGTGGTGCTTGGGGTTCTCGCGGGTTTCGCCAGTCCCGCGTTCGCGGAGAGTTACGCTCCCCGTCCAACCGTCCCCGCGCGGGGCACGGAAGACCCGGACATCAACGCCAAACCTGATCGAACCTCCTATCGTAGGGTCTCTCGACCCTCCCGGCCAACGCTCACCGGCGCGCTCAGTTCAGATCGTCATTCTTGTAGTACTTCGTCCCCTTGGCCGTGAGCTCCGCGGCCAAACCGCTTTCGGTGAGCTGGTCAGCCAAACGCCCTGCGCGACGGGCAGGGCCCCCTGGATGGCGGCCCCCTTGTCCCCGGCCTTGGCGGCCACACTCGTCTGGCTGCCCAGTTCCCAGCCGGAGTTGACGAACGTCTTGAGCGTTTCCGGCGTCTCGAAGACCCAGACCAAGCTGAACGTCTTGACGCCGAAGCCCAGGCCGGCCTGGAGCTCGACCATCTTCATGAAGGTTTCCTTCTTGGTCTTGTTGTCCACGGCGAGGCCCTTCCCCGAGCCGCTGCCCGCCACGCCGAGCTTCATGCCGAAGTTGCTGAAGACCGCGTAGCCCGCCGCCTTCCCGATGGCCGCCTTGGCGCTGGGCTGCGCCTTGTAGAGCCGGGCAAGGATGTCCTGCGCCTCCTTGCGGATCTCCTGACGTTCCTTGTTCGCCTTCGCCTGCTTGTCCGCGTCCTCCTTCGATTGGCCGGCCCAGGCGGGCGGCGAGACCAGGAGAGCGAGCGAGAGGATCACGAGGCTTACCGTTGCGAGTTTCGTCATGACGTGCTCCTTTCGTTGGACGCATAAACCACGGCGTTTGGGAGATCCCTGCTCTCCATCCTCTATCTTCTATCTTCCCAGGGTGAGCACCTTCCGGCAGTTTTGCGTTGCAGGCATGGACCTTCCACGCGCACGGACCAGTCCGGTCATGCCACCCAAGTGGATGCCGAGGACATGCAGGCCGGGGCGATCGAGCACCCCATGTCGAGACACGCGGCCGCCGAGGCATTCGTGAGGATTCGGAGATCAGCGGATTGCAGGAGGCGCGTCAATGCCCGTCTGGCAGATATATCGTCATCGACAATCGCCTTGAGGCACGAAACCATTATCGTATCCGTGGGGGAGGGAGAAGTGCTAGCCGGAACTCTATACAGGGCGAGGTGGGCTGTCTATCGGACCTTAGTCCTATACAACCCTTGGCCTACAGGGGGGAAGGGCGTCACAAATCACCAAGGAGCGGGGTGTCGACGGCGCCCCCGCCCCATTTCGGTCACACGGGGCGCGTAGGAGGAGGCGGTAAGAGGTCGTCACTGAAGCCTACCGTAATAGACCATATACCGTAATAGGGGACGCCCTTAATATAATTAACTTATACCTAGACAACACGCCGTCAGTGAGGTTGCGGTCTCCCCATGCCACGTGGGTCTCGCCTGGATGCGCCTGGTGCTCTGCACCATGTCATGGTTCGGGGAATCGAGGGACGATCCATCTTTTCCGATGACGTGGATCCGCAGGATTGGAAAAGGGGTGTATCCTGTGACTCCTGATGCTAGTCTGGCACCGCCATGCCCCGCCAACCTCGTCTCGATGCCCCTGGCGTGCCCCACCAGGTGATGGTCCGGGGCATGGAACGGCGCGTCATCTTCCGGGGCAAGGCGGATCGCGCGGACTTCGTCGCCCGGGAGGCCACGAGCGTCACGGGCACCGGCCTCACCGTCTACGCCGGGGCGCTCCTCCCCAAGCACGCCCACCTCCTCGGCCATCCGGGGCGCCCGCTGGCGCCGGACCTCGGCGTCCAGCCTGCGGCGATCCCGAAAGCGGCCCGGCGGGGCGCGGCCACGGCGGGGCGCTGGCGCCAGTCCCCTGACCGAATGCCAGGCGTCGGAGGAAGTGACGGCCCGGTGTCAAGAATTGGAGGTGTCGTCATGAACGTGCTGGTTGTCGACATCGGCGGAACCAACGTCAAGATTCTCGCCACCGGGCAAGCCGCGCCGCGGAAGTTTACCTCCGGGCCGACGCTGACGCCCAAACGGATGGTGGCCGGCGTCAAGAAGCTCGCCGGGGACTGGAAATACGACGTGGTCTCGATCGGCTACCCGGCGCCGATCCTCGGGGGACGGCCCATTTCGGAACCATTTAATCTGGGGCCCGGGTGGGTCGGGTTTAACTTTGAAGCCGCATTCGGCCGCCCAGTCAGGGTCATCAATGATGCGGCCATGCAGGCCCTGGGGAGCTACCAGCGCGGCAAGATGCTCTTTCTTGGGCCTGGGAACCGGTCTCGGCTCCACGATGATTGTGGACGGCATCGTGGAGCCCGCGGAATTGGGCCACCTGCCGTACAAGAGCAAGAGGAGGACCTACGAGGACTACCTGGGATTACGAGGGCTGAAGCGCATGGGCAGGAAGAAATGGGAGCAGCATGTCGTGGAGCTGATCGAGCGCCTAATGGCCGCCCTCGAACCCGACGATGTGGTCCTGGGGGGCGGCAACGTGAAGCACCTGAAGACGCTGCCTGCGGGGTGCCGGGCAGGCGACAATGCCAATGCGTTCCTCGGCGGGTTTCGCCTGTGGGAGCGGGCGGGCGACCGCAAACCCTCCCCTCCCGCAAAGACGCGGTCGTGATCAACCGAGCTGCAGACCGACCGGTAATTCCCGTGGGGAGCGGTTCGTTCCGAAGCACACTTTCAGTATCGCGCTCGGAGGTAGTCAGGGGACGGTGTCGCCTTCGTGAACTTACAATCAGCCCGCGCCGGCCCCGAACCGCGTCCACCCTCCGGAATACCCGCCACTGTTCACCAGCGACCTCAGCGGTTACCGGCGAATCTGGGGGCCTACCGCGTCGCGCTTCTCACGAATGCGGGTCGCCTGCGGAGTGCGCTGAATCATCCTCACGTTGCCTCCGCTCTGCAATGCTCGTAATGGGGGACGTAATGGGGACGTTCGTTCCGAAGCAACTTGTCAATGTCGCGTGCGGCGGCGGTGAGAATCGGCGTGCCACGGACCAGGCCTCACGACGGTCTCGCGTCGGGCACGGCGCGGCTCGCTGCCCGGCACAGACCGCAGGAGGCAGCCAACACCGATGCAACAAGAATCCGAACGAGAATTCGGAGGACACCCTACTCATTTCCGCTGCGGTGCCGCCGGTTCGCCCGCGGGGGAATGGGTGCGGGATGCGGGGGGCGACCACCCGGGCAATAAGCGCTATGGCTTCACCCCCCGATCCGCTCCTCAAATAGTATGGGGTTCCCAGATTTCCGGCGCTTCCTGCGGTACGTTGTGGCCGGTCACGCGAATCCCCCGGCGCTGATAGGAGCCGGTGAAGAAGCGCGCGTGCTCAGCGAATCCCTTGGGTGGGGTGACGCCGTTACCGCCGCCGTGGAGCGGCGCCGACGGGTGGAGTGGTCGGCAGCGGAACCGGTCGGAGGGGTACGGGCGACGACTGGACGATCGAGCTCGTGGTCGTGCCGAACAGCAAGAATGTATCCAGGACCTTCTCAAGCTGCTCCACCGCGGCGACATACACTTTCAGCACGAAGCAGTCTTCCCCGGTAATGCGATGGCACTCCACGACCTCCGGGGTCCGTTGGGCGAGCTCGGCGATCTTCGCCAGCTGGCCCGCGGCTGGGCGAATCCGCACGTAGGCGGCGATCGGGAGCCCGAGCGCCCTCGGGTCCACCTCCAGACGATAGCCGGCAATGACGCCGGCCTCCTCCAGCCGGTGCACCCGCTCCGTGCCGCTCGGCGCCGACATCTGCACCCGTCGGGCGAGCTCGGTCATCGGCATGCGGGGGTCTGTCTGCAACTGCTCCAAGAGGCGGAGATGAACCTCGTCCACGAGGGGGTGCGCTACCTTGAAGGTGTGGAGTGATGCTGACCTAGAATGTAAAGCCACAGAGGTCCTCCACCTTCCATACGGCCGTAGCCCGGAGGGGCCTAGCGTGCCATGCTAGGCCCATTCAGCATAGGGGAGGGCCAGCCCCATGGCATTCTCTCTGTTGCGCGTCACGGCCCGCTGGGGGCAGGCGGCGGCTGTGGTGCCGCCGCATGTGTTCTTTCTGGTGAGTGCCGTCTTCCATTACCTGGGGCCGGCGTTCGCCGTGCTCCTCTTCCGGTATGTGGATGTGCTGGGCGTGGCGTGGCTCCGCATCGCCAGCGCGGCGGTCGTCTTTGCGCTCTGGCGCCGGCCCTGGCGGCTCGTCCGCGCCCTCCCTGGGCGGGAGCGCGCGCGGCTGCTCGCGCTCGGGGCGGTCCTCGGCGTCATGAACTCCATCTTCTACTTGGCCATCGCCCGGGTCCCGTTGGGGACGGTGGGTGCGATCGAGTTCCTGGGGCCCATCGCCCTGGCCGCCGCCGGGGCGCGCACGGGGCGCAATCTCGGGGCCCTGACGCTCGCCACCAGCGGGGTGTATCTCCTCACCGATCTCCGCCTCGCCGGGGCGCCGCTCGGGTTCGCGTTCGCCTTTGCCAACTGCGTCCTGTTTGTCCTCTATGTCGTCTTGGGGCATCGGATCGCCCAGGCCGGCGGGGCTGCCGGCATCGATCGCCTGGGGGCCGCGATGCTCATCGCGCTCCTGGTCGTCAGCCCGTGGGGGTTCACCGAAGCGTGGGTCGCCTTTCGGGATCCCCGGCTCCTGGGGGCCGGGATCGCCGTGGGCCTGTGTTCCTCGGTGATTCCGTACGTGTGCGACCAGTTGGCGATGGCCCGGCTCCCCCGCGCCACCTTCGCGCTCTTGCTGGCGCTGCTCCCCGCCACTGCCACGCTCATCGGGGTGCTCGTGCTCCGGCAGATTCCGACGTCGGGGGAGTTGCTCGGGGTGGCGCTGGTTGTCTGCGGCGTCGCCCTGCACCGGATGCCAGCAGACCCTCCGCGTGCCGCATAGGGCTTCGGGCGCTCCGCTCGACCTCCGGAACCCGGCGACGGTTCCAGTCCCACGTGCTTCCCCATGCGGACCAGATGTCTAGCCGTTACACAAAGGTGTTGATCTTGATCGGCGCGTCATTCGTAATTCACCGATTTACTTGCGAGACGATGAAAGGCCAGCTCTGGCAGAAATCTGCCGGTTCAACACCACGATGCGAAAAAAGAGTACGCTGTAATGACAAGCGCTTCGTGCGTGCCGACCGCGCCTCCGACGCAACCCTGCGAAACGATAGGCGATACCGGCAGGAGACGCGAAAACCTGAAACCCTCCGAGCCCTAACGGAGTATAATAGTAAAGAGAGACCAAGTTACACTGCCCAAACGGGGCTGCCCTGTAACCGCGAGGAGAGGGGCGACGATGAGTGGGGATTGCCGCCATCCGCAGGGCCGCAGGGAATAGTGGAGCCCGGACCACTGCTCGGGGACGGCAGAGGGGGATTGGCCATGAAACAGATCATGTGGGCGCTTGTACTGATAGGGCTCCTTTTGTTTGGCGCGGCCGGCCCCCCCGAGGTGGCGGCGGGCGGGCCCGGGGGCGGGTCCCGCGGCGGCGGCACCGGATGGACCGGCGGCGGCGGGTACCGGGGCGGCGCCCCGGGGTGGGGTGGGGGGTACCGCGGGGGCGGCGTGTACCGCGGCGGCGGCGGGTACCCGTATCGGTACGGGTACGGGGGCACGCGGGTCTTCATTGGGGGGGGCGTGGGCTGGTGGGGCGGCCCGGGGTGGTGGGGCTACCCGGGATGGTGGGGGGGTGCGGCCTACCCCTACTACTACGGCGGCCAGCCCGTGGTGATTCAACAGGCGCCCACGGAGTACATCCAGCAGGGGCCCGCGCCGCCGCAACAGGCCTACTGGTACTACTGCCAGCACGCGGGGGCGTACTACCCGTACGTCAAGGACTGCCCCGGCGGGTGGATGCAGGTGGTCCCGTCACCCAATCCGCCCGATCGGTAGGAGGGAACGATGTTGCGTTCGCGAGGCCTCCTCGGCCTGTCCGTCGTGTCGGCCCTGGCGCTGAGCGGCTGCGCCACCCTGCCGACGGGCCCCAGCCTGATGGTGCTGCCCGCCGCCGGCAAACCCTTTGAGCAATTTCAGACCGAGGACGCGAGCTGCCGGCAGTGGGCAGGACAGCAAATCGGCCTGTCGCCCCAGGAGACCGTCAATTACAACACGGCCGCCGGCGCGGCCCTCGGGACGCTCCTCGGAGCCGGGCTGGGGGCGGCCATCGGCGCCGCCTCCGGGAACCCCGGCCTCGGCGCGGCCATCGGGGCCGGGAGCGGCCTGCTGGGCGGCACGGTGGTCGGCGCCAACGCCGGGCAAGCCTACGGCTGGGACGCCCAGCGGCGGTACGATATCGCGTATCAGCAGTGTATGTACGCGCAAGGGAACCAGATCCCGGGGGTGGTGCAGCAGAATCGACGGACCTACGCAGCGCCGCCGCCTCCGCCGCCCCCGCCCGACTCTCGCCCGGGGCCGCCCGGTCCTCCGCAATCCCTCCCGCCTCCGCCGCCACCTCCGCCGCCCCAATAGCGCCCGAGCCGGGAGATCTGGGGCACCCGCCGTTCGGATGAAGTCATCTTGCGGTCTTAGACCGGGAACGCCCGGCACTCTTCGCGCCTACTCCTCTTTCCATCGCTGGGAGACCGTGAAAACTGATTGCCCCGGGTCAGGTGTTTGCAGGGGTTGTTTACGAATAGGTTGGTGCGCCCCATGATGGGGGATAATGGGGGACGGGATGGGGGACGTTCGTTCCGAAGCAACTTGTCAATGTCGCGTTCGGAGGAGGATCGAATTCGTGCCCGACGACTCAAGTGTTGCCAGCAGACCTCCCACTTCCCACACGCGTCATCACGGCTGGGCCATCGGGGTAGGTCCTCCGGCGACAGATGCCCTCGCAGCCGAGGTCAGACGGACCGCGCAAAGGGGACCGTGGGGTCGGGGAGGGGCGTATTGAAGGCGAGGTGGACGGTGGGCTCGCTGCCGCCGTTCCAGTTACGGTGCGGCACGCCGGCCGGGAAGACGATGAGCGAGCCGGGCGGGCAGTCGTATTGCTGGCCCTCGATTTCGATGCCCATCGTGCCGCGCAGGATGTAGAAGATCTGATCAACGTCGTGGACGTGCCGGCCGGCCGGCGAGCCACCGCCCGGCGGCGTCTTGATGCAATTGATGGTGCAAGTCGTTGCCCCGGAGGCCTGATCGAGCAGCGCCTGGGTCAGGCGCTCGTCGGCCCCGCTCTTGTCGATGGCTGCGAAGTCCACCTTGCGCACGTATTCCATTGCGGTCCTCCTTTGGGGTCCACCGCTGCTCTACCACTGGATCAATATCCAGGGGCAAGGTCAACGCGCGCTCAGCGCGCCGCGTCGCCCATGCGGTATGCGTGCGTGAGGTCGTCGAGGCGCCCTTTGAGTTTCGGTTCGAGCGTGAGGTCGACGGCGGCGATGCTCGCCTGCAATTGATCGGGCTTGCTCGCGCCCACGAGGGGCGCGGTGACCGCCGGATGGGCCAGCACCCAGGCGACGGCGAGCGTGGCCGGGGCGAGCGCGTACTCCGCCGCGAGCTTGACGACCGCATCCACGGTGTCGAATTCGCGCTCTTGCCAATAGCGCTGAACGTACATCTTGCCGGCGGTGCCGAGCGCAAAGCGCGAGCCGCCGGCCGGCGGGGCGGTGCGCGTATGCTTGCCGGTGAGCAGGCCGCCGGCCAGCGGGTTGTACGGGATGACCGCCAGCCCCTCTTCCGCGCACAGCGGCAGCAGCTCGCGCTCGATCTGGCGGAACAACAGGTTGTAGCGCGGCTGCACGGACACCAGGCGGGTGATCCCCAACGCCTCGCTTCGACCCAGCGCCCGCGCGACCCGGTAGGCATGGTAGTTGGACACCCCGACGTAGCGCGCCTTGCCGCTGGTCACCACCGCATGGAGCGCTTCCACCGTTTCGTCCACCGGCGTACTGGCGTCGAAGTGGTGCACCTGGTAAAGGTCCACATAGTCGGTGCCGAGCCGCGTGAGCGACGCGTCGATGGCGGCGAGCACGTGCTTGCGCGACGTGCCCTGCTGCCAGGGCGCAGGGCCGATTGCGCCGCCGCATTTCGTCGCCAGCACGACCTGGTCTCGCTTCCCGCGCAGCCACCGGCCGATAATCTCTTCGGTGCGCCCCTTGTCAGCCAGCGTGCTGCCCAGCGGATACACGTCCGCGGTGTCGAGGAAGGTGATGCCCTGGGCGACCGCCGCGTCCAGAATCGCGTGGGAGGTGGGCTCGTCGCACTGCAGGCCGAAGGTCATGGTGCCAAGACAGAGGCGAGAGACCTGCAGCCCGGTGCGCCCTAAGCGAATATTTTGCATCAGAATGTGCCCCTTCCTTTGCTCATGGTGTGGGACCCGCGCGCGGACGCGCGCCGGTCACCCTGGATCGGTGGTCCGCACGATCGAAACCAGCGATGTTCGTGCGAGCGGGCGAGGCGTGTGCGTTTGCGGGACCACGCCCACCAGGCTCCGACCCGGCTTGGCGTGAAGCGGAGTCGGCCGCGTTTTCACCTCTACCCGCGAGAAGTCCCGGCTCGCCCCGCCGAAATTGGACTGGAGTATCCGGGGAACCGGCGCGGGCTGTCAAGCGGAAACAGGGGATAAGGCTTGCTCACCCCATCCGCCCGAAGCCTTTCCTGAGCGCCGGATCAGGGTTCAGCACCGGCTCCGGCGTCTTCCTCAATTCTCCATTTCGTTCGACCCCGTGAACCGCGAGTGATGGGTGACGGGAGACGTGATGGTTGTTGCCTCCAGTAACTTTCAATCAGCTCGCGCTGACCCCGAACTGCGGCGGTCCTCCGGGGCGCCGTCCGCCGTTCACCAGCCGGCCCAGCAGGTGCCGGCGAATCTGGCGGCTCACCGGGTCCACCGGAAGGTTCCAGGTAGGTTCACGACGGCAACACCCATTATGCACGGTGACACCCCATCATGCCCCTTCCGTGCTCCCGGCGATGTCCGAAGCCGCATTCGGGCGTAGACGAATCAGACCAGGCGGGTGGCCTTCGCTCGCGCTGTGAGCGCTAACCCCATCACCCTGAAGCAACGCGATTGTGCCATCGCCGTTTCCGTGCGTTCGCGCACATCGCGAGTAAAGCTGGGGTAGTAAGGCAGGGAGGCGTCGGCCCAATTGATGTACCGCGTCTCTTTCTGCGTGGCAAGGAACAGCATGAGCCGCCCTTCAACTTACAACGAACCGGCCTGACGACCCGCCCCTTGTTCACCACCACCGAAAGCCTCGTCCCGCAATTCGCAGGGAATACAATCGTCGTCGTCCCCAGACATAAAGGGGGGCGATGCAGTTTTCCGTTGTCTCCGGTCCGTTTTTGGTGCATAAGGTCCGCGGTGGAATTGGCGCGGGAGTCCCTGCGGCGAGGAGGCTCGGCATGAAGAAACACCCGAAGAAGCTCAAGCTTCACGGGTTCAACAATCTGACCAAGAGCCTGAGCTTCAACATCTACGACATCTGCTATGCCAAGAGCCGGGCGGACCGCAAGGAGTATCTGGCCTACCTCGACGAGGCGTACAACTCCACGCGGCTGGAGACGATCCTCCGGGGCGTGGCCACCCTCATCGGCGCCACCATCCTCAACATCTCGTCCCAGGACTACGACCCCATGGGCGCGAGCGTGACCGTCCTAATTGCCGAGGGCCCGATGCAGCAGAAGACGCGGCGCGCCCTCAGCCTCGCCCATCTGGACAAGAGCCATCTGTGCGCCCACACCTACCCCGAGACCGACAAGCGCAGCGGCATCTCCACCTTCCGCGTCGACATCGACATCGCCACCTGCGGGAAGATCTCCCCCTTGCGGGCGCTCAACTATCTGATCCAGTCGCTCGAGTCGGAGGTCGTCCAACTGGACTACCGGGTGCGCGGCTTCACCCGAACCGTGCGGGGCAAGAAGCTGTTCATCGACCACAAGATCCGCACCATCCAGCAGTTTATCGCCGCCAAGATCAAGAAGCGGTACCACCGGGTGGATCTCAACCTCGCGCAGGAGAACATCTTCCACACCAAGATGGTCCTGCGGGACTTCCAGCTCAACCACTACCTGTTCGGGACCACGGCCAAGGAACTCGACCGCGGGCAGCGGCGCAAGGTCAAGGAGAGCCTGAAGCGGGAGATGGCCGAGATCTTCTACGCCAAGACCCTGCTGCGCTGAGCCCGGCCGGCGCGGGCAGGGCCCCGCTGGTCGGGGTCGAGGAGTGTTGCGATCCCCCGAAGGCGCCCCGTGGCGGTGTCCGCAGTTGAAAAGGGGTGTGTCCTGTGACTCCTTATGCGAGTCTATCCCTGCCATGCCCCGCAAACCCCGTCTCGATGCCCCCGGCGTGCTCCACCATGTGATGGTCCGGGGCATGGAACAGATAGTCTGTGAACCTATAGACCTGTCGGACTATCAGGTGAGACGCCCAACCGTCACAACATTATCCCGTTCCGCCCGATGCCATTTCGGCGGCCACCTCCCGCGATACGCGATGCCTCCCTGTGACGGCGATGCTGGAGCCGTTCACAGCACCATGGCGTTCACCGTCGTCGGGTCGCTGCCATGCGTTGCACTTCCGTCCAGGTGTGTCCACCATCATGGGAGTCGATATTCCTCCATCGGAAAGAAGTGGGGTCAATGTCTGTGAAGATCCACCGCGTGAGAGTTCCGGGAGCGAAGCTTCCTTCCAGAACGATCTCGCTGCCGATCGGTCGCGCGATGAATGATCGCACCAGATGGCGCACCGGCCCAATCCATGTCGATCGCCAGGCGTCGATCTCGTCATCGAAGAAACGGAGCGAGGCGCCATATTCGTACCGTCCGGCGGGGCCGTGCCCTGACCGAGGAAGAGCCATCCACACGTCCATCACCGCACGGCCCTCAAGCACCCAGCCAAAATGCCACTCGGCCTTGAGCGCACAAGTCTGGCCGTCCGGACCAACATTGACCACGTCTACATCCCACGAACCGACGAATTGGCCGAACAGGTGCATCCGTGCGGCCACGGCTGGGTGGGGACCGTTCGCGCGCAGGGCGTCGAGCATCGCATCCGGGTGCATCTCCATCCTCCACGGCGTGGTCGGGGCGCAGTGACCCGCGTGCTGGATTCACCAATCATGCCGAAGGAGCGCGCTGTAGGCAAGACCCACACAACGCGTATCACCTGTTGCGCATGTGGCGAGGCGGCCCCTGCGAGCACGGGGGTCGAACGAGACCTCTGAAAACAGGGACCGGACCAGTGGCCCCGATGCACCCACCCCCGATCAATGGAAGAATTGAGACGGCGTGACGGTCGGTCTCACGGGACCGCGCGGGCAGCCAACCTCAGGACGCGATACCCCTGCGCGCGCGGGCCGATGGACGCGGTCGATCGACACCCGATTCCGAGGAGGATCGGTCGGCCTGTAACCGCTTCAGGAGCTGAATTTGGCCAGCATGGTACAGGTCGTGAGCGGCAATGCCCGTCAACAGGGAGAGCGTCGTGACCGTTCCGCCCGCCGGCACCTTGGCGAGTTCTCCTGCCGTGAGCGGTGCCACGGCCTCGCGAAGCCCCCCGTGCATTCCGACCAGAAGGTCCACATCGGATTTCCACAACGCCCCAGGGGCAGCACCTACCGCGGGGCGTTCAAACCAATTTGACCCGTTCAGCGGAAAGGACCCCCGTTTTTCCCCGAGGAGACGTCGACGCACGGTGTATTTCCAATAGGCGGCGTGGACGACGATCTCCCAGATGTTGTGCCGGCGAGCCTCAGGGCGCCACGCGACCTCGGACACGGTCAGACCCCGTATTGCCCCTCGCAAGTTGGTGCCGTGCCACGACTTGTGGTCGAACGCCTCGTCGATCACCCGCAGGAGTATTGCGGTGCCGCCGTACATCACGATCCTCTCGCCAGTCCACCGACAAGGTTACCCGGGACGTGCCCGGCGTATCGGGAATCGCCACAGCGTTCGTTGGCATACGCGTCGTCACACGGATCGCGGGTCACGCAACGCCGGACCCGGCACCCGCCGCCGGAAACACGCCCAGTTGGCGCGCGACAACGGCTGCAGGCTCATGGGCAAGTTACGTTGAGGGGCGCCCGAAAATCCGGGGAACCGGGACGGACGATGTATGAACCGCGACGGGGAAGAAACGCAACACCAAGGAGTCTGGCGACGAAATCGTCCAAGCGACCCCTTTGCGGGCGCGCGCAGACCTTGTCTCTGGCAAAAAATCCAAGTCGGAGACATACCGACCACCCCGCCGACAGGGAGGGTTTTGCAGACTTTGGCTCGCATCTTGCCCTGTCTACGATGACCTGTCAATTGCCAATGGCCGTGGCTGCTGGCCAAGGGTTCCGTCTTCCGGGGTTCGGGCGCGCCACAATCCGAGGAACGCTCACGCGAGTGTCACGTGCGCAGCGACAAATACAAGAACAGCACTCAGCCCCTGGACAACCGTGGCGGCCGCCTTGCTTGCTGGTCCCAAGACCCCGGGTGTGCCATTGGCGGTGCGGGACGCCACCAGCAACGGTGTACGCGCGGTGCATCGGACAGTGTTGTTGGCCTAGAGGGAGTGGGCTATGGCACCTCAGACGCGCGCCGTCCGTCACACGCCACAGGGAATTGGTGACCCACCATCCAGTGGCCAAGCCGGACCAGTGTCCCGCCCAGGCGGATCCGCAACGGCCGACGCGCCCTCCGGAGCGCACGCATTTGTTCCGCCCCGCGCATCTCGTCCGCCAACCGGTCCTTCGCCAACCGCAACGCTATCTGCTCATGGAGATACATCAGGCGACCCCCTCCTACCGGGCTGACGCCGGCGCCAAGGTATCCACGTGCAACTTTACCGACGATCCCGAACCCGCCGCACGCCGCCCATCCGGCGTGATGCTGAGAACGATTCGATAGGAACTCGGGTTCGTCCCTTCAACGCGAGAGAACACTTCGTCGATCACGGCGAGCACCCCGCACTGGATCGCTGACCACTGCAAGGGCGCGGCGATCCGAACCTCCCACGGGCCGAAGAGCGGCTTCGTCACCACTGGGGCAACGAGCGCGCCGAGTCGGCCATCCAAAGCGTCGGTGAGCGTAATCTGACGCGCAATCATCTCCTGCCGCCGGGCCCGTACCCAATCCGTCACGAGCATCGGCCCGCCAAACAGCACGAACCCGAGCAGTACAAACGCCATTCCACTGAGAAGCATCACTACCGCATGCATGTCCCTTTCCCTCCCTTATCCGCATAGCCGCCGCTTCGACTATCACCCCCTGTGACCCCGGGGGGGCACCGGTGTGAAATCGCTGCCGAACCCGGGGAATCACCCCTCAGCCCCCGAGTCAGACCAGGAATTACTCCATCGCGGCGCACGGAACGACAAACCCGTCGGGGAACGTGAGGCCCACACGCTCGAGGACCCTGAACCCCAGCGCACTCGCGGTCCGTGGATGCCGTGAAAACCTCGAGACAAATCCGCATCATCCTTCCCCTCTTCCTCGCGCGACCGCCTCGATACCCTGATTTGTCTTGCAACCGGAGACATTCCTTCGCAATCGGAATGCCAAGAGCGCCCTTGCAGCCGCGCGGCCCCCGCCGATTTCCATAACCACTGGCCGGTAGGCGGCCCATCGGATGCGGGCCGTGTCGCCGGCGAGTTGTGGGTCTGGATTTCCCATGGAAGTGCGGGATGGATTCGGATTCACCGGATGGCGCTCGCCAGATTCACCTGCGAAAACGTGGGAATGGCGCGCCTGGGCACCTCTGCCCCCTGCCCGTCCCAGCAGGGGACCGACCCGCTCCGCGGAGGTCGAGGGGCGGCGCACGGTCGCGCGTATCGGGCAGGGCGAGGGCCGCGACGCCCTGGTCCACGCCGTCTACGGCCGAACCTGGAACGACTGCGCGCCATCAAAGCCACTACGACCCCACAAACCTCCTCCAGGGCGCGCTGAGCGTCTCCTCGCCGACCGCATGAGGGCACGCGCGACCGCGGCATCCAACGCGCCGGGTCCCAAACGACAAATCGCCGGTCTCCAGGCATGTCCCGTTCGACGGAGGCCGGCCGCGCGTACAGGACGGCTCGTGCGTTGCGAGGCGAGCCCGGTCGCCGGGCCCGAACGGCAACGACCTCGTGCCAGCGTGTCCGCCGTCGGGACAACCACGAACGACCAGCAGTTGTGATCGCTCCGGCGAACGTGGGGTCGCCGGAGCGCTGCCTGGGAACCGGCCTGCTGATGTTGAAGGGCGAGGGGCTCCCCCGCGCGCGAACGGACCAGACTGGCCGAGAACGCCGTCACAGCGCGACCCCCGTGCGTCCCGATCTGGTGTCCTGAGTTAGAAGTTCGCCAACATATTTCAAGGCCAGAGGGGCACCCCGAAGACGCTGCGCCCGCGGGGCGGCCGGGTCCGGTCCGGAGGCCCCCGGTTTCCGGGGGCCGACCCGGAGCAAGGCCGCCCGGTTCTCGACGAGGCGCCAGGCGGCTGAGGGGTGTCCCTCTGGCCGGGACATTGGCAGCGAACCTACGATTCACCACACTAGGACGGTGGCGCTTCGGTGAAACGAATGCCCGAGGCGGGAAGTGTGCTGCAGACCGTCGCAGAAAACAACTCCAACGAGCAGGCCCACTGATCGGGAACGACAGGTGATCGCTCTTCAGATCACGGCCTGTGTTTCTCGGTAGTTATCAAAAGCGGACGTTTTTACTCTTGACACACACGCTTGAGCGTTACACATTATTTTCGAGGAGCGTGGAGACCGGAGAGACGCCCGAGCAGCAAGGAGGATGGGCCATGGCGGAGAAGCATAACGTGACAGTGTCCGCGCAGCCCGCTCACCGGCTGGCGTTTACGGAAGTTTCGTGGGATGACATCCACGAACCGGGTGTATACGTGGAACGGGGCAGCGGCGATCTGTACCGGGTCCCGCAGGAAGCGATCGGCCCCGCGTCGCCGCTGATCAAAAAGCAAAGCCTCGGGGCGTCTCGCCTCGTGTGCATATCGAACAACCCCTTCATGACCACTCTCGAAGCGCGCATGTTGTGCGCCGAGGTCAACATCAACCCCAACTTCTGATTGGGCCGAATGCCGCCTTTAGGCGTTCGGGGCTGCCCCAGCGTTGTCCTCTCGGCTCTCCACCTCCTCCTCAACCGGACACCACCCGATGAGGTGTTCCAGGCACTTGCCACAGAGTCCGGTCCGATCCTCGAATTCCGGCAGCCGATCGGTGGTTTCGAGCGCACCCACATATGCGACGTGACACTGGCGACAAGTATACACGAAGAATTCTGCCATTTCCCTTTCCCCTTCCTCCTCCATGCTCCTTGCGCCTGGACGGGGCGCCGATGTGTCCGCGTGGACACCGGTGGGGCTGTGCATACCGAGGACCATGCCGTGATCCTGGTTCCGTGCGACCGTTGCACCATTACCCCAGCGTTCGCGCATTACATTCGCCGTCCGCACCACACGTCGGGACCTGCGGAAAGTGCCTTCCGTTCCGGGTCTGTTCGTGTGGACACCCCGGCGAACGAAAGGCTCACGAATTCCCCACCATCCGTAAGGAGAATGACGCGCGCCGGGCGTGGGTGGACGCAGTCGGCACCGGCCCTGTATGCAATGCCGCAGCGCTGCGCCGATCGGCGCACGTCCTCCCCTCTTGGCCTTCTCCCCGCTCGCCTACCACCGGGCCCGTGAGATGTCCCTGTGATATTGACGGTGGTGGTCGACGCCGAGCGATGGACCGTGCTGGCGTTCACGCACATCTGTACACTCGGCGCGGGGAAGGATTATCGGACGTATGACCTGATCATTGTCGTCCAGGGTGCCAGGGCGAGCTCCTTGCGGACCGCGCAGCGGCACCACACGAATTGGAGGCGCTCGAGCGATTTCCGGTTGCCGGAAGCCTGGGGACGATTGACGTGGAATCGACAATCGCCGGGACCATTCGTGCCAAGGCAACTCGACCGCTGCCCGGCGGCTGTCCCCGTTGTGGGTGGGCGTGCAAAGCGCGGGGAGGAGGGGAACTGCGATGGCGACCACGATCGAGGACGTGCTCGGCGAGAAAACGGAATACCTCCTGGGCTTCAAGACGCCGAAGATTCCAAAAGAGCGACTACAGCTTCCTGGCCCCGATTGGGTTGACCGGATCTTTGCCCTGTCCGATCGCAACAATCGGGTGCTGGTGAACCTGCAACGCATGTTCAGCACGGGCCGACTCGGGGGCACCGGGTATCTCTCGATCTTGCCGGTAGATCAGGGCATCGAGCATTCGGCGGGCGCAAGCTTTTCCAAGAACCCGGCCTATTTCGACCCGGAGAACATCGTGCGACTCGCCCTCGAAGGTGGCTGCAACGCGGTCGCGTCCACCTTTGGCGTGTTGGGCGCCGTCGCACGCCGATACGCTCACAAGATCCCGCTGCTCGTCAAGATCAACCACAACGAACTGCTGACGTATCCGAATAGGTCGGACCAGATCCTGTTCGGCACGATCAGGTCGTGTGCGGAGATGGGCGCGGCCGCGGTCGGCGCGACGATCTATTTCGGGTCCCCGGACAGCGGCAGGCAGATCACCGAGATTAGCCAGGCATTCGCCCTGGCCCACGAGATGGGCCTGGCGACCGTTCTGTGGTGCTATCTGCGCAACCCTGCGTTCAAGCAGGACCGGGATTACCATGTCTCGGCGGACCTCACCGGGCAGGGCAATCATCTGGGCGCCACGATCCAAGCGGACATCATCAAGCAGAAGTTGCCGGAGAACACGGGGGGTTACAAAGCGTTGAATGCGGGAGGGGCAACGTACGGCAAATGGGACGAGCGGATGTACACGGCGTTGTCGAGCGATCACCCGATCGACTTGACCCGCTACCAGGTCGCCCACTGCTATATGGGCCGCATCGGTCTCATCAACAGCGGCGGCCCGTCGGGCCAGAACGACCTAGTCGAAGCCGTGACCACCGCGGTCATCAACAAACGCGCGGGCGGCATGGGCCTGATCTCGGGCCGGAAGGCCTTCCAGCGCCCCATGCCCGACGGGATCGCTCTGCTCAACGCAATCCAGGACGTGTATCGGTCACCGGCGGTGACGGTTGCGTGACCGTGCACGACGGATCCAGCGCCGCCCGGCGCCCCGCAACACGCTCCGTTCACCGGTGACGCCCGCTCAAGGGACTGCGGCCGCTCGCAGGCAGAACGCGACCCGCACCCGCGCCGACAGGGTTGTCACGCGCGCGCCAGGAGAGCGGAATGGGCCGGGCAGCGTCTCCGCGACTATACGCCGTCGCTGGATCCGCGCCCACACGATGAAGGAGAACCCATTATGACAAAGACCATCAAGGTGGCACACGTCACTGACCTCTCGCCGGGATCAGGGACGACGGTGGACGCCGAGGGGCAACCGATTGCCCTGTTCAATGTGCACGGCACGTTTTGCGCGATTGACGACACCTGCCCGCACCGCGGGGGACCGCTAGGGGAAGGCGAGTTGCAAGGAGCCATTGTGACCTGCCCATGGCACGGCGCCACGTTCGATGTGCAGACGGGCGCCGTGACCGGGCCGCCCGCGCGCGCGAGTGTCCGGAGTTTTCGCGTCCGCGTCGAAGGGAATGACGTGCTGGTCGAACTGGACTGACGATGTCCCAGGACGATCCTGCCATCGACGCGGTGCTGGCCTACCACCGCCGCACCAAACACCACCTGCACCGCTACGCGGCGTCGCCGGGGTACTTGGACTGGGCCACCCAGCCGGATCCGTTTCGCACGTTCGGTGGTGCGGACCGGGTGGACCTTCCCTTGCTGGCCGACCGGCTCACCACAGCCTATCCGGCCCTCTATTGCCCCGGCGCCGTCCCGCCCCTGCCGCTCGATCAGACGAGCGTGGCCATGCTATTCGAGCTGGCCCTGGGGCTGTCCGCCTGGAAACAGTACGCCGGGAATCGCTGGGCCTTGCGGTGCAACCCGTCCAGCGGCAATCTGCACCCCACGGAGGGCTATGCCATCCTGCCGGCGATGCCGGGCCTCACGGCCGGGGTCTATCACTACGTCAGCCGCGACCACGCCCTGGAACGGCGGTGCGCTCTGGACGGGCGCGCCGCCCGGCAGCTGGCCGCGGTGCTCCCGCCCGCGTCCTGTCTCGTGGGGCTCTCCTCGATCCATTGGCGCGAGGCCTGGAAGTACGGCGAGCGCGCCTTCCGCTATTGCCAGCACGATGTCGGCCATGCCATCGCCGCCGTGCGCTACGCAGCCGCCACGCTCGGATGGTCGGCCCGGCTGCTCGCCGATGCCTCGGATCCGGCCGTTGTCGCGGTGCTGGGGCTGGCCCAGCCGGAGAGCGTCGCCGGTATTGCCGAGGCGGACCGCGAGCATCCGGACGCGCTGCTACTGGTCGGCCCCTCTCCCCGGCCCGCGCACGGGGAGGAGGTGGCAGGTCTGGACTTGGCGGCGCTGGGGCGGTGCTCCAGGCCGGGAACGTGGACCGGCCGGGCCAACCCCCTCAGCCCTGCCCATGTCCCCTGGCCAGCCATTGACGACGGCCGCCGAGGCGACCTGGCGCGCGGACGGCGCGGGGCGAACCTGGCAGCCAGACAACGACGCTCCCCAGCGACCAGAGCCGCCGTGGCGTCCGCGCCATCCGATGGCCCTGCCCCACGCAGCGCGGTGCGGCTGATCAAACAGCGCCGGAGCTGCCTGGCGCTCGACGGCACCACAGCGATGGAGGCCGCGCGCTTCTACGCCATCCTGGACCGCCTGCTGCCCCGGCCCGCCGTGCCCCCCTGGGACGTCTGGCCGTGGCCCGCGCATCTGCACTGCGGCCTCTTCGTGCACCGGGTCCAGGGGGTGCCCCCGGGTCTGTACCTCCTCGAACGCAACCGGGCGGCTCACGCCCGCCTCCGGGCCAGCCTCGGGGCCGACTTCTCCTGGACACGGCCGGAAGGCTGTCCGGAGTCCCTCCCCCTGTTTGCATTGGCAGCGGGAGACTTCCGGGAGCGGGCCGAGGTGGTGAGTTGCCATCAGGAGATCGCCGGGGGCGGCGCCTTCAGTCTCGGCATGATCGCCGATTTTGCCGACAGCATCCGGGCCGCCGGGGCCTGGTGGTATCGCCGCCTGTTCTGGGAATCCGGCCTCCTCGGGCAGGTGCTGTACCTCGAAGCCGAGGCGGCGGGCCTCCGGGGCACCGGGATCGGCTGCTACTTCGACGACGCGTTCCATGACGTGCTGGGCCTGCGGGACGATCGCTTCCAGAGCCTGTACCACTTTACGGTGGGCGGGCCGATTGAGGATCCCCGACTGACTGACGCTGCCCGCATATTTTCATCTCGACCCCGCGCGGGGTGACGCTCGTTGAACAATGTGTTCCTCGCGAACGACCCGTTGCTGCGGTCCAAGGGGCGATTTCCTCGTCTTCTTGTTGGTTTCCGCTTATCGGCCGTTCAGCCCTGCCGCGGAGCAGACCCGTGTTCGTATGGGCTCGCTGACCCCTGTTTCCTCTTGCGGTGTTTCGTCTTGCACCCGTTCTCTTTCCCGTTCTCTTGCGCTTGACACCGCCGACACCTTCCGATAAGATTCATCTCACACCAGACGAGTCCTGTTTCTTCGTCACGCAGGAGGGCCTCGACCCCCAGCCCACGCGGTCAGTCCACCCTATTCCTCCCGCTCGACAGCGCGGCAGGCATCCGATACCTGGAGCCCCCTGCGCAATGTGACAGGAGCCCCTATGCCCAACCCGGGAAGTCCCCTCTCGCCCTTACCGCCGGGAGTCACCTCCGGCGTTTTTCAGATGCTGATGGGTATCTTCCGCGCCCGCATGTCCGGGATTTCCGCGCGCCTTCGGAACGTTCTGAGGATGCGTCCGCCACGCCCCCAAGGGGTCCAACGGCAAACGGCCCGGGCCGACCCGGAACCGGATCTCCCATTCCTTCAGGCCTACTTCGCGAACATCGTGGAACTCTCGGAGGATGCCATTATCTCCATCGATGTCCATCACCGCATCCGCCTGTTCAACCAGGGTGCGGAGGCCATCTTCGGATACCGGGCAGCCGAAATGATCGGCCGGCCGCTCGACCTCTTGCTCCCGCCGGGGTTCTCGGAGAGCCATCGCGCCCACGTGACCCGGTTCGCCGAGTCTGGCGATGCCCTGCGCCCCATGAATGAGCGCGGCGCCATCGTTGGCGTCCGCAAGGACGGGACCGAGTTCCCGGCTGAGGCAACGATCTCGAAGTTCACGGTGAAGGGCGAGACCGTCCTCAGCGTCCGGCTCCGCGACATCACACAACGCAAGCAGGCGGAGGCGGGCCTCCAGCGGCTCGCCGCCCTCGTGGAGTCCTCGGATGACGCCATCATCGGTCAAGCCCTCGACGGGACCATCGTCACATGGAATGCCGGGGCGGAGCGGCTCTATGGCTATGCGGCATCGGAGGTGGTTGGGCGGCCCTTCGCGCTCCTCGTCCCGCCCGACGGCCACGCGGAGTTGTCACGGCTCTTGGAGCGGGTCCGGCGCGGAGACTCCGTCGTGAATTACGAGACGGTGGGGTGGACCAAGGCCGGCACCGGGGTAGAGGTGTCTCTCAGCATCTCCCCCATCAAGGACGGCGGCGGCACCATCATCGGCATGTCGGCCATCGGGCGCGACATCACCCAGCGGAAGCGCTCGAGGCCCAGCTTCGCCAGGCCCAGAAGATGGAGGCCATCGGCACCCTGGCAGGCGGCATCGCGCACGACTTTAACAACCTCTTGAACATCATTGCCGGCGACGCGGAGCTCGCCGCGCTCCGCATCCCAAACGCCTCCCCCGCGCAAGACCATTTGCAGGACCTTCTGGCCGCCGTGAAGCGCGCCACGGACCTCGTCCGACAGATCCTCACGTTCAGCCGCCGGACCCACCACGAACGCCGGCCGGTGGCACTCCACACCGTGGTGAGGGAGGTTCAACACCTCCTTCGGGCGTCCCTACCCTCCACCATCGACTTCCGTCAGTTCGTGGACGCCGCCCCCGCCGTGATCCTGGCCGATCCAACCCAACTCCACCAGGTCCTCCTCAACCTGTGCACGAACGCGGAGCACGCGATGCGGCCCCGGGGAGGCGTACTCGACCTCCACCTGCGCGTGGTCGACCTCGATGCGGACTTTGCCGCGGCGCACCCCCCTCTTCAGCCCGGTCCCCACGCGAAACTCACCATCCGGGACACCGGCCACGGGATGCCCCACGACGTTCTGGCGCGGATCTTCGAGCCGTTCTTCACCACAAAGCCGCTCGGCGAGGGGACGGGCCTGGGTCTGGCCGTGGTCCACGGCATCGTCACCGGCCACGGCGGGGCCATCACCGTCGAGAGCGCACCCGGTCGCGGGACGCGCTTTGACCTCTACTTCCCCCGCTGTGACGATCTCGCGACCACCCCGCCGTCCCCACCAGAGCCGCTGCACGGCCACGGGGAACACCTCCTACTCGTGGACGACGAGGCGGCGCTACGTCCGAATCTGGACGGTCGCGCTCACGGACCTCGGGTACCGGGTCACCGCCCACACGAACAGCCGCGCCGCCCTGGAGGCTTTCCGGGACGCGCCGGACGCCTTTGACCTGGTGATCACGGATCAGACCATGCCGCAGCTGACCGGCGACGCCCTCGCCCAGGAGATCTTACGGCTGCGCCCGCGCCTCCCCATCATCCTGTGCACCGGCGACTTCCCCGGGCGGCCGGGGCGAGGCCCGGACAGTTGGGGGTCCGGGCGACGCTTCTGAAACCAGTCAGCCGCCTCGACCTCTCCCTGGCGATTCAGCGCCTACTGGTGGAGCGGGCGGCACCGCGGAGCCATCGGTGACCTCGGACGGCGACGAGCCCGCGCCACAACCTCCGCCGGCGCCGGACCGGGCGGGAGAGAGGGCGCACGAACAAAGGAGGATGGTGGAAATGCCGGAACAGAAGGTTGATCGGGGACCGACGTATGACCTTGAGGCTGTGCAGCCGATGCGCGACGAACTCGTGGCCGTCGGGTTTGAGGATCTCCGGACAGCGCAGGACATCGACAAGGTCGTCGGTGAAACGACGGGAACCTGCTCGTCATGATCAACTCGGTCTGCGGCTGCGCTGCGGGCAGTGCGCGGCCTGGTGTGGCGTTGGCCCTCCAGCACCCCGTCATCCCCGACCGCCTCGTCACAGTCTTCGCCGGCATGGAGCACGACGCCGTCGAGCGGGTCAGGGCGCTGCATGTCGGATACCCGCCGTCGTCGCCCTCGCTGGTGCTGCTCAGAGACGGCGCACTGGTCGCCATGGTGGAGCGCCGAATGATCGAAGGGAAGACCGCAGAACAGGTCGCCAACGACCTCGTGCAACTCTTCATCCGCCACTGCTCGCGGCCGGGCCCCTCGATTTCCGCACGCAAATTCGCCACGCTCGAGTTCGCCCAGGTCTGCGGGTCCTCCGTTCCCCGATATTGAAGCGACGGGCGGCGGACGGTGCCCTGGCCGCGACATAGTTGCGGCGACCGCACCTCCGCGCCGACCTCCGGGTGGCGCCCCCAGCATGCTGTCAAACCCTTCAAAGGGACACCGCGCCGGAATCAAACCAGAGGCACCGCCTCCGCACGATGCAAAAACGGACGCGTCGCCCAGCGTGAGCGAATCCCTGCGACACGTCTACCGCTCCACACGGCACCACGCAGGATCCGCCGGGGTTTGGAGCGCCCATTATCGCCCTGCGGGCGTGTCCCGCTTCCCGAACCGCCACGGCGTGTCGGCTTAATCTGCCGTGGCCGAGGGGGTGCCACAGGCGTGGGAAAGGGGACAGCGCGCCACGTCCAGACGCGGCACGGTGCGTTGCACAGAACGGCGGGGTTCCGCGAATGCCATGACCTCAAGGCCAATGTCTATTAGGTAGATCCGTTTTCCCTTTGCGGCACACGGCTCCGCGGTTTGGTTCCCGGCATGCCCATTGCACACTCGCATACTCCTGTATCGAACTTCACGCCCCGAGAGGTCACGGCACACCCAGGAAGCCGGGGGCAGGTTCGTAAAAGTCAGTAACGGAGGAACGCGCGTTGGCGTACCGGGATTGGGAAACGCACCTGTGTGAGCGACATGTGGCTGCAACGCTTTCGGGCGGTCCCGCGCCCCGTCCCGCCCTGCGGCAGAACCGGCCGAGCCCGCCGATCGCACGCCGCCGGACCGCCGGTCGGCCATCTCGGCGGGTGTCCAGGGGCCGTGCCTCGGTGGGCCTCCGCTGGGTGCAGCACCGATTGAACGCGCTCCACTTGATGGCGGCCTTGGTCCGCTGGGGGGTGCCGCGACCCTGGGCGATCACGCTGGCCCGACGCTGGGAACGCGCGAGTCGCGCGTGGCTCTATTCCGCCGAATCGTGACTTGCCCACCACGCGGTTGGCCGCTCTCCCCGCGCGGACGCCTTCCTGATGGGGGATGTTCGTTCCGAAGCAACCTTGCAATGTCACGTGCGGAAAAGGATCGAACCCGCGCGCGGCGACTCACCTGCTGTCAGCAGACGTGGTGACATGGGGTGTCCTCCGGGGGACCGGACCGTGCGCGCACTTGTTCGATGGTGTCCCAGAATCTCAAAACAGATTCTGGAAGATCAGGCGGGCGAACAGGTTCCCGCGATCGTCGCCGGGGGCGCGTTGCACGGCATAAAGATAGCCGATCTCGAAACGGGCGACGACGACGGTGAGCTGGAGCCCGCCCCCGACCGCCACTCGGACCCGACTATCGCCGCGGCCCCCGAGGATCTGCGCGAGGTCCACCATGAGGAGCGGCTTCACGGAGAAGAGGTTCGCCTGATCCGCGATGAAGTCCGCGACGGGCTGGATATCTCTCCAGGCGTCCCGCGCCTGGTCGTTCGCCTCGTCGGGCGTCACGCCCTGCCGCACGAGAGAGCTGCGCAGGAGGCGCTCGCCTTGGGCTACTTGTTTCTTGAGAACCTCCTTGAGGGTCACGTCCCGCTGCTCGCCGCCCGCCACGTCCAAAGATTCCACAACGTCGTTGGGGATGAGCGGACGGAGCAATACAAACTGAACCAGCAACAGGGCATA
>CAVOIV010000004.1:0-14392 GCA_963695995.1 uncultured Methylomirabilota bacterium
CTGATTTCCCGTGTCGAAGCCGGCAAAGGCCACGAACTGCTCAATACGCCCCGGGACTTTTCGCGAGGGGTTTTTCAGTACGCGTCGCTACGAGATGGAGGTCTTGCGGACCACAGGAGGGCCGGCGACACCAACGTCAGCACGCCGACAACAAGGATCCCAGCCGCAAATGACCACCGTTCGGCAAGGTACCCGATCATGGGCGGTGTGAGCCCGCCCCCCAAGAGCATCCCCGCAAGGCTCACAACGGAGATGGCCAAGTGGCGCTTCGCGGGTTGTACAAGCTGGCTCACCAGGGGATAGTAGGCGGGAAAGAAGCAGACGCTCGCGCCAGCCTGCAGCACCACCGCCAACCCCGTCATCCACGGGCCCGGTGCGAGGGCCAGGAGAACGGTGAGTCCTCCCGTGGCGCCCTGAAACAGGGCGAGGGCGCGACGATGGCCGAGCCGGTCGGCCAGCCACCCCGCAATGAATATCATCGGCAGCGTGACCAGGCGCGAGAGCCCGACGAGCGTGTTCGCCGCGGCGCGGTCCATTCCTCGTTCCGCCACCAGAAACAGCGGAAACATAGCGTAGAGCCCGTACCCGGCTGCGACCGCGAGGATGAAGAGCACCGAGATTCGCACGAGCATTCGGTCGGTGGCGAGTGCGACCATCGTGCGGAGGCACGGCGGCTCCGCGCGCTGGCGTCCACCCTGCCCCCAGCGTGCGTACACCACCGCGCCGACGAGCAGCACAACACCGAGCACGCCCAAGATCCCCCGCCACGATAACCACCGGAGCAATGCTTCAGCGACAAGTGGAGCTGTGATGAAACCGATAGCTGGGGCCAGCTCGTGGATGGCGGTGGCGCGACCCCATTGACTTTCCGCGGTGATGTCGGCGATCGTGGCGATCCCCGACGGCAGGTACAGCCCGGCCCCGATGCCGAGCAGGACGAGACAAGCCTGCATCATTCCGAGCGACGGCACGCGCGAAAGGGCGAGCAGCGAGGTAGCAAGGGCGAGCGCCGACAGCACGATGGTGCCGTGATGCGCGAGATGCCAGGCGGTCCAGCCCGCCGCGAGCAGGCCAAGGGAATAGCCGACTGCCTGGAAGAGGAAAGCGATCCGACCGCACCATGCCCCAACCCCAACTCCGTCTCGAGCAATGGGAGGAGTGGCGCAAGGATCACCCGACTCGTGAAATTCAAATAGAGAAGCCCACTGAGGAACAGCAGCGGAACGAGCGGGAACCGACGGTGCGCTGCGACGGTGCCGGTCATGGTGCATGTCGCGTCGGGCTCGGCCGCGGCGTGACGAACGGCGCTAGACCGCTGCGGGGGCGAGCGTTCTCCGGCGGGTGCCCTGAACGCTCCTGCCGGCGCGGGCGGGCGGCGGACGTGGCGTCTCGGCGGCCCCCGCCGTGTTCGATCCCGACCCGGGCCGGGATCGACGCCTCGGGCGCCACTATCCGTCCGGCCCCAGACGCTTTGCGTTCACGTCCCGCGTGGCATCGCAACGGCGTGCGCTCCCGCTCAGGCCGACGTGCGGTACGACCTTGATCCAATCCCCAGCCGCCTCGAATGTGCCCTCTGGGCACGACCCGTGATTATGCGCGAACACCCCAATGGGGCGGAAACTCTTTTTCCAGTTCCGCAAGCTCCGCCGCCACTTGACGCTCCTCTTCGGCCGTCAAATCCAACTGGGGGCCACGCATGTGCCCGACGTCGATCCCGCGCCGTCTGAAGGCGGCTTTGTAATACGCCATGTTGCTGCCGCCCCTGAGCGTCTTATCGAGTCGCGCGGCGATGCCCTGATACGTGATCGCTCGCTGCAGGTCCCCCGCCTTGAATGCCCGATAGACGTCGACAAACGGCTCAGGATAGATGCCCGCGACGCCCGACACCGTTCCGGCGCACCCCATCACGAGCATGGAGAGGAACAGGTGGTCTGCCCCGTGGATGACTGCAAACCTGCCCTCGTCGATGCGGAGATACTCCAGCGTCCGCGCCATGTCCGCGTAACTGTATTTCAGCCCGATCACATTCGGGCATCTCGTGAGGATTCTCTCGATCACGGCGGGGGTGAGGTCGTTGGCAGCCAATTGCGGGATGTTATACAGGTAGACGGGGAAAGAGCCCGGCACCGCCTTGGCGACCGCCACATAGTACTCTTCCATCTCGCGGTTGTTCACGCCGAAATAGCTCGGCGTGACGGCCCCGACGCCGTCGGCGCCGATGTGGTGGGCATGCCGCGCCAAATCCAGGGTGTCATCCAATCGCATGGCGCCCACATGGATGAAGACCGGCAGCCGATGATTGGCCTCCTGCACGACGATTTCCGCGATGCGCTTCCGCTCCGCAACCGAGAGCCGGAACATCTCGCCGGTGGTTCCCGCGGGATACAGACAGTCTACCTTCTTCTCGATCAGGAAGCCGGTGAGGTGCCGCAGCGCCGCTTCGTCGACATGATCGGACCCATCGAGCGGCGACACCATCGCCACCGTCACGCCATGGAGTGTTTTCACACTGATCCTCCCCTGTGCAGGGCCTATTTCCCGGGGTCGCTGGTCAGATACTCCACCGCCGACTTGAGCATCAGGCAGAAGGAGGTGGCGCCCGGATCCTGGTGGCCCATCGTTCGGTCGGCAATCCACGCGCCGCGCCCGACCTTGGATTTCAGCGGGATGGTGGCCCGCAGTCCCTGTTCCGCAGCGGCCAGCGCCGCGCGCAACGCCTCCGGGAGCGGAACGCCCGCATCGGCGGCAGCCCGGAGGGCCTGGGCCGCGGGGGCCAACGCATCCAGGACCGTCTTGTCGCCCACCTGTGCCTTGCCCCGCTCCTGAATGCCGGCGAACGCCGCCTCCATCATGTTGGCGAGGTCGGCTACACCGATCTCGTTCTTCCCCTTGACCTCGCGGCCAGCCCGCATGCACGCCGTCGCAAAGAGCGCGCCGATGGTCGAGGCGGCCGCACCGTTGAAGGCCAGCCCGCTCTTCGTCACAATCGTGCCGATGTCCTGGCCGCTCAGGGCCTCAATCGCAGACGCAATGGCCCGGAACCCGATGGCCATGGTGATGCCCTTGGTCGCCGTCGCCCATGGCGGCGTCCAGCTGGCAGAGATCGTCCTTGTGCCCCACCATGGCCGGCGCCATCTTCTTGAGGACGGCGAGTACGTCGGCGGTCGTGATCGTGGCGCGCATATCACACCAACTCCACGAAGGGCGTGGACGCGGGGGCGTCGAGCAGCGTCTTGAGCTCCCCGTCCAGTTTACAGAGACTCACGGAGGCCCCGGCCATCTCCATGGAGGTCGCGTACTCGCCGATGTAGGGTCGATGGATCGTGATGCCTCGGCCAGTCAGAATCTGGTGGACCTTGCGGTACATGACGTACAGCTCTTCCTTGGGGGTGGCGCCCAGGCCGTTGACCAGGACCGAGACCTCGTCGCCCTTGGCCAGATCCAGGTCGGCCAGGATGGTCTCCGTGAGATTCGCGGTGATCCGGTCGGCCGGCTCCAGCTTGCCGCGGCGGACGCCCGGCTCCCCGTGGATGCCCATCCCGATCTCCATCTCGTCCTCGCCCAGGGTGAAGGTGGGGCGGCCCGCAGCGGGCACGGTACACGGAGACAGGGCCACACCCATGGAACGCGTGTGCGGCGATCGCCTTCTCGGCGATGCGCTTCGACCTCGGCCAGGGGGGCCTTGGTCTCGGCCTTCGCCCCGGTCAGCTTGTAGGCGTAGAAGATCCCGGCCACGCCCCGCCGCTTGGCTTCCTGGCCCTTGGGGGCCGAGGCCACGTCGTCGGCAGCCAGGACGGTCTCCACCTTGATGCCCTCGGCGTCTGCCATCTCCGCCGCCATGCCGAAGTTCATCACGTCTCCCGAGTAGTTGCCGTACAGGTAGAGCACGCCGGCGCCACCGTTGATGGCCTGGGTGGCCGCCAGCATCTGCTCCACCGTGGGGGACGAGAAGACGTTGCCGATCGAGCAGCCGTCCACGAAGCCCTTGCCGACGTACCCCATGAACACCGGCAGGTGGCCCGATCCGCCGCCGGTTGCGATGCCGACTTTTCCCTTCACCGGGGCGTCCGCCCGGACGACGGCCCGCTTATCCGCACCCACCAGCTTGAGCCGGCCCGGATGCGCAAGAATGATGCCTTCCAGCATCTCGTCCACGAAGGCAAAGGGGTCATTGATGATTTTTTTCACGGGACACCTCCTCCAGTCGTCTGCTGGGCGGTACGGACGCCCCATCTGATGTGGTTGTGTACTGATACCGACCCCGGGACTCGCGGTGCGGCTATTTCCAGTGGCTCTGCACATAAGAAATGAGGCCCTGCGCGGTCCGCCGCAGGTGCGCGGTCGTGTGCCGCGCGGCCAATTTCCCGTCCCCGCGCACGCACGCCTGCAGGATGTGCGCGATGCTCGCGCCGCCCCGCGGTGTAGTTCCCCACCTGCGCAACGTCCAATCGCAGATACGGTTCCATGCTCCGCCGCAGATTGGAAATGGTCTTGCGCAGGAACTCCTGCTCCGCGCGACGCGTACAGGCTGTCGTGGAACTCCCAGTTGAGCCGCACCCAGTCGACCGGCGACGATGTCTGGGGTTTCCATTTTGTCGAGGATGGCCCGCAGCCGCCGCGCTGTCTCGGGCGTCATGCACGCCGCCGCCCGCTGCGGCCGCGCGTCCCTCCAACATCATCCGCATCTCGTAGATTTCCTCCAGTTCGCGGCTGTTGAAATCGGCGACGCGGGCGCCGCGTTGCGGGTCGATCACGACGAACCCCTCGGCCGCCAGACGATGCAACGCCTCCCGCACGGGAACGGGGCTACACCCGAGGGTGCGCGCCAGCTCTTGCTGCTTGAGTCGCTGCCCGGGCTGATATGCCCCCCGGATAATCGCCTCCCGCAGTTGCTCCACCGCTGTTTCTTGCCAGGTCTTCACCGCAATCATAGCCCCCCCACCTTACGGGTCCGCGCACGCCGGTCGCACCTCTGCGGTGCGGCTTACCCGCCAAGCCCGCCGCCGCCGATACGCCCTCGCACGTCTCAGCGCGGATGGCTCGCCCTCACGATTTCACCAGCCACGACTTCCACAGCACCTCGAAGATCACCCCGCCCACCGCGCGCGTATCGAAATGGCAGGCGCGAACGGTCCCCTTGTACGTCGGGACGTAGGCTTCCGCGAGCAAGAGTGCCTGGAAGCCCGCCTCCTGGAACTTCCGGACCATCCCGTCGAAGTCCTCAGTATTGAAGGCGATATGGTGCAACCCCTCGCCCTGCGTCGCCGCGAATTCATGGAAGGGCGATTCCCCCTCCAGCGGCTGCACGAGCTCGAGCTCGATGCCCCCCAACGTCGCCTTGCCTTGCCGGAGCCGCATGTGTGAGGGCGTGCCCTTGAACCAGTATTTATCCGGCGTACTCTCGTAGACAGTCCACGGTCCGAGGCCAAACGCGCTTTCGTAGAACTCGACCGCGCGTTGCATGTCCCGCACCACGATGCCAATCTGGCTGATGGGTGGCAACCCCAGCTTGCTTCGCAATGCCGCGCCGTGCTCCATGGCTCCTCCTTTTAGGCTGGGTCCAGACGGATCATCGGCCCCGCCGCCGCGCCCGCCACGACTCAGCTCGCGTACGCGCTCTGGGTGTTCTCTCGCGTTTCCACCATGAGCCGATGCTCGCCTTCTTGGACGACCTCGCCGCGCTGATTGACCACCTGGAGGGCGAGAAAGAAGATGCCGCGGCCCTGCGTCTTCGTCTTCCGTTTGTCGCGCAGGCGGCCGCGCACATGGATCGTGTCGCCGAGGAAGATGGGCCCCTTGAAGTCCCAGGTCCAGCCCAGTGACGCGATGCCCGCAAACTCGTCCGCGCCCGCGCGGAGCTTCAAGCCCTCGGTGATGATTAACCCGAGCAGGCCGTGCGCAATGCGCCGGCCGTAGGCTGACTTGCGCGCGAACTCTTCACTAATATGGAGCTCGCTCCAGTCGTCCGACAGCGCCGCGAAGCTCACCACATCCGATTCGGTGATCGTGCGGGTCTGCGAGACGAGTTCTTCTCCGATCTCCACGTCCTCGTAGTACCGGATCTTTCGCATGATGCCTCCCAAGGTTGCGACCGGTTCCCCGGCCGTGACTCACACCGCGCCTTCCGCACGCATCGCGTCAATCTCGTGTTTCGCGAACCCGAGATCCGCGAGGACGGCTTCCGTGTCCGCGCCCAGCGGGGGCGGCGGCGTCCGATACGACGGCGGCGTGTCGCTCATCGTGCACGGGGTTGCCGATCACTCGATACTCGCCGATGTCCGCATGGCGCAGGGTGGTGATCATCCCGCCCCACTGCACCTGGGGGTCCTGGTCGATTTCCGCGTAGGTATAGACGGGCGCGCTCCAGACGCCTTCGGCCGCCAGCCGCTCCACCCACACGGCACGCGGCTCCCGCCGGAAGATTGCCGCGAGTTCGGCCTGCACCTCGCGCCGGCGCTCCAGCCGTTTTTGCGGCGTCTCGTAGCGCGGGTCGTGCTCCAGCGCGGGCACGCCGAGCGCCCGGCAGAGGTTCGGCCACGGCCCGGACGACACCGCCACGAACTGCCCGTCGGCGGTCGGATAGACCCCGTAGGGTCCCGGCTCCAGCGGATGCCCGACCTCGTCGTTCTCGCGCGGTGCCGCCTGCCCCCCGTTGAGGTGGTAGGTCAATTCCTGGCACTGCATGTGGAGGGCGGCATCGAGCAGGCACACGTCGATCTTTTGCCCGCGCCCGGTCCGCGTGCGCGCCTGGAGCGCCGCGAGGATGCCCACCGCGGCGAGCATCGCACCGTAGGCATCCACGACGTAGCTCCCGACCGTCCGCGGGTACCCCCCGGTCCGTCCCGTCACCGAGGCCAAGCCCCCCATGGCCTGCGCGAGGAGGTCCTGCCCTGGCCTGTCCCGGTAGGGCCCTCCTTGCCCGTAGCCCGAACAACTGCAGTAGATCAGGCGGGGATTGCCGCGGCGCCACGTCCGCATAGCTCGAGGCCCACTTTGTCCAGCGTGCCCGGGCGGAAGTTCTCCAACAGGACGTCACAGGTCGGCAGCAGCCGATCCAGGATCGTTCTCGCCTTGGGATGCTTCAGGTCGAGCGTCAGGCTTCGCTTATTGCGGTTCAACGCGAGGAAGAACGAATTCACGCCCCGGATGCGGTTGAACGGGAGGCCGCGATTGTCGTCCCCGGTTCCCACGCGCTCCACCTTGATCACGTCGGCGCCCATGTCGCCCAGCATCTGCGAACAGTGAGGGCCTTGCATGTAGCGCGAGAAATCCAGAATCCTGATCCCCTGCAACGCCATCTCAGGCTTCACCGCTGCCTCCTCTCCCTTTCCATTGTCCCACCGCACGCTCGGCGCCTGCTTACCCCTTGAGGGCACCCATGGTGAGTCCTCGGATCAGGAACTTTTTCAGGAATAACATAAAGAGCAGGGTGGGCATGACGGTCCACACCCCGAGCGCCGCCAGCGCTCCCCACTGGAGCGACCCCTCGTTTTCCACGAACGTGGCAAGCACGACCGGGGCGGTCTTTGCCTTGAACGATGTCAAGACGAGCGCAAAGATGAACTCGTTCCACGCCTCCACGAAGCAGAGGATGCCCGCGGCAACGATCCCGTTCTTGGCCAGCGGGAGGACGATCCGATAGAACACCATCCAACTGGAGCATCCGTCGATGTACGCGCACTCGGTGATCTCGCGGGGGACCTGATTGAAGAAGTCCCGAAGGATGAGCAAGATCAGCGGCACTTGGAAGGAGGCGTAGATCATGATGAGGGCGAGGTGCGTGTCCACCAGGTTGAGGAGCTTGACCGCCAGGTAAATCGGAATCAGGGTCGTGATGGGAGGAAACATCCGCCCGACCATGCTGGCCAGGAACAACGGTTCTTTGCCGCGGAAGCTCCAGTGCGAGAACGCAAAGGCGGCCGTCGCGCCGATCGCCAGGGCGAGGAGCGTCGCGCCCGAGGAAATGATGAAGCTGTTCACGAAGAACCAGTAGAAGTGCTCCTTGATGAGGATGTGCTGATAGATCCCGAAGTCCGGCCAGACCAGGAAGCGGGGCGGGTATTCCATGATCGTCTTGCCGGACTTGACCGAGGTCAGGAAGAGATAGTAGAGCGGGAACAGGGTCCAGAGAATCGCGGCCCCCGTGACGACGACCGTCAGGACGTTCTTGACGCGCGAGAGTGCTGCCCGACCATGTCTGCCGACCCTTTCGCCGACGGAGTTAGTACTCGACCGCCATCTTCCGCACGATCTTCAGGTAGAAGCCGTAGGCCATGACCAGCAGCACGAGCATGATGATGGTCATGGCCGAGGCATAGCCGATCTCGAAGAACCGGAACGCCGTCTTGTAGATCAGGATGCTGGACGCCTCCGTGGCCCGCCCGGGCCCGCCCCCGGTCATGACGTAGATCTTCGGGAACACCCGAAACGCCTCCATGGCACGGAGCAGCGCGGCCACGAGGATCGTCCCCTTGATCAGGGGGAGAATGATCCGACGGATGATGACGAAATCCGAGGCGCGGTCGATCTGGGCCGCCTCGACGATCGTCTCGGGGATCCCCTGCAGCGCCGACAAGACCAGCAGGTAGATGAACGGCGTCCATTGCCACGTATCGGCGATGACGATGGCCCACAGCGCCGTCGAGGCGGAGCCCAGCATGTTGTACGGGCCGAGGCCCACGAAGCTCAGCAGGTAATTCACCGGACCGATGCTGGGCTGAAAGAGAATGTACCAGATCGACCCGACCGCCACCGGCGTCAGAAACATCGGAAGCAAGAGCGAGCCCTGGACGAAACTCCGCCCCCGGAAACTCCGATCCGTGGCCAGCGCGAGCCCCGTCCCGAGGATCGTCTGAATCCCCGTTGCCACCACCATGAAGAAGAAGCTGAGCCACAGCGAATCGTGGAACCGGACATCCGAGACGAGGCGGACGTAATTGTCCAGCCCGATGAAGGTCTTGCCCGACTTCAGCAGATTCCAATCGTTGAGGCTCAGATACACGGTATAGAGGAGGGGAAGCACGCGCCAGAGGATCAGATAGGCCACCATCGGCAAGAGAAACATGAAGGTGGGATTCCTCAACAACCCACCGGAGCCCCTGCGGTAACGCGTCGCCACCATGGTTCTCCACTCGGCGTGCCACCACCACGCCGTCCACACCCGCCCCGCACCGTCCCGACAGCCTGCCTACCGAGGGAATCGCGATGGCCCGCCGGGGGGATGGCGCCGATGCGTCACATCCCCTCGGCGGGCTGCCGCTGACGTTGGTGAGGCTACTTGATGTACCCCGCCTTCTTGAAGACCGCTTCCGCTTCCTTCTGGGCGTCGTTGAATCCCTTCTCCACGGTCGTGCCGCCCGACATGGCCTTGGAGAGCGCGGTGGCCATGGAGTCGATCGCGTTGAAGTACTCTGGCAGGGCGGACAGCTCAAAGTAGAAGATGTCTTTTCGGTCCATGAGCTTCGTCAACGCCGGCTTCATCCAGGGAACCCGCTTCTGGATCTCCGGATCGTTCAGGATCGAGGGGCGCGGCGGGATCCAGCCATACGGAACGTACTTCTCGAGATACACTTTCCGCATGATCTCCTTGGAGAAGGCCAATTCGATGGTCTTGTACGCCGCCTCCTTGTTCGCGGACAGCCCATACAGCGAGAGGACATTGCCGCCGTGATGGGCGGCATGCTCGCGCCCCTTGACGCCCGGCACCGAGGGCAGCACCGTGAAGGCCACCTTGTCCGCGACCTTGGACTTGGCGGGATTCAGCACCAGGTCGGTGCACCGCAGGAAGTACTCGATGATCATCGCCACGTTACCCTGCGCCGAACTGGGCCGTGGACTCGCCACTCGTGTAGTTCAGATGCCCGGGGGCATGAAGGGCGACCAAGCCCACCATGAATTTCCCGGCCTCGATGGCCTCGGGCGAGTTGATGGTCGGCCGCATGGTCTTCGGATCGAAGACATCATTCGCCCCAAACGCCATCAGATAGTTCACGAAGTCGTGCCAGAGGTTTCCCACGGGCTTGTCGGAGTGGGATGTCCCGTAGAAGTCGGCGGTGAGCACGCTTCCCCGCCAAGGTCTGCCCCTTCTTCCGGGTGAAGAACTCCGCGATGTCCCGGAACTCCTTGTAGGTCGCCGGCTCCTTCAGATCGTAGCCGTACTTGGCCTTGAAGTTCTTCTTCTCGTCCGGATGGTTGAACAGGTCCGTCCGGTAGAAGAGCGCCACGCCCGTGACGTACAGGGCCGGGCCGAGCCAGACGCCCTTGTGGGTGTAGTTGCGGATCGAGATGTCATAGTAGTCGTCCAGCGCGAGCTTCGCCTTGTCCACCACGCCGGGATGTTCGGCGATGTACTTCCCCAGGGGCTCGATGATGCCCATGTCCGCCCACTTGCCCCGCGAGGGCGAATGCACCAAGAGCATGTCCCAGGCCTTGTTCCCGGCCGCGAAGTCGATCAGGGCCTTGTCGTGCAGTTCATCCATGGAGTACCAACTCACCTTCACATCGGTTCCCAGCTCTTTCCCGGCCTCGAGCAGGGCGTCGTAGACCGGCTTGGACTCGGTGAAGCCGTCGGGGAGCATGACCCGCAGCGTCACCCCCTCATACTTCCGCTGGCCCGCCTCGCTGGGCACCGTCAGCACCGCCGTCAGGGCGAGCACGCCCAGCAGAACCGCCGCACTCTTGAGCACTGTCCTCATGACGTCCTCCTTCCTTGCCATACGGATCCGTCGGGGCCGCCGGGGGCGATCGAGACGATCGCTCGGCGCGAATCCCTCAGAGATCCACCCAGGTGCCCGACGCACTGGATGCGTACAGCGCACCGATGACCCGCAGCACCTTGCTGGCCTCCACCCCGTCCACCTGCGGGGCCCGCCCATCCCGGACCGCGGCCACGAAGTCCGCGATGTTCTCTGCGTGCGGTTCCAGCACCGCCTGGTTGTAACTTCCGGACTCTTGCCCCTGATAGGCGGTCGCGTGGGTGCGCCAGCGGTCGGGGAGGCTCCCGGGCTGATCGAGGGTGCTGGCCCAGAACAGCACCTGCCCCTGGTTGTCGAAGGTGGCCGCCGTGCCACGCGCGCCGTGGATTTCGAGTTGCGGCGGCTGTTCGGGCACCGCCGCGGTTGTCGTCTGGACGACGGCCAGGCAGTTCGACCCGTAGTCGAGGAGCCCGGCCGCCACGTCCTCGACCTCGATTCGGTGCGCGACGGTGGCCGCCCGCCCGAACACCCGACGCGGCATCCCCATCGCGTGAATGAGCAGGTCGAGCGTGTGGATCGCCTGTGTGGTGAGCGCCCCGCCGCCTGCCTCTGCCTTGCGGCCGCGCCACGGCGCGCTAGTATAGTAGTCGGCCGACCGACGGAATTTGGCGGACACCGAGGCGAAGAAGATCCGCCCCAACGATCCGTCCTGTACGATCCGGCGCAACTGGCGCGCGCCGGGCGTGAACCGATACTGCAGGATGCCGCCAAGGACGACTTGGTGTGAGCGGCACAGCTCGATCATCGCCTCCGCATCGGCCACCGTCGGCGCCAGCGCCTTCTCGACGAGGACATGCACGCCACGCTCGGCGGCGAGTCGGACGGCGGGCAGATGCAGGTGGTGCGGCGACAACACCGCCAGGGCGTCCACGGACGCCTTGGCCAAGAGGTCTGCCGTGCTCCCATAGATGTTCGGGATGCTGTAGCGCGCCGCTAGCGCCGCCGCCCGTGGTTCGTCCACGTCCGCGATCGCCGCGACCTCGACCCCTGGGATACGGCGCATGGCTGGGACGTGCAGTGCGGCCGCGCCACCCGCCCCAACCAATCCAAACCGAAATGGCATCCCCCATGCTCCCCGTATACCCCGGCGGACCCGGTGGGTCCTCGGGGTGCACGCTATGAGGTGGGCCCGGCGTGGGACAAGGCGCACTCGAGCCGGTAGGTCCCTTGCTCCAGCGGTCCGTGCCCCCCATGTGCGTTCAATCCCGCCAACGCCCGTGCGGCTGCTTCGACGGCGTCCTGCGATACCGCCTCCACGAGGATCACCCACCCCGGGACGAGCGTCGCGTTGCCGCGCGCCTTGCGTTCCGCGGTCACGATCTCACTCCCCGACCGATCGGCCACCCCGAAATGGGCACCGACCACCCCCGGTTGATCGAACAGCTGCGGGAGTGCCTCCTCGGCCAGGAAGCGTGCGAGTCGGTCCTCTTGCCCCGGGGTCGCCTCCGCACGCACGGTCAGGATCACGCCTCCCTGGCTGCGGCCAAAGGATGCCCCGGCGCGGCACAGGGACCGCGAGACGTTGCGGAAGTAGGGCAAGGTCTGCTGGGTCCACGGCGTGGGATGGTTCAGCCGCTCGAGGTATTCCGCCCCGGTCAACACCTCGGCCGCTCGCACCTCGTAGAGGTTGAAGTACTCCGGAGTCCCGCGCTCCGCGAGATACCGCCGGCCTCGCAGAAATCCCGTCACGCCCAGCCGCTCCGGCATGTGTTGGCGGGTGTGCCAGGCGTAGAACTCGGGCTTACCCTCCGGGACAATGTCATGCCAGATGGCCACGAACGCTGCGCCTTCCAGGCCCCGCATGCCCGCCTCCCTGTCTCGTTTCTCGCCCTCCCGATCGTTGCCGGGCACGTCACGCGAGCCCGGGCAACCCGGCCGCCACGAGGATCCGATGCGCCAGCCGATGCGTCTCGAGTGCATCGCGCGCCGGCGTGCGCACCTCCCCGCCGTGCTTCACCACGCGCAGGAAATCCTCGACCTCCTGGCGGAACCCCATCCGCTCCTGGGTCGAGGCCCACCCCATGGCGAGGGGCGTGAGGAAGGTGTCGTGCACCTGCTTTCCGTCGACGATCGTGAAGCGCTCGGGCGCCTCCGCGATCACGCTGCGGCCGCCGCCGAACGTCTCAAGGCGCTCCAGCCACTGCCCGCAGGTGCGGTTGGCGACCAGGGTGCCGAGCGTGCGCTCGAATCGGATGTGCGCGACGCAGGAGGTCTCGTAGTGCGGATCGGTGAATTGACTCGCCGCCACGACCTCCTGCGCCTCCCCGCACACCCAGCGCATGAGATCGATCATGTGAATCGCATTCTCCAGGGTGGCCCGGTACTCGGTCCCGGGCCGGTGCTTCTCGGCGACGATCACGTCCGGCGGCGCCGCCGCCCACTCCCGCTTGAGCGCCTCATAGACCGGCGCATACCGGCGGTTGAAGGCGATCATCAGGAGCGTGTTCGCCTGCTCGGCGGCCGCCAGGACGGCTTCCGCGTCCTTCAGGCTCGTGGCGATGGGCTTTTCGAGGAAGAGCGGGATTCGCCGCTTCAGGAGCGTGGTGGCAATCTCGGCATGGGTATCCTTCGGCGTCAACACGAAGGCGCAGTCGGCGTCCACTTCATCCAACGACCGATAGACCTTGGGGATGTTGAACTGGCGCGCCACGGCTTCGGCCGTCGTCCCGGTGCGGCTCATGACGCCGACCACTTCGCACTCGCTTCCCATCAGGAGGGGAAGGTGGACGGATTTCGCTATGGAGCCCACCCCGATCACCGCTACGCGTGTCATCGTCCGACCTCCTTTTCGCGCGATTCCCGGCATCGCGGCTCGTGCTGCTCCACGCGGGTGCAGCGCGAGCCGATGCCACATGAGACAGGCAGCTTTCGGCGCACGTGCCCAGCCGCGCACCCATCCGCCCGCCCAGCAGCCAACGAGGACACCGCGGCGCTGCTCAAGGGGACGAGTCGTCTGCTGGACATTAGCCGGCTTTCATCTCCGAGGCAGGGGCATTGCCCTTCAGGGACGACGCGAACACTATATAAAAAATATATTGTGTCAAGAGAAATAAATATAATATTTGAAAAGAACAGAACCCAGGATGCACCTTGGAAGGCTCTGCGTTAAGAGGGTGTCGTGTTGGCCCGATACCACACACTGCGACAGATTCCCCGAAGGGAATTGCATGGCGCTCCGCGGAGCGCTGATAGACCCATGGCGACCCCACGAAAAGTGCGCTCGGGAAGTGTGCTGCGAGGCTATGCGTTGGGGGCGCATCCCCTCTCGCATGCCACGCAAGTCACGTCGGCGCTCGGTACCGATGTTGCGGGACATGTTGCGGTGTTGCCTTCGTGAATTTACAAGCGGCCCGCGCTGGCCCCGAACCGCGCCGGTCCTCCGAGGCACCGTCCGTCGTTCGCGAGCCCAGTAGCGTCCGGCGAATCTGGGGGCCCACCGCATCGACCGAAAGGTTTCAGATAGATTCACGAAGGCAACACCCCTTTATTGGACAGAGCGCGGTCCACGAGACCTTCACTCTGGCATAGCGCCGGCAGCCTCTTGTTTGGACGCAGTCGGGAGGGGCCGGGACCCAAGGACAGGGATGTCCCACCTGCGGCCCTAGTGCCCCGGCCGAACTGTCGACGCCCACCCAGGG
>CAVOIV010000005.1:0-46903 GCA_963695995.1 uncultured Methylomirabilota bacterium
CGGGACGCTTGGGCAAAAGATTGCCGAGGCAGGTGCACACTATCTCGGCCTGGACATCGCCGAGGCCCCGGTGAAGATGATGCAGCACCGGCTGCATCTGCACGGCCTTGTCGGATGTTGTTGCCCGGGGCAGCGCCCTGAATCTCCCGCTTACGTCTGAGAGCATAGACATCGTGATTTCGATCGGATGCCTTCATCATACGGGGAACATTGCGCGAGCGTTGGATCAGAAGACGTTACCGCGTCCTGAAGCCCGGCGGCCGGGGCGTCTTCATGGTATACAATCAGTTCTCGTACCGCCAGTGGCGCTGGTGGCCGCTGGCCACTTTCCGCGCCCTGCTTCGCGACGTGGGACTGCCAGTCAGCGAGGTGGCCGCCAGTGAAACCCAACGCCAAGCATATGACAGCAGTGCTTCCGGTAGGCCGCACCAGAAACGAGCGTTCTTGTCGATCCGGCAAATGCAGCATGTGCTGCGTCGTCTCGCGGGTCGAGTGTCACAAGGAAAACACGACTGACCTTTTGAGGATGTCTCGCAAGCGTCTTCTACCGTCTGTAGGCCGACTGCTGGGATTGGATCTTTACATTCAGGTGCAGAAGTAAAGTCATATTGAGGGCAGGTCGATTCACAATGACCACCGCCACGAACGGCATCTTGCTCCTCTATCACCACTGGGTGGCCCCCAATGCGCCCACCATTATGGAGCACGTCACGGCCTTCGAGCGATATTCTCGCTAAGGAGTGGCCGGTGACACCGAGCCGGATTCCGGGCGCGCTCGACGGGCTGAACTTCCGGACCATTGTGCTGCATTATTCGCTTTTTGGCTGGCTTCCGTTCTATCTGTCGAGGGACTTCCGCGGCTATTTGCAACGCTCTTGCGCGAGCCATAAGATCGCTTTCTTCCAGGACGAGTATCGCTACTGGGCCGCAGCGTGCCGAGTTTCTCAACCGGTACGGGATCGCGTGCGTTTACACTCTGGTCGAACCTCCGTACTTCAAGGAGACGTATCTCAAGCACACGCAGGTGCCCAGGCTGATCCACACCCTGCCAGGTTATGTTAGTGACGACGTTTTGAGCCTGGCCAACCGGTTTGCGCAACCCAGCGAGCAGCGCACAATTGACATCGGGTATCGAGGTCGTCAACTTCCTCATTGGTTCGGCAGAGGGTCGCAGGAGAAGCACTGGATCGGGGTGCGCTTCCGGAAACTGGCGGATGGCCTTGGACTGCGGTTGGACATCGAATCCGAGGAAGAGAAGCGGCTTTACGGTGACAAATACTATCAGTTTCTGGCACACTGCCGTGCGGTGCTCGGCGTGGAGGCCGCGCACGTCGATCTTCGATATCGACGATACGGTCCGACCCCAATACGAGCGGCTGACCGCAGAACATCCAGGGATCAGCTTCGACGAGGCGTACGCAAAGCTGCTGCATCGATTCGAGGACAAGATACGGTATCGGACCATCAGCCCGCGCCACTTCGAGGCGGCCGCCTTTCGCGTGTGCCAGATCTTGTTTGAGGGCCGCTATTCCGAAATCATGCAGCCGATGATCCATTACATTCCCTTGAAGAAAGATTTTTCGAATGTTTAGACGATGTCGTCCGTCAATTCAGAGACGAAGAGTTGCGGCGTGAGCTGACCGAGAACGCATATCAAGACCTCCATCGCCTCGGGTCGCTACAGCTATCGACGCTTCGTCGAGAGCTTTGACCAGGAATTGCTGTCGGCGGGATTCGCACCAGAGATCACGCCCTCGCAATCGGACGAGGTGACGAGCCTGCTGGATCGCGGGAGCGCCTATCGGCAGCTTCGCGCGCGCCCGCGACCTCGTTGCGCTATCGGCAGTTCCCCGGGAGGAAGGCTCGTCAAATTGTTCGCGGGCCCCTTGCTCGAAAAGCTCAAGACTATGCGCAGGAGCGGCCCTAATGTGCCGCGTCGCCGGGTCCTTGACCTGTCCTCTGCGCCGATCCGGAACCTGCGCCCCGCCTTGCAGGCCATGAGATGAGCTACAGCGACACCGCGGCCCGGACGGCCACGGCACTTGGCAACATTCGCGGGGCCACGTCGGGTTTGCCCACCGGCGGCTCGAGCATCATCGACCTCGCGACCGGCGACCAACCCATGCGGGTGGGCGAGGACTGGATCGTCTTCAACGGGGAGATCTACAACTTCCTCGAGCTGCGCGCGGAGCTGGGCCCCGAATTGTTCCGCACCAGCTCGGACACCGAGGTCATCCTGCACGCCTACCGCCGGTGGGGTCCCGATTGCGTGGAATCACTTTCGCGGGATGTTCGCCTTCGCCCTGTGGGACGAGGAGCGGCAGATCCTCTTCTGCGCTCGCGACCGGTTGGGATCAAGCCGCTCTACTACACCGTCGATCGCCGCCTACTTTCGCTTCGGAGGTCAAGGCCCTGCTGCCCTTCCCGCCGGTCAAGGCCGAGCCGACTGAGGGCCTTAAGGATTACCTCACCTTCCAGTCGCCCTGGCCAGCAGACGCTCTTTCGAGGAATCCAGGAGCTGCTGCCCGGCACTACCAGACGGCGGCCCGCGGCGACGTTGGCAGCCGGCGGTCAAGTACTGGGAGGTCTACTTCAACCGTCGACTTCGACCATACCGAGAAATACTTCGAGGCAGAGCTCCGCGAGCTCGGCTGGACGACGGCGGGGAGCATCCAGCTCAGAAGCGACGTCCCCGTGGGGGCGTTCGTCAGCGGCGGCGTGGACTCGAGCCGGTCAGCCTCCGTGGCCACGCGGGGGAATCGGCACGGGCGGCTGATGGACTTCACCGGGCGCTTCTCCGGAGGGGCCGGAGTATCGACGAGAGCGGTTACGCCCGGGCGGTGGCGGGTGGCGTGCGGTTCCCCCTGAAGGCCGTGGACTTTCGGAGTGAGGCGGATTTCATCGAGTCCACGGCCGCGGTGGTCTATCACATGGACTACCCGGTGGCCGGCCCGGGCTCCTTCCCCCAGTACATGGTCTCGCGGCGGCGGCCCGAGCGTCAAGGTGCTCCTCGGCGGCCAGGGCGGCGACGAGATCTTCGGCGGCTACGCCCGCTACCTGATCGCCTACTTCGAGCAGTGCATCAAGGGCGCGATCGACGGCACGATGCACGACGGCAACTTCGTCGTCACCTACGAGTCGATCATCCCGAACCTGACGGCGCTGCGGAACTACAAGCCGCTGCTGCAGGAGTTCTGGCGCGACGGGCTGTTCGACGACCTCGACCGGCGCTACTTCCGCCTGATCAACCGGCGCCCGACTCCGGCGACGAGATCGATTGGCGCAGCTCGGCGACTACTCGCCGTTCGAGACCTTCCGCACCATCTTCCGGGCGCCAACGTGCGCAAGGAGTCGTACTTCGACAGGATGACGCACTTCGACTTCAAGACGCTGCTGCCGGCGCTGCTGCAGGTCGAGGACCGCGTCAGCATGGCGCACGGGCTCGAGTCGCGCGTGCCGCTCCTCGACCACCCGCTCGTCGAGCTGGCCGCCACGATCCCGGCCGACATCAAGTTCAAGGACGGAACGATGAAGCACATCTTCCAGAAGCCGCACGCCTTCCTTCCGGCCATCATCCTCGAGCGCCAGGACAAGATGGGCTTCCCGGTGCCGCTCAACGAGTGGATGCAGGGCCCGGCGCGCGACTTCGTCCGCGACGTTTTCGCTCGGAGGCGGCGCGGACGCGGCTCTGTCGACAACCGGCGGTGCTCGACGGGCTCGACCACGAGCCGCGGTTCGGCCGCAAGGTCTGGGGCCTGCTCTGCCTCGAGCTCTGGCAGCAGGCGTTCCACGACCGGGAACTCGACTTCAAACGAACGCGGACAGGAAAGGGCTGAGGCATGAGCATGAAGGTTCTGATCACCGGCGGGGCGGCTTCATCGGCTCCTCGCACCTGGCCGACCGGCTGCTGGCGCGCGGCGACGAGGTGCTCGTCATCGACAACTACGCCACCGCACGGCGCGACAACCTGGCCGCGCATCCCGGCCTGACGTCGTCGAGGGCACGATCGCCGACGCCGAGGTCGTCGACCGGATCTTCGCGGGCTTCGCGCCGGAGGTCGTCGTCCACGCCGCCGCGTCCTACAAGGATCCGGACGACTGGGACGGAGGACGTCGCGCACGAACGCGCTCGGGACGGCGACGTCGTCGCAGGCCAGCGCAGGCGTCCGGCGTCGACCGGCTCATCTACTTCCAGACCGCGCTCTGCTACGGGCTGCACCCGCCGGAGCAGCCGATCACGCTCGACCATCCGATTCGCCCCGAGGCTCGCAGCTACGCGATCAGCAAGACGGCCGGCGAGCAGTACATCGCAGCTCGGGCTGCTCGACTACGTCTCGTTCCGGCTCGCCAACGCCTACGGCCCGCGCAACATCTCAGCGGCCCGCTGCCGACGTTCTTCCAGCGCCTGACCACCGGCAAGCCGTGCTTCGTGATGGACACGCGGCGCGACTTCATCTTCGTCGACGACCTGATCGACGTCGTCATGCAGGCCGTCGACGGCACGGGGCGAGCGGCAAGTACCACGTCTCCTCGGGCTCGCGACTTCTCGATCAAGGAGCTGTTCGACGCCACCGTCGCGGCGCTCGGGATCCAGCTCGACGACGAGGTCGAGGTCCGCCCGCGCGGCGCGGACGACGCGTTCACGATCCTGCTCGACCCGTCGCGGACGCAGACCGGACTTCGAGGCTGGCGCGCGACACGCCGCTCGAGGACGGCGTCGCCGCGGCGATCGACTACTACCGCGAGTACGGCATCGAGCAGACCTTCACGCACCTGCAAGGTCGACGGGCGACGCGGCTGATGCGAGCGGCACGTTCGCGCGGACGCGCGGATCCTCGTCGTCGGCGGCGCCGGCTTCGTCGGCGTCCAACCTCGGTGCGGCTCGCTGGCTCGGTGCGACCCACGCGAGGTGCTCGTCGTCGACAACCTGCTCTCGGCCGAGCGCGAGAACGTGCCCGACGATCCGACCGCGTGACGCTTCGTCGAGGGCTCGATCACCGACGACGCGGTCCTCGCGGAGCTCCGGCGACGACCTCGACTACGTCTTCCACCTCGCGACCTACCACGGCAACCAGAGCTCGATGGCCGACCCGCTCGCCGACCACGAGCAACAACACCTTCACGACGCTCAAGCTGTTCGAGCGGCTCAAGGGCATTCCGACGCGCTCAAGACGGTCGTCTACTCGTCGGCCGGCTGCACCGTCGCCGAGAAGACCTTCGAGCGGCGCCGAGGCGACCACCGAGGAGGCCCCGTCTCGCTCTGGCTCGACAGCCCGTACCAGATCTCCAAGATCGTCGGCGAGTTCTACTCGCAACTACTACCGCCGCGCCACGGCCTGCCGATCGTCAAGGCACGCTTCCAGAACGTCTACGGGCCCGGGCGAGATCCTCGGCGCCGGCCGCTGGCGCGGGACGCCGGCCACGGTCTGGCGCAACGTCACCCCGACCTTCGTCTACCAGGCGCTCGAAGGGCACGCGCTTGCCCGTCGAGAACGGCGGCGAGGCGACCCGCGACTTCATCTACGTCGACGACATCGCGGACGGCCTGCTCGCGTGCGCGGCGCAGGGCGACCCGGGGCAGGTCTACAACCTGGCCAGCGGCGTCGAGACGCTCGATCCGGGAGCTGGCGTTTACCATCAACCGACTGACGGGAAACAAGGCACCGATCGATTGCCGTCCCCAGCGGGAATGGGATCGCTCGGGGAAGCGGTACGGCAGCACGGCCAAGGCCGAAAAGAGCCTCGGCTTTTCCGCCCGGGTGCCGCTCGAGGAAGGTCTGGGCCGGATGATCGCGTGGACTCGCGAGAACCTTTCGATGATCGACGCCTGCATCCAGCGGCACGCCGTTCACATGCCGGGATGAGAACGCGCCTGAAGACACTCATCCTTGATGCCGACGGGGCAGGGTGGGCGTATGCCGCGGTGGATACAATGCTGCGCGGGATCTTGCGCCTTTCTGTCGACAGCTCGATCCTTCCCGGCCCGCTCCGCGGCAACCGTTGGTCGCGCCGGCTCCTGGGCCCGCGATACGGGCACCTATCCTACGTCCTCGACTGGCGAGAGGCCCTATGCGGTTCTCCCGACCTGGATGCTGAGGTGTGCAATATCAACGATCTGGTCGCCTATCGCAATCATCGCGAGGCCATCCGCGATTATCCGCTGGTCATCATCCTGCATTCCGCGGCGGGCGATAACATGGCCCTTCTCGACAAGACGGCCCACTGGTTCGACCGGCGGCGCGGGAAGCTTGTGGTGTTCCTGGGCAACGAATACGACCTGATGGATGAGAAGATCGCCTTCCTGCAATCGGTCGGTGCGGATTACGTGTGCAGCCAACTTCCCGTCGAGACGGCGCGCTGGGTGTATTCGGAAGGTTGCTCCGCGCGGGTAGTCTCCATGCCGCATGCGCTGAATCCCAGAGTGTACCGCCCAAACCCTGCCATACCGCGGACCCTGGACATCGGGTTCTGCGGCGACATCTATTACCACTTCGTCGGAGACCTCGAGCGGACCGCGCTCATCCAATTCTTCCAAGAACGAAAGACGGATCTCGGGCTGATCGCGGGCTTCCGCCTCAATGCCCGGATGGGCCGATCCGAGTGGGCTAGATTCCTGAATGGCTGCAGGGGAACGATTGGAGCAGAGTCGGGATCGTATTACCTGGATCGCCACGGGCAGCTCATTCAGCAGGCAAAAGCCTATCAGAAGCGACACGCCGATGCGACGTTCGAGGAGATCTTCGAGCGGTTCTTCCGCGCCCCAGAGATTCCCTATGTTTCCGGGAAGACGATCTCCTCCCGGCATTTCGAGCCGATCGGCACTAAGACCTGCCAACTTCTCCTGGAAGGCCATTACAACGGCATCCTCCGGCCTCTCGAGCATTACATTCCGATTAAGCAGGACCTCTCGAATGTCCAGGAGGCAATCCGGCAGTTCAAGGACGAGATAGAACGATCCCGGATCGTCGAACGCGCATATGAGTACGTGATGGATCAGCACACTTACGGGCATCGAGTCCGAACGCTGGTTCGGAGTGTGTGTGAAGAATCTCCCGCATGACGCGGGGTGGGTTTGGTCCGGGTCGGATGGCCGTGGCCTTTGGGCCAGGATGGGAAGCAAGTCAGAGGCGGTGGCTGGAGGCCGGCGGAGTAGGTCGGGCCGACGGCGGCTTCAGCCCGAGGTCGGCCGAAGCGGTCACCGGATAGATACGATGTGCGGCATCAGCGGCAAACTGTACTTCGATCCGGTACGCTCCGTGGAGCGCGAGGTCCTGGAGCGGATGAACGCCGTCCTGGCCCACCGCGGCCCGGACGACGCCGGGATCTACTGCGACGGGCCCGATCGGCTTGGCCCACCGGCGCCTGAGCATCATCGACCTGAGCCCGGCCGGCCACCAGCCGATGTCGAACGAGGACGGCACGATCTGGATCGTCTTCAACGGGGAGATCTACAACTTCCAGTCGCTGCGGCCCGAGCTTGCTGCGCGCGGGGCCATCGGTTCCGCTCCAACACCGACACCGAGGTGATCCTCCACCTCTACGAGGAGCACGGGGCGGACTGCCTGCGGTTCCTCCGCGGGCATGTTCGCCTTCGCCATCTGGGACGGCCCCCGGCGCCAGCTCTTTCTGGCGCGCGACCGGCTGGGCAAGAAGCCGCTCTGCTACCAGCAGGACGCCGAGGCCTTCCGCTTCGCCTCGGAGGTGAAGGCGATCCTCCAGGATTCTGCGGTGGACGTGCCCGGCCGGATCTCGGCGGGGATCTCCCAGTACCTGACCTACGGGTACGTGCCCGGCGCCCGGGTCCGCTTTTCAGGGCGTCCGCAAGCTTCCAGCCGGGCCACTACCTGACCTGTCGCGACGGCCGCGTGGAGGTCGTGCGGTACTGGCGGCTCCGCCGCGATCAGAAGGCGGAGCGTCCCGAGGAGGAGTGGTGCCAGGAGATCGTGGCGCGGCTGGAGGAGGCGGTCCGCCTCCGGATGATCAGCGACGTCCCGCTCGGCGCGTTCCTGAGCGGCGGCATCGACTCCAGCGCCGTCGTGGCGCTGATGAGCCGGGCCGGCGCGGGGCCGGTCAAGACCTTCTCCATCGGCTTCGAGGAGCCGGAGTACGACGAGCTCAGGTACGCGCGCGCAGGTGGCCGAGCGGTTCGGCACCGAGCATCACGAGTTGGTGGTCCGACCGGACGCGGCGGCGATCCTGCCGAAGCTCGCCTGGCACTACGACGAGCCGTTCGCGGACTCCTCGGCGGTGCCCACCTACTACGTGGCCCAGATGACCCGCGCAGCACGTGACCGTGGCGCTGAACGGCGACGCCGGCGACGAGAACTTCGGCGGCTACGACCGGTACGTGGCGAACCTCCTGGCGGCCTCCTTCGACCGCTGGCCGGGCGCCGGGCTGCTCCGCCACGCCATCCGATCCGGCCTGCGCCTGCTGCCGCGAGAGCGGGACGCCGGACGAGCCTGCTCTATCGGGGTCGCCGCTTTCTGGACGGGCTCACGGAGACGCCCGGAGCGCCGGTACGCGCGCTGGCTCTGCCACTTCTACGGCGACCGGAAGGCCGAGCTCTGCACCCCAGAGTTCCTGGCCGCTGCCGGCGGGGTGGACGCCCTGGAGGTCCTCCTGGCCGCTTATCGGGAGAGCGATGCCCCGGACTTCGGCGACGCCACGCTGGGGGTGGATGCCGGCCTCTACCTGCCCGATGACCTCCTGGTCAAGGTGGACATCGCCAGCATGGCCCACTCCCTGGAGGCGCGCTCGCCCTTCCTGGATCACGAGTTCATGGAGTTCGCGGCCACGATTCCGTTCGAGCTGAAGGTGCGAGGGCGGATGAAGAAGTACATCCTCAAACGAGCCCTCGCGGGGCTGCTCCCCGACGAGATCCTCCACCGGCCGAAGATGGGATTCGGCGTGCCCGATCGACCACTGGCTGCGCCACGAACTCCGGGACATGGCGTACGACACGCTGCTCTCGACCCGGGCCGTGGGCCGCGGGTACTTCCGGCCGGACACCGTCCGACGCATGCTGGACGAACATGTGCGACGGAAGGCGAGCTGGCACTATCTCCTCTGGACGCTGCTCATGCTGGAGCTGTGGCATCGCACCTACATTGACGGGGATGGCGGATGTCTCTTGCGCGACGCACGCTATCCCGGTCGCAACAACCACCATGTGACGAGGTGAGACAATGGCGCGGTATCTGATCACGGGAGGGGCCGGCTTCATCGGGTCGAACCTGGCCCACGCCCTGGTGGCACAGAAAGGAGTCGGTCCGGATCCTGGATGATTTTTCCAGTGGCCGCCCGAAGAACCTGGACGGGATTCAGGATCGGGTCGAGATCGTCCGGGGCGATCTGCGAGATCCGGACGCCGTGGCGCGAGCCGTCCGGGGGGTCGAGATCGTCTTCCACCAGGCGGCGCTCAACTCCAATCCGCGCTCCATCAAGGAGCCGGGGCCGACCAACGCCGTGAACGTGGGCGGGACGGTGCTGCTCTTGGAAGCCGCCCGGAAGGCCGGGGTGCGGCGCCTGGTCTATGCCTCATCCTCATCGGTCTATGGAGAGCTGTCGCCGGTGCTCCCCAAGACGGAAGAGCTGCCGCTGCTCCCCAAGGCGCCCTACGGGGTCTCGAAACTGGCCGCCGAGCTGTACTGCCGCGTCTTCGCCCAGGTGTACGGTCTGGAGACGGTGAGCCTCCGTTATTTCAACGTCTTCGGACCGCGGCAGCATCCCGGATTCCGAGTACGCCGCCGTCATCCCCCGCTTCCTGCGGCGGATGCTGGCGGGGCAAGCGTCCGGTGATCTACGGTGACGGGGAGCAGTCGCGGGACTTCACCCCGGTGGCCAACGTGGTCGAGGCGAACCTGTGTGCGGCGGCGGCGACCGCAGGGCATCGGGGAGGCCTTCAACGTGGCCTGCGGCCAGCCGAGCACGCTCAACCAGCTGGTGGCATGGCTCAACGAGGAGCTGGGAACCAGCCTGCCGCCGGTGTACGAGCCGATCCGGCCAGGGGACATCCGGCACTCCTACGCCTCGATTCGCCAGGCCGAGTCGATGCTGGGGTACCGCCCCCAGGTCGACGTCCGGGAGGGCCTGCGCGAGACCGTCGCCTGGTTCAAGGAGCACGAGGCGTGAGTGGCGGCGCTCCGCCCTCCGGCGGCCGTCCGGTCCGCGTGGCGCGGGTCATCGCCCGGTTGAACATCGGGGGGCCTGCGCAGCACGCCATTCTCCTCACGGCAGGTCTGGACCGGGCCCGGTTCGTCACCACGCTCGTGACGGGGGTGGTGGGCCGCGGCGAAGGGGACTTTTCCGCGATGGCGCACGCCCGAGGAGTGGACCCGGTCGTGATTCCCGAACTCGGCCGGGCGATTCACCCGGCGCGGGACCTGACGGCGCTGATCAAGCTCGTCCGCCTCTTCCGAGCGCTGCGGCCGGACATCGTGCACACCCACACGGCGAAGGCCGGAACGCTGGGCCGACTGGCCGCCCGGCTCGCCCGGGTTCCGGTGAAGATCCATACCTTTCACGGCCACGTGCTGGAGGGCTACTTCTCGCGGCCGGTCACCCGGGCCTTTCTGGAGATCGAACGGCGGCTCGCCCGCACGACAGACCGACTGGTGACGGTGAGTCCTCGACTGAAAGCGCAACTCTTGGCCATGGGGATCGGTCGGCCGGAGCAAGTGGAGGTGGTGCCACTCGGCCTGGATCTGGAGCGATTCCGACGGGCCCGGCCGGCGTCGCCGACGCTCCGTCCGTCGCTGGGTCTGGCCGAGGGCGCACCGCTCCTCGGCATCGTGGGACGCCTGGTGCCGATCAAGGACCATGCCACGCTCTTCCAGGCGCTGGCGCGTCTCCATGCCGAGGGTCCGGCGGTGCACCTCGTCGTCGTCGGCGACGGAGAGGAGCGCGCCAGGCTGGAGGGGCTTGCGAGCAGCCTCGGGACTTGGGCTTCGGATCCATTTCCTGGGATGGCGCGTCGATCTGGAGACTATCCTGAAGGAACTGGACGTGGTAATCTGTGCCTCCAGAAACGAGGGAACGCCGGTGGCGCTCATCGAGGCCATGGCCGCGGGGATCCCGGTGCTCTCCACCGACGTGGGCGGCGTGGCGGATCTCGTGACCCATGGGCAAACCGGCTGGCTCGTGTCTCCGGGCGACCCGGACGCCATGGCGAGCGGAATCCGGCACCTGCTCGACGACGGCCCCCTCCGCGCGCGTCTCGCGGCAGCGGGGCGGGATGTGGCGCTGGACCGGCACGACGTGGCGCGCCTTGATCTCCCGCGTGGAGGCGCTGTACGCGGCGGTGGTCGATGAGAAAGCGACGACCCCCAACGGGGACCGGTCCCGTAGCTGACCGGGTTTCCCGGGTCCGTTTCCATCTTACCTTTCTCGAGGGAGGCCGCGTATGCGTGTCTTGGTGACCGGCGGGGCCGGCTACATCGGCTCCCATCTGGCGGATGCCCTGATCAAGCGAGGCGACGAGGTCCTCGTCATCGACAATCTGTCCACCGGCCGTTTCGAAAACATCCGCCATCTCCAGGGGCATCCGGCGTTTCGGTTCATCAACGACACGATCCTGAACGAGTCGCTGCTGGAACGCATGATTCCCTCCAGGGACCTGATCTTCCACCTGGCGGCGGCGGTGGGGGTCCGGAACGTTCTCAAGGATCCGCTGGCCGCCATCAACACCAACGTGCGGGGAACCGAGGCGGTCCTGGACCACGCCTTTCGTTACTGGAAGCGGATCGTGATCGCCTCGACCTCGGAGATCTACGGCAAAGCCTCCCACGTTCCGTTTCGGGAGGACGACGACCGCGTGCTGGGATCCACGGCGGTGACGCGCTGGTCCTATTCCATGTCCAAGGCCATCGACGAACACTTCGCCTTTGCGTACGCGGCCAAGGGGTTGCCGGTCTCCATCGTCCGGTACTTCAACTCCTACGGGCCCCGAATAGACGAGCGAGGGTACGGGAGCGTGGTCGCCAATTTCGCCCGACAGGCCCTGCGCGGAGATCCGATCACCGTCCACGGCGACGGAAAGCAGTCTCGCTGTTTCACCTATATCTCGGACACGGTGGCGGGGACCCTGTTGGCGGGCGAGGCTGACGGGGCCATCGGCGAGGCCTTCAACATCGGGAATCCCTCTGAGACCTCCGTCCTGGACTTGGCGAAGACGATGAAGCGCCTGGCCCGCTCGAAATCCGCCATCCAGTTCGTCCCCTACGAGGCCTATTACGGGACCGGCTTCGAGGATACGCGGCGGCGGGTCCCGGCGGTGGACAAGGCCAAGCGGCTTCTGGGGTTCACGCCCAAAGTGGGCTTGGAAGCCGGCCTGGCAAAGACTCTCGCCTGGTGCCGAGACGCACTACCGTCATTAGGCGCGGCGTGCGCAGAGGTTCGAGGATGACAGAGACGCGGGTACCGATCCAGGAGCGGATCCGACAAGAGCGTCTGACGGTGGCCGTCATCGGACTCGGGTACGTCGGGCTTCCCTTGGCGGTCGGCTTCGCGCGCGCCGGGGTGCGGGTGTGGGGCATTGACGTTGACGCTGAACGGGTCGAGCGACTCAACCACGGGGTGAGTCACATTCCGGACGTGCCCACGGATGCTCTCGCCCCGCTGGTCACCGCGGGGCGTTTCTCTGCCAGCACGGCGTTCGAGCGGTGCGCCGAGGCCGATGCCACCGTGATCTGCGTGCCGACTCCGTTTGACCGAATGAAGGCGCCCGATCTCTCCTTCATCGAGCGCGCCAGCCGTTCGCTGACACCCCATGTTGCACCCGGTTCTCTGGTGGTCCTCCAGTCCACGACGTACCCCGGGACCACCGAAGAACTCGTCCGCCCCATCCTGGAGGCCCCAGGGCGGACGGCCGGGACGGACTTCCTCCTGGCCTTCTCGCCCGAGCGGATCGATCCGGGGAACAAGCGGTATTCCGCCCACAACACCCCGAAGGTCGTCGGCGGCATTGACGACGCCTCGACGGAGGCGGCCGCCGCGTTGTTCGGCGTGCTGGTTCCGCCGGAGCACATCCATCGAGTCTCGACCCCCCGGGTGGCCGAGATGTGCAAACTGCTGGAGAATATCTTCCGCAGCGTGAACATCGCCCTGGTCAACGAACTGGCGAAGCTCTGCGACCGGATGCGGATCGACATCTGGGAAGTGATCGACGCTGCCGCGACCAAGCCTTTCGGGTTCATGCCGTTCTATCCAGGTCCGGGCGTGGGGGGCCACTGCATCCCGGTGGATCCGTATTACCTGTCGTGGAAGGCGCGCGAGTTCGACTTCTACACCAAGTTCATCGAGCTGGCCGCCGAGGTCAACTCCAGCATGCCGTTCTACACGGCGAACAAGATCGCCGAGGCGTTGAATCGACAGCGGAAACCGCTGCTGGGGTCGAAGATTTTGGTCTTGGGCATGGCCTTCAAGCCGGACATCGACGACGCCCGCAACAGTCCGGCCGTGGCAGCTCATCCGGACGCTGCTCGGGCGTGGGGCCGACGTGCGCTACCACGACCCGTTCGTTCCCGAAGCGCACCTCGACGACGAGTCCGGGCCGGTCGGCTCTTCCGCGGCACGGCTCCGGTCCGATCCCTTGACCGACGAGGTCCTGGCGGACCAGGATTGCGTCTGCGTCGCCGTGGCCCATAGCGCTTTCGATATTGCCTGGATCGTCAAACACAGCCGCCTTTTGGTGGACGCCACAGGCGTCACGCGCCGGATGTCGCCAGCGAGGGGGCATGGTGATCCGTCTCTAACCGTGGGCTACCTTTCGCCGCTCGTCATCCCGTTCCTGACTGCGCTCGGTGCGGCGCTGGTCCTCACGCCCCGTCTGCCGCCGGCTGGCCGCGACGTTGGGCGTCGTGGACCGCCCCGGCGGAAAGAAGATCCACGGGCAGGCGACGCCGCTCCTGGGCGGGGTCGCCATTGCGCTCGCTCAGGCGGGCGCCTTCCTGTGGAGCGGAGCCGCCGACCAGGCGTCGGTCCGCATCCTGATCGCCTCGGGATGCATCCTGCTCCTGGGTGTCTGGGATGACCTGGATCCGCATTCCGAGGCGTTGCGCTGGTGGCTTCGCCTCCTGTACGAGGCCTGCCTAGCGGGCGTCGTCCTGGCCGGCGGCGTGCGCACCAGCTTCCTCGGTACCCCGTGGCTGGACATCCCGCTCACCCTCCTCTGGATCGTGGGGATCACCAATGCGTTCAACCTGCTGGACAACATGAACGGGCTGTCGGCCGGTGTCGCCGCCGTCGCGGGAATGACCTTTGCCTTGCTGGCCGCACGGTACGTCAGCGTGGGACCCGAGCAGCTCCCCACGGCGGTGGCCGCCGCTACGCTCAGCGGGCGCCTGCCTCGGGTTCCTCCCCAGCAACTTTCCGATCGCGGATCTTCATGGGGGACGCCGGCAGCCTCTTCCTGGGGTTCACGCTGGCCAGCCTGGCGGTCCAGGGGAGCTGGCGAAGCCCCACCGTTCCGACCTCGGTCATCATTCCGCTCCTGGTCCTGGCGTACCCGCTGTTCGATACGGCGCTGGTGGTCATCCTGCGCTTGCGGCGGGGGCAGTCGCCGTTCGTCGGGGGGCGGGACCACTCGTCGCATCGCTTGGTGCGGTTGGGGCTGGGGCGGGTCGAGACGGTGTTGTTGATCTACCTCTTCGCCGCATCCCACGCGCTCACGGCGCTTCTGGTGTCGTCGGTGACGCTCCACCTTTCTCTGCTGGCGCTCGCCGGCAGCGTGAGCATTCTTTTCATTTTCGGCATGGTCCTGCGAAAGGTTCCCGTGTGGGAGGGCACGGTCCCGAAGGAGGGGTCGGACCATGGCTAAGAAAATGGACAGCGTGGTGCGTGCTGCTGGTGATCCTGATCCTGGGCGCGCTGATCGGCAGCGTGATCGGCGAGGTCATCGGGGCGCTGGCGCCCGGGGGGTACGTGGAGGCGATCTTTGCCAAGGGGATCAATCCGGGAATCGCGCCCCCGGCGGTGCTGGACTTGAAGGTACTGACGCTCACGCTGGGCGTCACGATGAAGATCAATCTGGCGAGCCTGATCGGGATCGTCCTGGCACTCATCATCTACCGGAAGCTGTAGTTGTGGGAGCCGAGAGCCGAGAGCCGAGAACCAAGGGGCAAGATCCGGAGATCATTCTGGCGTCTGCCTCGCCGCGGCGCGCTACGCTGCTCACGCAGATCGGCCTGCCGTTTCGCGTCTGCCCCAGCACGCTGGGAGAGGACGGTGAAGCGGCGCTCGACCACGAGACGCCCGAGGCCTGCGCCGCCCGGCTGGCGCTGGCCAAGGCGAGAGATGTCGCGGCGCGTCTGAATCAGGGGCTGATCATCGGGGCGGATACCGTCGTGATCTGCGGTGGCCGGATCCTGGGGAAGCCGCGAAACAGGAAGGAGGCCCAGGCCTTCCTGCTCGCCTTGGCAGGCCAGACCCACCGTGTGGTCACCGGGGTGGCGGTCGTGGAGGCGGGATCGGGGCGGTTTGAGGTTGACGTCGCGGTGACGGCCGTCACAATGCGGGCGTTCGACAGGCAAGAGGCCATAGGCTACGTTGCCACCGGCGAACCACTGGACAAGGCCGGCGCGTACGGAATCCAGGGGCGGGGGGCGCTCCTGGTGGAGGGAATTCACGGGGATTACTTCAACGTCGTCGGCCTACCGCTGACCCTTTTGGCCAGGCTCCTGCGCGGATTCGGGATCGATCCCTGGGGCCGGAATGGGTAAGCCGAAAGGACACGCCGAAAGACTCAGAGTCCACTGTTTTTGGGAGGTTGTGGGGGGTTTCTCCTTGACACTCTGGAGCGTTTGTGGGAACGTACCGCTGCCTCACGGGTGCGGCACGTATGGTAGGGGCCGTCGCCGCCGGTCGGCAACCCCGTAGACACAGAGGCGAACATGTCACAGTCCTCATTCTTGTCGCGGTGGACCGGTCGCCCTGAGGCCGGTAACGATCCCTCTGTGGGGCCCGACCGGTCCCTACCGGAAGTGCTCCCCTCCATCAAACGGCGAAGCCAGGTGTCCGTCTGGGCGGCGTCGCCGTCGCTGGAGCGAGTGCATCACGAACTCGACGAGCAGATCCGGATCATCGAGGAGGCCAAACGGCTGCTCGAGGAGCGCCTGGCGCCGTTCCAGCGCCACCTCTTGGAGCAGCGTCGCAACGTCGATCAGTGCCTGAAGCAGTTGGATGCCCGTCTCAAGCCTTTGCGGCAATATCTGGAGGGACAGGGGAGCAATCTCGAACGGGTCGGGATGCATCTCAACACGGAACTGAAAGACCAGTTCGAGGATTTCGACCGGTTCCTGGCTGATCAGCGGCAGATCTTGGAGCGCGCCAACCGATACCTGGACGAGCAGCCGCGGCCCCTGGCGCAGTACCTGGAGGACGAGCAGCGGGCCATCGATCAGGTCTTCCGGGAGTTGGAGGAGACGCTGGAGCCGCTTGGTCGGATATCTCAAGGAGCAGCAAAAGCTCCTCGAGGCCATGACCGAGCCTCGGGTGACGGAGGAGTTCGACCTGCTCGCCAGTTACTGCGGGGAGCGACACGCCGCACTCGAGCGGTACGCGACCGCGCCCGAGTATCGCCCGCAAGCCCTTTTCGCCGAGTTGGACGAGATGTACCAGAAATACAAGGCGCAGGACGGCGGACGAAACAAGCTGATGGGCCGTTTGCTGGAGCAGACCCGACAAGCGGACCTGCGCCTCCAGGAGTCATTGAAGCTGCTGCCTCGCGAGCAAGAGGATCCCCGCCTCCATCCGACTCGAGGCAGCGTCCTAGACGTCCCTCGGCACCTCCCCGATCCTGAGGGCGTCGTGTGATCGGCCGCGGCCGTACGACGGGTGTGGCCGTCCGAACTTTTGGATCTCGGTCGGAGGGCGGTTGGTGTGTCACCTAGCGAGACCGCGCCTGCCGCCGACTGCGGAGATACTCCGCGATCAGGTCATTCACGGTCTTCGCCCACGGGCCGGCTTCCGCCCGAGGCGTGTCGGACGTGTCAGAGGGCGGCGGGTCAGTCAGCGGCAGGTCCGGCGCCATCTGGCCGGCCTCGACGCGGCGCATGATCCGCCGATGCTGCACCTCCATGAGGGTCTTGACCTGAGAGGCCTGCGGATTTCCGTCGAGGATGTCGCCGTATTCGAATTTCTCGCGGAGCACGATGGCGCCGCCTCGGTACACGAGGGTGAGTATGACCGATCGGTCGTGCCCCAGGTCTTCGGTCTGCACGTGGTATTCGACGCTGTCGCAGACGACGCGGGAGTTGAAGCCGGAAACCATAGAGGTCCTTTCCTTAGGACGAACGAAGTCACCATAACAAGGGCCGCACGCGATGGCAAGGGCTATCGCAATTCTGGTGACGGTAGGGCGACGGCAAGGGTATACCCAATCGTTACGCCGCCCGACGGCGGCACTGGGACGTCATGGACCAACTCATCGTTCCAGCCTTGCTCCACGCGGGTCAGTACTTGGTGTCTCTCACCATGGCTGTCCTGGCCTTGTTCTCGGTGTACTCCCTGTCGGCGATCGGGGAGCGTTGGTGGACGTATCGGCGAAGCCGGATCGCGTCGGCGGACGCTTGCGCGCCGCGTCTTCGACCGGGTCGACCAGGGAAGGATCGAGCAGGCCCTGGCGGCCTGCGAGGCGAGCCAGGGGGGACATCTCGCGGTGGTCCTGGCGTCCGGCCTGCGGGAATTCCTCCCGCTCGAATCCGCCAATCCGGGGCTGCACGTCGGACCGGAGTTGGAGCGCGCCACAGGTGCCGCGCGCGAGGCGATGCAGCGTTCCACGGCGGCCGAGATCGAGCGGCTGGAGCGCCGCCTGACGTCGCTGGCAACGCTGGGAAACATCAGCCCGTTCGTGGGCCTGTTCGGCACCGTGATCGGCATCATGCGGGCTTTCGAGGCGATCTCTCGGACGGGGAGCGGCGGGCTGTCCAGTGTCTCGGCGGGCATCGCGGAGGCACTGGTGGCCACGGCCGCCGGGTTGTTCGTCGCCATCCCGGCGGTGACTGCGTACAACCACTTCGTCTCGCGCGTCAAGACCTGCGTTACGGAGATGGACGGGGCGGCATCAGAGCTGGTCGCGCGCCTTGCTCGTGCCGCGCGGTCGTCCGCCGGTGCGCAGGGCTGAGGGGCTGCCATGGCGATGTCGCTGCCGTCGCGCAACAGGGATCGGCGGGTCCTGTCCGAGATCAACGTCACGCCCCTGGTGGACGTGATGCTGGTCCTCCTGGTGATCTTCATGGTGACCGCGCCGATGCTGCAGCGCGGCACCGACGTGCAGCTCCCCCAGGCGCAGCACTCCGACGTCAAGGAGCAGGACCGACTCACGCTCACCCTCAGCAAGGACGGGCGCATCTTTTTGAACAATCAAGAGGTGCCACGGGCCGCGCTGCGCGACCGACTGGTGGCGGCGATGCAGGGGCGAGAGCGCACGCTGCAGTTCCGGGGGGACGCCCAGGTCTCGTACGGGCTGGTCATCGAGATCATGGACACGCTCAAGGCCGCCGGGATCGAAACGGTCGGCATGATCACGGAGCGCCCGGCCCAGGCGGCACGCCCGTGAGGTCGCGGCCTCCAGGCCGTTCACGCTGAGCCCGTCGGGAGACCGGGATGGAGCTGCTGCAGTACGCGATCGATATCTTTCTGCATCTGGATTCGCACCTGAACTCATGGGCGGGGATGCTGGGCCCGTGGCTGTATCTCGTGCTGTTTTTGATCATCTTCTGCGAAACAGGTCTGGTGGTGACGCCGTTCCTGCCGGGCGACTCGCTGCTCTTCGCGGTGGGCGCCTTGGCATCGCTTGACGGCTCGTCCGATCCGTCTGCCCCTCCTCTGCGTGCTGTTGTTCGGCGCCGCCGTTGCCGGTGACGCCGTGAACTACGCCATCGGCGCCCGCATCGGACCGCGGGTGTTCAGCCACAGCGATTCTCGCCTGTTCAACCGGGAGCACTTGATCCGCACGCAGCGGTTCTATGAAAAGTACGGAGGCAAGACGATCGTGCTGGCGCGGTTCATCCCCATCATCCGGACGTTCGCCCCGTTCGTGGCCGGCATCGGCACTATGGCGTATCCGCGGTTCGCCCTCTTCAACGTCACCGGTGGTGCCCTCTGGGTCCTGTCGTTTCTCCTGGGCGGATTCTTCTTCGGGAACGTGCCCGTCGTGAAGCAGAACTTCCACTACGTGATCGTTGCCATCATTGTGCTTTCCATCATACCGCCGATCCTGGAGTACCTGCGGGCGCGGCGGGAAGGCGGCGCGGCAGCCGCCGAAAAAGGGGTAGGGTAAGGCCATGGTGCACTTCCGGTTCTTCTCCCGCAGCAAGAAGTTCTTCGAGATGTTCGGCGAGGCGGCGCGCAACGTCCACCAGGGAGCCAAGGCGCTGGAGCAGATGTTGCGCGAGTTTCAGGGGACCGCGGACCAGTGGCGGGCCGTCGAGGAGTACGAGCACGAAGGCGACAAGATTACCCATCGGATCTATCCGGACGTTGCACCAGAGCAGCATGACGCCTACGGACCGCGAGGATCTCCACAAGCTTGCGGCGACGCTGGACGACGTTCTGGATCTCATCGAAGGGGCGGCATTCCGGATGGCGATGTACCGGGTGAACAAACCGACCCCGGAGGCGATCCGCCTGGCGGGGATCATCGTTCGCTGCACCGAGCAGATCGTCCAGGGAATATCCGCGCTTCCCGAAGTCGATCGCATCCAAGCGCCGTGCATCGAGATCAACCGGCTGGAAAACGAGGCGGACGAGGTGTCACGCGCCGCCATCGCCGAACTGTTCACGGGCGATGCCGCGCCGCTGGACGTGATCAAATGGAAGGAGATCTACGAGACGATGGAGACGGCGACGGACAAGGGCGAGGACGTCGCCAACCTCCTCGAGGAGATCGTATTGAAGCGATCCTGACCCCGGGGGTTCGTTGGCGGGCCTGATAGATAAGCACCCGGATCAACTGCGAAAGCGCTTACGCCCGGCCATCACGAGTGGCCGGGCGTATGTTCTTTTTACAAGTCGACGCCGAGGAGAATCGGGGAGGGGGCCCGCGTCTCCAGTCGGCCTGGTCTTTCTTGTGAATACCAACCAGCGATGCGCGCCGCGACACCCGTTCAAACGACGGTTCCTGACGGCTGGACGCATCGGGTAGGTTCTGGCAGGGTGGGGATGATAGAAATTGCCACACTTGGTGTGTTATTCTGGATCTAATTTGGGTTGATTTAACCATTTTTCCGCAGACTTCCGCGAACGTGATTCATGGAGAAAGGCGGAGATTTATTTATTTCTGAATGGTTATAAGTATGTTAGATTCGGATGACTTGGTTCACACGTTGACACTAATGTCTGGCATGCATATTGCCGATAATCGGAGTGTTGGTACGACTGGCGACAACGTGGTCGAACAGACGGCTCCGAGGTGTGAGATGAATCTAACGTGGATCGATGCGGGCCTGCTGAGTTTGCTCTTCAGCCTGGGTTCCCTGATCGTCCAAAGCATGACCCGGCGGGAAGCGCAGGAAGTCGTGGAAAGGCAGCAAGCGGCATGCGTCAGAGCACGAGTGGGTCCGAATCGGGTCCCACGGCTTGATCTGCCAACTCTGTGGGAAAATCCCCGGTTAGGCCTGCCGGTACGCGGGACTCTTTGTCTGTCCGGCTTACTGCCTGAGGTCTTCTCTTCGCTGCCACGTTCCCCATCACGCCGCACGCTCTGTATCGCCTCTCGCTCGCGAACCATCCGCCATCACCGTTCCAATTCGGTGCGGGAAATGAACGGCTTCCTGAATATCGGATCGGGCCATTTGCCTTGACTTTGCTTACCCCGGATTGTACCCTGACCGCTGCCAAAAGCGCTCGGACGCGAGGGAGTTAACTGTATGTTTGGCATCGGGATGCCGGAGCTGGTCATCATCTTTGTGATCGCCCTGCTGGTCTTCGGGCCGAAGGAGTTGCCCAAGATCGGCAAGACGATCGGCAAGGCCATGGGTGAATTCCGTCGCGCCTCGGACGAACTGAAGGAAGGCATCCAGCGCGAGATCGACCTCGCGGAACGAGAACCGACCGGGGAGGCGACCACCGCACCGTCGCCGGAGGCCGCCACCGCCACCGTGCCGGCGGAACCGCCGGTGCCTACGGCCGAGGTCACCCCGGAGCCGCAACTCGAATTGCCCGTCGCCGGAGCACCGGCCGCGCCTCCGCCGGTCGCTGGCGCGCCAGAGGGGTCGCCGCCGGTCGTGGCGGCCGAGGCGTCGCCGACGCAACCCGTTGCAGCAGAGCCCGCGACCACTGCCGCGCCCACGCTCGCCCGCACCACGGCCCGCAGAGACCAAGCATGTCTGACGAAGCCAGAATGCCCTTCCTGTCTCATCTCGAGGAGCTCAGGAAGCGGCTGATCATCTGCTTTTCGGTTATCGGCGTTGCCTTCGTCCTCGCCTTCAACATTCGGGAGTATTGTATCCGCCTATTGCAGTGGCCCCTCGCCACCGACATCGTCATGGGGCGGAAGTTCCCGTTCCTGAGCTTCAACGCAAAAGCCCCCCATCGCGAAACTCACGGCGCTCGGGCCCGCGGAAACCTTGTGGACCCATTTCAAGGTGGCCTTCATCGTGGGCGTCATGCTGGCGCTTCCGGTGGTGCTCTACCAGGTCTGGAAGTTCATCGAGCCGGGCCTCCTGCCGAAAGAGAGGCGGTTTGCCCTGCCGTTCGTGATTCTCTCCACGATCTCATTCTTCATCGGGGTGACGTTTCTGCTTCGCGATCGTGTTGCCCATGGCGATGCAGTTCCTGTTGACCTTTGACCCGACGATCCAGCAGATGCCCCGGTTCGGGGAATACGTGGATTTCACGCTGAAGTTTCTCTTGGCCTTCGGGGTGATCTTCGAGCTGCCGCTCGCCATCACCATCGCGGCACGTCTAGGCCTGGTCACGCCGCAGTTCCTCGTCGCGGAACCGGAAGTACGCGATCCTGGTCAATTTCGTCGTGGCCGCCATCCTCACGCCGACGCCGGATGTCTTCAACCAGGCCCTGATGGCGCTGCCGATGTGCGTGTTGTACGAGGTCGGCATTCTGGCGGCCCGCGTCGTGGTCCGCCGCCCCAAGCCCGCCGAGGCATAGCCTCGCCTTTTCCCCGCGATCCCTGCGAGCATCCAGCGCGGTCCGTGTCGCCGTGGAGGTGCGCGCGCGTCGGCCCGGCAGGAGAGAACGTCCTGGCGTCAGCGCGAGAGCGGTCGAGGCGAGATCCAGAAAGAATTGATGGAGGCGAGTGTCCCGGGTGAGTTCGGGATGGAACGCGGTGGCGAGAAGGCGCTTCTGGAGAGCGGCCACCGGGGTCCCGTCGGGAAGCCGCGCCAGGACCTCGACACTCGGGGCCGACCTGCTTCGATGATCGGGGCGCGGATGAAGACGGCGTGGAACGGGACGTCGCCCAAGGCTGGGATGGACAGATCGGCTTCGAAGCTGTCCACTTGCCGGCCGAAGGCGTTCCGCCGCACGGCGATGTCCATGGCCTGCAGGGCGGGGATGCCGGTCTCGTCAAGCCGCTTGGCCAGGAGGATCATGCCGGCGCAGGTTCCCCACATCGGGAAGCCGTCGTGCGCCAGGGTCTGCAAGCGGTTCCAGCAAGCCGGAGCTTCTCATCAGGCGGACGATGGTCGTGCTCTCGCCGCCCGGAATGATGAGGCCATCCAGCCCGTCCAGGTCCCGGGGGAGCCGGACTTCGCGGGTCGCGACCTGGAGTCGCTCCATCGCCTCGCGGTGCTCGCGGAAATCCCCCTGCAGAGCCAGCACGCCGATTTTCGGCATCGTGCCTCAGATGACCAATGACCAATGACCAAATCCCAATGCGCATCGCATTGATCATTGGCCATTGGTCATTGGGAGTTCGTTCGCTACCAGCCGCGGGTGGCCAGCTGTTCCTCGGGCTTGAGCGTGCGGATCTCGATCCCGGGCATCGCCTCGCCCAGACCCCGCGAGACCTCGGCGATGATCTTGGCGTCCTTGTAGTGGGTGGTCGCCTGCACGATGGCCTTGGCCCGCGCCGCGGGATTTGCGGACTTGAAGATGCCGGAGCCGACGAAGACGCCGTCCACGCCGAGTTGCATCATGAGGGCCGCGTCGGCGGGCGTCGCGATCCCGCCGGCGGCGAAGTTGACCACGGGCAGTCGTCCGGTCCTGGCGACCTCGGCGACCAGCTCGAAGGGAGCGCCCAGCGTCTTCGCCTCCGCCATCAGTTCTTCCTTGCCCATGCCCTTGCAGCTTTCGGATCTCGCCCAGGACGGCCCGGGCGTGCCGGACGGCCTCCACGACGTTCCCGGTGCCCGCCTCGCCCTTGGTGCGGATCATGGCCGCCCCTTCGCCGAGGCGCCGAAGCGCCTCGCCCAGGTTCCGGCAGCCGCAGACAAACGGGACCGTGAAGTCATGCTTCCAGACGTGGTGCTCCTCGTCGGCCGGGGTCAGCACCTCGGACTCGTCGATGTAGTCGATCCCCAGCGCCTCGAGCACCTGGGCCTCGACGAAGTGGCCGATCCGGCACTTGGCCATGACCGGGATGGTGACCGCCTTCTTGATCTGCTCGATGACCGTGGGGTCGGACATCCGCGCCACGCCCACCCGCCGCACGGATATCGGCCGGGACCCGTTCCAGCGCCATCACGGCGCAGGCCCCGGCGTCCTCGGCGATCTTGGCGTGCTCCGCCGTCACGACGTCCATGATGACCCCACCCTTCAGCATCTGGGCGAGGCCGACCTTCACCGTCCAGGTTCCCTTGTCCATGCGGTATCTCCTTCTCAGTCATGCCGGTATCCCAAGGGTCCGGCGAGCCAGAGTATTCTATCGATCACCCTCGGGGGACGCAGCGAGTCACCGACAGGGCAACCCGTATTCGCGTCGAGGCGGTCAATCGGACCGATTATCAGTTTATTGCCGAATTATTACAGGGCGATGACAGTCCATGTGACTGCATGGCACGGCGGAAGGTTTTGCCAGCGTGACCCGAGATCGTCCGCATCACGGCCTTGACAGCACAAGGAGCCGCGTTGCCCGCGACGATCCTGTCCGGTCGGAGAGACGACAGGCGTCAGGGGCGACACGCACGGCCATCTTCTCCGGGGCCTCCTCGATGTGCCGGCGTTCGCCATCCGCGAGGTTCGGTCCGCCGGGTTTCCCCTTGACAGTCTCCATCTGCCTACGGCATGCTCCGGCCCGGCACGCGGCCGGCGTTCCGGACCGGGGAGCCCTGTGAATCGAGGGTCCCCGCGGAGCGCCGCGAGTGCGGCGGCTGGAACATCTGAGGAGCGGACTGAGACGCAGACCGGATCGTGGGGGCGCATCATCAGGTTGTTCCGCCGTTTCGGCATGGACGGCAGGCGGCTCGGGAGGTCAGGGAGGTGACCACGGCATGACAAAGTTCGTCGGCATTCTCACGTCGGGAGGCGACTGCCCCGGCTTGAACGCGGCGATTCGCGGGGTCGGCAAGGCGGCGCTCGGTTTCTACGGCATGCAGGTGATCGGCTTCCGCGACGGTTTCCGCGGCTTCATGGAGAACCGCACCATGGAGCTCGACGGCGACATGCTGTCGGGCATTCTGACCCAGGGCGGCACGATCCTCGGCACCAGCCGCGACAAGCCGCATCGCATGCCGGTCGGCGGGCAAGGTGATCGACATGACCGATGTCATCGTGGACAACTACCACAAGCACCACCTCGACGTGCTGGTGTGCCTGGGCGGCGGCGGCACGCAGAAGAACGCCTATCGGCTGGCCCAGAAGGGCCTGAACATCATCACGTTGCCGAAGACCATCGACAACGATGTGATCTGACCGACGTCACCTTCGGCTTCGACACGGCGCTCGAGCGTCGCGACGGAGGCCATCGACCGCTTGCACAGCACGGCGCACAGCCATCACCGCATCATCGTCGTGGAGATCATGGGGAACAAGGTCGGGCTGGCTGGCGCTGGGCGCCGGCATCGCCGGCGGCGCCGACGTGATCCTGATTCCGGAGATTCCGTACGACGTGGAGCGCGTCGCCGACGCCATCCGCAGCCGCAGCCACCGAGGGAAACGATTCAGCCTCGTTGCCGTGGCCGAGGGCGCCATCTCGAAGCAGGAGGTTCACGCCTTGCGGGCCGCGGAGCAGCAAGGTCGCCAAAGCCAAGATCGCGAGGCAGCCCAAGCCAGCGCCGAGGCCGAACTTGAAGCAACTGGAGGCCCAGCACGCCGGCAACACGATGCGACTGGCACAGCAACTGGAAGAGCTCACCGGCCTCGAGTCGCGCGTCACGATCCTGGGCTATCTCCAGCGCGGCGGCACGCCGTCGGCGGCGGATCGGCTGCTCGCCACCCGTCTGGGCACCGCCTGCGCCGACCTCATCAACAAGGGGCGGTACGGCGTCATGGTGGCGGCGCGCGGCGATGACACCAAGCCCGTGCCGCTCGAGGACGTCGCCAGGCAACTCAAGTTCGTCCCGCCCGATCACCCGTGGGTCGCCACGGCGCGCCGAGTCGGCACGTGTCTGGGGGATTGAATGGAACTCTAGGTTCTCCGCCACGCCATCGCGGTGACACGGGGAACCGAGGGTGCCCGACACGACAGCGACCGGCCGCTGACCGAGGCAGGTCGAGCAAAAGCTGCGGCGCGTGGTGCGGGGGGTGGGCGCGCTCGGTCTCTCCCTTGACCTGATCCTGACCAGTCCCTACCGTCGCGCCGTCCAGACCGCCGAGGTCGTCGCGGAGCAGTTGGGCGCCAAGAACGGGTGCGAGCGCGCGCCGCAGCTCGCGCCGGACGGCGACCCGTGCACGCTTGTCAGCCTGATCGCATCCCGGAGTGGTGCAGGCGATCGCGTGCTGGTGGTCGGGCACGAGCCGTAACACGGCGAGTTCGTCTCCATCCTTGTGTCCGGCGACGCGCATACCCCGATTGCACTGGAGAAGGCCGGCTTTGGAAAACTGGTTACGCCGGGTCTTCGGTATGGCAGGTGCGCCCGGCTGGAGTGGCTCCTGGCTCCCGCCCAGGCGGCACGGATCCGGTGACCTCGTCGCCGTTGGCGCGCGCCGAAGTGAAAGGACACGAACATCCGGGAAGGCCGCTTTCGAGAGATCAACGGGTTCGAGCGGTACCCGATCGCCCGCCGGCATTCTGGAGCGGGAAAAATGATCAGCCGGTCGGGGGGTCCCCCCGGCCGGCGTTCGGTGGCGTGGCCGTCAGGGCTTTGAGGTGTTTGCGCACCGAGCGCCGATCGAACCGCGCCCACAGCTTGATCAGGCGGCCGCGGCGCTTTCGGGCGATGTCCCGCTGTACCTGGATGAGACCGCCCAGTTGGAGGAGCGCCTCGGGGCCGACCTGTTCGTGCTGCACCATCTCGTTGGCCAGGTCTTGAATCCTGCCGATCGCCGTCACCGCGTCTTGATGTTCCCCCAAGCAGTCCTGGAATCGCACCATGGTTCGGATATAGTCCGCCAGCGGGTCGGCGCCGGAGGCCGGGTCGCCGAAGGCCTCCCGGAAGAACTCACAGGCGTACCGCAGACGTTTGCAGAGGATCCGTAATCGGTGGAGGTCGGCAGCGGGCGTCGTGGGGCCGACGGTTCGCCCGAGGCGCAGGACCCGCTTCTGGGCTTTAGCGAGGAGCACCGGTCCGATCTCGGCGACGGGAAGGGTGTGGGCGCCGGGATGCGGCCGGGGAGGCGGAGAGGACGCAAGTGCGTCCAGACGACGCATCAGCGCCTGAAAGCGCCGGGAGGTCAAGGCCGCCTCAAGGGCTACCCGCGCCGGCTGTCGCCGGCGCACCAATTCCGCCGTCAGGAGCGCCGCGATGGCGTCCGCCTCTCCTAGCCGCTGGGCCTGTTCCCGGAGGTTGAGGATGAAGACGTCGAGGTCTCGAACGGTGCCCAGACGTTGGGCCACCCAGCCGAGGTCCCGGCGCAGGGCGTCGGCCCGTCTGGGCCCGAGGGCGCCGGCAAAGAGCCGCAGGGCGGAACGCAGCCGGCGGGTGGCCACACGCAGATCGTGGAGGTATTCGGGGTCCTCGCCCTCGATGGTGCCCGCGATGTTGGCCCGCATCTTCACGGCCTGCTGGCCGAGCACCTTCCGGGCCGCCACCGCCAGCGTGTCGTCGGGGCGCATGCGGAGATGGTCCGGCAGGGGAGCGCCGGGTTCCGAAAGGTTCAGCGTCAGGAGTGCCACGCGACAGGTGTCGCCCGCCGCCGCCGAAAGCCCTAGCCGGTCGCGCAAATCGGTGAGGAGTTGGAGGAACGCGTCCGCGTCTCCCTCGACGAGACGCACGGTGAGAAGGCCAATGGATCGCGCTCCCTTCGGCCAACCCTCGCGTGGCGGCGCGGCGATGAAGCGCTCCGCCCGAAACGAAAACGCCGCCCCGGAAGAACTCTGGACACGGGTTGCCGACACGAGCGACCGAAGCCGGACCAAGGGCAAGCAGGAGCCGCCCATCTGCGAGCTTGTTTGCGGGTGGAGGCACCCCGGCGGTGTCGGGAGAAAGGCTTGGGAAGGGGAAGGCGCCCTCGAAAGGGTCCTGACGCTCGCCCTCGGGGCCCGAGAGGTGCCAGACCGCACCTTGTCCGGTCCGCAGGATGGACAGGCGGTACCCCCCTTTGGCGAGCCGCCCGTCTTGGGTCTCCAGGAAGAGGCATTCCTCGCGAAAGACGGTCGGCGGGCCTGCGCCATAGCCCGCGCGACGGAGGGACCGGACCAGCGCCGACGGCGACCTCCCAGCGGGAAGATCGAACCAGCTCACGACGTGTCCGCTGTCCATTCCGGTCCGCTCCCTGGGAGCGATTGGCCTTGGAGATGTCTCTGGGTGAGGTTATGCGTCTGGCGGTATCCGGCCGTTCAGCGACTCCAGCAGGGCTTCGATTCGCCCGAGATCCTTCAGCCGCCCCTTCTTGGGTTTCACCTTGAGGGTCTGGAGGTCGGCCAACATGGCGGAGAGGACGGGCGTGTGGGGCAGCACTGGGCGGTCGCCGGACACACCTTCGCCGTTCAGCGAGTGCGCGAGTCCGGCCAGCTCGCCGTCCAAACGGTCGAGGAGCGCCGTGCCGATGTTTCTGAGGACCGGTCGGAGCTTCGCGAGTTCCCGGGCAACCTGCTGGGCGAGTTCCGGACGGGCGGGCGATTTGGTCCGCTTGGATCGCTTCGCCAGGTCCCGCCGACCGGCCATTGTCCTAGACGGCTGGCGCTTTCCTGGTGCGTCGGCGCGGGAGAGCTTGCGGCGACCCTGACGTGTCGGCGTCCCGGCTGGCCGAGGCATGACGTTCCCTCCTCACCTCTCGCGTTGCGGCGTGGTCCAGGACGAGCTGAATCCTGCCTTGCAGGTCCCGGTCCACGGCGGCGATGGTGCGGTTGGCATTGACGAGTTCGAAGTCGTACTTCTTCTGCATCTTGAAGAACTCGCTCCGGATTCGTCCGCTGGTAGCGGACGAAGCTCTGGAACCAGTCCCGACTCAGGCCGCAGTCCATGCCCGACTCCCAGTAGTCCAGCTCGGCGTGGGTCTGGAACGTGCGCTGCACCAGGGTGGCGAGGGAGACCGTCAGGTAGAAGACCGCGTCGGGGACGATGGCCATGGAGTAGACCGAGGCGACCCACTCGGGCTCGGCGCCCCGCACGATGGCTCTGGCCATGAGCGTGTAGATGTAGCGGTCCGCGAGCACCACGAAACCCGCCCGCAGGGCCGGCACGATGCGGTTCTCCAGCTGGTCGTAGAAGTCCGTGGCGTAGAAGAGGCTCAGCGTGCGCGGGCTCAGGATGTTCCCCTGCTTGGCCCGCTCCAGCTCGGCGCCGACGAGGTCGGAGCGCCTGCAGCCCCACCTGGGCCACCGCGTGGCCCTGCTGCTCCAGCCACTGCGCCAGCAGGGCGATCTGGGTGGAGCGCCCCGACGAGTCGGGTCCCTCGATGACGATCAGGGTCCCCGAGAGCTTGCTCAGGTCCACCCCGGCCAGGGCCGTGCCGTAGGTGCGCTTGGGGCTCACTGGACGTACCTCTTGTGGAAGAAGCCCAGGTCGACCCGTTCTTGGACCAGACGCCGCACGATGACCTGCTGGCGGTGGACCGACTGGGTGGCGTCCATGACGGTGAAGCCGAACTCGTCCACCATGTCCAGGTACTCGTCGAGGACCCGCCCCTGGAAGATCCGGAAGCTCTCCGTGAGGTCGGGGCTCAAGCCCAGGTCCATGCCGGCCTCGAAGTACTTGAGCTGCGGCCGTGCCTTCCAGGATCCGGCCCAGGGCCACGTCGAGGGGGAGCCTGAAGAAGAGCGTGATGTCCGGGATCCGGGCGAATCCGTACAGCTTCCTCAGCCAGTCCCGGTCGCAGCCGCGCACCGCGTCGCGGGCGAAGGCCGTGAAGATGTACCGGTCGCACAGGACCAGGTAGCCCGCCCGCAGGAGGGGCAGGATCTGGCGCTCGTAGCGGTCGGCGAAGTCCGTGGCGTGGATGAGGCTGAAGGTGGTCGGGGTGAGGAGCTGCCGCTTCTTCCCCTTGCGCGTGGCTTCCCGGACCAGGACGGACGAGTTCCACTCGGAGAAGAACACCCGGTGTCCCTTGCTCTGCAGCCACTGGTGCACCAGGTGGATCTGGGTGGACTTCCCCGACCCGTCGAGGCCCTCGACGGCGATGAGCTTGCCGGGAAGCTTCTCGTTCTTCTCGGTCGTCATGCGGCTTTCCTCTCGCGAGGGACGACGCTCACAGGCAAGCCGACAGTCAGTCGGAATTGGTTGGCCCTCCGCGCCGGTGCGACCGGGCGGGCGCAGACGCGGCGAGCGCTCTTTGAGCTATAATAACCTTATCTGTTGTGGGTGTGCAAGTCACTCCGCATCCCGGGGGTCGAGGCTGTCCACTGTTCATTCATCTGAGGTGGCGCGCGCCTCCGCGTCGAGAGACCTGCTCCTGCGGTGCGGGTACCGAGCGCCGGGTATCACCCCCGGTCATCGGGGACGGGCAGGCGTGCGGGGGTCTTCGTCTCTGCCCTTTGGAGCGCCAGCGTACAACCCTGGGCGTGGCTAGGGAGCCTGCTGCGAGGCGTGGCGGATGTTCTTGCCCTCGACTAGGAATACGACCATCTCGGCAATGTTGGTGGCGTGGTCGGCGATCCGCTCCAGGTGACGGGAGACGAGGATCAGCCGGATGGCGCGAGGGATGGTGCGCGGGTCTTCCATCATGAAGGTGAGGAGTTCCCGGAACACCTGGTTCTTCAGGGCGTCCACCTTGTTGTCCGCCTCGATGACCTCGCGCGCCAACCCCACGTCCTTGCGCACGAAGGCGTCCAGGCTGTCCCGCAGCATCTTCTGGGACGAGTTGGCTCATGATGGGGATGTCGATGTACGGCTTGAGCTGCGGCTCCTCGTTCAGCTCGATGGCCCGCTGAGAGATGTTCACCGCCTGATCGGCCATCCGCTCCAGATCGGTGCTGACCTTCATCGCCGTGGTGACGAAGCGGAGGTCTCCGGCCGCCGGCTGATGCAGGGCGAGCATCCGGATGCAGGCCTCGTCGATCTCGACTTCCAGCAGGTCCGCCCGTTGATCGGAGTCGATGGTATCCTGCGCCAGACGGGAATCCCGATCCACCAGGGAGGCCACCGCGTGTTCCACCATGACCTCGACGATGCTGCCCAGCCGCAGGACCTTCTCCTTGAGCTGCTCCAACTCTTCGTCGAAAGTGCCTCGGCATCGTGTCCTCGCTCACTGCCGGATTTCGGCCTGAGACGGTACCGCTCACAGAGCACAATCGGATCCCGAACGCGGGGCCTAGCCGAACCGCCCGGTGATGTAATCCTCGGTCCGCCGATCCCGCGGATTGGTGAAGATCTTGGTGGTCTCGTCGAACTCCACCATCTCGCCCATGCAGGAAGAAGCCGGTGTAATCCGACACCCGCGCCGCCTGCTGCATGTTGTGGGTGACGATGACGATCGTGTACTGGTTCTTCAGCTGCGAATCAGCTCCTCGATCTTGCCGGTGGCGATGGGGTCGAGGGCGGAGCAGGGCTCGTCCATGAGGAGGACCTCCGGCTCCACGGCCAGGGCCCGGGCGATGCACAGCCGCTGCTGCTGGCCGCCGGAGAGGCCGAGGCCGCTCTCGTGCAGCCGGTCCTTGACCTCGTCCCAGAGGGCGGCGCGCCTGCAGGCTCGTCTCCACGATCTCGTCCAGCCCGCGAGTTCGCGAGTACCGAAGATCCGCGGACCGTAGGCCACGTTGTCGTAGATGGACTTGGGAAAGGGGTTGGACTTCTGGAAGACCATGCCGACCCGCTTGCGCAGCTCCGAGACATCCACCTCGGGAGCGTAGATGTCCACGCCGTGGACTCGGATCGTCCCGGTGATGGTGACGTTGTCGATGAGGTCGTTCAGTCGGTTCAGACAGCGGAGGAGGGTGGTCTTGCCGCACCCCGACGGGCCGATGAAGGCCGTGGCCTTCTTTCGCCGGGATGTCCAGATTCACGTCGAAGAGGGCCTGCTTGGCACCGTACTTGAGGTTGACGTCCTTGACCTGGATCATGGGGTCCAAGATCGTCGGCGCCTGCACGTCTGGGCCTCCTCGGGCTCGGGCGGCCCCATTATCGTGCCGGACTTCGGGCTTCGTCAATGGATTCGTGAGCAGGTCGAGCACGAGAATCCTCCTCCCGGCCTAGAAGGCCGTGGCGGCGTATTTCTTGCGCAACTGATTTCGAATCACAATCGCGGCCAGGTTCAGCACAAGGACCACCACCAGGAGCAGGAACGCGGTGGTGTACACCATGGGTCGGGCGGCGTCCACGTTTGGCGATTGAAATCCCACATCGTAAATGTGAAACCCGAGGTGCATGAACTTGCGGTCCAGGTGCAGAAACGGAAAGAACCCGTCCACTGGCAGGGCCGGCGCCAGCTTGACGACGCCGGTTATCATCAGCGGGGCGACTTCGCCGGCGGCCCGTGCCATGGCCAGGATGAGGCCCGTCAGAATGGAAGGCATGACCGCCGGGAGGACCACGCGCCAGGTCGTCTCGAACTTGGTGGCCCCCAGGGCCAAGGAGGCCTCCCGCATACCACCCGGTATCGCCGCCAACCCCTCTTCGGTGGCCACGATCACCACCGGCACGGTCAGGAGCGCCAGGGTGAGGGACGCCCACAGGATCCCGCCCGTGCCGAAGGTCGGGGTGGGCAGCGCCTCGGGAAAGAACAGGCGATCGATCCCGCCGCCGATGAAATAGATGAAGAAGCCGACACCGAAGACGCCGAACACGATGGACGGGACCCCTGCCAGATTGTTGACGGCGATCCGGACCGCGCTGACGAAGGGCCCCTGTTTGGCGTACTCCCGCAGGAAGAAGGCCGCGAGCACGCCCAATGGTGTGACCATCAGGCTCATGATCATCACCATCATGACCGTCCCGAAGATGGCGGGGAAAATGCCACCCTCGGTGTTGGACTCGCGAGGGTCATCCGCCGCGAATTCCCAGAGCTTGGCCAGGTAAAACCGCACTTTGCCCGGGAGGCCCAACGTGTTGGGATGATAGGCCCGGACGATTTGCGCCAGCGGGAGGTCTTTTTCTTTGCCTCCGGCCGCCGCCACGACGACGCTGGAGATGAGACCTTGCCGCAGCGCTTTCAGCGCTGCCTCTTGCTCGAGGTATTTGGCCTGCAGGGTTGCCATTTCCCGTTGCAGCGACTCCACCTCGGGCCCGTTCGCGACGCCCTGCAACTCCAGCCGCCGCAGCGCGGAGGCGGATCCGCTCCTGAGCGGAAGTTGATGGCGCCGATCTCCTTCTTCTCGATACGTTCCGCCTCGCGGGAAACGCGGAGCGTCTCCGGCAGCCGCTCTTGAACGGCAGCCCAGCCTGCCTCCGGCCCCTCGCGCGACGATTTGCCCGCCGTCCTTCACCGCCTTGATGGTGCCGTACAGGTTGCCCCATTCCAGCCGCTGGATCAGGACGGCGTCGGCCGGGGTCTCGCGCTTGGCGATCTTCGCTTCGTCCACCCAGACGAAGTCGGCGCCGTACAGATCGCGGTTGCCGACCTTGAGCTGGACCCGGTGATGCACAGCGGTTCCCGGCGGCGCGCCCGGCGTCGGGATCGCCTCGCGCTCGGTGACCTGGCCCATCAGGACCGTCGCCGTCGGTCAGGGTGAGCCGGACGATCGGGCGACGGCCAGAAGAAGCCCAGGCCGTTGACCATGACCAGGAGGACAAGCCCGGCCACCATGACCAGGCTGAGGGCAAGCGCCCCTCCGGTGAGCCAGACGAATGGATCGCCACTCTTCCAGAACTGTCTCATAGATACCTGTACTTCCGCCGCAGCCGGAGCCGCACCAGCTCGGCGGCGGTATTGACGACGAAGGTCATCACGAAGAGCAGGAGCGCGGCGAGGAAGAGGACGCGGAAGAGCGTCCCGCCCATCGGGGCCTCGGGCAGCTCCACGGCGATGTTGGCCGAGAGCGCGCGGAACCCGCTGAAGATATTCCAGTTCATGACCGGCGTGTTCCCGGTGGCCATGAGGACGATCATGGTCTCGCCCACGGCCCGGCCGAACCCGATCATGATGGCGGAGAAGATGCCGGGACTCGCCGTCGGCAGGACGACCCGGAGGGCCGTCTGCCAGCGCGTCGCCCCCAGGGCCAGGGAGCCGGCGACCAGATGCTGCGGGACGTTGGAGAGGGAGTCCTCGGCAATCGTGAAGATGATCGGGAATGACGGCAAACCCCATGGCGATTCCGACGACGAGGGAGTTCCGCTGATCGTAGGTCAGGCCGAGGGCGCGGAGCAGCCAGCCACGGTAGTCTCCCGACAGAAGAAGATCGCTCGACCAGCCCGCCCAACTGGAAGGAGAGCCACACGCCGAACAGCACGATGGGGACCAGCAGACCCACCTCCGTGCCGGGCCGGACGCGCTTGCGGATGTCGATGGGAACGTAACGCCAGCCGCAGACCGCCGCGAGGATGAGACACGGGGTCACCAGCGGCATAAGGAAGAGGCCGGGGACGATCTTTTCCACGTGCGGGGCCAGCCAGAGCCCGGCGAGAAAACCCAACACCACACTGGGAAGGGCAGCCATGATCTCGACCGTTGGCTTGACGATTCCTTTCAAGCTTCGGGTGCATGAACTGCGAGGCGTAGAGGGCGGCAAGCAGGGCGATGGGAACCGCGATGAGCAGGGCATAGAAGGTGCCCTTGAGTGTGCCGTAGATCAGCGGAATGAGGCTGAGCTTCGATTCGAAATCGTCAGTCCCACCCGTGGATTGCCACACGAACTCCGGCCCCCGATACCCCTCGTACCAGACCCCGCTGAAGAGCGTCTTCAGGGTCACCTCGGGGTGTGCGTTCTCCAGGTCCCACTGGGACAGTCGCCCAGAACCGTCGCCCAGAAGAAACCCGTCGGCCTTGGGGGCGAAGGCCGCGGCCCGGATCTCGCCCGCGCCGGCCTGCGACCGTCAGGAGCGTCTTGCCGGACGTCCCGTAGTGCAGCTTGACCACGCCGGACGCGTCGGTCGTGATGAATCCTTTGTCCCGACCGGAGGGCTCGATGGCCACGATCGGTCCGCCGTGCGCCGGCGAAATCGTTGATCTTGACGAAGACGCGGTTCTCCACCCTCCACTGGGACGGTTTGCCACGTGCTTACCCCGCCGGCCGCGTCCCCCACGACCAGGGTCCGATCGCCCGATCAGGAAGCTCAGGGCCGTGACGCCGATCCCCGGTCGGCTGCCGACCCGAGTCGTGCGGCTGGTCTTCAGATTGCCCGGGTCGCGAAGGTCTACGCGGGTCACGTGGCCGTCGGAGGTCCCGACGAAAAGGTCCTCCCCTCGACCGTCAAGGGCCAACGCCGTGATTTCTCCCCCGACCGGGAGGGACAGACGCCGGTTCACCTCTTCTTTGGTTGACGCGCCGATGAGGGCCTTGGTCTCCTTCACGGTGACGAATACCAGATCTTTGGGGCCCGACCGCCCCGACGGTGATGGGACCGGCCTTCGTGGTGGCGAAGCCGATCCGCCGGATGGGCCGACCCGCGGGATCCGCGGTGAACGGCGCCGACGAAACCACGTCAGGCGTTATGATACGCTTCCCGTCCTGATGGGAGACGCTGAACCTGACCTCGATGGGAACGGCACGTCCGTCGGAGAGACCCACGGCGAAGGCCCCACGGCCGAGAGGAGAGGTTGCCGTGATCGTCGCGCCCGCCACGCCAGGTAACGGCGGGGTGCCCGGCAGGGCGCCGCCCTTCATGTCGATGAAGCGGATTCCCTGGGACGTCACGAGGAAGGCGACTTCGCGGTACTCGTCGACCCCGAGGGCGAGCGGCGCCCCAATGCCTGCCGGCACGGTATCGCGAACCCGAGTTGCCTTCGGCTGCTTGAAGAGGGGATAGACCTCCGCGGCAATCACGACGAGGATGGCCAGGATGGACCCGATGATTAACACCCCACCCAGGGTCACCACCCGGCGGGTCAGCCGATCCACCAGCAGGCGAGACCCCGCCGCCTTCCAGGAGACGGGAACCGGGCGAGCCGGCTCGGGCGGCTCGCCCGATCGTAGGACCGACGTGTGATTCACCACGACCGCTCCGTTACTGAATCTTGGCCAACTCTTCCTTCGCGATGGTGTTCGGGATCGGGAAGAAGCCGTCTTTGATCACGACCTCCTGTCCCGGCTTGGACGTCATCACCTTGACGAACTCGCGGCTCAGCGGATCCACCGGCTTTCCCGGGGCACGATTGATGTACACGTAGAGGAACCGGGCCAGGGGATACTTCCCCGCATAGGCGTTGTCCGCCGTGGCCTCGACGCAGGCGCCGCCGGCCTTCTCGGACAGCGGTACGGCTCGCACGCCCGCGGTCGTATAGCCGATGCCGCTGTAGCCCAAGGCGTACCGGTCCACCGTGATGCCCTGGACGACGGCGGCGGAACCCGGCTGCTCCTTCACCTGGTCCTTGAAGTCCCCGTTCTTCAGGGTGTGCTCTTTGAAAAAGCCGTAGGTCCCCGAGGCCGAGTTGCGGCCGAAGAGACTGATGGGACGCGCGGCCCAGTCACCCGTCAGGCCGAGTTGCCCCCAGGTCTTGATATCCTCCTTGTATCCGGCGCGCCGGGATTTGGAGAACACGGCATCCACTTGTTCGAAGCTCAGGCACTTGACGGGGTTGTCCTTGTTGACGAAGACCGCTAAGGCGTCCACGGCAACTCGGATGGCGACCGGCTTGTAGCCGAATTTCTTCTCGAACTGGTCTATCTCCGTTCCTTTCATCTCGCGAGACATAGGACCGAGCTGGGCGGTCCCGGCGATCAGGGCGGGGGGCGCCGTACTGGATCCCTTCCCTTCGATCTGGATCTTCACGTTCGGATAGTACTTGTTGAAGGTCTCGGCCCAGAGGGTCATGAGATTGTTCAGCGTGTCCGAGCCGACGCTGGACAGATTTCCGGAGACCCCGCTGACGGCGGCGTACCCGGGAAGGGCCGGGTCAACCTTGAGCACCTCGGCGGCGCCGGCAGGCGCCGAAAACGCAAGGATGCTGAGGCTCAGGACGAGAAAGGCGGCAGTACGCGCACGCATGGATCCACTCCTTTTCCTGCGGTCGGCAGCGAGGCCAGGCAGGATGGGTTTGCGGTTGAAGGGTGTGTCGAATCGCTGGGGCATCGTCATTCAGGGGAGCTGTCCGACCGCCCCGGTGACGAAGAAGGCGGCAGCGCAGAGCAGGGCGCCGGCCACGAACACCGCGAGCCAGAGCCCGGCGTCCTTGTCGGCCCGATACTCGTGCGGTCCGGCGATCCCGAGGGCCAGGGCCCGAGCGCGACGGTACCTCCCGACGCCATACACGACTGCGAGATAAGTCACCACCCAGGCGAGAATCAGAACGACATCCAGGAGCGACTTCATACGTTCTCCGTGTTGCCTCCCTTGCTCTTCACGGGACAGAGCATCGTGGATCTGTGTTACAGTTCGATGACACGCGAGTGAATTCTCGGTGATCCGCCTTCTATCCCTGTGTTCATGCGGCCATAGCGTGTCGGTGAAGGAATTCCTGGAGGATACCTTGGGCGGGGTGTCGGAACACCCGGATGGGAGGAAGGGTCGGCTCGACCTGTCCCCCCTTGACCAAGTACCCGTCGGCCCCGGCGCGGTACGCGGCTTCTGCTTGCAATGTGAGCATGGCCACCTTGATCCGATCGCCGCCCGGCATGCGCTTCACCCGCCGGCAGACCTCCCACCCGCTCAGTTGGGGAAGATCGGGATTCAGCAAGGCGAGATCGGGCCGTCGCATCCGAGCCTGATAGAGGGCATCCACGCCGGTGCGCGCCGGCAGGACCCGGTACCCTTCCGCCTCCAGCAGCCGTGTCATGGATCCCAACCAGATCGGATCGCCGTCCGCGATGAGGATCGTCGCTCGAGGATTCATGCGGTCCCCTCCCGTATGCCCGCAGTCCGCGCCGTGCGCCGTAACACGGCGCGGGACCGGGCGATGACCTCCCGGACGCTGCACGGTTTCACGATGTAATCATCCACCCCCTCCTCGAGGAGGCTGATGCGGTTCGTCACGTCGCCGTTGGCGGAGACGACGACAATGGGGATTTCCTGGGTGTCTCGGTCGGCTTTCAATGCGCGGAAGACTTTCTGGCCGTTCAATCGGGGGAGGAAGAGGTCGAGGATCACGAGATCGGGCCGGACCCGACGGACGACGTCGAGACCGACGAGGCCATCCGCGGCCGTGCTGACCTCGAACCCCTCACAGGCGAAGCAATGCGCCAGGAGATTGGCGATATCGGTCTCGTCTTCGATGATCGCGATGTGGCGCATGGTCCTCCGCCAGACGAAGGCATTCCACGAATGCCCTGAACATAGGTGGGGACGATGACGAGGAGGCGACAATGGGATGACGATTGCGAGAAAAACAGGGGCGAGGGATCAGGAAGATGGCAGCGGTGCAGTGGCCGCGACGGGAAGGGCGATCCGAACGAGCGTCCCTTTACCCAGCGTGCTCTCGATGCTCAGCGCCCCGTTTTGCGCGGCGATCAGGTGTTTGACAATGGCCAGTCCCAGACCGGTGCCACCCAACTCTCGGGAGCGGGCCTTGTCCACGCGATAGAACCGTTCGGTGAGGCGCGGCAGATCCTTTTCGGGTATCCCGATGCCGGTGTCGGCGACCGAGATCTCGACCCAAGGCCTGGGGGTCGGGGGCTGGGGATTGGGGGTTTGGGATGATGGGGCCGGGACGGGCCCTGCCGTGTCACCCCCCGACCCCGCCCGTACCGTCACCGTCACCGTGCCGCCTTCGGGTGTGTACTTGACGGCGTTGTCGAGGAGGTTCACCAAGACCTGCACCAGTCGGTCGCGATCGGCCAGCGCCGGGGGAAGGTGTTCCGGAATGGCGGTGAGAAGATGGATGCCCTTCCGGGTGGCCTGGGGCGTGAGCAGTGCGACTCCCTGGCGCACCGCGTCGGCACAGGGCACGGGGCGGAGATGCAACGGGGTCCGCTCCAGTTCGATATTGGAGAGTTCGAGCAGGTCGTTCAGCAGGCGGCCCAGCCGCTCGGAATGGCGGTGGATGATCTCCAGGAATTTCCGCGCGTTGTCCCGATCCGCCAGGCCGCCGTCCAGCAGGGTTTCCGCATAGCCTCGGATGGCGGTCAGTGGCGTCCGGAGCTCGTGGGAGACGTTCAGGACGAATTCCATGCGCATCTCTTCCAGGCGCTTGAGCTGGGTAATATCGCGGAGGGCCAGCACGGTGCCCAACGCCGTTCCCCGAGCGTCCCGCATCGCAACGGCAGTTCCGGCGAGCGTGCGCCGTTTGGTGCGTACCAGGGTGATCTCGGCGGTCGCGCCCGCCTCGCGGCTGGCGGCCGCCTTGACGAGGTCATCCAGCTCGTGACTCCGGATGACCTCCAGGGGCGAATGGCCCAGCGCGGCGCCTTGCTCCAAGCCGAAAAGCTTCTCGGCGGCCGGGTTCAGCAGCGAGATCTTCCCGCGACCATCGAGCACCAGGAGGCCCTCACCCATGCTCTCCATGATCGTCCGGGAGCGTCGCCCTTCCGCCTCCAGGCGCTCCAAGGTGGTCGTGAGGTCTGCCGCCATGACGTTCAGCGCCGCCGCCAGATCGGCGAACTCGTCCCGGGTCGTTGCGGGGAGGCGTTCCGGAATGTGGCCTTGCGAGACGCGGCGAGCGAACTGGACCATGCGCTGGAGCTGCCGCGCGATGCCCCGTGCCCAGAGGACCGCGATGACCGACGCGATGGCCAGGGAGAGGCCCGCGATACCCAGGAAGTCCCGGCGGAACCGACCGAAGCCCTGGGAGACCTCGCCCAAGGGAACCGACAGGCGGAGGAACACCGGGCCGACGACCGCGGTCGGTACGCTGCGCGCGAAATACACCAAGTCCCGGTTCACGCTCTCGCTGAACCGCACGGAGCGTCCCGAGCCGGCATGGCGGGCATCCGAGATCTCGGGACGGCTGCCATGGTTTTCCATCTGCTGCGACGGTTCCTCGGAGTCGGCCAGGACCCGTCCGTCCCCCGCGATGACGGTCACCCGGGCCTTGGTGCGAGCGGCGACGCCTCGCGCCCAGGCGTCGCCGAACACCAGACTCTCCGGGGTTTCGGCCGCCAGGAGCGACGCCTGCGCCTCGAGTCGGGCGACCACCTGATCGACGAGCGACTCCCGCTCCCGGCGGGCAAGATACACGCCCACGACGGCGAGGCTGAACGCGATCAGCAGACAGATCGTCAGGACGGATTTGGCGGCGATCGTTACACGCATCACGGATTACCGAATGCCCCAAAGCCGAGGATCAAGGAGGAGGGGCGAGTGCGGTGGCCACCGTCGGTCATTGGTCTTCTTCATCTCGACACTTATACCCCATGCCGCGGACCGTAAGGATCAAGGTCGGACGTCGCGCGTCGTCCTCGACCTTCTCACGCAAGCGACGGATGTGGACGTCCACCGTCCGAGGCTCGACGAAGCGGTCCTGCCCCCACACCTGGTCAAGCAACTGCGTTCGGGTGAACACGCGGCCCCGGTGACGCAGAAAGAACTCCAGCAGTCGGAACTCCATGGCGGAGAGATCGATGGGTCGATCCGCCTTGGTCACCTCGTGGCGGATCGGGTCCAGGCGCAGGTGTCCGGCCGAGACCGGCGCCTCGCTGGGCGTCACTGGTGCGGTGGAGCGCCGCAGAACGGCCTTGACCCGGGCGACCAACTCGCGCGGGCTGAACGGTTTGGGGACATAATCGTCGGCGCCCATTTCCAGGCCGAGAACCCGATCCACCTCCTCCGCCTTGGCGGTCAGCATGATGATGGGGATACCCTGCGTCATGCTGTTGGCCCGCAGACGGCGACACACCTCCAGGCCGTCGGCGCCCGGGAGCATGAGGTCGAGGATGATGAGGCTGGGATGGTCGCGGACGATCAGATCCAGTGCCTGCTTCCCATCCGCCACGGTGCGAGCGGACAGGCCCTCCTTTTCCAGGTGATACTTGACGAGATCCGCGATGTCCGCTTCGTCCTCGACGATCAGGATGGTGTCCATCGGGTTCCTCACTGGGAAAAAAGTACCTGCCGTGCGGACGTCTGCGGGTAAGCACTACGACCAAATCATACGGACTTCCACGCAGTTCCCGCAAGGCAATTTCCTGGGAGTACTCTTTCCGGCGTCGGTACGCGAATACCACGCGCCGATTACAGAATGATGACAGCAAACGTATGAACCCTGGGCGAAATCGGGAAGGGTGGAGATTCCCGGTTCTCGATATGAGACGCTTGAGGTATAGTCTAACCGGCACAGGGGAAGAACCGCTGCGGCTTGTGACTGGCGGGCGATAATGAAAACGATGAAACCAAAACTCAAGGTCTGGGTGTTCTTCGGCGACACGGTGAAGTTCGGCCAGGGGCGGGCTGCGCTCCTTCGTCTGATTGACGAGCTGGGCTCGATCAAGCAGGCGGTGGACCGGTTCGAGATGTCGTACCGGAACGCCTGGGGGTATCTCCGGGAACTGGAGAAGGCCGCGGGGTTTCGTTTGCTGGAACGGCAGCCGGGGGGCAGCCGGGCTTCCGGAACCCGGCTCACGCCAAAAGGGCGAGAGTTTCTCGATCGGTACGACCGCTTCGAGCGGAGCCTGGAGGAGAGCGTCGCCCGGTGTTTCGACCGGACGTTCTCGGCGCCGCAACGGCGCCGAACAGGCGCCGTCAGCCGCCGCGACGGCGGTGTTGTCGGAGAGTCGAGGATCGCAAAGAGTGGCGCGCCGGAAAACGTAGATTCCAGGTCAGACACGTCGTTCGATCGTGGAGACAACGGGGCAGCCGGCAGATGCGGCTGCCCCCGTTGTCTGTGGTGCGAGCGGACAGCGATCAGCGATGCGTCTGCGCGCGGCACATTTCGGCATGCTTGGCGCACAGCCGGTGGTGGTGGCAGAAGGGCGGCGGTGGGGCCGACGCCTTCTGCCTTGGCGATGTTCAAGAGGACGGACACCTCGTTCAGTGACCAGTAGATCTGCTTCTGCAGGTCGCAATCGGTGATCAGATCGTTCGCTGTGGCGTGCACGTCCCACGTAACACGCGTCGGTCTCTGGGAGGCCCTCCTTTTGCAGCGTGCGCAGGGCAAAGCCCATACCATCCCCGCTTCACCAGCCACAGGAGCCGATCGGGCGCATCGTGCGGCGTCGCGCCCCGAGCTATATCATGGGATTCCGATGAGCAGGTCTCCTTTGAGGTCCGTCGCGAACTGCCAAAGCGCGATCAAGCGATCTGATCTCATCCCCAATTCGACACGCAGGTAGTAGGCGCGCTCTGTCTGGGCCCACCTCTCACCCTGTCGGGCCAGGTGTCGCAATCGAGCTCTGAAGGCGCGGCCGTGCCCCGCGGTTCCGATGTGGCACATTTCATGGAGGAGGGTTTCGCGGATCTGTCGGGGAGTGCAGATCCAGATCGTGCGCGCTTCCTCCTGGATGAAGCCGCGCTCTCCGGTCCGAGGCGTGCATCTGCGCACCCGGTACTTTGGGAGCCGTCCATCGAAGAGGTCGGCGTTCAGGTGGTCGAAGAGCGCATCCAGGTCGGTGTCCATGGCCAGAGTCTCCGCCTGCGAAGCCGGTGCTGGGTTCGGTCCAACGCGTGTGAAGCCGCAGCACCGGTCGTCATCCCCAGCGTCGGGCGCGTGTCACCACGTGTCCCCGGGCTTCGCCGCCCACTCGATTCCCAGTTCGGCCAACTTAGCGAATGTCGGCCAGCCGGTTTCGGGGTCCCATCCTTCCATCTGATGGTAGAGCCGGAGGGCATGCTGGAACGCCTCCGGCTCGACGCGGACGTCCTTCAAGGGGCCACTCGTGAAGGCCTCGTGAAGCCGCTTGGGCAGTTTGTCGTCCTTCGGGGTGAAGCCCTCGCGTGAGTTGAACACCCGAGCGAGAGCCTTGGAGCGCTCGCCGACTTTGATCAGCTCCCACAGGCTGGTGTCCCAGCCCGTGAGGGCGCGCATGGCGTTGACGATCAGCGTGATCCCGACCGCGTTGCCCGGCGCCGAGGCCAGGTGGCACACGCCCACGCAACTGCACAGGGCCCACCAATGGCTGGCGTAATGAAACGCCCGCACCTTGCGGGGGCTCAGTTCCAGCTTCGACAGCGGTTCGGCCAGGCCGAGCGGTTCCAGGGCATGTGCCCCCTGCGGGTGGAACCCCGCATAGGCCGGATCGTGCGGGGCACGCATGTGGTCTGCCCCGGCAGGCGCGGTGGCGTAGGCCAAGGACAGCCCCTGCTTCCCCCGCGGCTCGTGCATGGGGAGTTCCTGCTTCTTGACCGTCAGGGCGAATTGCTCGGCCCCCCGCCCGATCTGTTTCGCCGCGCGCTCCGACCCCAAGGCCAGGAGGTCGCCGAAGCCCTCTCGTTTGCCGATCTTCTCGGTGAGGGTCAGCATCGCCTCGGCGTTCCCGAACCGGAGGTCCAGTCCGTCGGTGTCGGCGGTGGTCAGAATTCCGGTCTCGAAGCACTCCATGGCGAAGGCGATGGTCATCCCGACGGAGATCGTGTCCATCACGTACTCGCCGCAGATCTGGTGGAACTTGGCAATGGCACCGAGGTCGCCGACCCCACAGACCGAGCCGGCGGAGCCGATGGTCTCGTACTCCGGGCCCCCATACTTCGCGATGACTCCGCGCGCAGGCACGTCCACGTCGCGCTTGCACGCGATGGCGCAGGCGTAACAGGTGCCCTCATCGGTCAGGATCGTCTCCGCCATGGTCTGCCCGCTGATCTCCTTCGCTTGCTCGAACTGCCCCTCGCGGAAGTTCCGGGTGGGAAGGATGCTGTCGGCGCTCATCGCCACCACGTTCCGCGAGGTGCCGAACTTGTGGAGCATGTCGGCGTTCCGGTTGTAGTGCTCGCGGAACCATTTCAGACACGCCTGGAGCCCTTCCTTGTCCTTGGGCTCGATCCGGTCGTGGCCGCGGACCGCGATGGCCCGGAGCTTCTTGCTGGCCATGACGGCGCCCAGACCGCTCCGGCCATTGAAGTGTTTCAGTTCGTTCACGATGTTGGCCATGAGGTTTCCGCGCTCACCGGCGATGCCGCACTGAAGGATGCGGGCCCGCTTATCCGTCTCGGCCACGAGGAGATCCTGCACCTCGCCGGAGAGCTTGCCCCAGATGTGTGCGGCGTCGCGAATCTCTACCGTCCCGTCGCAGATCCACAGGTATACCGGCTTGGGCGACTGGCCCGTCACGATGATCCCGTCGAACCCGGCGAACTTCAGCTCCGGCCCCCAGTAGCCGCCCGCCTCCCCCTCGCCGTACCCATCCGTCAAGGGGGATTTCGCGGCCACACTGAACCGCGTCGTCCCCGCGAGCGGGATGCCGGTCAGCGGGCAGGTTGCGAAAACCATGATGTTGTCCGGGCCGAGGGGGTCCACTCCCGGCGGAAGCTCCCGCACCAGGATGGAGGCGGCCATGGCGGCGCCACCCATGAACAGGCGATAGGTCAACGCGGGGAATTCCTCGACGGTGGTCGTCCCCTCGGTCAGATTCACCCGTAGGTACTTGCCGGCAAACGCTCCCTGCATGGGTAGTCTCTCCTTTGTTCCCGCTAGATGTGTCTCCCAGGTCTTCGCTTGGGCTCGCGCCTTCCCCTGTCGGGCAGACGCACCCAGCCGCGGCTTGCTCGCCGCCGGCGAGTGAAGCACGGGGTAGAGCGACACGACATGATCGCACCACGCGTTCTGTGTCAGCGCGCGCCGTCCTGTGTGCCTCAGCCGCGTGCGCAGGGCCGCGGCCATAGGACTCGGATGGCGCGTGCTTCCCCCCGATGGCTCTCGGCTCGGGGCTATTATGTTACAAGAAGCATAACGAGTCCAAGCGGTATTTTCGCCCTCGCCTCTGCGGATTGTTTTGGGATCTGATGCGATACGAGGCGGGCCGCGCGAGACCGGAACGGTAGGTGTTTTCCTACGCATCCGCAGCGGTCTCTCGAGTCGCGTGCATACCCAAGCAGCGAGGGGAGGGGCACGCGTGGAAGCTGTTGAGCGATCCGTCAGCCCGAGGAGGGGGACGCCGTGCCGTCGATCGCTCGGCACTTCCCGACCGTCCGGAGGCCGACAGGGTCACGCGTTACTGCCGAGGTTGCGGCACAATGGTGGTGCCGGGGGAGCGGCACCAACGTTGTGCGCATGGTCGCGATGGGCTGGAATGTTTGGGTTGGCAGGAGGAGTTATCGCTTTTCTCACAGCGAGTTAGCGCATTAAGGTAGGCCGAAACGAGAGGGGGTTATCGGTACGGAGCGCGCGGCGGATGAGGTTCTTGCAGAACACAGAACGTAGTCGCGCTCCCAAACGGCGGTGGGCGACATCATGACTCCGAGAGGGTGGCTGCGTGATGTTCGGTAACGGTTGAAACGTGCGCATGATCGCTTGCGTGGGGTGTTCAGGTCGGACCGGTTGAACGCGCGGCGGCGCAACCGCGGCGGGGCGCGAACGGGACGGGGCGAGCCAGGGGCACCCGGCCCGCCCCGTCCGACGGTCATGCCATGCCGTGCGCGCGCGGGGTTACCGGTCGATCCCGCCGAGGCAGACGTATTTGACCTCGAGGAACTCCTCGATGCCGTACTTCGACCCCTCGCGGCCGATGCCCGGACTGCTTCACGCCCCCGAAGGGCGCCACCTCGGTCGAGAAGACGCCGGTGTTGACGGCCACGATGCCCGCCTCCAGCCCTTCCGCCACGCGGAAGATCCGGCCGATGTCGCGCGCGTAGAAGTAGGCCGCCAGCCCCAGGTCGGTGCGATTGGCCAGCGCCAGCGCCTCGGCGTCGGTGTGAAATCGCACCAGCGGCGCCACGGGCCCAAACGTCTCCTCCTGGAAGACGCGCATGTCGGGTTCGACCTCGCGTGAGCACGGTGGGCTCGAAGAACTGGCCGCCCAGCGCGTGGCGCCGTCCGCCGGCCACCACGGCCGCGCCCTTGGTGAGCGCATCGGTGATGTGCTCCTCGACCTTGGCGACGGCGGCCATATCGATGAGGGGCCCGACCTGGACCCCCGGCTCCGTGCCGGGCCCGACTTTCAGGGCCTGCACCCGCTCGGCGAACTTCCGCGCGAACACGTCGAAGATCCCATCGTGGACCAGGATGCGGTTGGCGCAGACGCAGGTCTGGCCGGTGTTCCGGAACTTGGAGGCCAGCGCCCCCTCGACGGCCTGGTCGACATCGGCGTCGTCGAAGACGATGAAGGCGGCGTTGCCTCCCAGTTCGAGCGAGATCTTCTTGATCGTCTCGGCGCTCTGGCGCATCAGGATGCGCCCCACGTCGGTGGAGCCCGTGAAGGTGATCTTGCGGACCTGCCGGCTCTCGGTCAACGCGCCCCCGATCTCGGCCGCCGAGCCGGTCACCACGTTGAAGACCCCACGCGGGTACGCCGGCCTCGTGGGCCAGGGCCGCCAGGGCCAGGGCCGAGAACGGCGTCTGGGACGCCGGTTTCAGGACCATCGTGCAGCCCGCGGCGAGGGCGGGCCCCGCCTTGCGGGTCACCATCGCCGACGGGAAGTTCCAGGGCGTGATGGCGCCGCACACCCCTACCGGTTGCTTGAGGACCAGGATGCGCTTGTCGGCCTGGTGCGGTGGGATCACGTCGCCATAGACCCGCTTGGCCTCCTCGGCGAACCACTCCAGGAACGCCGCGCCGAACGCGACCTCGGCCTTCGCCTCGGCGAGCGGTTTCCCCTGCTCCGTCGTCATGAGCCAGGCCAGGTCGTCCTGATTCGCCAGGATCAACTCATACCAGCGGCGCAGGATCGCGGCGCGCTCCTTCGCTGTCTTGGCCCGCCACGCGGGCATGGCCTTGCTGGCCGCCTCGATGGCCCGGCGGGTCTCGCTCGCCCCCATCTGGGGCACGGTGCCGACGAGGGCACCCGTCGCGGGGTTGAGCACCCGGATCGTGGCGCCGCTCTCCGCGTCGCACCACTGGCCGTCCAGGTAGGCCCGCTGACGAAACAGCGAGGCGTTCTTCAGTTGCAGCGTATCGTGGTGGGTCTCCATTAACCCGATCATGGGCCGTTCCTCCTATGTGTTCTTCCGCGGGTCCTCACGGGGTCCCGCGGTGTTGTTCGACCGCGCACGACGTTGCGCACCGCTCGTACACGTATAGTTCATGACATTAAGCGGAGTAAGTCAATGCGGTATGGATCGTCGCCGCACGTCTCCGGGAAGATCGGCGCGCATGACGGACCGGGATGTTGCCGGAGTCGAGACCGAGCGGGCGGCGAAGCGGCGCAAGGAGTCCCGGGGTTCTTGCTCGATTGCAGGGCGGGGGGAGCCACACCCATAGATGTGCAATGGTTCACATTCAAGGTGCCCACGCGAGCATAACCTTTTACACCCAACAAGTTAGGTATCGATCAACGCGCAGAACGCAGAACAGCGTAAAACCTGGTCCGAGCGTGGACAATATCTGGATTTCGCGCAGGCCACAGGGCGGGTTTTTGTTGCGGA
>CAVOIV010000006.1:0-229920 GCA_963695995.1 uncultured Methylomirabilota bacterium
CTGATGTTGAACTGCTGGCAGAGTTGGGACTCCGGCGGGACGGGGTCGCCGGGCTTGAGCCGTCCGCTGGTGATGCTCTCGCGGAGGGAGTGCTCCAGCCGGATGTAACTCGGGACGTATTCCTCGTATGGGTTCATCGTCCACCTCAACGAAACGGTGGACACTGTATATGTATGCACATTTGCACGTCAATACATTGTTTTGCAGTACAAACGAGGCACGAGCCTGGCACGGGCCGCAGACGTTACACCAACTGCGTTATGTCCTCTGCGATTTCCGGGTAGTTCAAACGCATCGCCGCATCGTGGCCGGGAAAGAGAAGGTCGAGCCTCCCACCGACTCGCTCCCGTAGCTGGTTAGGCTCCGCATCCATTCCGGAAGGTCGCAGATGATGCTGCTGGGGATATCCGTCTCGAATGTCCGGTGGACGTGCGCGCAATCGGAAGTGAGCACGGCAAGCCCCTTGGCCGTCGTCACGGCCACGGACTGGAGCGCCGGCGTGTGGCCCGGAGTGAGCAGCAGCTCGACGCCTGGCAGGATCTTCTGGTCGCCCTCCGCAAGCGCCAGACGCCCTGATCCCTGCAGGGCGCCGATGGCCTGCACGGCAGCCGGATCGCTCGTTCGGGCGAATGGCGCTCGCTTGGCAATCGGGTCCGAGACCCAGAAATCGAACTCCCTTCGCTGGAGGTACACTCGCGCCCGAGGAAACAGTTCGAGGCCGCCGGCGTGGTCTTGGTGAATATGGGTGATGATCAGGTGTTCCACCTGCGCGGCATCGATTCCGATGCGGCGCAAGACTTCCGCCGGGCTGACGTAGCCGCGCAAGTTCCGGTGGACCGCGAGAGCCGGCCGAACGCCGCAGTCGACGACGACGGTCCTTTCCTCGTTCCGGACGACCCAGATGTAATAGTTCCGCTCAATCGTCTTGTCCCAGTCAGTGTCGAACAGGACCTTGGCCACGGAGCTGGTCAACGGCCCGGCGTACTTCAGCGCAAAGATCTCGTAGGCTACCGCCCCAGGCGCTCGCCCGGCGTCATGCATTGGCCCCGCCCCTTCCGCGGCGACCGAGGTCGCCCATGTCCTGAGTGTACTCCTCAGATTTGCGAATCCGCCTTGACCTTGGAGAATGTCGGAACCGTGTTTACGACAAGCACGATGGCCGCCAGGACCAGCAATGTCGCGGCGAGCGGGCGTGTGAAGAAAACGCTCAGATCACCCCCGGACATCTCCAGCGACTGGCGAAGCGCTTTCTCCATCATGGGACCGAGGATCAGCGTCAGCGCGAAGGGCGCCAGGGGGATATCGAGTTTCTTGAAGATGAACCCAAGGAGGCCGAACGCCAGCATGACGCCGACTCCGAAGACGCTGCTGTCCACGCTGTACGCGCCCGACCACGGCGAAGCCGAGGATGAGCGCGAAGAGGATGGAGTAGGGTATCTTGAGGACGGCAACCCACATCGGGATCAGCGGCAGGTTCAGGATCAGCAGGATGAGGTTGCCGACGACCAGAGCTGGCGATGACCGCCCACACGAAGTCCGGCGTGCTGCGTGGAACAGCAGGCGGGCCCGGGACCAGCCCGTTCATCATGAAGGCGCCCATCAGGATGGCGAGGGTCGGCGAGCGCGGGAATGCCCAGCGTGAAGAGGGGGATCATGGCGGCGTTGGCGTAGGCGTTGTTGGCCGTCTCGGGGCCGGCGACCCCCTCGATCATGCCGGTGCCGAACTTCTCGGGGGTCTTGGAGACCCGCTTTTCGGCGACGTACGAGATGAACGTCGGCACCATCGTGCCGATGCCCGGGACGAGGCCCAGGAAGAGGCCGATGCCGGTCCCGCGCAGGATGGCCCCGATCGAGCGCCGCAGGTCCTCCCGAGTCGGCACCAGCGTGCTCATCCTCGTGTCGAAGACCTGGCGGGCCGGCGATTCTCGACGTTGAGCAGGATCTCGCTGATGCCGAAGAGCCCCATCACGACCGGCACGATGTTCGAGCCCGTCGAGCAGCTGCGGTTGTCGCCGAAGGTGAAGCGCGGCGCACCCTGGACCGGGTCGATGCCGATCATGGCGATGAGCAGGCCGAGGACGGCGGACATCAGCGCGCGCACCATCGAGCGGCCGGCCAGCCCGGTCGACCATCGCCAGCCCGATCAACATCAGGGCGAAGAATTCCGGCGGTCCGAATTGGAGCGCGAGGTTCGGTCAGCGGCAACGCCAGCACCACCAGGGCCGCGACGGCGACGGTGCCCGCCGACGAACGAGCCGATGGCGGCGATCGCCAGCGCGGCGCCGGCCCGGCCGTTCTCGGCCATCTCGATAGCCATCCAGACAGGTGACGGCCGAGGCGGCCTCGCCGGGAGTGTTGACCAGCACCGAGGTGATGGTGCCGCCGTACATCGCGCCGTAGTAGATGGCCGCGAGCATGATGATGGCGGGCGTCGGCTCGAACACGAACGTCACGGGAATCAGCATGGCGGTGCCTGCCGAGGGGCCGACGCCGGGCAGGACGCCGATCAAGGTGCCAAGGATGCAGCCGACCAGCGCGAAAAGGAGGTTCATCGGCTGGAGGGCGGTGGCGAACCCGTTCAGCAGTAGCGTGAGGGTTTCCATGTTGTCACTTCGCTGGATGCTGAAATCCCGTTTTCGTCAGGCTGCTCAAAAAGGCCCAGATGCCAGGCGGCGAGCGATGCGTGGTGCGAGGCGTACTTAGCGCGTACGTCGCAGCGCCGCGCGAGCGAGCCAACGCCGCAGATGGGCCTTTTTCAGCAGCCTGTCAGATTCCCAGGAAACCGATCGGCAACGGCACCGCCAGCCAGTGGACGAACACGTAGTACACGCCGAAGCTCCCGGCCAGGGCGATGCCCCCGGTCAGCACCCAGTGCTGGCGCCCGAGGACGGTGAGGATGAAGAGGTAGAACCCGAGCATGACCAGGCGAAAACCAAGCGGCTCGAGGAGCGCGATGACCGCCACGAGCGCCCCGATGACCGCTCCGATCGCGCAGGTAGCCGCGGCGATCGGCATAGAAGTCGGCAGGCATGGCTTCGGGTCTTCCAAAGGTCGCACGCCAATACATCGCGGCGCGCCAGGATCGCCAGCAGGATCGACAGCCAGAGCGGAAAGAATCCCGGCCCGGGGCCGAGCGGAGTGTAATAGCGCAGCCGCAGCGACTCCCGGGCCAGGAGAACCGCCGACGAGGATCAGGACGGCGCTGGTGATCTGATACGGCCGCTTCATCGGCATCCTCTCGGATTCGGGCGCATCCGGGAGCGAGGGCCGATGGTCTCGCGCCTCCGGCCTCCACGCGGCGTGCCGCCGGCTACTTCTTCTTGGCCTCGGGAACCAGCGGCTCGATGATCTTCTCGAAGTCCCTCCAGTAGGCGGCGAACTCGTCGGGCCCATGTAATCGGCCGACCAGCGCCACCGCCGGCTAGCTTCTTCTTCGCCTCCTCGCTGTCCACCGCCTTCTTGATGGCGTCGCTCAGGATGTCGACGATCGGACGCGGCGTTCCCTTCGGGGCGGAGACGCCGGTGACGTTGTACCAGACGTAATCCTTGAACCCCTCCTCCTCCAGCGTCTTGACCTCCGGGCAATACGGGCTCCGCTGCTTGTCCATGACGCCGATGATCCGGACTTTCCCGGCAGCCAGCATGGCGTAGACGCTTCCGACCTTACCGAAACGCACATCGACGTGACCGCCGGCCAGGGCCGTCGTCGCCGGGCCACCGCCGTCGAAATGCACAAGCTTGAAAGTCGCGCCGGTCCGCCTCTTGAAGTAGAGTGTCGCCATGTGGTCGGCGCTCATCAGTCCGTCCGTGGCGGCCTTCAATTCGCCCGGCTTCGCCTTGGCGGCATCCACCAGCTCCTTCACGGTGCGATACGGGCTCTGCGCATTGACGACCACCGCTCCGACGTCGAGGTTGTGCAGCGCGACCGGCTGCAATCTCGCGGATCTGAGGGACGGCCTGGCGGTCCGGATCCATGTAGACCGTGAGCGTGGCCGGGAGCGCCGTCATGACCAGTGTGTAGCCATCAGGCTTGGCGAGCGCCCCCTCGGTGAGGCCCAGCTGCGTCCCGGCGCCGGCCTTGTTCACCACCACGACGGGGGTACCCAGCTCCTTCTCGAGAATGGGCGCCATCAGTCGAGCGGTGATGTCATTGGTACCCCCCGGCGCATTGGGCACGATGATGGTGATCGGCCTGCCCTTTTGCGGGAAGGGGGCAGCCGCGAACGCGGGCAGTGACGCGGCTACGATAAGTGCTAGTGCGCACCCATGCGGCCTGAGTCGACTCTCGTTCTCACGGTGTCCTCCTTGCCCTGAGGACTCCCGTCCCCGGCTCATGGTTCCCGGTTCTCGCCTTGCAGCTATCCGCTCCCTGCGTTTTGTTGCTTGTGGCTCCCCGGTTCTAGGCTCTCGGCGCTCCTTTCCGTCGCCTGGACGCCCGGCGATCTCTTCCAGGATGCGGACTGTGACGGTCTGATCCAGAGTCCCCGTATCCCTTGGCGAGCGCCGCCGCCTGAAGCTGGGCCACGGCGGCCAGGGCGAACATCGGCGTGCCGACCGCTCGCGCCGAGGAGAGCGCCAACTGCACGTCTTTGTGCGAGTGCTTCAACGGGAAAGTTGGCCGAGAAGTCTCCCGAGAGCACCTTGGGGGCCGTCCGCGCCGATGAGCGGGCGAGCGCTCCGTGAGCACCTCGGTCACCACGCCGAGATCCAGCCCCGACTTCGCCGCCAGCACCAGCGCTTCGTTCATGGACGTGACGATGCTCGCCGCCACCAGGTTGGCGCAGAGCTTCAGGATCGGACCCTGCCCCATCGGCCCCACGTGGAGCACCTTCTTCCCCATGGTTTCCAGGAGCGGCTTCGCCGCTGCGAAGTCCTCCGCGCTCCCTCCGGCCATGATGGTGAGCGTTCCCTGCTCGGCCGCCCCCACGCCGCCCGTGACCGGCGCCTCCAGATAGCGGAGGCCGAGCGCCCTCGCCTTCGCCGCCATGGCCTGGCTCGTCCCGGGATCCACCGTGCTCATGTCCACGACCAGCGTGCCGGGCCGGCAGCCGGCGAAGACCCCGTCGGGCCCCTCCAGCACCGCGGCCAGAGCCGGCGGGTCCGCCACCATGGTGACGACGACGTCAGCGCCGGCCGCCGCCTCGCGCGGCGTGGCGGCAACGGTCGCCCCCAGCGGTTTCAGCGCCTCCGCCTTCGCCGCCGTCCGGTTCTGCGCCCGCACGGCGTATCCCGCCTTCAGGACATTCTTGACCATCCGCCCGCCCATGATGCCCAATCCGATGAACGCCACCGTCTGCCCCATGACTTCCGCGCTCCTCGGCACGCGGGGACCGACGCTCCTGGTTACCGCTTTTCCCAGGCAACCGGATTCTCGAAGATCCTGTCGCTTTCCATTTCATGACCTGCGGCGTGGCCAGGTGGATGATCTCCTTGAAGAACTCCAGCTTCTCCTCGTCGCCGAGCGGCGTGAAGTTCTCCGCCACGGCCAGATTCCTCTTCAGTTGATCCATGGACTCCATGCCGACGATGGTCGTGCTGACCGGCAGGGCCAGGCTGTACCGCAGCGCGCGCTCGTAGTAGGGCCCGAGCTTCGCCAGCCCCATGGCCTTCATGCCGATGACGGCGATCCCCTTGGCATTGGCGACCGGCAGGAACTCTTCCGCAAAGCTCAGGATGAAGTGATCCAGCGCCGAAAGCGCCACCAGCATGCTGTCGAAGGGGAATCGGCGCAGCGCCTCCACCTGCACCTGCGGATTCCGGTGTCCGCTCATGCTGATGTATCGGACCTTCCCCTGCTCCCGGGCCTGGACGGCCGCCTCCAGCGCTCCGCCCGGCGCGGTCAGCTTGTCCAGCTCCTCCATGTTCCAGATGTTGTGCATCCGCCACTCGTCCACGTGGTCCGTTTGGAGCGCTACTGAGACTCTCCTCGAGCTGGGCCATCGCCTCCTGCGCGGGTGCGGCCCCTGGTCTTGGTGGCGATCCACATCTCCTGTCGCCGATGCTTGGCCACCTTGCCCACCCGCTCCTCCGATTGCCCCTGCGGAATACACCCAGGCCGTATCGAAGTAGCGGATCCCGTGGTCCAGGGCGTAGTTGACCATCCGAATGGCCGTCCGCCTCGGAGCAGTGGTGGCCATCCACGATCCGCTGCGCGCCGAAACTCAGGATGGAGAAGCGTTCTCCGGTCCTGCCGAATGGTCTCGTTTCCATCAGCAATCCCCCTCCCAGCCATCCCAATCCGACACTTGGTTCTAACCGCAAAACCGCCACCGGGGGCCGCCAAAGGCACGGTTGGCCACAAGAAGCACAAGAGGCACAGGATTTCACCGGGCCTTCAGGGACGGACGGCTCGAACCCTCAACACCCCTTGTGCGTTTTGTGCCTCTTGTGGCTATCGGCTCCTTCCCCGGCAGGCTTCGGCGGAATCTGTGGTTCAGTCGCCCTGGCGGTTCACGAATCTCGGGCTCACCGAACGATGACACCCGCACTCAGGAAACCGCCGTCCACGTAAAGGAACTGCCCCGTGATGTAGTCCATGTCCGGCGCGACCAGCTTCGCCACCGCCGCCGCGCAATCCTCGGGCGTGCCCAGCCTGCCCATCGGGATCCGCTCCAGCCGCTTGGCTATCGCCTGGGGCGAGACATTGGTCCGCGTGTAGGGAGAGTCTATCACGCCCGGCGCCATCACATTGACCGTGATCCCATGCGGGGCGAGATCGCAGGCCATCGCCCGGGTCAGGGAGTGGACGGCTCCCTTGGCCGCCGTGTAGGCGGCGAAGGGAACATTGTACGCCTCGGCCACGATGGAGCCGATGTTGACGATCCGGCCCCACTTCCGCGGCACCATCTGCCGCGCCGCAGCGAGACTGCAGTAGAAGTAGCTGTCCACGCACCCCGCGAACGTGTTGCGCCAGTCCGCGTAGGTCGTCTCGAGGAATGTCGCGCGGATGCGCCAGGCCGTGCCGTTGACCAGGATGTCCGTCGGGCCGAGCCGCTCGGCGACCCGCCCGAAGAACGCCTCGACCGTCTCCGGCACCGTGAGGTCGAGCGCTTCGGCCATGAATCTCGCCTTCGCCCGCTCCAGCGCCCCGGCGACCTTCTCGACCTTGGCCGGCGTGTGTCCCGTGACCGCGACCGCCGCCCCTTCCGCGGCCAGGCGCAGGGCGATGGCCTGCGCCCAGGGGGCTGGTCACGCCGGTGACGACGGCGACTCTTGCCTGCAAGCGTCATGGTGGTCTCTCCTTTGATCGTCATTCGAATCGCCGCCTCGTCACTTCCCCATGATCAGTTGCGGCAGGAACGTCACGAGCCCCGGCACGTAGGTGATAAGGCCGAGCACCACCACCAGCGCCAGCATGAAGATGGCGCATTCCCGGGTGAACTCGGTCACCGAAACATTGGCCAGACTGACCATGACGTAGAGCATCATCCCGACCGGCGGCGTGAGCAGGCCGATCATCAGGTTGAGCGTCAGCACCACCCCGAAGTGCACCGGGTCGATGCCGACCTTGGTGATGAGGTCCATGAGGACCGGCGTCAGAATCACGAGAAGCGCGGTCGTCTCCATCAGGCAGCCGAGGATCAGAAGCAGGACGTTCACCATGAGGAGAATGGCCCAGGGCTCTCGCGAGACGCTCAGGAACAGGTCCGCCAGCCGCTGCGGGGCCCCCTCGCGGGCCAGGAGCCAGCCGTAGAGGCCGGCGCTGGCGATGATGAACGTGATCTTGGCCGTGTTGCCCGCCACGGTGGTGAGCACCTGAACCAGGTCGCCCGGCGTCAGCTCCCGGTAGAACAGAGTCGCCAGAAACACGGCATAGACGACCGCCACCACGGCCGCCTCGGTGGGCGTGACCACCCCGCTGAAGATGCCCCCCAGGATGATGACGGGGAACAGCATGACAGGAATGGCCCGCCAGATGCTCGTCAGAGCGTCCGACAGGCGCAGCCAGCCCTCGGCGCGGTACCCCCGGCGCTTGGCCACCCAGTAGACGGCGCCCATCAGGAATACGCCCATCAGCACGCCCGGGACCACCCCGCCGAGAAACAGGCGCCCAACCGACACGCCGGTGATTCCCCCGTAGATGACGAAGGGAATGCTCGGCGGGATCACCGGCCCGATGGTCGAGGCGGCCCCCACCAGCGCGGCGGAGAACGTCTTGGGGTAGCCGGCGCGCTCCATGGCGGGAATGAGGAGGGTGCCGGTCCCCGTCGCGTCCGCCACGGCCGATCCCGACATCCCGGCCATGATCATGTTGGTCACGACGGTCACATGGCCGAGCCCGCCGCGGATCCCACCCACCAGCGCCTGCGCCAGGTCAACCAGTCGCTGCGTGATGCCGCCGCGGTTCATCAGCTCGCCGGCCAGGAAGAAGAAAGGGATGGCCAGCAGCACGAACGAGTCCACCCCGACCGTCACCCGCTGGGCCATGACCACCAGCGGGATGTCGCCCTTGGCGAGGATGTAGACGACCGAGGCGCCGGTCATGGCAAAGGCCACGGGAAACTCCAGGGCGAGGAGCAGGAGGAGGACGCCCACCAGGATCAGCATCCGGGCCCCTCCTCTTTTCCGCGTCCACCGACATCGCCACGCGATGACAACAGGATGGCCACGAGCATCAGGCACGCCCCGATGGGCAGCGACAGATACAGGTAGCCGCGGGAGATCTCCATGGCCGGGAATTCCAGGCTCCAGGTGGTCGTCACCAGGCTGAAGCCCTGCCAGATGAAGAGGCCCAGGACCAGCAGGACGCCCACGTCACCGGCTCGCCGGATCCCCGACCGCACCCCAGCCGGCAGGAAGATCATCAGCGTGTCGATCCGGATGTGGGAGTGCGTCCGAAAACCGACGTACGCCCCCACGAAGGTGAGCCAGGCGAAGAGCAGCGAGGCCAGCTCCTCGCTCCAGGTGACGGGACTGTTCAGGACGTACCGGAGCACGACGCTCGACGAAGACGAGGACGGTCATCGCCGCCCATGATCAGCGCGAGCACCCCGCCGACGATTCGATCGAGTACGGAGCGCATGGCCGCTACGCCGCATTGAGCGATCAGCGGTCAGCAATCAGCTCGAAGCCCGACCGGCTCACCGCTGAACGCTGACCGCTGATGGCTGATCGCTGCCGCTGTTCTACTTCACCGCCTGGATCTTCTCGTACAGCCCGGCTCCCACTTCTCGGAGACCTTCTTGTAGACGTCCTTGGTCGCCTCGCGGAAGGCCTTCACGTCCGGCTGGACGATGGTCATCCCTTCTCCTTCAGCTTGTCCAGGTACTCCTTCTCGCTCTTCAGGATGAGGTCGTTCTGGAAGTTGCCGGCCTCGTAGGCCGCCTCGGTCAGGATCTTCCGGATACTCCGGCGAGAGACCCTGGTAGAACTTCTCGTTGATGACGACCGCCTGGTTCTGCGTGATGTGGGCCGTCAGCATCACGTACTTCTGCACCTCGAACAACTTGTTGTTGAAGATGACGAACGGCGGGTTCTCCTGGCCGTCGATCACCCCGCTCTGCAGCCCGAGGTAGACCTCCTTGAAGTCCATGGTCGTCGGGTTGGCCCCCATGGCCTTGATCGTCTCCAGGTAGATCGCGGTGGGCTGGACGCGGATCTTCATCCCCTTGAGATCCTCGGGCTTGTTGATCGCCTTGGCCTTGGTGGTGAGGTACCGGTTGCCGAAGAGCCAGCCGAAATCGAGCACGCGCATCCCCTTGGCCTTCACCAGGCGCTCGGCCAGCCCCTGGCCGATCGGGCCCTCGCACGGTCTTCAGCATGTGATCCACGTCACGCCAGATGTACGGCGCTGCGAAGGCCTCCAGGTCGGGAAGGAAGCGACCCACGGACCCCGTGCTCCCCTCGAACATGTGCACCGTGCCGAGCTGCACGCCCTCCAGGAGTTCCTGCTCCGTCCCGAGCTGCGAGGCCGGGAAGATCTGCACCTGGACCTGCCCCTTGGTCCGCTCGCCCACCAGGTCGGCGAACTTCTTCAGGCCGGTCTGGACGATGTCCCCCGTCGCCTGCACGTTGCCCAGCTTGATCACGATCGGCTGCTGCGCCGGGACCGGCCCCGCCCCACAGAGCACGATCACGATTGCCGCCATAGCCCCAAGAACGATTCCACGCTTCATGGCCGTCTCCTCCTCCGTGTAGGCATCCCTGAACTTCGCCTGCTACCCGCTTCCAGCTCGCATTCAACCGATGACTACGCTCTGTCCTCCGGGCAACCTACCACTCACAACCCCTTCCCCGCCAGCGCCGCCGCCATGGTGATGGCGCGGGCCAGCATGGCGTGCTTGGCGATCCCCTTCCACGCGATGTCGTAGGCCGTCCCGTGCGGCGTGGTCACCACCGGGACGGGCATCCCCAGGAACAGGCTCACGCCCGGCTGGTCGCGGCCGATGATCTTGCGCCCGATGTTGGCCTGGTCGTGGTACATCAGGACCAGCCCCTGATAGTCGCCCCGCAGGGCCAGCGGGAAAGCGCTGTCCGGCGGCAGGGGGCCCGCCACGTTGAAGCCCTCGGCCTTGGCCTGCTGGATGGCGGGGGTGATGACGTCGATCTCCTCTCGGCCGAACATCCCGCCCTCGCCGCAGTGCACGTTGAGCGCCACCACGCCGATCTTGGCCGGACTCACCTTGGCGGCCTTCAGGACCTTGTCCAGGCTCCGGATCTTGGCCAGGACCGCCTCCTTGGTGATGAGGTCGGGGATGGCGCGGAACGCCACGTGGAAGGTGACCGGCGTCGTCCAGATCCCGGCCACCTCGCCCACCTGGTAGGCCTCCCCTTTGGCGAAGCACTCCTCGTAGTAGGTCATGTCGTCCATGGCCTGGTAGCCGGCCAGGTGGAAGGCCTCCTTGTTAAAGGGGGCCGAGGTGATCCCAACGACCTCGCCCGCCTTGGCCAGCTCGACGGCTTTGCGACAGCAGGCGGCCGCCGCTTCGCCCCAGCGGGCGTCCAGGGTGCCGGGCTTCAAGGCGTCCGGGGGCAGTTCGCCGGCGGAGATCACGTCCAGGGTTTCCGGATCGCTGCCGGCCCCCCGCGGGGAGGGCACCGTCCGGACGACCAGGCCGCCCTTCACGAGTTCCATGGCCCGGAACATGATGCGCGGGTCGCCGATGACCACCGGGCAACAGGCCTGGCGCACCGCCGGTTCGGCCAGGGCGCGGGCCACGATCTCCGGGCTGATGCCGGCGGGGTCGCCCATGGTGACGGCAATGGTGGGTTTGCTCATACCTTGCCTCCTTTGTCCTCGAAGATGGCGACGGCGCGGATAGGGGAACCGGTGGCGCCCTTGACCCGTAGCGGAAGTCCGACGAACTGGAATCGGGGTCCAGGGAGCGTCTCCAGATTGGCGATGTGCTCCATGATCAGGATGCCTTGTCCCAAGAGCGTCAGGTGCACGGGACGGACCATGTCCTTGGGATCGTCGGGGCTGGCCAGGTCGCACCCTACGACTTTCACCCCGCGCGCCGCCGCCCACTCGGCCGCAGCCTGGTTCATCCCGGCGCAGCGCAGGAAGCCGGCCTCGGTGTGGTGGCCCGGCCAGGCACGGAAGAGCAGGATGTCCCCCCGCTGCACCCGGACGCCCGCCGTCCGCTCTGCCGCTTCGAACATCTGCGGGGTGGCCGGCTCGTCGGGCCGCTTGGCCGAGACGTCCAGGCACACCGCGGGGCCGATGAATTGCTCCAATGGAACCGACTCGATGGTACCCGCCGTCGGGATGAAATGGAAGGGTGAGTCCACGTGGGTTCCGATGTGATCGGAGAACATCAGGACGCGCGAGGCGAACCCCTGGCACGGCGGCGTGAAGCGCGGCGCCGTCCCGGTGTGGTTCGCGAATTCCAGCACCACGCAGCGCGCGTGCGCCGGGTGGGTGGACATGTTGTCTTCCAGCTCCATGGTCAGGTCGACGATGCGCATGGCTTCTCCATTCTCGACAGCGAGATCCGACAGCCCTGCCCGCCAGGCAGGCGGGGACAGCGGCCCGCGCCCCTACTCTTCGTTCGCCGTTAATGCTGCCAGCTCGGTCCGACGTTCTTCCGCTGTCCCGGCCGCCTAGCTGCCAATTCTCGCCCCTGTCCGGCTAGTTCTCTGTCCCTGTCCCTGTCGCTGTCCCTATCCCTGTCGCTGTCGCCCTCTAGTCGAACCGGATGATCGTCTTGATGTTGTCCGGCAGCTTCCCGGCGGCCAGGGCCGCCACCGCCTCCGGCGCCTGGTCGAGCCGGATGCGCTCCGACACGAGGGACGGGAACGAGTCCAGACGCCCCTGCTCCCACAACCGGATCGCCATCCGGTAATCCACCCCCGTGTACATCGAGGTGCCGAGGACGGCCTGCTCGCGCGCCTGGATGACCCGGGCCTCGACCCCGCCCCCCGTGAAGAACGAGGCGATGATCACCAGTCGCCCCATCCGCCGGCAGACGTTGACGGCCTGTTCGAGCACACCCGGAGCGGCCGCCGCCACGAAGACGACATCCACCCCCAGGCCTCCGGTGGCCTTGAGGATCGCCGCCACCGGGTCTTCTCGCGTCGGATCGAGGGCGACATCGGCCCCGCAGCGGAGCGCAAGGTCCCGCTTGGCCGCGCTCGGGTCCGTGACGACGGTCCATCCCGGAGTGGTCGCGTGCGCCGCGAGAAGTGTCATCATTCCTATCGTCCCCACGCCGAGGATCGCGACCGTCTCGCCCATCCGGAGGTCGGCCCGGCGCACCGCATGCAGCCCGACGCAGAAGGGCTCCAGCATCGCGGCTTCCTCGAAGGGCATCCGGGTCGGCATGGGGTGGCACATGCTCTCCGTGGCCACGACGTATTCCGCGAATGCGCCGATCCATTCCCCCACTCCAACGAAGCGCTTCTCGGGGCACTCGTGGTAGTTGCCCTGCCGGCAGTACACGCAGTGGCCGCATCCCACGTGTGGCTCGAGCGCCACGCGGTCCCCCACTCGGCACTCGGTGACTCCCGATCCGAGGCCGCACGATCTCGCCCGCCAACTCGTGCCCCGTGATTACCGGCGGGCGACGAAAGGTGTGCGTCCCCTTGAACGCCGCCACGTCGCTGGCGCAGATCCCCGCGGCCTTCACCCGCACGAGGACCTCACCAGTACCTGGCGTCGGAACCGGCACCTCGACGATCTCGGCTTTCCCCGCTTCCGGAAACTTCATCGCCTTCATGGAGTGCCCCCCTGCAACTCCTGCGTAGGAACCTTTATTCATTGGCCTCTTGCCTGTCCGTGTGGAGTTGCGGTGAAATCCACGGCCATCTGATAGCGGTCGCCCCGGAAGATGGACTTCCCGTACTGCATCGGGCCTTCGGGCTCGAAGTACCAGGTGTGCTCCCGCACGAGGACCGGCGCACCCACCTTGGTCTCCGAGCAGCTTGGCCTCCTGCTTCCGAGCGCTGGAGGCGGTCACACGCAGTGCCAGCTTCGTCCGTGCCTTTCCCAGGATGCGACGCACCGCCGGGACCAGAGGCTGGTTGTGGACCTCGTCGGAGGTGAGCGCCTCGCCGATCTGCCGCGGCAGGTAGCGGATCTCGTAGCCGACGACCTGGCCGTCCACCACGCGCAGCCTCTCCAGTACCGTAACCGGTGTTCCCTCGGGCAGCCCCAGGTTCTCGGCGACCTTTCCCTCGGCGGGAGCGGTCCGTATGTCGAGCAGCTTGATGCTTGGCGTCGCGCCTCGCGCCCGCATCTCCTCTTCAAAACTCAGAAACATCTTGGTGTGTTCGAGGCGGGGCTCGGCGACAAAGCTACCGCGCCCGCGATGGCGTTCGATGAGGCCGTCGTACACAAGACGGGAGAGCGCCTGGCGGACGGTCGTTCGGCTGACGCTGTATTGCTGGCAGAGTTGGGATTCCGGCGGAATGGGATTACCGGGCTTGAGATCTCCATTGCGGATGCTCTCGCGGAGATGGCTCTCGAGGCGGAAGTAATTCGGGACGAACTTTTCGGCTGGATGCACGCCTGACCCTCCAGGTAGGGAGGGGTGGAATATAAATGTAATGACATTGTAACGTCAAGCCATTTTTGGTCCCGTGACGGTTATCGCTCACCTTATTGTGTCCCTGACGTGGTGCTGCTTGTGCCACGTCCTTGACAGCGTTACGCCGTAGGCGTACATACAAACCGCGCTGATCGCTGTCGCGCGCCCGCCTTCGCACCGTCCGGCACAGATATTTCGGCGATAAGGAGATCCGATGAACTTGCTCGATGGCCTCACCCAAGAGACGCTGGCCGCACACGGGTTCGCCTGGGATCATCTGCTGCGTTGGGCGCCCTTGCCGGGTGGCGGGATCCGCGTGGCCGTTCCCGCGGTCACAGACTATTTCCGGGATCCGGCGGGAGAAAAAACCAAGGACAACGGGCCGTACCTCTGGCGGGATGTCACCGGCGATTTCGTCGCCCGGCTCCACGTGCGTCCCACGTTCGCTGGCCGGTACGACGCAGGCGGGATTCTGGTCCGCCACGATGCAGGAGCGGTGGGCCAAGCTCTGTTTCGAGAGCACGAACTTCGGGACCACAGCCGCCATCAGCGTGGTGACCCGGGGCCTCTCCGACGACGCCAATGGCGTGGACCTGACGGCCCCTGACGTCTGGCTTCAGATCTGCCGCGCCGGCGACGTCGTCGGAATGCAGTATGCGCTGGACGGGAAGAGCTGGCGGAAGGTGCGGCGGTTCCACCTGCCACTTCCCCGCACGGTGCGGGTCGGCCTGCTCGCGCAGTCGCCGGGAGACGCAGGAACCACGGTGGATTTCCTGTGGTTTTCCGTCGAGTCGCACACGGTGGCGGACACCCGGACGGGGGTGTGAGTCGGACCGCCGGGTGCGGTCCGGTGGTCCTGGGGATGGCGGACACGACGATCTTTGACAGCATGGCTGCGGCGAAGTTCGGAAGCTAGCGCAGGCTGCCAGGGGGCCGGGGCGGTAGGCGGGGCGAAGGCGTCCCATGATGCGCTCGCGCGCGCCATCGCCGGTAGGGAAGCCTCAAGATGACCGGATCCCTATAGCAGCGAGTACAAGTACGGGAGTGTCCTGGCCGAGTTCCGCTCCCGGAGAAGCTGCTCCATCGTTGGGACGTCGATCCGATCCGTGATCGTTTCTAGTTTTCGGGTGATCTGAAAGGCGGCGGCAAAGTTCTCGGCGGTGTCGAGTTCCTTCGGGTACACATCGAAGGCGTACCAGTCGTCGGTGTAACCGAGCTTCTTGAGGGCATACAGAAACTCGATCGTTTCCCAGAAATGGAACGCCCCGGGAAGCATGTCCCAGTCCCAGCGGCCGTCGTTGTCGTTCAGGTGGACGTAGAAGAGGCGGTTGGCCTTGGCGAGCAGGGCGACGGACTGGGCGGGACGCTCCTCGGCGTACAGAGCGTGGCCCAGGTCCAGGGTCGCCCCGAGATTCCCGATCCCGGTCCAGAGGCAGAAGGCCGCCGTCTCGCCGGCCGTTCCGAAGATGCAGCGGGCCACCGGGTCGCTCTTCTTGTACTCGATGCAGATCTTGATGGCCGGATTGTGGGCACAGGCCGCGCCGAACGTCTCGGCGGCCGAATCGTACGCTCGGTCGTAGTCTAACTCGAACAGGGTGTCGGCTCCGTCATTCAGGGGACAGGTACTGATCCGGCCGATGCCGAACTCGGCCGCGGAATCCATGGCCCGCTTCAGGTCGTCGACCACCTCCCGCCGCTCGACGGGGCTCTCGGCGATGAAGGCGCCCCGCCACCACTTGCCGGTCCGGCGGGAACGGAAGTTCATCCCCGAGAGACCGAATCGGTATTGCCCCAAGAGAGCCTTCAACTCGGCCGGGTTCTCGAAATCGCCCGGGTAGCACAGCTCGAAGCCGTCCAACCCCGGGATCCTCTTGGCCAGCGCGAACTTCTCGGCCAGCGTCCGGTTCCCCTGGTAGACCATGTATCGGTTCCGCGTCTCTCCAAGAAAGGCAGTGATGATGGCGAACTTGTTCACGCGGGCTCCTTTTCCAGTCTCTTGACGCCCCCGGCTCCCTGTTTCAGGACGGCCCAGATCTGGCGCCGCAGCTCCAGGAATGCGGGGTCGGTCTTCATCTCCTCCCGGCGCGGGCGGGCGAAGGGCACGCGGATCTCCCGCACGATCCGCGCCGGCCGCGGGCTGAAGACGATGATTCGGTCGGCCAGGTAGATCGCCTCCTCGATCCCGTGGGTCACGAAGAGGACCGTCTTCTGCTCTTGCTCCCAGATGTGCAGGAGCTCGTCCTGGAGGATGTCGCGGGTCTGGACGTCAAGCGCCCCGAAGGGCTCATCCATCAATAAAACCTCGGGCTGGATGGCGAATGCCCGGGCGATTCCCACGCGCTGCTGCATCCCGCCGCTGAGCTGATGCGGGAAGGACTCCTCAAAACCTTCGAGCCCAACGAGGCTGAGGTACCGCCGCGCCCGCGCTCGGCGCTCCGGGTTCGCGATCCCCTTGACCTCCAGGCCGAATTCTACGTTGCCCAACGCCGTCCGCCACGGAAAGAGGTCGAAGGTCTGGAAGACCATCCCCCGCCCCTTCCCCGGCAGACCGGTGATGTCCTTGCCATCCAGGTGGATGGACCCCGTATCGCAGGACATCAGGCCGTCGATCATCCGCAGCAGCGTAGACTTGCCGCACCCGCTGGGTCCCAGCAGGGCCAGAAACTCCAGGTTCGAGACCTGGAGCGAGAACGCCTCGACCACCGGCATGAGTTGCCCATCGGGCTGGCGGAAACTCTTGCTGACGTTGCGCACTTCCAGCTTGGCGGAGGCCATGGATCAGTTCAACTCCTTCAGGGCCTGGTCCAGGTAGGTCCGATCCACGATCTTCGCCACGTCCACCTTGCCCTCCAGCGATTCGGCCGCCTTGTACACCGGCACCAGATCCTTGAAGTTTTGCACGGTGAAGCTCTCCATGGCGCCCGGGAAGGCGTTCACCTGCTTCACCAGTATCTCCCAGACCGGCTTGATCACCTCGTCCCCCTGCTGAGCGGCCTTCTCCACGGTGGAGTGCTTCCGGTATTGCGCCGCAAACCAGGCGTAGTCGCTGCTCGCTTTACGGAACGCCATGAGGTTGGCCTTGAGGAGGTCCACCGCGGCCCGTTTGTTCTCCGGCTTCTTCAGCCAGTCGCTGGTGGCGAAGTAGACCTCACCGAACCACGCCTTGTACTCCTTCGCCGGATCGAGGAGGACGGGATAGTTCCCCTGCTTCGCGATGTCGAAGGCCTGGTCGAAGTGCACCGGCACCGCGTCCACTCGGCCCGCCAGGAGGGCCTTTGTCCGGGCGCCGGAACCGCCGATCTCGACCACGGTCACCTTGCCCAGGTCCACCCCACGCTTGAGGAGCGGCCCCACCAGCAGCACGTGGGTGAAGTCCCCTTTGGAGTTGACCGCCACCACTATTTCCGGCTTCTGCAGGTCGGCAAGCTCCTTGACCTTGTTGCCGTTCACCACGAACACCAGGCTCGTGCTGTTGAAGACCAGGCCGATGATCTTCACGTCCGCACCCGCCTCGGCCGCGCGCAGCGTGATGATCGGGTCGCCCGCCCCGATGTCCCCCGACCCCGACACGATGGTCTGGGTAATGACACGCTGCGAGGCGAACCGGGTCGTCTTGGCGGCCGCATAGCCCGGCAGCGTGGGCAGGATCTCCTTCATGGCCGCCATCGAGGGAACGTGGATCCCCAGGGTGAATCCAACGACGGGAATGTCCAAGACGCGTCCGCCTTGCGCCCACGCCGGCCGGCCGGCCGCCGCCTCCAGGACACCGCCGCCGAGGGCACCGGCCCCCGCACCCAGAGCCAGGACCTTCAGAGCTTCACGTCGTGTTACGCTCATGGCCACTCCTCCTTCCCCGCTGTCTGGTTGTCCGCACGGCTGTTCGAGTCTTCGCACGCAGCTTAAATTCTCTCCCCCGTCCAGGCCGCTCAAAACGGTCCAGATGCAAGGCGGAACGCGGAAGGCCGAGGGAGGCGTACTGGAGGTACGCCGCAGCGAGCGCCTGAGCGTTCCAACGCCGCAGATGGGCCGGTTTCAGCGGCCGACTACGCCGAGGCGCGCCGCTCCTCATACCACGGGGCCATCCGCCGCCCGGCCACGGAGAGCGCCGTGTTGGCCACCATGCTCACCGCCATCAGCGTGATCAAGAGGCCGAGTAGCGGCGCGGTGCTCGTACTGAGGCCTGTCTTGTGGATCAGGCCACCATAGCCCACGATGACATACATCTCGGCCACCACCATCGCCCGAATGGCGTGCACCAGGCCGATCCGCGCCCCGGTGATCAGATACGGATACAGGGCCGGCATGAGCACCTTCCAAAACACCGCCCCGCGGGAGGCCGCGAAGGACCGCGCCACGTCTAGGAAGCGCGGCTCCACGCCCCGCGCCCCGTGGTAGGTGGTGAGCACGATGTACCAGGCCGAGGCCATGAAGACGATGGCCGCCCGGAACGCAAATCCGCTGCCGAAGAGCAGGATGAAGAGCGGGACCAGCGCCGCCACCGAGATCACCACGAACATGCTGACCCAGGGATGAAAGATGACGTCGCACGCCCGGGACCGGCCCATGGCGATCCCCAGCGGCATGCCGACGACGCAGGCCAGGCCGAAGCCCACCAGCATCTGCTGGAGCGAGCCGAACAGCTCCGCCAGCATCGTCCCGTCTCGCAGCAGCTCCAGATATTCCTTGACGACCACCGAAACCGGGGCGAAGAGCGCCTCCCCCATGATCCGGCCGACAATCTCCCAGACCACGAGGGTGATGGCGATCCCCGCAAGCTGGAGGCTTACTCGTTGAACCCGACTCATCCCGTGCTTTCCTTTTTCCGCCGAATCTTCCGCGCGACCACGTCCCGCGCTCTTCGCGCCCCTGCTCCTCTGCGCCCCCGCACGTCTCAAGGAGAATGCCGAGATACACACGCCCAGGCTGCGCAAAAAGGTCCATATGCAAGGCGGCGAGCGTAAGGCTGAGTGAGGCGTACTCCAGGTACGCCGCAACGAGTGCCTAAGCGAGACAACGCCGCAGATGGGCCTTTTTCAGCGGCCTGCTCAGTGCCGGACGTGCCAGGGCAGCAGCCGCGCCTCCAGGGCCTTGAGCCCTTCCTGCGCCAGGAGGCCGACGACGGCCAGGATCGTGAGCACCGCCAGGAGGCCGGCGCTGTCGAATCGGTTCTGCGCCGCCTGCATGTACTTGCCAAGGTTGACCGCCGCGAAGAACAGCTCGGCCGTGATCATGGCGATGACCGCCCGGACCATTCCGATCCGGAGCGCCGTGAACAGAAAGGGCAGGCTGGCGGGCAGGAGCACCTTGCGGACCAGGAGCCACCGCCCCGCCCCGAACGCCCGCCCCACGTCGATCAGGTTGCGCTCCACGTTCCGCGCCCCCGCCGCGACGGTCACCAGGATGTCGAAGACGCACATGATGAAGACCAGCGCCGTACGCGCCGGGAAGAAGAGGCCGAACCAAATCACCAGGAAAGGTACGAAGGCGATCGTCGGGATGGAGTAGAGGGCGTTCACGATGGGGTCGAACATGGCGAAGGCCTTCTCGCTCCGCCCCATGAGAAAACCCAGGGGAACGGCCACGGCCACGGCCAGGAGGTAGCCGAGGGCGGTGTGGCCCAGCGAGGCCCAGAGGAGCCGCGGCAGCTCCAGAGTGATCATGTGGGCGTAAAGATGCTTGGCCACCGCCGTGGGGGGCGAGAGCACGACCTTGGAGAACTGGGCGGCCACCAGTTCCCACAGCACGAGCCCCGCCAGGATGGACAGGGTGTAGAGAATCACCGTCTTGTGGCGCATCAGCCTTGGCCTCTCGCCGGGCCTCCGCCCTGGGGCCACGAGGTCAGGTCCAGATCCATCTGGTAGCGGTCCCCGCGATACAGGGACTTCCCGTACTGGATCGGCCCCTCCGGCTCCACATACCAGATGTTCTCCCGGATCAGAATCGGGGCGCCAGCCTTCGTCTCCAGGATCTTGGCTTCCTTCACCCGGGCCACCGAAGCCGTGATGCGGAGCCGCAGGTGCGTGTGCACGCGCCCCAGGATCCGTTTCATGGCGGGCACCAGGGGCTGCCCCTCCAATTCTTCAGTCGTCAAGCTGTCTCCAATCCAGCGGGGAAAATACCGGATCTCGTAGCCAACGACCTGCCCGTCCACAAACCGCTGGCGCTCGATGACGACCACCGGCGTCCCCTCGGCGAGGCCCAGGCTCTCGGCCGCCTTCCCCTCGGCCGGCTCGACGCGCTTCTCGATCAGCTTGTGCGACGTCATGGCGCCGCGCGCCTGCATTTCTTCCTCGAAGCTCGGGAAAAGATGGGTGTGCTGGAAGCGCGCCTCGGCGACGAAGCTGCCCCGGCCGCGCTGGCGCTCGATGAGCCCCTCGAAGACCAGGCGCGACAAGGCTTGGCGGACGGTCATCCGGCTGATGTTGAATTGCTGAACGAGCTGGGATTCGGGGGGGACCGGGTCACCCGGCTTGAGCTCGCCGGAGCGGATGCGATCGCGAAGATACTTCTCGACCCGGTAGTAATTCGGAATGAATTGATCTTCCGCGGCCATTCTCGCCTCCGAGGATGCGGCGGACTCTATTGTATAGACATCTAGATGTCAAGATAGATTTTCCGAGTAAAACGAAAAGAATAGGGGGCGACAATTCCCCCAGATCCTCCGTACCATACCTGGCGGGGCTGACGCCTGTGGAACCCTACCGGATCAGCGACCGCGCGGCGGCGGCGATGTCGTCTGCGGAAGGAACAGCCTTCTTCTCCAGCGTCTCGTTGAACGCGATGGGGACGTTTCTGCCCGGCCACCCGCTTGATGGGGGCGTCGAGATAATCGAAGGCCTCCTCGGCGATCATGGAGGCGATCTCCCCGCCGAAGCCGCCGCGCTTCACCGCCTCGTGGACGACCACCAGGCGGCCGGTCTTCTTGACCGAGGCGATGATGGCGGCCTTGTCCAGCGGGACCAGCGTCCGAGGGTCCACCACCTCGGCCTCGATGCCCTTCGGCGGCCAGCGCATCGGCGGCCTCGAGCGACCGCCGAACCATGAGCCCGGTGGCCACGATCGTGACGTCGCTTCCGCTTCGCTTCACGTCGGCGAGCCCGAAGGGGATCGTGTACTGCTCCTCGGGCACCGGTCCGCGGGTGGGATAGAGCAGTTTGTGTTCCAGGAAGATGATCGGGTTCTGATCGCGCAGCGCCGTGACCAGCAGTCCCTTGGCGTCCGCCGGCGTCGAGGGGATGGCGACGAGCAGACCGGGAACGTGCGCGAACCACGCCTCCAGGCTCTGAGAGTGCTGCGAGGCCAGCTTGAGGCCGCTGCCATACGGTGTCCGGATGACCAGCGGGACCTCCGCTTTTCCGCCCAGCATGAACCGGATCTTGGCCGCCTGGTTCACGATCTGGTCCATGGCGCAGGCGGTGAAATCCATGAACTGGATCTCCACCATGGGCCGCATGCCAGTGATCGCCGCCCCCACGCCCGCCCCGATCAGGGCCGCCTCCGAGATGGGCGTGTCGCGGACCCGCTCCGGGCCGAACTCGTCGAGTAGCCCCTTGGTCCCCCCGAACAGCCCACCGAAGGTCCCGACATCCTCCCCCATCACGAAGACCCGGGGATCGAGCCGCATCTCGGTGCGCAACGCCTCGGCGATCGCCTCGGCGTAGGAGATCTCGCGCGCTCCCCGTCCCGACAACGGATGTTTGCTCCTGTGCGGTGCTCATTCGACGAACCCCCCGGCGTAAATGTCCTTTTCGATCTCGTCCAGCGGTCGGCTCCGGGCTGGCCAGGGCGAATGCCACCGACGCCTCAACTTCTCCCCTCGCGGCCTCCTCCATAGCGGCGAAGCCGGCGTCATCCAGCAGCCTCTCGTTCGCCAACTGCCCCCGCAACTGCGCGATGGGGCAGCGCGCCTTCCAGGCGGCCTCCTCGTCGGCCGGGCGGTCCGGCCCCTTCACCCGCAGGCTGTGCTGGAGCCAGCGGTACGTCTTGCATTCCAGAAGCGTCGGGCCGCGTCCCTGCCGTGCGTGCAGGACGGCCCGTCGGGTGGCCGCCCAGACGGCCAGCGCGTCGTTGCCGTCCACCACCTCGCCGGGCATGCCGTAGCCGACCGCCCGCGACGCGATGTCCGGCGTCGCCACCGCCTTGGCGTACGGCATGGACAGGGCGTACTGGTTGTTCTCGCAGATGAAGATAGCCGGGAGCTGCCAGGTCGCCGCCAGGTTCATCGCCTCGTGGGCGATGCCCGGTGTTGGCGGCCCCGTCGCCGAAGAAGCCCACGCTCACCTGGTCCGTGCCGCGGAGCTTCGCCGACAAGCGCGGCGCCCGCCGTGATCCCGATGCCCCCGCCCACGATGCCGTTGCAACCCAGCATGCCCAGGTCCAGGTCGGCGATGTGCATGGAGCCGCCCTTCCCCTTGCAGTAGCCGGTCTGCCGGCCCAGCAGCTCGGCCATCATCCGGTTCATGTCGGCGCCCTTGGCCAGCGCGTGGCCGTGGCCCCGGTGGTTGCTGGTGATGTAGTCGTCGGTCCGCAGGGCGAAGCAGACCCCCGTCGCCACCGCCTCCTGTCCGACATAGGGATGCAGCGTCCCTTTGATCACCAGGTCCCGGACCAGCTCCGCCAGCTTCATCTCGAAGGCCCGGATGCGAACCATCATGGTCAGCATGGCGACCCTGTCGGGGCGCTCCTCCGCAGGAACGGCATCGTCCGGCATCACTCGGGACGGGCGGCGGGACGCGGTCGCGCTCCGGGGCGATCTGCGCTTTGCGGTGGTCACGGGCATCCCCTTTCTTGTCGGTCAGTTCGGGTGGCGGCGCACCCGGCGTCGGCCGCTCATCGGCGCGTCTCCGCCTGCTCGTGCCCGCGCCCCGCCTGTCTCCATTCCCACATATTGGCCAGGCTGGTGAGTCCGATGAGAAAAGCGGCCACCGGCACGGCGAGGTAGGCATAGCCCGTCGGGATCTCCAGGCCGGTGTACGGGATGTCCATCCGGATCTGCATGATCCGCCACCCCACCGCCGCCATCACCCCGGCCAGGACCAGCATGCCCATGCCGATCACAGCTTCGGCAACTCGCCGAACGGATCGGGAGAACTTGAGGAGCAGGAAGTCGATCACCAGGTGCCGCTTCCGCTGGTGCATGAGGGCGGTGCCCAGGAATACCATCCAGATGAACAGGAGCCGCGTGAGGTCGGGAATCCAGATCGCCCCGACGCCGAAAAGATACCGGCCCCCGACCTGATACAGGTTCAGGAAGAAGATGATGATGAGGATTGCCCCGATGATCGCGGAGAGTCCCGATCCAGGCTAGCCCGGACGACAGAGATCGCACCACTCATCGGAACACCAGGTTGGGCACGAACGTCACCAGCGGCGGAAGGTACGTGATCAACGCCAGAACCGCGAGCAGCGCGGCCAGGTAGGGCCCCACCGCGCGTACGAGCTCCTCGAACGAGATGTCGGCGATCTTCGCCTCCAGGAACAGGAGTGCTCCCACGGGAGGCGTGAGCAGGCCGATCATGAGGTTCAGGACCACCACCACCCCGAAGTGAATCGGGTCGACGCCCAGCCCTTTCGCCACCGGCAGGAGCACGGGGAAGAAGATCAGCATGGCCGGGAACCGCATCCATGATGCAGCCCAGGAAGAGGAAGAAGAGATTGACGACCAGCAGGAATCCGGCCCAGCCCAGACCGAGCGACTGGATCGCCTTGGCCACCTGCGGTCCGAGCTGCTCGTTGGCGATGATCCACGAATAGGCGCCCACCGAGGCGAAGATCGCCATGATCGTCACCGACGTGGCCGCCGCCCGGGCAAAGATGCGCGGCAGCGCCGCGAAGTGGATCGTCCGGTAGGCCAGCATCCCGACCAGCAGGACGTAGAGGACGGCCAGAAAGGCGACCTCCACGATGGTCACCACACCGAAGATGACGCCCGCCAGGATGATGACCGGGGCCAGGAGCGCCAGGAAGGCCTGCCCGAGGAGCCGCAGGAACTCGCCGAGCCCCCGCTCGACCTCCGTCGCGGGGAGTGGGTGCCGCAGGGAATGCAGGTAGATCGTCACGGCCAGGAAGATCGCCCATGAGCAGACCCGGGACGACCCCGCCCAGGAACAGCCGGCCGATGGACAGGTCGCTGATGACCGCGATGAACACCATGGGGATGCTGGGCGGGATGATGGGGCCGATGATCGCCGCCGAGGCGTTGATGGCAGCGGCGAACCGCCGATCGTAGCCGTCTCGGGCCATGGCCGGCAGCAGTACCGAGGAGACGGCGCTGGCGTCCGCCACCGCGGAACCGGAGACGCCCGCCATGATCACGTTCACGATCACCGTGACATAGGCGAGCCCGCCCCGGATCCGGCCGACGAAGTACTGCGCGAACCGCACCAGCCGCTCCGTGATCCCCGACTCGTTCATCAGCTCGCCGGCCAGCATGAAGAAGGGGATCGCGACCAGCGTCACGATGTCCACGCCCGCCACCATGCTCTGCGCCATGACATTCAGGGGAACATCGCCGCGGATCAGGAGGTAGAGGATCGCGCTCAGCCCCATGGCGGCCCAGATCTCGAAGCCGAGGGCGCACAGCGTGAAGAGCAGCACGAACAGCAGGCTGATCATCCGATGGTCCTAGACGCGTCAATGTGCAAATGCAAAACCGACAACCGGCCGAACGGAAACGCATTGACCGGTTTTTCATCGTCGGTTGTCGGTTTTGCATTGCCCCCGACGGTGGGCCTACTTGAACTCTCGCACTTGCTGCAGGAGCCCCTTCGGCCAGAGCTTCCCCTCGAACTGCTCCTCGTACACCCCCTCCAGGGCCTTGCGGATGGAGCCGAGATCCGGCTCCACGATCGTCATCTTGGTCGCCAGGAACTTGGTGGCCTCGTCCAGCTCTTGCCGGGTCAGCTCCGTCTCCAGGTTTCCCGGCCTCCTCGCCGGCGTCGCGGATGGCCTTCTGCTGGGCGGGCGTCAGAGACTCTTCCACTTCTCCGCGCCGATGTAGAAGGTCTCCACGTCGCGGATGTAGTGGGTGGGCATGAAGTACTTCTGGACCTCGTAGAAGGACATGTTCTTGATGGGGATGACGCCGTTCTCCTGGGCGTCCACCACGCCCTGCTTCAGCGCCATGTACAGATCCGCGAAGGGAATGACCTGCGGGTTGGCGCCCAGCTTCTGCATGGCGGCCCGAACCATGGCGCTCTCGGCGATCCGGATCTTCAATCCCTTGAAGTCCGCGGCGGTCCGGACCGGCTTGTCCCGCGTCGTCAGCTCGCGCGGCGCCGTGTCCCCGTTGATGGCGATGACCCTGACGCCGGTGGCCTTCTCCGCCGCCTCGAGATGCGGCTGGAAGATCGGCGAGTTCAGGACTTTCCGCATGTGGTCGTAGTCCCGATACAGAAACGGCACCGCCGTGATCTGGAAGACCTCGCCCCCCTTGATGAACCCGTAGGTATTGATCCCCCCGTAGACCATCTCCAGGCTGCCCGCCTTCATCCCGGTGAACATGTCCAGGATGCCGCCGAGCTGGCTGTTGGGAAAGACCTTGATCTCCACGTCGCCGTTCGTCTTCTGCGGCCACCAGCTCGGCGAACTTCACCGCCGCCTTGTGCGTCGGCGACGTGTCCGCCCGGATGTGGCCCAGCTTCATGCTGACCTTGGCCGCCTCGACCGTCGGCGGCAGCGCCCAGACGCCAGGACGCAACGCAACCGCGAGCCCGAGTCCGATCTGACGTGTTCGCATGGCATCCTCCTTGCACTGCGATGCCAGAGGTCGCCGCCTGTGCTCACAGGAACTTCACGCGTCGGAGATGCTTGTCGAAGTGCTTCCGATTCGCCTCGTCCCCGCCGGGCAGGTTGGCGCTCATCCAGACCGGGGGATCGATGCCCCGCCGGACCAACTCTTCCACGGTCGTGGCCACCAGGCAGTTCAAGACGAAGGCGGTGCCGAGCGACGAGGACGGCGCCACCTTCTGCGGGCAGCCGGGAACGTCGACCACCGCGTCGCCGTAGGGAAGGCAGGTATTCAGGAAGATGTCCACGATCTCGTGCAGGTTCTTGCCGCTCGGGTGGCGGGAGGGATGATCCGCGGGCGTCCGTGCGGCGAACTCCGTCGAGGTGACGCCGATGACCGTCGCCCCCAGGCGCTTGCCCTCCGTGGCCGCGTCGATGGTCGCCGCATTGAGCCCGTACGCATTGCAGACGATCAGGACATCCCCGTCTCCCGACGCCGTGGTACTTGAGGATCGGGATCACATACCCGGGCGTCCGCTCGATCAGGTTCGAACGCCAGGCCCCCTGGGACAGGGACAGCCCCGGGTCCAGGATCGGGTAGATCGGCACCAGGCCGCCGGCCCGCCAGAACATCTCCTCGCTGGCGATGTACGAGTGGCCGCCGGTCCCGATCACGTACAGGTAGCGGTCCTCGGCGATGGCGTCGGCACACCGCCGCGCCGCCGTCCGGATGGCCTCCTTCTGGGTGTCCACGATCTTCTGGAGCATGGCCGTGATGGCCGCGTGGTACTGCGCGATGAGATCCATGACGACGCCTCTCCTCGACAGCGGTATCCGACAGGGACAGCGGAAACCCCGCGCCCATGAGCCGGTGCTCGGCTCGCGACGGACGCTCAGCTTCGCTGGATACACCACCTCCCCTTCGACGATCGTCGCCACGACGGTGAGCGGCGGCCCCTCGCGCAAGCACCACCAGATTCGGCCCGCTCCACCGGCGACCATGCCCGCGCCCAGGTCGGGGAAGAGCGTCCGCGGTTGCCGGTTGGCCAGTCGCAGCGCATCCTCCAGCGAGAGACCAGCGAATCTGGCCGCGTTCTCGATGGCCCGATCCATGGTGAGCGCCGAACCGGCGAGATAGGGAGTGCCGGGGAGGCGAACGTAGCCGTCCGAACCGACCTCGGCCAGCACCTCGCCCAGCCGGTACTTCCCGGGCGGCGCGGCGGCGGCGGCCATGGCGTCCGTGATGAGGATGACGCGATCCACGCCCTTGCACCGGATCATGTTCTTCACGACGTAGGAGGGCAAGTGGTGTCCGTCGACGATCAGGGAGGCCATCAGAGCGTCCGTCGGCGAGTTGCTTCTGGATGTAGTTCCGGTGGCGCGGCAACATGGCGTGCGCGCCGTTCCCCAGGTGGCAGGAAATCTGAGCGCCGGCCTCCACGGCCTGATCGATGTCCGCTTCCTTGGCGTCGCTGTGGCCGATCCCGACCGCAATGCCGGCCTGGCGCAGCTGCCAGATCACGCCGATGGCCCCCGGGCGTTCCGGCGCGATCGTGACGAGCCGGATGAGACCGGCCGCGGCATCCTGGAATTGCCGGAAGAGCCCCCAGTCCGGGTCGCGGATGGAATCGGCGGGATGGGCGCCCCGCGGACCGTCCTCGGGCGCCAGGAACGGGCCTTCGAGGTGAATGCCCGGGATGGCGCGGCGGAGGATCGGCTCCTGCTCGCGGGCCCGGGCGATGGCCCGGAGCGTCTCCAGCATGCTCTTCACGGGCGCCGTGACGACGGTGGGGAGAAATTGCGTGACCCCGGTTCGCCACATCGCCCGCGTCGCCCGCACGAGGTCCTCCACGGTCAGGTCGGGCCGGTTGAAATCCACCGCGGCAAACCCGTTCACCTGGATGTCCAGAAACCCCTCGGTCACCAGGCAGTCGGCCCCGCCCACGGCGGATGCGCCGCCGGATCCGGCCGGCCGGATCGCGTCGATGCGCCCGCCCACAATCGCAATCTCGACAGGGGGCGCGCCTCGCTGCAGCCGGCCCTGCACCACCACAGACGCGCTCATGCACGACCTCCTGCGACTGCAACCAGTCGCGAGGGACACCGAGGCACCGGTCCGGGCGATTCCGGGCGGACCCCCACTGGTCCGCCCCCGTCCTTGGCTGGCGCCCGACGGCGAGACGCACGCCGTCCCGATCCGACGGGGCGGGTGGCCAGAGCCTAACTCAAAGCGACAGGAGTTGCAACGGCGTCAGACATCGAGGCGGCCCAGGCCGGGAGACGACCGGCGCGTTGCGGTGGAAGGTGGAGGTGAAACAGGGGGTGCGATGAATGAGACACTCATCCCTTAGGAGTTTAGTGTAGAGGGCGAGACGGGATAGGGAGATGAGTTCCTCAAATGGAGGGGCGATCACAGGGACCAGTGTCCGCGAGGTCGAGGTCATGGCGAAGCCCACCCGGCGACGGTTCTCGGCCGAGTACAAGCTCAAGATCCTGCGGGAAGCGGGGGCCTGCATCCAGCCGGGGGAGCTCGGGGCCTTGCTCCGCCGGGAGGGGCTGTACTTCTCGAACCTGCAGACCTGGCGGGCGCAGCGGGAGGCGGGGAACTCGGGGGCCTGACGCCCAAGAAGCGGGGACCGGCCCCGCAAGCGAAAAACCCGCTGGCGGGCAAGGTGGCGGCCCTGGAACGGGAGATGACGCGGCTCAAAGCCCGGGCCGAGCGGGCCGAGGCCCTGGTGGAGCTCCAAAAAAAAGTCTCCGAGATCCTGGGGATCGAGTTACAGCGGCCCGGCGAGAAGGCCTGATGGCGATCGTCACCGACCAGACGGCCACCCTGGGCGTCGCCCCGGTCTGCCGGGCCTTGGCCGTCTCCCGGGCCAGTTACTACCGAGGGCACACGCCCAAAGCCCTCGGCCCCGCGCTGCCCCGGCCGGTGCCCCGGGCCTTGCCGCCGGCGGAACGCCAGCACGTCCTGGCCGTGCTCACCGACGAGCGGTTTGCCGACCTGCCGCCGGCCGAGGTGTATGCCACGCTGTTGGACGAGGGGAAGTTCCTCTGTTCGATTCGCACGATGTATCGCGTGCTCCAGGAGCACGCGCAGGTCCAGGAACGGCGCCGGCAGCTGCGGCATCCCCGGTATGCGGCGCCGGAGCTGTTGGCCACCGCTCCCAACCAGCTCTGGTCGTGGGACATCACCAAGCTGAAGGGGCCGGTGACCTGGACCTACTTCTACCTGTACGTGATCCTGGATGTCTTCTCCCGGTACGTGGTCGGCTGGATGGTGGCGGTCCAGGAATCGGCCACCTTGGCCCAGCACTTGATCGCGGAGACCTGCGCCCGGCAAGGGATCGCGCAAGGCACCCTGACGATCCACGCCGACCGGGGCCCGTCGATGAGCTCCAAGCCGGTGGCGCTCTTGCTCGCCGATCTGGGGGTGACCAAGAGTCAGGGCCGGCCGCACGTCTCCAACGACAACCCGTACTCGGAGAGCCAGTTCAAGACGCTGAAATACAGCCCCGCGTTTCCGGACCGGTTCGGGTCCCTGCCCGACAGCCGGAGCTTCCTGCACGACTTTTTCTAGTGGTACAACACGATGCACCATCATAGCGGCCTGGGGTTGCTGACCCCCTTCGATGTCCATTACGGGCTGGCCGGACAACGGCTCGCGGAGCGGGAGACAGGTCTTGCGGACTGCGTTCGAGATGACCCCGGAGCGGTTCGTCCGAGGCGTGCCGAAACCGCTGGCCCTCCCCCAGGCCGTGTGGATCAACAAACCGAAGGACGCGTCACGCGAGACGTTCGACACTAAAGTCTGTCCATGTCTGGCTGCATCACGCCAGGCACAGGTTGTCCTGTTGCTACATCCCAGGTCGAAGCATTCGGTGCCGGATAAAAGCCAGTTGTGTTCGGTGAATTCACCCCGATGCCTACATGACCGAACCCACTTGCTCCCGTATAGAGCGTAACTGTTGCATCAAGCCCGGTCGGATCAATGTAGCGAAGCGGGTTATTGAGAACATACGCAAAGAGATTGAGCCCGCCTGCCAGCCCAATCGGTATCCTCACTGACGAACCGACTCTGGACCGGATCGTAGTACCGCGCCCGGTAATAGTACAACCCCGTGTCCCGGTCCCACTCCCGCCCGGTAAAGCGGTACGGTTGGGGATCCTTCACGTGGTTCTGCGGGACCCCGAAGGCGTCGTAGCGGTAGCGGCGCTCCAGGGTGCCGGTGGCATCCGTAAGGGCAACGATGCTCGCGAGGACGTCCGCGTGGTGGAAGCGGATCCCGACGGGGCGGAGTTGGGCGAGCGGCTCGTCGATGCCGGGGCCATGGAAGTAGCGTGCTCGCTCGCGATCCCGGCGGTTGAAGGTGGCCAGAATGTCCTCCCCATCGTAGAGGTAGCCGGTGATACGTGGCGGGGGACCCTCCGCTCCACCCTCTTCGCTTTCGCCCTCACCCCCACCGCTGTCCTGCGTCACGCTCCGCTCGATTCGGCGTCCCAGGGCGTCGTAGCGGAAGGTCACCGATTGCGTGGGCGTCCCCACCCAGGTGAGGCGGTTCTCGGGATCGTAGTAGTAACTGGTCACCGCCCCATCCGTCAGGCGGACCTGCTGGAGGAGGTTTCCGTTGGCGTCATACGTGTACGTGGCGGTCCCGTCGCTCGTCAACCGGGAGGCGGCATCGTAACTGTAGGCTTGGGTCTCCGGCCCGGTGAGGCGATTGCCCGCCGGGTCATAGGTGTACGCCTCCTCGGTCCGCCAGCGGCCCTTTTGCGTCTCGCGCTGGACCTGCGCGAGTTGGTCAAGCGCGTCGTACGCGTACCGACCGGTCTGGTCGTTCCGGGTGTCGCCCGCCCGGTTCCCGGCGGGATCGTAGCTATATGTGAGGCTCTCGAAGGCCCCGGCCGGCCCGGTGTGCGTGACGGCCGTGAGACGGGAGGCGGGGTCGTAGGTCGTGCTGGTCCCCGTCCCGTTGGGCCGCCCGAGGGCGATGCGACGCCCCAGGGTATCGTAGGTGAAGGTGACGGCCCCGACGCGGGGATCACTGAGACTGGAAAGCAGATTCCGGGGGTCGTAGGCATACGTCGTGAGCACCCCGGTATCGTCCTGACGCCCCATGCGGTTTCCCGCCTCATCGTAGGTGTAGGTCAAGGTCCGGCCGTTCGCATCCGTCGTGGTCAGAACCCGTCCGAGGGCATCGTAGGTGAAGCTGACGGTCCCCTCGTAGTTCCCGGCGGTGAGGAGGCGCCCGACCGGGTCGTAGGTATAGGTGGAGCCGCTCATTGCCTTCCGGGTGAGGCGGTTGAGGGCATCGTAGGCGAAGGTCTGCGTGTCCCCGCGCCGGTCCGTGTGCGTGGTGAGGTTGCCGACGGTGTCGTACGTGAAGGTCTCGGCCACCCCAAGAGGATCGGTACGTTGGATAAGCCGGTTGTGGGCGTCATACGCAAAGGTCGTCGTACTTCCGCGGGGGTCCGTGACGGAGAGCAGGTTGTTCTCCGAGTCGTCCGCGTACCGCGTGACACCCCCGGCGGGATCGGTGACCTGGACGAGGCGGTTGGCCGCATCGTAACCATAGACCGTCGTTTGTCCCGTGGCCTTGGTGACGCTGGTTCGGTTCCCCGCGGCGTCGTAGCTGAACGTTGTTACCGCCCCGGTGGGATCGGTGACGCGCACGAGGCGGCTGCGCCCGTCGTAAGTGTACCGCGTGATGCCACCGACGGCATCCGTCTGCTGGCTGAGCCGATCTGCGGCGTCATAGGAGAAGGTCGTGGTTGCCCCACTGGGGTTGGTCAGCGTAGCCAGAACCCCAGACGGCGAGTACGTGAATTGCCTGTTGAACCCGCGCGGTTCCGTCACTGTGGCAGGAAGATTCCGCACGTCGGGTGTGATCGTGGTGGCGTAGCCCAGGGCATCGATCACCTGGCGGAGGACGCCGGTCGCCTCGTCGTAGGCGTACGTTGTGGTCGCTCCGCTGGCGTCGGTGGCCGTGAGGACGTGGCCAAAGGCGTCATAGGTGCGCGTGCTACTTTGCCCGAGCGCGTCGATGAGGGTCACCAGGTTCCCTGCGGCATCGTATTCGAACTGACTCGCGTGCCCCGCGGCGTCCACGTACAGCATCCGCCGGCCCTGGGCATCGTAGGCGACGGTCGCATCGGGCCGACCGCAGGGACAGGGGCCCTCGACGTTGGTGACCACGGGCCGCTCGCCGAACATGGCGAAGGTATAGGTCGTTACCCGGCCCAGGCTGTCGGTCACGCGGGTGGTGCCGCTGTCCAGGTACTCCAGGGTGAGTGCCTTCACCCCGCCTGCCTGGGCGGTCCCGATGACCCGCCCCGCAGCATGGTAGGCGTGCTGCTCCACGATGTTCCCGTTGCCGTCTTGAACACTGATGAGGTAGACCGGGGTTGTCGCCGTATAGCTATACGTCCAGCGGGTCCCGAGGCCATCCGCGACGCTCACCAACTGACCGGCGCATCATACCGGTACTCGGCGAAGAGCCCACCGGGGCCGTCCACGCGGGCGAGATGCCCATCGCCGAGGTAGCTGAAGGTGAGTGTCCGCCCGCCGGGACCGGTCACCGTCGCGAGACGCCCATCGGCATACGTAAGCGTCGTCGCCCACCCCGCGCGTGAGGCAATGGCCAGAAGGCGCCCGGCCTGATCGAAGTCCCGCCGGAGCCCGTCCTGCTCGGTCTCGGTATAGCCCTCCGCGTGCTTCACGAGCCGGCTGAGGTCGCGGGCGGGCGCCACCACCCGGTAGGTCGAGCCGCCGGCAATGGGCTCGTAGTAGCGGATGTTCCCCGCCCCGTTCCGCACCCGGATGACCCCGGGTTGCACCTCCTGTACCTCATAATCATAGGTATGCGTCCACCCCAGGCCCAGCGACCCGGCGTAGGTCGACTGGCTGTTGTAGGTGCGGATCAATGGGAAGCGCCCGAAGGCGGAGGGGTAGGCCACGTCCTCCTGCTGGGTGTACATGTTCCCGGTCGTCACGTTGATCGGCTGCCCCACATACTCCAGGGCACACTCGTCTTGCCCCGGCGGCGGGGACGGCGGCCCCTGCGCGACATCCGTGCCGCGTTGGTCCGGCGCCGGCGGACCGAAGGTGATCTCCAGGTTGTGGCCTGAGGACCACATGATACACGAATGGGCGGTGGTGCCGCCGTCGGCATTCGGGACGGCAGGCGGCGGTCCCGGGACCAATTCGAGCTCGCCGCCGCCGCCAGCGGCCAGCCCGGCGGTCTCCGCCGTAAAATCCCACGCGACGCCAACCGCCGTTGAGCTGTACCCTTGGCTTAGGAGCCGTTACGAAATAACCTATACATCTCTTTCTATTTCGTTACGGCTCCTTATGCCGTTTCGGAATGTCTCCGCTCAACTTATTCTTTGACAACGGCTTAGACCGCCCCAGTCATCACACGTCAGGTAATTGGCGGGGCCAACCCCTCTGACACTGGCCGGTTTCCCATTAATGGGGCCGGCGCTCGCGCTCGTGGGGACGACGGCACGCAATTCCGCCCGCTGGACCACCTGGTTGGGTGGAGCCGGGGGAATCGAGAAGGTGACGCGGGATCGCAGGGTGAGCCTACCTCCCCCGCTGTCGGTTCGGTCCGTGTAGCCGAGCATCCAGACCATAGAGTAGCTGCCGGTGCAGCCCACCGTGGTCTCCTGCGACCAGACATTGAAGTCACCCGTGCACCAGATATGGGCGGGTGACGTGCCCGTTAGCGCCATCGCGCCCTGAATTTGAGCTTGTGTTGGCGACACGGTGGTGTTCCAGAGTTCCAAGCCAGTCATCAACGGGGGGATCTCTGCTGGCTGCGTCGACGCAATCTCTCGCGTCACCCAGTGGAAGTAGGGACTATCATACTTCTGATTCAGGACCTCCTTCCGCTCCGTGCCGTACGCGTTCGGTTCGGTCGCGGACTCGGTAAGCCCACCGCAAAGCATACTGAGGGTAACAAGGAGCGCGGGATACGCGGAGGCTTTCGAAAACGGGGAGCGCGATCACGTCCGTTTTGGAGTTGCTTGGAGGAGTGGACAACGGGCGGCGCGCCGGGAAAGGCGACGGTGGCGGTATGACACTAACGCATGATTGGCGCCAACGCTGTCTGTGGCGTGGCGTGATCGAAAAGCAAGCAGATAGGTCTCAGAATTGCGCGATGATCCGATCCGCCACTCGTGGGGGTCCGGTTACGGCAGCCGCCGGCTGGGGGACGACGCTGCCGGGGCGGCCTGAGATGCGCCAAGCATCTCGCCTTCTTTCGCGAACACCTGGATGGATGATCGCGGAACGCAGACCGGCGACGTACTCCTTGCGCTTGACCTCGAACTTCTCCTGGAACAGCTGCTCCCGGATCGCTTCCCGGACCTCGGCCAAGGGGGCGACCGGCTCCGCTCTGACCTTTTCGACCTTGATCAGATGAAAGCCCGCCGCGGTCCGGATCGGCTCACTGACGCCCCCGGGCGGCAGGCCGAAAGCGACCGCCTCGATCTCGGGGGCCAGCTCCCCGCGTCGGACCGTCAGCGAGATCGGCCCCCGATCCGGCGGGGTCATCCCCATATTGCTTCGCCGTCTCGACGAAGTCCGCGCCGGCCCGGATCTTCGCCAGCGCCTCCTCGACACGCGCCCGAACCTGCGCCTCGTCCTGGTCGGGTCGCACGTCGAACAGGACGTGGTGGATCTCGGCTTCCGGGATCCGCTGGAACTTGCTGAGGTTCGCCTCGTAGTACTTGGCGATCTCGTCTTCGCTGAGAATGATGGAGGACCGGATCTGCCGGGCCAGCAGGCGGCCGATGGCCAGCCGCTCGCTGATGCTCCGACGAATCTGCTCCAGCGTCAGCCCTTCGGCTTTGAGCAGGGCGCGGAACTGGGCCTCGTCGGTGGCGTTGTTGTTCCGCTTGAGCTCGTCGATGGCGCCCTGTACCTCGGCCGTGGACGGCAGCGATGCCCTCCTGTTTCGCCACCTGGTACAGCAGGCGCCGGTCGATGAGGTCGTTCAAGCAGGCGCTGCTCCGCCTCGCTCGACGCGCCGGTCCCGCTCCGTCCCGACGAAATCCTGGAAGATCTTCCGGATCACCGGCTGGCCTTCCTCCTGGATCTCGCTCAGCGTGAGCGCCTCGTCGTTCACCGAGGCCACCACGCGGTCCAGGACCATCCCCTTCGGCTCGTCCGCCTTCGGGGCGGTCTGCGCCAAGCGCCGGCGCGGCAACGAAGAGCAACAGCAAGGCCGGCCAGAGGCCGGGCCTGCGTAGCCTCATGACTTGTCCCCTGCCTTCGGCTCCTCGGGCGCTCCGCCGGGCTGCGGCGGGCCCGCCGGGACCGAACTTGCCGACCGGGAGGAGCGACTCGTCCCGGGTGATCTTGGCGCCGCCTTCCAGCTCCTTGATCCAGGCCTGGAACCGCTGCGACTGTCGCTCGTCCAGGAGGCGCCGCTGGAGCTGCGCCTTCACCTGGTCGAAGGTGAGCGGTTGGCCCTTCTTCCGATCCACCAGCTTGATGAGGTGAAGACCGAATGGCGTCTTGACCGGGTCGCTCACCTCGTTCGCCTTCAAGGCAAAGGCCGCACGGGCGAAGTCGGGGAGCATCTGCTCACGCCCCAGGTACCCCAGGTCGCCCCCCTTGGGCGCGCTGGCGGTGTCCCGGGAGAATTTCTTGGCCAGCTCTTCGAACGACTCGTTCTTGGCCAGCCGCGCCTGGATCTCCTTGGCCTCCCCCTCGGTCTGGACCAGGATGTGGCGCAGCCGGACCGTGTCCCCGGAGAATTCGTCGGGTGCGCCGCGAAGTACTCCTGGACGTCCTTCTCTTCCACCTTCACCTTGCCGCCGATCTCCTCCTGCACCAGGGCGCGGATCATCAACTCGCGGCGGAGGTTCGCGACCTGCTCCGCCACCTCGGCCTGGTCGCCCAGCTTTCGCTTCTCCGCCTCCTGCAGCAGCAGTTCCCGGCGGACCACCCGGTCCAGGAACTGCTTCTGCCCCTCCTTGCTGGCGAAGAACGGCTGCAGCTCGCGCGGGGCGCGGCGCAGTTCTTGGCCGATCTCTTTCTCCAGGTCGGCAGCCGTGTACGACCAGCTCGTTCACCTTGAGGACTGCCGGCCCCTGGGCCTTGCCATCGCCGCTCTCCTTACCGCAGCCCGACCAGGATGAGGGCGCAGCCGGCGGCCACGGCAGGGTCTTCCACGGGATCGCGTATCTCACGGGACGCTCCTTGTCGAGGAATGGGATTGGGTTCGCGACTCGGACCGCGCGCCTTGGGCCGATGCGCGCGGGTCGACATCAACGCGGGACCGTAACATCCGCAGTGAGCCTATGCAAGAGTTTTCTGGCCGCCGCCAGGCGCGCCTCCGGCGTCGTCCCGTCGGTCCGATACTCCAGCGTGTCCTCCGGCAGATACTTGAGCCGGCCCCGTTCCGTGCGGAGCAGGGTCACGATCGTCTCCGGGCTGACCGGCGGCGTCCGGCCCGAAGCGCACCCGGATGGCTTCCCGCCGGGCGTCGATCTCTTGAATGCGGAGCGCCCGCGCCTGGATCTTGAGGTCCATCACCTGGAGCAGCCACTCCGCCTCGGGCGGGACCGGCCCGAAGCGATCCGCCAGCTCGTCGGCGAAATCGGTCAGCTGTCGGCGTCTCGCGGAGGGCGGCCAGCCGCTTGTACAGGTTCAGGCGCAGCGCGGGATCGGGGACGTAGGATTCGGGAATGAATCCCTCGGCGCGCAGGCGAATGGTCGGCTCGACCTCGACCTCGGTGGGCTCTCCCTTCAGTTCGCGGACGGTCTCCTGGATGAGCTGGGTGTACAGGTCGAAGCCCACGGCGGCGATGTGACCCGACTGCTCGGCCCCCAGCAGGTTCCCCGCTCCGCGGATCTCCAGGTCCCGCGCCGCGATCTTGAAGCCGGAGCCCAGCTCGGTGAGCTCGGCGATGACCTGCAGGCGCTTCCGCGCCACCTCGCTCATGCCGCCGTCCGCCGGGACCAGCAGGTAGGCGAAGGCCCGGTACTTGTCCCGGCCGACCCGCCCCCGCAGCTGGTACAGCTGCGCCAAGCCCAGGGTGTCGGCGCGGTCGATGATGATGGTGTTGGCCGAGGGGACGTCCAGCCCCGATTCGATGATGGTGGTGCAGAGCAGGACGTCCACCTTCTTGAGGTAGAAGTCCACCATCACCTTCTCCAGCGCCGCCTCGCTCTGCTGGCCGTGCGCCACGCTGATCCGCGCCTCCGGGCACGATCTGCTTCAGCCGCCGGGCCACGGCGTGGATGCTCTCCACCCGGTTGTGGACGAAGAAGACCTGGCCGCCGCGTGCCAGCTCCGCGCCGGATGGCCTCGCCGATGACGTCCGGGTCGTAGGGGGTGACGTAGGTCCGGATCGCCAGCCGCTCCTCGGGCGGCGTCTCGATGGTGCTGACGTCCCGCACGCCCAGCATGGTCATGTGCAGGGTGCGCGGGATGGGGGTGGCCGTCAGGGTGAGCACGTCCACCTCGCGCCGGAGCTGCTTCAGGGCCTCCTTGGCCGCCACGCCGAAGCGCTGCTCCTCGTCCACGACCAGCAGGCCCAGCGCCGAGAACTTCACGTCCTTCTGGAGCAGGCGATGGGTGCCGATGACGATGTCCACGCGTCGCCGTCGGCCAGCCCCCGCACGACCTGCTTCTGATCCGCCGTCGGGCCGGAACCGGCAGAGCATCTCCACCTGCACCGGGAAACCGGCGAAGCGGGCGCTGAAGGTCTGATGGTGCTGCATGGCGAGCACGGTGGTGGGCACCAGGACGGCCACCTGCTTGCCGTCCATGACCGCCTTGAAGGCGGCCCGCAGGGCCACCTCGGTCTTGCCGTAGCCCACGTCCCCGCAGACCAGGCGGTCCATGGGCTGGGGCCGCTCCATGTCCCGCTTCACGTCCCGGATGGCCTGGAGCTGGTCGGGCGTCTCGTCGTACGGGAACGCCGCCTCGAACTCCTTCTGCCAGGGCGAGTCGGCCGGGAAGGCGTGGCCCGTGAAGGACCTGCCGCGCGGCGTAGAGACGCAGGAGCTCCCCGGCCATCTCGCGGACGCTGGCCCGCACCCGCTCCTTGGCCTTGGCCCAGGTGGTGCCCCCCAGCCGGTCCAGGGCGGGGTGCGGCGCCGCCGACTCCCCGGCCACGTACCGCTGGACCAGATGGAACTTCGAGACGGGGACGTAGAGCGTGTCGCTCCCGGCGTACTGGAGGTGCAGGAAGTCGCCCGTCCTGCCCGCCCACCGCGAGCTGCTCCAGGCCCCGGTACTGGGCGATGCCGTGGTCGACGTGCACCACGTAGTCGCCCACCTTGAGGTCTGCGAAGGAGGTGAACGGCAGGGCTTCCTTCGGCCGGGCGCGCCGCCGCAGCACCGCGTGGGCGCCGAAGATCTCTTGCTCGGTGATCAGGGTGAGCTGGAGCGGCGCGATCCGGAACCCCGCCGTCAGCTCCCCGATCCAGAGGCCGATCCCCCCCGGCTCCGGCAGCTCCCGCCCCAGGCGAACCCCCAGGTCGTGGTCCCGCAGGATCTCGTGAGCCGCCGGCCCTGGGCCTCGCTCCGCGCGACCAGGACCACCCGCTCGCCTCTGCGTCGCCAGCGGTCCAGATCCTCCAGGAAGCCGGTGATGCGCCCGCGGTAGCCCTCGATGCCGATGGCCGGGATCTCACGCAGGAGGGGGGACGGCGGCGCTTCCCGGCGGTCGGCTCGCGCGGCGGGGGCGCGAACGACGTGAGTGCGATCCCGGCCCACGCCTGCGCCTCCCGGCGGAAATCGTCCCAGGCGACCCAGCGATCGGCCGGCGGCGGGAAGAGGGGTGCCACATCGGGTTCCCGGTCGGCCTCGGCCTCCGCGTCCCGGAGGAGCGCCGCCGCCCGCTCGGCCAGGGCAGAATCCTCGTCCCAGACGATCAGCGCCGTCCGCGGGCAGATAGGCAAGCACGGAGGCGGGGTCGGACACCAGGTCCGGCAGGAAGGCATCCCACTCGGGGATGGGCCGTCGCTGCTCCAGGGCCTCCAGCCAGGCCGGCGGAACCGCGACGCCTTCCCGCCGAGCCGTGGCCCGGAGGCGCGCCTCCATCCGGCCGGCCGCGTCCTCGGTCATCAGGAACTCTTGCAGGGGAAGCAGGGTCGCCTGGGCGGCGGCGCCCAGCGAGCGCTGGGTTTCCGGGTCGAAGTGGCGGAGGGAGTGGACCTCGTCCCCGAAGAATTCGACGCGCACGGGATGCCGCATGGCAGGGGGAAAGCAATCCAGGATCCCGCCACGGATCGCGAACTCCCCCGGCTCCGTCACCTGGCCGACGCCGCGGTAGCCTCCGGCCGTCAGGGCGCGCAGCAGCTCCTCCCGAGACACGATCCGCTGCGGGTAGAGCGACACCACCGCGCCCTCCAGCGCAGCCGGAGGGATGGTGCGGGGTAGGGCCGCGGCCACCGATGCCACCAGGACGGCAGCCTGGCCCGTCTGGAACCGGTGGAGCGCCTCCACGCGGCCCGCGCGGGCCTCCAGGTCGTCCTCCCGCTCCGGGAGCAACGCCACCGTCGTCGCCCAGGAAAAAGACCAGGTCCTGGGCCAGCGCCGCGGCGACCTCGTCGCTCCGGCAGAGAGCGAGGAGCGTCCGGCCCGTCCCGACCTGGCACGCAGCCAGGGCCAGGGCGCGGGCGGCACCGGTGAGACCGGCGAGGACGATTCCCGCGGGGGCCTGCAGGTCCTCGCAGAGATCGACGAGCCGGGTTTCGCGCCAGAGGTATTGTGGAAGCATGATGAGAAAGCGACCGTCAGCAGTCAGCCATCAGCCGTCAGCCGCGAGATCGACGTGTCGCCGCGACTGGCCGCCGAGGGCGACAGCGTCATCCAGGGAATCCGAAGGCAGCGTGCATCCGTCCGGAGGATGACTGCAGCGCGATCAACGACGCTTCGCGGCCCGCACCACGATCCGGCCGATCAGGTCCGACGTGGACGCCCCGTCCACGTACGGCAGGCTACGCACCGCCCCACCCCGGGATTGGACGAAGTCGGCGCCCACGATCTGGCTGATCGGCCAGTCCCCTCCCTTGACCAGCACGTCCGGTCGCACGGCACGGATCACGCGGGCCGGGTCCAGCTCGTCGAAGATCGACGACCAGGTCCACCGCTGCCAGGGCCGCCAGCACCTCGGCGCGCTGCTCCGCAGGAACCACGGGGCGGCTCGGCCCTTTGAGCGCGCGCACCGACGCGTCGCTGTTGATGGCCACGACCAGCAGATCTCCAAGCGCGCGCGCCTGCTCCAGGTATCGGGTGTGGCCGCGGTGCAGGAGGTCGAAGCAGCCGTTGGTGAAGACGACCCGCCGGCCCGCCGTCTGCGCCGCCCGCACCGCACGGACGACGCCGCCGAGGCGACTTGACCTTCGCGGCGCGCGCACGGCACGCGTCGCCCGACAGGGCTTCCCGGCTCCCGGCTCGCGGCGCGCGCGCCCGCGACGCTTGGCTCGCGGCTCGCGGCTCGCGGCTCTCACGCTTCCATCCCCTCGATCACCGCCGCCGCCAGGAGCGGCACCAGGAGCTCGTGGTGTCCGGTGAGCGCGTAGCCGCGCCCCCCGTTCGCCACCGGACGCCGCACCACGTTCTGCGTCGGCCGGTAGTGCTGGATGAAGTCCAGGTTCGCGGTGACGAAGTCCTGGACCCGGTGCCCGAGGTTCCGGCTCAGCGTCAGGGCCTTCAGGAACACCTCGGGCAGGAGCACGGCCGAGCCGACGTTGAGATACACCCCACCGTCGCCCAGATCGGCCACCACGGCCGCCAGCAGACGGAAGTCCCGATGCGTCGCCGCCCCGACCGCGGCCCCGTCGCAGCACGGGTGCATGTGCACGATGTCGGTCCCCAGGGCGACGTGAACCGTGCAGGGGACGTCCAGCCGGGCGCAGGCGGCCAGCAGGCTGTGCGAGAGATAGGGCGGCTGCATCGCGAGGAGCCGCTCGCCCACCGCGCGGCCGAAGCCGGCGCCCCGCGCCACCCCCTCGATGACCGCCTCGTTCAGGACGCGGCCGGTCTCCTCGGCCATGCCGAACTCCCCCTCGGCAAGCTGGACCTCCACGTCCTCCGACGTGAAACCCGCCGTGGCCAGCTCGAAATCGTGGACCGCGCAGGCGCCGTTCAGCGCCAGCGCCGTCACCACGCCGCGCTCCAAGAGGTCGATCAGGACGGGCGACAGGCCCACCTTGATGACGTGCGCCCCCATCCCCAGCAGGACGGGCTTCCCCTTGCGACGCGCCGCCAGGATGGCCTGCACCACCTCGCGGAGAGTCCGCACCGCGAGCTGATTCGGCAGCGAGTCCAGGTACGCCTTCAGCGTGCCCCCAGCACGCCAGGGGGCGGCGCCATCTTCCGCTCGGACCTTGCTCGGCCGCGCTGCCAGCGGGTAGGTCTTGATTCCCGCCGGATCCAGTGGCTCGTATCGCTTACGCCATCATCGCCCCTCGCGGCGGAACCGCTGGAACTGCTCGGTCAGCGCCCGCACCTGGGTCTCGACCAGGACTTCCTCTTCGAGACGTCCGCGCGAGCGGCACTCTACGGTGCCGGATGCCGCGGACAGGCTGGCGCTCCGCGTGGTGCGGAACGCTGCGCGGACCCTCACTTCCGTCTGCCCCGGGCTCGGCGTTGCGAGGTGGACCGTCAGGCGGGCGTCCTTCCCGCGGTCTGCCTTCCCCAGGCCTGGCTTCCCGCAGTCGCTGTACCGGTCCTCGTTCTTCGTCACGAAGATGTTGGAGGTAAAATCGAGGTTGATCGCGAGCCACGCCGTCTCGATCGTCCCCGCGGTCCGGTCCTCCCTCTGGAGCTCGTATCGTCGCTCCGTCAGGACGCGGCGCACTGCCTCCCACGTGCGATCGAGGTCCGCCGCCACCCGGGAAACCTCGGGCACCGGATAGCTCCGCGGACTCCTCCCTCCGCAGCCGGCCAGCACGCCGAGGCACGCTACTGCCACTGCGAGTCGTCGCATCGCCCCCATCCCGGTCAGGTCTGGAGCGTCCGCAGGACGCGAACGCACGGACTGTACCATAGGCCCCGGACGCAGTCAAAAGCGTGGCCGACGCGTGGCGGCGCGCCGTGACGGTGTCGGCAGGCAGGAAAAAAGGCCTCCGACGGGTCGCCCGGGGGCCGGATCCACCGCAAGTCGCCCGCCGCTCACTCGGCGCGCGTGATGACGACGCGGTGCGGATACGGGAGGGCGATTTTTTCGCGGTCGAACCGGTTCTTGATTCGACGCCGCAACTCCCGGGCCACGTCCCACTGCTTCGACGGCAGAGTCTTGATCAGCAGCCGGAGCGTCACCTGGGACTCGCCCAGCGACTCCACGCCGAGGACCTGCGGAGGCTCCAGGACCATCGGACCGAAGGAGGCGTCTGCCGCCAACTCTCGGCCCACCTCGGCCAGGACGTGAAGGGTCCGGTCCAAGTCTTCTTGATAGTCGATCCCGACCTCGAGGACGGCCCGAGACCACTCCTTGGTCAGGTTACTCGCAACCTTGATTTCGCCGTTGGGAATGAAATGGACGGTGCCCTGGAGATCGCGCACGATTGTCGTCCGCAGGCTCATCCGCTCGACCTGGCCGCTCACCCCGGCCGCCTGAATGACGTCCCCCACGTGAAACTGATCCTCCATCAGAATGAAAAATCCGGCGATGACGTCCTTGATCAAGCTCTGGGCGCCGAACCCAATGGCCAAGCCCGCCACCCCGGCGCCGGCCAGGAGGGGCGTGATGTCGAGGCCGATCTCGCGGAGCGCCATCAGGACCGCCACGACGATAGATGAATGCGGTGCCCACCGTCCGGAGCAGGCTGGCCATCGTGCGCGCCCGCTTCTCGGCCTCCGAAATGGTCGCCCCACTTCCGTTCGCCATCAAGTGGAGAATCCGGTTTACCAAGGAGGAAAGCAGGCGCACCAGAAGAACGCTCGCGGCGGCGATCAGGAGCAGACGCACGCCGCTGGTCCGTAACCAGAGAAGGGTTTCATGAACCTCCGTTGGCATCGACAACTCCAGTTGTGACACACCCATGCGTACACTACCTGCACGTTCCGCGCGTTGTCAAGCGGGAGGACTGCCCTGCACGCCCTGCGGGGCAGATCCCAGCTTGAGGTGGTCAGGCGCCCGTCGTTGTTCGCTCCCCTGGACCAAGGGATTTTCATCTTGACGGGGGGAGGCCCCTCGCATATGCTCAGTTTCCCTGACGGAGGCGGCTCGAAACGATATGGGACTCTCCTGCCTACACATGGGGGCGAAAGCGGCCCTTCCATGCCGACTGGTCTTTTTCGATCGGGACAATAGAACCATACCAGCAGAACCCTCTTTCGGGCCCCTTCGCCCCGAGGTGGCGCGGAGCGGACCGATGCGGGGGGAGGGAGGTCGCGGATGAGCGATACTGAAGCGCAGCTTTTTGCTCGGCTCAAGGAGGAGAACCCTGATTTCCGCCGCTTGGCCGAGAAACATCGGGAATTCGACATCAAGATCGGCGAATTCGATCGGATCTATTACCTGACCAGCGAGCAAGAGCGAAAACGTAAGGAGCTGCAGAAGTTGAAGCTCAAGATCAAGGACGAGATGTACGCCATCATGCGTCAGTTCCAGCATGCCGATCAAGAAGAGGTTGTCTCATCTTGACCGTCTCGGTCAGGCGCGCATGGTGGATGTCGGCGCCAAGCCCGAGACGGATCGTGAGGCCATCGCGCGCGGTTTTGTGACGCTCCAACCCGAGACGCTCGGCCTGATTCAGGAGAGCGCCATTCCCAAGGGCGACGTCTACGCGGCTGCGCGGGTGGCTGGGATCATGGCAGCCAAACGGGTCCATGAACTCGTCCCATTGTGTCACACCCTCCTGCTCTCGGCGGCGGACGTCAGCTTCCGCCCCAGCCGCCGGCCTTTCGGAGTCCATATCGAATCCCGAGTCAGGACCACCGGCCGGACCGGCGCCGAGATGGAAGCGTTGACGGCGGTCTCGGTGGCCGCGCTGACGATCTACGATATGTGCAAGGCCGTGGATAAATCCATGGTCATCGGCGACGTGCGTCTGGTCTTCAAGGCCGGAGGGCGAAGCGGCACGTATCGCCGCCCGGGCGAGGTGCCGCCGAGATAGGCGCGCGGTGCCGAATCCGCCGCGCGACGAGGATTCGACGTGTCGTCGGGAGCCGGGGTCCGGTGTGCGCAGCGTACCGGATGTCCACAGCAGGGGCTGTGAGCCCGCGCCGTTACCCATCTCACAGGAGGATGCCAACCACACAACGGGGACGTGGATCGTAGGCGCAATTGGGGGTATCGTATACCGAGGGAGGAAGTCGCATGTCGTTCCAAGACAAGACGTTGACGTGTGTGGATTGTGGCCAGACCTTCGTGTTCACCGCCGGCGAGCAGGAATTCTACGCGCAGAAGGGCTTCCAGAACGCCCCCAAGCGCTGCAAGTCCTGCAAGGCCACCAAGCGCTCGAGCGGGCCCGGCGGGGGGATGGATGGGGGCGGGAGCCGTGAGTTGTTCGAGGTGGTCTGCTCGTCCTGCGGGCAGAAAACCACCGTCCCCTTCAAACCTACGTCCGACCGCCCCGTTTACTGCCGCACCTGTTTTCAGTCGCGGCGAGCGTCGGGACTGCGTCCATAGCGTTCCCGTCCGCGCGGCTGTCACCACCTGCAGGCCGGGCGGGTCCCCAGGATGGGGGCCCGCCCGGCCTGGTTTGTTTTCCTCTCCATCACATCACCCCGCCCCGAGGGGAAAGGCATTGAACGCGCCCCTGGCGTGTGTTACAAGGGGCCGTCAGATTTGACGCCAACCCCTTGGCGACGGGCCCCGCTGGCGCGGCCGGTGCTCGATAGCCGAGGCGTGAAGGCTGGAGAGTGGCATGCCCAATTCGACCCCACCCGAGGTGGGTGCGATCTTGCGGCAGATCCCCTCGGTGGACGAGGTCCTGGGGACCGCCGGGATCCAGCAACTCCTCGCGGGTTATCCGCGTTGGGCCGTATTGGAGGCAGTTCGCGAGGTGCTGGCGGCGTGCAGGAAGGGCGCCCTGGCCGGTGACCTCGCGCCGGCGACCGCCGGTGCGCTCTTGAGCCCGGTCTCTCTGCGGGCCGCCGTGGAGCGGGTGGCGACGCGAAAGGCCGGATCCTCGCTCCGGCCGGTCATCAACGCCACCGGGGTCGTCCTGCACACCAACCTGGGGCGGGCACCTCTGGCGCCGTCGGCCCTGGCCGCCGTCGAGACCGCGGCCAAGGGCTACAGCAACCTCGAATTCGACCTGGCGGAGGGCGTCCGCGGCAGCCGCCAGGTCCATGTCGAGCAGTTGCTCTGCACACTCACAGGGGCCGAGGCGGCTCTGGCGGTCAACAACAACGCCGCCGCCGTCCTGCTGGGTGTGAACACCCTCGCCGAGGGCCGCGAAGTCGTGGTCTCCCGAGGCGAGCTGGTGGAGATCGGCGACGCCTTCCGTATCCCGGACGTGATGACGCGGGCGGGGGGGCGTCTCCGTGAAGTTGGCACGACCAACCGGACGCACCTCGCCGATTACGAGCAGGCCCTCGGACCCGAAACCGGTCTGATCCTGAAGGTTCACCGGAGTAACTTTCAGATCCTGGGCTTCACGGCCGAAGTCGCGGCGGCAGAGCTCGTGACCCTGGCGAAACGGCGGGGTATTCCGGTCATGGAGGATCTCGGCAGCGGCGCGCTTCTCGACCTGTCCGTCGTCGGCCTCCGGCGCGAACCGATGGCCACGGACGCAATCCGGGCCGGGGTAGACCTGGTGACGTTCAGCGGTGATAAGTTACTGGGTGGCCCGCAGGCCGGGCTGCTGGTGGGTGGCCGCGACCTCATCGCGCGGCTCCGGCGGAATCCCCTGGCGCGGACGGTCCGGATCGACAAGCTGTGTTTGGCGGCCCTGGAGGCCACCTTGCTCCTCATCCGCGAGCCGGATCGGGCTCGGCGAGAGATCCCTGTCCTCCGGATGTTGGGCGAGCCTGCGGATGCCGTCGGGGCCCGCGCCGAGGCCCTGGCCACCGCCCTGCGGACCGGTGTGCCAGCCCTGCGGTACACGGTCGAGGATGGGACATCGGAAGTGGGCGGTGGCGCGTTGCCGTTGCAGGTCCTCCCGACCCGGCTCCTGGCCCTCGATCCCGGAGGGCAGAGCGCCGGCACGGTGGAGGCTCGCCTGCGTACCGGGGCACCCCCCGTCCTGGTTCGCGTCCAGGAGAATCGGATCCTCCTCGATCTTCGGACCGTGGCACCGGCCGAGGAGGCGGCGCTCCTGACCGCGCTCCGGGCCGCCCTGGCCGCAGAACGGCGGGAAGACGCACCATGAGCGCCATTGCGGAGGACCGGTCGCCCACGGCCAACGCCGACCGCCTGACGATCGCCCAGAGCCCCAAGATGCCGGCCGAGGCGCTCGAGCAGGTGTTGGCGCACCCCGACCTCGCGCCGGAGGAGGTGGTCGCGCTTCTCCGCCACCCCAACACGCCGGGCGCGGCCATGGCCGAGTTGGCGGCGCGGGCGAGCGGTGGGATCCTGGATGTCCTCTTGAGCTCCCTGGAGCGCCTCGGCCGCTGGGTGGACGCCCTGGAGGCCCTCCTCGGTAATCCCCGCGTGTCGTCGGTCAAGCACCCGACGATTCAGCAGGCGATCGAGGCGGCCAGGAAGCGGGAGGCGGACGGCACCCACAAGAAGAGCTTACTCCTGCGCGTAAAGGAGTTGCCGGTGGGCCAGAAGCTGGCCCTGGCCAAGAAGGGTAACAAGGACGTGCGGATGATCCTGATCAAGGACAGCAACGAGATGGTTGCCCTGGAGACGGTGAGCTCTTCGCGGATCACCGACGGCGAGATCCTGGCCATCGCCATGATGCGGGATGTCTCGGACAAGGTGCTGCGGCACATCGCCAACAATCGCCGGTATCGCCAGAACAAGCAGATCGTCCTCGCGTTGCTGAACAACCCCCGCACGCCCGTCGGTGTGTCCTTGAGCCTGGGCATCAACGGCCTCTCGGATCGGGAGTTGGTCGATCTGTCCAAGAACCGGAACGTGCCCGGCGCGATCAGCCGCGCCGCCACGCAGATCCTGGATCGCCGCAAGGGGCCGGCGGCCTCCGCGGGCGGGGGACATTAATCCATGGCTGGACTCTTCATTACCTTCGAAGGCGGAGAAGGATCGGGCAAGACCACCCAGCTCAAGGCGCTGCTCACCCACCTGCGGTCCCTGGACCGGGACGTGCTCGAGACGCGCGATCCCGGCGGGACGGCCATCGGCAACCAGGTGCGCGGGCTGCTCCTGGACGGCGAGAACGCGCGGATGGCAGCCCTGGCCGAACTTTTTCTGTACGAGGCCAGCCGGGCCCAGTTGGTCCAAGAGGTGATCCGCCCGGCGTTGGCGGCAGGCCGGATCGTCCTCTGCGATCGATTCACGGACTCCACCGTCGCCTATCAGGGATACGGGCGCGGTCTGGACCGGGATCTCATCGGACGGCTGAACCATCTCGCCGCGAACGGACTCCGACCGGACCTCACGCTGCTGCTTGACCTGGACCCCGCGGTGGGGCTGGCGCGCGTCAGCAAGCGCCTGACCGACTCGCGCCTGCGCCGCGATCGACTCGAGGACGAGCGGTTGGAGTTTCACCAGCGGGTGCAGGCCGGCTACCGGACATTGGCCGCCGAGGAGCCGGGCCGGCTGATGGTCCTGGACGCCGCCCGGGGGATCTTGGAGATCGAGGGACAGATTCGCCGACAGGTCGAAGGGCTGCTCGCCGCAGAGGTCGGGCGCCCGACAGCTAGCCCGCGCGTCGGCTGAGGTCGCCATGCCCTTCGGCGAGATTTGTGGACAGGAACGGCCGGTGGCCGCGCTCCGGCGTGCCTGGGCAGCCGGGCGGCTCGCGCAGGGCTACTGCTTCGCCGGCCCGCCGGGGGTGGGAAAACGTACCACGGCGCTGGCGCTGGCCCAGGCGGTCAACTGCCTCTCCCCCCTGCGCGAAGGAGCGGGCGCGCCCGACGCATGCGGGAGGTGTCGTGCGTGTGTCCGGATCGCCGCGGGGCAGCATCCCGACGTGGCGGTCCTGACGCCGCCCGAGGACAAGACGGTCATCACCATCGAGCAGGTTCGCGACGTGGCGGCGCGGGCCGGGATGCGAGCCTACGAGGGATTCACCCAAGGTCTGGATCCTCGACCCCGCCGACCGCATGTCCGAGGAGGCGGCCAACGCCTTCCTCAAGACGCTGGAGGAGCCGACGGGCACCCGGTTGTTCATCCTGGTGACCGCGACCTTCAGCGCCCTGCTGCCCACGATTCGCTCCCGATGCCAGGAGGTGCGCTTCACCCCGCTCGACGAGACGCACCTTCGGGCCCTTCTCGAGCGGCGTGGGCGAGATCCCGACGAGGCCGCCGCCGCGGCGGCGGCGGCCGGCGGCAGCGCCGAGCGGGCCCTCGATCCGGACCTGGCTGACCTGCGGGCTGCCCAGGGGCGGCTCGTGGCCGAGGTCTGGCGGGCCCTCGATTCCGTGCCGGGCGTCCTGGACCAGGCCGAACGACTGGCGAAGGACAAGGTCGCCCTCGAACGCGCCCTGGAGGCGCTGCTGGCCTTCACGCGGGAGGTGGCGGTGGCGCGGGTCGCCGAGGCCGATCCGGCGCTCGTGTCGGCGGAGCGGCGAGTCGAGGTCGACGAGATCGCGGGCGGCATTTCCCTGAACGCCGTCCTGGAGATTCACGAGGCACAGCGCGAGGCGCAGCAGGCTCTGGCCTGGCGTGCCCAGCCGCGCTTGGCGGCCGAACGCATGCTGCTCAGGATGCGCCAGGCCGTCGGAAAACGCTGAGGGGGAAGGATGAACCAGGTGGTGCGTGTTGAGTTCTCCGGCCCGGCTCGGTCGCAGTACTGCTCCGCCGGCGGGGTCGCGTTGACACTGGGCGACTTCGTGGTCGTGGAAACCGAATGGGGTGTGGGAATGGGCACGGTGACGGCGGTCTTGCCGCCGGTTCTCGTCGGTCACCTGAAATGCCCCGTCCACCCGATCGTGCGGAAGGCCACCCCGACCGATCTGTCGCGGCGAGTCACCCTCGCCGAGCGGGAGCGGGACGCCCGCGCCTTCTGCCGCGAACGCATCCTGGCCCGCAGCCTTGCCCATGAAACTGACCGAGGTGCGGATCGGCCTGGACTCCAGCAAGGCCATGTTCTACTTCACCGCCGAGGGCGGGTGGATTTCCGCGAGCTGGTCAAGGACCTCGTCCAGCACCTGCGCACCCGGGTGGAGCTGCGGCAGATCGGGGTGCGGGACGAGGCCAAGGTCCTGGGGTCGGCGGGGGCTTGCGGCCGGCCGGTCTGCTGCCACTCCTTCCTCCAGGGATTCGCTCCGGTCAGCATCCGGATGGCCAAGGACCAGAACCTGGCCCTGAATCCCGGCAAGCTGTCCGGCATCTGCGGACGCCTCAAGTGCTGCCTGGCCTACGAGCACTGCCTGTACGCGGAACTGAAGCACGGCCTGCCGAAACTCGGCGGCCACGTCATGACGAGCCGTGGCGCAGGCGTCATCCGGGGCCAGGACGTCCTGGCGCAGACGGTCCTGGTCGGCCTGGAGACAGGAGGACAGGTGACGTTGCAGGTGACGGAGGTCACCCCTCGTCCGCGTCCCGAGAACCCGGGACGTACCCAGGAGCCGGACCGGGCCGCGGGGCGGCCGGCATCCCCGGCGCCATCCGAAAATCGGGCATCGGCGAAGAAGAGCGACCGGGAGGCGGGGTCCGGCGGCGGCCGGCGGCGGCGGCCGGGCGAATCCACCCGCACGCCTTCCGGCACGGGCAGAGGACCTGGCGCAGGAACGCGTCAACCCGGAAGATCGTTAACCCCCCGCGGGGCCGGCGCCCCGGCCCCGCGCGAACCTGGAGCCCGCATGTCCGAGGAGCGGTTCTACCTCACCACGCCGATCTATTACGTGAACGCCCCGCCGCACTCGGGGCATGCCTACACGACCATCGTCGCGGACACGGTATCGCGGTATCACCGCCTGGCCGGTCATCGGGTCTATTTCCTGACCGGCACCGACGAGCACGGGGACAAGATCGCCCAGGCCGCCGCCAGGGCCGGCGAGACCCCCCAGGCCTATGCCGACCGGATCAGCGGCACTCTTCCGGCAGACCTGGGAGCGGATGGGCCTCAGCTTCGATCAGTTCATCCGCACCACCGAGGAGCGGCACAAGCGCGTCGTGCAGGCCATCCTCCAGAAGATCTACGACGCGCGGCGACATCTACTTCGGCGAGTACGGCGGCCTCTACTGCGTCGGCTGCGAGCGCTTCTACACCGAGAAGGAGGCGGTGGACGGGAAATGCCCCGACCACCAGACGCCCCTGGACTTCGTGAAGGAGCAGAACTACTTCTTCCGCATGAGCAAGTACCAGGACTGGCTGATCCGCCACATCCAGGAGCACCCGGACTTCATCCGGCCGGAGCGGTACCGGAACGAGGCGCTGGCCTTCCTGCGCGAGCCGCTGGAGGACCTCTGCATCTCGCGGCCGCGCACCCGCCTGACGTGGGGGATCCCGCTGCCCTTCGACGACCAGTACGTCACCTACGTCTGGTTCGACGCCCTGATCAATTACGTGAGCGCCCTCGGACTACCCGGACGGGGAGCTGTTCCGGACCTTCTGGCCGGTGGCCCAGCACCTGATCGCCAAGGACATCCTGAAGCCCCACGGCATCTACTGGCCCACCATGCTCCAGGCCGCCGGCATCCCGGTCTACCAGCACCTGAACGTCCACGGCTACTGGCTGATGGACGAGGCCAAGATGTCCAAGAGCCGGGGCCGGGTCCTCTCGCCGCTGGAACTGGCGGACAAGTACGGCCTGGATGCCCTCCGCTACTTCCTGCTGCGCGAGATGGCCTTCGGACTGGACGCCAACTTCAGCGAGGAGGCGCTGGTCACCCGCCTGAACGCCGACCTGGCCAACAACCTGGGGAACCTGCTGCAGCGTACCCTCGGCATGGTCGGCCGCTACCTGGACGGTCGCATCCCCGCCCCCGGCGAGGCGGTGACCGACGCGGATCGGCGGCTTCGCGAGACCGCCGAGGCGCTGGATGCCCGGGTGGCCGACGGCCATGCAGGGCTTCGCGTTCCACCGAGCCCTGGAGGCCATCTGGGGTTTGCTGGACGCCGCCAACCAGTACATCGACAGCCAGAAGCCGTGGGAGCTGGCCAAGCGGGACATGGCGGCCCTCGGCCGCGTCCTGGGCCACACCTGCGAGGCGCTGCGGTTGGCGGGACTGCACCTCTCCCCCTTCATGCCGCCCACGGCCGACACCATCTGGAAGCGCCTCGGACTCCCCGGCGGGCCCGACGCGGCGGCGACGGAAGGCTCCGGCCGCTGGGGGGCCATGTCTCCGGGGCAGGCGGTGCAGGGCCCAGCCCTCTTCCCGCGGGTGGACTTGGCCGCGGAGGCGACGGCGACCCAGGTCGGCGCCCGAGGCGGCTCCTCAACCGCGAGACGCCGCCGACCAGCATCGATGAGTTCCGCCGCCTCGACCTCCGCGTGGCCCAAATCCTGGCCGCCAGTGCGGTGCGGGGATCGAAGAAGCTGGTCCAGCTCACCGTGAGCCTGGGCAGCGAGGAGCGGACGGTCGTGGCGGGCATCTTGCTGGACTATCCGCCGGAGACCCTGGTGGGCAAGCAGATCGTGGTCGTGGCCAACCTCAAGCCGACGAAACTGATGGGGGTCGAATCGCGCGGGATGCTGCTCGCGGCCACGGACGCCGACGGGCAAGCTGGTCCTGGTGACGCCCGAGACGCCCTGCCGTCGTCGGTTCCAAGGTGAAGTAATTCGGCGACCGAGGATTTGGGAACCACAGATTCACAGATTTCACAGAATGGTTTCGTGGGATCTGGCCCGTGAATCTGTGAACTCTGTGAAATCTGTGGTTATCGCGAAGGGAGTGTGGGTATGAGTGAGGCGAGCTACTCGGGGACCGGCGTCAACACGATCAAGGAGGAGGCCGCGCTGGCCGGCCTGCTCCGCTGGGTGGGGCAGACCGTGGCCTTTGGTCGGTGCAAGCCGGTCCTGGACTTCGGCTACTTCGCCACCGTCCTGGATCTGGGGAACAACCTCGGCTTGGCCCTCTCCACGGACGGGGTCGGCACCAAGCTCCTCGTGGCGGAGATGCTGGACAAGTACGACACGGTCGGGATCGACTGCATCGCCATGAACGTCAACGACCTCCTCTGCGTGGGGGCCGAGCCCCTTGCCATGCTGGACTACATCGCGGTCCAGGAGGCCGATCCGGCGATGCTGGAAGCCGATCGGCAAGGGCCTCTACGAGGGCGCGCGGCAGGCCAACATCTCCATCCCCGGCGGCGAGATCGCCCAGGTCCGGGAATTGATCAAGGGGGTCCGGGAGGGACGGGGATTCGACCTGGCCGGCGCCTGCGTCGGCATGGTGCCCGTGGACAGGATCATCATCGGACAGGACATCCGGCCGGGCGACGTGGTCATCGGCCTCCGCTCCAGCGGCATCCACAGCAACGGCCTGACGCTGGCCCGCGAGGTCTTCTTCAACCGGGCCAAACTCCGCCCGGAACAGCACATGCCCGAGTTCGGGCGGAGCGTCGGCGAGGAGCTCCTGGAACCGACGCGGATCTACGTCCGTGAAGTGCTGGACGTGCTCCGGTCGGGCGTGGAGGTCAAGGCCATGGCCCACATCACCAGCGACGGGCTCACGAACCTCTTGCGCGTGCAGTCGCCGGTCGGCTACGTCCTCGAGACGCTGCCCGAGCCCCAGCCGGTCTTCCGCCTGCTGCAGCGACTCGGCGGGGTCGCGCGACGAGGAGATGTTCCAGGTCTACAACATGGGCGTCGGCTTCTGCCTGGTGGTTGCGGCCGGCGGACGCCGATCGGGCGCTGGAGACGCTCCGTCGACAGGGAGCCGCACCCCTGGCTATCCTGGGTCACGCGGTCGCCGATCCGGACCGGACCGTCCGCCTGCCCAACGGCTTGGTGGGCCAAGGCAACGACTTCCGGCGCAGCCGCTAGGAGCGGCCAAGTCCCCCGACGACACGCGCGAACCCGCGGAAAGGAGGTCGGATGGCTATGGCCTATCGACGTCCTGCTGAAGGGCGGGACGGTCGGTCGATCCGCTCGCGGGCCCGCGTCGAGGCCGCCGACCTCGCCGTGGCCGGCGGGCAGATCGTCGAGATCGCCCCGGACCTGGATCCCACCCTGCGCGCGCGAGGTCTTCGATCTCCGCGGCCCGGTCGTGCTCCCCGGCATCGTCGACATGCACATGCACGCCTCGGCCTGGCTGGGGGGGCGGCGCGGGCCACAAGATGATGGCCGAGGTCGGCGTGACGACGGCCCTGGACATGTCGGGCCCCATCGACAGCGTCCTGGACATCGCCCGGGACCACGGGGTCGGCCTGAACATCGCCTGCATCGAGGCGGTCCGACCCGGCCAGACGGTGCAGGGCACCGATCCGGGCCCGGCGGAGCTCCAGGCACTCCTCGACGGAAGCCTGCGCAAGGGGGCCATCGGCTTCAAGCTGCTCGGCGGGCACTATCCGCTCACCCCCGAGGCCACGGCCCGGACCATCGAGCTGGCGAATGCGCGCCAGCGCCTACGTCGCCTTCCATGCCGGCAGCCTCGACGCAGGGCTCCAACATCGAGGGCTTCCTCCAGGCCGTGGAACTGGCGCGGGCCACACGCCCTCCACATCGCCCACGTCAACAGCTACTGCCGGGGCGCCGTCCGCCCCTGGATGCAGGAGACGGAAGAGGCCATCGCGGCGCTCGTCGGCCCACCCCAACCTGCGCTCGGAAAGCTACCTGTCGCCCGCTGAACGGCACCAGCGCCAAGTGCTCGGGCGGGGCGCCGGAGAGCCGCGTCACCCAGCACTGTCTGACGGTCGGGGGCTTCCCCCCGACCGAGGCCGGCTTCGAGGCGGCCATCCTGGCGGGCTGGGCCGCAGATCAACGTCGAGGCGGGCGGCCGGCGTCCTCCTCGGGACAGGCCCGGCCGCCCGGGACTACTGGCGGCAGCGCGACACCGACGCCACGGTGAGCTTCGCCGTCAACCCGCCGGAGCCGCGGCTCCGCCTGGCCACCGCCAAGCGCCCGTCGGGCGAGTTCGTCGTGGACGCCATCAGCACGGACGGTGGCGGCATCCCGCGGAACGTCATCGTCGAGATGGGCCTGGCCCTGGTCAAGCTCCAGGCGCTCACCCTGGTCGAGTTTGCCACCAAGGCCAGCCTGAATCCGGCCCGCATCCTGGGCCTCAACACTAAGGGCGCCCTGCGACGCCGGCGCCGATGCCGACATCACCGTGGTGAGCCTGGCGGACCAGCGGGCGATCCTGGGCATCGCCAACGGGCGCGTCATCATGCACCGGGGTTACGCCTGCGGCAGCGGGAGCCGGATCGTCACCACGGCGGCGGGCGCCGCCGCGGTGCAGGCGCGGGGCCTCCGACCCATCGTGGTGGACCTGGCGGAGAGCGCCTTCTATCGGGCGCGGCCCCTGGCCTGACCCGCCAACGGGTGCGCCGCTGCACTTGTCCAGGAGGCCTTCGGGCCGGAAAGGAGCGTGACGATGCTCATGTACGTCATCGCCACAGCGGTCACGGTCCTGACCTTCGGCGCCATCGTCAAGAAGCTGGAGGTTCGTCTGGCCCTGCTCACCGGCGGGCTGATCATGGCCGTCATCGCCTGGAATCCGCAGGCCTGGTCCGACGCCTTCGCCCGGAACATGGTCGTGGCCGGGCTGCTCCAGGCCATTCCTCCCGTCATGGGTTTTGCCGCCGTCATGGAGCTGACCGGCTGCAACGCCCACCTCGTCAAGATGCTCACGGACCCCCTCGTCAAGGTTCGGCCTCTCCTCATACCCGGGGCCATGCTGGTGACCTTCTTCGTCAACATGGCCCTGCCCAGCGCGGCGGGCTGCACGGCGGCCGTGGGCGTGGTTTTGATTCCGGCCATGATGGCGGCCGGCATTCATCCCGCCATGGCGGCGGCGGCGGTCTTCGCCGGCACCTGGGGCTCCACCTGGAGCCCGGGCAACGCCCACAACGCCATGGTGGCCAAGATCGCCAATGTCCCCGTGATGGAGGTCATCCAGGCGCACATGCCATACACCCTCTCCATCGCCGCACTCATCGCCATCGTCCTCTTCCTTGAGGGAAAGCTCTTCAAGCAGGACAAGGACTGGACCCCGGAGAAGGCCGGCTCCAACCTTGCCCAAATCGCCAAGACGGAGCGCGCCGACGCTGGAGCAGGTCAACTATCTCTGGGCGATCACCCCCATGGTGCCGCTGGCGCATCCTCATCGTCACCAATGTGCCGGCCATCACCGGAGCGCTCCCCTTCATTCCCAAGGGGGTCACGGTCCTGGTGGCCATGCTGATCGGAACGGCTCTGGGGATGCTGGTCACGTGGACCAGCCCGGTCACGATCTGCAACAAGTTCTTCGACGGGATGGGCCACGCCTACGGCTTCGTCTTCGGCATCATCATCGCCGCCGGCGCGTTCATCGCGCGGCCTGGAGGCGGCGGGCGTGATCAAGGATCTCATCGAGGCCCTGAAGAGCGCCAAGTCGCGTCGTGCCGTTCGCTCGGGACCTTCGGCCCCTTCCTCCTCGCGGTCCTGAGCGGCTCCGGGGACGCGGCCACGCTGGCCTTCAACAACGCGGTCACGCCCCACGCGGCCTCGTTCGGCATCAGCACCATCAATCTGGGGAACCTGGCCAACATCGGCGGGGCGCTGGGACGCAGCATGTCGCCGGTGGCCGCCGGCTTGCATCATCGCGTCGGCCTTCGCCGGCGTCAGTCCCTTCGAGGTCATGAAGCGAAACGCGGTCCCCATGCTGGTGGCGGCCGTGATGGGCATGCTCTTGCTGGCCCGCTGACGGCGGTTTCCGGTCACCGGCCCCGGCCCCGACGCGGCTGTCGTCGTCGGGGCCGGGCGGCGGCCTCGGCCTGCAGCTGGAACGACCGGGCCATCTCGACGAAGGCCTGCAGCGCGCGGGAGACCCAGCGGTCCTTGTGGCGGATCAGGTAGAAGTGATAGGCGATCTCCGCGTCCGCTGAAGCAGGACCCGGTGGAGCGACCCATCCTGCAGCTCCTTTCGCCACCACCTGTTGAGACAGAATGGCCATCCCGACCCCGTTCTCGACGAACCGCTTGATGGCCGTAGTGCTGGCCGACTCCATGACGACCGGCGGCGCCACCCCGTGGCGCTTGAGCATGTCGTCGACGATCCGCCGCGGCGAGGAGCCCTGTCTCGCGCAGGATCAGCGGTTGGTCCCGCCAGCTCCCGCACGGCGATGGTCCGGCGGCGCGCGAACGGGTGGGTCGGACCCGACCACCCCCACCAGCAGGTCCGTCAGGATCTCGCCGCGCCTCCAGCTTGGGATGGGCGGGGTCGTGGGCGCAGATGCCGATGTCGTTCTGTCTGGGCCAGGGTGTTCTCGATGACCTGGCTGCTGTTCCCGATGCCGATCTGGAACACGATACCGGGATGCCGTCGGTGCAGCGCCTCCAGCAGGGCGGGCAGGTAGTAGTCGCCGCACGATGTAGGTCGCGTCGATCCGCAGCGTCCCCAGCGGGAGGCCCCGCAGATCCGCCAGCGCCTCCTCGGTCTCCCGTGCTCAGGCGGAGGATCCGGCCGGCGAAGTCGAACAGGACCTTGCCCTCCTCGGTGAGCGACACCCGCTTCGCCGACGCGGTCCAGGAACTGCAGCGCCGTAGGCCTCCTCAAGCCGCTTCACCTGCCAGGTGACCGCCGGCTGGGTGAGGTGGAGCTTGGTCGGCGGCGGCGGTGAAGCTTCGGGCACTCGCCACCTCGTAGAACACGCGAACTGGTGCAGGTTCATGACGCGCCTCCGAATAGTGTTTATGGATGACATTAGGATTATGAATTTGACTTATGATAGCCATGAGTGGGATGGTTAGCAATAGCGTCGAGTGCGCCGCCACGGCGCCAGGGAGGATCCATGAGCGACATCCCGAAGCTGATGCAGGACCCCACCGATGGCCGCGGCCCTGGCCTGGGTGGACGCGCACGTGAGTCAAGTGGTCGAGGAAACCATCCGTATCTGCGAGATCCCGGCCCCGACTTTCGAGGAGGGGGACCGCGCGGCCTACGTGAAGGAGCGGTTCGCCCAGTTGGGCCTCCAGGACGTGGTCATTGACGGAGCGGGAAATGTCCGGGGCAGGCGGCCGGGCACTGGGAATGCCCCAGGGATAGCCGTCGGGGCCCACCTGGACACGGTGTTCCCCAAGGGGACCGACGTCCGGGTGAAACGCGAAGGGGCCCGGCTCCTGGCCCCGGGGATCGGGGACAACAGCGTGGCCGTGGCGTCTCTCCTGGCCATGGTGGAGGCCCTGGACACCGGAGGCGTCCGGACCGCAGGCGATCTCTACCTGACCTGCAACACCGGCGAAGAGGGGCTCGGCGACCTCAAGGGCATGAAGGCCTTTGTGGCGGACGTGAAGGACAAGGTGAAGGCCCTGGTCGCTCTCGAGGGGATGAAGATCAACCGCATCATTCACGTCGCGGTGGGAAGCCGACGCTACAAGGTCACCTTCACCGCCCGGGGCGGCCACAGTTGGGGCCACTTTCCCGCGCCCAGCGCCATTCATATCCTGGGGCGAGCCATCGCCGACATCTCGCGCCTGGAGGTCCCCACGGATCCCAAGACCACGTACAACGTCGGCGTAATCCACGGCGGCACCACGGTCAACACCATCGCCTCCGAGGCCGACATGCTGGTGGACATGCGTTCGGTGGACATCACGTCGCTGGCCGATCTGGAGCGGCGGGTTCTCGGCATCATCGAGCGAACCGCCAAGGAGGGCGACGGGCAGGCCAAGCTTGATCTCGTGGGGGACCGGCCGGCTGGCTCCATCCCCGCCACGCACCCCGTGGTCGAGACCTGCAAGGCCGTCCACCGCGCCCTGGGGTCTGCAGACGTTCACCGAGGCCTCCAGCACGGACGTCAATGCGGCCCTGGGGGTCGGACTCCCCGGCGTCTGCATCTCCATCACCGAGGGGGCCAACGAGCATCGGCTGGACGAATACATCGAGATCGGCCCGATCCCCCTGGGAATCAAGAACATCCTGCTGGCAACGGTGGCGCTGGCCGGGCAGGCATGACACGGAACCTGGCGAGCGGAGGGAACCGAGTGGAGTTGACCCATGAGTGACTACCTGTCCACGTTACGCGAGCTTCGCGAGAAGGCCCTGAAGGGCGGCGGCCCCAAGCGGATCGAGCAGCAACACGAGCGCGGGAAGCTCACCGCGCGCGAGCGGCTGGCGTTCCTCCTGGACGAGGACTCCTTCCAGGAGTTCGGCGCCCTGGCAACCCACAACATCACCGACTTCGGCATGGCGGATCAACGCTATCCGGGCGACGGGATCGTCACCGGTCTGGGGAAGATCAACGGGCGCCGGGTGGCGGTTTTCGCCCAGGACTTCACGGTGTTGGGCGGTTCGTTCTCCGAGGTCCAGTCGCACAAGATCTGCCGGATCCAGGATCTGGCCCTGGAAAGCGGCATCCCCCTCATCGGCCTGAACGATTCGGGCGGCGCTCGCATCCAGGAGGGCGTGCGGAGCCTGGCGGCGTACGGCGAGGTCTTCCAGCGCAACGTCCTTGCCTCGGGTGTGGTCCCGCAGATCTCGGTGATGCTCGGCCCCTGCGCGGGCGGCGCGGTCTATTCTCCGGCGCTCACCGATTTCGTCATCATGGCGCGCGACACCAGCTTCATGTTCCTGACCGGGCCCGAGGTGATCAAGGCGGTGACCGGCGAGGACGTGAGCGTCGCCAATCTGGGCGGCCCGCTGATCCACAACTGCCGGAGCGGCGTGGCCCACTTCCTCGCCGCGAACGAGCAGGCCGCCATCTCCATGGCGAAACTGCTGCTGAGCTATCTGCCGCAGAACAACACCGAGGACCCACCCCAGGTGGCGCCCTACGATCCCGCCTGACCGCATGGAGGAGTCGCTGAACAGCGTGGTGCCCGCCAGCGAGAAGCGAAGCCTACGACATGCACGTCGTGATCGACGCCGTCTTCGACCGCGACAGCTTTCTGGAGGTCCACTCCTGCTACGCCCCCAACGCGGTCGTCGGCTTCGCGCGCCTGGACGGCTATTCCGTGGGGATCGTGGCCAACCAGCCCGCCCACATGGCCGGCGCGCTCGACATCGACGCCAGCGACAAGATCTCGCGCTTCATCCGGATCTGCGATGCCTACAGCATCCCGCTGATCACCTTCGTGGACTGCCCCGGTTTCCTGCCCGGCGTGGACCAGGAGTACCACGGGGTCATCCGCCACGGCGCCAAGATCATCTACGCCTACACCGAGGCCACGGTGCCCAAGATCTCCATCGTCACCCGAAAGGCCATGGGCGGCTCCTACGTCGCCATGAGCTCCAAGCAGATGCGGAACGACCTGGCCTACGCCTGGCCCACGGCGCAGATCGCCGTCATGGGCGCGGAAGGCGCCGTCCGCATCCTGTACCGGCAGGAGCTGTCCAAGGCGGACGATCCGGCGGCCGCTGGAGCGGAAGTACATCGAGGAGTACCGCGAGATGTTCTTCAACCCCTTCCGGGCGGCGGATCTCGGCCAGATCGACGAGGTGATCGAGCCGCGCGAGACCCGGCCGCGCCTGATCCGCGCGCTGGAGGTGTTGCGCACGAAGGTGCAGCAGAATCCGACCAAGAAGCACGGCCTGATGCCGGTGTAGCCGGCGGGCGGCCGGGGCGTTGCGTACCCACTCCGCGCCACTGCGCTCGCAAGGGGTGTACGATGACACTGACAGAACGCCTGATGACCGGGCTCAACATCACCATCCTGGGAATGGGCCTGGTGTTCCTCCTCCTGGCCCTGCTGTGGGGCCTCCTGACCGTGCATGCTCCGCCTGGACCGCGAGCCGCCGCCGAGCGAGATCAAGGAGAGCGGGCGCACCGGTCGGCCCGGCGCCGCGACTCCCCGCGGGATGGCGCCGGAGCTGCTCGCCGCGATCGGCGTCGCGGTGCTCACGCACCAGTCGGTGCTGAGAAAGCAGGCGGCCCCATCCATGCGAAGCCACTGGCCGGGGAGCATTCTCTTCGCCAGCCGCTGGGTCTCGGCGGGGCGCCATCAGCAGACGCAGAACTGGCACCCGGGCAAGCGCTGAGCGCGCGGAGGGACGGCGCGAATCCGGACAGCGAGCCGCGCCGGTAGCGCCCAGACCGGGCCGGATATTTCGTTCGCCGGATGCCGTCGTTCGCGCACGCCACAAGGGAGATGAGTCATGCGCCGGTACACGTTAGAGGTCGGCGGTAAACCCTATGTCATTGACGTGCAGGAGGTCACGGCGGACCGATTCACGGTCCAGGTGGGAGGAGAGGAGTATGAGGTGCGCCTCTCCAGCGACGAGGACCTGGCTGAGGCGCTGATCACCCCCGCGATGGTCCCCGCCCGCGCGAACCACACCTCGCGCGGCCGCCCCCGCGGTCCGGGTCGCCGCTCCGTCCCGCGTCGGAGCCGACGATCGCGCCGCCGCCCTTGACGCGCGCCTCGACCGATGGGCACGTCGTGGGCGCCCTGACCGCACCCATGCCCGGCAAGATTCTGTCCGTCGAGGTGCAGCCACGGTGATCGGGTCAGCCGAGGGCAGACCCTGGTCATTCTGGAAGCCATGAAAATGAAGAACGCCATCAAGTCCCCCTACGACGGCGTGGTGCTGGAGATCACGGGTGCGGCCCGACCAGACGGTCGCCCATGGCGACCTGCTCGTCCAGTTGGGGGAGGAGTGAGGATGGACGCCACCGCCCTCGTCCGCCTCTCGCAGGGCATCCTCCACGTAACTCCCGGGCGCCCTCCTCATGATCGCCGTCGGTGGGGTGTTGCTTTACCTTGCCATCGAGAAGGACTACGAGCCGATGTTGCTCCTGCCCATCGGGGCGGGCTGCATCCTGGCCAATCTTCCCCTCTCGCCTCTCGTCGCCGAAGGCGGCCTGCTCACCCTCCTCGGGAAGTTTGGCGTGGACAACGAGCTGTATCCGCTCCTCATCTTCATCGGTATCGGCGCACTCACCGATTTCGGGCCGCTGCTGGAGAACCCACGGATGGTGCTCATCGGGGCGGCCGGTCAGTTCGGGATCTTCGGGACGCTGATGCTGGCCCTGTTCCTCGGATTCAACCTCAAAGAGGCGGCGTCCATCGGCATCATCGGGGCCATCGACGGGCCGACGTCCATCTACGTGAGTAACATCCTGGCCCCGCACCTGCTCGGCCCCATCACTGTCTGCGCGTACAGCTACATGTCCCTGGTACCCATCATCCAGCCGCCCATCATGCGCTTGCTGACCTCCAAGAACGAGCGGCGGATCCGCATGCCCTACAGCCAGCGGGCCATCAGTCGCCGGACCCGTATCTTGTTCCCTCTCGTCGTGACCCTGGTCGTCGGAATCCTGGTGCCCTTCGCGACGCCCCTCATCGGGATGCTGATGCTGGGCAATCTGATGCGGGAGTCCGGCGCGGTTGAGCGGCTCACCAAGGCCTCCGCCCAGGAGATCGCCAACATCGTGACGCTGTTTCTGGGGTTGGCCATTGGCTCCACCATGCAAGCGCAGTTCTTTCTCAAGGTGGAGACCCTGAAGATCCTCGTCCTGGGAATCCTGGCGTTCGGGCTGGATACGGCGGCGGGATTGCTGTTCGCAAAGGGGTTGAATTGGGTCAGTCGCGGGGGACTCAATCCACTGATCGGCGCGGCGGGGATCAGCGCGTTCCCGATGGCAGCGCGGGTGGTGCAGCGGGTCGGACAGGAGGAGGACTTCGAGAACTTCCTCCTCATGCACGCCATGGGCGCCAACGCCGCCGGCCAGGTCGCCAGCGTGGTGGCGGGCGGCGTGATCCTGGCCCTCATGGGCGCGGGCTAGGTCGGCTGCGTCCGCGTCACTCCGAAAAGGATCGAGCCCGGAGGTCGTGTCATCGTCCCCTCGGGGCTCTACGGTTTCCGCCGCGAACCGGGTCACGTGTCGGGCCGCCCGTACTCGCGGTCTACGGTCTCACGCGCTTCCGCACGGATCGAAAGCTCACCAGTTTCTGTCGCGTCCTCGTCCCAAAGGTTCATCCGCAGCGATTTGAGACTCCCGCGGATCGTCAGCGGCGTCACCGCCCGCATGGCCGGCAGATCGTCGTAGCATTGCTGCAGGTTGTAATTCGGAATGCGCGGGCGGATATGGTGGATGTGGTGCAGGCCGATGTTGCCCGTAGCCCACTGCAGAACCCTCGGCAGCTTGTAGTACGAGCTCCCCTCCAGCGCCGCCCGCATCGGGTCCCAGTCGGCATGGCGGGCCCAATACACCCCCTCGTACTGGTGCTGGACATAGAATAACCACACCCCCATCGTCCCCGCGATCAGCGTGATGGGCAGCTGAACCAAGACAAACGTGCCAAGACCGATCGTCAGCGTGGCCAGTGCCAAGATCGCCAGGACCGCCACGTTCGTGAAGGTCACACTGTTGCGCTCACGCCTCCCGGCGCCGGGGTGAGGAAACCGCTGCTTGAGCAAGGACAGGCACGCCGGAACCAACCCCAATAGGACGAAGCGATTCCGAATGAACCGGTAGGCCAACCGCGTGAGCTTCGGTGCCGCCAGATACTCCGTGACCGTCAGGGTCCATACGTCGCCCCTGCCCCGGCGGTCCAGGTCCCCCGCCGTGGCGTGATGCGCAGCGTGGACGTGACGCCAGTCCTCGTAGGGCGTGCAGGTCAGGATGCCCGTGATGTAGCCCACAATCCGGTTCGCCCGACGGGACACAAAGAAGGAGCCGTGCCCACAATCGTGAAAGACGATGAAGATGCGGATCAGCAGCCCAGCCGCCACCACGGCCAGCGCCAGAGTAAGCCAATAGGAATGGCCGTTCCGGACGAGATGGGCCATCAGCGCCCAGAGCACGACGTACGGCACCAACGTATTGACGAGCTGCCAGGTTGCTTTCCGGAGATTCGGTCGCTCGTACTGCGAGAGCGCGCGAAGCAAGTTCGGGTCGGACGCCTGGGGCGTGACAGTAGCGGTATCGGCGGACATTCTCTTCCCCCTCAAACTTTAGTATAACCCATCAGTGCCTCTACGCAACCGCGTATGCGGCCTGCGCGGAGGCAGGCTTCGAGCTACCCGAGAACGCATGGTACAATGATTCACCCGGGTCAGGGGACCGCGGCCTCCATGCGGCGCTGGATGGTCGCGGAACGACCCACCTGGGCGTGGAGTCGACCATTGACGGAGAGTCTGCGGACAACCCAGGACCGTCCCCGGATGGCCGAGGGTGGCTACCGGCAGATCCTGCTCATCGCGTTCCCGCTGATCCTGAGTACCGGCTCGTGGTCGCTCCAGCATTTCGTGGATCGCATGTTTCTCGCCTGGTACTCCCCCGCGGCCCTTGCCGCCTCGACGCCGGCCGGCATCCTGAACTACACCCTGATGAGCCTGTTCATCGGGACCGCGGGCTACGTGAGCACCTTCGTCGCGCAGTACGTCGGGGCGGGGCGAGACGAGCGGATCGGTCCGACCGTCTGGCAAGGTCTCTACGTGTCGCTGGTCGGGGCCATCGTCATGGCATGCCTCATCCCGCTCGCCGACCCGGCCTTCCGCCTCATCGGACACGATCCCGCGATCCAGCGTGGGGAAGTCATCTACTTCCGCGTCCTCTGCCTGGGAGCGTTTCCGGCCATCGCCGCCTCCGCGCTGAGCGGCTTCTTCTCCGGCCGCGGCGAGACGTGGCCGGTCATGTGGGCCAACCTGATCGCCACCGCCGTCAACATCGTCCTCGATTATCTGCTGATCTTCGGCGTCGGCGGCTTTCCGGAGATGGGGATCGCCGGCGCCGCCATCGCCACCAACGTCTCAATGGTCGCCGCCCTCCTGGTGTATGGCGGGCTCATGTTCCGCCAGAACCAGGATCGCCGTTTCCATGTCATTCGGGGCTGGCGATTCGATCCGGCCCTGTTTTCCAGGATCATCCGCTTCGGCCTGCCCAGCGGCGTCCAATTCTTCGTAGATCTCGCTGGTTTCACCATCTTCCTCTTGATCGTCGGGCGTCTGGGCACGTCCGCCCTCGCCGCCACCAACATTGCGTTCAACATCAACACTCTGGCGTTCATGCCCATGATGGGCCTGGGTATGGCCATCACGATTCTCGTCGGACAGCACCTGGGTCGAGAAAACCCGCGCCTCGCAGAGCGATGCGTGACCTCCGGCCTGCGCATCACGGTGTTGTACATGGGGGTCGTCGCCCTCCTGTACGTGCTGGCGCCTGGCGTCTTCCTGGCGCCGTACGCCCTGTGGGCCGATCCCGGAAGCTTCGACGAGATCCGCAGCCTGGCGACGGTGCTCCTCCGGTTCGTCGCGCTATATTCGCTGTTCGACGTCCTGTCGATCGTCTACGCCGCCGCCCTCAAAGGCGCCGGTGATACCCGGTTTGTCATGTTGATGATGGCTGGACTCTCCGGCGGCGTGCTGATTCTGCCGACGTATCTCGCCATCGAGCGATTCGGCGGAGGCATCTTGACCGGCTGGACGATCGCTACGGCGTATGTCTCGCTCCTCGGCGTGGCGTTCTATCTCCGGTTCCGGGCGGGACAATGGAAGGAAATGCGGGTCATCGAACGCCATGAAGGACCGGCCTCGCCGCCCATGGCAGGAACTCCAGACTCAACCGGGGAGTAACCCTTGCGCCGTGCGCAGGGTCGGGGGCACGGATGCCTTCAGGCTGCCATGCTCATCGTCGGATGAGATCGCCTGAGCACTTCGCCGGGAAACGGATGCGCCGTCCGAGCGCACTCGAACGGGATAGCGGTCGCGCCCCGGCTCCACGCGGGTACGAGGCCTACAGCGCGTACACCTCTTGCCCCTTCAGGACGCGAATTCCACCCTGCGTCAGCACCTGGATGGCTTTGTCCAATTCGTCAAAGCGAAAGATCAGGATAGCGTTGTCCCCCGAGCGCTGGACGAAGGCGTACATGTATTCCACGTTGATGGCGGCGGCGTCCAGCGTCCGCAGGATCTGCGCCAGGCCACCCGGCCGGTCGGGGACCTCCACGGCGATGACCTCGGTCTTGCCGACCGTGAAGCCGCTCTCCTTCAGCGCCTGCTTGGCCCGGTCGTTCTGATCCACGATCAGACGCAGGATGCCGAAGTCGGTCGTGTCGGCCAGCGAGAGCGCGCGGATGTTGACTCCCGCGGCGGCCAGGACCCCCGCCACCTCGGCCAGGCGACCCGACTTGTTCTCCAGAAAGATCGAGATCTGCTCCACTTTCATGGCGTCCCCTCCTTCCGGTCCACGACGCATGCCCCACCCTCGCCGGGGCCACACCCCGCGCGCCACGGCACCCGGAATGAGCCGCCGACGGTCGGCCAGCCGACATCGGTCAACGGTTGGGCCCCCGTCGTGACCGGTTGTCGGTTGTCCGTATCCGGGGGCGCAACAGGAACGATCCTCCGCCGCCCAGCACCAGCGCCACGCACCCGGCGGTCAGAAAGGCCGGCGCGAAAGAGCGCGCGGCGTCCGCGATGCGCCCCGCGAGATACGGGCCGCACACTTGCCCCAGGCTCATGACGACCGTCATCAACCCGATGGCCGCCGGCGCCAGCCGTGCGCCGAACAGGTCGCCGGCCGATGCGGCCATCAGGGCGGGGACACTCCAGGCGGTGACGGCAAACAGGCCTGCCGACAGATAGACCGCTGCCACGGCGTGGGTTGCCCCAAACACTAGAAATGCGGCACCCTGCAGCGCGAACACGCCCATCAGGGCGACTCGCCGCCCCCAACGATCCGAGATGGCGCCCCAGATGAAGCCGCTGACGACCGACACCAAGCCGATCTCCAGCCAGAGCAGGCCGGCCTCCTGCGCCGAGAAACCCCCCTCGCCGACCAGGAATCGGATGAAGAACGTGGCGTAGATGACGTAGGAGAACCCGAATGCGAAGTAGATGGCCGCCAGATGCCACACCACACGGGACCGCCACACCGCCCCCCAGGCGAACGACGGCGTCCCGGTCCCCGCGCCGTCCTGAAGGCGATCCGATTCCGCCTCACCGACCGCCGTCAGCCCTTGCTCTTCCGGACGATCGCGGAGCAGCCAGGCGCACAGCACGAACACGCCCAGCGCCATGGCCCCCAGGATGTGCCAGCACACGCGCCACCCGTCGGCACCGTACCGGGCCAGGATGAGCGGGACCAGCGGGCCGGTCACGATCAGCCCCAGGCTCGATCCGCTCACGGCGGCGCCCGCGGCGATGCCCCGCCGCCTCGCGCCGAACCACGCCGAGACCAGCCCCATCCCGGGCACGTTTCCCCCGGCGCCGCCCACACCCGCCAGGAAACGTCCCACTCGTGCGCCCTCGAAGCTGGGCAGGAGCCCCGTCAGCATCATCCCCAACGCCGTCACGAACAGCGCCGTAGAGATCACCACGCGCGGGCCGTACCGCGCGGCGAGGAGGCCGGCGAACACCGCCGCGAGCATGTAGCCGGCCAGATTCCAGGATTGCAGCGCGCCCGTCTGGGTGTTGGTGAGCGCGAGGCTCGCCTGCATCGCCGGAAGGATGCTGGTGTAGCCGAACCGCCCCAGGCCGAGCGAACCGAAAACGGCCAGGATGATCAGCGCCAGCACGACGAATCCGTAGTGCATGCGGGCGCCGGCTCATGCCACCCGCAAAGGAAAGCCGGTCCGGCGACGGGAGCAGGGAGTCCGGGGAAACCGCATCGTCATTCGTCCGCCAGCCGCGGGCTCAGGCTTTTCGATGATCGATCACCCGCTTCGCCTTGCCCTCGCTCCGCTGGATCGTCTTTGGCTCCACCAGCCGCACCTTGCAGGAGACGCCCAGCAGGTCCTTGATGTCCGTCCTCCACCCGCCGCGCCAGCCGCTCCAGGCCTTTGATCTCGTCGGTGAAGATCGACTCGTTGATCTCGACCTGCACCTCCAGGACGTCCAGGGTCCCCTCGCGCGTGACGATGAGCTGGTAGTGGGGCTCGACCCCCTCCACCTCCATCAGCACCGCCTCGATCTGGGAGGGGAAGACGTTGACGCCCCGGATGATCAGCATGTCGTCGGTCCGGCCGGAGATGCGCTCCATCCGGAGCGAGCGTCCGCCCGCAGGCGCAGGGCGTCGGGATGAGCCGCGAGATGTCCCGCGTCCGGTAGCGCAGAACGGGAAAGGCCTCCTTGGTGAGGGTGGTGAACACCAGCTCGCCCGTCCTCGCCGTGCGGCAGCACCGTCCCGCGTCTCGGGATCGATGATCTCGGGGATGAAGTGGTCCTCGAAGACGTGCAGCCCGTGCTTTTCCTCGATACACTCCGAGGCCACGCCCGGGCCCGATGACCTCGGACAGGCCGTAGATGTCCAGGGCGCTGATCCTGAGCTTCCGCTCGATCTCCCGCGCGCATGCCCTCGGTCCAGGGCTCGGCCCCGAAGAGGCCGCACTTCAGCGCAGCGTGGCCGGGCTCACGCCCTCCTCGGCCATCACCTCGGCGATGTTCAGGGCGTAGGAGGGCGTGCAGAGGAGGATGGTGGAGCCGAAGTCCTTCATGATCAGGATCTGCCGCTTGGTGTTGCCGCCGGACATGGGGATGACGGCGGCCCCGATCTTCTCGGCGCCGTAGTGCGCCCCCAGCCCCCCGGTGAAGAGGCCGTACCCGTAGGCGTTGTGGACGATGTCGCCGGCTGGTGGTGCCGCCGCAGGAGAGCGTCCGGGCCATCAGCTCCGACCAGGTGTCGATGTCTCGCCGGGTGTAGCCCACCACGGTGGGCTTGCCCGTCGTCCCGGAGGAGGCGTGGATCCGGACGACCCGCTCCATGGGCACGGCGAACAGGCCGAAGGGGTAGTTGTCTCGGAGGTCGTCCTTGGTGGTGAAGGGCAGGCGGGCAAGATCGTCCAGCTTCCGAATGTCCCCCGGCTTGTACCCGGCCTCCGTCAGCTTCTGCCGGTAGAACGGCACCCGTGGAATAGATCCGATCCACCAGGTCCCGCAGCCGCTTGAGCTGGAGCGCCTCCATCGCCTCGCGCGGCAGCGTCTCGAATTCGTCGTTCCAGATCATCGGTTCCCCTCCCTGCGCAGGATACCCCATCCTCGACCTCGCCGGCTCGGCCTCACCCGCGCTCGTCGGGCGGACGCACCAGGGCGCGGCCGGCGCGGAACGCCTGGGCGTTCACCTCCACCACTCGCGCCGGCAGGCGGCTCTTCAGCGCCTCCAGGTACGCCTCCTCCGGCAGCGGCAGGAAGTGCGAGGCGGCCCCGGTCATCACCATGTTCACCGCCCGGACCTCGTGGAGCGCCAGCGCCGCCGCCAAGTGCGTCCACCAGGTGGACGCGCGGCGTGACCTCGCGCAGGCGCTCCTCGATCCGCTCCGGGTACCGCTCCTGGCCGGAGCTCACCGGCGCCGGGGGAATCTCCTGCACGTTCACCACGGCGACGCCGTCCGGCGCGAGATAATGGATGAACCGCAGCGCCTCCATCTTCTCGAAGGCGATGAGCAGATCGGCCGTGCCCGGCTCGATCAGCGGCGAAAAGACCTTGGGCCCGAAGCGCAGGTGCGTCGTCACGGCGCCGCCCCGCTGGGCCATCCCGTGCACCTCGCTCTTCTTCACGTCGTAACCGCCGCGCAGGAAGGCCTCGCCGAGGATCTCCGAGGCCAGCAGGATCCCCTGCCCGCCCACACCGGCCAAGAAGATGTTGCCGCGGGCAGCGCTCATGACGCCGCCTCCACCATCGCGCGCATCTTGCAGACCGACGGGCAGAGATTGCACCCGTCGCACATGAGCCGGTTGATCCGGACGATCCCCTTCTGCGTCGGCTTCTTGCCCGCGGCGACCGCTTCCTCCGGCGTCAGCGGCAGCCACTCGATGGCGGGGCACCCCAGCTTGCCGCAGGCCTTGCAGCCGTTGCAGAGCTCCGGCGATGACCTCGTAACTGGGCCGCTTCTCGGCGCGGTGCTCGGGGAGCAGGACGCAGGCGGCCCGGGCGATGATCACCGGAGGGCGCGTCGCGGTCCAGTTCCCGCCGGAGGACCGCCTCGGTCTCGGCCTGATCGTGCGGATTCACCGTGTACACGTGCTCCACGCCGATGGCCCGGCAGAGCGCCGCCAGGTCCAGCCGGTGCGTCGGCTCGCCCTGCAGCGTCTTCCCCGTCCCGGGGTGATCCTGGGCGCCGGTCATCGCCGTCGTCCCGTTGTCCAGGATGATCACCGTGGAGCAGCCCCGGTTGTACACGACGTTGATGAGCCCGGTGATCCCCGAGTGGACGAACGTGGAGTCGCCGATGACCGCCACCACCTTGCCGCGGGCGGCCGGGCCCAGCGCCTTCTCGATGCCCAGGGCGTTGCCGATGGAGGCGCCCATGCACACGCAGGTGTCCATGCTCTTGAGCGGCGGCAGCGCGGACAGGGTGTAGCATCCGATGTCGCCCGTCACCGTCACCTGGCACTTGTTGAGCGCGAAGAAGAGGCTCCGGTGCGGGCAGCCCGCGCAGAGATTCGGCGGGCGGCTGGGCACCGCCGCGGGTTCCCGCAGCGGCGCCGCCTCGCCGCTGATCGCCTGCCGCACGATCCGCGGGTTGAGCTCCCCCAGGGTCGGCACCCGGTCCTTCCCTTCGACCCGGATCCCCATCGCCTTCACGTGGGTCTCGATGATCGGGTCCAGCTCTTCCACCACGACCAGCCGCGTCACCCCGCGGCGAACTCGCGGATGAGTCGTTCCGGCAGGGGGTGAGCCATCCCGAGCTTCAGGACCGAGGCGTGCGGGAACGCCTCCCGCACGTACTGGTACGCCACCCCGGCGGTGATGATGCCCAGGGACCGGTCGCCCCACTCGATCCGGTTGCCGTCGAAGCTCTCGGCGAACTCGCGGAGCGCCCGCATGCGTTCCTCCACCACCGCGTGCCGCTTCCGGGCGTTGGCGGGAAGCATCACCCACTTCGCCGGCTCCTCCACGAACCCGAGGGGCACGGCGGACGGCTCCACCTCGCCCAGCGGCACGGGCCCCGTGGCGTGGGAGATCCGCGTGGTCGTCCGCAGGAACACCGGCGTGTCGAACCGCTCCGACAGCGCGAAGGCGAGCTTCGTGTAAGCCTTGGTCTCGGCCGAGTCCGCCGGCTCCAGCATCGGGATCTTGGCCGCGATGGCGTAGTGGCGATTGTCCTGCTCGTTCTGGGAGGAGTGCATCTCCGGATCGTCGGCGGTGACGATGACCAGACCGCCGCGCACTCCCGTGTAGGCAGCCGTGAAGATCGGGTCCGCCGCGACGTTGACCCCGACGTGCTTCATGGCCGCCAGGGCGCGCGCGCCGGCCATCGACGCCCCCAGCGCGACCTCGACCGCCACCTTCTCGTTGGGCGCCCACTGGGCGTGGATGCCCTCGTATTCCGCCAGGTACTCCAGGATCTCGGTGCTGGGTGTCCCTGGATAGGCTGCGGCGACCTTCACCCCCGCCTCGAAGGCGCCCCGGGCGATGGCTTCGTTTCCGGAGAGCAAGCGAACGGTTTCGTGAACATGGACGGACACCGGCATCTCCCTCCTGTGCTGAAACGACGTGCGGGCCAGCACCCTAACACATCCGTCCGGGCCTTTCAAACCTCTCCCTGGGAAGGGTCGGTGATCGCGGGCACGGTCGGCAGGCTCGGCATCGTTGAGACCTGGCGGACCGGTCCCGTGCCGCCGCCGCGCGCGTCTCAGGTCACGCGGCGGACATCCGAACGGTCTCGAGCGCCTGGCGTATATCGTCGCGGGTCGCGAGCACCCGCACCTCGCCATCCTGGTGCAGCGCAGCGCCCAGGCATACGCGTAACACCGGCTTGCGGAGTGATGCGGCTCTCGCCGCGAAAAAGGCCGCGTGCTCCGCATCGTCGTTGGTGGTGAGCAGAAAGAGCGCCCCCGTCGACGTCCGCAGAACCAGCTCCCACATGAAGGCGAAGCGTTTCTCTCCTCTCAGGCAGACGACATCGTAGACCCGTTCGACCGATCGTCACCCGCGAGGACTCCGATAGGCCGCTCCGCTTTGTCGGATGGTCCTCGGGATCGCCCATCAGCGATAGACATTTGGACAGCATCCGGTCATCCGTAAAGGCAATCAGGATCTTGACCGGCTTCGCCGCCCGCGCGGCCTCCCGGTCGGTTTCCGCTGCCGGGATGACACCTCCCGTGGCGACGAATCCTCCCTCGACCAGCTTTCCTGACCGCGAGACCGAGCCTGACGGCGGACATCCGCAGCGCCCGCTGGACGGCGGCGAGATCGGTGCACCCCTCGGCGATCGCCTGGCTCACCCGGTGGGCGTCGGCGTCGTCCCCCTCGAACGGCTTCTTCGAGCGCAGGAGGGTCGTGGCGGAAGGGATGTGGTCCGCGAAGGCCGCCACCTCGTCCGTCAGCCGCGCCGTCTCCATGAGCATGAAGCTAATGGATTGGCCGATGTTGCTCGACGACACCTCTCCCGACTGAAAGCGGAAGTTGCCGTCCGTCAGCGCAAACATCTCGAGCACGGCATCCTCACCCTGAAGATCGTTCCAGGCGGCGTCCATCAGCGTGCCGTCGGCGAGCGCGATGGTTCCCTTTCCCCGTCGGCCGCGTCCACGTGGAGCACACCGCGTTTCCGCGTCAGCTCGAACAATTGCAGGATCTCGCACAGGCCGACCTCACGCAGGTTCCCTTCCAGGGTGCCCATCGAGCGTTTTCGCTGGATGCGGTCGTAGAGGATCTCCACTCGCGCGATGAGATCGCCCGTGTTGACGGGCTTGACCAGGTAATCGTCGGCCCCGGATCGCAGCCCTCGGATCTTCGCCTGCTCGCCGCCATGAACCGTCAGAAAGATGAAGGGAATGTCGGCGCAGTCGGGCCGCTGCCGCAGCTGCTCGCAGAACGCCAGGCCGTCCATCTCCGGCATGGAGATGTCGGAGACGATGATGTCCACGGCGTCCCGCGAGACGATCTCCAGCGCCTCCTTCCCGTTGCCGGCTTTCACGACGACGAAACCCGCCTGCCCCAGGTCGCGCTCGAGCAACTGCAGGACCATCTCGTCGTCATCGACGATAAGAATCGTCTTCCGATTGGCGGCCATCTCGGATCCCCCGCGTGCTTCACGACGCCCTGACCGCCCGCGAGCATATGCTACTCCGGATCGACTCGGCAATTCCTTTGTGCGAACCGACCCAGGAGTGCGACTTTCCAGACCGCCGCGATCCCGGTCGGAGAGAATTTGCCCTCCCGGGTTCCCGATGGTATCGTGTCTTCTGCATCGTGGCCGCGATCTCCGCGGACGGCCCTCGAACCCGAACGTGCAGGGGCGTTATGGCTGACGATTCCCTCGGACCGCCGCCGATCGCGGTCACGCCTCGCGTCTCCATTCAACGGCTCGCCACGTACGAGCCGGCGGCGGTGGACCGGGCCGTCCGGGCCGTGCTCGAGCCGCTGGGCGGCATCGGCGCCTTCGTCGCGCCCGGGGCGCGTGTCGTCCTCAAGCCCAACTTGCTCATGCCGAGCGCGCCCGAGCGGGCCGTCTGCACCCATCCGGAGATCTCCGCGCCGTCGCCAGGCTGGCGCGCGAGGCCGGGGCGGCGGTCGTCGAGGCCACGGACAGCCCGGGCGTGGGGATCCGCCCGGCGATGCGCCCGGCATCTGGGCCTCGGCGACGACGAACTCCTGACGCGTCCACGACGCGGACGAGGGGATGGATGTGGCGCCCGCCGGCACCGCCTTTCACCGGCTCCGGCTGATCCGACGCCTCCTCGACGCGGACCTGGTGATCAACCTGCCCAAGGCCAAGACCCACGGGCAGATGGTCATGACGGCGGCGGTCAAGAACAGCTTCGGCGCCGTGGTCGGCATGGAAAAGGCGCAGTGGCACTTCCGCGCAGGGAAGAGCCCCGCGGACTTCGCGCGTCTCCTCTTGCACGTCCACGCCCTGATCGCGCCACGGCTCTCCATCCTGGACGCCGTCATCGGAATGGAGGGGAACGGCCCCAGCGCCGGCGACCCGCGGCCGCTCGGCCTCCTGATGGCCTCCGCGGACGCTCACGCTTTGGACGCGGTTCTGGCCCGGATCTGGGGCCTCGACCCGCACCAGGTCTTCACGCTGGCGCGTCGCCCGCGGTCTCCACCTGCTGCCGCCATTCGATCGAGATCGAGATCGTCGGCCCGCCGCCCGACGATCTGCGTCCGCGCCCGACCTGGCGTCTGGCGCGGCCCGCGCCGCTTCGCGGGTTCGGCGGGCCGGTGTGGCTCTCGGCGTTCCTGGAGCGCCTGATGACGGTCCGGCCCGAGATCGACCGCGGCGCGTGCGTGGCCTGCGGGGAATGCGCCCGCGTCTGCGCCGCCCACGCTATCGCGCTCAATCCCGACGGCGCCCCATCCGTGCCGCCGGTGATGATCGATCGCGATCAGTGCATCGCCTGTTTCTGTTGCCAGGAGATGTGCCCCGAGGGGGCCATCCGCGTGTCGGCGGGCCTCGCCGCTCGCCTGTTCGGCTGGGGAACACGATAGAACCGCGCCCTTGACGCGACGCGCCCAGGCCGCCTTTTCCGGGTCGTGTCTTCCGGATTTCTGCTTGACACCGCGGGCGCCCTTGCGGCATCCTCGGACCGGATGCGGTTTCGCGAGAGCCGGTCGTGACGCGTTGGGATCGCGATCGCAGAGACCGGCGCGATCCCGTTCGCCTAGCCTGACCTGTCCCTGCACGGCACCAACCACGACAAGGAGATACCCACATGAGCAACGTCCCCGCTGCGGCCAAGCCGCTGGCCGATCTTCGGCCGCAACGCCCCTTCTTCGTCGGGATCGATTCGGACGGCTGTGCGTTCGACTCGATGGAGATCAAGCACAAGGAGTGCTTCTGCCCGAACATCATCAAGTGGTGGGACCTGCAGCCGGTGTCCAAGTACGCGCGCGAGGCGGCCGAGTTCGTCAACCTGTACAGCAAATGGCGCGGCATCAACCGCTGGCCCGCGCTGATCATGGTCTTCGACCTGCTGCGGGAGCGCCCCGAGGTCATCGCGCGCGGCGCCCGGATCACCGAGGCAAAGAAGGTGCGCGAGTTCATGACGTCGGGACAGCCCCTCAGCGACGCCGGCCTCAAGGCGTACATGGCCGAGCATCCGGATCCCGAACTGGACAAGGCGCTGGGGCTGGACGCAAGGCGGTCAACGCCTCCATCGCCGACATGGTGCACGGCGTCCCCCCCTTCCCGTACATGCGCGAGAGCCTGCAGGCGCTGCAGAGTCAGGCCGACGTTGTCGTCGTGTCGCGCCACCCCCACCGAGGCCCTCGTCCGCGAGTGGGAGGAGCACGACATCGCCAAGTATGCGCGCATCATCGCCGGTCAGGAGATGGGCAGCAAGAAGCAGCACCTGGCCCTGGCCGCCAAAGGCAAGTACGCGCCCGATCACATCCTGATGATGGGTGACGCGCCCGGCGACATGGAGGCGGCCAAGGCCAACGAGCGTGCTCTTCTTCCCCATCAATCCCGGCGCAGGAAGAGAAGTCGTGGGAGCGCTTTTTCAAGGAGGGTCTCGCGCGATTCACCGCCGGCACCTTCGCGGGGGAGTACGAGGCGTCGCTCATCGCCGAGTTCGAGACGCTCCTGCCCAGCACGCCGCCCTGGAAGAAGTAGCGCCGTACAGGAAAGGAAGACACCATGAGCCACGCGGATATCGGACTGATCGGCCTGGCCGTCATGGGCCAGAACCTGGTCCTGAACATGAACGACCACGGATTCACCGTGGCCGTCTACAACCGCACCGTGTCCAAGGTGGACGAGTTCCTGGCCAAGGAGGCCAAGGGCACCAAGATCATCGGCGCGCACTCCATCGAGGAGCTGGTCGCCGCCGCTGAAGCGGCCCCGCCGGGTCATGCTGATGGTCAAGGCCGGCAAGCCGGTGGACGAGTTCATCGAGCAGCTCCTCCCCCACCTCGAGCCGGGCGACATCATCATCGACGGCGGCAACTCGAATTACAACGACACCATCCGCCGCACCGCCTACGTCGAATCCAAGGGGCTGCTCTACATCGGCACCGGCGTGTCCGGGCGGCGAGGAGGGGGCGCGCCTCGGCCCCTCGATCATGCCCGGCGGGTCGCCGGCGGCCTGGCCGCACGTCAAGCCGATCTTCCAGGCCATCGCCGCCAAGGTGAAACGGCCGACGGCGGGGAGGTCCCTGCTGCGACTGGGTGGGCGAGAACGGCGCCGGGCACTACGTCAAGATGGTGCACAACGGCATCGAGTACGGCGACATGCAGCTGATCTGCGAGGCCTACCACCTGATGCGCGACGGCCTGGGCATGAGCGCCGACGAGATGCACAAGGTCTTCGCCAAGTGGAACAAGGGCAAGCTCGACTCGTACCTGATCGAGATCACGCGCGACATCCTGGCCGTACAAGGACGCCGACGGCAAGCCGCTGGTGGACAAGATCCTGGACACCGCCGAGCAGAAGGGCACCGGCAAGTGGACCGGGCATCTCGGCGCTGGACATGGGCATCCCGCTGACCATGATCGTCGAGGCGGTGTTCGCGCGGGCGCTGTCGGCGCTGAAGGACGAGCGCGTGGCGGCCGTCCAAGGTGCTGTCGCGGCCCGACGTCCAAGTTCACCGGCGACAAGAAGGCGTTCGTGGACGACCTGCAGGAGGCGGTCTACGCCTCCAAGATCATCTCCTACACCCAGGGCTACATGCTGATGCGGGCCGCCGCCAAGGAGTACAAGCTGGAATCTCAACTACGGCGGCATCGCGCTCATGTGGCGCGGCGGCTGCATCATCCGCTCGGCCTTCCTGGGCAAGATCAAGGAGGCCTTCGACAAGAACCCGAACCTCACCAACCTGCTGCTCGACCCGTACTTCAAGCAGCAGATCGAGGCGGCGCAGGCCGCGCTGGCGGCGCGTGGTGGCCAAGGCCGTCCAGAAGGGCATCCCGGTCCCGGCCATGTCCAGCGCGCTGGCGTTTTTCGACGGCTACCGCCGCGAGCGGCTGCCCGCCAATCTGCTGCAGGCGCAGCGCGACTATTTCGGCGCGCACACCTACCAGCGCGTCGACAAGCCGCGCGGCGAGTACTTCCACACCAACTGGACCGGGCGCGGCGGCAATGTGACCTCGACCGTGTGGAAGAAGGGCTAGTCGGACGATTCCCCGCTCAGGGGCGCGGTAAATTGCCTCGCACCCGACCCTGGGCTCGCCGCATCGCTATTCGCGGAGTGTCGGCATGGCCAGGAACGTCATCGTCGCCCAATCCGGCGGGCCCACCGCCGTCATCAACAACACCTTGCGCGGCATCCTCGACATGTGCCAGGCGATGCCCGACCGATTCGGCACCGTCTACGCCGGCTACCACGGCATCGAAGGCGTCCTGAAGGAGGAGCTGCTCGACCTGTCGGCGCAGCCCGCGGAGGAGATCGCGCTGCTGGCGGCGACCCCTGCCGCGGGCAGCATCGGCACCTGCCGCTACAAGCTCAAGGGCACACAGGACGAGGATTTCGAGCGCGTCATCGAGGTCTTCCGGGCGCACGACATCGGCTATTTCTTCTACATCGGCGGCAACGATTCGATGGACACCGCCAACAAGGTCGCCAAGCTGGCGCACGAGCGCGGACTGGATGTCGTCGCGGTCGGCGTGCCCAAGACGATCGACAACGACGTCGGCGACGCCGAGTTCAAGCTGATCGACCACACCCCCGGCTACGGCAGCGTGGCGCGCTACTGGGCGCTGAATGTCCAGGACGCGAACGAGGAGAATGCCGGCTCGTCTCCCGCCGATCCGGTGCTGGTGATCCAGGCGATGGGGCGCAAGATCGGCTTCATCCCGGCGGCGGCCCGGCTGGCCGATCCGGAGCGGGAGATGCCGCTGCAGATCTACCTGGCCGAGTCGGGGCTCACGCTGGAGGCGATGGCCGACCACGTGAACGACGAGCTGAAGCGCAGCGGGCGCTGCCTCGTCGTGGTGAGCGAGGGCTTCGACGTGGGCGATCTGGGCGAGCGAAAGGACAGCTTCGGCCACACCATGTTCTCCGCCTCGGAGATGACCGTCGCCCAGATTGTGGTCAACCACCTGAACAAAGTGGGCCTGACGGCCCACGGCGCGGCACGCGCCAACGTCACGGGCACGGACCAGCGCACCGTGATGATGTATGCCTCGACGGTGGACCTGGAGGAGGCCTATCGGCTGGGGCAGCAGGCGGTTCTGGTCGCCGCGCGGGACGGCTCGGGCTACATGAGCACGATCCTGCGCGATCCGGGCCCGGTCTATATCGTGCGCTACGACAAGGTGCCGCTGGAGCAGGTGGCCAACTCCGAGCGGGCGTTCCCGCAGCGCTGGATCGCCCCGAGCCGCATCGACGTGACCGACGAGTTCGTCCGCTATGCCCGACCGCTCATCGGCGACGACTGGCCGGCGGTCCCGCTCGTGGACGGGCGCCAGCGGTTCGCGCGGCTCCGAAAGATCTTTGCCGCGCAGAAACTGCCAGGGTATCTGCCGCAGGCGCACCGGCGCTGGGCGACGCCCTAGCGGATAGGAACCAGAACGCCGACGGCGGTCGCGCGCCGTCGGCGTTCTGGTTCCGGGACGTAGCGCGGGGCGCTACAGGAGCGCCGCGGATTTCAGGGCTTTGGCCAGACTCTCGGACAGTTCGCGGCTGAGCGTGGTAATATCGTCCGTCGGGAACGCGCTGCTCCGACCCCACCAGACCATCTTTTCCGTCCTGGCGTCGAAGACGGTGGTGTCCATTTGCGCCACTCGGTATTCCTCCCGAACGATCGTCTGGGACCCGAGCAGCGAGTCGTAACGGAACAGGTCGGTATCCTGTTGCCCCGCGGCCTGTCCCGTCGCCTGCCATGGCACCTGGGTCGTCCTGGTCTCGACGCCGATCAGCCGGGTAGCGATCATGCCGTCGGCGCCCGACGCTTTGACCGCCTCGACGATCTTGTCCCGCCTCACGTCGCTCTCACGAGGGATCAGCGTGTGGCTCGCCACCGCGTCCACCCCGCGCCCCTTGAGCGCGCCGACGAGCGCGTCCTCGTAGACCCGGCGATTCGCCGCATCATCCGTGGCCCCCACCACTAGGAGCTTGGCGAACGGCCGTCCCCGGTAGGCGGGATCCCGCCAGGTCATGTCGAGGTTTGTCGCGGCACAGGCGGAGACGATCAGTATCATCGCCGCGATGAGCCATGCCATCCGTGGGCTTGTCCTCATCGGACCCTCCTAGTCACCCGCGAGGCGGGGCATGGCGTCCACCGCCTGCGTCCGACCCGGTCGCCGAGTTTACCACCGCGTGCCATGGACCTCCACTCGCAGTGGGTGTCCTTGCGCCGGCGTCACTGGGCGTACGACGGCACGTATTCCCGCGCGTGCCGGAACATCCCCAGAACGTTCTCGAGGGGCACATCCGGTTGAATGTTGTGGCAATTGGAGAAGACGTAGCCACCCCCCTCGCCCACGTCTTCGATCAACCGCTCGACCATCCGCTTCACGTCGGCCACGCTCCCGCGCGGGACGGTGCCCTGCGAGTCCGTCCCGCCCCAGAAGGCCATCCGGCCCCGGTACGTCTTCTTCAACTCGGCCGGATTCATCCCCGCCGCCTGCGGCTGGACGGGGTTCAGGCCGTCCACGCCCATCTCGATCAGGTCGTCAATGATCGAGGCCACCGCGCCGCAGGAATGAAATACGACTTTGGCGTCGGTCAGCTCCTTGATCTGCCGGAAGAACCGCTGCTGGCGCGGCTTGAGATACTTGAGGTAGTGCTCCCGGCTCACCAGGAAGGCGCCCTGAGAGCCCAGGTCATCCGAGGTGAGCACCACATCCACCTCTCGGCCGACCTCCAGGAGTTGTCGTCGGGCAATGGCCATCGTGACGTCCATGATGGCGTCGAACAGAACCTCCAGCCGCTTCGCGTCCACCACGAAATCGCAGAACCAGTCCTCGAAGCCCCGCAAGTACTGGCTGATATGGACGAACGCGGGGGGCAGGGCCAGCACCGCGGCCGCATCCGTGTGGGATCGGATCCAGCGCACGCGGTCCTTGAGTCCGTCGGTGAAGCCGGGATCATCCGGATCGGGCCACGGGTACTTCAGGATGTCGGCGATGGCGATGTCGCCGGCTAGCGGCGACCCCGCCAGGTCGTAGTAGAGGCTGCCCGCCGGCTGCGTCCGCTCGACTCCCCACATGTCCCGGTAGCGGTTGGGCCCCAGGTCGGCAGCCAGCCCCCGGGTCGGGCCGCCTGGGAACACGCCGCGCGTATCGATGGCGAGGGCCCTCAAGACCCCTTCGTCCGCCTCGACCACCCGCATCATCCGTTCGATGATCTTTGTCGGGGTCGCGATCCCGCAATGCGCCTTGAGTCGCTCGTAGCCCTCCACCACCATGGTGGAGTTCCTGGTGCCGCCCAGGTCCAGCGGAACGCGGTCCGGCTGCCGGTGCGAGAGGGCGGCCAGCAACCGTTCGCGAGATGTCATCCCTGCCATAGATTCCCTCCTCCGTTTCGGGTCGTCGTCAGGTGACTCCATCCGGACCGTTACGGATTGGCCCGGCAACTCGTCCGAGAGATACGGCATTACCTCATAGGATCGGCCGGCGACCGGATCATTCCACCGGTGTGGCGCCAAGCTCGGCCTTGACATCGGCGAAGGCCCGCAGGGCGCCGTCCAGGTCCTCGCGCGACAGGGCGGCACTCATCTGAACCCGGATCCGGGCTTTCCCCCTGGGGACCACCGGGTAGGAGAAACCGACCACGTAGATCCCCTTGTCGAGCAGGCGGGCCGCCATCCGGTGGGCGAGGGCCGCGTCGCCGATCATGATCGGGATGATCGGGTGGTCGCCCGGCGTGACCGTGAATCCCAGCGAGGCGATGCGCCCGCGGAAATACCGCGTGTTCTCCCACAGGCGCGCCCGGAGCGCGGGCTCGCGTTCGACCAGTTCCAGGGCCTTGAGCGCCCCGGCGAGGACGGCGGGCGGCACCGTGTTGGAGAAGAGGTAGGGGCGCGAGCGCTGCCGGAGGAATTCGATGATCTCCCGACGGCCGCTCGCGTACCCCCCGCTGGCGCCGCCCAACGCCTTGCCCAGCGTCCCGGTCAGCACGTCCACGCGCCCCATCACACCCGCCTGCTCGTGGGTTCCGCGTCCGCGCGGGCCGACGAAACCGGTCGCGTGGGAATCGTCCACCAGCACGAGGGCCTCGTATCGCTCGGCCAGGGCGCAGATCCCGGCCAGCGGCGCCATAGCGCCATCCATGGAAAAGACGCCGTCGGTGGCGATGACGCGGAAGCGGGCATCGCGCGCCTCTAGCAGCCGCGCTTCCAGATCGGCGAGGTCTCCGTTTCGATACCGGAAACGCTGGGCCCGGCATAACCGCACGCCATCGATGATGCTGGCGTGATTCAGTTCGTCGCTCACGATGGCGTCCTGCTCGGAGAGCAGGGCCTCGAAGAAGCCGCCGTTGGCATCGAAGCACGACGAGTAGAGAATCGTGTCCTCGGTTCCCAGGAACTCGCTGAGCTTTCGCTCCAGCTCCTTGTGGATCTCCTGCGTCCCGCAGATGAATCGGACGGACGAGAGCCCGTACCCCCACCGGTCCAGGCCCGCCTTGGCCGCGGCGACGACCTCCGGGTGATTGGCCAGGCCCAGGTAGTTGTTCGCGCAGAGATTCAGCACCTCCCGGCCCTGGACGGCGATCCGGGCCCCCTGGGCGCTCGCCAGGAGGCGCTCCCCCTTCCACAAGCCTTCGGCGCGGATGGTCTCCAGTTGGGACGTCAGATGCGCGCATAGCGACGAGAACATGGCCTACTCCTCACTCCAGGTCATTACCACCTTGCCGGCCTGCCCCGATCGGACTGCGGCAAACGCCTCCTCGTACCGATCCGCAGGAAAGCGGTGCGTGATCACGGGTGTGATGTCGAGGCCGCTCTGGATCATCACCGTCATCTTGTACCAGGTCTCGTACATCTCGCGACCGTAGATTCCCTTGATCGTCAGCCCGTTGAAGATGATCAGGTTCCAGTTCACCGACATGGGCCGGTCGGGAATCCCCAGCAAGGCCACCCGCCCGCCGTGGCATAGATTCGTCAGCAGATCGCCGAACGCGGCTTCGCTCCCGGACATCTCGAGGCCGACGTCGAAGCCCTCCTTCATCCGGAGTTGTTTCTGCACCTCGGCGAGCGGCGCGGCGCGCGGGTCGACCGCAACGGTCGCGCCCATCCGGCGCGCGAGTTCGAGTCGCCCCGGGTTCAGGTCGGTGACGACCACGTGGCGCGCGCCCGCGTGGCGCACCACGGCGGTGGCCATCAAGCCGATCGGACCGGCGCCGGTGATCAGCACGTCCTCGCCCAGGACGTCGAAGCTCAACGCCGTGTGCACGGCGTTGCCGAGGGGATCGAAGCACGCCAGAACGTCCAGCGGGATCTGGCGACTCGCCCCCCAGACGTTGGTCATCGGGATACAGAGATAGTCTGCGAAGGCGCCCGGGCGGTTGACCCCCACACCCTGGGTGTGCGGGCAGAGGTGGCGTCGGCCGGCCATGCAGTTCCGGCAGCGACCGCAGACGAGATGCCCCTCGCCGCTGACGAGATCCCCCGGTTGGAATCCGGTGACGTTGCTCCCCACCCGCTCCACGCGCCCCACGAACTCGTGCCCCACGACCATCGGCACCGGGATCGTCTGCTGCGCCCAAGCATCCCAGACATAGATGTGGAGGTCGGTGCCGCAGATGCCCGTCTTGAGGATGCGGACCAGGACATCGTTGATCCCCGGCTCGGGGACGGGCACCTCCTCCATCCAGAGGCCAATCTCCGGCCGGCTCTTCACCAGGGCTCTCATCGTGCTGGCCACGGACACCTCCCCGCGGCGCTGCGCAGAGCGCGCCGACATGCGTTGCCACACCGCCCGGCTCGGCCGCTCGGAACGGATCGCGGCCGTGCGTTGGCTTGCGAAGCATCGCCCAGATCCGGGGCCGCGTCAAGCCAGAAGCCGCTCCTTGACCCTCCCTCGGCTGGTCTGCTACCCTCGGTGCGAGAAGGTCGTTGCGCTTCCTTCGCGAAGTCAGCCCCCCGTCTCGGTCGCTGTCGCATCGCCGACAAGGAGTCGTCCATGATCGACACGGCTGTCCTGATTCCGAAGCTCAAGGACGCGCTCGACTTCGCCGGCCGCCAGGTACGGAACACCGTCGAGCGGCACCCTGACTTCTACCCCATGTACACGCGGGACGGAAAATGGAAGCATCAGGGCGAAGCCTGGACGCACTGGTGTGACGGCTTCTTCCCCGGCATGATGTGGCTGATCCACATCCGCACCGGGGACCCGTGGTTCCGCCAGCAGGCCGAGCGGTACTCCAGGCCGCTGGAGCCTCGACAGCACGACCGGGAGGTTCACGACCTCGGCTTTGTCTTCATGTCCACCTACCATCACTGGTACCGTCTGACCCGGGACCCGAAACTCCGCGACGTGATGATCCAGGCGGGGAAGACCATGGGGCTCCGCTTCAAGGAGCAGGGGCGATACCTCAGCTCCTTCATCGGACCCGAATCTTGCTTCATCGACATCATGATGAACGTGGGGATCATGTTCTATGCGGCCCGCGAGACCCAGGACGCCGATCTGCGACACCGCGTCATGGAACACTGCCTCACCACGCGCCGATACCTGGTGCGCGGGGACGGCTCCACGGCCCACGAGGGTATCTTCGACCTGGAGACCGGGGAGTTCCTGCGCGAGAGCACGCACCAGGGCCTCCGCGGCGACTCCTCCTGGGCTCGGGGACTGGCGTGGTCGCTGTACGGTTTCGGGACCGCCTACCGGTACACCCGCGACCGCCGGTTCCTGGAGACGGCCGAACTGAACGCAGACTACTACATCGACAGCACACCGCTCCACGGCGTGCCGCCCAACGACTTCGACGCCACCGCGGGCCCGCACGGGCAGCCGGAGAGCAGCGCGGCGGCCATCGCCGCCTCGGGACTCCTGGATCTGGCGTCCTTCACACCCCTCCGGGCCAAGTCCCGGCTGTACCGCGACACGGCGCTGCAGATTCTCGACACGCTGACCGGCGACGAATATTTGGGTCGCAGCACGCCCGGCTGGGAGGGCGTGCTGAAACGCGGCGTCTACCACATCCGGAAGGGGCTCGGCGTCAACGAGTCGGTGATGTGGGGCGAGTATTTCTTCGTCGAGGCCCTGGTGAAGGCGCTGGATCTCCTCGGCGCGTAGCCGGCGCATCGTCTGCGGTAGCCGGTGCCCGCTGCCGCTCCGTCGGAGTGTGCTGGAGAGGCGCATGGGTAGCAACCAATACGACGTGGTGATCCTGGGGGGCGGGCCGGCGGGCGAGCGGGCGGCCGTCCAGGCCGCCCGCATCGGAAAGCGGGTCGCCCTGATCGAACGCGAGCACGTGGTCGGCGGGACGTGCGTGAACTGGGGAACCATCCCCAGCAAGACCCTCCGCGAGAGCGCCGTGTTCGTCCTGGGCCTCACCACCCACAAGTTGGAGGGAATCCGCGTCGATATCACGGACAAGATCACCATGGTGGATTTCATGCACCACGAGCGGATCGTGGTGCAGCGCGAGCTGGAGTTGATCAATCAGACCCTCGAGCGGTACGCCATCGAGGTGATCGAAGGCCACGGGCGCTTCCTCGATTCCCACACCATCGCGGTGACGGGCCGGGATGGTCGGGAGCGCCTCCGCGTCCGGGGCGAGGTCATCGTCATCGGCACGGGCTCGCGGCCGAACCGGCCCCCGGACATCCGTTTCGATGGAGAGATCGTCTTCGACAGTGGCACCATCCTCCGCCTGACCCGCGTCCCCGAGTCGATGATCATACTCGGCGCCGGCGTCGTCGGCGTCGAGTATGCGACCATCTTCGCGTCCCTCGATATCCAGGTGACGCTGGTGGATACGCGGGACCGACTCCTGCCGTACCTCGACCGGGAGATGGCCGATCTCCTGATGCGCAGCCTGAAGAAGCTCAGGATCGTCATCATCCAGCAGGACCGGTACCAGCGAATCGAGGGGATCCCGGGGCCGCGACCCTCGGTCCGGTGTCACACGCGGAACGGAAACGTCCTCGAGGCGGACATCCTGCTGTACTGCGTGGGGCGCGACGGCAACACGGGCGACCTCGGGCTGGAGCAGATCGGGATCAAGCCCAACGCGCGGGGGCTTCTGGAGGTCAACGAGTTCTTCCAGACGACCCACCCCCATATCTACGCCGTCGGCGACGTGATCGGCTACCCCGCCCTCGCCAGCACGTCGGCAGAGCAAGGCCGGCAGGCCATCCGCCACGCCTTCAATGTGCCGGGCCCCCGGGGCCGCACCGAGATGCTGCCGTTCGCGATCTACGCCATTCCCGAGGTGAGCTTCATCGGGGAGACGGAGGAGGAACTGCAACGCAAGGGCGTGGATTACGTGGCGGGCCACGGCTTGTACGAGATGAACCCCCGGGGGCAGATCCTCGGCGACACCGACGGCGTCCTGAAGCTGCTCTGCGAGACCGACTCCCTCCGCCTGCGGGGCGTGCACGTGATCGGAACCGGCGCGAGCGAACTGGTGCACATCGGCCAGGCATATCTTCGGAATGAGGCGGACGCCTGGCAGATGGCCGAGACCATGTTCAACTATCCCACCCTGTCCGATCTGTACCGCCACGCGGCGCTGAAGGCCATCGCCGCCCGCCGGCGGAAGCAAGAGCCCAATGCCGCGGCGGATTCGCACCCCGGCGAGAGCGGCTCGGCCGGGCGACGTCGCACTCCGGAATCCGGCGATCCGGACCGTTGAGGCATCCCTCGCCGGCTCGGCGGAAAGGGCGGGGTCGCACACCCGGCGGACCTTCGCTGCCGCCTCGCCGCACTCGAGACCTCAAAAAGCCTCATCGCGTTCTTGCGGGGGCGGGACGCCACGCGCCTCGACGCCTGACCGGCAGCCCGCGCGCCCGCCGCGCGTCCGGCGCGCGCTCAGTTTCCGGCGAGCGTCCCGCGCAGCTGCGAGAACAGCGCAGCGCTTGTTTGCGCGAACGCGGCGTGATTCGACGGCGAGATGGGTTGGCCGGGCAGGAAGGTTTGCTTCAGGGGATTCACGAAGCGGCCATCTTTCATGACGCGGTAATCCAGGTGCGGTCCGGTGGACAATCCGGTCGAGCCGACGTAGCCGATTACCTGCCGCTGGCGGACCGTCGTGCCCGCGCGAATTCCCTTGGCGAAGTGCGACAGATGGTTGTACATGGTCTTGAAGTTGGCCCGATGTCGGAGGACGACGGTGTTGCCGCCGCCGCCGGACCAGCCGGCGGACTCGATCGTCCCATCCGCCACGGCGAAGATCGGCGTCCCCAGCGGGGCGGCGTAGTCCACCGCCAGGTGGGGCCGGACGCCTCCCAAGATCGGGTGCCGCCGCGCCCGGCTGAAGGTTGAGCTGATCCGAGTGAACTCCAGCGGCGATTTCAGGAACGCCCGCCGGAGCGATTCACCCCTTGGGGTATAATAACCGCTCCCGTCCTTGTCCTTAAAGTACACGCCCGCGTGAACCTGCCCGTCGCTCTCGTACTCGGCCGCCAGGATGCGCCCGTACTTGACAAACTGGTCTCCAGTGAACACTTTCTCCACGAGCATCCGGAACCGGTCCCCAGGCTGGGAGTCGGCGGCAAAGTCGAAGTCCCAGGCGAAGATCTCGGCAAAATCCATGACGATTTGCGGCCGCTCTCCCGTTCTTTCCATGCTCTCGAATAGGTTGTCCTTGAGGACACCCGCGACCAGGACCACCCGCCGGTCCACGGGCATGTCGAGCCGGGCGCCTGTCCACTGATCCCCTGCCCGCGTGGCCTCCACGATGTCGATGGGGCTCTGCCGGTACACCAGCTTGGTCAAATCTCCGGACGAATCGTGATGGAGTTCCAGCTGGTCCTCGGGTTTCAGTCGTCTGAAAGTCGATATGCGGGCGCAACGCCTGGACGATCTGGATGGCGCGGTCCTTGGCCACACCGAGGGCGTTCAGCACATTCTGGAACGTCCGCCCCTTGCCGAAGGTCCCGACGACCGGCGCCGGCGGCGCTGCGGGGGGAGCCGGAGGAGCCACAGCCGTCGGAGGCGGACACGGGACGAGAACCGACCCCCACGAACACGGCGGTGACGAGCAGCGCCAGACCGGCCACGCCAACCGCGATCCATATCCTCCGGTGGCGCCGTCGCCGCTGGACGGGCTGCGCCTTGCTGTCGGGAGCGCAATCGTGAACCATGAAACCTCTCGGACCAACCCCGCGCGCCATTCGAACCTGGCGCGTCCGTCATGCCGTCGCGGCTCGGTCGCGCGGGAATTCCTTGGCCTTATACCACCGCCCTCAGTCTCCTACCTGGACGATCATTTCAACCTCCACCGGGATGTCGAGCGGAAGCTGATTGGTCCCGATGGCCGACCGAGCGTGCTGCCCCTTGTCGCCGAAGAGTTTCACCAGCAACTCCGAGGCTCCGTTCATAACCCAAGGCTGACGGGTGAAGCCATCCACCGACGCCACGAACCCCAGAATCTTCACCACTCGCTCGATCTTGTCCAGATCGCCGATGAGGCTCTTCACGCAGGCCAGACAATTCACGATACAGATCTGCGCCGCTTTGTACCCCTGCTCTTCCGTCAATTCCCGGCCCAGCTTCCCGGTGAACAGCGCCTTCCCGTCGATGTTCGGACCCTGGCCTGCGGTGAATACCAGGTTGCCTGTCCGGACCGCGGGCACGTACGCCGCCAGTGGTTTCGGCGTCGGCAGAGCGAATCCCATCTTCTCCAGATCCTGTTCGATGCGCATGGCTCCTCCTCTTGCTGCAAGACGGCGGGGTGACGTGGTCCATCCAGCGTCAGATCCTGGAAGCCTCTCCACGTTATGGTTCACCTTACCACAGAGATCGCAAAGGGACCAAGCACCGATCTCCGATCAGTTCGTCGTTGGGTGGCCCAAGCCACGCCTCCGACGGAGACCTGCCTGACGTCGCCCGCTGACCACCGTAGCCCTTCGGGCAGACCCTCCGGTCCTGTGCCCGCACCGTCGAAGAGGAACCGCCAGACCTGGAGTTCCACCGGTGGAACTCCAGGTCATATATGGAACATATATGGAACACAAGCTTGACACCCCCAAATGTCGATGGTAGCGTGATTTTCGGAGTCCGTTTTCGCCGCGCCCGGGTCGCTGTGTCGGCTTTGACGGAGCCATCTCATCAACTCGCTCCGCCTTGCGGCAACTGTGCCGGCCCCGGCCAACCCCTCGCTTTCTATGGTTGACAGCATGCAGCGGCCTTGGTGTATCAACGGTAACATTGCGGGATGGAAGCGGCGCCGCCCGATCGGCGGGCCGAGCGAGAAGCCCGCGAGTGTGCGGGCGTGGTCAACAACCACTCGACAGGAGGCATCGCCATGAGAACCCGTCGTGAGTTCCTGGTGCAAACCGGCACGTTGGCAGTCGGGACCGCCCTGCTGGGCGCGCCCGCCCTGGCCCGCGCCCAGCAGAAGATGGTGATGAAGGCGGCCGACGTCCACGCCCTCGGGTACCCGACAGTCGAGGCGATCGTCCGGATGGGCAAGAAGCTCGAGGCCGCCACCAACGGCCGTCTCTCGATCCAGATGTTCCCCGCCATGCAACTCGGCGGCGAGAAGGAGATGATCGAGCAGGCGCAGGTCGGCGCGCTGCAGATCGCCCGCATCTCGACGGGCCCGATGGGGCCGGTGGTCGACGAGCTGAACGTCTTCAACCTGCCCTTCATCTTCCGTGACGAGGCCCACATGCGGAAGGTGATCGACGGGCCGATCGGGCAGGAACTGCTCGACAAGATCAGCAACAGCCCCGCCTCTCGCCTGATCGCCCTGGGCTGGATGGACTCCGGCACGCGGAGCCTGTACACCAAGAAACCCGTCCGCTCCCCCGCGGACCTCAAGGGCCAGAAGATCCGCATGATGGGCAATCCCGTCTTCGTGGACACCATGAACGCGATGGGCGGCAGCGGCGTCATGATGAGCTTCAGCGAGCTGTACAGCGCACTGCAGACCGGCGTCGTCGACGGGGCCGAGAACAACCCGCCCAGCCTGCTCACGCAGAACCACTACCAGGTCACCAAGTTCTACACCCTCACCGGACACCTGATCATCCCCGAGATCTTCGTCTTCTCACGGCGGACGTGGGAAACCATGTCCAAGGAGGACCAGGACTCTGATCAGGAAGCTCTCGCGGGAGGCCCAATTGGAGCAGCGGGGACTGTGGGATAAGATGGTCGAGGACTCGGTCCAGAAGCTGAAGGCGGCCGGTGTGGAGTTCATCGAGGTGGACAAGAAGCCCTTCTACGACCTCACCAAGCCCGTGCGCGAGAAATACGGCGCGAAGCACGCCGCGCTGATCAAGCGTATGGAAGAGACCCGCTAAGGCTGTTTCACCCGGCCTGGCCCCCCGGGGCCAGGCCGGCGCCACACCCACCGGTCGTCAGGGAGACCATGCATGAAGGTTCGATACCAGGAGACCATGGAAGGGCTCTACCTCGCGTGCATCGTGCTGTCGGCGGCGGCGGTCGTGGTGATGACAGCGATCATCCCGTACGGGGTGGTCATGCGCTATCTCGTGCACTCGCCCCAGAGCTGGCCGGAGCCGCTCGCGGTTCTCCTCATGATTGTTTTCACGTTCATCGGGGGCGCCGGAGTGTACCGCGCCCAGGTCCACATCCGGATCAATGCGCTGCTCGACTTCGTCAAGCCGGAGGTCAGGAGGAAGATGCTCCTCGTGGCCGACGCTCTCATGGTACTGGCGTGCCTGTTCATGGTCGGATACGGCGCGATACTGGTACAGACGACGTGGTTCCAGAGCATCGCGGAGTTTCCCGGCCTGTCGGTGGGGCTCACGTACCTGCCCATCCCGGTGAGCGGATTCGTGACCCTGCTCTTCGTCATCGAGTACCTCTGGATCGGGCCCCCGCCCAAGACCTCGATCATCTACCAGGACCAGCCGCAATCGGAGTAACGCGCCATGACTGACGTGATCGTTCTGCTCGGCGCCTTCACCGTGCTGTGCCTGGTCGGCGTGCCCATCGCCTACGCGCTGGGACTGGCCGCCATGGTGGGGGCATTCTGGATCGACATCCCGCTCGAGGCGGTGATGCTCAAGATCTCGGACGGCTCGGACGAGTTCGCGCTGCTCGCCATCCCGTTCTTCGTGCTGGCGGGGGCCATCATGGCGGAGGGCGGGATCGCCAACCGTCTGGTCAACCTGGCGCGCCTGTTCGTGGGCACGCTGCGCGGGGGGCTGGCGCTGGTCAACATCATCGCCTCGACGTTCTTCGGCGGCGTGTCAGGCTCGTCGGTGGCCGATACGGCCTCCATCGGTTCCGTGCTGATCCCGCAGATGATAAAGAAGGGCTACCCGGCCACCTTCGCCACCAACGTGACCATCTGCGGTTCCGTGCAGGCCGTGCTGATTCCGCCATCCCACAACATGGTGATCTACTCGCTGGCCGCGGGCGGCAGCGTCTCGATCGCGCATCTGTTCATCGGGGGCGTGATCCCGGGACTGATATTCGGCTTCTGCCTCATTGTGCTGTGCCTTATCATGTCCTATCGCCGCGGCTACCCGCGGGACGAGCCGGTGACGCTGCGCCAGGCGGGGAAGATCGCTCTGGATGCCTTCTGGGGCCTGGGCACCGTCGTCATCATCCTCGGCGGGATCCTTTCCGGCATTTTCACCGCGACCGAGTCCGCGGCGGTGGCGTGCGTGTACGCCTTCATCGTCACGATGTTCATCTACCGGGACTACAAGTGGCGCGACCTGCCGCGCCTGCTGCACGCCATGGTGAAGACCGTCGCCATGGTGATGATCCTGATCGGCTTCTCCGCCGCCTTCGGCTACATGATGGCCCTGATGCAGGTGCCCGCCAAGATGAGCGAATTTGTCCTCGGCATCACGCAGAACAAGTACGTCATGCTTTGTATGCTGAACATTCTGCTCCTCGTGCTCGGCACCTTCATGGACATGGCCCCGATGATCCTGATCTGCACGCCGATCCTCCTCCCGTTGGTGCTGAAGTTCGGCGTGGACCCGGTGCACTTCGGGCTGATCCTGATGGTGAATGCCGGGATCGGGCTGATCACCCCGCCGGTCGGCCCGTCGCTGTTCGTCGGCTGCGCCATCGGAAAGGTGAGCATCGAGGAGGTGTCGAAGGAGCTCTGGCCCTTCTATGCGGCCATGATCGCCGCGCTGCTGATAGTCACCTACGTGCCGGCCACCACGCTCTGGCTGCCGAGCCTGCTCAAACTTTGAGTTGACGCAGTGAAACCGGCCGGGACCCGCTTTCGACCACCGAACCGGGCGGTTCGGTGCCAACCTCACGGCCGTCACCGCTGATAGTCTGTAGAGGCTCGCAACCCTGTTTTTGAAGCCGAGCCTCCAGTCCGCCTGGCCGATCGCACGATTCCCCCAATCCGGTGGCGCAAGCGGCCCCGCACATTCTGACAGGGCGCAACCCGCGTCCACCATTCACACGCGCACGCATAACCTATTGAAAAGCAAGGATTCACGAGTCACTCTGGGTAATGCTTGAATAATGGGAACCAATCTTGTCCGATATTATGTTCTGAATATATGATGGAGCAATTGGAGGGGCTGCATCCCGCTCGTGATGAAGTGGGAGGACCCTTGCCGTAACGGCGCACTCCATCGTGCCGATAGGCGGCGTACGTCCAGCCCGGGAGCGGGGACTGAACTGGTGGGTCATTTCGGAAAACAAAGGAAAGGAGTGTCGACATGTACGAGATCACCCGTCGCAATCTGATCCTCTCCTCTGCGGCAGCGGCCGCCGTGCTCGGACTCGACCGCCGGGTGGCGTTTCTCGGGACCGCACATGCCCAGACAGCGATGGAGCGAGGCTTCCACCGGTACAACGTCGGCAGCATCGAGGTCACGGCCCTCTCCGACGGCATGTGGGAGAGGGCACACGATCCGGCCTTCATCAAGGAGCGTCTCGGTTGACCAGACGAAGGCCGCGCTCGCCGCAGCGGGCTTGCCGACCGACTTCGTGCCGATCCCGTTCACGCCGAACCTGGTGAAGACCGGCGGGCAGGTCGTCCTGATCGACACCGGCACCGGGGGACAGACGGGCGGTCCGAAGGCCGGAATGTTCATGAAGCACCTGGCGGCTGCCGGTGTCGACCCGGCCTCGGTCAACCACATCTTGATCTCGCATTTCCATCCGGATCACATCTTCGGGCTGATGACGAAGGCGCCGGAGAACAAGGCGGTCTTCGCGAACGCGGTCATCCACGTGCCAGCGGTCGAGTACAAGTTCTGGATGGACCCCGGCGCATCGAGAGACTGGCCGAGGGGCGCCGCCCGCTCGCCAAGCGGGTCCAGGAGATGTTCCCGTTGATGAAGGACAAGGTCCAGGTGTTCGAAGGCGACAAAGAGGTCGTACCGGGCATCCGGCCGATCGACTCTCCGGGCCATACCCCCGGCCACACCTCTTTCCACGTGAGCTCGGGAAGCGATCAACTCATCGTGCTGGGCGACGTGACCAACATCCCCGCCCTGTTCGTCGAAGAACCCGGGCTGGCACGCGGCCTTCGATCAAGATGCGGCCACGGCCGAGGCGACGCGCCGCAAACTGCTCGACCGGGCCGTCGCCGACAAGACCATGGTCACGGGTTATCACTTCCCGTTCCCCGCGGCGGGCAGGATCGTCAAGGACGGCGCAGGCTACGCGTTCGCGCTGGCGTAAGACAGGGAATCCGGCACACAACAGCGTGTGCGCAAACGGCCGAGGCATGTTCCTGCCTCGGCCGTTTGCCTTTCGCAGATCGCTCGGAGCGCGGAGAGGATTTCGCGGCGCCAGGTGCGGCCTACCCGAGCGCGGTCAATGCGGCACGAATGGCGGCGAACTCGGAAGCGGCGGCGCCCATTCCCGGGAAGGGGCGGCCGGCGCGGCGGTACCAGTACATGCTGTTGCCCTGGTCCGGCTCGACCATGTGGACGATGCCGTGCAGCCACGAGCCCAGGGCGCTGGGGTCGGCCTGGGCGATGGCGTGAGCGCCGTTCCAGTCGCCGGATTCCAGAAGCGCGAGACCGCGGAGCAGATCGGCTGCCGCCATGGGTTCCCCTGGACGCTCAGGGCAGGCTGATGGAATGGAGCCCGAGGAAGGGGGCCTGGTCGATCACCGTGCCGGGGGGGATCGACCAGGAACTCTTCGCCATCCCACGGGCCGGACACGAGGCGGCGGAGATAGTCGAGGTCGCCGGGGATCTCCTCGTAGCGCTTGGCGAACGTCTCGGCGAACGCCTTGGCGTGAGCGCGTCCCGCCTCGACATCGCCGGCACCGTGGTCGATGAACGCGATACGCGTGTAGTGCTTGAGACATTCCTCCACGACGTAGCGGGCGTCTTCCTCTCCGTACTTCGGCAAGGTACTCGTTCTGGTAGGCGGAGAATGAGGTCGTGCCGTACTTCGCCCACCCCGGCGTGATGTAGTAGGTGCCCGCACAGGCCTCCATCTCGGACTCGTACCGCTGGACAGATCCGAGGAGCACCGCGATGCAGTCATGGACCTTCGGCATGACGAGCGCGGCCTGGCGGGCGGTCACGCCCACCACCCCGTTACTGCACAGGCCGTAGCCCGAGGATCACCGTGTCGGTGTCGGCGGGCAGGACGTCCACCACCTCCTGGATCGCCGCCGGCATCTTCCCCGGTGTCCGGTGCAGCCCCTGGGGGAGATACGTGCGCGGCATCTCGGCCGGGGTCACGGCCTCGAACTCGTCCCGGAACACCTCGCAGGCCACGAGATGCCTCTTGCGCCGCCAGTCGGTGGCGCGGCTCGAGGCTGACTCATGGCTAATACCTCCCAAACTCCTTCGCCGCCTCCACCATCGCCAGGATGTTCTCCACCGGCACCTCGGCCTGGATGTTGTGGACCGCTCCCAGGACATAGCCGCCGCCCGGCGCCAGATCCGCAATGCGCTTCCGGACCTCCTCTCGCACCTCCGCCGTGCGTGCCGCGCGGCAGCACGCGATGCGTGTCGATGCCGCCCCAGAACGTGATGTCCCGGCCGAACTCCTTCTTCAGGCGGGCCGTGTCCATGTCTCGGGCCGTGACCTGGACGGGATGCAAGGCGTCGATGCCGATCTCGACCAAATCCGGGATGAACGCGGCCACCGATCCGCAGCTATGCAGCAGCACCGGCTTGCGGAACTTCTTGATCGCCTGCACCATGCGGGCATGCGTGGGCTTGATCAGCCGCCGGTAGAGCGCCGGGCTCATCACCGGCCCCTGCTGCGTCCCCAGGTCGTCCCCGAACATGGTCAGATCCACCAGGTCGCCCACCGTCTCCAGGGCGCGCTCGGTCATGCAGGTCCAGAAGTCCGCGTACCGCTCCAGAAAGGCCTGGACGAAATCCGGGGCGGCGATGAGGTCTTCCAGCGCGGCCGCGTACCCCCGCATGAACTGGATCTGGTGGACGGCCCCGACGCCGAGCACCAAGATGAGGGCCGCGTCCGACGCCGCCCGCAGCGTCTGGGCCTGGCTACGGAGGGCGCGGAAGCGGCCGGGGTCGAGCGGGTTCGGCCAGGGGAACGCTTCCACCAGAGCGGGTTCCGGCTCCTTGCCGACGAACGGCCCATCGCACATTGATGTAGTGCTGGCCTTCCCCAACGTGTTTCCAGAGGGTCTGCCACTCGTCGGACAGCGACCCGTCCGGCAGTTCCCGTTCCGGGTTGACGTCGGGGCTGCCCAGGACCACGGCGCGGCAATCCACGTCGAGGTGTCGGAGCAGCCGCTCGTCCGGCAGCACGCTGTTGGAACGGCGGGAGACAAAGGCGACGGCTGGGTCCTCGCCGAACCCCAGGCGAGCCATCAGGCGGCGGTAGGTGTGCACGTTGATCGTGCTGGCCAGCGTCCCGCCGAGATCCACCGGAACCCGGTCGGGCGGCTGGCGCTTCAGCGCCGTCAGGACCCGCTCTCGATGGGTCATGGCTTCCTCCGACAGAAGGGTGTTCGACGGTTCTGCGGTGCGGCGGTGGGGCGGTTCTCGGAACAGCCGAACCAGCGAACGGCCGAACGGTCCGGCGCTCCTATCCGACCCCCAAGAGTTCCTTTGCCTTGTCCACGGCCGTCGCCGCGCTCTCGCCGTAGGCGTCGGCGCCGACCTCGTCGGCGAAGGCCTGGGTCACGGGCGCACCGCCCACCATGACCTTCACCTTCTTCCGGAGATCGGCCTGCTCCAGGGCGCGCAGGACGTCCTTCATCCCCAGCATGGTGGTCGTGAGCAAGGTCGAAACGCCGACGATCTGCGCCCCGGTATCCTTCACCGCTTGCACGAACTTCTCAGGCGCGACATCGGACCCCAGGTCCACCACCTCGAATCCTGCGCCTTCCAGCATCATGCACACCAGGTTCTTCCCGATGTCGTGGAGGTCCCCTTTGACCGTGCCGATCACGGCGGTCCCCACGGGCTTGGCCCCGGTCTGCGTGAGGAGCGGCTTCAGAATGGCCAGCGACTTCTTCATGGCCCGGGCCGCTACCAGCACTTCGGGGACGTACACCTCGTTGCAGCGGAACTTGTCGCCCACGATCTGCATGGCCGGCACCAGGGCCTCGGTCAGGATCTTTTGTGGCGAGTGGCCGGCCTGGATCGCCACCTCCGTCAGCAGATTACACCCCTTCGCATCCCCCGCAATCACGGCTTCCTTGAGGGCATCGAGATCCATGGTTTCCCCTTTCCTCGTCGTCCGGTGCGACGGCGCCGTCCATCGGCCGAACTATCCACCACGTCGCCGGACCGGGCTAGCCCGAATCGCCATTTGACTGTTCGACCGAACCTCTGGGGACGAAAAACGCCCGATCGATCCGCAGATTTCACAGATGGCAGCGATTCACCAAAGGGAAGGCCAAGTCGAGATCGGCCAATCTGCGGCATCTGCGGATCGGTTGGTCAGGCTCGCGGTCTGCGGTGTTATCGGTCCGGTTGTCCGATAATGCAACCAAGAGCACAGTTCGACCTGCCGTTTTTCGGCGATCTGCCGTATCGTACACCAGTTAATAAGCTCCGAGGAGAGGAGACACGGATGCCTCTGCCGAACGTCGTTCGCGTGCAACAAGTTTTCGACAAGACCAGGCTGGAGGATGCAGCCGAGGCCGTCGTTGCCGGCCTCCGGCGCCTGAATCTTGAGAAAAAGATCATGCCAGGCGCCCGCATCGCCATCACCGCGGGGAGCCGCGGGATTCAGAATCTGGTGACGATGACGCGCGCCGTCGTCGACACCGTGAAGGCCGTGGGCGGCCAGCCGTTCATCGTTCCGGCCATGGGGAGCCACGGGGGGGCCACGGACGAAGGTCAGAAGAACCTGCTGGCCGATCTCGGCATCTCCGAGGCCACCATGGGCTGCCCGATCCTTTCCTCGGTGGCACGCCGAGGAAATCGGCCACACCCCCGCCGGCGTCCCGGTTTACCTGGACAAGAACGCCCTCCACGCCGACGGCATCATCGCGATCAACCGGGTCAAGCTCCACACCATCTTCCGCGGCGAGGTGGAGAGCGGCCTGTGCAAGATCCTCGCCGTGGGTCTCGGCAAACACAAGGGAGCCCAGCAGATCCATCGGATCGGTGTGGCGCCGATCCTGGTCGAGACTGCGCGGGTCATTCTGGCCAAGGCACCGGTCCTGGCCGGTGTGGCCGTGCTGGAGAACTCGCGCGACGAGACCATGGAGATCCACGTGGTGCCCCCGGAGCAGTTCGAGGCCACCGACGCGGCCCTCCTGAAGCGGTCCTGGCAAGTCTTTCCCCGCGTCCCCTTCGATCCGCTGGACGTCCTCGTCGTGGACGAGATGGGAAAGAACATCAGCGGGACCGGGCATGGACACCAACGTCATCGGGATCGGTGGGCGCGTCGGCGGCAAGATGACGATGGGCACACCGGCGGTCTCGGCCGTGGTGGTCCTGGGCCTCACACCCGAGACCCACGGCAACGCCAACGGCATCGGCCTGGCCGACCTCACCACGCGGCGCCTGGTGGATTCCATCGACTACAAGTCCACCTATACCAACGTGATCACGACCCGCCTGTGGGCCGGCGGCCGGCTGCCCCTGATCATGGACACCGATCGGGAGGCGATCGAGGTGGCGGTCGGCGAGACCCCGCTGGACGAGGTGCGTTTCGTCCGGATCAAGGACACGCTGCACCTGGAGGAGCTGGAGATCTCCGAGGCCCTGCTGCCCGAGGCCCGCAAGATCGGCTTGACGATCCTGGGCGAGGCGCGGGCGCTGGAGTTCGATGCGACCGGGCGGATCCGACCGTTCTAGCGATGGGCAATGGCCGCTCAATTCTGTCAGGTCGGCGCTGACGGCTGATGGTGGCGGCACAGTGGGGAGAAGGGAAGCAATGGCGAAAGAAAAGCCGGTGATCGTCTCGATCAACGAGAATCTGTGCAAGGGGGCCGACGGGTGCGGCATCTGCCTGGCCCTCTGTCCCAAGGATGTGTTCAAGATCGCCGAGCGCCTGACGGCCCGGGGGATCCGGCCGCCGCAGGTCGACAAGATCACGGCCTGCACCAACTGCGGGAACTGCGTGATCTATTGCCCCGACATGGCGATCGTGGTGCGGCTGGACGAGGTTCCCGAGGCCGCCGCGGCCGCTCGCGCGGCGGAATGAGCATTCTCAAGCCGACAACTGACACCGGCAATTTCATCTCGATTGACCGGTTGTCAGTTGTCGGTTGTCCGTTTTGCATTGGCCCTGGCACGGAGGTCACGATGGCGAAAGCGCGCAGTCCTAACCGGACGACATTTCATGATGGGGAATATCGCCTGCGCCGAGGGGGCGCTGGCCGCCGGCTGCCGCTTCGCCGCCGGCTATCCGATCACCCCGGCCACCGAGGTCGCCGAGCGGCTGGCCGAGCGGCTTCCCGCCGTGGGCGGCACCTTCCTGCAGATGGAGGACGAGATCGCCTCCATCGCCGCCGTCATCGGGGCCTCCTGGGGCGGGCATGAAGACGCATGACCGCGACCTCGGGTCCCGGGATCAGCCTGATGCTGGAGAACATCGGGTTCGCCGTCGGCACCGAGACGCCGTGCGTGATCGTGAACGTGATGCGGGGCGGCCCGACCACCGGCATCCCCACCGTGGAGCTGCAGGGGGACGTCGATCCAGGTCCGGCGCGGCTCCCACGGCGACTACCAGATCATCGCCCTCGCCCCTTCCTCGGTGCAGGAGTGCTTCGACTACACCGTGGAGGCCTTCAACCTGGCGGAGCGGTTCCGGACCCCGGTCTTCGTCCTGACCGATGCCTTCCTCGGCCACATGCGGGAGGAGCTGCTCATTCCCGAGCCGGCCGCCATCCCCCTCGCCGATCGGCAGGCTCTTCCCGACGGGCGTGGACACGGAGAGCCTCCCGGGCTTCCTGGACGAGGACGTGGCCCCCATGCCCGTCTTCGGGCAGGGGCACAAGGCCCACGTGACCAGCTCGTGCCACGACGCCTACGGCCGGCGGAATGTGGTCGACGCCTCCGCGCTGGATGTGTTCATCAAGAAGCTCAACGACAAGATCGAATCCGCACCGAGACGAGATCGTCCGGGTCACGCAGGACGTCGACGGGGCCGAGATGGTCCTGGTGAGCTACGGCTCCGTCTTCCGCTGCGCCCAGGCCGTCGTGGAGGCGGGCCGGGCCGAGGGCCTCAAGCTGGGGTGGCTGAAGCTGGGGACTCTCTGGCCGTTTGCCGACAAGGAGATCCGGGCCGTGGCGGAGCGGGCGAAGCGCCTGATCGTCCTGGAGAACAACCTCGGCCAGCTGTTCCACTATGTGCAGGCCGCGGCGGCCGGTCTGGCCCCCGTCAGCTTCCTGCCGCCCCGCGTCCTCGGCGAGATGCACGAGATCGCGGACGTCCTCGCAGCGGTGAAAGAGGTGCGCGCATGAGCCTCGCGACATTCGACCACCCCCTGGCCCAGTACATCCGGCCGTCGGCCAAGAGCACGGCCAACTGCCCGGGGTGCGGCAACGGCATCCTGGCCCAGGCGATCCTCCAGGCCATCGACGAACTGGGACTCGCCATGGACGACTTCGTGTTCGTCTCGGGGATCGGCTGCTCGGCCTGGATTCCCAGCCCCAGCTTCTTCGCCGACGTCCTGCACACGACGCACGGACGCCCCATCGCGTTCGCCACCGGGATCAAGGCGGCCATGCCCGAGAAGCACGTCATGGTCGTGAGCGGGGACGGGGACCTCACCGCCATCGGCGGGAACCACCTGATCCACGCGGCGCGCCGGAACATCGCCATGACCGTCGTCTGCGTGAACAACGGGATCTACGGCATGACCGGCGGCCAGGTGGCCCCGACGACGCCCCTCGGCCTCCAGACCATCACCACCCCGTTCGGCAACGCCGAGAACCCCTTCGACATCTGCAGGCTGGTGGAAGGTGCCGGCGCCTCCTTCATCGCGCGCTGGACCACCTACCACCCCCGCCAGATCGTCAAGACGATGAAGCGGGCGATCCAGAAGAAGGGCTTCGCCTTCGTCGAGGTGATCTCCCAGTGCCCGGTGGAGTTCGGCCGCAAGACCGGCATGGGCAACTCGGTACAGATGATGGAGCACTACAAGCAGAACTCGGTGAGCCTCGCCAAAGCCAAGACGATGACGGCCGAAGAACGCACCGGCAAGATTGTGGTGGGCGAATTCCTCGACATCGACAAACCCGAACTCATCGACACCATGGCGAAGGTGCGCGCCAAGGCCATGGCCAGCGCGCAAGTGAACCGGCCAAGCGCCGAGCGACACTGGACGCACAATGGCGCAATCAGGCCAGGGTCCTGGATACCTGTGAGCCGTGCCCTTTGGTGAATTCGCCTGATTCGCCTTGGCGTCCTTGGCAACTTGGCGGTTTACATCTTTCCGGAGGGCGTCGTGAAACGGACGGAGATTCGGATTGCAGGGTTCGGCGGTCAGGGTGTCGTTCTGGCCGGTGTGCTCATCGGAACGGCCGCGGCCGTCTCCGATGGGCGCCGGGCGGTCCAGACCCAGTCATACGGCGCGGCCGCCCGAGGCGGCGGTGCCCGCTCGGAGGTGGTCGTCTCGGACGAGCCCATCGTCTATCCGCGGGTCACCCACCCCGACATCATGGTCGCGATGTCGGAGGAGGCCATGAAGAAGTACGGGGCGGACATGCGCCCCGGCGCCCTGCTTTTCATCGACAGCGACCTGGTCAAGACCGTCGGGCGCGACGACGTGCGGCGTGTCGGTGTTCCGGTGTCGAACCTGGCCACCCAGGAGCTCGGCCGGACGATCGTGGCCAACCTGGTCATGATGGGGGTCGTGGTGGCCAAGACCGGGGTCGTCAGTATCGCCGGGATGGAAGCCGCCATCCGCGAGAACGTCCCGCCCAAGACCATCGACCTCAACCTGAAGGCCTTTCGGGCCGGGCTGGAGATCGGCGGCAAGGCCCAAATAGAGGAGCCGGTGAGCCATGCGACTGCATGAACACGAAGCGGTGAGGCTCTTCCAGCAAGCAGGGGTACCCGTCCCACCCTTCGCGTTGGTCACGTCCGCGGACGAGGCGGTGACAGCTCTGGGGACGGTCGGCCTCCCCGTCGTCCTGAAGGCTCAGGTCCTGGTGGGATCCCGCGGCAAGCACGGCGGCATCTTGCTGGCGGACACGGCCGACGAGGTCCGGGAGAAGGCCGGCGCGCTCCTCGGCAAGCCGGTTCGTGGCTTCACCGTCGAATCGCTCATGGTGGCAAAGCGCATTCCCATCGCCCGGGAGCTCTACGTGGGGGTAACCGTGGATGCCGTGGCGGGTGCCATCACAGTGATCCTGGGGACGGCCGGGGGTGTGGATGTCGAGACGATCAGCCGCGAGCGGCCCGACTCGCTCTTCCGCCGGACGATCGTTCCCCCCGCGGAGTTCCGGGGGCACCAGGCCCGCGCGCTAGCGCGCGAGGCCGGATTCCGCGGCGACCTGATGGTCAAGATCGCCGACGTCCTGGTCGCGCTCTATCGCGTCTTCCGAAAGAGTGATGCTCTTATCGCCGAAGTCAACCCGCTGGCGGTCACGGCCGACGAATCGCTCTGGGCCGTGGATGCGGTTCTGGAGGTGGACGACTCGGCCCTCTTCCGCCATCCCGAGATGCCCAAGGACACGTTGGCCCGGATCGAGCACCCCATCGAGCGGGCGGCCAAGCAGATCGGCGTCTCGTACGTGGACCTGGACGGCGACATTGCCATCATCAGCAGCGGTGCGGGCCTCGGTATGGCCACCATGGACGTGGTGGGCCAGCGCCTCAAACCGGCCAACTTCCTCGAGACCGGCGGCGGGATCACCGAGGAGCTGATGTACAAGACGACCGCACTGGTTCTTCAGAAGCCGGGCCTTCGGGGTCTCCTGATCAATCTCTACGGCGGCATCAACCCCATCCACGAAGGGGCCAAAGGCATTGTCCGGGTCCTCAAGGAGCAGCAGGTCCAGATCCCGGTCGTGGCCAAAGCCCTGGGGAACCGCCAGGAGGAGACCTGGGCCACGCTCAAAGAGGCCGGCGTCATCATCGTCACCGACATCACGACCGAGGCGGCCGTGGATGCGCTCTGCGCCGCGCTGGGTGCCGTCCATTGACCATGGACCATGGATGATAGACGAATCAGCGGCCCTTCATGGTCATCGTCCATCGTCCATCGTCGCCCTCACTGGAAGGAATGACTCATGAGTATCCTCCTGAACAAGACCACCCGCGTGCTCGTCCAGGGCATCACCGGCAAGATCGGCCAGGCGCAGACCAAGTGGATGAAGGAATACGGCACCAACATCGTGGCCGGTGTGACACCGGGGCGCGGTGGCGCATCTGTCGAGGGCGTCCCCGTCTTCGACGGCGTGGCCGAGGCGGTGAAGGAGACCGGGGCGGAGGCCTCCGTCTTCTTCGTGCCGGCCCGCGCCGTCAAGGACACCGTCTTCGAGACGCTGGAGGCCGGGATCACGCTGGTCGTGGTGGTGACCGAGCACGTCCCCGTTCATGACACCATGGAGATGCGCGCCGAGGCGCGGAAGGTCGGCGCCACGCTCCTCGGCCCCACCACGCCCGGCATTCTGACCGTGGGTGAGGCCAAGATGGGCATCATCCCGGGAAACCTGTTCCCGAAGGTCGGGGGGCGGGCCGGCGTCATCTCGCGCAGCGGCACCCTCGCCTACGAGGTGGGTGGCATCCTGGCCAAGGCCGGGACGGCGCCCAGCACCGTGGTGGGAATGGGGGCGGACCCCGTGGTCCTGACCGATCTCGCCGATATCCTGAAGTTCTTCGCCGCCGATCCGGGGACCGACTTCGTCACCATCGTGGGCGAGGTGGGCGGCATCCAGGAGGAGCTGGCCGCCGAGTACATCGCGAAGGACTTCAAGAAGCCCGTCATCGCCTACATCGCCGGCCGCCACACCCCCGAGGGTAAGCGCATGGGCCACGCCGGCGCCATCGTCCAGCGCGGCATGGGCAGCGTCCAGAGCAAGGTCGCGGCCCTGGAGAAGGCCGGCGCCCACATCGCCAAGACCCCCGCCGAGATCGGGACGCTGGCCCAGCGCCTGGCATCCCGACCTTAAGACAAACCGCCGCCACGATTTCCCCGTGCGGAAAGGGCGACGTCGCACACGGAGTCTTCGCGGCGTAGCCTTCTGGCTTGAACCAGGTGCTTGCCTCGTAACGCGTTGACTTTCCCGCTTGTTTGGCATTATATGGAGGCCGTGAGACACCTCTACGAAGCGATTCAGGAGCGGGTGAACTCGTGGCGACGTGACCGCTATCCTTGCGCCGAGTACCCAGCCATCGGAGAGATTCTAGAATACGCGCGCCTTCCGGAACCCGACAGTCTTCGCTTCCTCCGCCGCCCCCAGCTCCGCGCTCTCGAAACGTACTGGTATCTCCGCCTGATCGAGAGAACGGCAAAGATTCCCGACCTGTATCGAAACTATTTCACGAAGCCGAAAGATCGGCTGGACGCGCTTGGGATCCCTAGCGCACACGAACGGGTGACGGAGATCCTCGCCGAGGGCGGCGGGGTGGACGCCTTTCTTCGACGAGTGGCGGATGACGACTCCCTGGTCAAGGACCTCAAGCTCGAAAGCCTTCGCGAAACCCTCACGCTGGATTATCCCAGCTACATCTTTGCTCTGGCGATGGGCGCCGGAAAGACGATCCTCATCGGGGCCATCATCGCGACCGAGTTCGCCATGGCGCTGGAATACCCGGATGGTCCCTTCGTCCAGAACGCGCTCGTCTTCGCCCCGGGCAAGACCATCCTCGAGGCCCTGAGAGAACTGGGCGACGTTCCCTTCGACAAAGTCCTTCCGCCACGCCTCTACAAGGAGTTCGCCGCCTCGCTCAAGCTGACGTTCACCCGCGATGGCGAGAAGGACCTTCCGGTCGTTCGGGGCAGCGCGTTCAACGTGGTGGTGACGAACACCGAGAAGATCCGCATCCAGAAGCCGACGATGCGCCGGGTGCAGGGCTGGACGCAGATCGAGCTGCAGGAGCGGGAGCGACCAGGAGCAGGAGATCGCGAACCTGCGTCTGCAGGCCATCGCCATCTCTGCCCACCTGGCGATCTTCTCGGACGAGGCGCACCACACCTACGGCCAGTCCCTGGACACGGAGCTGAAGAAGGTCCGCAAGACCGTGGACTACCTGCACTCAGCAGACCGACGTGCTCTGCGTGGTCAACACCACCGGCACGCCCTACTTCCAGCGGCAGCCCCTGCAAGGACGTGGTGGTCTGGTACGGCCTCTCGGAGGGCATCCGCGACGGCATCCTCAAGGACGTCTCGGGCAGCATCCGGTCCTACAGCTACGCGACGAGCGACGCGCCGCGGTTCGTGAGCCGAGGTCGATCCGGGACTTCTTCCGCGAGTACGGAGACGTGCACCTGCCCGAACGGCGCGCCCGGCGCGGCTGGCCATCTACTTCCCCCAGACCGACGACCTGGAGGAACTGCGGCCCGCGGTCGAGGCGACGCTCGCCAGGCTGGGCCTGCCGACGACCCTGCGTCCTGGAACACACCTCGAAGACCCCACAAGAAAGCCGAGATCGACGCCTTCAACCGTCTGCCCACGATCCCGAGGCCCCGCACCGCGTCATCCTGCTGGTGAACAAGGGGACCGAGGGCTGGAACTGCCCCAGCCTCTTCGCCTGCGCGCTGGCGCGCAAGCTCCAGTCCTCCAACAACTTCGTGCTGCAGGCCAGCACGCGCTGCCTCCGCCAGGTGCCGGGCAACACGCAGCAAGGCCCGGATCTACCTCTCGCAGGACAACGAGGGGACGCTCGACAAGCAGTTGCAGGAGACCTACGGCGAGCGGGTCAACGACCTGAACGCCAGGGGCTCCGAGATCCGGACGGCGCGGATCAAGGTCCGGAAGATTCACGCTCCCGCCGCTCGTGGTGAAGCGGGTCATTCGCACCGTGGTCCGCAAGGATCCGGCAGCCTCGTGGCCCTCTGCGTCTGACCGAGGCCCGACGCTGCAGGCAGAAGCCGTCTTGAGCGGCGCGGACCTCGAACTGGCGCGTGCGCGAGTCCACGACCAGCGTCCTGCGCCAGATCGGCGAGACCGAGCGATCCACGCCGAGCCGGACACCGTGGATCTATACGCCGCGGCCGTCGAGCTATCCGCCGTCCACCGGCTCGACGTCTGGACGGTCTACGACGAGCTGAGGCGGCTCTACGCGGCGACGGCGAGATTCCCGGACGCTCATCTGCACGCGATCTGGCCGCGCCAGATCGCCGAGCAGAACCGCGGCATACCGAGATCCACGAGGAACAGGTCGAAGAGGCGCTGGCCTTGGTGAAGCCGGACGGCTTCGAGCGGGAGACTGGAGGGCGGGCGCCGAGGTCTACACGGCGGAGATCAGTCTACCGAAAGGACCGCGAGAACCTGCTGCTCTCCTGGGAACAACTGACGGCGGAGAACCGAGGCGACTTCGGCTTCCACTACAGCCCGTACAACTTCGACTCGAATCCGGAGAAGTCCTTCTTCGAAGAGCTGCTGCGGCACATCAACACGCATCCCGATCGAGGTCGAGGACTTCTACTTCACGGGCGCGCTCGACCGATCCGAAGAAGACGGACTTCTTCGTGGAGTACAAAGGGGAGGATGGCCGCTGGCATCCCTACACGCCGGATTTCGTCGTCGGCGCAAGGACGGCAAGTGCCTCATCGTCGAGGTGAAGAGCGTCCGATTCAGAGACCATCGTCGAGCACGACCTTGACCGCGACAGGACGGCGCCATGAGCCGGAGACCGTTGAAGGGCGAAGGCGATCGCCCTTCGGCGCTGGACCAACCTGAATCCCGACCGACTGAAATACGGCCTGGCCTTCGTTCGGGAGGACACGCGTGCCCTACGACGATCCGAAAACCGCCCTGGACTTTGTTTCGCAAGCACCCGATGCCACTCTCACGTTCGATGTCCGGGTCGTCGTGGACCAGATCGTCACCCTGACCGATCCGGACCTGATCTACCTCTTCGGCTCCCGGGCCCGTGGATGATTTCGACCCGGCAAGCGATCGTGGATCTGTTCATCGTCGTTCCGGACCCCGTGGGCAACCGTCGGCACGCGAGAACGAGTTGCGTCGGCTGTTCCCAGGCTCCTCGGCTCGCCGTCGATCCGTGGATCATGGGCCGGCAGGAATTCGAAGAGACTCGGAACATCGTCGGGGGACTCGCCTATCCCGCTACGCACGAGGGCAGGCTCGTTTATGAAAGCCCTGAGGAGATCGTTCGGGACCTGGTCCGACAATGGCTCCGGCACGCCGAGGAGGATTTCCAGGTTGCTCAGGAGCTGATGGAGAGGGATCGCCTCTCCTACAACCCGGTCGGATTCCACGCCCAGCAGGCTGCCGAGAAGTTCATCAAGGCTCTGCTCACCCGATATGGCGTCGCTTTTCCAAAGACCCACAGCATCCGCATCCTGCTGGAGTTGGCAATGCCCGCTCTTCCGGACCTCTACGACCGTTTGCAGACGGCGCCACGCCCTCACTCCCTACGGGGTGAGATCCGATATCCAGGGGAAGATCCGAAGCTGAATCGAGAGGACGGCGCGAGGCCGTGCGGCTGGCGAGCCAACGTCGCGAACCGAGGTTCTGAACCGGCTCAACGACTACCTGAAAGGCGAAACGCATCGTGACGACGAAGACGAGCCGAGCGCACGAGAGCACGCAAGGCCAGTCCGTCGGCACGCGCGATCGACCGCAGTGTGTCGAGGCACCGCGAGCGACAAGACGTGAACGTCGCGGCGGCCAAGGGGCGGCCGATGCTGGACCTGGGTTGGCAAGCGGCCCTTCAAGCGCGTGACGGCGTTCCCGGCCCAGCTCGTAGAGACCTTCAACCCGCTCGAGCGAGAAGGGCGAGCTGGCAGAACCTTCTGTTTCCACGGCGACAACAAGGAGGTGCTGGCCTGGCTTCTCGCCAACGGCTTCCGCGGCAAGGTGAACCTGATCTACATCGATCCGCCCTTCGACTCCGGCGCCGACTACGTGCGCAAGGTCCAGCTCCGCGGCGCCGCAGGCACCGCCAAGATCGACGGCGAGACCTACACGCTCGGCGAGCAGATCCAGTACACCGACATCTGGGCAAACGACAACTACCTGCAGTTCATGTATGAGCGGCTGCTGCTGCTCAAGGAACTGTCTAGGCGACGGACGGGAGCATCTACGTCCACTGCGATCCGAGACAGATCACATCATCTGCGGTGCCTGCTTGGACGAGGTGTTCGGGGCTGAGAATTTCCGTGCGAAATCGTGCTGGAGACGAAGCACTGCGCACAGTGACGCCAAGTATCTACGGCGCACATTCACGACAGCACTCTTCTACTACTCGAAGGGAGACCAGTCCACGCTTTAACCGCCAGTACACACACCACACGAAGCCGTACTACATCGAAAGTCACTATCATGCCAAAGGACGCGAACGGTCGCGCGCTACCGTCTGGATAACATGACCAGTCCCCACCCGCGACCTAACTTGACGTACGTGTGGAAGGGGTATCAACCTCCCCAGTATGGCTGGCGATACGATACGAGAGACGATGCGAGAGGCTCGACGAGAAAGGCAGTGATCTGACTATCCCCGCGGGAGGCGGACGCCCGACGACTGAAGCGTTACCTTGATGAACTACGCAGGGGTTCCTCTTCAAGACGTGTGGGACGACATCAACGCCTATCAACTCACAGGCCTCTGGAGGCGAGCAGAGTTTCCCAACGCAGAAGCCCGAGACCCTTCTTGAGCGGATTCTGCGGTCTCCTCCGATCCTGGCGACCTCGTCCTCGACTGCTTCGTCGGCTCCGGCACGACCGCGGCGGTCGCCCAGAAGCTGGGCCGGCGCTGGATCGGCTGCGACATCAACAAGGGCGCGATCCAGACTGACAGTCCAAGCGGCTGCAGACGATCATTCGCGGAGCAGATCGAGGCCGCAGCGGCAGGGAAGCCTCATGGCCGCGGATACGGGGGAGCACCCCGAGCCGCGTCGCTCCGCTTCACGGTCTACCGCGTCAACGACTACGACCTGGCGATCCAGCACAACGAGGCGGTGAACCTGGCCTGCGAGCACCTGGGGGTCGCAGCGGACGCGGACCGACGCCTTCTTCGACGGCACGCTGGGGAAACGGCTCGTGAAGATCATGCCCTTCGGCCATCCGCTGACGCCTGCTGGACCTGGAGGAGCTCGAGCGGGAACTCGAAGTCGCGGCCGGAGGAGGATCGCGACGTCGTCGCTGGTCTGCCTGGGCAAGGAGCTGGCCGTGGACGGCTGGCTGGCGGACTGGAACCGGCACCGCCGACGCGTGAACAAGATCGAGGTCATCGAGCTGCGCACCGACCCGAAGTACGGCAAGTTCTTCACGCACCAGCCCGGCCACGGCGCCGCGTGGAGATCAAGCGCGCGCAAGGGCGACGCATCGTCGGTCGAGATCAAGGACTTCATCTCGCCCACCATCGTCGAGCGCCTGAACATGGACCGGACGGTCTTCAAGGCGCAGATCACCGACTGGCGCGCCATGGTGGATTCGCGTGATGATCGACACCGCCTACAACGGCGAGGTCTTCAACGTCGCCCTCTCCGACGTCCCCGAGAGGAAGACCGACCTCGTCGCCGGCCGCTACGAACTCCCCGCCCCCGCCGGCCAGACCACCGTGGCCGTCAAGATCACCGACATGCTCGGCGAGGAAGTGCTGGTTGTAGCGATAACGGACGAACCACTAGCGGCGGAACAATGGCCACTGTGCTCTTCATGGTGAAGATCCGGCTCCCGAAGGAAATCGAGGTGGAGTTCAACAAGTTCTACGAGGAGGTCCACGTTCCCGACGTCCTCGCCTTCCCTGGGGCGGTAAGCTTCCGCCGCTACCGCGCGATCCTGGGCGAGGACCATTTCCAACTCCTCTCCGCCATCGAGTTCAAGGACGAGGCCGCCCTCCAGCGCTTCCTGGACTCCGACTACCGGAAGCAGATCAGCGACAAGATCGACGCTCGGTGGGCCACCGTCCTGGACCGCCAGCGCTCCGCCTGGGAGCAGGTCTGGCCGTAAACGCCATCTGCAAAGAGGTGCTCTTCATCAAACACTGCGCGTAGCCAGACGGGGATGAGCGCGCTACGTTCGGACAACCCTCCCGCTGGTGAAGGGCTGGCGTACGGGTAAGCACTCTTGTATGCTAGATCGCGAAAGCCGGTACGCGGCGGCGAGTCCATAGCCCGCCGAAGTCGTCACGACCTATCGGACGAGTAAGATCGAGACGATGCGGGCGCGTCGTTTGAACCGCGCGTGTTGCGTGCCCATCCGAAACGGCTGCTGCATGCTGTCACCCCACGTTCCCCGCAAGGAGCACTCATGAGCCCGATTTCCCCCGACATGCTCACGCGGTTCGGCCGCCTTCCGAGAAATCCCGCCGAGGTCTGGCAGGGTGGCGCCGTCCGAATCCCGGCCTGGGTCGAGAAGGGGCCGGATGGAAAACCTTACCGCCCCTGGGGCGCGTTCTGGGTCAGCCTACGGACAGGCGTCGTGCACGAGAAGTCCGACTCCGACGGCGAGTTGCCGGCACCCGCCTTGATGCTGGAGGCGCTGCTAGAGTTCGGTCTCAAGCGGGAACTGGCCGGCTGCCGGCCGAGCCGCATCGAGGTCGCCGACGAGGCGCTGGCCACCCACCTCCGCGACGCTTTGACCGACGCCGGGGTCGCTGTTTCCGTGACCAAGGACCTCGCCGCCCTCAAGGACGTCCTGGCCCACCTGGCCGAGCACATGACCGGAAAGCCGCTGCCGCCGAACGCGATGGACGGCTCCGGCGTGACGGTGGAACGCGTGCGGGCCTTTGCCATCGCGGCGAGAGACTTTTTTCAGGCCGCGCCGTGGCGACACCTGTCCGGCGAGGACCTGGTCCATGTCGAGAGTCCGGTTGCCGCAGGCCTCCGGCATCTGACCGTGCTGGGCGGCGCGGAACAGACCTTCGGTTTGGGCTTTTACGAAAAGCTGGAAGACTTCGAAAGTCTCTTCGATGCGCGCGATCCCGAGGAGTATTTCGAGCATCGGGGCAAGTGGGCGGTCCTGTACGGCCCCATTATGGATCTTTCGTTCGATGATGCGGATCTGTGGGAGGAACACGGTCTCCCCGTCGCCGACGATCAGGCATACCCCGTGGCGGTCTGGTTCGGTCCCGGCGGAGAGATCCGCCGTCCCGACGCCGGGACGCTCGCCGACCTGGAAGGCCTTCTACTGGCATTGGCCGCGACCGGCGAGGATCAGATAGACCAGGGTCGCTGGTCCAAGGACGTCCGGACTTCCGACGGGCCGAGAGTTGTCACCCTCTGCCTTCCCGAGCTACTGGAACCCCTCGACGCGCCGCCGAAGGATCGGCCGGGCCACGTCCCCGACCGGAGGGCCATGGAACGCGTGATGGCCGACGTCGAGCGGTTCATGGCCGAATCCGATTTCCGGAGCCCGGAGGAAGCGAACGCGGCGATTCAGGAGCGCTTCGTCGGCCGCCCCATGGACACGATGCCCTCCACCGCCACGACGCCGTTGGAGAAGGCGCAGGAGATCATGTACCGGGCATTCGATGCGCGCGGGCGACGCCGGATCCAGCTCGCCAAGAAGGCGCTGGAGGTGTCCCCCGACTGTGCCGACGCGTACGTCCTCTTGGCCGAAGAGGCCGCCACCCCCGAAGCCTCGCTCGACCTCTACCGGCAGGGGATCGCCGCCGGCGAGCGCGCCATGGGACCGGACACCATGCGGGATGAGGTCGGCCACTTCTGGGGGATCGTCGCAACGCGCCCTTACATGCGTGCCAAGATGGGGCTCGCACAGTGCCTGCAGGACATGGAACGGACGGACGAGGCGATCGGCCATTACCAGGATCTGCTGCGCCTCAATCCGCACGACAACCAAGGAGTCCGAGACATTCTTCTCCCGCTTTTGCTGGTGGCAGGTCAGGATAGCGCGGCCGGGACGCTGCTTCTCCAATACACGGATGACGCGAGCGCGACATGGAAATACGGGTGGGCCCTGTGGGCGTTTCGTCAGGAAGGCGACAGTCCGGCCGCGCAGGAGCTGTTACGTGCAGCAGTCAAGGCCAACCGGCACGTTATCGCGTACCTCTCCGGGAAGGCGCCGATGCCGGACATGCTGCCGGATTCCTACGCCTTCGGAAGTAACGAAGAGGCTATTCTTTGTGCCGATAGCCTCTTCGAGGCGTGGCGCCTGACCCCCGGGGCCGATCGGTGGTTGCTCGCCTTTGCCCCAAAGCGGAAACCCGTCGCCTCAAAGCGCCGGCGCCGGTGAGATGAGGGGAGCGGAGGATGACGAACGGAGTCACGCCACGGAAGATGTCCCCCATCGAATCGGCGGGGCCATCTTGGCCATGAGAAAGATGTTCAGGTTGGTAGAGCCACCATTGCAGCCCCTTGCATGGGTTAGCGGTGTCGCGCCGTCACGCGCGCAGCGCCTCCAAAACGTCCAGCAGTTCTGGCAACGCCACGGCTCGCATCGTGTCGCTCAGCGGGAAGGTTCGATCACCCGCATGTGATGGAGGATGTTGCCAAATACGACAAGCCGTGTTGGTCTTGACTCCACCATACCCCGCCGACCCGGCCTGGAGTGGCAGCGACTGCTGAGCGGCTCGCTTGTCATCCTTGGGTCCCCCAATACACTCCGCGCAGAGGTTGCTCCGAAACTCCCTGCAGGACTCGCCTGAGATACGAAATCCCTTGACAATCCTGGGCAGGAGATAAAGATAGGCGGGTTTTCCACGCGTGGATGGGTACCCCATCCGAGGGACCCAGACCGCAGGGCCGCCAAATGCCGACACCACTACGCGTCCTGATCCTCGAAGATAGCCCGACCGAAGCGGAGGTAATGGTCCACCATCTCCGGGAGGCCGGATACACCCCCGACTGGCGGCGGGTGGAGACCGAGACGGACTATCTCGCTCACCTCGAACCCTCGCTCGACCTCATCCTCGTCGATTACACCCTGCCTGACATCACTGGGCCCCGCGCGCTCCAACTCTTGCGCGATCGGGGTTGGGACGTTCCCGCCATCGTGGTCACCGGGACCGTTAGCGAGGAGGTTGCCCTCGACTGTCTTCGTCTTGGGGCCAACGACTACATTCTGAAAGATCGCCTCGCGCGTCTCGGCGCGGCGGTTCGGAGCGCCGTCGTGCAGCGATGCCTGCGGCAGGAGCGGGCGGCGGTCGCGGCGGACGTGGTCGCGCGCACCCAGCAACTGGAGGCCCTCCGGGCGATCACCCTCGAACTCACCCGCGAAACAAGCCTCGTGCCCCTCCTCGAGCTCGTCCTGCGGAAAGCGGCAGAGTTGGTGGGTGCGGTGTCGGGTGCCGTCTACCTCTGGGACGAAGCAGGCCAGCTCCTCGCACCGCAGGTCTGGTTCGGATGCGCGGACTGGATGCGACACCTCCGCATCACACTCGGCGAGGGGATCACCGGGATCGTCGCCGCCCGGCGGCAGGGAATGGTCGTGCATGAGTACCGCACCTCGCCTTACGCCCACGCCGTCTTCAAGGAACGGACGGCCATCACGGCGACCCTCGCGGAACCGCTCGTGTACGGGGACCGCTTGGTCGGCGCCATCACCTTGAATCACGAGAGCGCGGACCGCACCTTCAGCGCATGGAATCGCGAGACGCTGGCTCTATTTGCAGGGCACGCCGCGATCGCCATCGAGAACGCGCGGCTCTATACGGCGGTCCGGGCGCACGCGGCGGAGCTGGAGGCGCGGGTCGCCGAGCGCACCCGCGACCTGGAGGCGGCCAACGCCCACCTCGCTGCCGCCTCTCAGCACAAGTCTGAGTTTCTGGCGAACATGTCTCACGAGATCCGGACGCCCTTGAACTCCATCCTCGGGTTCACCCAGATACTCGAGGAACAGGGGAAGGGATCCTTCTCCACCAAACACCTCCGCTACCTTCACAATATCCACACGAGTGGCGAGCACCTCTTACAGCTCATCACCGACATCGTGGACCTCGCCAAAGTCGAGGCGGGAAAGCTCACCCTGGCCCCGCAGTCGCTGTCGGTGTCCGCCGTCCTGGAGACTATCCTCGTCATCGCCCGAGGCCTCGCGACCAAGAAGAGTCAGCAGATCGTTGCCGAGGTGCCCGAAGATCTCCCCCCGCTTGTCGCGGACCCCGTCCGGTTAAAGCAGATCCTCTTCAACCTCCTGTCGAATGCGGTCAAGTTTACCCCCGATCGGGGCACCATCACGGTGCGGGCGCAGACGGTGTTTGCAGAGGCGCCGAGACGCAAGGAAGCCGGGGAGCGCGGGCAGTACCTCGAGTTCACCGTGATCGACACCGGGGTGGGGATCCGGGCGGAGGATCTCTCAAAGCTTTTCACCGAGTTCACGCAGTTGGAGACCACCCAGCATCAGCGGCACGAGGGCACCGGTTTGGGGCTCGCATTGACCAAGCGGCTTGTCGAGTTGCACGGGGGGCGGGTCTGGGCCGAGTCGGACGGCGAGGGGAAAGGGAGCACATTCACGGTGCAGCTTCCAGTTGTTGGGGTGGCGCACGGCTCTGGAGTGTGATAAGGAATACGGGCGGCTGCCGACGGCAAAGGCACGCACGCCAATCACGGCTTGAGTCCCATTCGAGATGGGAGCCGCCGAAGGAGGTCGTGGCCTTGTGGGGGCATTCGAGACAGACTGAGGAGTGGGTGTCAAGACTCCTCCGACGTGTCGCGCAGGCCTGCGCAGCGGTCACGATCGCGGTCGCCCTCCTGGCTCTGGGAGGGTGGGCGACGGGTCGCCTGATTCTCGCGAGCCTTAGGCAAGACTTCATCCCGATGTCCCTCGCCACCGCCTTAGTTTTCGTGCTGCTGGGGGGGGCGCTCCTTGTCGGCTGTCGGAATCCCGCGCCCCGACGCGCTCGATGGCTTTCCTGTGCGGGGGCGACGCTCGTCCTGCTCGTGGGTCTGCTGGTTCTGGCTCAGTACCTGACGGGCACCGACTTCGGATTCGAGCACTGGCTGTCCCGCAGCTCGGATACGTTTGGACAGGTGCCCATCGGGCGCATGTCCCCGCTGGCTGCGGGCGCGTTTGTCGTGGCCAGCCTTGCCCTGCTCGTCTTGTTGGGAGCTCCAACGAGCTGGCGTACCGCACACGACATAGCCGCCAGCGCTGCGGCCGGCGTGATGGTCGTGGGCGTCCTGGTTCTGCTGGGCTACTGGAACCGGACCGCCTTTGTGTTCGGAGGCGGCGTTATCCCCATGGCACTGCCGACCGCCGCCGCTTTTGTCTTCCTGGGTGCTGGGCTGCTGGCCGGGGCCAGGTCTCCCGTGCTGACGTGGCGGGCCGTTGCGTCGCTGGCGGTTGGTTTCGGCGTCGGACTCGCCGCGTCCGTCGCGCTGTTCGTCCTCATCACCTCGCAGGAGCAGAGTCGCCTCCGAGGAGAGTTCGATCGCAAGGCCGAGGCGGTCGCGTTGGCGTTTCGCGGCGGCGTTAAGGACACCGTGGACGAGCTCCAAAACGTGGGTGCGCTCTTCGCGTTGTCCGACAGCGTGGATCGGCGCCGTTTCCGCACGTTCGTTTCTCAGATTCTGGAACGTCAGCCGAGCGTCCGAGCGTTCGCGTGGAACCCGCGTGTCGCGGACCGCGAACGGGCTGGCATAGAGGTCGCGGTGCGTCGCGAGGGTTTTCAGGAGTATCGCTTCACGGAGCGGTATCCTGACGGGCGGCTCGGGCCGGCTGGCCGACGCGCCGAGTACGCACCAGTGGTCTACGTCGAGCCGCTGGCGTTGCGCAAGGCTGCTCTGGGGTTCGATGTGTTGTCCGACCCTGTGCGGCGGGCGGTGCTGGAGAGGGCACGGGATATCGGACGGGCCGTTGCGACGGAGCCAATCACCCCGGCGGCCGGGACGCCGGCGGACCGCGGGATGCTGATTTTCCAGCCGGTGTACCGGCCGGGTGCGCCGACGGACGACCGTGACGCAGAGGCGCGCGGCACTGCGAGGCTTCGTGGTCGAGACCGTGGATCTCGACGATCTGATCCGCGGGGCGCTGCCGAACCCCGGGCGAGAAGGCCTGGAGGTCCGCCTCGTCGATGCGACGCGCACGCTCAGCGAAGTGACTCTCTTTGCGAGCACGGGCGTGGAGGCGGCTTCGCCTAGCCCGCTACGCTTCGCGACGTGGATGACGGTGCTGGACCGCCAATGGCGCCTGGAGCTGTACGCGGCTCCCTGGTATCTTGCGGCCAGACGAAGCGAGGGAGCCTGGCTGGTCTTGGGTAGCGGGCTTTTCGTCACGATCCTCCTGGGCGCGTACCTGCTGGCCTCGGCGCGTCACACGGCCGAGGTGGCACAGCTCGCGAACAGCCTTCGGACGATTTCGCGCGCCACCGAACAGAGCCCCGCCTCGGTCGTGATCACGGACACGCAGGGCGCCATCGAGTACGCCAACCCCAAGTTCACCCAGGTCACCGGCTACGCCTTCGACGAGGTGCGCGGGCAGAATCCGCGCGTTCTCAAGTCCGGCGAGATGCCCGAGGAAACCTATCGGCAACTCTGGGCTACCATCACGGCCGGAAACGAGTGGCGGGGGGAGTTTCACAACAAGAAGAAGAACGGAGAGCTCTTCTGGGAGGCCGCCTCCATCTCGCCGGTACGGAGTCCGGACGGCCGTATCACCCACTACGTGGCGGTCAAGGAAGACATCACCGAGCGGAAACGCATGGAGGAGGCGGCGCGGATTCACATGCACCAGCTCGAAGCCCTCCGCGCCGTCAGCGCCGAAATCACCCAGGAACTCGACCTGGCGCATGTTCTGCGCCTTGTCGCGCAGCGGGCCTGCGCCCTGACCAGCGCCACGGCCGCCGACATCGACCTCTGGGACAACGATCGACAAGTCCTCGTGCCCAATACCTCGCACGGCCACGCGGCACCCCGCCCCACGACCACGCGCCGTCTGGGGGAAGGTGCCATGGGCACCGTCGCCCAGACCCACCATGGGCTGATCCTCAACGACTACCGCTCCAGCCCCATCGCCCACCCCGACACCCTTGCCCACACGACCATCACCGCCTCCCTCGTCGAGCCCCTCCTGTACCGCGACAGGCTCCTCGGCGTCATCGGCGTCGACCACGAAACCCCCGGACGGACCTTCACCCCCCAGGACCAGGATCTCCTCCGGCTCTTCGCGGCCCAGGCCGCCATCGCCATCGAGAACGCCCGGCTGCACGAGCAGATCAAAGATCACGCGGCGACGCTGGAACGGCAAGTTCAAGAGCGCACGCAGGACCTTGAGGTCGCACTCCGACTCGCCGAGGTAGCGTCGCGGGCGAAGGCCGAGTTCCTCACGAACATGTCGCACGAGCTGCGCACGCCGCTCAATGGGATTCTCGGGTTTTCCGGACTTCTACAGCGGCAGGGGCAGACGCTCCCGCGCGAGAAGCAGGAACGGTTCCTGGCGAACATCCACACGAGTGGCCAGCGGCTTCTGGAGCTGGTGAGCAAGATTCTGGATTAGGCCACGAGGCGCAATACGGCGGCCTCGGTCTGCACCGCGGACCGTTGGCGCCGGCCGCCGCCCTGGACGAGGTTCTGGCCGAGGTCCGTCCCCTCGCGATCAAGAAGCGGCTGGTCCTGCAGGCCGAGATCGCGCCCGACCTGCCCCCCGTGCATGCCGATGCGGCGCGTTTCCGGCAGATCTGTTTCAACCTTCTGACCAACGCCGTCAAGTTCACCCCCATGGGTGGGACGATCTCGGTCACGGCGCGAGCCGTGACGGGGCAATTAGGCGATTTGGCAATCGGGCAACTCGGATCCGAACCCAGTCACCCAAGTGACCAATTGCCCGGTCGCCCTCCAGCCGAATGGCTGGAGTTGTCGGTCACCGACACCGGCATCGGGGTCCGGCGCGAGGACCTGCAGCGCCTCTTCCAACAGTTCACCCAGCTCGAGTCCGCGTACACCAAGCGGCATGCGGGAAGCGGAATCGGTCTCGCCCTGACGAGGCGGCTCGTCGAGCTGCACGGGGGCCGGATATGGGCAGAGTCGGACGGCGAGGGGAAGGGGAGCACGTTCCGAGTGGTGTTGCCTCGAGGAGATTTCGCCGAGACACGAGACACCGCAACCCCGGTCGGCGACGATAGATCACTCCACCGAGCGGAAACGCGCCGGACGCTCCAGACGGTTGGGGATACCACCGGAGCAGGTCAGCGGTCGGAGGGGGGGACGGATTGACCGCGCCGCGTGTTCTGGTAGTGGAAGATAACCCCGTGAACCTGGAACTGGCTGCCGCCCTCCTCGAAAGCGAGGGCTGCGAGGCCATCCTGGCCGAGACCGCGGACGCCAGCTTTCGATTGGCCGCGGCAGAGCGACCCGATCTCATCCTGATGGACATTCAGCTCCCGGGGATGAGTGGGCACGACGCGGCGCGCCGACTCAAGGCCGACCCCGTCACCGCCGGAATCCCGGTGGTGGCGCTTACCGCCCATGCGATGCGAGGGGAAGAGGCGCGGGCGCGCGAGGCGGGTTTCGATGCCTTCCTGACAAAACCCATAGACACGCAGGCGTTCCGCGAGACTCTTCGCCGGTTCCTCGGGAACCCCCGCAGCGACCCAGGGGCACAGTAGGGGTTCAGCGATGGAACCAGCAGGCGTAAGACGAAGGCCAAACGTTTTGAGTTCCCTGCCGTAGGTTGCCCCAGCGTCGTACTCTGCTTTCCGGGAGGGTAGCGCACTCCGGCTGCAGGGCGCACGGGCAAGAACGCGGCAAAGGGAAAGGAGCCACGCATGACCCAGCCAAGAGACGGGGCACGGGCCCGCATCCTCGTGGTGGACGACGAACCGCAGAACCTGGAACTCATGGAGGCTATCCTCCAGGACGCGGAGTACGAAGTCTTCTCGGCGCTCGGAGGGGAAGAGGCACTGGCGCTGGCTCACGAGAAGAGGCCCGACCTCATCATCCTCGACCTCATGATGCCCGGTCTCTCCGGGTTCGAGGTCTGCGCCCGCATCAAGATGGACCCCCAGACCGGCGGAATTCCCGTCCTATTTGTGACGGCACTCAACCAGATCGCCGACAAGGAGCGCGCCCTGGCGGTGGGCGGGGACGACTTCCTGACCAAACCGATCCAGTACGCGGAACTGCTAGCCCGCGCGGAAGCCCTCCTGAAAGTGCGGCACCTGAACCGCGACCTAGACCGGGCCTTGGCATACTTGCACGAGCTCGAGCTGGCGCGCCACGCCCCGCAGCCCGGGCACGCCGCCCAGCGCTCCGGCCCGCCGATCGGTGCTCCCGTCATCTTGGTCGTCGACGACGAGCCGCTCGTCCGGCAGCTATTCTGCGACATCCTTCAGGAGAACGGCTACCTCACCCACGCGGCCGAGAACGGGCCGCAAGGGGTGGAGATCGCTCAACGCGAGACCGTTGACGTGGTTCTTCTCGACATCATGATGCCCGGTATGTCCGGCCTCGAAGTGCTGGCAAAACTCGGGGAACTCATCCCGAACTCGCCGGTGGTGATCGTCACGGCCAGCCCGACATCCGAGAACGCCATTGCGGCTCTCCGCCTGGGGGCTTTTGACTTCATCGTGAAGGGACTCAAGAACGAGGTGATGCTGTCCACCGTGGCCCGCGCCGTGGAGCGGCGTCGGATGACGATTCGGGACCGCGCGCTGATCAGCCAGCTTGAAGCCAAGATCCAGGAACTCTTGGCCGTCCTCGCAGAGCACACACGTGAGTCGGAACAACCGCGCGACCGACCCCCGCAAGCGTAACGTACGGCCCGCTTTGGTCGGTGTCGCATCGACGAGACCACGTGTCCGTTCGGACACAGGTGCGCACCGGGTGGACCCCGAGGCAGCGGGGATTACCGCTTGCGGTGGCCGACTGTGCGGAACTGGCGAACCGATCAGCCGTTCGACGTTGTCGCTGACCCACCTGCCCCAAGATCCGGCGCAGACTCATGCCCGATACAATCTCCTCACTCCAGCCGCACATGCGCTGGGCGGTCGGACTCCACGTCGTGACCTCGTTATACCGATCCATGACGATGATGGCGACCGGAGTTTTCCCTTGACGAACCGGGCAGGAGGGACCACCATGCTGTTGGTGTAACACTGCACGGACGTAAGATGGACCATCAAGACATAGCCGGCTCCCAGACAAGATCCGGATCTCTCCCCATCAAGCCGGGGGCAACGGGATGTTGCATGGCCTGCGGCGTTGGGAGAGGCTCATTTCTGCTCGCAACGCTCGTCGTGGCTGTCTCCCTCCTCGCCTCACCCCGACCGATTGCCGCGTGGCAGCCCTGGTGGGCATTCGGCCCGGGCGCCTTTGTCGGCTACCCTGGGGGCTCGGCGCCGTGGGTTCTTTTTCCCGGTTCAGGGCCCATCCCTGGCACGCGCTTCTCCATTCCGCCCGGAGCGCCCATGTCGTACAGCGATCCTGGCAGCGGAACGACCTACTGTTGGTCGCAATCCAAGGGCTACTATTATCTGTGCGGCTATTCCCCATCGGCCCCCTATCCGGTCGGTGCGGTTCCCCCTATGCCCCCAGGCGCCGCTCTTCCCTATGGCAACCAGGCGGCTCCTCCCGCCTCGGGCGTCTTTCTCTTCAGACTCCCGCCGGGCGCCGAGGTAGCAGTGGACGGCGTGCCGATAGGCCTGAGCGGGGGCCTCGGGATCCACGCCGTGGCCCCGGGCCGACACCGGGTGGTCCTGCAGGTGTCGGGCAAGGAAACCGAGCACACGGTCAATGTGTCCCCCCATCGGATCTTTACCATCACCCCCACCACCGTCGTTCCCACCGAGCCCTGATCCCAGCGCATGCCGTCGCGGCAATCAGCGTTGATGCGCAACAGTTCCGTCAATCGCGGCACCGGTTTCCTTGGACACAGAGTTGCGGTACATCTGTAGCCCAAGGAGGACCGGATCATCATGGTGGTGAGGCTGATAGGTGATAGGAATTTGCTGTTCGGGCACGCGCGTCAACGACGACTGGAGAGCCGAGAAGGTCGCCGCCCCCGTTCGCGTGTCCTGGCCTCCCCTCGCCGCGGCGAGAGCGGAGCCCGGCCGTTTATTTCGGCAGGAAGTTCGTGAGTTCGGCCACCTCCACGACGCGGCCCCGTCGGGACGACTCCACCGCGGCAAACGTGAGCGCCAGGCTCTTGATATGCTCGACGACGCACGTCTTGGGTCGGCGCTTCTCCCGGACCGCCGCCAGGAACTCCGCCAGCGAATAGCCGAGCTCTCCACCCGGAATCGGCTCTTGCGGCAGGACACGGGGATCGCCCTGCCCCAGCAGATTCACCTGACACTTCCCATCCAGGTGCAGCGTGCCCTTCTCGCCGATGATAGTGACCAGACCTTCCTGCGGCGTTTCCATCCCGAGGGACACCATGGTGCCGCCATAGTCCACCACCGCGCCGCCTTTCATGGTGACGATGGCCGCGGCGGCGGTGTTCCCCTCCAGCCAGCTCCAGGACGGCCGGAAGCTCTGCGCGAGGACCCGCGCCACCTCGTCCCCCGTCACGTAGCGCATGAAGTCGAAGTGGTGGACGGCGAAGTCCATCAGGAACGGATCGCCCATTTGCTCGCGCCACCCCTCCACCGTCTTGCGCCGGAGTTGCTGGCGGCACTCGATCATGATGTGCCCCACCCGGCCGATGAGGCCGTCCTGGATGGCCGTGCGGATCGTCTGGTTGTGGGACCGCCAGCGGAAGTTCTGATTCACCATGACGACGCGATCGGGGTGGGCGCGCGCTCCTTCGTACACCGCTCGCGCTCCGGCCATGTCCAGCGCCAGCGGCTTTTCCACCAGGACGTGCAAACCGGCCCCGAGCGCCGCGAGCGTGGCCTCGGGGTGCAGCACCTGGGGAAGCGTGATCAGGACGCCGTCTGCCCCACCCCGCTTCGCCGCCGCCTCCCAGCCGGGATACACCGTCGCCGCGGCCAGCCCGAAATCACGCCGCAGCTCTTCGACGCGCTCCGGCGGTCCGCGAGGCGATGCCGACGACCTCGACGTCCTCTCGCGCCTTGAGGGTCTCCAGCCACTTTCGCGCAAAGAATCCCGCCCCCCAGACCATTAGACGAAACGGTGCCATGGTGCCCTCCCTGTGCGGGTGGAACGTCAGCCCTTGACCGCGCCGGCGCCCCAACCGCGGATCAGGTATCGCTGCACTGTCACGAAAAAGACCAGCGCCGGGATCGTGATCATCATCCCGGCGGCCATGATGAGTCCCCAGTCGATCAGCGCCGAGTGGAAGAGGTCCTGCACCCCGACGGGCAGCGTCTTCAGCTCGTCCGCGGCGATGAGGATCCGGGTGAAGATGAAGTCGTTCCACGCCAGGATGAAGGTGAAGATGGAGGTCGCGATGATCCCCGGCAGGGCCAGCGGCAGGATGACGAAGATCGACCGCGCGCAGCCGGCCGGCCCCGTCCACCATCGCCGCCTCCTCCAGCTCGATCGGGATCGTCTGGAAGAACGCCCGCAGCAGCCAGAGCGTGAAGGGAAGGCAGAACGAGGTGAGGGCCAGGACCAGGGCGAAGTGGGTGTTCTCGATCCCGATCTTCTTCACCAGGATGAAGAACGGGATCACCACCATGATGGGAGCGAACATGTAGGTGCACAGGATCAGGCCGGCGATCTGCTCGCGCCCCGGGTAGCGGTATCGGGTGAGACTGTAGGCCCCGGCGGCGCTCACCGCCATCGTCAGGAGGACCGCCAAGCCCGACACGATCAGGCTGTTCCAGAAGTAGGTGAGGAAATTGGTCGTCGTGAACAGTCGCTGGAAGTTCTCCCAGGTCGGCGTCCTGCGGGAATGAAGGTCGGCGGCTGGGCGAAGACCTCGGCGGGCGGCTTGAAGGAGGTCGAGACCATCCAGAGGAAGGGAAAGGCGGCCTGGCAGCACGAGGAGCAGCGCCGCCTCCGCAGTACAAGAAGGACCTGCGGGTCGAGAGTCGTTCGACAAGTCGCCAGCGGATTCATCCGATGTCCGCCTCCTCGCGGAACAGCCCGAAGTAGAATGACCGTGCAGACCATCAGGATGGCAAACATGATCACGGCGAGGGCCGCCCCCAGGCCCGCCTGGTAGTAGGTGAGGGTCCGCATGTAGGCGTAGACCGGAAGCGTCCGGATGAAGCGCCCGGCCCCCGCTCCTTCGCCCATCAGCCAGACGGTGTCGAACTTGGTGAACATCCAGATGCTGCGGAGCAGGATGACCACAAACAGGATGCCCCGGATCTGCGGCAGGGTGATGTGGAGCGAAGCGACGGAACGGCCGAGGCCCCGTCCACCTTGGCCGCCTCGTACAGCTCCTCGGGAATCGTCTGCAGCCGGGCCAGGATGGAGAGCAGGACGAAGGGGAAGAACTGCCAGACGCTCATCACGATCGTGGACAGCATGATGTGGTCGGTACCCAGCCAGCTGATCGGGTCGCGGACGATCCCCAGGGCCAGCAGCCAGTAGTTCACGACGCCGTAGGTGTCGTTGAGCAGCCACTTCCACAGGATCACCGCGACGATGGTGGGAATCATGTAGGGAAACAGGACGATCCCGCGCACCAGGCCGCGCCCCACGAACGATTCGTTCAGGATGAGGGCGGCCGCCACCCCCAGGATCAACTGGAAGCAGGATCGTCCAGAAGGAATAGACCGCACCGAGCCAGAGGCTGGTCCAGAACTCCTCGTCCGTCCACAGGTAGAGGTAATTGTCGAGGCCGATGAAACTTCTCCTGCGGAAAGAACGAGTGCTTCTCCAGGAGGCTGAGCCAGATGGAGTAGGCAACCGGGTACACGATGAGCGCCAGGATCAGGACGAGGGCGGGCGAGATCGTAAGGAGACCGACGACCTGCGACCGCTGCTGGCCGCCGACCCGTACAGCGTTCGACTGGTGGCACGAGGCAGCCCCTTGGGGCGCCCTCACCGAGGGCGCCCCTTGCGGAGTGTCAGTAGATGCGATCGCTGGATCGGGGTGATTGGTCTCGCAGCCCGCAGGTTAGGAGCCGTTACGAAATAACGTGGCCATTTGTTGTGATCTCGTTACGGCTCCTGATGCCGTTTCCAGAATTTCTCCGGTCAGTTATCTTTGACAACGGCTTACCACCGCTTGTAGCCGAGCTTGGTGATCAGTTCCTCGGCCCGGGCCTGGGCCTTGGCCGCCGCCTGGGCCGACGGCATCCCCTTCACCGCATCGGTCACCATGTCGGGAAGGATGTTCGACCCGAAGATCTCCAGCAGGAAGGGCAGCTTCAGAGTCGTCCCAGTTCACGACCAGGGTCGGCTTGGCCAGGTCGCGCTCGAAGTAGTAGTAGTCCATGTCCACCCATTCCTTCCAGCGCTGGTACATCTCGTTCGCCTGGTAGGCCGGGCTGTTCCGCGTGGACTTGAGCGTCGGCAGGAGGTGGACCGGAACCGTGTGCAGGTACTTGATGTAGTTCTTCTCCTGGAAGAAGAACTTGAGGAACTCGGCCGCCTCCTCCGGATACTTCGAGTTCTTGAAGATCATCCAGGGCTCGGCGTCGACCTGGGCGGCCGTCTGCTTCCCGGACGGCCCATGGGGCTTGCGCATCACCCCGAAGTACTCGGGGTCGCCCGTCCCCTTGGGGGCGTACTTCTCGATGTAGCCGGCGCTCCGGCCGTGGCCCTGGTAGACCATGGCGACCTTGCCGGTGGCCAGGTTGGTGAAGGTGTCCAGGTAGCCGTGCCCCAGCCATCCCGGGGGCAGGACCGTGTCGTTGAGCTTCTTGTAGAAATCCAGCACCTCGATCGACCTGCTTCTCGGTGAAGGTGGGCCGACCGGTCTTGAGGTCGAAGAGCCGACCTCCGTTGGCCTTGGTCAGCTCCGCCACCAGGATGTTGACGAAGAGCGGCGACGCCCGGGAGGGACAGGCCGTAGCGGGTCACCCGGCCGGTGGCATCCCGCTCCATCATGGCCTGGGCCACCTTGATGAAGTCGTCCCAGGTCTCCGGCGGCTTCAATCCCTTCTGCCTTGAAGATGTCCTTGCGGTAGATGAGGAGGTTCGTGTTGGGGGAGTGGGTGACGCCGTAGTACTTCCCGTCGAACCGGCACAGGTTCCGAGCGACCTCGAAGATGTTGTCCTTTCCGATGGCGTTGGCGATGTCCTCCTGGTCGCGCAGGAGCCCCTTGTGATAGAAGGAGGCGCAGGTGAAGGCCTGCCCGTGGCTGGCATCCGGCGGCGCGCCCGCGGCCAGGGCCGCCGTCAGCTTGGCCTCCAGGTCGCCCCAGGCCAGGCCTTCCTGCCGTATGTTGATGTCCGGATGCAGTTTCTCGAAGTCGTTGGCGATCTCCTGCATCGCCGCGACCGTCTGGGGCTCGGTCTCCGTGTGCCAGACGCGGACGACCTTCTTCTCGCCGGCCCGTGCAACACCCACGGCCAACGCCAACAAGCCGATTGCCGCGATCGCTGCCCCTCGCCTCATGGCCAATCCTCCCCGGCCCGTGCGGGCCGCGCTGCCCGTAGCCCCTTAGGAGCCGTTACGAAATAATTTGTCCATTTTTTCGATTTCGTTACGGCTCCTTATGCCGTTCCCGAGATTTCTCCGGTCAAGTTATTCTTTGGTAACGGCTCAGCGTGTGTCTCGGTCCGCGAACAGGACGCCGCCGCGCCCCCAGCTCGCCCGCGGGACGTCCTCGAAGATCACATGAACCCCATCGAGGGGGGTCTTGGCGATCTGCGACACCGCCTCGCTGATGACCTTTGTCAGTTCGCGCTTCTGCTCCAGCGTCCGGCCTTCCAGCAGACGAATCGTAACGACCGGCATGGCTACCCATCACCCCCTTTCTCCCCAGGCTCCATCGACCAACCGAGTCGGTGCGAGATCTCCTGCGCCGCGCCCCGAACCCTGGCGATCATCGCCGGGAGCGTGGCTGGTGCCAGTCGGTGGCAGGGCGCCACCACACTCAGGGCTGCCACCACCTGTCCGCGGTGGTCGCGGACCGGGGCGCCCGCACATCGCAGGCCTAGACTGCATTCCTCGTCGTCCACGGCGAAGTCCTGCCCCCGGACCCGTTCCAGCTCCGCCAGGAGCGCGCGCCGGCTCTTGATCGTTCGTCCGGTGATGGGCTCCAGTCGCCGGCCCGCCAATCGTCGCGTGAGCTCCGTCGGTTCCAGGGCGGCAAGCAGGATCTTCCCCGTTGCCGTTGCGTGAGCAGGCACTCCGCCGATCCGCATATGGATCCGGAGGGGATGCGCGCTCTCGACCAGATGAATGCTCACCGTGCGGAAGGCGTCCAGCACCCCCAGGTTCACGGTCTCGCCCGTCTGGGCTCCCAGCCGCTCCATGATCGGCTGGGCCACCTCGCGCAGCCCGAACCGCTCGGCGGTACGACTTCCGAGGGCAAACAACCGGTACGTCAGCTGGTACCGGTCGGTGCTCGCATCCTTCTCGACATAACCGCGACGCACGAGGGTCGCCAGGAGCCGATAGACGGACCCCTTGCTCAAGCCAAGCTTCTTGGCCAGCACACTGACACCCATCTGCGGAACCGTGCCGAGGGTCTCCAGGATAGAGAGGGCCCCCTCCAGGGCGGGAGCAGTGTAGCGCGGCGCACCAGGCATGCGGCGTGACTCCATCCATGTTTTGCATGTGAAACGCTGTTTACTATACGCAAAAGTACCTGTGCGCGTCAAGCGCCCCCGCCGCGGCGGCCCGCGCGAATATCCTCTCCGGAACGCCCTCCCGGAAGACGCTTGACAGGCCGGTGGCGTTGACCTAGAAAGACGGCAGCAACCCTCGTCTGTGGAGGTGCATGATGCCGAGCCCCGCCCCGCTCTCCACCCAGCTCGCCGAGCGTCTCGCCAAGTTCCGCCTGACAGAAGTTCCCGAGGCCGTTGTCGCCCACGCCAAGCTGATCCTTCTGGATACGCTGGGCGCGATGCTGGCGGCATCCAATCGGAAGTACTCCGCCACGCGGATCCTGGTGAACTTCGCCAGGCAATTGGGCGGACGGCCGGAATCCAGCCTCGTCGGCCAGAGAGTCAAGACCTCGTGCGTGAATGCCGCCCTGGTGAACGGGACGCTCGGATACTACTGCGACATCGAGCCGCACCATGTGGGGGGCATCCTGCATGCCCCCGCCGTCATGGTCCCGACGAGCCTGGCGGTATCGGAGAAACAGGGGGTGAGCGGGAAGCAGTTTCTTGAAGCCATGCTGCTCGGCATTGAGGTCACCTGCCGGGTCAGCTATGCCCTGAGCCCGGTGGCACTCTACAATCGAGGATTTCACCCCAGCGCCATCTGCGGAGCCTTCGGCGCCGCGGCGGCCGCCGGCCATCTGTTCCGTCTCAAGGCCCCGAAGTTCGGCATCGCCCTGGGCCTCGCCATGCAGCAGGCTTGCGGTCTCCTGGCCTGGGCGAGCGATCACACGGAGAACTCCCGGCCGTTCAATCCTGGCTTGGCCGCGCGCAACGGCACGACGGCCGCATACCTCGCCTTCCTCGGCTTCGGGGGGCCGCCGACGCCGTTCGAGGGGAAGTATGACGCCTTCACCGCCTTCTCGGGCGAGCGGCATCCCGAGGCGCTGCTGGCCGACTGGGGAACCCATTTCTATCTGCCGGAATTCGCGCACAAGCTGTACTCGAGCTGCTCCTTCACCCACCCCGGCCTGGACGCCCTTCTCTCGCTGGCCCGCGAGCATGCGCTCGCGCCGTCCGACGTGAAGGAGATCATCCTGCGTTTCCCCATCTCCGGAAAGCACATGATTGACAACAACGAACTGAAGTCCCATTGCGCGCAATACATCCTCCCTGTCGGCCTGGTCTTCGGCCAGGTGATGATTGACGACATCCTGCAGGATCGGAAGAAGAACCCCGAAGTCGCGCGTTTGAGCGCAAACACCCGGATGGTGGCCGACCCGGAGTTGGAGAAACACTGGCCCGAACGCTACGCCTCTATCGTCGAGGTGACGACGACCGACGGCCGGCGCCTCTCCTGCCGCGTGGAGCACGCCAAGGGCACCATGGAGAACCCCCTCACGCCCGAGGAGATCCATCAGAAGTACCTGAAGCTCGCCACGACCGTCACGACGGCGGCTCACGCCGAGCAGATCGCCGAGGTCGTGCGCTCGGATCGAGCGAGAGACAGAACGTTATGACTCTGGCCACATTGCTTCGAAACCCAAAGGCCGCAGCTCGCGCTACCCGTCAGGCTGCGCGGGCCAGGGTCGAAGGACGAGCCGTGGAAGAATCCGACCAGAGAATCGAACGCAGGACGACGACGTACGAGAGCAGTCGTAACGGCGACGAAGGAGGGGGAAACGATGAAACGCTGGGGAGTGGGGATTCTTGCGATCGTCTGTGTTCTGTTCTCTGGGGTGAGCGGCGCTCTTCGCCCAGACCTACACCGCCACGGTGGGCGGCCTGGGAGGCGTCTGGTACACGATGTTCACGGGCATCTCCGAGTTGGTAAAAGAGAAGGATCCGGGCGTCATCATCCGGGTGATTCCGGGCGGCGGCCTCATCGCCGTGCAAAAGGTCGGAGAGGGCGCATCGGAGCTCGGCTTCGGCTTCCCTTGGACCGTGGCGGATGCCCGGGCCGGCCGTGAGCCGTTCAAGGCAGCCTTGCCGGACGTCCGGGGCGTCATGTCGGGCTTCGGCAGCAGCTACCTGCAGTTCGTGGTGGACAAGAGGTTCGGCGCCGCCTCTATGGATGAGATCTTCAAGAAGAAGATGCCGATCCGGATCGCCGTGGATCGCGTGGGCACCACGGACGAACTGGCGCTCCGGCGGTCATGGGCTTCTACAAGATGACATACGAGGATCTGGCCAAGGCGGGCGGCAAGGTCTCCCACGCCGGCTACAACGACCAGGCCACCCTCTTCAAGGATCGCCAGGTGGACGCGATGTTCCAGAACATCGCCGTGCCCTCCTCGTCCGTCCTGGAGGCCAAGGTGGGCCGCGAGGTGATCCTCCTCGGCTTCCCGCCCGAGGTGATGGAGTACATGTACAAGGAGTACGCCTTCGTGAAGGGGGAGATCCCGGCGGGCGCGTACGGCCTCACCGACAAGCCGCTTGCCCTCGCCGGAGAGCCCGACCATGATGACCGCCAACGCCAAGCTCGCTGACGACGTGGTCTACCGCGTGGTGAAGGTCGTGGGGGAGAATCCGGACCGCGTCCGCAAGATCCACGACAGCCTGAAGGCCTTCGATCCCACCACAGGATGGAAGGACCTGGGCGCCCCGCTCCATCCAGGCGCCGAGAAGTACTATCGCGAGAAGGGCTGGATGAAGTAACCGCGAGGCACCGACGTGGCTGAGCGGCGCGAGATCGGCGGACGAGAGGCGCTGGCCGTTACCGTCTTGGCGGTCGGCGCCTCCTGCTTTCACATCTACACGACCTGGGCCGGCTTCCTGGAGCCGCGGCTCCAGCGGGCCGTCCACTTGGGCTTTCTCCTGCCCCTCACGTTCCTGCTCTACCCGGCCACAGCCCGATCTCCCAAGAGAGCGGCCTTCGGTGTGGGACTGGCTCTGGGCCGCCCTGGCGTTCCTCAGCCAACGTCTACATCGTCTGGCAGCAACCACGCATCAGTTACCGATGGGAAGGCTCGACGACGCTCCTTTCGGCAGAGACTTTTCTGGGGGACCATCATCACGCTGCTCCTCCTCGAGGCGACGCGGCGGGCCGTCTCGCCCTGGTTGTCCTGGCTGGTGGCCGCTGTTCCTCGGCTACCTCTTCGTCGGTCCGTGGCTCCCCGGCATCCTGCATCACAAGGGTTTCACCTTCGCCGGCGCCGTGGAGCTGATGTACCTGTACAGCGAGCAGGGGATCTACGGCTCGCTCACGGGCATCTCGGCCACGGTCATCTTCATCTTCGTGCTTTTCGGTTGCTTCATCATCCGGACCGGTCTCGGCCAGTTCTTCACGGACCTGGCCGTGGCCGCTGGCAGGCCGCACGCGGGGCGGCCCGGCCAAGGTGGCGGTGGTGAGCAGCGCCCTCTACGGGACCCTCAGCGGCTCGTCGGTCTCCAACGTCTACACGACCGGCTCCTTCTCCATCCCGTTGATGAAGCAGGTCGGGTACCGCGCCGCAGTTCGCCGGCGCGGTGGAGGCCGCGGCCGGCGTGGGCGGGATGATCATGCCGCCCATCATGGGGGTCGGCGCCTTCGTCATGGCCGAGATGACAGCCATCCCCTACTGGACCATCGCCAAGTGCGCCGCCCTCGCGCGGTCCTGTACTACCTCGGCGTCTTCGCCATGGTCCACCTGGAGGCCGTGAAGATCGGCCTCCGACCCATGGATCCGTCCGAGATCCCGCCGCTGCGCAGCGGTTCTGCCGAGGAGCTACCTGCTTTCGCCCATTGTTCTCCTGGTGGTCCTCCTGGTCATGGGGTACACGCCGGTCTTCTCCGGCATGCTGGCTATCGTGGTGAGTGTCGTCATCGCCGCCTTTCGAGCGGACACGCGGATGGGGCCGCGGGCCGATCTGGCAGGCGTTGCGGCAAGGGGGCTGCGACGCCGCCATGATTGCGGTGGCCATCGCGGCAGCCGGAATGATCGTGGCGGTGATCGCCCAGACGGCGCTGGGGCTGGCCTTCAGCAGCCTCTTCATTTCCCTCTCGGGCGGCTGGCTCCTGCTCACCCTCATCATGGTCATGATCGTGGACACCTTCCTGGGAACGGGAATCCCAACCACTCCCTCCTACATCCTGACCGTGGTCGTGGGTGGCGCCGCCATGATGAAGCTGGGCGTCGGCTTGCTTCCCGCCCATCTCTTCGCCTTCTACTTCGGAGTGCTCGCCGACGTCACGCCCCCCGTGGCCATCGCCGCCTACGCGTCGGCCGCCATCGCAGGGTCCGATCCGATGAAGACCGGCTTCGAGGCGTTCAAGCTGGCCATCGGTGGCTTCATCGTTCCCTTCATCTTCGTGTACCATCCCGCCCTGATCCTCCAGGGCGCCTGGCACGAGACGCTCTGGATCTTCGTTCTCGCCGCTGCCTGCATCCTCCTCACCTCGGCGGCGCTCACCGGATGGTTTCTCGGCCCGACGTCCTGGCCCGAGCGGATCCTTCTTCTCGCTGTCGGCGGTCGGCCTGGTCGCGACGTCGCGCCAGGTCGTGGCTGTCGCCGCCGCCGTCGCCGTCGGCTGCGCTCTCTGGCATGTCACTCGGTCGGGCTCTGCAAGAGGCGCACCTTCAGGATAGAGCGGGACCCGCAGACACGAAGAGCCCCGGGTAACCCGGGGCTCTTCGTGTCTGGAACACGCGAACGGGATCCGACGTGCGCTCGAGGTCTCCGCAGGTTCTTACTTCAACTGCGAGAACTCGGTCGGCGAGAGGATCTTGTTGCTCTGGCTGACGATCGCGGCGCGCAGGCGCGGCACGATCTCGGCACGGCGCGGGTCCTTGAACCATGCCCCCCACTTCGCCTGTCGCTCGTTGAGATCGTTGAACGCCCACAGATGCACGACCTCGTTCAGCGTCCCGATGTCGGTGGTCCAGAAACCGACCGGTTTGATCCCGTGCTCGGCGAGCAGGGGCAAGAGCTTGGTCCGGATGAGGTCCAGGTAGTCCGCCATCCCGCCCACGGCAAGCTGATAGGTACGCAGTTCGTAAATCATCGCTGTCTCCTCCTTCCGGATAGTGAGGACCAGATCACATACCGAGCTTGGCCAGCTGCGCCGCTTCCTGCTTCAAGGCTTCCCGCTGCCGCTTCACGGCCACATAGGTGGTGAAGGCCGCCAGGGCCAGGATCGTCAAGGCGATCGGCCGCGTCAAGAACATCGAGACATCCCCCTGGAACATGACCACGGCCCGGCGATAGTTCGACTCCATCATGCCCCCCAGGATCTGGGCCAGCACCATCGGGGCCACCGGGAAGTCGTAGCGGATCATGAGGTAACCGAGGAAGCCGAAGATGGCGCAGGTCGCCAGATCGTAGAGCACATTGTTGATGGCGTAGGAGCCGACCATGCAGGTGACGAAGATCAGGGGGATCAGAAACTTCCGATCGACGTTGATCACCTGGGCGAAGAAGCGGGCAAAGATGAGGCCCAGGATCACGAAGACGACATTCGCCGAGATCATGCCGGCGAAGATCTGGTGGACAACCTCGGGGTGGCCCTGAAAGAGCATGGGGCCGGGCTGGAGGTTGTGGATGGTGAGCGCTCCCATGAGGACGGCCGTGGCGGCGTCTCCGGGAATCCCCAGGGTGATCATGGGGAGGACATCGCCGCCCGTGCTGGCGTTCTCGCCGCACTGGGCAGCGGCCACGCCGGCCGGATTCCCTTTCCCGAAACTCTCCGGATCCTTCGACGCCCGCTTGGTCTCGGCGTAGCTCAGGAAGGCGGCGGTGTCGGCCCCGATGGCCGGCGTGATCCCGACGATCAGGCCGATGGGGCAGGCCCGCAGGTACGCCGGCAGGCACGCCTTCAGGTCCTTGAGCGTCGGAAGGATGTTCTTGAGCACCGCGCTGACCTTGGGCGCCGTGAGGATGACCTCCACCTGGCGGAAGCCCTCGGACAGGGCGAACAGGCCGATGAGCATCGGCACGAAGGAGAGGCCCCCGGTCAGCTCGGCGAACCCGAAGGTGAACCGCTGGAACCCTCCCATCGGGTCCAGGCCGACCATCGCCAGGAGCAGGCCCAGCAGGCCCGAGATGACCCCTTTGACCGGTGACCGGCCCGACAGCGTGATCGTGACCGACAGGCCGAAACACGCCAGGGCGAAGTATTCGGGCGCCGAGAAGCGCAGGGCGAAGGTGGCCAGGATGGGGGCAAAGAAGGCCAGACAGAGCGCCGTGAACGTCCCCCCGATCCCCGAGGAGATCGTCGCGATCCCGATGGCTTTCCCGGCCAGCCCCTGTTGCGCCATCGGGTAGCCGTCGAACACGGTGGCGGCCGCGGCCGGCGTGCCCGGCGTCTTGATCAGGATGGAGGCGATGCCGCCGCCGTAGATCGCCCCCGTGTAGATCCCGAGCAGCATGACGATTCCCGTGATGGGGGTCATGCCGAAGGTGAACGGCACCAGGATGGCGATCCCCATGGTGGCGGTGAGTCCCGGGATGGCGCCGATGATGATGCCGAAGAAAGAGCCCAGGACCAGCGCGATGAGGTTGTAGCCGGAGAGCACCGTTCCAAAACCGTGCAGCAGCAGACCGAGATCAACCATGATTCAGACTCTCCCGCCCCGCTAGCGGAACAGGCCGCGCGGGAGCGGCACGTTGAGGGCCGTGTTGAAGAGGAGGTACGTGGCCACAGGGACCACGATGGCGAACAGGGCCAGGCGCGCCCAGCGCCGCTCCCCCAAGGCCAGGCTGAAGCCGAACAGGTAGGGGGCGGTCGCCGTCATGAATCCCAGGCGCTCGATCCCGAACACATAGGCCCCAGTCAGAACGGCCACCCAGAGGACGCGGGTCCGATCCGCCCCCTCCAGCCGCGCCGGCAGGGTGAGCGAGCCGCCCTTGAGCGCCTTGCCCAGCAGGAGCAACGCGGCCCCGCACAACACGACTGCAACCCCGCGCGGGATCCAGGCCGGATTGCCCAGGTCGGGGAGGATAGGCCATCGTCCGGATTCATAGAACACATAGATGCAGATGGGAATGACACAGAGTGCAGAGACGATGTCGACTTTCTTCATGGATACGGGCGGCATACCGACTCCATTCCCGGCCAGGCACAGGGCGCCCCGCGACCGCCGGCCGCGGGGCGCCTCCGGACCCAATCGGGAGGACAGGCGCTACTTCTTCTTCAGCAGGCCGACCAGATCCAGCGTCGGCTCCAGGCTCTTCTCCATGCCGACCAGGAACTCCTGGAACTTATCAGACTCCAGGTAGGTTCGCGGCAGGGCCAGCTTGTCCATCAGGGCGATGTACTCCGGATCCTCCGCCGCCTTCTGGAACCCCTCCCGCAGAACCTTCAGGACCTCGGGCGGGGTCCCCTTGGCGGCGGCCAGGCCGCGCCAGTCGAAGATCGGGTTCTCGATGGGGTAGCCGGCCTCGGCCATCGTCGGGACGTCGGGGAAGGCCGGGTGGCGGGTCGGGCTGTTGGCCGCCAGGATGCGGACCTGCTTCGTCTGGTAGAACTGGAGCACCTCGTCCATGCCGCTGGAGCACACCGTGATGTGACCGCCCACCAGGGCCGTGCGGGTCGGCGCCGCGCCGTCGAAGGGCACGAAGGTGAACTTCAGGCCGTTGTTTGTGGGCGATGGCCACCGCCGCCAGATGCCAGGCGCCGGCCGGTCCCGAGTGGCCCACCGTGACCACGCCCGGATTCGCCTTGGCGTACTCCACCAGGTCCTTCAAGGTCTTGAACTGGGAATCGGCCTTCACCGTGAGGCCTGCGATGCTCCGGTTGAGCAGGGCGATGAGGTCGAAGTCCCGGTAGGACAGCTCGGACTGGCCCGAGCAGCCGGTAGGTGCTGAGGTTGAAGGTGATCACGGCCGACCGTGTAGCCGTCCGGCTTGGCCCGGGCCACCTGGTTCATCCCGATCACACCGGTCCCGCCGGTCACGTTCTGCACGTTGATGTTGACCCCGAAGTACTTCTTCCCGTTCTTCACCAGTGTGCGGGCCAACGTGTCCGTCCCGCCCCCCGCCGCCCACGGCACGATCAGCGTGATGTCGCGCTCGGGGAACGCCGCCTTCGCCGGCGCCGGGACCACTAGCGCCACGGCGAGTAGAGCCACCATCAGGAACCCGATCTTCCGCATCATGACTGTCTCCTTTCGATTCGCTCCAGCCCTCGTGTCTCCCACATGCACTCCACTCTCGCGACTCTCACCTGCCCGGGCTTCACCGGTTCGTCCGTAGCGTGGCACAGGTGAACGGTGACCGGTTATGCCATTCTCCGCTTTGTACGAGACCAAGAACCTATTCCGGAGCCGCGCCGACGTCCCGTCGGTGCTCAGGCGCCGCGGGTTGTCGCCGGTGTCATCGCGCCTCGCCTGTCCCCCGTTTGCCGTTGGCCGCCCCGATGACTGGCCACAGACGAGCCACCGTGTACCCAATCATCACAAGTCCCGACACCGGAACCGCTGCATACCAGAGCGGCTTAGGCAGCACCAGCATCGGTGACGTGTTCCCCTGCGACTGAATGGTAAGGAGCCATCCGTACCAGGTGTACACACCCAGGAAGGCGAGAACCAGAATACCAACGACCATCTCCAGCACGCGGCCCGCCCGGGAGCCCGCCAGTGCCTGGGGAAGGAAATCGATGACGATGTGCTCGTGGCTTCGCCAGACGGCGGCCGAGCCCAGAAAAATCATCCACGCAAACGCCAGTTCCACCACTTCGTCTTCCCATCCCAGGGCCATGATCGGGAAAAACCGTATGAGGACCATCAGAGAAACGATGGCAAGCAGTATCACCAGGCAGATGGAGCTCATCCAGCGCATGCAGCCATCCAGAGACACGGTCCGCCCGCGCCGCTCCGCTGTCGCCCGACGCCTCAGCTGCGCGGCTCATCGCGACGCCCCCATGACCAGGTTCGGGATCCAGACGACGATCCAGGGGAAATAGGTGATCAGGCCCAGACAGACCAGGAGGGCCACAATGTAGGGCCCCAGCTCCCGCGCCAGTGGCCAGATTGGCACCTTGCTGATGCTCGAGACCGCATACAGACACATCCCGACCGGTGGGGTAAGCAGGCCGATCATCAGGTTTAGCGACATCAGAACCCCGAAGTGCACCGGATCCACCCCCACCCGCGCCACCAGGGGCATGAAGACGGGGATGGTGAGCAGCATGATGGCGATCCCCTCCATGAAGCAGCCCAGCAGGAGCAGGATGAGGTTGACGATCAGGAGCACCAGCCAGGGCTCATTCGTCAGGGCCGTCAATCCCTCGACGACTTTCGTGGGCACCTGTTGCTGGATCAGCAGCCAGCCGAAGACGCTGGCGGACGCGATGATGAACATCACCTGGACCGAGTTCCGGACGGTCTCCCACAGGATCCGCGGAAGATCCGCCAGACGGATCTCCCGATAGACGAACATGCCGACGAGCAGGGCGTAGATGCTTGCGACGGCCGCCGCCTCGGTGGGAGTGAAGATGCCGGCCAGAATCCCGCCGATGATGATGAGCGGCGAGCCCCACGCAGGCGCGGCCTGGACCGTGGCCCAAGCCAACTCTCCGAGCGTCGCGCGCCGCTCCCGCGGATAGCCGCGTTTCTTCGAAAGGATGGCCACGGTAATCATCAGGAGGAGTCCCATCAAGACCCCGGGCAGGAAGCCACCCAGAAACAGCCGGCCAACCGAGGTGCCGGTCATGCTACCGAAGATCACGAAGGGAATGCTGGGCGGGATGATGGGGCCGATGGTGGCCGCCGCGCCTACCAGTGCCGCCGAGAACACCCGCGGGTAGCCGGCCTTCTCCATGGCCGGGATCAGGATGTTCCCGGTACCGACGGCGTCCGCCACGGCCGCACCGGACATCCCTGCCATGATCATGTTGGTCACGACGGTTACGTGACCCAGTCCGCCACGGATATGCCCCACCAGGCACTGCGCGAAATGGATCAGGCGGACCGTGATTCCCCCCGTGTTCATCAGGTTGCCGGCCAGGATAAAGAAGGGAATGGCAAGGAGCGTGAAGCTGGTGGTCCCGGAGTACATTCGCTGCGGAACCATCACCAGTAAATCGGGGCCCCCCAGCATCAGAAAGCTCAGAATGGACGTCAGCGCCATGCTGACCGCGATGGGAACCCCCAAGAACATCAGCAGGACCAGCAGCCCAAATATCGCACCGGTGACCATCAGCCTCGCGCTCCTCGCCTGGAATCCTTCCGGCCTACTTCTTCCGGGCCGCCTCCACGTACTCCAGGAACTTCTTGGCGTTCTCCTGACCCGCATAGGCCGAGATCTTGTCGTAGGCCGGCTTCATGGCCGCGCGGAAGAGGGCCAGGTTCGGCCGGGTCACCTGCGTTCCTGTCGCCTGCATCTTCTTGATCAGGTCCTCCTCCTGGGCAACCACCTGCTGGCGCATCCACGCCCCGGCTTTCTTGCTCTCCTCCTGGAAGATGGTCTTTTGCTCGGGGGTGAGCTTGGCCCAGGTCTTGGCGCTGATGGTGTGGATCATGTTGTTGTAGATGTGCCGCGTGACGGCCAGGTGCTTCTGGACCTCGTAGAACTTCATGAAGTAGATGACCGAGATGGGGTTCTCTTCGCCGTCCGCCACACCCTGCGCCAGGGCCATGTACACCTCAGGGAAGGCGATGGTGGCGGTGACCGCCCCCATGGCCTGGAAGGCGGCTGTCATCTGCATCTCGGGCGGAACCCGGACCTTCAACCCCTTCACATCGTCGGGCGTGTTGATGGGCCGCTTGTTGTTGGTCAGGTTCCGGAAGCCGTATTCCCAGTTGGACAGGAGGATGAACCCCTCCTTTTCGGCCAGTTGCTTGAACCAGTCGAAGCAGGGGCCGTCCAACGTCCGATGCACGTGATCCCAGTCGTCATAGGCAAAAGGAAGCATCACCACGCCAAAGGCCTTGATCCACTTGTCGAACTGACCCTGGGTGGGCAGCCCCATGTCGGTGACGCCCATCTTCACCTGCTCGGCCTGCTCCGGCGGTGCGCCGAGCGCGTTGTTGGGGAAGATCTGGATCTTGATTTGCCCGTTGGTCCGCTGCTCCACGGCGGCGGAAAACTGTTTGGCAGCCAGATGACCCGGATGGCCTTCGTCCGCGAAATGGGCGAACTTCATCGTCATTTGCGCCTGGGCGCCGCCGGCCCAGAGGCCAAGGGCGAGCGCCAACCCCACCACGACCGCGATCCGCATACCCGTCTTCATGACGCCTGCCTCCTGTGTGCGTGATGACTTTCAGCTGTCGTTTCCGTTACTTGAGCAGACCGTGCTTCTTCATCAGCTCCAGGTAGTCCGCCCGTGGCGGGATGAAGATGTCGATCCCCTTGAACCCCGTCGGCGTGCTTCCCCCATGGGGGACGTTGGCAGGGTGAATGCACACGTCGCCGGCCTGCATCAGGAACTTCTGGTCCCCGCAGACATGCTCCTCCGAGCCCTCCAGGATCACCAGGATCTGCTCCACCGGATGGCTGTGGATCGCGAACGTCGCTCCCGGCGGCTGCTCGATGAAGCTCAGCAGCACGTTGTCCCCCTTGATGAACCGGGTCCCGACCTTTTCGGTGAGCGGCACCAGCGGCACATCCTTGATCCGGTAATAGTATTTCGGCTTGTCCTCGGCCATCGCTGCCTCCTTTGGCTCTTGTTTCCGAGCCACTGAGAGCCCCGGCATCCGTCGAAACCGGGGCGGTTAGTTTCCCTCGACCACCGTGACGCACTCGCGAGCCCGAATCTACTGGCTCGCCATCACGTCGCCGAACGGCCTCGCCGCGGCGAGCGAATACCGCAGATCGTTCCCCCCCGCGACAGACCCTCTCGCGCACTCACCCGGGACGGCGGATCAGCCGAGCTGCGACTGACGCGCGGGCCGACTGGCCGCGCGCTCCGCCCGATCGCGCGCCGACGCCCCCGATCCCTGGAGCGCCGCCGTGATCGCGGCCGCACACCTGGTCACCACAGCGGATATCGTCGCGCATACCACGCTCGCGGCTGATATAGGCGGGAAACGCGACGCTGATGGCTGCCACCGTCTCCCCATCCCGATTCCGGATCGGCGCCGCGATGCACACGATCCCGCGCGTGATCTCTTCCCGATCCAGCGCATACCCGCACCGTCGCACCCGATCCAGTTCTCGCTTGAGCGTGACCGGATCGGTGATGGTGTGGGGAGTGAACTCCTTGAGCCGGCGCGCAAGAATCCTGCTCGCTTCCGCCGGGCGCATGCCGGCCAACAGAATCTTCCCCATGCCCGTGCAGTGGAGCGGAAACCGCTTGCCGATGTCGGAATAGAGCCGGACGCGGAACGCCTCGGGCGATTCGAGCTTGTCCAGATAGACCCCGGCATCCCCGTCGAGGACGCCGAGGTTGCAGGTATGCCCGGTCTCGGCCTGCAGCGCGCGGAGGTGCGGCCGGACGAAGTCCTTCAGCGTGAAGTGGGAGGTCACCGCGGAGCCGAGCAACGCCAGCTTGAGGTCGCCGGAGTACCGCCCGGCCTCGGCGTTGAACCGGACGTACCCCATCTCTACCAAGGACTTGAGGACCCGATGGGTGGTCGCCTTGGGCAGTTGCGTCTTGGCCACCACCTCGGAATAGGCAAGGCCGCGCTCTTGGTGGGAGACGATGGTCTCGAGGATGTGGAAGACCTTGACGACACTGCTCATGACGGCGGGCTCCCGTGCCCGGGTCGAGCGAGACGTCGCGGATCGCGCGGCGACCCAGTTCCACATATGGAACTATGTTTACATTGTGGAGAATTGGTACCTCGGACGCTTTGTCGCTGTCAAGCGAAAATTTCGGAACGAGCGGCCGAGGTGGATTGCCGTCGCCGAGGGCGCGACCGTCTCGGGGATGCGAGAGCGATAGCGCGTATGCGCGCCGTGGCGGTCACCGGAAACCGCGATTGACATGTTTATCGGTGTGAGATAGTCTTTTTGTGTTTGTTTCATTATATGAAAATGGGGAGTGCCGCCATGGCGTCCATCCATCTGCAGACCCACCAGTCCCTCGAGCGCGGTCTCCGGGTTATCGAGGCAACCGCGGCGGTCGGCGGCGCGGCGACTCTTTCCGAGATCGCCCGAAAAACCGCCCTACCCCGGAGCACCACCCACCACATCGTCCGCGCGCTGGTGGATTTTGGTTATCTCGTGCAGGATGGCGACAGCCACCCGTACCGCCTGGGGCCGAAGCTCTTTCGGCTCACCGGCAAACACTGGACCGGCGCGCAACTTGCCGAGATGGCGATGCCGTTCCTCGACGAGTTGAGCCGCCGAACGGGTGAAGGCGCGAGCCTCGCCGTGCTGAGCGATGGCATGGTCACCGTGGTGGCCAAGCGAGAGTCCGATGGGCCGGTGCGGGTCGTGCAGGAGGTGGGGGCTCGTCGGCCGCTGTACTGCACGGCGGTCGGCAAGGCCTTGGCCGCCTGGCTGCCCGATCACGAGGCAGACGGCATCATCGCCCGGACCGTCTTCGAGAAGAAAACGGCGCGGACCATCACCACCGCGGCGGCGTTCCGCCGGGAACTCGCCCGAATCCGGGCGACCGGGTTCGCTTTCGACAATGAAGAGCACGTGGCGGGCATCCGGTGCATTGCCACCCCCGTCCGGGATCATGCCGGCGTGGTGTGCGCCTCGCTCTGCGTCGTGGGGCCGACGAGCCGGCTTCCGCGGCTGCGCCTGCTGGACATCCGCAAGGTGCTCGCCGCCGTGGCGGCGGACCTGTCGGCGCGGCTCGGATACAAGGCGGGCGGCGGCGAGGGGGAGCCGCAACGCCACAGAACCCGATAGTATTTCTCCTTTTCAAAACGGCAAACAGAAAGGAGGGAAACACCGATCACCGCTAGATGAGATGCCGTAGAACCCAGTGTCGATGAGAGGAGATTTCCCATGAAGACCGCGACCGGAAGGCTTGTGTGGTTAGCAATAGTTGTCTTGTCATTCGCCGTCGTGTGCTCGACGGCGAACGCTGGGACGTATGTCTTAAAATTCAACCACGTGTTGGGTGCAAAAGAACCTTATCACCAGGGATTCACGACCTGGGCCAAAGCTGTTGAAGAGAAAACGAAGGGCGGCCTCAAGATCGAGGTGTTTCCCAGCGCCCAGCTTGGCGTTGAGGAAGACATTATTGAGCAGATAAGACAAGGGGCAAACATAGGGCAAAATACCGACTCGGCCCGTATGGGAAACTACGTTCCCGGGATTGCCATCATGAATGGCCCCTACTTCGCTGAGAACCTTGACGAAGTGGCGAAACTCAAGAATTCGCCGACCGTGCGGGGCTTTCTCGACGAGCTGGCGAACAAGCACGGGATGAAGGTTCTCTCGTATAGCTGGGTGCAGGGGTACAGGCACTTCTTCACGAACAAGCCGATCCGGAACCCGGAGGACTTGAAGGGTCTTCGCATCAGGACTCCGCCTGCGCCCATCTGGCAGGAGTCGGTGCGCGCCCTGGGCGCAACCCCCGTCGCCATGGCATTCGGCGACATGTACCCGGCCCTCCAGCAAAAGGCCATGGACGGGGTTGAGCTCGTCTACAACAACATCCCTGCCGGGCGCTTCTACGAGGTTCTCAAGTACGTGAGCGAGACGCGACATATCATGCTCGTCAATTTCGAAGTCATCAGCTCGAAGTGGTTCAATGCGCTGCCGGCAGACTACCAGAAGATCCTCGTCGAGGAATGCGACAAGGCCGGGATCGAGACCTCGAAGCTCATCATGGACAAGCTTGAGAAAGAGGTCAAGCAAGACCTGACGACAAAGCGGGGAATGGTGGCCGTGGATAATGTTGACCTGGCGGCTTTCAAGAAGGCTGGCGAGAAAGCCTATGAGGTTCTGAAGATTGCCGATGTGAAGAACAAGGTCTTTGGGGAAATCGGAAAGAAGTGAGCGAGGGCAAGGCTGCCGGTTTTACGGCGTGGTTGATGGCGGTCCAGGGCACCCGGGTCGGCATGACCCGAGCTCAGGTGCCCTGGACCGGGCATCTCGCCGTACGTCACCACCCGGTCGGTGATCAGCGGTGGAGCGGCCGCGTCATGCTTCGGGGGTGGGGCCCCCGCCATCCGTGGAGGTGCTCGCTGATGAAGGAAATGTACGCGGTTATCTGCAAGTACGAGATGCGCCTCGCCGTATGCGTCATTGGGGATTCTTTCATTCTTGGTTTTTGCCGCGGCGGCAGGCCGATTTCTCTACCACCCCTTGAACTGGGCAATGGATGTGGCAACGTTTCTTTTTGCGTGGACGGTCTTTCTGGGCGCCGATGCCGCGATGCGGTTGGATAGGCTCTTCTGCATCGAGGTGATCGCGGGTAAGCTGCCCCTGAAGGCGCAGCTCTATCTCAAGTGCGTCAATTATATGATCATCATTGCCTTTCTCGTGGGCATGATCGGATATGGGTTCTGGCTTGCCTACACGACCCGATTGAGAACATTCCAGGGGATCCCGGGTTTCAGCTATACCTGGGTCACTCTGAGCGTTCCGATTGGCTGTGCCCTGATGTTGATCACCGCCATCCTGAAGGTCAAGACGTTCCTGCGAGCGATAGCGACGGGGGAGCCGATCGAGAGGCGTGATGACATCGTCAGCGGCGAAGTAATCTGAACAGGGCTCTCACTGTTCCCGACAGTTGGGAGGTCATGCAATGACCTTGGTGATGATTCTATTCTTTCTCTTCATGCTGATGGGAATGCCGGTTCCCTTTGCCTTCGGGATTTCCGGCGTCGCCTTTTTCCTCCAGAATCCAACGCTGCCCCTGACGATGCCCGTTCAACAGGTGCTTTCCCAGACGCAGAACTTCCTTCTGCTCGCAATTCCCCTGTTCATCCTCGCCGGCAACTTGCTCAACGAAAGCGGTATCACCGAGCGGGTCATGAAGCTCGCATCGGTGCTCACGGGACATATGCGCGCCGGAACGGCTCAAAGCAACATGGTGATTGCGGCCTCGCTGGGCGGGATCACGAGCTCGGCGATCGGTGACGCCGCCATGCTCTCGCGCGTGCTGGGACCCAGCATGGAAAAGCGGGGATACTCCGGAGGGTTCTCGGCAGCCGTCGTTGGCTGCAGCGCATTGATCACGACAATGATTCCCCCCGGTATCGGGCTGGTTCTCTATGGCAGCATCGCCGAAGTCTCCATCGGGCGGTTGTTTGCGGCGGGGATGGTTCCCGGCCTACTTATGACGCTATTCTTGATGGTTGCGGTTGGTATCCGGGCCAGGCAAAAGGGCTATCTCCCCGAAAGGGGGCAGCGGGCACCCCTCAAGGAGATCGCAAAGACGTTCGTCGACTGCATCTGGGCCTTTCTGTTCCCGATCATCCTGTTGGCCGGCATGCGATTCGGCATGTTCACCCCATCCGAAGCGGGCGCGTTCGCGTGCGTGTATGCCATTGCGATCGGAGCGATCGTCTACAAGCAGTCATCCTGGAAAGGACTGCTCCAGACGCTGGAGACTACCGTCGTCGATGTCGGGATGGTCATGCTTCTCATCGCGCTATCGGCGACCTTCAGCTACGGCATTATCTGGGAGCAGATCCCACAGAAGATGGCCGAGGTCATGCTGGGGATTTCCAGCACCCCGTGGGTTGTCATGCTGGTCATCATCGGCTTCCTGCTCCTTGCCGGGATGGCCGTGGATTCCACGGTGCTGATCCTGATGCTGACGTCTATCCTGACCCCGGTCGCCGAGCAAGTCCACGTCGACCTCGTCCACTTTGGTATCATCATGGTGCTGTGCCCCAATCGGATGGGCGCTGGTCGCGCCCACGTGCGGAAACGATATCTCAGCGAAACAGGAGGTGTGTCATGGCACGGAGGAGTCGACGGTGGATCGTCGGGGCGCTGATCCTTGGGTTCGCCGTTGCGATCGCCAGCCCGGCGGCGGCGGGGGAAAACGTCAAGATCCGATTCCAGACCTGGCACTGGGGCGAGAAGCCCTGGGTCACTGCGCTGGATGCGTTCAAGGACGACTTCAACAAGGCGAACCCCGGGATCGAGGTCGTCCGCGACGAGAGCCGCTACGCCGACAAGGAGACCGTCTACACCGCCACCTCGCAGGCCAAGGCGGCGGCCGATATCGCGCACTTCCAGCATCGGCCCATCCCCATGTTCGCGGAGCGGGGCTACCTCTTGCCCCTCGACCCCTTCATCGAGAAAGAGGGCGGCCAGAAGTTCCTCGCCCAGTACGATCAAGGCCGCCCTCGAGGTCTGCAAGTACAAGGGAAAGATCTACTGCCTCCCCGACTTCGTGAATCCCATGGGGATGCTCATCAACATGAACCACTACAAGGAGGTCGGGCTGGATCCCACCAAGCCCCCGGCGACCTGGGATCAGCTCGTGGAGTACTCCAAGAAGCTGACGACCGGCTCCCGGTACGGCATCGGCCTCATCGGCGCCCGCCAGGAGGGCCTCTTCATGCGCCTCAACCCGTTCATCTGGGGCGCGGGCGGCGGAGTTCCTCACGGCGGACGGCAAGCGCTCGGCCATGGACAGCCCGGAGTTCCTCGAGGGCTTCAAGTTCTACGTGGAGCTGTTCACCAAGCACAAGGTGGTGCCGCCGGGGGTGATCGAGCAGGGGGCGCAGGAGGTCCGGACCCAGGTCGCGCACGAGAAGGTCTCCATGAACATCTCGGTGCCCCAGGCGTGGAAGATCGTGCAGGCCATCAACCCCAATATGAAGGTGCCCGAGACGCTGACGGCGGTGCCGGTCCCGGCGGGCCCCAAGAAGAAGGTGACCGCGGCCGAGTACGGGATGCGCGTCATCAGCGCCTCCACCAAGAACCCCGAGGCGGCCTGGAAGGTCTACAAGTACTGGTACGGCCACGACATCCAGTTGCGGAACTTCCAGATCGCCGCCGTCCTGTCCGCGCGACTGGACGTCAAGAACGGTCCCGAGATGCAGAACGACAAGTTCGCCAAGGTGTACTCGGCCCAGGCCCCGTTCGCGAAGCTCGAGCCGCGGATTCCCGAGTGGCCGAAGATCGGCGACGCCGTGATCACGGCGGTCCAGGAGGCATTCTCGGGCCAGAAGACCCCCGAGCAGGCCCTGAAAGACGCCCACGCGTCGGCCAATCGAACCCTCAGCGGTCAGTAGTCGGTCCCTTCCCTGTTGACTCCGAACGAGCCAGGGGGAATAATTCTCCCCCTGGCTCGTTGTCTGATGGCGGGAGCTCATGATGCGTTCAGGCCATGCCTGGCATGATCGCCACCTCGGGTACTTCTTCGTCCTGCCTGCCACGCTGATGCTGGCGGCGGTCCTGATCTTTCCCGCCTTCATCACCCTGAAGGCGAGCGTCACCCCCGAGGGGGGCAGCGGCTGGAACCTCACCCTGGCCCATTACCAGAAGGCGTTCCGCGACCCGGTGCTGTGGCAGACCTTCAAGAACACCGTTGCCTTCGTCGCCTGGAGCCTGGCCGGCCATTTCGTCCTGGGTCTCGGCCTGGCGCTCGCGCTGAACCAGGCGCTCCCCGGCCAGACGTTCTTCCGGCTGGTGGCCCTCATCCCCTGGACGATCCCCGACGTGGTGGCCGGCATCCTTTTTCGCTGGGTCCTGAACCCCATCCACGGCGCGATGAACCCGCTGATCCGCATGATTCTCCCGAGCTTTCCCGCCGAGTTCCAGTGGCTCTCCAGCCCCACTCTCGCCTTCCCGTCCGTGATCATCGCCAATGTGTGGCGCGGCTATCCCCTGGTGATGGTGATGCTCCTGGCGGGACTCATGGCCATTCCCCGAGAACTGTACGAGGCGGCCGCCGTGGACGGGGCGGGGAAGCTGAGGCGGTTCTTTCACATCACGCTGCCCGGCCTCAGCACCATCATCATCATCGCCCTGGCTCTGGACATGGTCTGGGAGTTCCGTCGGTTCGCCCTGGTCGTCGCCATGACCGGCGGCGGTCCGGGCACCTTGACCGAGGTCCTCTCCACGCTGGTCTACAAGACCTACTTCCAGTTCTTCACCTTCGAGTACGCATCGGCCATGGCCATTCTGATGAGCGCGGTACTCTTCATTCTGAGCCTGCCCTACATCATTCTCGTGGGGAGGGAGCGATGAAGAGCGCGGCCTTGTCGTCCGAGCGGCGGGAGCGGCGGGTTGACGCCATCGTCTCGTACAGTCTCCTCGTCCTGTCCGCCGGGTTCGCGATGCTTTCCCTTCATCTTCATGCTTTCCACCTCTTTCAAGAGCGAGGCCGAGGCGTTGAGCCTGCCCGTACGCTGGATCCCGAAGCAGTTCACGCTCCAAGCGTACAGCGAGATGTGGACGCTGAAGCCCTTCGCGCTCTACTTCTGGAACAGCATGGTGGTCTCGGGCGTGACCGCCGTTCTCTCGACCGTGGTGGGCGCCCTGGCCGGGTACGGTTTTTCCCGCTTCCAGTTCCGTGGCCGGACCAGCCTGCTCGCGTTCTTCCTGGCAACCCAGATGATCTCCGGCGTTCTGGTCATCGGCCCCTACTTCCAGATCCTGGCGGCACTCGAGCTATACAACACGCTCACCGGGTTGATCATCGCCTACGTGACGATCTGCTTGCCGTTCGCCGCGTGGATGTCCAAGGGTTATTTCGATTCCATTCCCAAGGAACTGGACGAGGCCGGCCTGGTGGATGGCGCCTCGCGGCTCCAGATCTTCGTCCGGATCATCTGCCCGGTCGCGGTGCCGGGCACCGTCTCGACGCTGCTCTTCGCGTTCCTGCTCGCCTGGCAGGACCTGCTCTGGGCCCTCTGTCTCGTGTCCATCGACGAGAAGCGAACCGTGACCCTGGGCGGTTGCGTTCCTCGTCGGCGAATTCGTGATCCAGTGGCCGATGCTGACGGCCGCCTCCCTCATCGGAAGCCTCCCGACGATTCTCCTGTACCTGTTCCTGCAGCGGTTCTACGTGGAAGGGCTGGCGCGGGGGGCGGTGAAGGGCTGATGCGGGCGTCAGCCGCCCTGTCGGCGGCTGACATTTCTCTCCTTCGGGCGACGAATTCCGCCGAGAAGCCTCGCGGCCAGCGCAGCCAAGAACACACGACCCGATGGGGCCGCAGAACTCCATCGGGTCGTTCTGTATCTGGCGAAGCGGGTTTCTCTTAGGTGGGACGTGGCGTGCCCAACAGCCTGCGGACGGCGCCGCCGATCTGTTTCCAGTACGGGTTGGTGATCGAGATCAGCGCCAGGAGCAGCAGAATGGCGGAGATCGGGCGGGTGACGAAGATCATGAGGCTCCCATCGGAGATGACCGAGCGACTGGCGCATCTTCTCTTCCATGAGCTTTCCCAGCACCATCCCCAGGATGATGGGCGAAGCGGGGATATCCAGCCGTTTCATCAGGTAGCCGATCACGCCAAACCCCACCATGAGCACCAGGTCCTGGACGCTGTTGTTCATGGTGTACACGCCCAGGAACGAGAACAGGATGATGAAGTTCAGCAGCAGGTACAGCGGGACGTCCAGGAGCTTGACCCACATGCCGACCAGGGGCAGGTTCAGGACCAGCAGCATGACGTTGCCGATGTACATGCTGGCGATCAGCCCCCAGACGAATTGCGGCTGCTGCTGGAAGAGCAGCGGGCCCGGCTGGAGCCCGAGCATGAGCAGGGCGCCCAGCATGATGGCGGTCGTGCCGCTGCCCGGGGATGCCCAGGCAGAGCAGGTGGATCAGGGCGCCGCCCGCCGCGGCGTTGTTGGCCGATTCGGGGCCGGTCACCCCCTCGATCGCCCCCTTGCCGAGCTCGTCCCGGTACTTGCTGGCCTTCTTCTCCAGGCCGTAGGAGACGAAGCTGGCCACGGCCGCGCCGGCGCCGGCGATCCCGCCGACGAAGAAGCCCGACAGCGTGCCGCGGATGCAGGAGGGGATGAAGCGCTTCCAGTCCTCCTTGGTCATCCACAGGCCGCCCTTGATGCTCAGCCGCTCCTGCACCGCCTCCTTCATGTCCGCCAGATTGACCAGCACCTCGCACAGGGCGAAGAGCCCGATCGCGACCGTCAGGAACTCGAGGCCGTCCATCAACTCCGGGTTCCCGAAGGTGAAGCGGGGCACCCCGCTCTGCATGTCGATGCCCATGGTGGCGATCGCCAGAGCCGAAGAAGGTCGAGAGCAAGGCCTTGACCATCGAGCGGCCCGCCAGGGACGTCACCACGGTGAGCCCCGCGACCATCAGGGAGAAGAACTCCGGCGGCCCGAAGTTCAGGGCGATCTGGGCGACCCAGGGGCCGAAGATCATGAGCATGAGGGTCGCGAAGGTGCCGGCGACGAACGAGCCGATGGCGGCCGCCGCCAGGGCCGGGCCGCCGCGGCCCTTCTTCGCCATCTCGTACCCGTCCAGGCAGGTCACGACGCTGGAGGATTCCCCCGGCGTGTTGACCAGGATCGAGGTGGTCGAGCCGCCGTACATCGCGCCGTAGTAGATCCCCGCCATCAGGATGATGGCCGAGGTCGGGGTCAGGCTGAAGGTGAGCGGGATCAGGAGCGCGACGCCCGTCATGGGGCCGATCCCCGGCAGGACGCCGATGATCGTCCCCAGGAAGACGCCGACGAGGCAAGGAGCAGGTTGAACGGCGTCGCCGCGACGCTAAACCCCAGGGTGACGTTGTGCCAGAAATCCACGGGAGACCTCCTGCTGCTCCGGTCACAGACCCCAAGAAGCTCAGCGGACCAGCGGGCAGCTTGACGCGCAGGTAGACGCTGAAGATGTACTGCAGCACGAAGCTGGCGATCACCGCGATGATGGCATCGCGCACCAAGTGCCGGCGGTCCAGGTAGAGACAGCCCGCCATGAACGCCAGGAAGGTGGAGATGGCGTAGCCGAGGTGCTCGAAGACGAAGGCGTAGAGCAGCATCACGCCCAGCATGAAGCCCATCGTCTTCAGGTCGGCCGTGCCCTTCGACCTTTTCCTCGGCCCCGATGATGGCCGCCCGCTTCTCGATCTCTTCCGTCTTTGCTCGGTCCAGCTCACGGCCCGTGAACACCTGGAAGGCGTAGATGCACGACAGGATCAGCAGGCCGAGCCCGATCGCCTTGGGGAAGCCGTCCGGGCCGAGCTGCTGCTTCAGCGTCGGCATGGGAATGAGAAAGCCCCCACCAGGTAGGCGAGGGAGCCGACGATCAAGCACAAGGCTGGCAATCCGTTCTTCTTTGTTCTGTTTCATGCCAGGACTCCGACACGTTGCCGGGACCGGGCCACGGAGCGGCCCGGTCCCGGCAAGCAGAGCGGAGGAGCGACGTCCTATTTCGCGAACCCGAGGGTGATCATCAGCTCCTGATAGGACTTCTGTTCGTCCGCCAGGAACTTGGTGAAGTCCTCGGCGCCGGCGTAGGCATCCACCCACTGGAGCTTCTCCAGCGACTCCTTCCAGGTCTTGGTGCCGACCATGGTCTTCAGGGTCTTGGCCCACCAGGCCTGGGCGTCCTTGGACATGCCGGGGACGCCGAAGACGCCGCGCCAGACCTCGTAGGTGGTGTTGATCCCAGCCTCCTTGACGGTCGGGACGTCCTTCAGGGGGCCGCCGAGCCGCGTGGGGGAGGTGACGGCCAGGGCGCGCACGGTCCCGGCTTGGATCTGGGCCAGCGATTCGCCGATCCCGCTGGAGACGAAGGCCACGTTGCCGCCCAGGAGGGTCGTGATGGCCTCGCCGCCGCCCGAGAAGGCCACATACGACAGACTCCTTGGGGTTGATGCCCGCCAGCTGCGCCACCTTGCAGAACGCCAGGTGATCCATGGAGCCCGGCGAGGAGCCGCCGGCGAACTTGACCGCATCGGGGTTCTTCTTGATGGCGTCCAGCAGATCCTTGAAGGTCTTGTAGGGGGAGTCGGCCTTCACGATGAAGATCTGGTAGTCGGTGATGAGCTTGGCCAGCGGGGTCAGCTCCTTGTAGTTCTGGGTGAAGGTCTTGTTGATGGTGTTGATGATCAGGGGCGGGGAGAAGACGACCATCTCGTAGTCGTCCCCCTTCTTCTGGAAGATGTAGGCCAGGCCGACCGCGCCACCGCCGCCCGGCTTGTTGAGCACCGACATCGGCTGCGGGTAGAGCTTCTCGACCTCAAGGGCGCGGTTGATGGTGCGGGCGAGCGCATCCCAGCCGCCGCCGGGGTTGGCGGGGGCGACGATCTCGAGCGGCCGCGAAGGATAGGTCGCGCTTTCACTCGGCGCAGCAAGAGTGAGCGATAACGCGACGATCAGGGAGGCCAGCACAACGTGTCTGGTGAACGATGCTCCGACTCCTTTCTGTTAGCGTTCCCCTATGAATACTCGGCACAACCCAGCACAAGAGGTCAGCCGCACCCCTGCGGGGCCCCTCCTCTCAGGCTTATGACGACGCATTTAGCCGCCGGTCTCCTTCGCCGCATGACCGACGGGAGTCGCATGGAATGGATGCCGTGAACCTACCCCCGAGGTCGGTTAGCGTCAATGGAAATTGCGTAGTCTTGAACCACCAGGGGTAGCTTCGCGTCGGCCGATTGGTCTGGAGCCTCATCCGTGCTGGCAGGCGGTTGCCGGTCTTCCCACGTGCATGCAGGGCGGCTCCGCTGGAGTCGTCCTGCATGTCGTTACCGCCAGGGAAGACAATTCGCTCGATCACGTACACTGCAGGCTCAGGGCGGCGAGCTCTGCCGTCACGCACCGGCCAGCCCGCGCTCTCGGCAGCGATGAAGCTGGCGCTCCGGGCGGCCGCTTTGGGAAACGTGATGTGTCGACCGCCAGTCATCGCGTCAGATCTTGCCGATGAAATGCGTTCCGGCGCGGCCGTCCATGGCGTCGGCGAGCCGCGCGGGGCTGGTGATCAGGCCGCGCTTGCCGCCCGCTTTGAGGAAATTCACGATCGCCTCCACCTTGGGTCCCATGCTCCCCTTGGCGAAGTGGCCCTCCCGCTGCAAGGCCTCGATCTCTTCCAGGGTCACCGCCCCCAGCGCTTTCTGTTCCGGCTTGCCGTAGTGGATGTACACCTGGGGGACATCGGTGAGGATGATGAGGAGTTCCGCCCCGATCTCCGCCGCCAGGACCGATGAGGTCAGGTCCTTGTCGATGACCGCCTCGACCCCCTCGTAGTCGCGATTCTCGTCCCGGACGATCGGGATGCCGCCCCCGCCGCAGGCCACCACGATGTGGCCGGCGCGCGCCGAATCTTGGATCATGAGCCGCTGGACGACGCGCACGGGCCGGGGCGAGGCCACCAGGCGGCGCCACCCGCGCCCGGCATCCTCCAGGATCTTCCAGCCCAGCCGATCCCGGCGCTCCTCGGCCTGCTCTTTCGTCAGGAAGGGTCCGATGGGTTTGGACGGATTCTGAAAGGCGGGGTCGTCCCGCTCCACGAGCACCTGGGTGATCATCGTCACGACGTACCGCTTCATCTCGCGCCGGCGCAGGTGGTTGAGGAGAGCCTGCTGGAGGACGTAGCCCAGGAACCCTTCGGTGTTGGCGACCAGGACGTCCAGCGGCATGGAGGGGACGCTGTCCCGTGTCAGCTCGTTCTGGAGAAGCAGGTTCCCGACCTGGGGGCCGTTGCCGTGCGTGATCACCAGGTTGTAATCCCGCTCGACCAGTGTCATGAGCGAGCCGCAGATCGCCACGGCGTTCCGCTCGTGGTCCCGGACGTCCCCCGCCTCGCCGCGCTGCATGAAAGCGTGACCGCCCATGGCCACGAGAACGATAGGGCGGCTGGTCGATTCAGTCATGTGTCACCTCGTCCGATGGCAGAATGAAATCCCCAACAGGCTGCTCAAAAAGGCCCAGATGCAAGGCGGAGCGTGAAGCGCCGAGTGAGCGCCGATGGGCGTACCGGCAAGTGCGCGAGCGCGACAACGCCGCAGATGGGCGTTTTTCAGCAGCCGACTATCGTTCGATCCGCATCCGCGGATCGAGCACATCGCGCAGCCCGTCCCCCAGCAGGTTCAGGCCCAGGACGGTCACCGCGATGGCGATTCCCGGGAGCAGGGAGATCCAGGGGGCTTCCCGGATATAGTTCCGGCCATCCGCAATGATGTTGCCCCAGGTGGGGGTCGGCGGCGGCGGTCCGACGCCGATGAAGCTCAAGACCGCTTCCGCCAGGACCGACACCGCGAAAATGAACGTGAGCTGGACGATCAGCGGCGCCATGCTGTTCGTCAGGATATGGCGAAAGAGGATCCGGAGATATCCGGCCCCGGTCGCGATGGCGGCCTGGACATACTCCATCTCGCGGATGACGAGCACCGACGCGCGCACAATCCGTGCCGTTCGCGGCGCGTAGGCGGCGGTGAGCGCCAGCACCACGTTGATCTCCGAGGCGCCGAGCGTGGCGACCAGCGCAATCGCCAGCAGGATGGCGGGAAACGCCATCAGGCCGTCCATGAGTCGCATGATCACGTTGTCCAGCCGCCGGAAATACCCGGCGGTCGAGCCGATGAGCGTGCCGAGAATGCCGTTCAGAACCACCACCATCAGGCCGATCCGCAGCGACACCCGGGCCCCATGCAGGACCCGGCTGAGGACGTCCCGGCCGAAACCGTCGGTTCCGAGCAGATAGGTTCCCGTCGGCGCACCCAGACGATAGCGGAAATTGTTCTGATTCGGGGAATGGGGAGCCAGCAGACCCGCGGCCAGCGCTATTACGACCACGAGACCGAAGAGGATCAACCCTGTCATGAACAGCCGGTGACGCCGCAGGCGACGCCAGGTCTTCCAGGCCGGGTTTCGCCCCCGGCCCGCGCCGTCTCGCTCGCCCCCCTCGAGCCGAAGCTCACTCATAGCGCACCCGCGGATCCAGCCAGGCGTACAGGATGTCCACCATGATGTTGACGAAGACGTAGATCGAGGCCGTCAGCAGGAGGCCGCCCTGGATGACCGGATAATCCCGCCGCAGAATGGCGCCGATGATCAAGCGGCCCACGCCGGGCAGGGCGAAGACCGACTCCACGACCACGGCCCCGCCGAGCAGGATGCCGACGGTGATGCCGATGACCGTGACGACGGGAATCAAGGTGTTCGCCAGGGCGTGCCGGCCGATCACATGCCGCTCGGGCGCGCCCTTGGCACGTGCGGTCCGGACATAATCCTGCCGCAGTACCTCCAGCATGGTGGCCCTGGTGATCCGGGCCAGGAGCCCAAGTTGGGCCAGGCCGAGCGCCGCCGCGGGCATGATCAGGCTCCGCAGCCACGGCCACACCCCCTTGCTCAGCTCCACGTATCCCCCGGTCGGGAACCATCCCAGCAAGACCGCGAAGAGATAGATCATCACCAATCCCACCCAGAAGTCGGGCAGGGAGAGACCCAGCAGCGCCATCGTCATGGCGGACTGATCGGCCCAGGTGTTCTGCCTGACGGCGGCCACGACGCCCAGGACGAGGGCCGGTCCAAGCGAGAGCGCGAGGGCCAGGCAGGCGAGCGACAGGGTCACGGGAGCGCGCTCGAGGATGGCGGTGGTCACGCTGCGATGCAAGAGGATCGATTGCCCCAGATCTCCTTGGAGGAGTCGCTGGTACCAGGCCAGCATCTGGATGCCCACGTGCTGGTCCAGGCCCAGGGACTGGCGGATGCGGGCCACCTCGTCGGCGGACGCGCCCGGGCCGGCGATCTCCGAAGCGGGGTCCCCAGGAACGAGAAAGATGATCAGGAACGAGACCAGGGATACGATCAGCAGGATCGGGATGGCGCTGAGTAGCCGGTACACCAGGTAACGGCCCATGCCGGACTCCGCGGGAACCACCGAGAAAGAGCGTGCGCGGAGGGAGGGCCGATGCGGCCCCCCCTCCGCGCCGTGAGCAGTCGGAGCGGCCTATTCGAACCAGCAGTCCCACATCCGCGGAATCCGGCCGGGGGCGTAGCCGGCCACGTTCGCCCGGGTGGCTTGATATCGCCCGAGATCGCCGACCTTGATGCCCGGTACGAATTCGAAGAATCGCTTCTGGAAGTCCGCGAAGGCCTTGATCCGGTCCTCCACCTTCAGCGAGGTATTGAGGGCGGCGTCGGCCCGCGCGAGCTCGGGATCGGAGGTGTGCTGAACGCCCTTGCCGCCGTACTCGCTTGTGAAGTAGCCCACCACCGTGTACGGACCCTCATACGGCTCGATGCCGAACCCGAGGGCCCACAAATTCCAGCCCTCCGGCTTCAGCCGGGCGTTGAACGCCGTCGGCCAGTCGGTGACGTTGAGGCGGACGTTCATCCCGGCCTTCTTGAGCTGCTCGCTTGCCACCACCGCCGTCTCGTGGTGATTCTTGTAGTTGCTGTCGGTCAGGAAGACGATCTCCTCCCCTTTGTATCCCGCTTCTTGCAGGAGCTGCTTTGCCTTCGCGGCGTTTTTCTGGTTGTAGAACTCCTTGCCGATGTCGCCCGCGAAGTATGTGGTCCCCGGATGCTGCCAGCCGTGCGTCAGCCGATAGAGGCCTTCGCTGGCGATGGCCATGGTCTCTTCGCAGTCCAGCGTCGCTTGAACGGCCTGCCGAACTTTCTGATTGGCGGTCGGGCCCCAGGCGGCATTGATCATGATGGTCTGGAAGGCCCAGGGCATGACCGGGTAGATTTTGATATTCCTGTTGCTCTTCAGGCGATCGGCGGTCGGCGGAGGCAGCATGTCCACGGCCTGGATCTCGCCGGTCTCGAGTGCGGCGGCGCGGGCGCCGCCCTCCGGAATGTGCCGGAAGGTTACGGTGTTGAAGTAGGCGGTCTTCTTGCCGCTGAAGCCGTCGCGCTTGGTGTAGTTGGCGTTGGGGGTGTAGCCGTCGAAGCGCTTCAGCAGAACGTGGCTATCCGGTTTGAACTCCACGAACTGGTACGGTCCGGTGCCGATATGGCTGATCTTGTTCCGGTCCTTGTCGCCCTCGCTGGCCGGCATAATGCCCAGTGGGGCCCGCGGCGAGCTGATCTGGTCAATGAAGCCGGGGACCGGCGTCTTTAGTACGACCCGGACCACGTACTTGCTGGCGGCCGTGATCGAGTCTACGGGCCGCATGATGGCAGCGCTGCCGCCCACCTTTCCGTACCGTTCCATCGAGGCCTTGACGTCCTGGGCCGTCATCTCCTGGCCGTTGTGGAACCGCACGCCCTGTCGGAGCGTGAAGGTGTAGGTCTTGCCGTCGGCGGAGATGTCGCACTTCTGGGCAAGGTCGGGGATGGGGTTCCCATTCTCGTCGCGCGCGTACAGGGTCTCGATCCAGTGCAGACTGATGTTGCGGGCGACCTCCGCAGAGGTGGTTTGCGCGTCGGTGGTCGGGGGGGCGGAGATGGTTCCCACGATCACGTCCCCGCCGCGCTTCTGGGCCTGGGCCGGGACGCTCATCAGGGTCGCGGCGCCGGCGGCGCCGCCGAGGACCAGCAGTTCCCGTCGTGTCAGCTCCATGGGTCCCTCCCTCGGTGATCGGGTTCACGTCAGTCGGCCGGCACGCCCGGCCGATCCGTCGCGCTCAGGCGTCGACCTGATCACGGGCAAGCTCCCCGAACAGTTCGGGGCGCCTGGTACGCAATGTGTAATTGGGCTGACTGCGCTCACGGGCGAGGGCCGCCGCCTCCAGCGTGGCCACGACCATCTCGTCTCGAATCCGCTCCGTCTGGGCGTGGGCGACGACCTCCCCGTCGGGGCCGAAGAAGAGGGCGGCGCCCGCATGGTGCGGCTGATTGGGATGGTCCCGCGGATAGAGGTCCACATAGCCGGCGCGGCCCGCCTGGTCGGCCAGGACGCCGAAGCAGGCGTTCTCGCGGGCGCGCAAGGCATAGCCCTTCAGGAACTCGAAGGACTGGCGCCGTGCCGCCGCCTCGGAGGCCGGCGTGTCGTCCCACATCCGGATCCGGGCCGCGTGCGGCATGAGCAGAATCTCCGCACCACGCAGAGCCAGGATCCTCGCCACCTCGGGAAACATGTTGTCGTAGCAAATCACGATCCCCACGCGGCACGTTCCGAGATCGAGCACGGGCAGCTCTTTCCCGCCCTTGTAGTACAGGACCTCATCCCGCGAGAGGTGGATCTTGCGCTGCTTCCCGACGTAGCCTCGCGGCCCGACCACGACCTGGGTGTTGTAAACGATGTCGCGGGCCTTCTCGGCCAGCCCCGCCGAGACGAACAGGCCGAGGTCCCGGGCCAGGGTCGCCAGTCGCTGGACGCTGGGCCCATCCGGAATCGACTCGGCAATTTCCCACGTGTTCGGCGTGCAGTGTCCGGGTATGATCAACTCCGGAAAGAGCACAAGTTCCGCCCCTTCCGCTTTCGCCCGCGCGGACCAGGCCGCGATGGCCTCAAGTGCCTGTGTCGGCTTCCCAAGCTCGCTGTTCATGCTCACCGCGGCGACACGAGTATTCTGCATGGGTTCGCTCTCCTCCGGGCCGGCAGGTCTCGTCGGAACGGGCGCCTACCCTCTCCAGTCGGTGGCCAGATGCGCCACGCAGTCGCCCCGTTCCACTCGGCCGAAGTGCCGCTTGCTGATCACGGTCCCTGCCGCGCGGAACCGAACCGCCACGGTTTCTCGCCCGGGGTTGTCCACGAAGTGCACCTGACCACAGGGCCGCCCGACCTCGACCGTCTCCCCGAGCTCGACGAACGACTCGAACAGGCCGGCGTCGGGGGCCAGCACAAAGTAGTCGCGGTTGCGAACTTCCACGACACGGGTTGCCGGCAGCGATTCCGGCGGCAGCGATTCCGGCGCCATGCACCCGGCATGAACCAGGAATCGCCGGAGCCCACGCTCGACGATCCGCAGACCGTCCAGCGACACCGAACCGCCGCCGCCGAACTCCCCACCCAGGCTCACCAGGCCGCGTCGGAGCGCCGCCGTCTGTGCGAATCCCGAGTCCAGGGTGTGCGCCCACACCATGCTGACCGGAGCCCCGAATGCCTTGAGCGCCGCCATCGCGCGGGCGTCCAGCGCCGCGTCGCCGCTCGTTCGCATCGAGACAAACGGGATGTAATCGAGCGACGATCCCCCGGAATGCAGGTCGAGGAAAAAGCTGACCATGGGAAACAGGACGCTGTCCACGTAGTGTGCAATCGCGTACGTGGGCGTTCCATTCGGGTCGCCGGGGAAGGCGCGATTGAAGTTCACGTTGTCGAGGGGCGACACCCGAGCCCCGGCCAAGGCCGCGGGGAGGTTGATTGCCGGCACGGCGATGACCCGGCCACGAACGTCTTTCGGTTCGAGTGCCCGGATCAGCTTGCAGAGGCCGACCTGCCCCTCGTACTCGTCACCGTGATTCCCCGCCATGAGCAGGACGCTGGGGCCGGCGCCGTTCTTGATCACCGCTACGGGTATGGCGATGTTGCCGTAGGCGGATCGGGTCACCGAATAGGGGAGATACAGCCAACCGACCTGCTTCCCATCCTTCTCGTAGTCCACATCGGAAAAGATGCGCGTCGGCGTGCTCATGGAATATGCTCCCTGATCGTCGATCTGGCCACGATACCTGGTCCACAGAGGTGATCAGCGCGCGATGGACACATCGCTCGGCAGAGGTGGGGTGCGACGAGCGCGTGATGCCCGATGCGTAATGTGCATCGGCTGGCTGGGGGGTGTCAAGCCAAACTCGCGCTTGCTCGGCCCCCCCGCAGATCGCCTCTCAGGCGACGTGCATCGCCTTGAGCCCATCCTCCACTCGGCCGAGCGTCTCGTTGATGTCCGCCGCGTGTGCGCGGCCGAGAAACCATGGTGCCCAAGAGCCAGCTTCCCGTAATTGTGAAAGTACACGCCGCGCTCGAAGCACGCCCGGATGAATCGATATCCCAGCTCTCCATCGATGCGGGCCGCATCCTGATAGTTCGTGACCTCCGTGGTCACGCCGAAGTAGATCCCGAACCGCGCGCCGAGGCCCTGCACGCGCGCCGGAACGCCATGCCGGTCGAAGAGCGTTGTCAGTCCCAGGTAGAGCCGGTCGGCGTTCGCGAAGATGCGATCGTAGAAGCCCGGCTGCGTGATCTCCCCCAACGACGCGAGGGCCGCCAAGACCGCGAACAGATGGCCCGAATAGGTTCCCGAGTGCGCCGCAGGGCCCAGGGGACTCAGCACCTGCATGTATTCTCTCCGGCCGGCCACCACCGCCAGCGGCAGGCCGTTGGCCACCGCCTTGGCTAGCGTGCACAGATCGGGGGTCACCTTATAGTATTCCTGCGCCCCGCCCGCGGCCATCCGGAAGGAGCTCAGCACCTCGTCGAAGATGAGCAGCGCGCCGTGCTGCGTCGTCAACTGCCGGAGCAACTCCAGCATCCCTGGCTGCGGCGGGATACAACCGGAATTGTAGTTGACCGGCTCGCAGATGACCGCGGCCAGCTTGGAGCCGTGTTCGCGCATGGCCTGAGCAAACGCCTCCGGGTCGTTCCAGGGCACGACGATCACAAACTCGGCGATCTGCGGCGGGATGCCGGCCGATTCGACCTGTGGCGGCACGTATGGATACGTCGGAAATGTGTCGCGGGCCGGACCGTGCGCGTTCCACACCACGTAGTCGTGCAACCCGTGGAAGTGTCCCTCGAACTTCAGGATTTTCTGCCGGCCGGTCACGGCACGAGCCACCCGGATGGCGGCGAGCGTCGCCTCGGAACCGGAATTGGCGAACCGGATCTGCTCCGCGCAGGGCACGGTCCGACACAGCAATTCCGCCAGGCGGCTGTGGTGCTCCGTCTCGTAGGCGCAGATCACGCCCATGTCCAGGGCTTGTTCGATGGCTTTTCGGATCCCCGGATGGTTGTGCCCCAGGAAGGTCGCACCGTGCGACAGGTTGTAATCCAGGTACACCCGCCCATCCACGTCGTAGAGCCGACATCCGTCACCGTGGCTCAGGTACAGGGGCCGCCCCAGAGCGGCGTTGAACCGCGCCGACCCGGACACGCCCGCCACCATGTACCGACTGGCAAAATCGAACAGGGCCTCGCTCTTACTTGTGGTTTTGTCCATGGCACTCCTCGTGTTGCACAGAGGTCGCGACGCGCACCGGACCCGACCGGAATCCGGCGTCTAATATCCCAGGAGCCGCGGAAGGAACATCACTGTGACCGGGATGTAGGTGATGATGAGGAGAACCACGATCTCGGCGATCAGGAACGGCCAGAGGGGTTTCAAGAGTTCCTCGATGGAGATCTTCGCTAGGCTGCTCGCGATGAAGATGCAGGAGCCCACCGGCGGCGTGAGCAGGCCGATACACAGGTTCACCGTGACCAGAACGCCGAAGTGAATGAGGTCGATCCCGTAGCCCTTGGCCACAGGGGCGAAGATCGGCACGATCAGAAAAATGGCCGGAGCGGTGTCGATAACGCATCCCGTCACGAGCAGTAACGCATTGAAGAGGAGCAGGAAGACGCGGGGGTCCTTGGACAGACTCGTGAAGAACGCCAGGGTTATCTGCGGGACGTTCTGCATGGTCACGATCCAGCTCAAGACGTTCGTTGTCGCCAGCAGCAGCAGAACCACCGAGGTGACCTTGGCGGTATTCATGAACATCTCGGGAAGGTCGCGAAGCCTCAGGGTGCGCAAAACGAGGAATCCCACCACCAGCGCGTACACCACGCCCACACCGGCCGCCTCGGTGGCGGTGAAGATGCCGCCCAGGATTCCCCCCACGATGATCAGGGGCATGAGCAGGACCAGGATGGAATCTCGACAGATCCTGATGGTCTCCGGCCAGCTATACGACGTCTCGCGCTTCTGGTACCCGTGCTTCCGGCTGATGAAGTAGTTGATGGTCATCAGGGAGCCGGCGATGAGAATGCCCGGAACCACGCCGCCCATGAAGAGGCCGCCCACGGAGGCGCCCGTGACCAGCGAGAAGAAGACCATCACCAGACTGGGGGGGATGATGGGGCCCATGATGGAGGCCGACGCAGTGACGGCGGCGGCATAGTTCTTGGGATAGCCGGCCGAGTGCATGGCGGGGATCATCACGGAGCCGATGGCCGAGGCGTCCGCCACCGCCGACCCGGTGATGCCGGCGAAGACCATGCACGAAAAGATCGTCGCGTGGGCCAGCCCACCGCGAATCCGTCCCACCATCAAATCGGCAAAGCGAAGGAGCCCCTTGGTGATCTCCCCCCGCAGCATCAGGTCGCCCCCCAGAATGAAGAGGGGGATGGCGAGAAGGGGAAAGGCATCGGTGCCGATGAACATTTTCTGGGGGATCACCACCAGCGGAATCCCCTGCATGACCAGAACGCCGCCCAGGGCCGTGACCCCGATGGCGAGTGCAACCGGCATGCCCGAGATCATCGTCAGAACGAACAACCCGGTGATTGTCTGGAGCACCATGAAAGCAGGTTCCTCCTACAGTTCGAGCGGAACAGCGGACAACGAGGCGATTTGCTTCCCGTGCCACTCTCGCCAGAGCAGCATAACCTCCACGCCGAGCAGCATTATCGCGGAGACCGGGATCGCCGCGTACGGGATGGCCATGGTGATGCCGAGGGAGGGGGACACCTGGTCGAGTTGCTGGGGCATCATGACAAAGAGCCCCTGGTAAGCCACCGCCGCCAGGAACGCCATCACGAGCAGGTGGCACACGGTCCGCAGCACCCGTTGCCCCACGACGGGCAACCGCTTGATGACGAACTCCATGCCTAGCTGCTCCCCCTCTCGCAGCGCGTAGGCCGCCGCCAGGAATGAGGACCAGACCATGAGGTACCGGGCGGTCTCCTCTTCCCAGCCGAACACGTAGTTCACGACATATCGGTTGAAGACCTGCAGCACGACCACCGTGGTCATGGCGGCGACCTGCAGGACGATGAACCAGTAGAGGGCGCGATCCGCGCCCCGGATGAATGCATGCATCGCAGGGATCTCCTTGATGGCGCCGAGGCCCGGGCGGCAAGGCATGCGCACTCGCACGCCGCCGTCCGGGCCCCCGACATACGTCGGCGGCGCTACTTCACCGGGTTCGCCTCGCGCGCAATGGCAGCCTCGGCATCCTTGACCGCCTTGACGGCCCCGTCGATCAAGTCCTTCCCCACGCCGGGCTGCTTTGCCAGCCACTCCAACACCGGCCCCTGGCTCGCCTTGCGGAACGTCGCCACTTCGGCCGGGGTCGGCACGTACACTTCCATGCCCTTCTTGCGAAGCGCGTCAACCATGGTCACCCGCGCTTCAAACATGCGCTTCCCGTTTTCCGCGACGGCACCCATCTTGGCGCCGGTGAGCAGAATCTGGCGCAAATCGGCCGGCAGACCCTGGAACCACTTCTCGTTGGCCAGGATCATGTTGGTACCGAGGACGTGGTTGTCCACGGTGGCGTACTTCTGCACCTCGTAAAATTTGGTGTCGTAGATGACGCCCAGAGGATTCTCCTGGCCGTCTACCACACCTTGCTGCAATGCGCCGTACAGCTCGCCCCAGGATATCGGCGTGGGAGAGCCGCCCATCGAGCGCACCATCGTCATGTAGAGCGGGTTTTGCTGGACGCGCATCTTGATCCCTTTCAGGTCGTCCACTGTCTTGATCGGCTTTTTATTGTTGGTAAAGCAGCGGAAGCCGAAGGATGCCGCGGAGAGCATCCGAACACCCTGCTGCTTGATCAACCCCTCGTTCAGCTTGGTAAAAAAAGCGCTCTGGTAGAAACGGAAGCCCACGTCCTCGTTCGGAATGAGATAGGGGACGGCCAAGATCATGAGCGGCGGGTAGAAGCTGGCCATCGCCCCCTCGTCCCCTTGGCCGATAGGATTCACACCCAATTTGACCGACTCGAAAAGTTGTCGGGAGTCACCGCCGAGCTGGCCGCCCGGATGGACCTCGACCTTCAGGCGACCGCCGCTCGTCTCATTCGCGAAATTCGCAAAGACCTGCCAGTGGTCGTCATGGCCGCTGCCGGGAATCTCCAGGTGGCCACCCTTCACCACCATGGGTTGCCCGGCCGACGCCGCTCCCCCGAACATCAAGCTGACACCGATCACCAGCGCAACCAGGACGAACCCAATTCCTCGTTTCCCGCTCATGTCGGATCCTCCCTTCAACAGACAGGCACTGCGCGACGCCACACAGCCGAATCTCCCGTCGGATTCAGCCGGCAGACACCCTCGGGGAACGGCCAGGACACCCGCGTGTGCGGTCGGTGGCCGGTCCGAGGCACGAACACACTACCTGAGCTCCTGTGGCGCGCTGCGCTTGCGCCGACCGCGCCCCGTGCGCGCGGGGGACTCATACGCACCCAGGAGAATCTGCAGCTCCTTCTCCATCCAGGCAAAGTGCCCCCGGATGGCTCGGCGACCATCCGCCGGCTTGCGCGACGCCAGAGCGACCAGGATGGCCCGATGTCGTTGGGCCACCATCCGGAGATTCCGATTGATCACGTTCGTCGAGGCCAGAAACACGCGGAACCGGCGTTGCATGCTGCGCCAGACTTCATGCAGAGTGTGGTGCCCGGTCATTTGGAAGATCGCGTCGTGGAATCGGTAATCCAGGTTATTGAATTCCTGGACCGCGTGGCGGCGTGCTGCGTCCTCCATCCCCCGTACCAGCGACTCCAGTCGCGCCAGGTCGTCCACCCCGAGGCGCGGAACCACCAGGGAGACCGCAAACTCCTCCAATCTCCCTCGCAGGCTCGCCGCTTCCCGGAGTAGTCTTGGATCGAAATCCAAAACGCACGCGCCTCGATGCGGGACCTTGACCACCAGGCCCTCACGTTCGAGCAGGGCAATAGCGTCCCGAACCGGACCACGGCTCGTCTGCAATTGCTCGGCAATCCGCATTTCGACGAGACGGGTACCCGGGCGCAGGTTCCCCGTGACGATGGCGTGACGCAACCTGGCGACGACTTGCTCAGGGAGCGTGCGAAAGGACAGCGGCCCGCCGAGGGTTGGAGATGAAGGGTCGGCCGGATGCTGGCGCAATCGCTGAACCGTCCCGGGCATCGAAGACTCCTGCAGGAGGCTTCCGATTCGTGGGCGCCCTGCGCTGGGCGTGCGCAGGAAAACGTGGGTGCGGTTGGGGGCGCGTGAAGGGTTTGGCCCGAGGTTGGGACTCCCTGGGCCGCGAAGCACATTGTCAACAATCAACAAATCGCACAAGCCGCACCAACCCGTCAAGCGGAATCCGTCCGCGACAATCGCGCCTCATGACAGACAGACGCCGGAAGGCGCCGGGGACGGCAGCGTATACGTGCTGCCGCTCGCTCCCCGCCCCCGCATGGCGCATCAGTCTCTGTCTCATGGCCCCCAGGAACCCCGCCGCCAGGATGAAAGCCGCACCGGTCCACGATGCTAGGGACGGGAATTCTCGCACCATGAGTATGCCGATGACGATGGAAAAGGGTACCTCAGACAGCGCCAGGATACTGGCCTCGTGCGCTTTGAGGTACAGACCAGACAGATTCAGCATCAGGATGGGAGCAGCGGTGCACAACGTGCTATACACCACCAGGTGCAGATAGCCGACACCGGCTATCCCCTTGAAGAGCGTGAGCGGCATCAGTGGAAGCAACAGGATGGAGAGAAAGAGGAACTGCCAGATGGTGCCTGCCATCACCTCGCCATCCCGCTGCGCAAATTTCCGAGCGATCACAAAGTACCAGCCGAACAGCAATCCGGAAAGCAACGCCAGGCCGTTGCCCAAGGGGATGTTCGGCGAGAGGGCCGTCGGCGTTCCCGCATACCCGGTATACGCGCTGAACACCAAGATACACACGCCGGCAAACCCGATGCCGATGGCCGCCTGGTGAGATGCCCGGACCTTTTCCCCGAGGAATATCCAGGCCAGGACGGCGGCAAAAAGCGGTGCGGTGAAGCTGAGGGCGATGGCGTTGGCCACCGTCGTGAAGAAATTGCTCCACGTGAAGGCCGCGTTGACCCCGAAGATACAGAGGGCCATGACGAGGGCAGCTTTGAACCGAACGGAGCCGATCCGAAACGTGGGGGGCTTCGACAGCGCTGTTGAAAAGGCCGTCAAGCTCAGGAAGCCGATGAGGTATCGCCAAGAGAGAATGTCGGTGATGTTGAATCCGTCCAACCGGAGAATCTTCGTCAGCGGGCCGCTGGCGCCCCAGAGAGCCGACGCCGCGAGGACGAGCGCAATGCCCTTGATCCGGTTGGCGTCCACGCCGCGCTCCCCTCCCTTCCGGTTTACCTGCCGGCCAGCACCGTGAATGACAGGGGTGGTAGGGTGAGGGTCGCCACCCCGTTACGGATTCACCCACGTGCGTCCGGCCGCCTGAATGAACCGGTCGGCCTCGGTCGGGCCCCAGTTCCCCGCCGGGTAGTACGCCAGCCCGTCGCGGCCGGCGGCCTCCCACGTCTGCAGGATCGGCGTCACCAGGCCCCAGGCAGTCTCCACCTCGTCCCGGCGGATGAAGAGCGTCGAGTCTCCCAGCATACAGTCCAGCAGCAGACGCTCATACGCCTCGGCGGGGTCCACGCCGAAGGTATCCCGGTAGGCGAAGCCGAGGCGGGCGGGGACCAGGCTGATACGGGGGCCCGGCGGCTTCAGGCCCACGCGAAGCGAGATCCCCTCGTCGGGCTGGATGCGCAGCGTCAGACGATTGGGCTCGATTTCGTCCCCCGGCTGGTGGCCCGGATGCGGAGCGTGCTCGAAGAGGCGAAGCGGAGGCCGCCGGTACTGGATCGTCACCTCCGTGACCTGTTTCGGCAGCGCCTTTCCCGTCCGCAGGTAAAAGGGCACGCCGGCCCAGCGCCAGTTGTCCACCTCCAGCCGGAGGGCGGCATAGGTTTCGGTGGTGGTGTCCTCGGCCACGCGCGGCTCGTCCGCATAGGCGGACACGCGCTTGCCCCGCAGGGTCCCGCGGACATACTGTCCGCGCACCGCACCCTCGGCCACCCGCGCGGCATCCATCGGCCGGATCGCACGCAGCACCTTGACCTTTTCGTCCCGCACCGCCTCGGCGTCGAACGTCGCCGGCGGCTCCATGGCGACCAGAGACAGGAGCTGGAGCATGTGGTTCTGCACCATATCCCTTACCGCGCCCGCCGTGTCGTAGTACCCGCCGCGCCCCTCCACGCCCAGGTCCTCGCCGACCAGGAGCTGCACGTGATCCACGTACCGCCGATTCCAGAGCGGCTCGAAGATGCTGTTGCCGAAGCGGAAGGTGAGGATGTTCTGGACCGTCTCCTTCCCCAGGTAGTGGTCAATCCGATAGACCTGCGTTTCGTGGAAGACCTTGTGGATCTCCGCGTTCAGCGCAACCGCCGTGGCCAGGTCGTGGCCGAACGGCTTCTCCACGATGACGCGGCTCCAGCACGGCCAGTCGGGGCTCGACAGCTCCGGCCAGGGCTCGCTGACGAGCTTCGCCGCCCCGAGTTGGGCCACCACCGTCGTGTAGCTCGCCGGCGGCGTGGCCAGGTAGTACATGCGGTTCCCGCAGGTCCCGTACCGCGCCTCCACCTCGGCCAACTGCTTGCCCAGCGCCGCGTACCCGGCCGGGTCCTCAAAGGCTGCCGGCACGTAATAGATGCCCTGGGCCAGCCGGTCCCAGATCTCCGGCCGTGCGGGCCGCAGCCGCGAGAACTCATCGACGGCGGCGCGGATCTCCGCCCGGAAGGCCTCGTGGCTCTTCTCGCGGCGGGCGAACCCGACCACCGCGAAACGTTCGGGCAACAGGTTGTCGTGCGCCAGCGCGTAGAGTGCGGGGAACAGCTTGCGCCGCGTGAGGTCTCCCGACGCACCAAAGATCACCAGACTGAATGCTTGTGGAACCTGATAGGGAGCGGGGGAGACTTGAATCTCCGGCGTCACGGGACTGGGGGTCATACGGCCTCCTGCGTTTCCTGCACGGCACAGCGGCGCCGGGGCAACCCGCCTTCCGTCCACGCCGACAGCCCCGTTTCGCGTCGGCTGGTCGTCATTCTCACCCAAGACGCCCGGTTTCGCAAGCCGGCAAGAGGCCCCGTCCGCGGACGAGGCCGGAGCGCGCGGGAAAACGACGGTACGCGGTGGCAGCCAACCCACAGTGGAACTCACAAAGCGCTTGACACACCCCTCGTGTGTTCGTGTATGTTTCATATATAGGAAGTACTCTCCACTATATGGAAATCCAGCGATTCTCCCTGACGCCCAGATCGCTCTCGCCGTGCTGACGCAGACGCCGCACACCGGAGACAAGGAGGCATGGGCCGGATGATCCCACAACGGATCGCGGGGCGGGCAACGCAGCGCGTTCCCGCACAGGATGTCCGGCACCGAGGGTCTCAAATCCCTCCGCAAAGCGATCCGCGTCTTGGAGTGTTTCTCGCTCCAGGAACCGCGGCTTCCCCTCACCGACATTGCACGCAAGGTTGGACTCCCGCTCAGCACGGCCCACCGCATCCTCACCACCCTGCGGACTGTTGGAATCGTGGAGCAGGAAGGGGATCGGGATCTCTACCGCTTAGGACTCAAACTCCTGGAGTTGGGGAGCATGGTCCTCGCCAACATGGAGGTCCATCGCGAAGCCCTGCCCTGTATCGAGGAGCTGGTGCGCGAGACCGGTGAGACGGTACACCTCGGCGTGTTCGACGGCTCCCAGGTCGTCTCTATCGAGAAAATGGACTCGCCGCACGGCTTGGCTTCGAACATCACCATTGGCAAGGGAGCGCCCGCCTACTGTACCGGCGTGGGAAAGGCCCTCCTCGCGCATCAACCGGACAGTGCGGTGGAATACGTATGTCGGCTGGGATTGGCGAAACACACTCGACAGACGATCACCGATCCGGAGCGGCTGCGCAGGGAGCTCGCCCAGATCCGGGCCCAGGGCTACGCCGTGGACAACATGGAGCACCAGCCCGACGTCCGTTGCGTGGCAGTCCCGATCCGCGATCACTCTGGCCGGGTCGTTGCCTCCCTGAGCGTGTCGGGTCCTGCCACCCGCATCCCCAAGGACCGGATTCCGACCCTTGCGGTACGGGTCCGGGAGGTCGCCGCCAAGCTCTCGGCGCGGCTTGGCTACGCAGGGGGGTAGCACACCGAGTTCTCGAGGCGTTCCCGCCCGGGCACGACGGGGCTGCCACCCGACGGGACGGATCCGCTTCAGCCCCGACTGGACGAAAGGAGACGGCATGTACGAGCACATCTTCGGTATTGTTCCTCCCATGACGACCCCGTTCCGCGCCGATGGCACGATCGACGAGGCCGCCCTCCAGGCCGACGCGCATTACATGGTCGACGTCGCCAAGGTCCACGGCGTGGCGATTTGCGGCAGCACGGGCGAGGGTCACACCCTCACCACGGCGGAAACCCGCCGCATCACGGAGATCGTCGTGAAGGAGGCCAAGGGCCGCATTCCCGTCATCACCGGCATCATCACCGACAGCACCGCGTCCGCTATCGAGCGTGGCCTCGCCGTGAAGGACCTCGGCGTGGCAGCGCTCCAGATCACGCCCCCCCACTACCTCTTCCGCCCCGACGACGACACCATGCTCAAGCACTTCGACGCGCTGGCGAAGGGGACCGGGCTGCCCATCATGATCTACAATGTCGTCCCGTGGTGCTATCTCTCCCCGCAGCTCCTCACCCGGATCATCGACAACGTGGAGGGGGTCATCGGCGTCAAGCAGAGCGCCGGCGACATGAAGATGCTGGCGGATCTCATCATCCTGCTCGGCAGCCGCGGCCGGATCATGAGCGCCGTGGACGCCCTCATGTACCCGTCCTTCGTCCTCGGCTCGCACGGGGCCATCGCCGCCATCCTCTCCGCCGTGCCGACGCTGTACATGGAGATGTGGGACGCCGTGCAGAAAGGCGATCACGCGCGGGGTCGGGCACTCCACGAGAAACTGCTGCCGCTCTGGAACGCCATCTTCACCGACAACCTGCCGGCCAACGTCAAGTACTGCATGGAGCTGATGGGGCGGCGCTCCGGCCTTCCACGGTCGCCCATGCCGCCCACCAGCGCGGAGCGGAAACCGCTCATCCGGGCGGCGCTGCAGGGAACCGGCCTGCTGTAGGAGGAACCGGAAAAACGGCGGCGGCCGGGAAGGAACAGCCTGAGCGCGTGAAGACGGCCCGCAAGGTCTGGAAGATCATCTGAAACAGTGCGGATCTTCGGTCGCTACGGATGGCCCAAGCGGAGCTCTTTGCGGATCCCCTCGGCGAGCCACTGGCGGATCAGGGTCTGATACGGAATCGCCTTCATCGTGGCGATCTTCCGCAGGGCATGGATCTGCGCCGCATCCAACTTGATGGAGAGGTTCTGCAGGCGTCGCGCCCGCTCCCCCTTGAGGATGGCTCGACGCAGCTCTTCATCCAGGGCGAACTCGACGGGGCGCTCCTCGATGTCCTGAAGCACCCCTCGCCGGTCATAGTACTTCGGCACGTCCTCCTGGACTCGACTCGGTCGCCGCGGCATGCTCATCTCCTTCGCTGCTGCTGATAGTACCTTCGTTCCGTGTTGTCCATGTCCCATCCGGTGATCACTCGCGCCAGCCCCTTCCCTTTCATCTCGAAGACCACCACCAGGAGGCGACCTGCCCGGGTAGGCCCGAACGCAGCGTAGTGTCCGCGCTTGGTCTTGCGGTAGAGGGGCGAGCCCGCGAACACCTCTTCCGCCTCCTCCGCCTCTATGCCATGGCCAAGCGCCAGGTGCACCACATTGCCTTCGTCCCACTCGAACCCCGAGATGCGCACGCGGCGCCTCCAGATAGAAATACATTACATTACCCGAGTGAGGCTTGTCAAGCGCACCGTGACCGGGGAGCCGGCGCGTCCGACCTCCGCTGTCTGTCGTAGCGCCGTCCCAACCATCGAGAATTCCGACAACCCCGCGTTGAGGGTGTTGCCTTCATTAGCGTATGATCCGTTCTCGCTGGCGCGGCACATGACGCCGAACTATGGCGGCCCTCCTGGGCACCGTGTTTCGTTAGCCGGCGGGCCGCGTGGTTGCCGGCGAATCCAAAGGCCCACAGCGTGGACCGGAGGGAATCAGGGCAGGTTAACGACGGCAACACCCCCATTACACGGTGGCAGGGCGTGCATCAGGAGGGATCGATCGGGGGCCCGTCCCCTGTAGTCTACGCACCAGCAAGACTAGGGGCAGTTGGTCAAAGGGGAGTAGGTGCGTAGCCTGGCTACGGGTTCGCGTTCGGTCAAGAGAGAAGGGCCGCGAACGTGCGTGGGCGAATAGCAGTTGGTGCGGAGCGCGTGGGTTAGCGTCAAATTGCACTTTTTGCCAGCGTCCCGCAAAACCTCCTTCGCCGGCAGGGCAAAACGCGTCCGAATGTACTCTTTGGCGCTGTCCGGAGGCAGCTTGATCGTTTTGGGGCCGCTCCGCACGTAGAAGTCCCCGTCCGGATGCCCCTCTATCCCCTTCCACTTCAGGTCGCAGTTTCCTGAAACTCCGGGGACATCGTACTGACTGCGGGAGCCTGCGGGGCGGAGGCCGCGCCTGTCATGGTGGAATGCCGAGAATTCCGGAGACATAGGGATTGCCGACGAACGTGAGGCGTCAGGCGTGGCGAGCACAGAGGACAGAATGCAGAGGTCAGGGCAGAGGGCAGACTGGTCGATTCGTCAATTAGGCGATGAGTGTCGGGGCAGGGGTTCGGCGCGCACCGACAGCAGCCCTTGAACAGTTCGGAGGACATGATAAGATACGCAACGTACGCGGGGCTCGGTCAACGACGTTTTCGGGAGAGGGGGCAGCCATGGGATCAGAGCACGTCCCGGTATGGTTCATCACGGGCTGTTCGAGTGGTTTCGGTCGGGCGCTCGCGGCGCTCGTGCTCGAGCGGGGGTGGCGCGCCGCGGTGACGGCACGCGACCCCAGCCAGGTCGACGGGCTTGTGGCCCGCCATGATGGGCGGGGCTTGGCGCTCGCGCTCGACGTGACCAATCCGGCACAGATCGCCGCGGCTGTGCACGCGGCGGAGGGCCGTTTCGGATCTATCGACGTCCTCGTGAATAACGCCGGCTACGGCTACCAGTCCACGGTCGAAGAGGGTGAGGACGTGGCCGTCCGCGCCCTGTTCGAGGCCAACGTCTTCGGGCTTGCCGCAATGACTCGCGCCGTGCTGCCCGGCATGCGGGCGCGCCGGCGGGGGCACATCGTCAACATCTCATCGGTCGCCGGGTTCGTCGGCTTCCCTGGCTCGGGCTATTACTCGGCGACCAAGCACGCGGTCGAGGGCCTGTCCGACGCGCTCGCGAAAGAGGTCGGCCCCCTCGGAATCCAGGTCATGTGCGTCGAGCCCGGCCCGTTTCGCACGGACTTTGCGGGGCGGTCACTCCGGCAGAACCTGAGTCGGTTTGGTGACTACGAATCCACGGTGAATACCCGCCTACGGACGCTGGCCGGCCGGAGCGGCACGCAGCCGGGCGACCCCGTCCGCGCGGCTGCCGCCATCATCAAGGCCGTGCAGGCGGAAAAGCCACCGCGGCATCTCGTCCTCGGCGCCATGGGACTTGACACCGTGCGCCAGAGCTTGACGGAGAAGCTCGAAGAAATCGACACCTGGAAACAGACAGGTCTGGGTGCGGATTACCCCAAGGGCCAGCCGGATTAGCAGGCCGCTGAAAAAGGCCCACCTACGGCGTTGGCTCACTCGGGCGCTCGCTGCGGCGTACCGGAAGTACGCTCACTCGGCCCTGCGTTCGCCGCCTGGCATCTAGACCTTTTTGAGCAGCCTGGGGAAACGCGTATGGGGTCGGGGCTTGTCCTGTGCGTAACCTGCAATTCATGATGCGGCTGACGGTAGCGTAATAGAGACCCGTCGCCCGTGGTCGAAGGGAACGTGGCCGTGTTCGTCGTCGAACTCTCGCGCAAAGGAGGCCTCCCGTGAAGAAGATCCTCAACGATCCGTTCGCCTTCGTGGACGAGATGCTGGACGGCATCATCCTCGCCCACCCCGACAAGCTCAAGCTGGTGGGCGCCGACAAGCGCGCCGTGATCCGGGCCGACGCCCCGATCAAGGGCAAGGTCGGCATCGCCACCGGCGGCGGCTCCGGCCATTTGCCCGTGTTCATGGGCTACGTCGGCAAGGGGTTCGTGGACGGCTGCTCCATCGGCAACGTCTTCTCCTCCCCCACCGTGGAGCAGATGCTGGCCGCCACCCAGGCGATCAACGGCGGCGCCGGCGTCCTGTATCTGTTCGGCAACTATCAGGGGGACGTCCTGAACTTCGGCATGGCCGCCGAGATGGCCGAGGCCGAGGGGATCCACGTGGAGACAGTCCTGGCCGCCGACGACGTGGCCTCCGCCCCCAAGGGCCAGGAAGCCAAGCGGCGGGGCGTGGCCGGGATCTTCTACGCCTACAAGCTGACCGGGGCCAAGGCCGAGACCAAGGCGCCGCTCGCCGAGGTGAAGCGCATCGCCGAGAAGGCCATCGCCAACACCCGCTCCATGGGGGTGGCCCTCTCGCCCTGCACGGTGCCCGCGGCCGGCCGCCCCACCTTCACCATCGGGGACGATGAGATGGAGATCGGCATGGGCATCCACGGCGAACCGGGGGTCCGCCGCGGCAAGCTCGAACCCGCCGACAAGATCACCACCAACCTCATGGAGACGATCCTGGCGGACATGGATCTGGCCAAGGGGGATGAGGTGTCGGTCCTGGTGAACGGCCTGGGCGCCACGCCGAAAGAAGAGCTGTACGTCATGTACCGGAAGGTCCACCAGATCCTGACCGGCCGAGGCGTCAAGATCCATCGGCCGTACATCGGCGAGTACGCCACCTCCATGGAGATGGCCGGCGCCTCGGTGAGCCTGTGCAAGCTGGACGCCGAGCTGAAGACGCTCCTCGATGCCCCGGCCTGGACCCCCTTCGTGCAGCAGGTGTAGCAGGCTGCTGAAAAAGGCCCATCTGCGGCGTTGGCGCGCTCGGGCACTCGCTGCGACGTACCTGGCAAGTACGCCTCGCGTCGCGCCCGTGCGCCGCGCCCGCCTTGCATCTGGACCTTTTTGAGCAGCCTGGGTGAACGCGGGCGTTTCGGCATCCTGCTAGAGGAGAGCCGATGCGAACCACGATCACGCAGCGCGGACGTCCTCGCCATCCTGGAGAAGATGGCGACGGACATGGAAGGCCAGAAGGACTACCTCTGCGAGCTGGACGGCGCCATGGGCGACGGGGACCAGGGCGTCACCATGGCCATCGGGTTCGGGGCCATCCGGAAGGTCCTGGACTCCCTGAAGAGACCAAGACATCGGCACCATCCTCACCAAGAGCGGCCTGACGTTCAACGGCACCGCCGCCTCGACCATCGGCGCGCTCCTCGCCACCGCCTGCATGCGGGCGGGGCGCGAGGCCAAGGGCAAGCACGAGATCGGCCTGGCCGACCTGGCGACAATGCTGGCGGCGGCCCAGATCGGGATCCAGGAGCGGGGCAAGGCGCAGGTCGGCGACAAGACGGTGCTGGACGCCCTGGCCCCGACCGTGACGGCCCTGCAGGCGCGCGGCCGAGACGGGGCTGCCGCTCCCCGAGGCGCTCCGAGCGGTCCCTGGCGGCCGCCGAGGCGGGCCTCAAGGCCACCATTCCGATGAAGGCGAAGATGGGCCGCGCCGCCTGGATCGCCGAGCGCAGCGTGGGCCACCAGGATCCCGGCGCCACCTCGTTCTACTTGATGTGGAAGTCGGCGGTGGAGTATCTGACCCCAGGCGCTGAAAAAGGCCCATCTGCGGCGTTGGCTGCGCCCGTGGCACTCGCTGCGGCGTACCTCCAGTACGCCTCGCTCGGCCTTCGGCGCGCCGCCTTGCATCTGGACCTCTTTGAGCAGCCTGGGCGAAAACGCGTTTTCAGCACCCTGCTACGGCAGAACGGCCCGCCGGAAGGATGCGCCGCTCTGTGAGCGTGGGCATTCCTCGGACGGGCCGTGCAGGCAAACCCGGCCGTCTCCCCTGCGTCGCTGACCTTCCGGCTCTGCGTCTTATCGCTTGAACGTGAACCGACGGACCTGGTCGTCCACTCTGAACACGATGCCCACACCGGGGAGCCCGGTTTCGGGATCGGTGTCCACCCGGACGACGTGGCCAGGCATGGCCGCGGCCACCTGATCCGACTCGAGGAGAGTCACCTCGACCTCGGAGCTGAGCTCGGGGGTGTCCGGGACAACCACGTACGTCCCGGTCAGGGTCAGATTGACCAAGAATCCTTCCGCGTCCATGGCGGAACCGTCCGCCCGTCGCCCGCGCACTCGGACGGGAAGCCGCGTGGTCACCCGGGGCCCGACGCGGGGGCTGGTACTCTCGAAGGTGACCGCCGGCGTCCGGACGGTGGCCTGGAGCCCCTCCGCGGCCGCCCACGTCTCCGGCCAATGCTCGCGGGCCATCTGCACGAACCGCCCGACCGCCGCATCGTCCGAGTCCGGGTCGTGATGGAACAGGATCAACGCCCTGGCGCCAGCGCTCTTGGCCACGGCCACGCCTTCCAGCCAGGAGCTATGCCCCCAGCCCCGACGCTGGCGGAGCATGGCCGGGGAATACTGCGCATCGTAGATCAACAGGTCGGCCCCTCGGGCCAGATATCGGACCGCCTCGTCCCCCTTGGGATCTCCCGGCTCGTTGTCGGAGGCGTACGCGACCACGCCGCGGGGCGTCTCGATCCGAAAACCCAAGCAGCCTTGGGGATGGTTGAGCGGCACGGCCTCGACGCTTGCGTCTTCGACCGGCCAGCGGCTCCCCGGCTCTACCACGTTAAAGGCCCGCGCCGCGGCCAGCAGAGACATGTTCACGGGGAAATAGGGTCGCAGCATCTGGCCTTGCAGTGCTGCCTCCATCCCCCCGCCACCGTCGGGCTGGAGTCCGTAAAACACGAATCGATTCCGCGACTCGTAGAGCGGCGGGAAAAACGGCAGCCCCTGAATGTGGTCCCAGTGATAATGGGAGACCAGCCAGGACGCGTGGATCGGGGCGGAATCGGGCCCCCAGCCCGCCGCGCGGCTCAGCGATCTGACGCCGGTCCCCCCGTCCAGGATGATCCGATGGCCCGCCGGCGTCTCGACCTCGACACAGGGGGTGTTTCCCCCGTAATGCCAGGTGCGCACGTCGCAGGTGGGATTGGAACCCCGCACCCCATGGAATCTCACCAGCATCGGACTCATCCTCGCACTGCGCAGGAGAGGGCCCCCGTGCTTGCCGGGGGATCCACGTCGATGGTGCGTAACCGCTATCCGTATGTCAACCGGAACATCGGGTGTCCGGCACGTCGAGCCGTGGCGGGTCGGGCGGGCGCGCTCAGCGCGTCCGCTCCAGGAGCGCCTTGGCCGCTTGGGCGATATGCCCGGGGGTCATCCCGTACTTCTCCAGGATCGCATCGTTCGGTCCGGATTCCCCGTAGCAGTCCTGGATCCCATGGATCTTCATCGGGGTGGGGGCGTGCTGTCCCAGCACTTCGGCGACCGCCCCGCCCAGACCGCCGATGATGTTGTGGTCTTCGGTGGTGAGAACCCGGCCCGTCTTCTTCGCCGCCGCCACGATCCCCTCCACGTCAATCGGCTTCAGCGTGTGGACGTGCACCAGGTGGGCGCTGATCCCCTCCTGCGCCAAGAGGTCGCAGGCCTCCAGGGCCCGGACGCTCTGGACGCCGGTCCCGAAGATCGTCACGTCCTTGCCCTCGCGGAGCGTCACCGCCTTGCCGAAGACGAACTGGTAGTCCTCGCCGAAGATCACGGGGGTGGCGTCGCGCGTGAGTCGGAGATACGCCGGCCCCGGCATGTCGGTGAGGGCCAGGGTTGCCAAGCGGCATTCCACTCCATCCGCCGGCGCCACCACCACCATGTTGGGCATCGCCCGCATGATGGCGATATCCTCCACGTCGATATGGGTCTTGCCCGTCTTGGCCGTCAGGATGCCGCTATAGGAGCCGCCCAGCTTGACGTTGAGTTTCGGCTGGGCCACGGTCACGCGCAACTGGTCCAAGGCCCGATTGGCGAGGAAGCAGGCGAAGCTGCTCAGCCACGGGACGAGGCCCACGGTGGCCATCCCGGCGGCCACGCCCATCATGTTCTGCTCGGCGATTCCCAGGTTCAGGAAGAACTCCGGCGCTTCGTAGGCCACGGTCTGCGCCATGGTGGAACTGGCCAGGTCCGCGTCCAAGACCATGACGTTGGGGTGGGTCTTGGTGAGTTCCAACAGGGCATCGCCCCAGGCCACTCGCATCTCGATCGTTTTACCCATCAGGATCCTCCGTATGCCCAGAGGGGCGGGCGCTGCGCTCGCGACGGGTCGTGATCACGGAACCATTCCCGCGATGATCGGAAACCCATCAGGCGCGCGGCCGCTGCGCCTCCAGTTCGGCAAGGGCCTTGGCCAGTTCGTCCTTGTTCGGAACCTTGGCGTGCCAGTTGTAGTCCCCTTCCATGAAGGAGATCCCTTTCCCCTTGATGGTGTTCGCGATGATGCAGGTGGGCGCCCGCGGGTGGCCTTGGCCTCCTCCATCGCCGGGACCAGGACGTCGAAGTCGTGTCCGTCCACGTCCAGCACGTTCCAGCCGAACGCGCGCCACTTCTCCGGCACCTGGGTCAGCGGATTGATCCGGTGCTTGAGGTTCCCGTCCTTCGGGAAGCCGAATTGCTGGACCTTGTTGTAGTCCACGATGGCGGTGAGGTTGTCCACCTTGTAGTGGCTGGCCGCCCACGCCATCTCCCAGACCTGCCCCTCCTGGATCTCGCCGTCGCCCAGGAGCACCCAGGTGTGGAAATTCTTCTTCAGGCGCTTGGCGGCCAAGGCCATCCCCAGCGGCGGGCTGGCGCCGGTCCCCAGCGAGCCGGAGGCCATGTCGATCCCCGGGGTCTTGGTCATGTCCGGGTGCCCCTGCATGCGCGAGTTGATGGCGTCGAAGGTGAAGACCTCCTCCACCGGGAAGAAGCCCTTGAGGGCGAGCGTGGCGTACAGGGCGATGCTGGAGTGGCCCTTGGAGAGGACGAACCGATCCCGGTCCGGCCACTGCGGGTTCTTGGGATCCACGCGCAGCATCTTGAAGTACAGGGCCACGGCGGTCTCGACCATGGACAGGGGACCCCCGATGTGGCCCGCCCCCGCGGTGTGGACCGCTTCCAGGATGAGCTTCCGTACCTGGACCGCCTTCTCTTGCAGGTCCCGTTTCAGGGCCGAATCAATGGGCATGCGAACCTCCTTCCGTCCGTAGTCCGTGGAAGATGACAGAAACGACTGGCGAGAGGGACGGCGACGCGCTCCCTCTTTCGTCATTGCCAGGTCAACGATGTTCATTCCACCGGTCAAATCCCGAACATTTCCTGAAGATAGCGCCGATTGCGCCGCGCGGCCTCAAGCGGCGGATCGGGCGACGTGTCCTCTTCGATGACCATCCAGCCGGCGAACGCCGCCTGCCGCAGCCCGTCCACGAACCCGGCCAGATCCACGCTCCCCTTGCCGAGCCCACAGAAGATGTACCGCTGCAGGGCATCCAGGAAGCCGATCCCCTGCGCCTGACACTCGGCGAGGACGTCGGGATTCACGTCCTTGATGTGCACGTACCGGACGCGCGAGCCGAACGTCCTCACGACCTCCACCGGATCGGCCCCGCCGTACACCAGGTGCCCGGCGTCCACGCACAGGCCGAGGGCCCGGGGGTCGGTACCATGGAGCAGCCTGTCCAGCTCCTCCCGGGTCTCCACGTACGACCCCGCATGGGGATGGACCGCCAGCCGCACGCCCAGCGGCTCGCAGGCCGCGGCCAGGGCGTGGATGCCGTCCGCCAGGGCCCGCCACTGTGACTCCGAAAGGCCGGCGCTTCCGTCGGCGGGAACCCGACCGGCGAGGGCGATGCGCTCGGGACTGCCCCGCAAGCCCAGGATCAGCTCCTGCACCCGCATGGCCGACAGGGTCCGGGCAACCGCCAGCGCCTGGGCGATCTCCCGTTCGTGGGCGCGGCGATCCTCCAGGGAGATCCAGCAGAAGTTCGAGGCCAGGGCCAGCCCATATCGCGCGAGCAGCGCCGTGAGCGCGGTCGGATCGGGCGGCAACCCCGTCCCGTACTCCGTCCCTTCGTAGCCTGCCTCGACCATCTCCGCCAGCACCTGCTCGATCGGAACCAGACGGCCGAAGGTCCGGCAGGTCGTCGCTGTTCCAGTTCATCGGCGCCGTCGCCACACGAATCATGCGTCCTCTCCCCCAGCGTGTTGTCCTCCAGCGGTCAGTCGCAACAGCCCGTGCGCTCGGTTGTCAGAGACCGCCCAGCCCGCCTCGGCGGGCCGCGTCATGGGTGATATAGGGTAGCCGAAGTGACGCCACGGCGCAAGGCTTCCCTGCCCGTGCGCCGCCACGTGGACGGCGACGCCTCTGCGCTGGTCGTCGAGATCTGTTAGCGTTAACGTTACACAAAGAACACAAAGTGCGCCCGCCGCCACTCCCCCCTTGACAGGCATCGCCCCTGGCGAGGAAAGTAGGGGCAGGAGCGATCTCCACGGTTCACGGACGTCCGTCCCCGAGGGCGGGGCGAGAAGGAGGAACATCATGAAGGCACTGGTGCTGGATGCGAAGTGGGAACCGAAGCCGGGGTACGTGGTCAGCGAGTTCGAGAAGACAGACGGGCAAGGCCGTCACGGGCAACAGCGTCTACAAGGCGCCGAGCCTGGCGGTGCGCGAGGTCCCGGTCCCCAAGATCGGACCCAAGGACGTCCTGCTCAAGGTGAAGGCCTGCGGCGTGTGCGGCTCGGACATCCACATGTACGAGACCGACGCGCAGGGCTACGTGATGTACCCGGGCCTGATGAAGCTGCCCTGCGTCACCGGCCACGAGTTCTCCGGCGTCGTGCAGGAGGTGGGCAGGGAGGTCCGCGACCTGAAGGTGGGCGACATGGTGACCGCCGAGGAGATGATCTGGTGCGGCGAGTGCACCCCCTGCCGGAACGGCTATCCGAACCAGTGCGAGCAACCTGGAAGAGATCGGCTTCACCATCGACGGCGCCTTCGCCGAGTACCTCGCCATCGGCAGCAAGTACTGCTGGAAGCTCGATACCCTCTTGGAGCGGTATCCCGATCCCGACACCGTGTACGAGCTGGGCGCCACCGTGGAGCCGACCTGCGTCGCCTACAACGCCGTCTTCATCCGCGGCGGCGGCTTCAAGCCGGGCGCGTACGCCGTGGTGTACGGCGGGGGCTGCATCGGCCTCTCCGCCATCGCCATGATCAAGGCGTCGGGCGCCGCCAAGCTGATCGCCTTCGAGACGGTGGCGGCGCGGCGCAAGCTCTGCACCGCCATGGGCGCCGACTACGTCTATGACCCCGTGGCCCTCACCAAGCAGGGGACGCGGCCGTCGGATGTGGTCATGGATCTCACCCACGGCGAGGGGGCGAACTTCCAGCTCGAGGCGGCGGGGGTCCCGACGCTGACCTTCCCCGAGATGGAGCGCTCCATGGCGGTCAACGGCAAGATCGCCCAGGTCGGCCGCGCCGCGGATCGGGTCCCCGTGTATCTGGACCAGTTCCAGGTCCGCCACGCGCAGTTCTTCGGGTCGCAGGGCCATTCCGGCGACGAGATCTTCCCCAACGTCATCCGCCTGATGGCCAGCGGCGCCGTCGACAACCGGAAGATCATCACCGCCCGCTTCAGCCTGGACAACGTGGTGGAGGCGATCAAGCAGTCCGGCAGCCGCAGCGACGGCAAGATTCTGGTGAAGCCGCGCTAACCTACGCCGCCACCCCCGTCGCATCCGCCCGAGGCGGACCGGGGAGGAGGACGATCTCATGAGCACCCAGACACCCAAGGGGCTCCTCGCCACGAAGCAGCCCGATCTGTTCTTCGAAGACAACGCCGTCGGCCGGCTGAAGAAGGAGATCTGGGAGGCCTCCGACGCCCAGATCGACGCCTGGCTCAAGGAGTACGGCTTTCCGTCGCCCGGTGCGAATGGGCCAAGCCCGGTGCCTACATCCAGACCACCGTCCGCCACCAGGTGGAGGCCAACCGGCGGAAGAACGACATCGTCCTGGTCCCGGTGGGCTGCACCGAGAACCACGGCCAGCACATGGTGAGCGCGGCGGACACCCTGTACGTGAGCATGATCTGCGAGGGGGTCCGGCGCTACACGGCCAAGCGCGGGGCCCCGGTCAACCTGGCCCTGCCGCCCTTGAACTACGGCGGCCACCCCTACCACCACATGGGCATGCCCGGGACCGTCATCCTGCGGGAAGAGGTGGTGCGGGAGCTGATGATCGACGTGATGCTGGGGCTGTGGAACGACGGCTTCCGCAAGCAGATCTACATCAACAACCACGGCCACCTCTGGATGCTGGAGTCGGCAATCCAGGAGTTCTGCAAGCGGTACCAGCTGCCCGGGCATCTACCGGGTCATGGACTGGCACCGGGCGGTGCGGGAGTTCTTCCGGACGGTGGAGAAGGGCGGCGAGTACGACACCCCCTTCATCCACGCCGACGAGTCGGAGACCTCGCTCTCGCTGTACCTGTACCCGGAGATGGTGGACATGACCAAGGCGGTGGACACCGAGTCGGTCCAGTTCCTGCCGGGCGGCCACTTCGACACCTCGGTGGATATGTACGCCCGGCCGCACCGCTGGAGCGAGGGCGAGGGCCATTTCGCCATCGAGATCAAGGGCACCCCGGAGGGGGTGGTCGGCAAGGCCACCCACGCGGACCCGAAGAAGGCCAGGCGGCCCCTGGTGGCCATCCTGCGGTACCTGACGCTGGTGCAGGACGAGATCCTGGCGGCATTCCCGGCCGGGAAGCTTCCGCCGGTGGACAAGACGACGCTGCGCGACCCGGCGGAGCTGGCCCCCTACCTGCAAGGAGCCCATGAGCCCCGGCTGGAAATCGGTCTATGGGCTGCCCTTGGTCGGCCCGCGGTAGTCCTGCCTCAGGAGCATGCGAGACCAGGGACGCGACCCAGTGGAGACGTTCAAGATGTTCGCGAACGAAGGAGACTGACAGTGAGTGAGTGGACGCTGCCCCCGAAGGGCGGGCACATGGAGTCTGCCGACCAGATCTATCTGCAGAACATGACCTGGAAGCAGATCGATGCCCGTCTCAAGCAGAACGACATCATCATCGTGCCGATCGGCTCCACCGAGGCCCACGGACCACACGCCTGCATCGGCGAGGATACCTTCCTGGTGACCCGCATGGCCGAGGCCGTGGCCAAGAAGGTGGGCTGCACCGTGGCCCAGCCCGTCTGGTACGGCTCCCACCCCTATCACCATATGGGGATGCCCGGGACGATCATCGTGCCCGAAGAGATCTTCATCGGCCAACTCAAGGCGATCATGGTCGGTCTCTGGAACATGGGCTTCCGGAAGCAGATCCTGCTCAACGGTCACGGGCAGGAGTACGTGATCCCGACCGCCATCCACCAGTTCGCCAAGACGTTCCAGGTGCCCGGGATCTTCATCAACCTGAACTGGTACCATGCCATCCAGGAGCACTTCAAGACCACCAAAGACGGCGGACCGTGGGATACTCCTTTCATCCATGCGGACGAGGTGGAGACCTCCTGGTCGCTCGCCCTCTTCCCCGAGTTCATGCACATGGAAGACGTGGTGGACACCGAGCCCCGCGGCTACCTGCCGGATGGTCACATCGACAAGGCAGGCAACCTCCTTCACCGGGCCATCGCCTGGTACGGACAAGTGGGCTGCGGCCCCATGGAGATCGCGGCCTACCAGCCCGGCGTGGTGGGAAAGGCCAGCAAGGCGACCGCCGAGAAGGCCTATCCGGGGGTCCGCGCCCTCCTCGACTACATGGTGAAGCTCCACGACGACATCCGGAAGACCTTCCCGCCGGGGAAGCTTCCGCCCATCGAGGAGGTCACCATGCGGCCCAAGGAGGAGATCGAGGCGGTCCTCAAGGGGCCCTTCGTGCCCGGTGGGCGCAGCATTTACAGCCTGCACTGGCCGTTCTGACGGCGCTGACGAGGTCTCGGTCCGGGAAATATCTTCCGGCCCGAACGCGCCCTCAGCAATTTCAAACGGACCATCAGAAACCGACAATGAGGAAATGACGACCGCATACATCCGCTGTTGACCGGTTGTCGGTTGTCAGTTGTCAGTTTTTCTTTGTCCCGCTGTTTGGTGGGATGAGGCCATGGGACAATACCGATACTTCTTAGCCATCCAGACGCGGCTGCCGGAGGATTACCTGGCGGATGCAGAGTTCCGCCGGAATCTCGAGACGCTTCGACGGCTCGGGTTCGACGGCGTGGAGTTGAACATCCCCGATCCGGACACCGTGGAGCCCCACCGTCTCAAGACCTACCTGGCTGAGTTCGGTCTGGTTCTCTCGATGTTCGCCTCCGGTCTCACGGCCAAAACTTTCAATCTCTCGCTGGCGACGGCGGATGAGGCGCGCCGCAAGGAGGCGATCGGTCGCACCGTGCGTTTCCTGGAGTTCGCGCACGAGTTCGGCGCTGGCGTGATCGCCGGCTACCTCAAGGGTGCCCCCCAGGACAACGGGCCGGGAGCGCGAGAGCGATTGGCCGCCGCCGCGCTGGAAGTGGCGCCGGTCGCCGACCGCCTCAAGACCCCCTTGCTCATCGAGGCGGTGAACCGCTACGAGTCGCCGGTCGGCCACAGCCTCGCCGACACCTGGGACATCGCTCGCCGCGCCGGTAGTCCCTTCGTGCAGATCCTCCCCGATACGTTCCACATGAACATCGAAGAGGCGAACATGAAACAGACCATCGGGGCACACCGGGCCTGTTTCAGCTCGTTCCATCTCTCGGACAACACCCGGCACTTCCCGGGGTTCGGGGCACTCGATTTCGGTGCGATCATCGGGATGCTCGACGAGGTGGGCTACCAGGGCAAACTGGCCATCGAGGGAAACGTGCGGACGAGCTTCATCGCGGACGTGGAGGTGGCGATGCGGTGTCTCGGGCCGCACCTGGCTCCGAAGACGGGCGGGCGATAATACCCCGAGGCCGATCCGGGCTTGCGGTCCCCCGCAGAACACAACACCCGGCTCTCGCGCAGAGTCGGGTGTTGTGTTTCTTGTAACTCCCCGCCGCGGGACTCACTGCACATAGCCGAGGAATCTGGGAATCAGGAGGGCGACCATGCGGATACGCCACGCCTGGGGCACCCCGACCGATACCGGATAGGGGGCATCGGTGCGCCTCCTGGTCGAAGGGCGCCGCTATCGCCCGGTAAATTTCAGCGGCTCCATGATGTTCCGTGGCGGTGCGAAGACATCGATCAGTTTCGCGGGTTGGTCCGACACCACGGTGGCGGAATGTATCGCATTCGGTGGGATGACGAACGCCGTACCCGCCGGACAGAGCCGGCTTTCCCCATTGATCGTGTAATGCAGCGCCCCTTCTGTCACGATGCCGATCTGTTCGTTCGGATGGGCGTGCGGGGGAATCGTCGAGTAGGCGGGGAACTCCAGGAACGATACCGACACGTTGCTCCCGGAGATCGCCTTGATCGTGATCCCGTTGACCAGCGGAAGCGTTTGAACCTCCTTCAATTCGTAGAACGGCATGGTGTCCCTCCCTCTCGTGTAATGCTCCTCCCGTTCCCCCGGCACGCCCGATAACCTGCGACGCGCCTGCGGTGCGACGGGCGCCCTCTTCGCGTCTTCCAGGGACAAACCTTACAGCGATCCGATCCGGCTGGCCGCCATCGCGGCGGCGCCGATGACACCCGCGTCGTTGCCGTGCTGCGCGAGCAACACGTGGACGTTCCGGTGCAGGGCCGGCCAGGTAAAGAACACCAGATGACGGCGCACGCACTCCAGCAGGGGTCCCCCGGCGGCGGACACCCCCCCGCCGATGATACACGCTTCCAGGTTCAAGAGGTTGATCATGATGCCGAAGGCCTGTGCGAGGATCCGGGCTACCCCGTCCACCGCCGCGCCGGCGGCCCGGTCGCCCTGCGCCGCCAACCGAAAGACATCCGCGGCCGAGACGGCGTCCCGGTGCCCTGGTTCGTTCTCGTACCGTTCCACGAAGGCCGCCGCGGACGCTAGCCGCTCCAGGGTGCCCCGGATCCCGCTATAGTTCCTGGGACCGTCGGGATTCAGGCACAGCGCACCGATCTCGGGCGGCATCCCGTCCGCTCCAGTCACCACGCGTCGCTCGATGACCACCCCGCCGCCGATCCCGGTTCCGATGGTGATCAGCGCAAACCGGGCGAACGGCCGCCGGCTCCGAAGGCCAGTTCGCCCAGGGTCGCGCAGGTTCCGTCGTTGTCGATGAAGGCCGGAACCCCGAGGTGTCGCGCAACGAATTCCGGAAGCGCCTGCCCCCGCAGAGCCGGAACGTTGTTGGTGCCGTCGATGAGGACACCGGTCGCGGGGTCGGCGTACCCTGGCGTGGCGAGGCCGACGGCCTCGGGTTTCCGACCGCCGCCGAGCCGCGCCCCGGCGTCGCACACCGCCGTCGCCATCTCCTCGAATCGTCGCGCTGGGTCGAAGGGTACCGCCGTCCGCGCCAGCACGGCTCCCTCTCGCGTCACCAGCCCGAGCTTCACCGCGGTGCCGCCGAAATCGATGCCGAGCAGGGCGCTCATTGCGCCGGCCCCGTCTTGATCCGCAGGCGATGGGACAGGTCCGGATACCGCATCCGTTCCGGCGTCAGTCCCTTCCGCTTGGCCAACTCGCACGCCAGGAGCTGGAACGGCACGATGGCGCTGATGAGATCGAGCTCCGGACACCGGTGCGTCGCGGGCCAAGGCAGCGGCAGATCGTGGGGTCCGGGCAGGGTGGCTGCCAGGTTCAGGATACGAGCCCTGACGCCGAGGTCGGACAGGACCGCGGCGCCCGTCGCGGCCATCTCGTGCTGGGTGATCGTGGCGGCGACAAAGAGGCCAACGCTGAACATGCCTAACCCGTGGAACCGGCCATGAAACGCTTCCTCGGTGTCGAACGCCGCGGCGGCGATGCCGCTCATCTCCGAGAGCTTCAGGGACCCCTCCAGGGCGGTCGCATAGTGCCGATCCTGCCCCATGGCCATGCAGAAGTCGGCGCCCTCGCAGGTCTCGGCCAACTCGGCCACCACGCCACGGGCGTAGGCAATCAGGTGAGAGAGCTCGGTCGTGAAGCCGTTTGCCTCCAATCGCTCTCCGGCCAGTGCCCGCGCCAGGAGCATCAGCGTCAGCACGCTCGCCGTGTAGCCTTTCGTCTTGGGGCCGACCGGCTCGGGACCCACCGGCATGACGACCAGCTCATCGGACACTTGACCGATGGGGCTGTGCCGCTCCGCCGTCAGCGTGACCGCCCGCAGGCCGCGATCCCGGGCGCGCAGGACGGCGTCCACCGTGGTGGTGCTGGTCCCGGTCTGGGACAGGACGACCGCAAGCCCTTTCCGCTTGCGGCCCCGATCCATCTCCGCCAGAAACGCCAGCGGGCCGCGGATGCGCACCCCTGCGGGGACCAGGCGGTCGAAGAGCGACTCCACCGCCAGCAGCGCGTTCATGGATGTCCCGGAGCCGACCAAGTAGATGGGGCCGCCGGATGCTGTCAGGGCGAGGACGTCAAGCCGCCCAGGCACGTCCGCCAGGATCGCCTCCAGGACCTCCGGCTGCTCCGCGATGAATCGGTCGATGGTCATGCGCTCAACCCTTGACGCCCCCTTCCATTCGGCCCTGCCGGAAATATCGCTGCAGGCCCGCGAAGGGGACCACGATGGGCAGGCTGAGGAGGACCGCGCCGGCCATCAGCCGCCCGTAGTCGATCTGGTGCTGCCCCAGGAAATAGAACAGGATGACGGGCGCCGTCTGCGCGGCCGGCGTGGTGGTGTACAGCAGCGCGAAGATATACTCCTGCCACGCCAGGACGAAGGCGAACAGGCCCGCCGTGATGATGCCGGGCGCCGAGATGCGGAGCAGGATCTCCACGATGGTCCGGAAATCGCCGCAGCCGTCCACCCGAGCGGCCTCCTCCAGCTCTCGCGGGATGGCCCGAAAGGTGTTGGCGATCATCCACGTGCAGATGGGGAGCGTGATCGAGAGATACGCGAAGACGAGCCCGGTCAACGTGTTGAGGAGGTGGAAGCGCGACAGAATGATGTAGAACGGGATGAAGAAGATCATGGGCGGAAAGAACTGGGAGCTGACGATCGTCACCAGGATGGTCTTCCCGCCCCGCGTGCGGAGCCGCGTGAGGCCGTACGCCGCCGGGATGGAGAGGCCCAGGCTGAGCCCGGTCACCGCCGCCGACACCGTCAGGCTGTTCTTCACCGACACCAGGAAGCGCGGGTCCTGGAGGACGGCCTGATACTGTCGGAGTGTCCAGTTCCGGGTAAACCACCGCAAGGGATAGGTGAAGAACTCTTCGATGGGCTTGAAGCTCGTAAGGAGCATCCAGAGGTACGGGAAGATAACCACCGCCGAGGCCACCGAGAGGAAGCCATAGGCGATTCCTGTACTTGAGTCTGTCGGCGCCGACGCTGCGAGGCAGGAGGGATGTCACGTCACCCTCGGTCAACGACGCGCAGGTAGAGGACGATGACGACCAGGATCTGCAGGAACAGGACAAGCGAGCAGGCCGCGGCCGCGCCGAAATCAAAGGCGTCGAAAGCCTGCTTGTAGATGAAGAGGCCGAGGATCTCGGTGGCCCGCAGCGGGCCGCCGGCGGTCATGATGATGGGGAGGGTGAAGGAGTTGTACGCCCAGATCGTCGAGAGAAGCACCGCCGTCGAGATGCTCGGGAGAAGCGGTGGGACGATGACCATCCGGAAGGTGTACCAGGGCCCGGCCCCATCCACCGCCGTCACTTCGAGGTAGTTCCCGAGGGACATCCTGGAGACCGGCAAACAGGGTGATCATGACCAGTGGCGAGAATTTCCAGCTGTTGGCCAGGATCAGGGAGAGCTGGGCCAGTCGAGGCGACGCCAGCCAGGCGATGGGCTGACTGACGAGACCCGCCCGCAGCAGGATGTCGTTCAGCACCCCGAGCTGGGGATGGTAGATCCAGAGGAACAGGATCGCGACGACGACGAACGAGGAAATCCAGGGGATGAGGAGAACGCCGGTGAAGACCCCCCGGAACCGGCGAATGGTGTTCAAGGCCAGGGCCAGGGCCAGACCCAAGACCAACTGCAGGGAGATGTTTCCCGCCACCCAGATCAGGGTCACGGCGAACGAATCCCAGAAGAACTCGGCACTCCAGAGCTTAGCGAAGTTCTGCAGCCCGACGAACTCCCAGGAATTCCGCGTGAGGTTGACCTTGATGAAGGCGATGGCGAGGTTGTACAGGGCCGGGAACAGGACCGCCAGCCCAAGAACGGCGAGGAGCGGCGCGGCGAAGAAGTAGCCTCGCGTGAGGCGCATTCGTCGCTCACGCATGCACGCACCCAGCGTGCCGCGGAACCGTGCCGCCGCCGCGATGCCCGATCGACCCCATCAACGCACGGACTCCCACGCCCCCGAACGTCCGGAGGCGTAGGCCGCATCGATGATCCGGTTCACCGCCAGACCGTCCTCGAACGTCAAGAAGAGGCGCGCTGCCGCTCCCGGACACACTCCACGAAATGGCGGAGCTGATCGTAGTAGCCGTACCGCCAGTATTCCTGAACCGTCGGGAAGAGCCAGCCCGTGTCGTGCTCCGCCTTCTCGGTGAAGTACCGGTCGGTCTGCCGCCGCGAGAACACCTTGATGGGCTGCGACAATCCCGAGCGGTCGTACGTGACCATCCCCTCGTCGCCCCACACTTCAAAGGCCACGGCCATGCCGCCCCGCTGGGTCCAGCTGGCCTCGGCCTGGCCCACCAAACCGTCGGCGTAGCGGACGATCGCCAGCGCATTGTCCTCGCAGTCGGTGTCGTGGTGCAGGGTGGGGGTATGGGCAAAGACCGCCTCCGCCGGCCGCTTGCCGATCAGATTGAACGCCCCGATGACATGGCACCCCATGTCCAGGAGCGCGCCGCCGCCCGAGAGCTCTCGCTCGGTAGAACCAGGGCGAATGGGGTCCGAAGTGGCCCTCGCGGCCCCGCATCCAGAGCGGCCGGCCGATGATGCCGCGATCCACTACCGAGCGGATCTCGGTCATGTCCGGCGTGAAGAGCAGGTTCTCCCCGTAACAGTGGATGATGCCGGCGGCCCGCGCCGCCTCCAGCATGGTGCGGGCTTCCTCGGCCGTCCGGCCCAGCGGCTTCTCGCAGAGGATATGCTTGCCGGCCCGCGCCATGCGGACGGCCGCCTCGGCGTGCAGATGATTGGGCAGGCACAGATCCACCGCGTCGAACTCGGGCCCGGCCAGGAGCGTGTCCAGGTCGGTCGCGGCAAACGGCGACACCGTTCGCCTCGGCGAAGGCCTGCGTCTTGACGGGGTCGCGACCCAGCACCGCGACCACGGTCGCCCCCTGCAGCCTGGCATACACTTGGGCCCGGAAGTGCGCGATGAAGCCGGTCCCCAGCATGGCCACGCGTACGTCGCCGCTCATCGCCACTCCTCGCCCCGCCCTCCCGACCCTTGAGTGAGCACACGGCCCGCTAGTGCGGTTCCCAGAGATTCACCACACAATTCAGGCCATCAGGGTTGCCCCGAAGAGGCCGCGCCCGCGGGCGAGCCCGGCCCCGGCGCGGAGTCCCGCCCCAAGGCGGGACGACCCGGGGTAAGGGCGAGCCGGCTTCGACGAGGCGCCAGGCGTCGGAGGGGCAGCCCTGATGGCCGGGAATTCATCATCGAATTTCGGGGACAGAACGCTAGAACAGCTTGTTGATCCGCGCCGCCGCCTCGTCGGCCGCCTCCTTGGCCGACTTCTTCTCCGAAAGGACCTGCTGCGAGGCGTTCCCCACGATGTCGGCGATCTCGCTGAACTTCTCGGTGATGGGCAGCGGCTCGCCGTGCGGCGCGGCCTCGATCCACGGTTTCCAGTCCGGCGTCTGGAAGCGCGCCATGGCCGCCGCGGACTTGCGCCCCGGGATGGTGACCACGCTGCGGGCCATGTTCTCCGGCTGCAAGAGATACTTGACGAACTTCTTGCTCTCGCCTTGGGCCTTGCCGGGGGCGAAGACCACGTAGTACCAGGAGCTCATGGTGAACCGCGGTTTCTGATTCCCGACCCGCGGGATCTGTCCCACCGACCACTTGACGGTGGGCGCCATCTCCTTCAGCGTCCCCCGGGCCCAGGGTCCGTCGATCATCATGGCCACCTGGTGGGTCATGAAGAGCTGCCGGACGTCATTGTGACTGTTGCCGATGGCCGAGGGTTGCACCACCTTGTGCTTGGTCAGCAGGTCGCCGTAGAACTGGAAGGTGGCCACGCCGGCCTCGTCGTTCACCGCCGCCGTCTTGCCGTCCGCCTTGAGCAGGTTCCCGTGGAAGGCGTAGAGGAAGTTGAGGAACCGCCCGATGAACGTCGCATCGTTGGCGCCGATCAGGCCGTAACCGTATTTCCCGCCCCCCGTCAGCTTCTTGGCGTCACGGACGAAATCGTCCATGGTCTGGGGAAAGGCCGTCACGCCGGCCCGGGCGAACATCTCCGTGTTATAGTAGATCATCCAGGGGTCAATCCGATCCGGGATGGCGTAGGTCTTCCCCCCTACCGTGGCAGGCCGCCAGGGCGCCTCGTAGAAGTCTCCCTTCCCGATGTCCCGGATCGCGTCGTCCATCTCGCTCAGAAAGCCGGCGGCCTGCATCTCCTGGAGCCAGCGGCCATCCACGTAGCCCACATCGGGTGCGTCGCCCGAACGCAGGGCGACCACCAGCTTTTGCTTCATCACCGGGAAGGGGATGCTGATCAGCTCGACCTTGACCCCGGGGTTCTTCTTCTCGTAATCGGCGAAGATGCTGGTGACTTCTTTTTCCTGTTCCTTGCTGTCCCACCCGGGGTACGCGATCTTGAGGGTCGTGGCCCCCCAGGCCGCCCCTCCGAACCCGAGCACCGCCATCAGCCCGACACAAATGATCCCCACCAGACGGCTCTTCATGGCTCTCCCTCTCCTGTCGACGTCCGATTGTGCGCCACGCTCCGCGAATCCCGCTCAACGGTTGCGGCCTCTCCGGCCGACAGAGAATCGCAAACGCCGTTCCCGGGTGTCAAGGGCAATTGACCGAAGGCCGACCGAATGTCCAGAAGGCTGGCGCCCCGAGGGTCTCGCCCGTGACGCGTTCAGCGTCCCGCGCACCAGCGCGGGTCGTCGACCAGCTCGAGGCGGCCGCTCCTGACGGCGCGGAGGCCGGCCTCGAGGATGGCCATCACCTCCAGGTTGAAGCCTGCCTCCAGCGTCTCGTGGACGGGCGCCCCCGTCTCGAGATGTTGGATCACCTCCTGCGCCACCGTCTGGCGTCCCTCCGGCAGCGAATCGGGCCGGATCGGTTCGATGGCCGCACTGCGCCCGCGGGCGATCCACAGCGAGTGCTGGGGCGCCTGGCCATCCACCACGATCGTTCCCGTCGTGCCGTAGAGGATGGGCCCCGCCGCGACGCCGTGATCCACGCAGGTCCAGCTGGCCTCCAGGATGCCCATGGCGGCTGGGAAGCGCACCAGCATCACGGCGTTGTCCTCGGCGGCGCCGTACTGGCTCCCGAAGTTTGCGGTAAGGCCGAAAGCCGCCGTGGCGCGTTCCCCGATGAACCACCGCGCCTGGGACGCGCCGTAACAGCAATAGTCGAGCAGCGCCCCGCCGCCGGTCCCGGCCCGGTGCCACCAGGTCGCACCCCTTTCGGCTTCGGTCATCTCGATCGATTGACCGTCCGGACCGGTTCTCGTGGAGCCGTGCGACATCGGCCCCAGCGATCCGCGGCGCACTTTCACCTGCCACAATTCGCCGATGCGGCCCTGATCGAGCACGGTCTTCGCCATGCGGACCGCCGGCGACCAGGTGTTCGGCCAGTTGACGAAGAGCTTCACGCCGTACCGCCGCGCGGCTCGCACCATCCGCAGGCCCTCCGGCAGGCTCGTCGCCATGGGTTTCTCCGTCAGCATGTGAGCGCCGCTGGCGGCGATGGCCTCGGCCACCTCCCCGTGCCTGGCGTTCTCCGGGCAGAACAGGACGAGGTCCAGGCGCTCCCGCGCAAGCATCTCCCGGTAGTCGTCGTAGGCCACGGGAATCCCGATCGTCTCCCGCGCGTAACGCAGGTTCCAGGCGCGGCTGTTCTTCACCTCCACCAGCTCCGGCACCTCCGGCGGCGTGTCGGCGCAAGCCACCCAGCGGACGTTGGGGAGCGCCCCGAAATTCTCCATGAGCATGTTGACGTGCATGTGGGCGAATCCCACCACCCCGAGCCGATATACCGTCCCCATGATCAGCCCCTTGCGCGCGTCTCCGGCGGGCCGCCGAAGAAGGGAAAGAATGTCGGCGTGGATGGGTCTCACGCCAGACCGTAATGCTCGTCGATCGGCCGCTGATACGCATCCGCCTGGCCGGAGACGACGTCTTCCACCCGCACCCATCGCTTCGCCAGGGCGGACTCGATCACCGCGTACGAGATCGCCAAATCCAGCAGCCCCTCCTGGCCGCTGGTTTCGCTCTCTCGGTGTCCCCGGATGGCCTCCAGCCAGTCGAGAATCTCGAGGGCGAACCCGTCCTGGATCGCATGCGGGAACCAGCGCAACCGGAGCGCAGGTTCCGCGTCGCGCTCGAAGGTCTGGACCACGTCGGCGGCCGCAGCGCCGTCCTGCGTCAACTGTCGGCCGTTCAATGAGCCCAGCGACCCGTAGTAGGACAGCGGCAGACTTGCCTGCTGGCCGTGGCCCGCCCAGGAAAACGCGATCTGCCCGACCGCGCCGCCCGCGAATCGGAGCAGGGCGAAGAACAGGTCGTCCACCTCGTTCTGTACCTCGTCCACCACCACGCCCTGCGCGTTCCGGGTGACCCGGACCGGCTCCGCGATGGCGGTCACGCCGCTCACCTCGACGATCTCGCCGCAGACATACCGCAGGACGTGAAACCGGTGCGGACCGATGTCGATGGAGGGGCCGCCACCTGCCAGCAATTTCTGGTGGCGCCACGGCGTCTGGGCCACGATCCGGTCCGGCGACCAGTCGCCGGCGCCGATCCCGCCGCCAAGGACCGCCTGCAGTCGGCCGATCCGGCCGGTCTCCACGGCCCAGTGGGCCGCGCGAGTCTCGGGCCGATACCGGGCGACCTCCGCGGTGGCCAGGACCAGCCCCGCCGCGCCGGCACGCTCCACCAATCGCCGCGCCGCACGCACCGTGATCGCCAGCGGCTTCTCGACGAGGACGTGTTTCCCGGCCTCCAAGCAGGCCAACGCGATCGGGTGGTGGGTCGCCACCGTGGTGAGTACCAGCACGGCGTCCACCACGTCCGCGGTCAGCATCTCTCGGTAATCCGTGTAGACCAGGGGTACCATGTCGGCCTGGAAGTCGCCGACGTACAGGTGTGGCGCGCTCAGCGGGTCAGCTTCCATACCGCTGACGGGATCGCGCGGCCGCGGCCCCTCGCCCCGCTGCCGGAACATCAGGGCGTCCTTGGCCTTTCGGGCGCACAGGGCGGTGATGCGGAACGAGTCGTCACCCGCCTCTCGGAGCAGGCGCAAACCGCGCAGGATCGCCGGTAGGATCCGGCCGCAACCGACGATCCCGATCCGAACGCGCTCGGTCACACCCGCCTCCGTTCAGGACAGCTCCCCGGCCGCCGCATAGCAGGCCTCCACCAAGCGGAGTACTTCCAGATTGTCGCGGGCATCCGTGGCAAACGGCTCGCCGGTTCGGAGACCGCGCACGAAGTGCCGGATGGCCTCGGTGAAACACACCTGGTAATTCCCGGCCGGGTCGAAGGCGAGCGCGGGTTCGGAAACGCCCAACCAGCGCGAGGCGGGTGACGTCGTAGAGCAAGGTTGCGTGCGTGCCCACGATCTCCAGCCGATCCACCGGCACGACGGGATAGCCCGGGGCGGAGAAGTTGCCGTCCAGGACCACGACCGCGCCGTTCGGCCCGCGCAGGAGCAATCGGTCGCCACGTCTTCGCCGGTCAGGGCCGGATTGATTCTGGAGCAGCGTCGCCGATGTCGACCGTCAACGGACCCAGCAGAGACCGCAAGACGTCCAGGTGGTGGATCAGGGCTTCGAAGATCAGGAGTCGAGGAAACGCCTGGAGGTACGGTTGTCGCACCAGGATCGGGGGCGTTCCCCCGGCCACGGGCGCGAACCCCGAACTGCGTACGGTCAAGCGGGCGTGCCGGATCTCCCCGATCCGTCCCGCCGCCAGCCAATCCCGGACCGCCACATAGTGCGGTCGGAACCGGAAGTTCTCGTGGACCATGACCCGGATCCGCCCGTCCACGTCCCGGACCAGCGCCTCGCCCTCTCCCACCGTGGGAGTCATCGGCTTCTGGACCATCACGTGAACGCCGCGATCCGCGGCGATCCGGGTGAGTGGTGCATGCGTGCCCACGGATGTCGCGATGTCCACGGCGTCCGGTCGCTCGCGCTCCAGCATCTCGCTGAAGTCGGCGTACACCCGCGGCACGCCGAACTGCTCCGCACGGCCCCGAGCCTTCTCGACGACGGGATCGCAGACCGCGACGACCTCGACCTGCGGCAGATCCTTCCAGCCGGCGAGGTGGAACTGGCTGATGTATCCCGCGCCGGCCACCGCCACCTTGAGCGGTCTGTCCCCAAGGCCGATCGCTCGACTCATCCCGCCATCTCCCCGCTCGCTTCCTCGGCCACCGTGAAATCCCCTGCCCGCCCGCCCGTGATCTCGATGAGCTGGTCGAAGGTCATCGGGACCCCCGAGGCGCTCGTCCCCGCCGCGGGATAGATCGTCGCGTACTGGCGGAGCCCGACGTCCACCAAGACCAGGATGCTGCCATCGATGCCGAACGGGCAGACCCCGCCCGGCTCGAATCCGGTGGCGGCGAGCGTCTCGTCAGGCCGAGTCATCCTGGTCTTGACGCCGAGCGCGGCCTTGAGCTTCCCAGAGGACGCCTTGCGGTCGCCGGGGCAGAGCAGCATGACAAATCGCCCGTCCTTTCCGAGAAACAACAGCGACTTGGCGATTTGCCCCACCTGGACTCCGAGCTGCCGCGCGGCCAGCTCGGCCGTGGCCGTGGTGCCGGGCGAAAACTCGATGGCCTGCAGGCCGTGGGCGGCGAGGCATGCGGCGACGTGCTGCGGGATCATGCGCGTCTCCGTGAAGGTCGGTGTGCAGGATGGCTCAGCGTGGCGGTGAATGTCAAGACCGAAGCGCGCGGCGGGCGGACTCAGCCCGGTCGGCGACGGCCGGCGGCGGCCGTGGCCAGCCCGACGGCAGCCAAACCGAGGCCGGCCACGACGAACAGCAGCTCGTACCGGCCTGCATCCACCAGCATCCCGAGCGCCGCCGTGCCCGCGGCGATCCCGACGAACAGGCTGAAGGCGAAGAGGGCGAAGGCCTTGCCGCGCGCGGCCGGACTGATTTCCGTGCCGCGCAACTGGAGGGTCGTATGGAGGCACACGAATCCCACCCCCATCGCGAACAGGCTCCCGGCGAAGACCGCCACACCCCACCGGGGCACCAGAAGCAGAAACGCCGCCGCCATGAGGCCGCCCCCGCCTGCGGCCAGTCCGTTCTCCGAGCAGCGCCGCCGGATCCATGCCATGAGGGCGCCCCCCAGCATGATCCCCACGCCGAAGAGGGCCAGCAGCAGGCCGACCGCGAACTGGTCCACGCCGTACCGCTGGACGCCGAAGGCGCCGAGATACGTCATGCTACCCCAGATCAACGCGCCCTCGAGGAAGACCGCCAGATACACCATCTGGGCACGGCCGTCGCGGAGGAAGTCGCCGAAACGGGCGGTGGTCGCGGGCGGGGTGGGCGGCCGTTGCGGCCCGAGTCGCCACATCAGGCCGACCGGGAGCAGCGCCAACAGGCCGTACCCGAAGAGCATCACCCGCCAGGAGACGAAATGGGCAATCGTTCCTCCGATCGACGCCGACAGCGCCAGGGCCAACGAGGAGACGACCGAGAAGCGCCCGATCATGGTTTGGCGGCGCGCGTACTCCACCGTGTCGCCGATGTACACCAGCGTCAGCGGGATCACCGCCCCGGCGAAAACGCCCGCCAGGAGCCGAAAGGCGATGAATTGCGCAGGAGTCTGCGCGACGGCCGAGAGGACGCTACAGAGGACGAAGCCGAGGCCGGCCGCGCGTACCACGGCGATCCGTCCCCAGCCGGTCCGAGAGCGGCCCATAGGCGAGTTGCCCGGTCCCGTAGCTGAGCGCGTAGCTGGTCATCGCCAGACCGACGGTGCCCGGCGTCGATTGGAGTGAAGACGCGATGGACGGGAGGACCGGAGCCAGGATGCGCGCGTCCACGGAAACCAGGAAGGCCAAGGCGAAGAGAAGTGGCAGGGGGTTCACGGCTACCATCGGCGCCATCCGTTGTCCTCCCGCCAGGGACGGGACGGCCCGCCGGACGGCCTCGGAGCTCTCGGCGCGGCGGCGCGGGTCAGGACCGCCACAGCCCCTCTTGCTCGGTGATCCGGCGCGGCGGCGTGAAGACGTCCACGATGCGGGCCGGCGTATCCGAGAGCACCACGGCCGAGTGCGTGGTGTTGGGCGGAATGACGAAGGCCGTGCCCTTGCGGCAGACCATCGTGTGTTCGCCGATGGTGTACTCCAACTCCCCATCCTCGACGAGCCCGATTTGCTCGTTGGGGTGCCGGTGCGGCGGGATCCGCGTGAAGGGGGGAAACTCCAAAATAGACACTGACAGGCTGTCGCCGTAGACCGCGCGGATCCGAATGCCGTTGTAGAGTGCGACCTCTTGGATGTCGTGCAGTTGAAAGAACGGCATGGCCCACCCTCCCTCGTCTGTGGCTACCGTAGCAGCGCCAGAAAAACGCCGGCCGCGACGGCGGTGCCGATGACCCCGGCCACGTTGGGCCCCATGGCATGCATCAGGAGGAAATTCGCCGGATTCTCCTTCTGCCCGAGGACGTGGACCACGCGGGCGGCCATGGGCACCGCCGACACACCGGCCGAGCCGATCATGGGATTGATCTTCCCTCCCGACAGCCGACACATGATGTTGCCCAGCACGACTCCCCCGGCCGTGCCAAAGGCGAATGCCACCAGGCCGAGGAAGATGATCTTGAGCGTGGTAGGCTGCAGGAAGTGCTCCGCCCCCATGGTCCCGCCGACGGTCAGGCCGAGGCAGATCGTGACGATGTTGATCATCGCATTCTGCGCCGTGTCGGACAGACGATTCACCACCAGGGACTCCCGCATCAGGTTCCCGAACATCAGCGCCCCGAGCAGCGGCCGTCACCGGGGGAAGCAAGAGGCTCACCAAGAGCGTGGTCGCGATGGGAAAGATGATCTTCTCGACGCGGGAGACCGGCCGCAGTTGCGCCATGATGATCCGGCGATCCGCCGGCTTGGTCAGCAGCTTGATGATCGGGGGTTGAATCAGGGGCACCAGCGACATGTACGAGTACGAGGCGACGGCAATGGCGCCGAGGTACTCCGGCGCCATCTTGGAGGCCATGTAGATCGAGGTCGGCCCGTCCGCCCCACCGATGATCCCGATCGCGGACGCCGCCGTGATCGGAAAGCCCAGCAGGATCGCTCCGAGCATGGCCACGTAGACGCCGAACTGGGCCGCCGCGCCCAACAGGATGGTGCTGGGGTTCGCGATCAGGGGCCCGAAATCCGTCATGGCCCCCACCCCCATGAAGATCAGGATCGGGAACATCTCGTGCTCGGTGCCGAAATAGAGGATGCGAAGAAACCCATGATCGTCCATGATTCCGGACAGCGGGAGGTTGACGAGGATCGAACCGAAGGCGATCGGCAGCAGGAGCAGCGGCTCGAACCCCTTCGCCATGGCGAGATAGAGCAAGGTCCCGCCCACCAGCAGCATGAGGATGTTGCCCCACGTCATGGCTGCGTAACCGCTCTGGGTGAAGATCTGCAGGGTCTTTACGAGCACGTCCATCCGCGACCCCTCCTGGCAAACCGCCGGACCATCCTACTCGAGGACGATCATGAGGTCTCCGGTGTTGACCGTATCCCCGTTCTGCACCTTCACCGCCTTGACCTTGCCGTCCCCTGGCGCGAGGATGTCGTTTTCCATCTTCATGGCTTCCAGGATGAGCAGCACGGCGCCCGCAGCCACCGTGTCCCCTGGGACCACATTCACGGCCAGGATCTTGCCGGGCATGGGCGCCGGGACGGGGCGTTCCCCGGCGGCTAGCGTGAGCACCGGCGGGATCCCGGACCGCGGCCCTGCCTGCGGCGCAGGCGCGGGGGTCGGCGTCGCGGCCGGGGTCGGTCGCGCCCCGCCGCTCGACGTGGGCGCTGCCGGTGACCTCTTCGACCGTCACTTCGTAGGTCTGCCCCTCCACCGTCACGCGATAGGTCTTCATGCACTCCTCCTGGCGCGGATCATTCCAGCCGCTCTCCGTTCGGAACGTTCATCCCTAGGCCCTCCGTCCGGCCCGCTGCCTTCCATGGACTTCCCGCGCCCACCCGCGCCACGCCCACGAGCCGCAACGTCCCCGGTGCGGCCCCGGCAAACGCGTGGACCGCCGCCACCAGCGCGGCGACGGGCGGCTTCCGCTCCGGGGGGGCGCGGGGCGGGCGCCGACCGGACAGCCGGCCCGGCCGCCCGCGACTCGAAACGGTGGACCAATTTCTGGACGAGGACGATGGCCAGTGCCAGCCCACCGAGGACCAGGAACACGATCGTCTGGTTCACGACGCTGAGGATGACCCCACCCCAGAATCCTTGCAGCATGCTCGCCACCTCCGTGGAGACGTCGGCGAATCAGAGGGGGATGTTTCCGTGCTTCTTCCGCGGCCGCTGCTCCCGTTTGGTGGCCGCCATTTCGAAGGCGCTCACCAGCGTCGGTCGGGTGTCCTTGGGGTTGATCACCATGTCCACGTACCCACGGCTGGCCGCCTGGTACGGGTTGGCGAAGTTCTGGCGATACTCGTCGATCTTCTCTTGCCGCTTGGCGGCCGGGTCCGCGAGCCTCCTTGATCTCCTTGCGGAAGATGATGTTCGCCGCCCCCTCGGGGCCCATCACCGCGATCTCCGCCTGGGGCCAGGCGATCACCACGTCGGCTCCCAGGTGCCGGGCGCACATGGCCAGATAGGCCCCGCCGTAGGATTTCCGGACGATGAGCGTCACCTTGGGAACCGTCGCTTCCGAGTAGGCGAACAGCATCTTGGCCCCGTGCCGGATGATCCCGCCGAACTCCTGCGCCGAGCCCGGCAGGTAGCCGGGCACGTCTACCACGGTCAGCAGAGGGATGTTGAAGGCGTCGCAGAACCGGACGAAGCGGGCCGCCTTGTCCGAGGCGTTGATGTCCAGGCAGCCCGCCATGATGCGGGGCTGGTTGGCCACGATCCCGATGGGCTGGCCGTTCAACCGCGCAAAGCCGACCACGATGTTCTGCGCGAAATGCCGGTGCACCTCGAGGAAGTCGCCCGCGGTCCACCACCTTGCCGATGAGATCCCGCATGTCGTAGGGCTTGGTGGGGATGGTCGGCACCAGCGGGATCAGCCCGTCGTCCGTCCGCTGGGGATCGTCGCCGGTGTCCGTCCGCGGCGGGTCCTCCACGTTGTTTTGCGGGAGGAAGGAGAGCAGGTCGCGCAGTGTCTCGAACAGCTCCTCCTCCGTGTCGCACGCAAAGTGAGCGTTGCCCGACAGCTGGTTGTGCGCCATGGCGCCGCCCAGATCCTCGGCGGAGATCTCCTCGCCGATGGCGGCCTTGATCACGTCCGGCCCGGTGATGAACATCTTGGCGATGCCCTTCGCCATGAAGACGAAGTCGGTCAGAGCCGGCGAGTAGACGGCGCCGCCCGCGCTCGGCCCCACCAGGACGGAAATCTGCGGGATCACGCCGGAGGCCAGCGTGTTGCGGTAGAAGATCTCGCCGTAGCCGTAGAGGGAGTCCACGCCCTCCTGGATGCGGGCGCCGCCCGAATCGTTGATGCCGACGATGGGGGCCCCCATGCTTCATGGCCAGGTCCTGCAGCTTGCATGATCTTCGTTGGCGTGCATCTCGCCCAGCGACCCGCCGATGACGGTGAAGTCCTGCGCAAAGGCGTAGGCCGGTCGGCCGTTGACCTGTCCGAAGCCCGTGATCACGCCGTCACCCGGCGCCGTCGTCTTGTCCATGTCGAAGTTCGTGCAACGGTGCTCGACGAACATATCCAGCTCGACGAAGGAGCCCGGGTCGAACAGCCGTCTCCAGCCGCTCGCGCGCCGTCAGCTTGCCCGCCTCGTGCTGCTTCTGCACTCGATCCGGGCCGCCGGCCGCCAAGACCGTCCGCTGCTTCTCCTCCAATTGCGCGATCAACTCCTCGATGGTTCGGTGCGGCATGGAATAGCTCCTCCTCGAAAATGCCGGACGCGTGTCGGGCAGGGCGGGGTCAGACGCCCCCTCCGGACCCACTTGGGAGCGTCGCGGTTGCCGGAGCATCGCCCAGGCCTCGGAGCGGTGTCAAGTCGAACCTGGAGATGGTACGACGGGCCGCCCCGCCGGCGCGCCACCGCTATACATGCCGGCGCGGGAGTGGTATAAGAGCGCCCATGTTCAGCCACACTGCCGGTGCGCGCGAGGGGGGCCGGGATTTCCTGGCCGTCAGTACGGCGCAGTTTTCGATCGCGTTCGCGCTCAATTTCATGTTCGTGTTCCTGCCGTTCTACATCCGCTCGGTCAGCCCGATGGATGAGGCGGCCACGCTGCGCTGGACCGGGCTCATCCTGGGCGCCGCCTCGGCGACCGCCACCTTCGGCTCGGCGTTCTGGGGCGGGCTCTCCGACCGCTACAGCCCCAAGGCCCTCTTCGAGCGCGGCCTGATCTCCCACGCGATCCTGGTGGTGTTGATGGCGTTCACCACCGACGTGCGACTCCTGCTCGCCATTCGGATCGTCCAGGGATTCCTGGGTGGCATCTCTACCATCGGGCTCATCATCGTCTCGGCGGTCTCGTCGGAGGAACAGTTGCCGCGCCGCCTGGGAACGTATCAATCGGTCCTGACGCTGGGGCAGATCTTCGGCCCGCCCCTGGGGGCATTGGGCGCGGAACTCCTGGGGTTCCGCGGGGCCTTCCTGGCCTCCGGAGCCGTCCTCTTCGGCATCTTCCTCTTTTTACATCGGGCCCTGACGCGCATTCCGCCCCGCCCGCGGAAGGCGGGCGATGGCGCGGTACCCCGGCGACAGGTCCTGGCGGCCTGGGGGATCTCGCTCGTCGCCACCATGCATATCGTCTTCCTCCCCAGCATTCTGCCCGCCATCCTCCGCGGCTTCGAGATCCCCGAACCTCAGCGCCTCGTCACCGCGGGCGTCATCGTGTTTGCGTACGGGCTGGCCTCTGCCGCCGGATCGTACGGATGGAGCCGATTGGCCGGCCGCTACCCCGCCAGCCGCCTGATTCTGCTCGCCGCCGGCGGCGCCTCGGCCTGTCAGCTCCTGCTGGCGCTTGGCACGGACGTCACCACCTTCACCGTGATCCGGATGGCCCAGACCGGATGCGCCGCGGGGATCTTCCCGCTCGTCCTCGCCGAGATGGCGGGTCGCACCCGGGGCAGCACCATCGGCGTCATCAACACGGCCCGCTTCGCGGGCATGGCACTCGGGCCGGTCACGGCCACCTTCATCCTCGCCCACGCCGACCTGGTCACCCTCTACGTGGTCCTGGCCGCCGCGCTCGCCCTGGCCGCCGCCGGGAGTCGCCTGGGCGGGCGGCCCCGGGAAGCGCGCGCGAGATAGCGAGCACGGGGGCAGATCCGGGGCCGCCCGGTCGCGACGAGACCAGAGAGCGAGGTGGGATTCTTCGCTGCGCCGACGCGGTTTCGGTGGTGTTCGTCCGATCCTTGCGATACACTGACTGCGAAATTTTCGACCCACGCCCCGGACCGGCATCACGACGACCGGGCGCGGACGAGGCTTCACCCCCCCAGGAGGCCACGTGCCAGGGAAATCTCGGCAGCACAAGAGCGAAAAACGGCGGAAGGAAGTGACGCGCCAGGCGCGACAGAAAGAAAAGCGGGAGCGGCGGGCCGAGAAGGGTCCCGGCGGCGGCGGCCCCCCGATCGACTGGAGCGAGGCGCCACCCGGTGTACCCCTACCCGATGCGCCGGTTTCTGAACCCACACCCGGTCCCGCGGAAAACCGGACCCCCTGATCGCGCACGGGGCAACGCACCGACACGGTCATCGCGCCCGGCGTCGCTCCACTCCGGGAAGCGAGGCGGGACAGGCCCTCAGGACCAGACCCCCGGAATCCGGGCCTGGCAACTGGGGCAGGCCCCGGCCACCAGGTGATTGGCGAGCACCCGGAACCCGACCCGTTCGATCAGCGGGGTCGCGCAGGTCGGGCAGTGGGTGTTTTCCAGCGACCCTGTTTGTCCTGGCGCGTTGCCCGCATAGACGAAGTGGAGCCCCTCGGACCGCCCGATCGCTGCCGCGCGCGTGAGCGTCGCGGCCGGCGTCCACGGCCGATCTTCCATCCGGTAGTCCGGATGAAACGCGGTCACGTGCCATGGGATGTCCCGGCTCACGCCCGCCAGGAACCGGGCGATCCCCCGGAGCTCCTCCTCGGTATCGTTCCAGCCCGGCACCACCAGGGTCACCACCTCGACCCAGAATCCTTCCGCGACGAGCAAGCCGATGGTGTCCAGGACGGTCTGCAGCTTCCCTCCCAGCTTGCGATAGTGCGCGTCGTCGAATCCCTTCAGGTCCACCTTGTAGAGATCCAGCCACGGCTTGAGATACGCCAGGACCTCGGGCGTGGCGTTGCCGTTGCTCACGTACGCCGTCTTGAGGCCCCTGGCCTTGGCCAGCTTGAAGACCGCCACCGCCCATTCGCTGGTGATGAGCGGCTCGTTGTAGGTGCTGGTGATGATGGGGGCGTGCTGTTCGACGGCGCAGCGGACGATCTCCTCCGGCGAGACGCGGCTGGGGCGGGCCAGCGGCGTCCGCATCGCGGAGGACCTGGGAGGTGAGCCAGTTCTGGCAGTAGCCGCAATGGTAGTCGCAGCCCAGCATGCCGAAGGACAGGGCCGCGGCGCCTGGCAGCGCGTGAAAGAACGGTTTTTTCTCGACGGGATCGAGCTGCAACGCGGTCGCCACGTACCCGCTGGGAACGAAGAGCGTGCCGTCCCGATTGAACCGGACCTTGCACACGCCGTCTCGCCCCTCGGGGATGAGACAGCGATGTCCGCAGGCGTAGCAACGCACCCGCCGTTCCGGCAACCGCTCGTAGAGGTCCCCTTCCACGGCCAGCCGGTCGAGCACGTCCTTCAGGGTCGTTGCCATGGCTTTCCTCCCACCGGCCGCGCAGCCGGCAGCCCTTATTCCGCGGCGGTCGGGTCCGCGGGGCCCTCGGGTTTCGGCGGCACTCCCCCGCTGCCCGGCCGTCCCGGCTCGGAGGCAATCTGGAAGAGTGCCTGTTGCGCCCGGCGGCGTTCGGACTTCATCATCCGACCCCGGGAGATGGCGAAGCGGAGCAGGTTCCCGTCCGGCGTCTCCTGTTCCAGGTGGGCGATCAGGTCCCGGTAGCGCACGGTCTGGTCACCCGAGGCGGTGAAGATCCCCTCCGGGTCAACCCCCTCCACGTCCAGCCAGCGCCGCACTTCGGCAATAGCCTCTTCCTTGCTGATCAGCGGAACGTCGTCGTGAACCTCCGCGTCCATGATCCAACCCCTTTCGTCCGATTTCGTCTTGGCTCGTGGCTCGACCGATTCATTCTAGGAAGCCTGGAGGGATGCCGCAAGCGGATTCCCCTCGTTCTTGGAAAGCCCTCCTTGGTCTGTTATAGTCCGGAGGTGTTTTGGGAGGGCGCATGGCGACCCGCGAAGAGCTGGACGAGGAGGACCGCCGCGTGCGGCAGCTCCGCACCGCGGTGCACCTGGCCCTCAGTGTGATTGCGCAGACCGACATGCCCCTGGCCGCCGCGGAGGCGATGGTGGCGGCAGTCCGTCACACCGCCGTGCGGCTGTTTCCCGGAAAGGAGTCGGTTTTTGACCTCATCTACCTGCCTCGCTTTCGCCGCCTGCTCGCCGACCGGTACCCGGCGGTGCGTCTCGCCGCGCGGAGCGCAAACTGAGCGCCATGACTTCCCGGCCGGTCGCTGACATTCCACCCACCGGACAGGCGCGACGGGGCCCGCCCCTTGGCGCCCACATGTCGATTGCCGGGGGTGTGGACCGGGCGCCCCTGCGGGGCCGAGATGTCGGATGCGAGGCGATCCAGATCTTCACCAAGAGCAACCGACAGTGGCACGCGCGGCCGCTCCCCGACCACGAGGTCGAGACGTTTCGGAACAACCTGTCCGCCGCAGGCATCGGGCCGGTGGTGGCCCACGACTGCTATCTGCTCAATCTGGCCGCGCCCGGTGCGGCCCTGTGGAAGCGATCGGTGGCCGCCTTCGGAGAGGAGCTGGACCGAGCCGAACGGTTGGGCATCCCGTACCTGGTCACCCACCCGGGTTCTCATGTCGGGGCGGGCGAGGCGGCCGGCATCGCGCGGGTAGCCGAGGCTTTGAACCTCCTTCACCACGCGCGGCCGCGTCATCGCGTCCGGGTCCTCCTGGAGACGACCGCCGGCCAGGGGACGAGCCTGGGGTACCGGTTCGAGCAACTCGCGGCCATCGTGGAGCAGGTGAAGGCGGCGGAGCGCATCGGCATCTGCCTGGACACCTGCCACCTCTTCGCCGCCGGCTACGATCTACGGTCCGTGCGCGGGTACCGGGGAATGATGCGGGAGCTGGAGTCCTGCCTCGGCGTCGCCCGGGTGGCGGCCATTCACGTCAACGATTCCCGCCAGGGGCTGGGCAGCCGGGTCGACCGGCACGCGCACATCGGTGAAGGGCAACTCGGCGTGACGCCGTTCGGGTTCTTTCTGAACGACCCTCGGTTCCGCGCCGTGCCCATGATCCTGGAGACGCCGAAAGGGGACGACCTCGTCACCGCCGACCGACGAAATCTCGCGCGGCTACGAACGCTCCTGAACGGCGTCGGCCGGGGGCGTCAACCGTGATCGCCGGGACGACGCGCCGCCCGTGCCCAGCGGGGTCCTCGGCGTCGCCGGGGCCGATCCCCCGAATACCCGCAGCTTTCGACAGGAGCGCCCTGTGACTAGTCCCCGCATCTCCCGCGTGCACCCCCTGGCCGGCGTCGAAGGGGGGCGCGTGACGATTTTCGGTGAAGATCTCTGCACCGTGGATCTGGGCCAGGTGATCCCGCAGTTCGACTCCACGGAGAGTCGGCCCTTGATCGCGGCTCCCGGCAAGATGATCGTGCCCATCCCGGAAGGTGCTGCCTCCGGCTTCCTCCGGGTCGCCTGGTCCGACGGTGTCAACCAGGGGCCCTTCTTCGAGGTGGCCGAGAAGCTGGCGGACGAGCTCCACCCCGTTGCCAACCCCGTGGTGGATGGCGAGGGGCGGGTCATCACGACCTTCAGCGGCAGCCGCGGCCAGGCCGCGCCTACCGGTGTGTCGGTGTTTCGGATTTCGCCGGGCGGCGAGGTCGAGCCGTACATCAGCGACCTCCTGAACCCCACCGCGCTGGCCCTGGACGCCGAGGGGACGCTGTTCATCTCCTGCCGGAACGACGGCACGGTTCGCAAGGTCACCGGCCCAGGCCAGACCGAGGTCTTCGCCGACGGGCTGGGGATCGCCACGGGGGTCGCCTTCAGCGCTCACGGCACCCTCTTCGTCGGGGACCGCGCGGGCGGGATCTACGCCGTGGAGCCGCAGGGCTCGGTCCGTCGCTTCGCCAAGCTGCCGGCCAGCGTGGCCGCCTACCACCTGGCCTTTGGACCGGACGGCGACCTGTACGTCACCGCGCCGACGCTGTCCAACGACGACCCCATCTTCCAGATCAGCCCGACCGGGGCGGTCTCGCGCTACTTCGAGCATTTGGCACGACCCCAGGGCCTGGCGTTTGACCGCGACGGGAATCTGTTCGTCGTCGCGATTCACGGCGGAGAGCGCGGGATCTTCCGCATCGCCCGAGACGGCTCCGCCTCCCTGGCCGTCGCCGGGGAGAACCTGGTCGGACTCGCCTTCGACCCTCGGGGTCGGATGGTCATCGCCAGCACCAACACCATCTACCGGCTCGGGTGGACAGGCAGCTAAACGCCGATGGCATACGGACAACCGGTCACACGACATGAACGACCGTGACCCGCGACCTGACAAAGCGCCTCGCGGGTGAGGTGCGCTTCGACGAGATGACCCGGGTGCTGTACAGCACCGACGCCAGCATCTACGAGATCGAGCCGCTGGGCGTCGTGATTCCCCGGACCACCGACGACGTCCTGGCCACCGTGGAGATCTGCGCCAGCCATGGCGTCCCCATCCTGCCGCGCGGCGCCGGGACGTCCCTGTGCGGCCAGGCCGTGGGCCGGGCCGTCGTCCTCGACATGTCCAAGTATCTCAACCGTGTCCTGGAGGTGAACACGGAGGAGCGCTGGGCGCGCGTCCAGCCCGGTGTCGTGCTGGACGAGTTGAACGCGCAGCTCCGGCCGCACGGCCTCTGGTTCGCCCCCGACGTCTCCCCCAGCAACCGCGCCACGTTGGGCGGCATGATCGGTAACAACGCCTCCGGGGCGCGCTCCATCGTCTACGGCCGCACGCTCGAGCACGTGCGGGAGATGACCGTCGTGTTGCCCGACGGCCACACACTCGCGGCGCGGCCCCTCACTGAGGACGAGCTGGCGCGGGCCCTCGTCTCGACGACGCGGGAAGGGGACCTCTACCGGACGCTCCACCGCCTGGTCGAAACCCACCGCCGCGAGATCCTCGCGCGCTACCCCAAGATCCTGCGCCGAGTCGGCGGCTACGCCCTGGACGAGTTCGTGAACGGGCAGCCCTTCAGCCTCGCCCGGCTGCTGGTCGGCTCCGAAGGCACCCTGGCCACCACGCTGGAGGCCAAGATCAACCTGGAGCCGCGGCCCGCGCCGACGCAAGTCGCCCTGATGGTCGTCCACTTCGGGACCATGTTCGAGGCCCTCGAATCCACGACCGAGATCCTGACCACCGGGCCGACGGCCATCGAGCTGGCGGACAAGTACATCCTCGACCTCACCCGACGGTCGTTGGAATACGCGCGGCAGATGACCTTCGTCCAGGGCGACCCGGGCGCGCTGCTCTTTGTCGAGTATTACGGCGAGACGCCGGGGGAGCTCGTGGCCAAGCTGGACCGGCTGGAGGCGCATTGCCGACGGCAGCGGATCGGCACGGCGTTCACGCGCGCCCTGAGCCCCGGGGAACAGCAACGGATCTGGACGGTCCGGAAGGCGGGGATGGCGCTCCTCCTGGGTATGATCGGGGACAAGAAACCCGTCGCGGGCATCGAGGATACCGCGGTTGCTCCCGAACGGCTGGCGGAGTACCTCAAGCGCCTCGATGCGATCGTGCGTTCCCACAAGGTCGAGGCCGCCTATTACGGACATGCCTCGGTCGGGTGCATCCACGTCCGCCCGATCATCGATCTCAAACGGGATCCGGAAGTGGAGACGCTGCGCGCCATCGCCGAGCAGGTGAGCGCGCTCGTCCAGGAATTCGGCGGCGCCATGAGCGCCGAGCACGGGGACGGCCTCTCGCGATCCTGCTGGAACGAGAGACTATTTGGCCCAGACCTCTACCAGGCGTTCCGCGAGTTGAAGGCCGCGTTCGACCCGCAGCGGATCATGAACCCGGGCAAGATCGTGGACGCGCCGCCCATGACCGCCAACCTTCGGTACGGCGGGCGCTACCAAGCACGCCAGGTGAAGACGTTCTTTCGGTTCGGCCGCGAGGGGGGATTCGACCGGGCCGTCGAGATGTGCAACGGCGCCGCGGTCTGCAAGAAGAAGCTGGAGGGGACCATGTGCCCCTCCTACATGATCACCCTCGAGGAGGAACACTCGACGCGCGGCCGCGCCAACGCGCTCCGCGCCGCCATCAACGGCCATCTGCCGGCCGAGGCCCTGACCTCCCCGCGCATGTACGAGGTCTTCGACCTCTGTCTGGAGTGCAAGGGGTGCAAGGCGGAATGCCCGTCCAACGTGGACATGGCGAAGCTGAAGTACGAATTCCTGGCGCAGTACCACGCCCAACACGGCACGCCGCTCCGCGCGCGCCTCTTCGGGCACCTAGAGACCTTGAATCGCCTCGGCTGCGCGTTCGCTCCCCTCTCCAATTGGGTGGCGCAGACCGCCCCGGCCCGCTGGATCTTCGACCGCTTTTTTGGCATCCACCCCAACCGGCAGCTTCCCCCCTTCGCCCGCGAGACCTTCACACGCTGGTTCGGGCGACGCAACGGACGGCACGGGGTGCCCGGTGCCCGCGGTCCGGTCGTCCTCTTCAACGACACTTATCTGACCTACAACTACCCGGAACTCGGCCGGGCGGCGGTCAAGGTGCTCGAGGCCGCGGGATTCGAGGTGGCCCTGGCCGATAAGAAATGCTGCGGCCGCCCCATGATCTCGAAAGGGCTTCTCCACAAGGCGAAAGAGAACGCGGCGTACAACGTGGACCGGCTCGTCCCCTACGCCGAGCAGGGGATCCCCATCGTCGGCCTCGAGCCGAGCTGCATTCTCACGTTCCGCGACGAGTACCCGGATCTGCTGGACGACCCGCGAGCCGCGCGCCTGGCCGCGGGGACCTTTCTCATCGAGGAGTTCCTTCTTGGCCTCCACGAAAAAGGGCGGCTCCGCTTGCCGTTGCGCGCCGGCGCCAAGTCGGTGATGCTCCACGGCCATTGCCACCAGAAGGCTTTGGTCGGCTCCAATCCAAGTCTGCAGCTCCTGCGCTTGCTGCCTGGGGCCCGGGTGGACGAGATCGATTCCGGCTGCTGCGGGATGGCGGGCTCGTTCGGCTACGAGAAGGAGCACTACGAAATGTCGCTGGCGATCGGGAATCGCCGTCTCTTTCCCGCCGTCAGGGCCGCCGACCCTGCGTGCGAGATTGTGGCCGCCGGCGTCTCCTGCCGGCAACAGATCGCCCACGGCACCGGCCGCCGAGCGAGGCACCTCGTCGAGGTTCTGGCCGACGCCTTGCCGTAGCTTGACGCAGCGACGTCTGGCCTGCTCTAATAGAATGGTCTTGCCCCCACAACCACTCACACGTTGTTGCGGAAATTCAAGACCAACGTCTAAGTCGCCCGGAAGACCAACGAGGTCTGCCCGTCCAAGTGGAAGGACGACGGCGACAAGACGCTCGTCCACCCCGGCGCCGCTGCCGGAGAGAGCTCCATGTCTTGGTTTAGCAAGAAACGCCCGCCGGGGCTTCCGACACCGGACCGCTCCTTGCCGGGACGCGCCGACCGCATGGCCGTCCCCGAAACCCACGCGGTGTCCGGAGCACGGCTGGAGCCGCCGTTTTCCACCGGAACGGAGCTGGCCCTATTCGGCATGGGCTGCTTCTGGGGTGCGGAGCGGTGTTTCTGGCAGCACCAGGGGGTATACTCAACCTCCGTCGGCTACGCCGGAGGCTTCACGCCGAATCCGACCTACGAGGAGGTCTGCAGCGGCCTGACGGGCCACGCCGAGGTCGTACGGGTGGTCTTCGACCCGGCGGTGATCTCGTACCAAGCTCTCCTCCGCATCTTTTGGGAGAGTCACGACCCCACGCAAGGCATGCGCCAGGGAAACGACGTCGGCACCCAGTATCGCTCCGCGATCTATTGCTACGGCGCGGCGCAGCGCGCCGCCGCCGAGGCTTCGCGCCAGGCCTACCAGCAGGCGCTCGCGGGGGCCGGTCTGGAGGAGATCACGACCGAGATCGCCGACGCGCCGGATTTCTACTACGCCGAGGCATACCATCAGCAGTACCTGGCCAAGCACCCCGGGGGCTACTGCGGCCTGGGCGGCACCGGCGTCCGCTGCCCCGCACCGCCGCCCCGAACCCCCTAACCTCTCCCGATGGACGTCGCCGCCCAACCGCCCCGGTCCATTCGCGGCTTGACATGCGGTGCGCCGCCGTTTACATTACGCACATGTGCGTTATGCATTAGTGCATAATGCATGGCAGCATAACCGAGGACCCCCATGCAGAACCCGTTTCGATTCGGCTCCGTGGTCAGCGGCGAGGATTTCGCGGATCGTCGCGGCGAGCTGGCCGAGCTGGGCCGAGAACTCCGAGACGGCCAGCACTTGTTCCTGCTCTCGCCGCGCCGGTACGGCAAGACCTCCCTCATCCTGACGCTGCTCGACCGGTTGCACCGTCAGGGCGTCCTCGTCGCGTATGTGGACGTCTTCCGCACCACGACGCCCACGCAACTGCTGGAACTCATGGCCCAGACGGTCTTGCGGGCGGCGGAGTCGCAACCCGAACGGCTCCTGCGTCTCGCCACGGAGCTGCTGGGCCGCCTGCGTCCCCAGGTGGGCGCGGATTCCCGCGGCAAGCCGACACTCTCCCTCGACATCGGCACCTCCCCGCGGACCGCGCTGGCCCTGCAGGAAGAGGTCCTGGCGCTGCCGGAGCAGCTCGCCCTGAAGCGCAAGAGCCGCCTCGTGTTGGTGTTCGACGAGTTCCAGGAGATCCAGCGCTTCCCGCGCGCCAACCTCGAAAAGGCCATGCGGTCCCATTTCCAGACCCATCGACACGTCAGCTATCTCTTCGCCGGTTCGAGAGAGAGTACGCTACGCGACATGGCAACGCGCGAGCGCAGTCCGTTCTACAAGTTCGGCCGGATCGTGTCGCTTGGGCCGATCCCCCCTCAGGAATTCGCGCCGTTCCTCCAGGCTCGGTTCAGCCGCGGCGGATTGCGCCTCACCGCCGATGTCGTGGACGCGATCCTGGCCGCGGCCGACGACGTGCCCTACAACGTCCAGCGGTTGTGCCATCAGGTGTGGGCGCTCCGGGCCGGGCGGGCGGCTCACGTCACGGAGCGCGACATCCGCGAGGCGATCGCCGGAATCCTGGAGCAGGATGCCCCCCACCTCGGCGCCGCCTGGGAGCGGCTCTCTTTGCACCAGCGGCAGGTCCTCCAGGCAATCGCCCGATCCGGCGGCCAGAAAGTCTTCGCCCGCGAATTCCTGGCGGCGCACCGTCTCGGATCGCACTCCTCGGTCCAGACCTCGCTGCGGTTGCTTTTGAAGGACCAGGTCCTCTTCAAGGCGAACGGGGAATACCGGTTTGCGGATCCCTTCTTTCGCGAATGGATCGGCACCCGCCTCCCGTGACCGCGCCTCGCCGCGGGATACGCCGCGGCCCGTCGCATTGCGATCCGATACATCCCGCACCCAGCAGATTCAGCGCGGCCGCACCGGCCCGAACGCGCTCTACGGCGACGGGTGTTCACGGCAAGATGCCCTGTGCGAAGAACGACGGTGGACCAGGCAGGTCTCGAAGGGATGTGCGCTCAATCCTTGGGATCGAGGAAGGCCTTCTTGAGCTTGCGGACCAGGATGTCGCGCTTGGCGGGGCTGAGACGGTCCACGAAGAACAGGCCGTTCAGGTGATCCATCTCGTGCTGGAAGATTCGCGCGAGGATGTCGTGGCCCTCGACTTCGATCGGACGGCCCTCCCGGTCGAGCCCCCGCAACAGGACGCGGCGGGCCCGGCGGACCTCCTCCCGGAAATCCGGGACCGACAGACACCCCTCCTCGGACACGATCTCTCCGTCGCTCTCCACGACCTCGGGGTTGATCACCACTAGGAGCTTCGCCGGGTCCCGATCCTCCGAGGGGTTGGCGACGAAGAGACGATGCGGGCTTCCGACCTGGTTGGCGGCCAGCCCCACACCGGGCGCCGCGTACATCGTCGCCGCCATATCGTCGATGAGTTGCTGGAGATCACCGTTCAGGTTTACGACCTCGTGGGTACGCTGCCGAAGAATCGGGGTGCCGTAGGTCACGATGCGCCGAATAGCCATCCGGTCCTCAGGCGAGCGGCCAACCGGCCGACGCGTTCAGGTCCCAGCCCGCTCGCTCACCCCGGCGGAGCCGGACTGCGCCGGCGGCCGCGATCATGGCGGCGTTGTCGGTGCACAACCCTGGTGAAGGGACGAACAGGTCGAATCCCTCGACCTCCGCTTCACCTTTCAGGGCCCGACGCAGCGCGCCGTTGCATGCCACGCCGCCGGCCACCACCAGGCGGCCGACGCCGGTTTCTCGCGCCGCCCGCATCACGCGTTCGACCAGCATGTCCACCGCCGCTTGTTGGAAGCTGGCGCAGATGTCTCGGACCTCTTGAGGGGCGAGCGCTCCCGCGGCGCGCGCGGCGGGGCTGGCGCCCTTCAGGTGGTGCACCACCGCCGTCTTGAGGCCGCTGAAGCTGAAGTCCAGGCTGCCGTCGCTGCAGGCCGCCCGCGGGAAAGGGATCGCCGTCGGGTTCCCGCTCCTCGCCTCGCGCTCGATCACCGGCCCCCCGGGATAGCCGAGGCCGAGCACCTTCGCCACCTTGTCGAAGGCTTCGCCGGCGGCGTCGTCCCGCGTGCGCCCGAGCCGGCGGTAGGTGCATTCGGCGGACACGTGATACAGGTGCGTGTGCCCGCCGGACACCACCAGCGCCACGAAGGGATACCCGAGCGTCGGGGAATCCAGACGGGCGGCGGCGATGTGGCCCTCCAGGTGATTCACGGCGACCAGGGGAAGCCTGCGGCAGTAGGCGATCGCCTTGGCAACCGACACGCCGACCAGCAGCGACCCGATTAGGCCGGGCCCCGCCGTCACGGCGATCGCCGTGAGATCGGCCAGCGTCACCCCGGCATCCGCCAAAGCGCGCTCGATCACCGGCGTGATGACCTCGATGTGCCGACGAGACGCCAGTTCGGGGACGATCCCACCGTACGGGGCGTGCACCTCGACCTGCGAAGCCACCACCGTGCTACGCAGGACATGGTCGCCTTCCAGGACGGCAGCGGCCGTCTCGTCACATGACGTCTCGATACCCAGGATCAGATCCATGAAATCCGTTCACAGGAAAAACCGCTCGATCGTTCGGCAGTTCGACGGTTCGGCGGTTCGTGTGGTCCGTATGTTCCTCGTACCGCCGAACCGTCGAACTGCCGAACCGTCGAACCGCGTCACGATCAGCTGCTCGCCTTCGTCTCCACCTTGGCTGGCGCCCCGTTCTTCTCCAGGATGCGCGTCGCCTTCAGGATTTCGATGGCGCGCTGGAGCTGGATGTCCTTCTGGGGATCCGCAACCTCCCGGCGCCCCACCTCGATCCCCTCACCCTCCTGCTCACCGATCTTCTGTTCTCGGGGCGATTTCCCTTGCAGGATTAACTCCCGCGCCTGCTGCTCCGCCGGGGTCAGGGCCTTGGCCTCCGGTTTGGGGATCTCCACCACGATGTCGGGCGTAATGCCGGAGCCGTGGATGGACCGCCCCTTGGGGGTGAAGTATTTGGCCGTCGTCAGGCGCAGGCCCGAGCCGTCGGACAGGGGAATCACCGTCTGCACCGAACCTTTCCCAAACGTCTTGGTCCCCAGGATCACGGCCCGCTTCCAGTCCTGCAGAGCGCCGGCCACGATCTCCGACGCGCTGGCCGAGCCGCCGTTCACCAGCACCACCATCGGCAGCTTGGGAAAGCCCCCAGCATGCTCGGCCGTGAACCGGAGATCCTGATCCTTCAGCCGGCCGCGGGTGTACACGATGAGCTGTCCCTTGTCCAAGAACAGGTCGCTCACCGCCACCGCCTGGTTCAACAGCCCGCCCGGGTCGTTCCGGAGATCCAGGATGAGGGCGTTGGTGCCACCCTTCTTCGCCTGATCGAGGGCGCGCTCCAGATCCTTGGTCGTTCGCTCCTGGAAGGAGGCGACGCGGACGTAATAGATGCCGTCGCCGAGGTCCTTCTGGCGGACGCTATGAACCTCGATCACCTCCCGCACCAAGGTGACATCGAAGGGTTCCGCCCGTCCCTCTCGCAGGATGCTGATGGTCACCTTGGATCCTTTGGGGCCGCGCAGCCGTCGCACGGCATCCATCAGGGTCAGATCCCTGGTGACCTGCCCCTCGATCTTGACGATCCGGTCACCCGGCTGAATCCCAGCCTTGTCGGCGGGGGTGCCTTCGATCGGCGCCACCACGGTGAGCAGGCGATCCTTCACGGTGATCTCGATCCCCAACCCACCGAACGTGCCCTGGGTCTCGATCTGCATCTCCCGGAAGGCCTCGGGCGGCATGAACGAGCTGTGGGGATCCAGCGTTTCCAGCATCCCCTTGACCGCCCCGTACATCAGATCCCTGGAGTTCACGTCGTCCACGTAGTTGGCCTGAATCAGAGAGAGGATCTCGGTGAACACCTTCAACTTCTCGTAGGTATCCTCAATGGCCGTGGTCCCGTGCTGCACGCCTCCGGTGAGGGTCAGCAGCATCAGAGTGGCGGCGACGATGAACCCTTTCCACCAACCGTCCTTTCGCGCGGGAAGCATGAACCGTCCCTCCGTTCTGAAGGCGATGACCGCGGGATGAATCGCTCATCCCGGGCGCTGTCCGGCGTCGCGCACCCGATCGGCGCGAATTCCGGGCTCCCGCCCGATTAGCGGGACTGCAACCAGGCCAACGGGTCCTGGGGTTTCCCTTTGTGACGCAATTCGAAATACAGTTGCGGCCCGTCCAGCGATCCGCTGTCCCCCACCTTGGCGATGACCTGCCCGCCGGGGACGGCATCGCCGGCCTTGACCAGGATATCCGCGCAGTGCGCGTAGAGCGTAAAGTAGCCGCCCCCGTGATCCAGAATGACCAGCCGCCCGTACCCTTTGAACCAGTCGGCGTAGATGGCGGTCCCCTCAGCCACCGCCACGATGTCCCGCCCCTGGGGCGCAGCGATCTCGATTCCGCGGTTGAACGTCACCGTGTGAAACCGGGGATGCTCTTGCCGGCCATAGCCGGAGGCCAGGGTCCCCTTGGCGGGCCACGGCAACTTTCCCCGGAGCCGCTCGAAACGGCCATCGTCCCGGGGATCGAGGGTTTCCTCCTTGGCGGAGTCTCCTCGCGACGGTTCGCGCTTGGGGGCTGCGCGACTGGCGCGCCGCTGGCGCTCCTCCTCGCTCTGGAGCCGGGCGATGAGCCCCTGCAGGTCCTTGGCGGACCGCTCCAGCTCCTTGACGGAAGCCAGGTGCCCCGCCTTTTCCTCTCGCACCTTCGCTAGGAGGACACGGTAATTTCGCTGTTCCTCGACGATCTGGCCACGGGTCGCCGCGGCTTTCTCGGACGCTTCGGCGACCTCCCTCTTGTACCGTTCGAACTCCACTCGCTTCTGAGACAGGTCCGTCAGGTTCGCGCTGTAACTCTGCATCAGGCGCTGGTCCTGGGCGGCCAGGGCCGACAGATACTTGAGTCGGCGCCCCACGCTGGAGAAGTCCTCGGCTGAAAGGAGCATCCGCACATAACCGAGGCGGCCCTGCTTGTACATGGCCCGCAGGCGGCGGCGGAGCAGGCTCCGGCTCCGCTGGAGTCGCCCCTCGGTCACGCTGATGTCCCGCGAAAGCTTGGTGATCCGCTGGGAGCTGCCGCGGAGCTTGTCTTCCAGTTCGCGGAGCAGCTTGGTTTTGGCCTTGAGGTCGCTCTCCAGTGTCCCCAGTTCGCGCGCCAGGGACGCCTCTTTGCGGCCGGCCTCCTTGGCTTTCTCCCGCTCGCGACCGAGCTCGCGCTGGACCTCCTTGAGGCGGTCCCGGCTATCCTGTGACCGTGGCGCCTTTCCCTCAGGGCTGCCGGCGAGGGCGACACCGGCCGTCAGCCAGAGTACCAGGATACAGGCGACCGTGCGCCCAGGACGCCGCGCTGCTGCCCCGACCAACCCCTCGCCGTTGTCAGGGAAACCCATCCGTGGCCCCATTCACGCGCGAAGGAATCGACCCACCGAGATCAAGCTGCCGAAGGCGCCGACACCCGCGCCCGACACGACCATCAGGACCGCCCAGCGGAGCTCCAAGAAGCTCCCGACCCCTATGCCGAAGATCTGCCCGGGGGTCACCTGGAGCTGCCAGAGTGTGGCGCGGTAGGCCCCGTAAAGCAGGAGGAGGGCCAGCCCGGCGCTCAGCGTGCCCTGGATCATCCCCTCGAACAAGAACGGCGCCCGGACGTGCAGCCGGCTCGCGCCCACCAGGCGCATGACCTCGATCTCTTCGGCGCGAGCGTAGACCGCCAGACGGATGGTATTGCTCACGATGAGAAGCGAGGCCAGTCCCAGGGCCAGTCCCACCCCCAACCCCAGCAGGCGTAACATCCGAATGACGGCGCTCAGGCGGTCCACCCACTCCTGCCCGTACATGACGTCTTCCACGCCCTCCACCCGGCTGAGGGAGGCGGTGAGCTGCTTGAGGGCCTCTGGCGTCTGGTACGGTTCGTGGACACGGAGTTGCAGCGAGGCTGGGATGGGATTCTCGCCCAATCCTTCGAGCAGCGACTCCTTTCCCTGAAGCTCGCGCTTGAACTGCTGGAGCGCCTCGGCCTTGGAGATGTAGGTCATGCCTTTCACCGCCCGCTCGCTCTGAATCCGTTTCCGCAACAGCGCGAGCTGCTCCCCCGTGATTCCGTCCTCCAGGAAGATCGTGACCTGGAACTGCTCTTTCCATTCGGCAACCAGCGCTCCGAGATTACCGGTGATGATCAGGAAGATCCCGACGATGACAAACGACACCGCCATCGTACTGATGGAGGCCAGCCCTCCCCAGCCGCTGCGCCGGATGTTGATCAGGGCGTCTTCGAAGATATAGCGGAGGCGGTCCATGCTGTTCCGACCGTCAGGCGGCAGCGCCGCCGGTTCGCTGCGTTCACCGCGTTAGGAGCCGTTACGAAATAACTTGGCCATTTTTTTAATTTCGTTACGGCTCCTTATGCCGTTTCCGGAATGTCTCCGGTCAAGTTATTCTTTGACAACGGCTTACGGATGGTCCTCGACGATGCGCCCCCCCTTGAGCAGGATGGTCCGCCGGCCGAGGTCTCGCACCAGGTTCGAATCATGCGTGGCGACGATGATGGTCGTCCCCTTGGTGTTGATCTCGCTCAAGAGCCGCAAGACGTCCATCGCCAGCTCCGAGTCCAGGTCGCCTGTGGGCTCATCCGCCAGGAGCAGCAGGGGGTCGCTCATCAACGCCCGAGCGATGGCGACACGCTGCTGCTCGCCGCCCGACAGCCGGTACGGCATCATCTGGGCCTTGTGACTCAGGCCAACCAACTTCAGCGCGTTGGCCACCTTGCGCTTGCCGATGCCCGGGGAGATGCCATGGACGCGGTAGACCAGGGCCAGGTTATCCGCGATGGAGCGGTCCCGCAGGAGCTTGAAGTCCTGAAAGATCACGCCGATGCTGCGCCGCAGGCCGGGGAGGGCCCGCCCCGGGAGTTTCCCGACGTTGCGACCATTGACCAGGATCTGTCCCGAGGTCGGCAGCTCGTCGTGAAAGAGCAAGCGAAGCAGTGTGGTCTTGCCCGCCCCGCTGGGACCGACGAGGAAGACGAACTCGCCTTTCTCGATCTCCAGGTTGATGTCAACGAGGGCTTCGACGTCCCTGGCAAACGTCTTGTAAACATGGAAAAACTGGATCATGTCCGGGTTGCCTGATCCCCTCGCGAATGGCTTGAGATTTGTCCCAGCGGTCGCTACGATATCACGTAGCGGGTAAGCGTAACGGCTTTTCCGGGCCTTTGCAACGGAATTCAGGACGCCGCGAGGCCTGAATCCGGAAGCAGCAGACCCTTCAGCGGGCCGAGCAGCGTCAACTGGGATATGCGCAGTTCCCCGTTGTCCCTCGTTCGTGCGTCAGATCCCTCGCCAGAGAAGCGTTGCGCCGCGCGTCTCCCTGCTTGACTCTTGTACGGGAAGCTGTTACCCCTATTCGGCAATGATTCGGACACGGAGGGAACCCGTGCACCCTCACGGGATCATACGATGATAGGACGTGACCCCGGCCGATCCTGTCGGCGCTGCCATGAACCCATCCGGTGGAGCGCCGTCCGCCTCGTCGGGTCGCGGACGTTCTGCAGCGAGATGTGCGCCACGCTGTGGCTGTCCGATGCCGCCGCTCGCGCCGCCTGGGAACGGACCGCGTTCGAGATGGGCCGGCGATCCCGCGACGTGGCGGGCCGAGTGCGATTGGTCTGGATCGCCTGGCACGCCGCGAAGGCGCAACGCCGCCTGGACCGGCACCTTGACGCCGGTCCAGGCGCGAGAAACCTGCCCTGGTTCTGGCGTCCGTCGCCGCAAGGGACCACGGCCCTGCTTCTGGCGCTGGCGGCCTGCGGCGTCACGGGCGGTCCGGCCCCCGAAACCCGGGTCATGGCGCCCGTGGCGGCGAACGTGCTTCGGCCGGCCCAGGCCGCGGCCGACACCTCACCGCCCCTCGCCGAATCCGTGGAAACCGAGCGACCGGTGGCAGCACCGGTACGGCACGCGCCGGCCCGGTCGCGCGACGCGGCGGGCGCGATGGCTGAGGACATCACTCGAGGCGACCTGACGGCACGCGAGGTCGCCTTCACCTTCGACGGCGGCGCCGACGCCAACATCGCCGGGGAGATCCTGGACGGCCTGCGGGCCCGGAACGCCCACGCGACGATGTTCCTGACCGGACAATTCATCCGGCTGCATCCGGATCTTGTCCGCCGCATGGTTGCCGAAGGCCACGAGGTGGGGAACCACCTGGATACGCATCCCCACCTGACCACGTACGAGCGGGAACGCCGCCAGCAGACACTGCCAGGCGTGACGCGGGAGTTTCTCGTCGACCAACTAAGGCGCACGGAGGAGAGCTTCCACGCCCTGACCGGACGGCCCATGGCCTCTTTCTGGCGCGCGCCGTTCGGCGAGCATAATCCGGAGATCCGCGGCTGGGCCGCGGCGGTCGGCTACCGTCACATCTCCTGGACCCGCGGGGCCGGGACGGCCGAGGATCTCGACACGCGGGACTGGGTCGCCGACCGCTCCTCCCGGATCTACCGCAGCCGGGACGAGATCGCCGCCCGTCTCGTGGCCTTCGGGCGGGGGCGACCGGAGGGACTGAACGGCGGGATCGTGCTGATGCACCTGGCCTCTCATCGGCGCACGGACCGTCCACACGAAATCCTGCCAGAGATCGTCAAGGCGCTGCAGGGACAGGGCTATCACCTGGTCACCGTCTCCGAGCTTCTCAATCGACGGGCGGCCGGGTCCGCGGTCGCCGCATCGGAACCCACGCCCACGGCCAACCCGTTGTCCCTCCGCTAACACGTAGCCCAAAGGTTGGTCCGCTTCTCCGATTTACTCCGTCGCGGCTACCACCGCAAGGATTTCGTCGACGGCCAACGCCTACCCATTGACGCACACTTGGACGCTGTCATCCACCACCTCAACGCCCTCTACCACTCCCGACTGCTCGGCACCAAGTGTCGAATCCTGGAAGATTACTTTCTTGCCGATCAACGCCGTAGCGCCAACGAACGAGTTGGAGGAGGCAAACGAGTCGAAGGACGAGCGAAGGTTCTGCAGTTCTTCCAGGGATCCCAACTGAGACAATTGGCTCATGAATTGGCTTGTGTCCGTCGGGCTCAACGGGTCCTGATTCTGGAGCTGGGCCACCAGAAGTTTCAAAAAGTCATTCTTTCCCAGCGAGGTCGACTGGTTTGCGGTCGAGGACGTTTGCCCGGCTCCAACAGAGTTCACTTGCATGCTCCCGCTCCTTTCCTGACATGACTGATGTGGCGGCACCTGTAAGACGGTCGTCGCTCTTGGTTAGCAGGCGCCGTGCCAGCGTTTGCGGCACGCCCGCCTTCCGGGGCTTGTCCATTGACGAGATGTTCTCCACGATCGACACCGACCAGGACGGGAGCATCAGCGAGGCCGAGTCGGATGCGTTCCTGACAAAGATGGAAGAGGGCAAGAAGACGCAGCGGCCCCCCATTCGCGCCGCCCGCTGGACAGGATTGGCAGGCGGGTCTCCTCGCGGCGATGTTCGCGAACGCGAATCGAGACGAGCAGCAGTCCGCCACGTCGATGTCCCTGTACGTGTAGGCCGTCGACGCGCGACGTGACCCGGTACCTGGCACCTTGCCCCGCGTGGTCCCGCGGCGGCGATGCCTGAGAAGAACCGCCTCTCCCGAGAGGCGGTTTCTTTTTGACGCCAACGTGCGGCCTGGATCGCTCGCCGCTGCACCGCATTGCCGTCCGATCCACCCCCGTCACCGCCGACCGCCGGGTCCGGGTCCACTGGGGGGACCCAAGCTTCCTTGCTCGCGTTTACCCGGCCCACCGGCCGGCTGACAGAGATCGCGGCTCAACGCGGCGCTGAGCCCGGTCAACTCCATCCCGGCGATGACCCCGTCGCCGTTGGTGTCCAGGAGTTGCCACAGGCTGTCGCCGGCCCGGTCGTACTCCTCCCGGCTCATGTCCCCTCCGCTCTCGCGGCCCGGGCGAGCGGTCGCCGGATCTCCCGGCGCCGCGGGTTGGCCCTCCCGCAGCCGCTGGATCTCTGCCCGTGTCAGCAGGCCATCGCCATTCCCGTCGACACGCACGAAGCAGAGGTTCCGGACGGCGGAGAATTCCGCCCGCGTCACTTTCCCGTCCCCGTTCAGGTCGTACGCCTTCCAGCCGCCGTCAAGCCTGGAAAGCGGCTGCCCCATGCCCGGCCCCGCGCGGCCGCGGCCCGGCGGTCCGTCCCGGCCCTCCGGGCCCCCCATATCGGTTGCACATGAGGCGAGAAGAGCGGAGACAGTCAAGACCAGTGCGAGTTCCGCCAGCGGTCTTCCCATCGTCGTCCTTTCACTTGTGTTACTCTGCAGCGCCAACCACTCAGCGTCCTCCTGTAGGGTGTCAGCATCGCATATGCATGCCGCGGAAGGCCAACGGCGGCGTTTGGTCGATTGACCCGGCCAGAGGATCCCTCACGACCACGGCCCTCACTCCTGGGCGCCCGCCTGCGCCTCCTTCTCTGGACATGAAAAGGCCATGAGCGCGCTCACCACCGGCAGAAGGGTTTCTGCATACACGGGCTTCGGGATAACGGCGCGCACCAGCGCGCGCAGCTCCGGTGCGGCCCCCTCGGCCTCGGAGCTGCCCGTTACGAGGACGACGGGAAGGCCAGGAGAGAATTGCCCGGCGGCCCTGGCGACGTCCCAGCCCGAGCAATCCGGCATCCGGAGGTCCGTCAGAACAAGATCCACGGGGGCCTCCCGTAGCTGTCGGATGCCCTCGGCACCCCCGACCGCCTCTGTCACCTGGAAGCCCGCCCGCGCGAGCAGGTGCGCCAGGGCCCAGCGCACGAGGGGCTCGTCGTCGATCACGAGCACCCGAGGCTGTTCGGGGGCGGGCCGGGCGGCGGCCTCCACGGACTCGGCCGTCTCACTGTCGAGAGTTCGCATGGGCAAGCCTCCTTCGTGTTACTGCATGGCCGGCGGCGGTGCCGGATGACCCGGAAAAGGCCCTGACCCGCTCGGGCGGCCAGCGGGGGGTCCGCCGTGGCTTCGGCGGGCGCGTTCCTGCTGGAGAGCCTGGAGCTGTCGCCACTGGTCGGTACTCAATGCCCGGCGGATAGCCAGGAGCATCGACGCGTGCTCTTTCTCCAGCCGCCCGCGCGCTGCGGTGATGAGATCGATCTGCGTCGAGACTTTGGCCTCGTCGGGCCGGTCCACCTCGAGCAGCGGCTCCAGGCCGAGCTCGCGCTTCTCAAGATCCGCTCGCAGATCCACCAACCGGAGGCGGTGCTCCAGGACGGTCTGTTCGATCTGCCCCTTTTGCGTTTCCGACAGGTCGAGCTTCTTCACGGTGTCGGAATCCTTCCACCACATTGCGGGGCTCGGGCCGATCCGCCGCATGGGTGGGGGAGGCCCAACGGAGGCGGGACCCCGGTGTTGGAGATCCCCGTGTAGCGGAGGCCCAAAGCCACCTGGCCCTTGCGCGAGAACCACCACAGGGAAAGGTGTACCCTCTTCGGGGGCCACGGGTCGGGGAATTGGCTGTCCGGTTGCCAAAACGGGAACGATGAGTATCGCGACCGCGAGAAACATTCCGACAGTTCGCATGATGAACCTCCTTTCGAGCAGATCTGCCCGCACCGGTGGAAATGACGAAGCGACATTTCTAACGGAATCCGACGTGCGGGGCACACGCAAGTCCGCGCTGACGAGAGCCGCCCATATGGGGCGTGGCGCGGTCGCTCCTAACCGCGAAATCGCACCTCTGTGTGCTGCTGTCGTAAGTCCGTGGAATTCACCGTGCCCCGGTCAATGGCGTCCCTGGGGGCCGCGGGCAAGCCTGTTATTTTTGGGGGACGGCCACCAGCCGGCACGTCGCACTGATGGTGTCCCCACGCGGTGTCTGGATCTGTACCGTGTCCCCCGGACTCTTTCCCTCGCAGACCTTGAATGCTTCGGGGGGCGGTCCGGGAGGGCGCCCACCCTCGGGGGATCCTGCGAACGCCCATCCGGCTGTCCCCGCCAGGGCCAGAAGCCCCAGGAATACCACCGCGTTTCTGATTCGCACCGCACGCCCGTTCGGCCACATATCCGACTCCTTTGTGTTTCGAGGTTGACCGCATTCGCCCATGCAGATACGCAGGGGCGGTACATTGGGCCTCCGCCCGGACACTTCGAAGGTTTCCGTCGGGGGGGCCCGCTCGTGCCGCCACTTCTATATACGGCGTTGCGTCTGAAGTGGGTGTTAAGACTCGGCCATGCCAGGTAAAGTTCCGTGAGTCACGGGGCGGCAGACTTAACAATTCTTGACACCCGGGCGCCCCTCCCTGGGGTACAATCACGCGTCGCCGAGTGGCTCGGGAGCCACGGGAGTCGCGTATGCCTCGGATTCTGGTGATCGATGACGACGTCGAGCTCTGCGAGCTGCTGACGGATTACCTGACCCCGGAGGGGCTCGAGGTCGAGACCGCCCACCATGGGGAGCAGGGTGCCGACCGGGCCCTCTCCGGGGAGCATATCCTGGTGGTACTGGACGTCATGCTGCCGGGCATCAGCGGCTTCGAAGTGTTGCGGCGGATTCGGGCGGGCTCCGGCGTTCCGGTGCTGATGCTGACTGCTCGTGGAGACGACGTGGACCGGATCGTGGGGCTGGAGATGGGGGCCGACGACTACCTCCCCAAGCCCTTCAATCCGCGGGAGCTGGTAGCGCGGATCCGGGCCATCCAGCGTCGTGTCGAGCCCCGGTGGGAGCGGCCGGCGGAGCCTGAGCGCGCGGCGGGACGGCTGATCGTCGGGGATGTCCATCTGGACGCGGGCGCGCGTGTCGTGCTCCAGGGGAGTCGTCCGGTGGAGCTGACATCGGTCGAGTTCGCGCTCCTGGAGCTGTTGCTGCGGGCGGCGGGACAAGTGGTCACCCGCGAGGAGCTCGCCAAAGAGGGACTGGGACGGCGACTCTCCGCGTACGATCGGAGCATCGACGTCCACGTCAGCAGCCTGCGGAAGAAGCTAGGGCACCAGCTGGGCGAGACGGAGCGGATCAAAACGGTGCGTGGTGTGGGCTACCTGTACAGCCGCCCGCCGGGAGCCGCCGAGGGCACAACCCCCGATCCGCACCCCTGCGCGGGATAGGGTGGCGAATGCGTAGCCTCTTCGTCAAGGTCTTCCTCTGGTTCTGGGTGGCGACGATCCTTTCCGGGCTGGCGCTCTTCGTCATCGCCTTCGCCACCCATTCGGGGCCGCCTCCCCCCGCCTCGCCCCCCCTCCCCCGACCAGTGGCGACGTGCCGCCGGCCAGACCCTGGCCTTCTACGGTCGGGGGGCCGCCTCAATCCTGGAACACGACGGACTGGAAGCCCTCGACGACTACACCGGGCTCCTGGAGCGCGCCGCGAACATCCGTGTCCTGCTATTCCGGAGCCAGCAGGCGATCCTGCTCGACCGGGGGGCATCCGAAGCGGCACGGGTGCTGGCGGACCGGGCCACGAAGAGCGGCAGGGATGAAGTCGGCGCGCCGGGCGGCGCCCACCTGCTCGCTGTGCCCGTCCTCGGCCCAGGGCAGAAGCGGTACGTTGTCGTTGGAGTTCCAATGGACGCACCCAGCGGCGGCGCCACCGCCTCCGCCCGGCCCAAAACCGCCAAGTGGGCCCTTCGCCGACTTCCTGTGGTTCGCCCGCAGCCTGGGGGTTCGGTCGCTGGTCACCTTCATCGTCGGCGGATTGGTCTGCCTCGGACTCGCCTGGCATCTGACCGCCCCGATCCGCCGATTGCGGACGGCGACGCAGCGGCTGACGGCTGGCGACCTGACGGCGCGGGTCGGGTCGGAACAGATCCGGGGCCGCGACGAGATCGCCGCCCTGGGCCGCGACTTCGACCTGATGGCGGAGCGGATCGAGGAGTTGTTGACCACCCAGCAGCACCTGCTGCGCGACATCTCGCACGAGCTGCGCTCCCCGTTGGCCCGGCTGAGCGTCGCCCTCGAGCTGGCCCGGCAGCGGTCCGGTCCGGAGGCCGGCGGTGCGCTGGACCGGATCGAACGCGAGGCGGAACGGCTCAATGACCTGATCGGGCAACTCCTCACCCTGACACGGCTGGAGAACGGCGGGGAGCGAATCGCCCGAGGCCCGGTTTCCCTGAAGCCCCTCATCCAGGCGATCGCCGCCGACGCCAATTTCGAGGCCCAGACGCACCAGCGTGCCGTGCGGGCCGTGGTGGCGGAGGAGGCCGTCATCCACGGCTCCGAGGAGATGCTTCGGCGCGGGATCGAGAACGTGGTGCGAAACGCCGTCCGCTACACCGCCGAGGGGACGGAGGTGGAGATCGCCGTCTCCCGTCGCCGCGGCGATTCGGGCGAGGCCGCTGTCATCCGTGTTCGCGATCACGGCCCCGGCGTCCCCGAGGAAGCCCTCTCCCGAATGTTTCTTCCATTCTACCGTGTCGCCGATGCCCGCGACCGGCAGACCGGAGGGACCGGCATCGGCCTGGCCATTACCGAGCGGGCCGTGCGCCTGCACAACGGAACGGTCACCGCCGCCAACGCCCCGGATGGAGGCCTGGTCGTGGAGATGATGCTGCCCATAACGGATCGCGCCGACGCGTGAAAGCAACGATGCCGTCTGCGCATCTTCTTGCGCAGACGGCATCCCGAACGGGCCGGAGTTCGGACGCCCGTCAGATTTTCTTGGCCTTGGCGACTTCGGCCTTCTGCCGCCGACTCGCCGCCACGACCTTCGATTCGCGGACACCTCGGGGGTTCCCACCCGCCACCACGACTCGTACCCGTGGGTCATGGATTTCGGCGTCACCTTGATGTCGATGACCGTCGAACGAGTCTCCCGCAGCGCCTGCCGAACGGCGTCGCGCAGCTCTTCGATCGTGCGCACCGTGAAGCCTCGGGCTCCGTAGCTTTCCCCGTTCCGCGCGAAGTCGATCGGAACCACGTCCCCGGTCAGCAGCCCCGTCTTCCGGTCGCGGCGCCGCCACTCGTTGCCGTACTTCGGTGATGCCCTGGCTCACCTGGAGATTGTCGATGCACTGGAAGCCGTGATTGTCGAACACCAGGACGTTGATCTTCAGCCCCTCCATGATGCTGGTGATGATCTCCGAGTGGAGCATCACGTAGCTGCCGTCGCCCACCAGGGCAAACACCTCGCGGTCCGGGGCCGCCATCTTGGCGCCGAGCGCGGCGGCGATCTCGTACCCCATGCAGGAAAAGCCGTACTCCATGTGGTACGCGTCCGCCGCCCGGGGCCGCCAGACCCGCTGGAGATCGCCGGGCAGGCTGCCCGAAGCCCCGATGACGATCGCGTCCTTGGGGAGAAGTGTTTCGTTCAGTTCTCCGAGGCACCGCGTCTGCGACAACCCCGCGGGATCGTCCGCCGCGTAGAGCCGATCCACCTCCGCCGCCCATCGCTTCCGAGCGTCCCGGATCTGCCTGGTGTAGGCGGCGCGATAGGGCACCTTCGCCAGCACCTTGGTCAGGGCAGAGAGGGCCGTTTTCGCATCGGCGATCACGGGCAGGGCGCCCATCTTATGGGCGTCGAAGCTGTTGACGTTGATCGTCAGGAATTGCACCTTCGGGTTCTGAAAAAGCCATTTGGAGGCCGTCGTGAAATCGCCGAGCCGCGTCCCGACCCCGATGACGAGGTCGGCGTCGCGGGCGATGGTGTTCGCCGCCAGCGTGCCCGTCACCCCGATCCCGCCCAGGTTGAAGGGGTTGTCCCAGGACAGCACCCCCTTCCCGGCCTGCGTCTCGCCGAACGGGATATTGAACTGCGCGCAGAACCCCTCCAGCGCCCGCTCGGCGCCCGAATAGCGGACACCGCCGCCGCAGATCACCAGCGGCTTCCGCTTGGCGGCGATGAGCGCCACCGCCCGCCCCACCTCGTCGGCGTCGGGGGCGCGTCGCACCAGATGGTGAACGCGCCTGCCGCAGGAAGTCCGCAGGGTAGTCGTACGACTCCGCCTGGACGTCCTGAGGGAGGGCCAGGGTGACTGCTCCGGTCTCGGCCGGATCGGTGAGCACGCGCATGGCGTTGAGGCAGGCGCTCATCAGTTGCTCCGGCCGCGCGATCCGATCCCAGTACCGGCTGACCGCTTTGAATGCGTCGTTGGCCGTGACGTTGGGGTCGGAGAACTGCTCCACCTGCTGGAGCACCGGATCGGGCTGTCGGCAGGCGAAGGTGTCTCCGGGGAGGAGCAGCACCGGGATGCGATTCACCGTGGCGGTTCCCGCGGCCGTGACCATGTTGAGCGCCCCCGGCCCGATCGAGCTGGTCACGGCACAGATCTGTCGGCGCCGCATCTGCTTGGCGTAGGCGATGGCTGCATGCGCCATGCCCTGCTCGTTGTGCCCCTGGTAATAGGTCAATCCATGCGAGCTGTCCACGAGCGCCTCGCCGAGCCCCACCACGTTCCCGTGGCCGAAGATCCCGAACACCCCTCGCACGAACTTGGTTTCCGTCCCGTCGACCTCCAGGTATTGGTTGTCGAGAAAACGCACCAGCGCCTGCGCCATGGTCAACCGTATCGCCTTCATTTCGCAAGCACCTCCGTGACGTGCCAAGATGAAACGAACGGCCGGGGTGCGACCCACACACCCCGGCCGGAGCACTGCATCAGCAAACGAGGCGCACGCTACTTCGTCTGGCGCTTCTCGATCGGCTCGTAGTCGCGGATCGCCACACCGGTGTACACCTGCCGCGGGCGCGCGATCTTCTGCTCCGTATCCAGGATCATCTCTTGCCACTGGGCCAGCCACCCGGCCATGCGCGGCACGGCGAAGACGACCGTGAAGTACTCGCTCGGCATCCCCATCGCTTCGTAGATGATCCCGGAGTAGAAGTCCACGTTCGGGAACAGCTTCCGGGAGACGAAGTAGTCGTCCTGAAGCGCGATCCGCTCCAGCTCGACGGCCAACTCGATGAGCGGATTCCTCCCGGTGACCTCGAACACCTCATCGGCCAACCGCTTGATGACCTTCGCCCGCGGATCGTAGTTCTTGTACACCCGGTGCCCGAACCCCATCAGAAGCGCCTTGCGTTCCTTCACGTCCTTGATGAACTGCGGCACCTTGTCCTTCGACCCGATCTGCCGGAGCATCGTGAGGACCGCCTCGTTGGCCCCGCCGTGGAGCGGGCCGTAGAGCGCCGCCGCCGCCGAGGCGGCGGCACAGTACGGGTCGGACTCGGCGCTGGCGACGATCCGCATGGTGTTCGTGCTGCAGTTCTGCTCGTGGTCGGCGTGGAGGATGAACAGCACGTCCAGCGCCTTCTCCAGCGTGGGATTCGGGGTGTACTCGGCATTCCGCCATCCGCCAGAGCATGTTCATGAAGTTGCCCACGTAGCTCAGGTCGTTGTCCGGCATGACGTAGGGAAGGCCCTTGGTGTGCCGGTACGCCATCGCCGCGAGGGTGCCGACCTTCCCGATGAGCCGGTAGATCTGGTGCTCCCGGATCACCGGGTCCTCCACATGCCGGGAGGCCGGATAGAAGGTGGAGAGGGCGGCCAGCGTGCTGATCAGCATCGGCATCGGGTGGGCGTCGTAGTGAAAGCCGTCGAAGACCCGCTTGAGATTCTCGTGGACCATGGTGTGCTCGGTGATTTCCCGCGTCCACAGGTCGTACTCCGCCTTGGTCGGCAGTTCGCCGTGCACCAAGAGGTACGCCACCTCCATGTAGTTGCTCTGCTCGGCGAGTTGCTCGATGGGGTACCCCGGTAGCGGAGGATGCCGCGCTCTCCATCGATGAAGGTGATGGCGCTCTTGCAGGACGCGCTGTTGAGGAAGGCGGGATCGAAGCTCATGAGGCCGAAGTCTTCGTCCGACACCTTGATGTTCTTGAGGTCCGCGCCTCGGATGGACGCGCCGTACAAGGGAAACGTCCCGTATCGAATGGGAACCTCGTAGATCTTGCCCGTACGATTGTCGGTGATGGTCAAGCTGTCGGACGCCATGGACCCCCTCCTTTTGCCGTGGACCTCAAGTTCGAAAGCACAAGGTGAAATCGGGATGCCGAACACCTCGCCATGGAAGAAGGATTGGCGGGCCGCACCGGACAGGAGACGTGACGCACATCGTAGTGGTGCGGGCGGCCGGGATTACGTTGGTCGTAGGATAACCTATGGTGCGCCGGGTGCCAAGTGGAAGTATTGAACGTGGAAGTATTGCACGAAACCGGTGGGAACAGGAGGGGTGTCGCAGGGTCATTCAGAGAACCGCCGCTCGACAGAATTGTCGAGCCCTTCGGAGATATTGTCGAATGCCCGCCCTGCTCCGTGCGCGGCGCGGCCGCTCTCCGCACCGGACCGAATCCTCTTGGTGTCATGAATTCAGCAGGTTACCCATGAAACCACGTATACCAGGGCCCAAAGACGACGCCTGGCATGCGGGTTGCGTATCTCTCAGGGCATCGAAGGCTCGCAAGGCAACAAGACAACACGATGGACCGAAAGGAGGATCGGACAATGAAGAAGCTGCTGGGTGTGGTTCTGGTGGCGGGGATGGTGCTGGTCGTGACGGGAATGGCGGTGGCCCAGTGGGCAGGGCCGGGGCAAGGTCACGGTCCGCGGGGCGGCATGATGGGTCGGGGCGCCGGCGGTCCGGGTGGCGGGCCGTGCGGGAATCAGCAAGGCGGTGCTCCGGTGACGGCGACGGCGATTGACGAGGCCAAGGCCAAAGACATCGCCAACGAGTACGTGACCAAGAACCTGCCCGGGTACAAAGTCGAGAAGCTGGTGAAGTTCGACCGGCCGCGCGGCGCCATGTACCAGGTCGAGGTCAAGGGCCCGCAGGACGCGTTGCAGTACCTTCACATCAATCCGTGGGGCAACGTGCGCTCCTTCGGGGTCGGCCGCACCTTCTAGTCCACCGCATGTCTCGAAGCAAGGGGCCGGCTCCGTCCGGCCCCTTGCTCGCTTTCCTGCGCTTCTGCGCCTCTGCACCGTCGCCCCTCTCCTGTGTTGGTGGCCCGGTCTATCTTGTGTTACGCTAGCACGGCTGGACGGCTCTGGAGGTTTCGATGCCCACTCCCGTACCCCGCCGCATGCGTCTGCCACTGGCCTGGCCGGCACTGCTTGCCGTCGTCGTCCTGCTGATCCTCCTGCTGGGCGGCTATGCGCTGTTGGAGTCTCGGCGGGTGCAGCAGAACCTCGCCCGCGAACTGGAAGAGCGGGCAGTGGCCCTCATCGGTGTCCTCGAAGCCGGCAGCCGGAACGCCATCTCCACGCAGACGATGCTGGAAGAGATCGTGGGGCAGCGATTGCTGGATAACGCCCGTTTTGTGGATTTCATCGTGGCGCGGACTCCCCGGGCGCAGGAACTGATCCAGCGCGTGGTGCGCGAGAACAAGCTGGCCAAGGTGGAGCTGCTCGACCCGCAAGGCCAGCCGGCGGCACTCCCGCAGGTTGAGGTGCCGGGCCCAGGTCCCTGGGCCGGCGGCCGAGGGTTCGGCGGGCCGGGCCGCCGTGGCGTCGGCGCCGGGGAAGGCGACCAGACGTCGGGAGAGATCGCCCCCGGCCAGCCGCGCGGTCCGATGATGCGCGGAATGACGCGTCCCCCGGAAGGGTCGGGGCCGTCTGCCCCGGAACACCCACGGCCTTCCGGCATGCCGTTCATGTGGGGGCAGCGCTGGGGAGGCCTGCGCGGTGACCCCGCGCAGCTCTTCCCGTCGCTTCCCAAGGATGCCAAGATTCGCCGGTTCTGGGAAGGCAGCGCCTTCGGCGTCGCCGTTCCGGCCCAGAGCTTCCCCGGGGTCATCGTCGTCCATGCCGACGCCGAGTACCTGCTCAATTTCCGCAAAGAGATCGGCCTCCAACCCCTCATCGAGAACCTGGGCAGGCAGCCGGGAATTGTGGAAGTCTCGCTCCTGGACCGGGACCTCACCGTTCTGGCGAGCAGCGACGCCTCGGCGGTCGGCCGGAAAGAGCCAAGTCCACTGCTCCATGAGGCGTTGGAGTCCGGCGCGGTGAAGGGCCGGCGCCAGGACTGCGACGGCTGCCAGGTGTATCAGGTCGTCAAGCCGTTCACCGTGCAAGAAAAGCAGGTCGGCGTCATCCGTGTCGGGCTGAGCACCCGGGGCCTGGCTGACGTGACGCGGCAGGCCCAGCGCGGGATTCTGTGGTACAGCCTCGGCCTCCTGACCGTCGGCGTCGTCGGGGCCGTGGCCATCTTCTGGACCCAGGCCCGACACCTTGCCGAGCGGCAGCGCCTGGAAGCTGCCATGGCTCATGAGCAGCGCCTCGCCGCCATGGGAAACCTGGCGGCAGGCGTGGCCCACGAGATCAAGAATCCGCTGAACGCCATCTCCATGGGACTGCAGCGGCTCCGGATGGAGTTCGCCCCGGCCGCGCCCGAAGCCCGTCAGGAATACACCCAGTTCACCCGGATCATCGAAGCCGAGGTGACGCGACTCAATACCATCGTGAACCAGTTCCTCACCCTGGCGCGCCCCCTCCACCTCACGCTCGTCCGAAGCGCCGCTGGCGCCGGTGCTCGCGGAAGTCCTCGCACTCCTCTCCCCGCAGGCAAAGGCGCAAGGCGTGAAGGTCGTGGAGGATCTGGAGCTGAAGGACGCGCGGGCGCTGTTCGACCGCGAGCAACTGATCCGCGCGATCATGAACGTCCTGCTGAACGCGATCCAGGCGATGCCGAAAGGCGGCACCCTCACCGTCCGCGCCAGCGTCGTCGATACGGCAAACAGGCCATTCGACCATTCGGCGCTCCTGATTGCCCAGTCGCCCGATCGCCCCGCTGCTCCGGCGCACACTCCCGCGGCGCAGCAGTGCGTGGAGGTGGTCGTGACCGATACCGGATCCGGGATTCCGCCCGAGAACCTGGACCGGATCTTCGAGCCCTACTTCACCACCAAGGAAGGGGGCACCGGACTCGGCCTCGCCCTGGCGCGTCGGATCATCCTGGAACATCGCGGGAGTATCCGGGCAGAGAACGTTCCCGGCGGCGGAGCGCGCTTCGTGATTGCCGTGCCGATCGCGTGAGCCCCCGCCTCTCGGCGATTCCTTCACTCGTGGTCGGTGGTCCGTGGTCTGTGGTCGGTTATCGGTTTTCGGTCGTCGGTTTCACATTGAGGTGCCTTTTCGATGGACCCTCTCCGGATCATCGTGGTGGATGACGAGCCCACCCAGCGGGAGCTGATCGGCGGCTTTCTGCGGAAACAGGGGCACGAGGTCTTCCTGGCGGGAAACGGCCTCGAGGCTCTGGCCCATGTCCGGGAACGGCAGGTGGATCTGGTCCTGAGCGACTGCCGGATGCCCGGCATGTCCGGTCCCGAGCTGGTGCTGGGCATCAAGGCGGTGAATCCCGAGATTCCCCTCATCCTGATGACGGCCTACGGAACGGTCGAGACCGCCGTCCAGGCCATGAAGGACGGGGCGGCCGACTACCTCACCAAACCGCTCGACCTGGAGGAACTCCTGGTCCGTCTGGCGCGTGTCGCCGAGCAGACGCGCCTGAAGAGCGAGGTGCGCGAGCTGCAACGGCGGCTCGTCGAGCGCCATCGGCTGGAGGGGATCATCGGCGAGAGCGGCCGCATGCAGGAGGTCCTGGCGCTGGTGACGCGCATCGCCCCCTCCGACGCCACCGTCCTGATCCGGGGCGAGAGCGGCACCGGAAAGGAACTGGTCGCGCGGGCGATCCACTTCAACTCCCTGCGGGCGAACGGGCCGCTGGTGAACCTGAACTGCGCGGCGCTGCCCGAGCAGCTCCTGGAAAGCGAGCTATTCGGCCACGAAAAGGGCGCCTTCACCGGGGCGGTCGCGCAGCGGAAGGGCCGCTTCGAGCAGGCCGACGGCGGCTCGATCTTCCTGGACGAGATCGGGGACCTCTCGCCTGCCCTCCAGGTGAAACTCCTCCGGGTCCTGCAGGAACGCGAGTTCGAACGGGTAGGCGGCAACAAGACGATCAGCGCGAACGTGCGAGTCATGGCTGCGACTCACCGGGATCTGGAGCGAGCCATGCGCGAGGGGACGTTCCGGGATGACCTCTACTACCGCCTGAATGTCGTCACCATCCAGATCCCGCCGCTGCGCGAGCGCCGCGAGGACATCCCGCTCCTCCTGGACCACTTCCTGCGGAAGTTCGCCGAGAAGAACCGCCGCGAGGTCACCGGCCTCACCGCCGCCGCCCGCGACGCCCTGCTCAAGTACGATTATCCCGGTAACGTTCGCGAGCTGGAGAACATCGTCGAGCGCGCAGTCCTCCTCTGCCGCGGCCGGGTGATCGACCTGGATGACCTGCCCACCACCGTCCGCCCCGGACAGCGCAGCGCCGCCGATCCCCTGCCGAAGGACCTCCCCGGCGTCCTGGCCGAGATCGAGCGCCAGGCCATCCAATCCGCCCTGGAGCGCAGCGGCGGCATCCAGACCCAAGCCGCCGAGGCTCTCGGCATCAGCGAGCGAGTGCTGCGCTACAAGATGAAGAAGTACGGGCTGGAAGGCCGATCGGCGTGAGGCAGGGTTGGGCAAGCAGTAATTCAATCAGTCGCTCCGAAGGACGTCACCGTGTCGCCGGGCGGGCCAGGTCGCTTGTTCGTCCGGGCAAGCGCCCAACTCGGCCAGTCCCCAGTCACAGGGGCAGAGCCCTATCAGCAACTCCTCGCCCCCCCCTGCGGCACGCCATTTTCCTGAAGGCACACCACGTGGATTGAGCCCGCAGTATCGCCACGAAGGCTTTGACGCTGCATAGATGCTATGGTATATACTATCCGTATAGACGCACAGACCGGAGGAACCTGCTATGAAGACGGCCCGGGTGTTTAAGAACGGCCAGAGTCAGGCGGTTCGTTTGCCGAAGGAGTTCCGATTCGCCGAGGACGAGGTGTACATCAAGAAGCTCGGAAACGTAGTTCTCCTCCTACCCAAGCGCGATTCGTGGGATGCGTTGGTGAGCAGCCTGGGGAAATTCTCCACAGACTTTCTCGTGGAGCGCGAGCAGCCGGCGACACAGAGGCGCAGGGGACTTTCCGATGCGCTTCATGCTTGATACCAATACCTGTATCTTCTTGATCCGACGCAAGCACCCCCGACTCTTGCAGCGCATCGTGAGTTGTACCCCTGGCGATCTCGGCGTATCGGCGATCACATTGGCGGAGCTGGAGTACGGCGTAGCGAAGAGCAGCCAACTCGACAGGAACCGAAGCGCCCTCGCGGAATTCCTGCTCCCGCTCGAGATCGCACCATTCGACGAAGAGGCGGCTCGGACCTACGGAGCTGTGCGGGCCCATCTGGAGTCGAAGGGGACGTCCATCGGTTCGCTGGATACCCTGATCGGGGCTCATGCCTTGAGTCGGGGCATCACCCTGATAACCAACAACACCCGAGAGTTCAAGCGCATCCCGCGGCTCCAGGTCGCAGACTGGAGCCGATGAATCCCCACCCGCCGCTTCCGCTCGCAACCAAGACAACCCGGCTGTTGTGCGCTCCGGGCGAATACCCCACCCCCCGAACACTCGCTCAATTCAAGAACACAACACCGGCAAGTGCTCCAGCCGTGAACCGATTCCGACGATAGCCCTGCCGCTCTGTAGTGGAGGCTCTACAACACAGTCGCGCCCCTGCCGACGGATCTCTTCGGTGTTTTGGCCGACATTGAACGGAAAGCGATTCATTCCGTCGTGGTGCAGCCCAGGGACACCGGCCAGACCCAGAGCACGAGGGCCTGGGCATTAGCGAGCGGGCGCTCCCCTGCAAAAAGAGGAGGTGCGGTCTTGAGGGGTGGTCATTCTGAGAGCGCAGCGGAACGAGTAGCAGGCACGTTAAGTTGTTTCAGCACCAACGTCCCCTATGACGTCCCCTATGATATCGCGCATGGGCGTCTCGTGCGGCGTCGTGGTTCACGGCGAAGTTCGGGTTGAGGGCGTCGAGAAGTTGTAAGAGTTGGGCTTTGGTGGGGTCGATGACGACGTCAATATCTTGCGTGAAACGCGGGCGGCCATGCAGCGTCGCGGCAATCCCGCCGGTGAGGATGTAAGGGATCCCCAGCTGTTCCAGGGTCGGAAGCACGGCGCGGAGGACCTGTTCAATCATCGTAGATCCGCTTTCGCAGTGCGCTTCGAACCTCCTCTGGGCTGTATTCAGGATGCTCGGCGCGGATGAATGCCGCCACCAAGTTGAACCCGTCCTCGATCATCGCCGCCACGATTCGGAATCGATCATCCAGTGATAAGCGACGCCACCTCGCAATCTGGACAGTCTCGGCCTCGTCGGGAGTCATGGCATCATTCTCCCACTCACCTTCACGTCGGGGATTCGGGGGACACCATACTCGTTTTTTTGATGCCGTACCGCCGGCTCCCTCGCCGGTTGGTGTGGTGTGTGATGCCGGGGGCGGCCACCCGGGCAATGTGCGTCATGGCTTCACCCCCCCGATCCGGTCCTCAAGTCAGTTGGTGTCCCCGGAATACCCATCGAGCCTTCATCCGCCCGTAGGCTCGGGCCTCAGTCGGCCACCTTCAGCAGGATTTTGCCGATGTGCGCGCTGGTCTCCATCAGCCGGTGGGCGGCGGCCGCCTCCGCCAACGGGAATACCTTGTGGATGACGGGGCCGCAGCGCCCCGCGTCCAGGACCGGCCAGACCGTCTCGCGCAGCGCCCTGGCGATCAACCCCTTCTCCGCCGTGGTGCGGGGCCGCATGGTGGAGCCGACGAGCGTGAGTCGCTTTCGCATCACGAGGCCTAGGTCGAATCCTTCCACCGTCGTCCCGTGCATCATGGCCACCTGGAGCAATCGCCCGTCCATCCGGAGGCACTCGAGGTTCCGCATCGTGTATGGCGCTCCGACGATGTCCAGAACCACATCCACACCCTGGCCTTTCGTGATTTCCCGGATACGCTCCGCGAAATCCTCCTCGCGGTATGCGATCGCGGCCGTGGCGCCAAGCCGCACGCATGCCTCGCACTTCTCCCGGCTGCCCGCGGTGGCGTACACCGCGCACCCAAACTCCCGCCCGAGCTGAATCGCGGTCACGCCGATGCCGCTGGTCCCACCGTGCACGAGGACGGACTCGCCGCGGCCGAGGCGACCCATCATGAAGAGGTTCGCCCAGACAGTGAAGTACGTCTCCGGCACCCCGGCCGATTTCAACGCGTCGTACGCAGCCGGCCAAGGCAAGCATTGGAGCGCCGGGGCAACGCAGTACTCCGCGTAACCGCCCCCGTTCGTCAGCGCGCACACGCGGTCCCCGATCTTGACGCCCGCGACCTCCCGGCCTGCCGCGACCACCTCCCCTGCCACTTCCAGGCCGATGACCGGACTTGCGTTGGGCGGCGGCGGGTACACGCCCTTCCGCTGCATCACATCGGGACGGTTGACGCCGGCCGCCAGCACGCGGATCAGGACCTCGTCAGGTTTCGGCTGGGGGACCGGACCCGTGGCCACGCGCAGGACGTCGGGATCCCCCGACCCGGCCGCCTCGATATATCGCATCCGAT
>CAVOIV010000007.1:0-136678 GCA_963695995.1 uncultured Methylomirabilota bacterium
GCTGTTGGAGCAGAGGACGACGTGGCCTGCCGAGCCGGGCACGAGGCCAGCACCGGCTTGATGCGGAGGGTCCCGGCGGTGGAGGCGATGCGCGGATCGTAGACGGGCGTTCCAGCCGTCGATCCGCCAGATCGGCTACGGGCTGTTGCGTCGCTTGGTGATGGCGCGGTGCGTAAGCCAGCCGCACGCGAGGCCAGACGGGATGGCGACGGCTATGGCGACCAGGCCGATCTCGTCGGACGTGTCGAAGCAGATGCCGTCGCATTCGCTGCTGATCGTTGAGTAGAGGCCGATCCAGAAGGTGACGACGTACGCGACCAGACCGGCGAGGAGCGCGACGATCATGGGGACGAGTCGGATCACAGGGGCGGGTATCAGCCGAGGCCGTCGAGGTCGGGCCAGATCGCCCAGATGACCAGCGCGACGATGACCACGCACGCGAGCACGGCGAGGATGGTGGCGCAGACTGCGAGACTGAAGGCTCGCCGCCACTCGGCGCGTGGTGGAGTTTCGTCCACGGCGCGGAAGCTATCGTGTCGGGGGCAGCGCGATAGGTCTGCGCCTCGGACTGTTCGGCCGTTCTCGATGAGCTGCTGAGACCTGAGAGGTGCTAGAACCTCGGCGGGACGCTTCGCGGACCCAAGCGGTAAAGAAGGCGGTAGCACGTGAGTAGCACCGCCCTCAACCACCAGGCCGCAAACGGCTACAGTAAACGCCTCGCGGGCGTAGCTCAGTTGGTAGAGCATCAGCTTCCCAAGCTGAGGGTCGTGGGTTCGAGCCCCATCGCCCGCTTCAGGATTCATGCGGCTCGAGGACGCGGAGGCGGACACCCGGCACGTAGAGGAGGGTGCAGCGAGGGCCGCCTTGGGTCGAGAGCAAGGCGTCGCGGGCGCCGCCGCGACCTTCAAACGCTTCGCGGACGTGGTGGGTCGCAAGCTCTGCACGGGTTCGTGGCGGAAGCCAGCCATCATACTCCGCCCCCATACTCCGCCCCGCCGCGATACTCCCCGATGGTCTAGCGGCGAACTAGACCTTCGAATAGGGCCGATATGCCGCGTGTATGCTGTCCGGGCCAGCCGAAACGGAGGGAGCTTGAGCAGCCAGCTGAACAGGGGGAGGCAGCATGACCGACCGAAAGCTCGCCGCGATCATCGCCCTTTGGCTGATCGCCTTCCTGCTTCTGCCACTGGCATGGGCAAGCGTTCGGGGGTTCGATCCCACGTTCTGTGACGCCTACCAAGTCTGCGACTGGAGAAAGGCATGAGCCGGATCCCGGCCAACGCTCGGCTGAGCGCCCTCTCAAGGGTGTAGATCTGCGACGCCGACCGCCGGCTGATCGGATAGCCGAAGCGGACGTGTCGCGTTCTTCCGCCAGCGCGGCACCGGCCAATCGCCGGAGAGCCACCGCAAGCCCGTCGTCACGTCTTCGAGACGCGGGTGCACGACGGTCGCCGCGTCCTCGACCTCGATGTCCCCCGTGAGACTCTGATAGCGGTGATTCGCGCTCGTCAGAGTGGGCCTTGAGGTCGGTGTCGCCGACCTCGTCGCCGTACATGCGGTACCTCAAGGCCCAGGCGACTCATCAACGGGCAACCCCATGCCGCTCATCGGGCAACTCCCCCGCTCCGCGCGGTCATGGAAGAATGGATCCGGCGCGAATCATTCGCGACGGCCGATCAGGGAGGCTCCCGCTGTGGCATTCGCGCGCGTCGTGACGTTCCAGGGCGTCGGCAAGGACCGCATCGAGGAGATGCGCAAGGACATGGCCGGCGACCCGCCCGAAGGGCTGCCCGCCAAGGAGATCATCGTGCTCCACGACCCTGACGCCGAGAAGTCGGTCGTGATCGTGTTCTTCGACAACGAGGACGACTACCGTCAGGGCGACGAGGTGTTGAACGCAATGCCCTCCGGCGACACGCCCGGCCAGCGCACCTCGGTCGCGAAGTACGAGGTGCCAATCCGGATGACGGCCCCGTAGTCAGCCGGCAGCCGCCAGAGTGGAAGATGGAGGGGGCGCCGAAAGGCGCCCCCTGAACCCGAGCACGAGGCTTCGTCTCCATGCATCGTGTCGGCGCCAGCGCTCATCGTCGTGGAGACGGCCGGCTGATCGCCCGGCCCGGACGCCGGCACTCCTCGAGGCACGTCTCTACCGGCTTGAGCTCGAACCCGTTGCGACAGGGTTACGACTCGCTCCGACACCTCGCAGACCAGCAGAACGCCACGGAGATACGCGGCGCTTGCACGGGCGATGGGGCTCGCCCTCAACCGCCGATCCGGCTGATGGCTCCTACCACGAGAGGAGCTCTCATGACACTCGTTCTCGCGGTCGCCGGCGGCGGAGCCTTCGGCGCCGTCTCCCGCTACGGCGTCGACACATTCATCGAGCAGCGCACCGAATCCGTGTTCCCCTCGGCAACGCTTCTCATCAACGTCAGCGGCTGCCTCGCGGTCGGGTTTATCATCGCCGCGCTCGTCGACCGCCACGACGCCCCCCGGTGGCTCCGCGCCGCGCTCGTGGTGGGCTTCTGCGGCGGCTACACGACCTTTTTCGACCTTCGCGCAGGAAACGCTCGACCTCCTGGAGGAGGGCCGCGGCTTGAGCGCCTTCATGACGGTCGCGGCCAGCGTCGTCCTCGGCCTTGCCGCGGTCTGGGCCGGCGCTCCCCTCGGCCGGCTGGTCTGAGCGAGACGAGGCGATGTCTGAGCACGGCGAGGACGAGCGCTCCAGCTGTCCACCGATTGCCGGTCAACGGCGGTCGGCCGATTGACGATGGCGATCGTACAGAGCTCGGATGCGCGCGAGCCGGACAGCCGCCCTCCCGGTGATCTGAACGCCGGCGATCGTGATCACGGTGGCGTTCTCGAAGTCAGCGGGAGCAGCCGGACGTGTCAGATGATCGGCGAGGGGATGGGTCGGGCTCGTCGGGTGGTGTCGGATCGGGTGGAGGTAGCGGGTCGGGACCGGGTATCGGCGGCTCGGGTGAGGGCGGGAGCGTTGTCTCGGTCGGCATGAGGGCTATGTGCCCGGGTTCCCGCTCGGGCAAACGCCTACGCCGCACACGCGAGCTACCGGCCGTCCGGCTCACGAGCGCGGATCAGGCGAGCAAGACGCCGCACACCTTCTCGAGCCGAGAGCCGGGATGGGCGCCGAGCCGTCCGCCGCCAAGCCAGGCCCGGCTGCCCATCCGATTGCTCTACCTGGATAGATGCTTGCGAGCGGCGAAACTTGCGCGATGGCGCGAAGATCCCTCGAAAGGGGTACTGGCCGTGCGGGAAGCACCACGTGGCGCCTGGTCACGAATCGAGTGTCTGCCGGCGGCTGGGACGGGGCCTTACGGCCTCGACCCGTCCAGATAGGCGGTTCGATGCCCGAACTCACGCTCGGCGCAGTCGGGACAGAACGGCAGAAGCCCCCCGCACCCGTCCGACCACCACGTCCAGTGCTCCGCGATCGTGAACCTCTCGTCCGCCTCGAGCCCGCACTCGGTGCAGCCCACGATGCCCAGGGTCTGGGGACGGCGCCGGTGCGCAGAATCAGCTGGATATTGCATGGATCCGACCCGAATCATAGTCCTCCCGTACGACGCGGGGTCGGCAGGGCGAACCGGTGTCCGGCCCGCCGCCCGCGCCCCGCGACCAGTGGCTCCGGGCACCGGTCATCGGTAGTCCGGGTTCGCGAAGTCGAAGCGGCAACCCGCCTCCCACAGCGAGCGCTGCTTGCCGTGCGCCGGTATGCCGCCCGCGTCCTTCAAGAGCCTCGCGAGATGGAGCAGGTTCCACGTCATGAACGTGGTGTTGCGGTTGGTGAAGTCGTTCTCCGGGCCGCCCGAGCCGGGGTCGAGATAGGACGGGCCCGGCCCCGCCTCCCCGATCCAGCCTGCGTCCGCCTGCGGCGGGATCGTGTAGCCCAGGTGCTGGAGCGAGTAGAGGATCCTCTGCGGACTCGACAGTCCCGACAGAATGGGGCAAGGCGATGGCAGCCAAGAAAGCGGTCGGGTATGTGCGGGTCTCGAGGGTCGGCCTCCGGGAGGGCGACAGGTTCATTTCGCCCGACCTCCAGCAGGAGCAAATCGAGGCTGTGGCCAGGCGTGAAAGCCTCGAGATCGTCGAGGTGATCCAGGAACTGGACGCTTCAGGCGGCGACGCGTCAAGGCCCGGCTGGAACCGCGCGATCGAGATGGTCGAACGAGGCGAGGTGAGTGGTATCGCCGTGTGGAACTTCGCGCGCTTCAGCAGGAGCGTGAAGGACGCGGTCAACGCCCTTGAGCGGATCGAGGGCGCCGGCGGCCGGGTTTGGTCGGCCACGGAGGACTTCGGCGATGGCCCGGCGGGCCGGATGGTGCGCACGATCCTGCTCGCGGTCGCCGAGAACGAGCGCGCCAGGGCCGCCGAGGGCTTCCAGGCCGCGAAGGCGTCGGCCGTAGAGCGCGGCATCCACCTGGCCGGCCGGGTCCCGCTCGGGTACCGGCGCGGCGCGAACCGGCGTCTAGAGGTCGACCCGGACGCCGCACCGGTCGCAGAGGGCGTCTTTGAGCGGAAGGCGCAGGGCTGGAGCCACGAGGCCATTACGCGCTGGGTGCAGGAACAGGGGTACGACTTCACGTCCACCGGCGTCCGATACATGTTGGGCAACCGGACGTACCGCGGCGAGGTGCGCTCGGGCGCCCTCGTGAAGGAGAACGCCCATCCCCCGCTCGTGACCGAGGGCCTGTGGCGCAAGTGCCAGGGGCGCGGCACCCAGAGCCAGCGCACGGGGCGCCTGGCGGGCAGGTCCTCCTCGGCGGTATCGCGACGTGCGCCGGCTGCGGGAGCGGCCTCAGACTCTCGACAGGCGGCAACAACCACCGACCCTTCTACTACTGCCGTAACGGGCGCTGCCAGCGGCGGGCATATGCGGGGGCCAACGAGCTCGACAGCTTCGCGCTCAACACCCTGGAGGAGGAGCTCAACCTCGCCGATCCCTCGCAGTGGGTGGCGCTGCCCGGCGGTGACAGCCGCGAAGTCGAGGAAGCCGAAGCCGCGAGGGACGCAGCGCGCGAGGACTTGGACTCCTTCCTGGCCGACACGCGGCTGCGCCGGGCGCTAGGCCCTGAGAAGCACGCCGAGGCTGCCGAGAACTACGTGGCGGTCGTCGACAAGGCCGAGGCCGACCTGGAAGCGGCCCGAGAGCGGCACGGCGGCCGGTACGAGCTGGTCGCCCGCCTCTGGCTCCAGGAGTGGGGCTGGGCCGAAAGCGAAAAGGAGTACGTATCGAGGATGATCAAGTCGGTCGTCGTGTCGAAGGGGCGAGAGCCGCTGAGCGAGGCGCGTCGGGGTCGAGCTGCGCTAGCGCCGAGGTGGGCGTCGCGCCCGCCTGTCGTGAACCAGCCGGACATCAGGACGTCCCGTGCGACAACGGGCGCGACTGTCACCTGTCCGGGGCCGGTCGATGGGTGGCGTAGGGTGACCAACCTTGGAGCCAAACGTCGTCACGGTGTTCTTTGCTGCTCTCGTGACGGCGTTGGCGACCGGGCTGGGCGCGCTGCCGCTTCTCTTCGTCCGCTCTGCCGGCCGGTTTGTGCTGGGGGCGTCGAACGCGGTCGCGGCGGGTGTGATGCTCGCGGCGAGCGTCAGCCTCTCCCTTCAGGGCGTCGAGCGCAGCCTGTGGCGCACCGCGCTGGGCGTTGCGCTGGGAATCTGCTTCGTGTTGGTGACGGAGCGCTACCTCGCGCACGACCACGGACACACACTGGGATCGTTGAGCGGCGAGGACGCACGACGGGCGCTGCTGATCGTCGGCGTAATGACCGTGCATTCCGCGGCCGAAGGAATCGGGGTCGGAGCGGCGTTCGCCGACGGACCGACGCTTGGCCTGCTGATCACGATCGCGATCACCGTGCACAACATCCCCGAGGGACTCGCGATCAGCCTCGTCCTCGTCCCTCGCGGCACCTCGATCGGCGCCGCGGCCGGATGGAGCATCTTCTCCAGCCTGCCACAGCCACTCCTCGCCGTCCCCGCCTTCCTGTTCGTCGACACCTTCACGTCGATCCTCCCCGTCGGGCTGGGATTCGCCGCAGGTGCAATGGTGTGGATGGTGCTCGGGGAGCTGCTCCCCGAGGCACTCGCAACGGCGCCGGCAAGGGTCGTCGCCCTTGCCGGCGGTACCGCATTTGCGCTCATGCTCGGCTTCCAGCTCCTGTTGTCCTAGCAGCCACCAACTCTGCGCCCGGACACCCTCACCGGCCCTCGGGACATTCCCGCACGCTGGCTCAGGTAGTTGCTCGGTTGCTACGCGTCAGTCCCGTGACGACGCTCCGCCGGACCGACGGCTGCTGTCGTCTCCTGCCGGAGGGCCGGGGGCGTAGCCTCCGCCTCTGATGCGACAGGCGCTCGAGACGAGCCGGCTCGCCCGCTGGCTGCCCGGCGTACGCGTCGCCGCAGGCTACCGACCGGCGTGGCTGCGACACGACCTGACGGCCGGCATCGTCCTGACCGCACTGCTCGTCCCGCAGGGTATGGCGTACGCTCAGCTTGCCGGTCTGCCCCCCGTGACGGGGCTCTACGCGACGATGCTCCCGCTCCTCGCGTACTTCGTCTTCGGTCCATCGCGGATTCTCGTGCTCGGCCCCGATTCGGCGGTCTCCCCCGTCGTCGCGGCAGCGATCATCCCGCTCGCAGGAGCCAGTGTCGACGAGCGCATGGCGCTCGCGGCGATGCTCTCTCTCCTCGTCGGCGCCATCCTGGCCGTTGGCGCGATCGCCGGGCTCGGGTTCCTCACCGACCTCATCTCGAAGCCCGTCCGTCTCGGTTACCTGGCGGGCATCGCACTGACGGTGCTCGCGACGCAGCTCCCGAAGCTGCTCGGCATCCCCCTTTCCACTGACAGCTTCGCCGACGCGGTGCGCGAGCTTCCCGGCGCCCTCGACCAGACGGATCCCGTCGCGCTCGCGATCGGCGCCGGCTGCCTGGTCGTGATCCTGTCGATGCGACGCATGGCGCCGAGGGTTCCTGCGGTGTTCATCGCTGTGGCTGGGGCCACCATCCTCGTCGCCGTCGCGGGGCTGGCGGACGAGATCGCAGTGGTGGGGCCGCTGCCGGAGGGGTTGCCGAGCCTCACCGTGCCGAGCGTTTCGGCCGGCGATCTCGGCCAGCTGACGGTGTCGGCGTTCGCGGTCGCTGTCGTCGCGTTCGCCGACACGAGCGTGCTGTCGCGCAGCTACGCGACGAAGTTGCGCCAGAGCGTCGACCAGGATCAGGAGCTCTTCGCGCTGGGGGCGGCGAACCTCGCAGCCGGGCTCTTCCAGGGGTTTCCTCTCTCGAGCAGCTCGTCCCGGACGCCGGTGGCGGAGGCCGCCGGCGCCCGCACCCAGCTGACGGGAGTCGTAGCCGCATGTGCGCTTGCTCTCGTGCTCGTGCTCGGCACCGGGCTGACGAAGAACCTGCCCTACGCGGCGCTCGCGGCCGTCGTGATCACGGCCGTGATCGGGCTCGTCGACGTTCCTGCGCTGCGGTGGCTGCGCCGCGTGAACCACGTCGATTTCGGGCTCGCGATCGCGGCGTTCCTCGGCGTCGTCGCGTTCGGCGTCCTGATCGGGATCGGGATCGCGATCGGGCTCTCCGCGTTCGCCTTCCTCTGGCGTGCCTGGCATCCGTACGACGCGGTGCTCGGGCGAGTATCGGGCCGCAAGGGATACCACGACCTGGCACGGCACCCGGACGCAGCGCTCGTGCCGGGGCTCGTCCTCTACCGCTTCGACGCGCCGCTCTTCTTCGCCAACGCCGGTGTCTTCCACGAGCGGATGCTGCGCGCCGTGACGGACGCTCCGCAGCCGGTGCACACGGTCGTCGTGGCGGCCGAGCCGATCACCGACGTCGACACGACCGCCGCGGACACGTTGATCGAGCTTGCGCACGAGCTCAGGGAGGGCGGTGTCGAGCTTGCCTTTGCCGAGCTGAAGGGGCCGGCCAAGGACAAGCTCGAGGCGTACGGGCTGCTCGAGCTGATCGGCGAGCACCTCTTCTTCCCGACCGTCGGTGCCGCCGTGCATGCCCACGTCGACAGGCACCGGGTGACGTGGCGTGACTGGGAGGACGAGGAACCCGACGAGCGGACGTGAGCGGTTGGATCGGACGTCGGCGCCGTGGAGCAATCGTCAGGCCGGTCGTCCATGGGCGCCTACACACAGCTCGATCAGCAGCCTCGTTAGGGCAAAGGACTATGCACGGTCTTGATGCAGGGCACGCGATGGACCCATTGGTGGCCGGTTGATTGAGGTCGGATCACTGGTCGAATGGGCGTGGGTTAGCCGCCTGGCTGCACGAGACCGGTCTCGTACGCGAGCACGACCGCCTGGACGCGATCGCGCAGCTCCAGCTTGGCGAGGATGTGCGTGACGTGCGTGCGCACCGTCGCCTCGCTGACGAACAGCCGTGCCGCGATCTCGGCGTTCGCGAGGCCGCGCGCGATCAGGGTCAGCACCTCCCGCTCGCGCTCGGTCAAGTCGTCGAGCTCGGCCGGCGGACGCGCCCCCGGCGCCGGCCGACGGACGAAGTCCTCGATCAGACGCCGGACGAGCGCAGGCGCGAGGAGCGCGTCGCCTGCCGCCACCGTCCGCACGGCGCCGACCAGCTGATCGCGCGGCGCGTCCTTGAGCAGGAATCCGCTGGCGCCGGCCTTCATCGCCTCGTAGACGTACTCGTCGAGGTCAAAGGTCGTCAGCATCAGGATGCGCGGCGCATCGCCGTCGCGAAGCAGGCGTCTCGTCGCCTCGATTCCGTCGACGCCTCGATCCGGCGGGCGAGTGAGCGCAAGACAAGCCTGGTGGCTAGCTCGTCGACGCTCATCGGCCCGAGTGGCGAAGCCGGCTGGAGCGCTCGAGGAGCCGCCCAGCGCGCAGCCCGCGCAGGTCCTCACGCAGCCGTTCGGGAGCAGTCACGATCACGCTGCGCCGCTGTACGAGCGCTTCGCGCCGGACGTCGACGGAGCTCCGGCGGGCGATCAGCAATAGGCGGAGTGCTTCGCGCCGCTCTCCGCAGCGGGGCGGCGCCAGCGTCTCGCTGGCGAGCGCTGTTCGCGCCGTACGGATCGCGTCGAGCGGGTCGTCTTTGCCGCGCAACCTGCGCTCGCCTCGTGGCTGGCGGCTGATCTCGAGCACCGGCTCGCCGTGGCCACTGAGAAAGCGCGCGAGTCCGGCGCCGTAGTGGCCGGTGCCCTCTACCGCCCAGACCCGCGCACCGTTTGCGTACTGCTCGGCGAAGTCGAGCGCCTCCCGGTAGCCGCGCGCGTTCGCACGCACCGCCAGCTTGGCAATGACAGCGCCGGCGGGCGCGGCCAGTACCGCCAACACGTGCTCATCGCGATGGGTGTCGACGCCGACCACGTAGTCCAGCTCATCTGCAAGCATCCGACCGATCCTCCGGCTTCGTTCGTAGGGTCCGGTGGTGCCGCTCTGATGCAAGGGAAACCGCAGCGGCAGGACGAATCAAATCATTCTTCTGTAGCGTACCTTCAATTTTCGTTCCGTATTGCTATTTTCTTCGCGAATTCGAGCGAGCCGAGGCTTGCGTAGGCCTCGGGAATCTTCGCCCAGACGTACATCGAAGCCTTCGGGTTGTCGACCATCCAGCCGATCTCGTGCAGCCCCTTCACCATCACGTCGCGCCGCCTCTCGTACTTCAGCCGGTGCTCCTCGACGCATTCCTGCGGCCCTTCGAGCGCGACGATCGAGGCCACCTGGATCGGCGTGAAGGTGCCGTAGTCGTGGTAGCTCTTGATGCGCGCGAGCGCGTTGACGAGGTCCTGGTTGCCGACCATGAAGCCGATGCGCCAGCCCGCCATGTTGTAGCTCTTCGACATGGTGAAGAATTCCACCGCGATGTCGCGCGCGCCGGGCACCTGCATGATGGAAGGCGCCTTCCAGCCGTCGAAAGTGATGTCGGCGTAGGCGAGGTCGTGCACGACCAGGATGTCGTGGGTCTTGGCGAGGGCGATCGACCCGCTCGAAGAAATCCAGCTCGACGCATCTTGCGGTAGGGTTCGACGGAAAGCCGATCACCAGCATCTTCGGCTTGGGAATCAGTTCGCGGATCGCGCGCTCCAGCTCCTCGAAGAAATCCACGTCCGCCGTCATGCGCACCGAACGGATGTCGGCGCCGGCGATGATCGCACCGTAGATGTGGATCGGGTAGCTGGGATTGGGCACGAGCACGGTGTCGCCGCGGTCCAGGCATGCGAGCATCAGGTGCGCGAGCCCCTCCTTGGAGCCTATGGTGACGATCGCCTCGGAGTCCGGATCGAATTCGACGCCGTAGCGCCGCCGGTACCAGGTGCAGATCGCGCGGCGCAGCCGCGGGATGCCCTTGGACACCGAGTAGCCGTGCGTGTCGCCGCGCTGGGCGGCTTCGACGAGCTTCGCGACGATGTGCGCGGGCGTGGGCCCGTCCGGGTTGCCCATGCTCATGTCGATGACGTCCTCGCCCGCATGCCGCGCCGCCATCTTCAACTCGTTGGTGATGTTGAAGACGTACGGGGGAAGGCGCTTGATGCGGGCGAACTCTCTCATGGCGGCGGGCCTGGGGTGCACTCGCAGATCGGCCTAGAGCCGCGCTGCAACGCAAAAAGTGGTAATGTTACCGGACACTTACAGCACCGGCAAACTTGAAGCTGCAACGCGAAGCGATCCCCTCGCTGAACACCTTTACCGGCTACGGCGCGGGCTATGTGATGGTCAACGACCGGCGCATCGAGCGCAGCGTGGTCGTGCTTCCGGATCGGCTCATCTCGGACTGGGCCGCGACGACCTTCGAGGCACTCGCGCCCGGGCATCTCGCTGCGCTCGCCGAGCTGGGATGCGAGATCGTCCTGCTCGGCACCGGCGCGCAGCTGCGATTCCCCCGCCCCGAGCTCATGCATGAGTTCACGCGATCCGGCGTCGGCCTCGAGGTGATGGACGTGCAGGCCGCCTGCCGAACCTACAACATCCTCCTCGCCGAAGAGCGCAAGGTCGCGGCGGCGCTCCTGCTCGGGTGAGAATGCATCGGTCATTCCCGTGAAAACGAGCGGAGGCGAGTTTCGAGGAACGGCCAAGCGGGAATCCAGGACTTTCCTGAACCACTGGGTCCCCGCTTCCGCGGGGACAGGCGGCCTCTCAGCGTGGGAGTAATTTCACGGCGCGGACTGTGGATCCTGCTCGTCGCTTTTGCGGCCGCCTGGTTCTGCAATCTCGGCTACCGGCATCTTGCCACGTCGGATGAAGGCCGCTATGCGGAAATCCCCCGCGAGATGCTTGCGACCGGGGACTGGCTGACTCCGCGATTAAACGGCCTCAAGTATTTCGAAAAGCCCCCGCTTCAGTACTGGGCGACCGCAGCGGCGTTCAGCGCCTTCGGGGCGGCCGAATGGACGGCACGGCTCTGGACCGGCCTCACCGGTTTTCTCGGCGTGCTCCTCGTCTTCTTTGCCGGCCGGCGCCTGTTCGGCCCGCCCGTCGGCCTGTACGCCGCCACAGTCGCGGCGAGCACGGCCATGTACGTCACATGGGGCACATGCTCACCCTGGACATGGGGCTCGCCTTCTTTGCGTCGGCGGCAGTGCTCGCCACCGCGCTTGCCCAGCGCGACCAGGCGGACGAAACGGAGCGCCGCCGCTGGATGCTCCTCGCCTGGGCCGCCGCCGCGCTCGCGGTTCTGAGCAAAGGCCCGATCGGCATCGTTCTTCCGGCAGGTGCGGTAGCGGCGTATGTCCTCATCGAGCGCGACTGGAAGATCCTGGCGCGGCTGCACGTCGCGTCCGGCGTCTTGCTGTTCGCCGCGATCTCCGTCCCGTGGTTCGTGGCCGTGTCGGCCGTCAATCCCGAGTTTTTCCGCTTCTTCTTCATCCACGAGCATTTCGAACGCTTCCTGACAAAGGAGCACGGCCGCTACCAGCCGGCCTGGTACTTCATCCCCGTGGTGCTCCTCGGGGTTCTTCCCTGGGTCCTCGGCCTTTTCCCTGCGCTATGGCGCGCGTGGAAACGCTCCCCCGACATGGTCTTCCAGTCCCGGCGCTTCCTGCTCGTCTGGTGCGCCCTTGTCTTCGTTTTCTTTTCCGCGTCCGGCTCCAAGCTCCCCTCCTATGTCCTGCCGATTTTCCCCGCGCTCGCGCTCCTCATCGGGGACACCCTCGCCTCATCGGGCCGGCGCTTCGCGCTCGCGCAGGCCGCGATCGCCGGCCTGCTCGCACTCTCCCTCGCGGCGGCCGCGTCGCAGGTAACGCGCTACGCGGCGGCGAACCTTCCCGCCGAGGGAGAGTGCGAGCAGGGCGGCGACGCGGCCTGCGCGAGCGCGAAGCGCCGGCCCGCGGAGGCGAGGGTGTCGCCGATGAGCAGCGCCAGCGCGGGGAAATCGGCAGGACATAGGAACGGAGCTTGCGAGCCGGAGCGGAAAAGAAAACGAACACGAAGGCGCACCACAAGAGCAGAAAGCGCCGCGGCTGGAAGCGTCGGCACGGGACCTGCGGGGGAGCGTCCCACGCGCGCCATAGCGCGGGGAAGAGGCTACGACCCAGGGAAGGATCCCGAGGAGCACGACGGGGACGAAGTACCAGGCCGGCTGGTAGCGGCCGTGCTCCTTTGTCAGGAAGCGTTCGAAATGCTCGTGGATGAAGAAGAACCGGAAAAACTCGGGATTGACGACCGAAACGGCGACGAACCACGGGACGGAGATCGCGGCGAACAGCAAGACGCCGGACGCGACGTGCAGCCGCGCAGGATCTTCCAGTCGCGCTCGATGAGGACATACGCCGCTACCGCACCTGCCGGAAGAACGATGCCGATCGGGCCTTTGCTCAGAACCGCGAGCGCGGCGGCGGCCCAGGCGAGGAGCATCCAGCGGCGGCGCTCCGTTTCGTCCGCCTGGTCGCGCTGGGCAAGCGCGGTCGCGAACACTGCCGCCGACGTAAAGAAGGCGAGCCCCATGTCGAGGGTGAGCATGTGCCGCCATCGTGACGTACATGGCCGTGCTCGCCGCGACTGCGGCGGCGTACAGGCCGACGGGCGGGCCGAACAGGCGCCGGCCGGCAAGAAGACGGAAGGAGCACGCCGAGAAAACCGGTGAGCCCGGGCCAGAGTCGCGCCGTCCATTCGGCCGCCCCGAAGGCGCTGAACGCCGCCGCGGTCGCCCAGTACTGAAGCGCGGGCTTCTCGAAGTACTTGAGGCCGTTCAATCGCGGAGTCGACCAGTCCCGCTCGCAACCATCTCGCGCGGGATTTCCGCGTAGCGGCCTTCGTCCGACGTGGCAAGATGCCGGTAGCCAAGATTGCAGAACCAGGCGGCCGCAAAGCGACGAGCAGGATCCACAGTCCGCGCGGAGAAATTACTCCCACGCTGAGAGGCCGCCTGTCCCCGCGGGAGCGGGGGACCCAGTGGTTCAGGAAAGTCCTGGATTCCCGCTTGGCCGTTCCTCGAAACTCGCCTCCGCTCGTTTTCACGGGAATGACCGATGCATTCTCACCCGAGCAGGAGCGCCGCCGCGACCTTGCGCTCTTCGGCGAGGAGGATGTTGTAGGTTCGGCAGGCGGCCTGCACGTCCATCACCTCGAGGCCGGCGCCGGATCGCGTGAACTCACGCATCAGCTCGGGGCGGGGGAATGCGGAGCTGCGCGCCCGTGCCGAGCAGGACGATCTCGCATCCCAGCTCGGCGAGCGCAGCGAGATGCCGCGGGCGCGAGCGCCTCGAAGGTCGTCGCGGCCCAGTCCGAGATGATCCGATCGGAAGCACGACCACGCTTCGCTCGATGCGCCGGTTGTTGACCATCACGTAGCCCGCGCCGTAGCCGGTGAAGGTGTTTAGCGAGGGGATCGCTTCGCGTTGCAGCTTCAAGTTTGCCGGTGCTGTAAGTGTCCGGTAACATTATCACTTTTTGCGGTGCAGCGCGGCTCTAGGCCGATCTGCGAGTGCACCCCAGGCCCGCCGCCATGAGAGAGTTTTCCCGCATCAAGCGCCTTCCGCCGTACGTCTTCAACATCACCAACGAGTTGAAGATGGCGGCGCGGCATGCGGGCGAGGATATCATCGACATGAGCATGGGCAACCCGGACGGTCCCACGCCGGCTCACATCGTCGCGAAGCTCGTCGAAGCCGCCCAGCGCGACGACACGCACGGCTACTCGGTGTCCAAGGGCATTCCGCGGCTGCGCCGCGCGATCTGCGGCTGGTACCAGAGGCGCTACGGCGTCGAGTTCGATCCCGACTCCGAGGCGATCGTCACCATAGGCTCCAAGGAGGGGCTCGCGCACCTGATGCTCGCATGCCTGGACCGCGGCGACACCGTGCTCGTGCCCAATCCCAGCTACCCGATCCATATCTACGGCGCGATCATCGCGGGCGCCGACATCCGTTCGGTGCGCATGACGGCGGACGTGGATTTCTTCGAGGAGCTGGAGCGCGCGATCCGCGAGCTGATTCCCAAGCCGAAGATGCTGGTCATCGGCTTTCCGTCGAACCCTACCGCAAGATGCGTCGAGCTGGATTTTTTCGAGCGGGTGATCGCGCTCGCCAAGACCCACGACATCCTGGTCGTGCACGACCTCGCCTACGCCGACATCACGTTCGACGGCTGGAAGGCGCCTTCCATCATGCAGGTGCCCGGCGCGCGCGACATCGCGGTGGAGTTCTTCACCATGTCGAAGAGCTACAACATGGCCGGCTGGCGCATCGGCTTCATGGTCGGCAACCGGGATCTCGTCAACGCGCTCGCGCGCATCAAGAGCTACCACGACTACGGCACCTTCACGCCGATCCAGGTGGCCTCGATCGTCGCGCTCGAAGGGCCGCAGGATTGCGTCGAGGAGCACCGCATGAAGTACCAGAGGAGGCGCGACGTGATGGTGAAGGGGCTGCACGAGATCGGCTGGATGGTCGACAACCCGAAGGCCTCGATGTACATCTGGGCGAAGATTCCCGAGGCCTACGCCAAGCCTCGGCTCGCTCGAGTTCGCGAAGAAGGTACTCAAGGACGCCAAGGTCGCGGTGTCGCCCGGAATCGGCTTCGGCGACTACGGCGACGATCACGTGCGCATCGCGCTGATCGAGAACGAGGCGCGAACCCGGCAGGCGATCCGCGGCATCAAGGACATGTTTCGCAAGGACGGGCTGCTGTGACCCGGATCGTCGAAGTCACCGACGAATCGGGCGCGGTCGCCGCGCCGGACTGGCTGAGGAAGGCCCAGGCGGTGCACCGCCAGCTGCGCACCGCGCTGCCGCCGGAATACGAGGCGAAGATGAAGCGCGTCTTCGCCGGGGGCGCGCGCATGTGCGTCGCGGTGGACGGCGGCGAAGTCGCCGGCGTCGCCGTGTACCGCATGTACGAAAACACCTTCTCGGGAAGGCAGCTCTATGTCGACGATCTGGTCACCGACGAGCGTCGCCGCTCGACCGGCGTCGGCCGCGCGCTGCTCGGTTATCTCGAGCACAAGGCGCGAGCGGCGAAGTTCGACAATCTGTCTCTCGACTCGGGCACGCAGCGGCAGCAGGCGCACAAGTTCTACTTTCGCGAAGGGCATGGTCGTGACCTCGTTCCACTTCGGAAAGAAGCTGACATGAAGCCGATCAAGGTGGGACTGCTCGGCATCGGCACGGTGGGCGGCGGCACCTGGGCGGTGCTCGAGCGCAACCGCGAGGAGATCTCGCGCCGCGCCGGCCGCGCCATCGAAATCAGCGTCGTCGCCGACAAGGACGTGGAGAAGGCGAGGCAGCTCGTCGCAGGCAAGGCGCGCGTCACGGCGGACGCCTTCGAGGTGGTGCGCGATCCCGAGATCGACATCGTCATCGAGCTGATCGGCGGCTACACGGTCGCCAAGGAGCTGGTGCTCGCCGCGATCGAGAACGGCAAGCACGTGGTCACCGCCAACAAGGCGCTTCTCGCCACGCACGGCAACGAGATCTTCGCCGCCGCGCAGAAAAAGGACATGATGGTCGCCTTCGAAGGCGCGGTCGCGGGCGGCATTCCCATCATCAAGGCGCTGCGCGAGGGGCTCACCGCCAACCGCATCGAGTGGATCGCGGGGATCATCAACGGCACTTCGAATTTCATTCTCTCCGAGATGCGCGAGAAGGGTCTCGCGTTCGACGCGGTGCTGAAGGAGGCGCAAAGGCTCGGCTACGCCGAGACCGACCCGACCTTCGACATCGAGGGCGTGGACGCGGCGCACAAGCTGACCATCATGGCGGCGATTGCGTTCGGCATTCCGATGCAGTTCGACAAGTGCTACAAGGAAGGCATCTCCAGGCTCACGCAGGAAGATATCCGCTATGCCGAGCAGCTCGGCTATCGCATCAAGCTGCTCGGGATCACCAAGCGAACCCCGGAAGGCATCGAGCTTCGCGTACACCCGACGCTGATCCCCACGCGCCGCCTCATCGCGAACGTCGAAGGCGTGATGAACGCGGTGCTGGTGAAAGGCGACGCCGTGGGCGCGACCCTGTATTACGGCGCCGGGGCCGGCGCCGAGCCTACCGGGAGCGCCGTGGTCGCGGATCTGGTCGATGTCACGCGGCTGCACACCGCGGACCCCGATCATCGCGTGCCGCACCTCGCGTTCCGGGCCGACCGCATGGCGGACATCAGGATTCTGCCGATGGAAGAGGTCGTCACGTCCTATTACCTGAGGATGCGCGTGCAGGACCGGCCGGGCGTGCTCGCAGACATCACGCGAATCCTGGCCGATGCGGCCGATCTCCATCGGGGCGATGATCCAGCGCGAGCCGGCGGAGGGAGAGGACCAGGTCGACATCATCATGCTCACCCATCAATCCCGGGAGAAGAACGTCAACGCGGCGATCGGCCGGATCGAGGGCCTGGCCGTGGTTACCGGGCCGGTAACCCGGATCCGGATGGAAGAACTGCAGTAGGCGCGACCGACTGCGGTATCAGGGCCTCCCCTCCCCGCTGCCGCTGTAGTAGTCCATATCGAACTCCTGGGTTGCCTTCGTGAGCAGTTTCCGGCCGTCGAAATGGACCGAAGATCGCATGCGGGTGTGGTAGTCCAGGTAGGCGTAACTCCAGATTTCCTCGTCCCTCTGGGGGAAGTCGAGCCTCCACGGGGGCTTGCCGAGGATCTCCTGAACCTCCACCTGGGTCATCCCCGGCTTGAGCCGCTGGATGTCCTCGGTGTGCAGCATCCAGTAGTCCTTCATCCCGACAAAGTCCGGGTGAACGCAGCCGGCGAGCGCCAGAATCGCTGCAAGCACGGCGAGGAGCTTGAGTGTGCCTCTCATAGGCTGTCGGGTGGCTGGCTCAGGCCGTTACCGCTTGCCGTCGTAGTAGTCCATGTCGAACTCCTGGGTGGCTTTCGTGAGTACACCCCGGCCGTCGAAATGGACCGACGATCGCATGCGGGTGTGGTAATCCAGGTAGCGGTAGCTCCAGATTTCCTCGTCCCGCTGCGGGAAGTTGAGCCTCCACGGGGGCTTGCCGAGGATCTCCTGCACCTGCGCCTGGGTCATCCCCGGCTTGAGCCGCTGGATGTCCTCCGTGTGCAGCTCCCAGTAGTTCTTCATCCCGACAAAGGCCGGGTTGACGCAGCCGGCGAGCGGCACAAACACCACGAGGGCCGCAACGAGTTTGGATAGACTCATGGCCTGGAATAAGAACTAAAGTCGAACTCCAGGGTTGTCGCTTTCAGCACGCCCCGGCCGTCGAAAGTCAGTGTGGCTAACATGCGGGTTTGGTAATCCAGGTAGCGGTAGCTCCAGACTTCTTCGTCTTTCTGCGGGAAGGCGAGCCTCCACGGGGGGTTACCGACGACTTCCCGCACCTGCGCCTGGGTCATGCCCGCTTTGATCTTCTGCATGTCAGCGTCGTTCAGCTCCCAGCGGTTCCTGACCCCGGCGAAGTCGGGGTGAACGCAGCCGGAGAGCGCCAGAACCGCCGCGAGCCCGGCGAGGAGCTTGGATACATGCGTCATGGCTTATGACCGGTCTTTTGAGTTACATAGGACCGGAATAGAAGTCCATGTCGTACTCCAGTTTTATGTTTTTCAGGACACCCCGGTCGTCGAAGGTCATCACCGATTTCATGTGGGTCTGGTAGTCGAGGTAGTCGTAGCTCCAGACTTCCTCCGCCTTGGCGGGGAAGCTCATCCTCCACAACGGCTTCCCGACCCGCTTTTCCACCTCGTCCTGGGTCATCCCGGCCTTGATCGGCTGGAAGTCCGATGCACTCAGGGCCCAGAAGGGTCGTATCCCCTCCATTCCACCACAGCCGGCGAGTGCCAGAAGGATCGAGAGCAGTGCACTGAATCTGTAGATGTTTTTCATGGCTGCCGCTACTAGTTTCTAGGCGACCGTGGAGTAGTAGTCCATGTCGTACTCCAGTTTGATGCTTTTCAGGACGCCCTGGTTGTCGAAAGTCATCACGGCACGCATGTGGGTCTGGTGGGCGAGGTAGTTGTAGCTCCACACTTCCTCCGCCTTCGCGGGAAAGGTCATCTTCCAATAGGGCTTCCCGACCTGCTTTTCCACCTCGGCCTGAGTGGTCCCGGCCTTGATCGGCTGGAAGTCGGCTTCGCTCAGGGCCCAGAAGGGTTTTATCCCTTCCATTCCAGCGCAGCCAGCCAGAGCCAGAAGAATCGAAGACAATGCAACGAGTCTGAAGATGCTTTTCATGGTGCCTCCTGTGGATTGCCCCGTCGTGCTGACGGGTAAACAATTCCATATACTCTTCTATTCCCCGATTGGATGCCCGCTGACCGGCACCGATGCGTTACGTCAGTACCCGCGGCGCAGCCAGGCTGCAGCCGTTCGCCGAGATCGTGCTCGAAGGCCTTGCGGCCGACGGCGGGCTGTTCGTGCCCGAGGGTTTCCCGGAACTGAGCGCAAACGAGCTCTCGGCCATGCGCGGCATGACGTACGCGGACCTCGCGTACGCGGTGCTTTCGAGGTTCGCGGACGACATCCCGGCCGCCGATCTGGAGGGGCTCGTCGGTAAGACCTATACGAAGGAAACCTTCGGCAGCAACGATGTCACGCCGGTGAAGAGGCTGGACCAGGGGCTCTATCTCCTCGGCCTTTCCAACGGGCCGTCGCTCGCCTTCAAGGACATCGCGCTGCAGTTCCTTGGTAACCTGTTCGAGTATCGTGCTCGGGAAGCGCGGCGAGCGGCTCAATATCCTCGGCGCGACCTCGGGCGACACCGGGTCGTCCGCCGAGTACGCGCTGCGCGGCAAGAAGAACGTGCGCGTCTTCATGCTCTCGCCGCACGGGCGCATGAGCGCCTTCCAGGCGGCGCAGATGTATTCGCTGCAGGACGCGAACATCTTCAACATCGCGGTGCGCGGCGTGTTCGACGACTGCCAGGACATCGTGAAGGCGATCTCGGGCGACTCCGCGTTCAAGGCGAAGTACCGCATCGGCGCGGTCAATTCGATCAACTGGGCGCGCATCGCCGCGCAGATGGTGTACTACTTCAAGGCCTACTTCGCGGTGACCCGGTCGAACGGCGAGCCGGTGTCGTTCTCCGTGCCCTCGGGCAACTTCGGCAACGTCTACGCCGGGTACGTCGCGCGCAGCATGGGCCTGCCGATCAGGAAGCTCATCGTCGCCACCAACGAGAACGACGTGCTCGACGAGTTCTTCCGCACCGGGCGCTACCGCGTGCGCGAAGGCGGCCGAGGTGAGGGCGACGAGCAGCCCCTCGATGGACATCTCGAAGTCCTCGAACTTCGAGCGCTACGTGTACGATCTCGTCGGGCGCGACGCGAAAGTCTGAAGGCTCTCTGGGAGAGGCTCGAGCGCGAGGGGGCGATCGACCTCCCGGGCACGGAATATTTCAGGCAGGTCGCCGAGACCGGTTTCATTTCCGGGTCGAGCACCCACGCCGACCGCCTCGCGACCATCCGCCGCGTTTGGAAGGACTGGGGCGTGATGATCGATCCGCACACCGCCGACGGCGTCAAGGTCGGGCTCGAGCACTGCGAGGAGGGCGTGCCGCTCGTCTGCATGGAGACTGCGAAGCCCGCGAAGTTCGCCGAGACCCTGCGCGAAGCGCTCGGCCGCGACCCCGAGCGGCCGGGCGGCTTCGAGAATCTGGAGAAGCTGCCGCAGCGTGTCGAAGTGATGGACGCCGACGCCCACGCGGTGAAGGCCTTCATCGCCGCCCGCGCGGGTTGACGGGCAGCGTGCCGCTGCGTGGGCTAGAATCGCGGCATGAGCTCCGTCCTCTCCAAGGAAAAGAACGTCCTCGGCGGCCCGCTGCTCGCCTGCAGCTACGCGCCGCTCACGGGTTTTTTCCGCGACGGCTGCTGCGCGACGCACGGCGCGGAGGGCGTCGCGCACCTGGTGTGCGTCAAGGTCGACGGAGGAGTTTCTCGAGTTCAGCCGCTCGCGCGGCAACGATCTCTCCACGCCGCGCCCGGAGATGCGCTTCAAGGGTCTGCAAGCCCGGCGACCGCTGGTGCCTGCACGTGCTGCGCTGGGTCGAGGCCTACAAGGCCGGCATGGCGCCGCAGGTGGTTCTCGAATCCACGCACGAAAACGTCCTCAAGTACGTCCCGATCGAGGCGCTGAAGGGCCACGCCCTCGATTTGCATTGATTTCCGCGGCAAGCGGAAACAATTTGCAACCATACTCCACGCTCCCGGCAACAGTTCGGAAACGACTTCGCGCGACAATCGCCGCGTCGTTTTCCAACACATTCCTGGAGAGAAAGATGAATACATGTCATGCAGTGAAGGAAAGGCTCTGCTCGCCGCGTCGCGGCGCGTCTCGGGCGGGGTCGATCTGGGCGCAGACGCCCGGCGGCCCGCGCGGGCCGAAGGCGACCGGAAGGCTATGGGCCCGATGCGCGGTTTCGAGCGGCTGCACCGGGAGCTCAATCTCAATCCGCAGCAGGAAGAGCTGTGGAAGAAGGCGCAAGACTGCGCAGCGTGAGGCGTTCCAGTCGGCGCGCGCGAAGGGCGAGGAGAACGCGCGCCAAGCTGCGCGTCGAGATCGACAAGCCCGGCGTGGACCTGAAGCAGTTCGCGCAGCTGCGCGACCAATTGCGCACGCAGATGCACGCGCAGATGGAGGCGGCGCGCACGCAGGTGCGTGCGGCCTGGTTCGCCGTTTATGACGCGCTCGACGCCAATCAGAAGGAGCAGGTGCGCCTGGCGATCCGCGACGGGATGGACCGCGGCCATCGCCGTGGCCACCACAGCGGGCCCCGCGCGGAATTCGGGACCGGGCAAGGGACGAGCTGACCCGGCTTACGGATCGGGCGACGCCCGGAATACGGGGCTCAGCCTGAAGACCTGCGGAGACGAGGGATCGATGTTCACCCGGATCCAGCGCGTCTGCGGCGAGCCGAACACGATCGCGCGGGTGAAGTTTCGAAGAGACTCGCCTGTCGCCGGGTCGGCGATCGGCTGGTCGAGCCTGTAGAAGTGCGAGTCGCCGTGAACGAAAAGGATCGGGCCGCGAAACTTGAGGGCGAGATCGCGTAAGGCGTCGCGGAATTCGGCAAATCCGTCGGGTTCGCGGCGCTTTGTCTTTCCCTCGAAGTCCGGGTCGGCCTGCGCAAATACGAGCATGCCGGCGAGCTTCCGCTGCTCGGCGGTCGTGCTTGGCCTCCGGCTTGCTTAGAGCCACACCAAGTCGCACTTGGGAAGCAAGGAGGCTTGCACTGCACCCCACATCGACCAGAGGTCTTCCGCCGTGTGTCGCAAAAGGTCCCGACCGCTTTAGAGTCAGAAATTTTGGCAGGCCTGAAGGTCCTGTTCCGTCAAAATCCCCCTTCACCGTCGGCAAGAAACGTAGAGAAACCCCTGGCGTCGAGCATCAGAAAAACAGCCTTCTTTTCTTATGCTTAGACGTTCCGGGCCTTACTTCGATTCCTTATTGGAGGTGGCAATTGATCTACTCCTTGGGCGGGTCCCACAATTGCACACGTCTGCTCGAAACTGTGGTGGAGACTCCTTCCCGACAAAGGCAAACCCGTCATGAGGCGGGGGCGCAACGCCGCGGGTCAACTGCTCTGGTTGACAGCCGGGCTGCCGAAGGAAAGGAAGCCTTGTATCTGAGGCAAAGGAGTCTCTTGGAAACGAAAAGGGGACCCACATGAACCTCAGACGGCCCCTCCTCATCGCCTCACTGCTCCTCGCACTCCCCCTCGCCCCGTCATTCGCCCCGGCCCAGAGCTTGGATCAGTACGGGGGCTATGCCGGCCTTTCCGTCCCCGGCGGGGCGACCGGCTACTTCCGGGTGGCGAAGATGGGCAACCGCTGGGTCTTCGCCACGCCGGAGGGCAATGCCTTCTGGATGCGGGGTGTGTACGTCGTCAACCCGTCGGGAACGGAAGTGACCTTCCCTGACAAGTACCCGGACAAGAATACCTGGGGGGTCCAAGCGGTCCGCCGCATGAGAGCATGGGGATTCAATACCGTTGGCGAATACGCGGATCCTAGCGCGTTGCCTGTGCGGGCATACGGGGGCACATATGCCAATCCAGAGAAATTGCCCTTCATTCGGCTCATCCGCCCCTCTCAGTTTGCGCTCAACAATCGTTTCGGCTGGGCGGGGCAACCAAATCCAGAGGTCGGCCACGGGGTGAAGTCGGTCGTGCTGGGACTGGATCCCAACGTGTACAAGGGTGGCTCGGGGTGGCGCGGCTCGCCCCTGCTTGATGTGTTCGATCCGAACTTTGAGGCTACCGTGGCTGGGGTGGCGCGTGACACCAAGACTGTCGCCACCGCCACCACGCAATCGTGGGCGCCGATTTTCTGGACTCCGGCGGCGCCCACCGGGCTTCGCGATAGCCCCTGGGTGTTGGGCACCTCGATCGACGACGCGGATTGGACTTGGGGCTTTAAGCGCACCACCGACCCTCACATCGGTTGGATGGTGCTGGTGACGGCTCCCACCCAACGCGGTCCCGCTACGCCCTACTCGGGCATCTCAGTGCCAGCCTACCGGGACCCCAAGGTTTACAGCAAGTACGCTCTGCGTGACTTTCTCGCCACACGCTACGGCAGCATCGCCGCCCTCAACGCCGCGTGGGGTTCCACTTACACCACCTTCGACAGTAATGGGGGCTGGCCCATTGGCAGAGGACTCCTGGACGAGAGCGGGCGCAATCCGTGGACGCTAACTAATGCACAGTACTCGGAACTCCAAAACCCGGCCGTGCAGAAAGATCTTGACGACTTTATGTACCTCTTCGCCCGCCGCTATTTCGGATTGGCCGTCACGTATCTCAAAGAGGTCCAGCCTAATCACCCGGTCTTCACCCAGGCGCCGCTGCACGACGCCAAGCCTCTCATCCTCAAGGCCGCCCGCGATGCTGGCATCGATGCGGTGCAGCTCCATGTGTCCTCTTATGCCACCGAAACTGGTGATCAGCCCGGACTAGCCGAACTCGAGACACGCTATCTCCGGACCAGCTACGAAGCCTTCGGCGGCCCCGTATTCTTCTGGACGACCTTTACAGCCCAAGCGGAGTCACCGATGGCTGGCTACCCCAACAACTGGGGACCGTTCGATGCGCAGACACAAGCGAACCGCGCTGCCGGGTATGCCGACTTCCTCCGCCGCCTTCTCACTTGGCGTTCGGATGATGGCACGAACCACGTTGTCGGTATCGACTGGTGGTCCTGGTCCGACCATCCAGGCGAGCATGAGAACTTCGGCCTGGTCACTCTGAAGGATAACGCGTATGACGGCAAGCAGGCGGTCGTGGTCGCGGGGAAAGACCCTTGGGGTTACCCAACCGGCGGCGAGCAGCATGACTACGGAAACTTCCTCGGGCCGGTGACTCAGGCGCACAATTCGGTGTACGCGCAATTGTCGGGCGCTGCGCTGGCGTCACCCCCGAGTATCCCTGCCACGAGCGGTGCCGTTTCCATCATCTCGCCAACATCGGGGAGTGTTGTGCAGGGTCTCGTCTCCGTTGCCGCCGCCGGCGCAGGGACTCTCTCGCGCATAGACTTCGCGCTCGACGAAAAGGTAGTCAAGTCGTTCTATACGACGAATGTCAAATTCGCGTGGGACACCCGTACGGTGCCCAACGGCGCTCACCGGTGGACTGCAACGGCGTACAATGCCTTGGGCAGCACGGCCGCGTCGTCCTCGATCGATCTCGTCGTGAAGAACACCGTGACGGCTGCAGATAGGACGCCGCCCAGTGTCTCGATCACGGTGCCATCGTTTTCGCCAAAATCCAGGATCACCATCCGTGCTGATGCCACCGACAATCTCGGCGTGAAAAAGGTCGAATTCTACGTTGAGGGGAGGCTGACCTGTACTGTCACCACCGGTCCCTACACCTGTGAATGGAAAGTGCCGGCCGCGAAGAAAAGGATGTACGGATTTCAAGCTAAGGCGTATGACGCCCAGGGAAATGTGGGTGCGTCACCAACCGTGGGGGCCGTGGCGCAGCTAATTAGTTTCCATCCGAAGAAGACTGGCACCAAAAAGTTCTTAAGGCACCGAGAAACACAGGACCTTCCCTTTCACGCGAGAACGACCGAGAAGCCTCGCACGGAGCGCTGACTATCTGCGATTCCTGATTCTCTCTCTTCCCATCCCCTTGGTGTCTTCCTGGTTTGTGCTGAAGAAAATTTCGCGCGCTGCTATCGCTGCAATGCTCCCGAGTTCCAGATGGATTTCGGAGCATCGTTTTTGCGAAAGCCAGAGCGTTGGCTTGTAGCGCACCCGGTTCCCTGGACACAAGGTGGGAACCATCATGCCGCCTCCGCCCACGCGGCGGCGAGTGCGGTGGCCGGCATCCCCCAGGGCGGGGCTCCATGATAGAGGCGTCCATCTCCCGGGCTTTGCGGGGCGGTGGCGGTCAACAAGCCAGTTGACACCGCGCCATCGGAAGTCTGAAGGGGACGAACTATCGGGAAACGCGCCGCCGCCCAGCGCCGAAAGCCACGCCGGCGTAGCCGAGCCCCGCTCGCCGAACGCGTCCTTTGGAGCTGTGCTCGCCGGGCGTCCGCGCACGCGGTCGTCCCGGCCGCATACTTGTCCAGCTGGTTGGCGGTGCCCATCATCAATAATCCGATGAAACCTCACCAGCTTGACTCCGGCGCCTCCAAGACAGGCCGACGGCAGCAACCATCGCTAAGAACGGCATTGCGGGGACGCGAAACCGAGCCTCCCCCTCGGGGCCCGCCGCGGCTAGCAACAGCATAGTGCCCACGACTAACAGGAATATCAACGGACCCGACTTATCTCGCAAACACCGCAAACAGAGGACTAATGCACGAGTAACCCCAACATATGTTAGCAGCAGCAAGCACCAATGAAATAAGACTGTAGCTATCAAGCCAAGCGGTGAGTTCCGCAGGCTTTGGAATTTACCCTTCAAGTCTGGGGGCGCAGCTTCGTACCCTTCGCCGTATCCGAAGAGTAACTGCACGTCTGCTAAACCTGGAGTCAGTAATAGATAAACAAAATCGCGAAGGGTAAGAGCCGCAAACGTTAAGAAATGCTCCGCCAGGATCTCCTTTCCTAATCGATTCATAGCCTGAATTGTATCCGCCGACTGTCGTGCTATAGGACCTGTTGCCTTTAGAGAAAAACCCTCCGGCCAATTTAGCTGCTTGCGTAAGAATTCTGCCGTCTCCTTGTCACTTAGCTTTAACGTGAACTTAACCACGCTGGCGGCTCGATAAAAATAAAGGTTCTTCGCACCGATTGCTGAAAACGTCGACACGCCCGCCACCGAGGCATTTCTTTGCGTCCACGTAGCAATCGTCAGTGCTGGCACTAAGACCATAACTATAGTAATGGCAGTTCGACTTGACCAGCTAGCTCCAGACTTAAACAGCAGGAACAAAGCCATCACTGGAATCAAAACGATTCCTATCGGCCTTACCAGGATTGCAAGAGCGAGAAACACAGCGCTGCTGAGGCTTAGGCAAATTGCCCACTTGTAGTTGAAACTTTGTGACATTTGTGACAACAGATAAAACTCCAAAACGACCGCAATCGCTACCAGAAACTGGAACAAGATCTCCGACATTATCTGCGTGGCCCATACGATCGAAGTTAGATCGAGAGCAATCAACGCGGCGCTCAAGATGCCAACGACGGGGCCCCAGTAGACATACATAGCATAGCCAATCAGCAGGCAGACCACAGCGCCGAGGAAGGCTTGCACTGCGAGCGAGCTACGGGCGTCGCGGAACAGCGCGAGAAATACCGGAAACCCGGGCGTGCGCACAATCTCAGGGGCAGAACACAATGAATCAACTTTCCTCGCAAAGCCGCAGCCTTGCCGTAGCCCGTCGGCCAGCTGAATATAACCATTAGAATCCCAATGATTGTTTTTCGCCCAGTCGACGCCGGGTCGGAGGAGCGGCACAAGACGAGGAACCAGTGCTAAAACAAAAAGGACTATGCAAATGGAAATCCGTCCTCGGTGGCTGTATCCCGGAACTACAGGTACGGAAAACCCGCCTATCGCGCCAATAGCCATTTTTGCCTTCTAAGCAGAATCAGCTACGATTCCTCATGGGCTTCCGGTCGTTCCACCAACCCTTCCACGGCGACCATCAGTGACTCTAGACACTCTTTGACGGTTGCCCCGTTGTTGAGCACCAGATCTGCATGCGCCCGCGTCGGCTCGACGTATCGTTCGTGCATCGGGCGAACGGTCTGCAGGTACTGCCTCAACACTGATTCGGGGCCGCGTCCTCGTTCTGCAACGTCTCGTTGAATCCTTCTCATCAGGCGCAGGTCAGCCGGCGCGTCGACGAATACCTTCAGGTCCAAAAAACGTCGTACTTCTTCCCACCACAGCGTGAACAGGCCATCCACAAGAATCAGTCGGGCTGACGCCACGGTTTCGATTCCAATCCGTGTGTGGGTGTGGAACGAGTACCTGGGCTTCTGAACAGGCTCCCCAGCCTTCAGGTGTTTGAGATGCTCTATGAGTAGCGTGTGGTCGATCGCAGCGGGCTCGTCATAGTTGATATGGCCCCGCTCTTCCGCCCTGACTGCGCTCCGGTCAAGGTAATACGAATCCAGGTCAACACACAGGCCACCGAATCGATCAAGGAGGGCGCGAACCACGGTGCTCTTGCCCGCGCCCGTGCCGCCTGCGATGCCGATAACCGGCCGCCGCGTCATGGATGCGCACTAGAGCCGGGCCGATGCACGGCGGTCGCCCGACCGATGTGCTGTGCGTTGCCGCGTTCACTGGTGGCTGCTGCGCGCGGTGCTTCGGGCACACCCGGCCTCATCGGGGCTCGTCCGAGGCGACGTCCGGGGACTCACATTCTGGGATAGCGGGTCTGAGCGTCGGGAACGTGTGGCGCCTGTAGATCTGCAGCAGATCATAGCGAGCTAGAGGCGTGCTTCGGGCGATCCGTCGGATCATGGCATAGGGGTAGTAAGCGTACACGAGTTCCTTGCTGAACCCATAGTGGCGTGCGAATTCTGCGACCAATCCCTCCATCAATGGCCATTCTGTAAACATGGGCTTCCGCCGAGATCGCATCCACTGCGACATCTCCCACAGTGTCGATGTCAGTAGCGAAAAGTCGAAGATGGGATCGCCGGTCTGACGGAAGTGCTGCCAGTCGAGAACGTCCAGGCGTCCGTCCGCGCCAAATAGGAGGTTCCGACGCCAGAAATCTCCATGCTCAGCGGTGATCGGGATTTTCGCCGCCGAGAGGGCTGAGGTGAAAGCGTCGCAGTCCGCTTCAGCCAGCTTGCGCAGTGATGCATCGGTGACAAGGTCCGAGAACCGTCGCAGCCAGCATTCCACGTCAGCGATCATCGACGACTGCCCGTTGGTTGCTGTCGTCGTCTCGTGCTGAAAGGCAAGCAGCCAATCGAGGGCTTGCCGGTTTTCCAGTGGGGACAGGCAATCCATTGGCCGGCTGGCAAGGAACGGCTCCCGAAAGAGTGTCCATGTGCCGTACCGCTCTATCGAGACGTCAATGCCGTTGTAGCGCGCCAACAGGGTCTCTTCGCGATGAACGGCTGCTTCGTCCGCGTGACGCCTGGCTGCCTTGGTCACACGCTTGGAGCCCGTCTCGCCGTACCCGATCCACACCAACTTGTTGGAGCCGCTCCAGCGCAGCGTGTAGTCACCGACGGCAGAATCGAGGAACCGTTCCGGCGTTCCATCCGTGGGACGGCGGGCGACGAAGAACATGTCCGGTGTGAGCCATCGCAGAACCAGACGCATCAGTGGGCGAACCTTCGCTAGTGCGCGCAGGCGTAGCGCGATTCGAGAGAAGTTGGTCCCCTCCACACGGAAATCCAGATTCTTCGAAGCGAACTGGAGGACGTCCGAGATAGACCGGCCGTCGTCGAGGCGACCCATAAGACCGGGGAGATTGTTCGATGGGTACGCCCAGTACCCGGTTACTGTCTGGAATCCAGACCGCCTGATGAGCTTCTCGTAGCCACGCGGCGTGTACGTGTACGTCCGGTAATCCTTCCAGTCGGTGTCGCCACGGAAACCCCGAACGAAACGACCTCCAGTCCGGCGGAAGCGTTTTACGACCCAATCCGCGACGCTGCGTGGCAGAAGACTGGTGAAGGGTAATCCACTGTGGTCGGTCGCTCCCAAGTAATGAAAGACTCCTGCACGATTCTCGCAGCCCATGACGAGGATGCCCCCGGGCCGCAAGACGCGCGCGCACTCATCCAGGAAGGTTCGTTGCAAGGTCTCCACTGGCTGGTCATGGTCGGCAAGTCCGACCCATTGGATGATACCGTTCGCGATGACGAGATCGAAGGTGGAATCCGCGAAGGGGAGCTTCACCGCGGATCCCCGGACCACTGTAAGTCCCGCCAAACGCTCCTGCCTTTGGACCAACGACTGAAACTTTACACGATCCGGCACGAGCTCGAGAGAAAATACCTCTGTGAAGAAGGATGCCAGCGAGCGGCTCAGCGTTCCCCAGCCACTTCCAATGTCCAAACAACGATCGTGCCGGTCGAGTGAGAGCGAGTGAAAGAGCCAGTCCACCCGGCACTCGGCCATGAGATATTGTCTCAGGCTCGGACAGCGGCTGGCCGCGAAATGCGCGGCTGCCTCGTAGCCCTTCTCACCGGCAATGGCTATCGCCTCAGCCATCTCGCCGGCTGACAATTCGCCCCAGGATACTTGATCCTGTGACGCAAAATCCGGCACGCCGTCGTGGATCGGGTAGGTCGCCTGGCACGTCAGACATGTGTACTGCTCGTCGGAGTGACACAGGGATCGGTGACAGGCGGGACACGCAAAGCAAATGCCGGGTCCGTGAATTGCGTCCGCGGCCCCCTCGAATGCGACCGTGACATTCGGTTGCTCTGTAATTCGCTGATTCATTGGCTGAGCCTCGTTTGCTTGAGTCGCAGGATCTGGCGCTCCAGAAGGGCGCGGATTGATTGCTTGTCGACTGGCAAGAGTCCTATCCAATACGCGAGGGGTGCGAAAACACAGATTTCGAGGAGGATCGTTTGCGCAGTCTCCCAGCGGCCAGCGCCGGCGTCGATCGGAAATGCGAACCACGCCAGCGCCAAGAACGCCGCGCACGCGAAGACGGGACGCAGAAGGGCTTCCGTCAGGTAGCGCCCGAGGCCGATCCCGACGACCCGCAACGCATACCAGGGCTGCACGGTGAGTTTCGAAACGATCATCGGTACGGTCGTTCCCACTGCGACACCGATCAGTCCCCAGTGCAACGCTCCGTAAACGCTGACCACGGCATTGAGCACCCCTTCCGCGAGCGTCCACCAGCCGAGGGCGCGATGCCGCCCCAACGCGAACAGGAGCGCGACCGACGGGGATTGCACAAGCGCGATCGCGTACCCGACGGTCAGCACCATAAGGATCGGGTAGCTGGATTCAAAGCGAGATCCCACCCAGCCCCGGAGTATCGCGCGCCCGTGAAGCCAGAAGATGGAGCCGACCAAGAGCGTCAGCAGCGCCGTGGCCCGCGTACCACAAAGGAAGAGCTCGCGCATGTCCGCGATACAGTTTTGCCCAGCGAGTCGGCTCATGCGTGACATCAGTGGCTGCGTTACGGCATAGAGGCCCGACTTGTACATTTCCATGAGGCGACTCGCCACATTGAAATATGGAATGGAGGCGACGCCGATTAACCAGGCGATGACGATGGAGTCAGAGTAGAAGCGGAGATGCCCTCCGAGGAGATTCAAGAAGGCGTGCAGACTGTACGACATGAGTTGGCGCGCACGAGACCAGCTCACGTGATGCAGTCGAACCGTCAGTTGGGGATCAGCTCGCCGCACGAGGCCGAGATACGCCGGCATCGAGACGACGGAGACGAAGAGTGTGACGCCAGCGCAGCCGAGGATTCCGTAGTCTTGGCTCAGCACGACGACGATGAGGGTTCCGCGGACCAGCAGCATCAACGAGGTGCCTAGGTTGTCGAGATCGAACCTCTGCAAGCCCGTGAGGTATGCACCCAGGATTCGCGTGGCGAACGTAATGGCGGTGCTCAGCCCGAGCAGGACGATCAGGTACCTCACCATCGTGAGTCCGGACCCACGAACGGGTGCCAGCATAGGGACAATGCCGGCAAGGACGAGCGACAACGCAGCCGCGACCAGGACGACAACCCCGGTCATCGCCAGCGATGTGATGAAGATCTCATTTAGAGCGACGCGGTCGTTGCCGCCGCGAGATAAGGCCACGTGCCTCTGCACGGCCGTCCGAAGGCCGAAATCGAGCAGGCCGTAATATTCGAGGAAGGATGTGGCGAGTACCCACAATCCAAACTGGTGATCTCCGAGCATTCCGATCAGCAATGGCGTCAGGACGATGGACACGAGGCCGGCGATGACGAGCGCTCCCCAGCTCGAGAGAACGCTGGTGATCATGGCCGGGGGTCGCGGGACGTGGATTGGCGCGATCGCGTCCACGCCTCGATGTCCTGACGAAGCGTGACATCGACCCCGTAGTTCGCCCGGCGGGCAATGGAAAGGAAGTCGCCATAATCGCGCAATTCGCCGCCGATCGCGTATCCGGCAGCGTTGCGCCCGACGGATCGAACGGCTTCCTTGCCGTCGTAAGCGTTATCGCGAAGCGAGACGAGGCCGAAGTTCGTGTTCTCGCCTCCGCTTGTCTTATCTGCCCAGGCCCACCAATCGATACCGACAACCGGATTGACCCCGTCCTTGGTCCGGAAGCGCTCTAGACGCTTGAGGTAGTTCGCGTATGCGAGCCCTCGCTCACGCTGCGTCGGGAAGTCGTAGTCCTTCCAGCCGGCGTGCCCCGCAAGGGGCGAATCGGCCTGTGCCTGGAAGGTCGTCCAGAGAAAGAGTGGCTTGCGGAAATGGGTGTGGGCCCGGTCGATGATAGCTTCCAGGTCGGCCAGCCGCCCTTGCGAGATGAAGATCTGCAGGACGTCGAGATGTCGCGAAGCGGCTCGCAGGACCGGAATCCGACCGTCGTGTAATGGAGCTGGGCCGAAGACCAGGTGGTTCGGGGTCGCCAAGCGGATCGCTCTGGCCACGGTGGAGAAATACCTCTCTGCGAAGACCTCGATGAAGGCCTCGAGGTCTCTTGCGACGCCCGGAGCCGTGTCCGCGAGGCGGACGAAATCCCTGCCCATCCAGGTGCTTCGACCGCTCTCGTCCATCAGGCCATGTCCATTCGGCCATCCCCCGTCTGAATCGAACGTTGTGTATCTGGAGCCCCACGCCGTGTTCAAGGCGCCGATGGTCGAGTATTTCCCGACGAGGAAGGTGCGCCAAGCGCGCTTGCTGTACACGGTGCGGTCCTGATAGGAGATCTTAAGCCAGGCGTTGGATTCCTGGGTCGGCGCGGTCACCGCCACGATCCACGCCATGTGCGCGTCTGTGCTCCGTTTGAAGCCGTACAGGTGGTCGGCATCGTCCGTCGACGTTCCGATCAGCCATCGCTCCGTCCGTAACCCTTGCGGGAAGATGGGAGCCCATGCCGCGTTCTTTTGGTCGGTCGCGTTCCCGATAGCCGTCGCCTCGAAGTTCGGGTCGAAGATGTCCAGCAGGGTGCTCCCGCGCCAGCCGGTGTATACCTTCTGGTCGGTCCCAGCAATGAGATCCTTGACCGGTCCGGTGGCCCAGGCCCAGCGGTTAGTCAGCGCGAACTGGGACGGTCGAATCATTCGGATGAACGGTAGCTTCTCGGGGTTCGACGTGCGCCCGCCGTACGCGGGGATGGGGTAGACGTACGGCGTGCTGTATTCGCCGAGGGCGTTGAATCCCCAATCCCTGATTCGCCGTGTCGCCTGCTCGGCCCACGTATACTTGCTTCCGTACTTCTCGATGACAAGCGCCGGGGTGTCCGTCGCATACACGGCGCGCATCCAGAACGGGTGGCCCTCTGGAGTGATGAACACCCACCGTCCGGCGACACGCCGAACCTGAAAGGCGCCGGGCGGCTCGGCAACACGTACCGCAATGCCACCGTACGCATCCGTCGCGACGGGGCGGGACTCCGCATTGACAGCTACGGTCCCCTGTGCCCAGATTCGTGAGGGACCGGCACTGAGGAGAAGCAGTCCAGCAAGGCAACGGACGAATAGGGTGACCCGTGGGCGCATAATCTACACCGGCTTCCGTGCTTTCGCGATCAGGCAGTTGCCTCGGATGCTGTGAGAAAATATCCATCGCGTCACCGGCGTGAGAAATTCTAGCAAGCGGACGTGCGCGCCCACCTCGAACCCGCTTGAACAGATCGTCTCGACCCGGAAACCGCTTTCGGCGAGAATCTGATGCAGGCTGCGCGGGGAAAAGTATCGGATATGGCCGTGCTGTCCCAACTTGTAGTCGACCCACGCCAGTTGTTTTGCCATTAGCCAGCAGTACAAGTTCTTCAACGAGCAGAGGTTGGGCGTCGTGAGCACGACACTGCCGCCCGGACGGAGCACGCGGCGCACCTCCCGGAGGAAAGCCGCGGTGTCGAGGAGATGCTCAATGATCTCGCCGGCGTAGACTGCGTCGAAGACCCCCATCTCAAACGGCAACGAGTCGCGGGACACGTCTGCTTGGACGAGTCGCATGCCGGGCGGTCGGTGGACGTTCGGGGCGATGTCGACGCCATACGTTTCTACCCCGCGAGGGAACTGAGCAAGGAAAGCAGCATCGGCACAGCCTACGTCGAGCACGCGCGAGATGGTTTGACCCCGGAGCAACGCAAAGGCCTGCCGTGCGCGGACGCTGAGCCCGACGTGAAAATTACGGTACAGGGTTTCGTTGTCGCGTGCTCTGTACGCTCGTCGGCTGCATCATCCCACCAATCAGCGATTGGTCCTGCCCAGTAGCTCCCGCCCCTTCTGAAGGCAGTGGCGATGAAAGAAGCGCACCGCGAGCGCGCCAAAACGTCGGAATCCGGTCTTGCCAAAATCGTATCGCGCCAATTGCGCGATCAGCGCCGCCGCGCGTCTGTAATAACCTCGCTGAACACAGCGGATCGCATTGAGCACGTAGTGAAGAGCGCACTTCGCCCTGATCAGGTCACCCCATTCGGGCTCGATTTCTGGGTACGAGCGCAGGACTTTGCTCCAGAGCTGTATTTCAGGCGGAGTCGTCTCAGGGATCCAATGCCGTCCGGTGTTGGTCGGATGGCAGCGGTGTCGCGCCAGAGCCCGCTCGATATACCCGATCTTGAAGGTGCGAGCGATTCGAATCCACAGATCCCAGTCCTCGGCGACGGCCAGGGACTCGTCGAACATACCGACGCGGTCGATGCATTCCCGGCGAAGCAGTACGGATGACGTCCAGACTCCGCTCTCGCCTTTCATAAGCTGCGTGAAACTGCTTTCCGCATGGTCATCCGTCAGTCCGCGGGATCCCGGGACGCCGAGAAAAATCTCTCTGAGGTAGCGCCCCTGTTCGTCGATGACCTCCAGGTTTGAGTGTACCAAGCCCAGGTCAGGCCGAGTCAAGAGCAAATCCGCTTGAATCTGCGAGCTTGTCGGGCATCCAGGTGTCGTCGGCATCGAGGAAAGCAAGGAGTTCCCCGTCAGCCTGCTCGATACCCCGGTTGCGCACGGCTCCCGGGTACCCCAGGTGGGGGAGGGACACGAGATGAAGCGAGTCAGCGTATTGCTCGGCCACAGAGACCGTTCCGTCGGTTGAGCCGTCGTCCACGACGATGAGTTGGAGTGGACGGTACGTCTGCAGCCAGCACGCTCTCGATGGCCTCGGCGATGAACGCTGCGGCGTTGTACGAGGGCATGACCACGCTGACGAGTGGCAGGAGTCATGGCTGCGAATCTCCTCGTTGCGCGGTCCTGTGCAGCCTCGGCCCACGGGAAATCAGAGCCAGGTAGGGTCGTCGCTTTCTTCGTCGGCGGCGTCAGCCAGCGACGGAAGGCACGTCGAAAGGAAAACGATCAGCCAAAACAATTTCGTGTACTGCGCAGAAATGAAAAAGCTCGCCACGGCAAACCCCAGCAGGGCGGGTTGAAGGGCCTCGGCCACCTGTTGAATGACAGGCGGGGCACGTCCTCGCGCCGCGCGCCGCGCCGTTACGTAGCTGCTGATGATGACGCCGAGAAAGAGAAGTAGGCCGGGCACGCCCAGCTCGGCAGCGAGTTCCAGGTACGTATTATGCGCCACCCAGGCTCGCTCAGACTCCCAATTGGGATCACTCGCGATGAGAGTCTTGTAGTTGCCCGCACCTATTCCAAGAAAGGGATGCGCCTTGACCATTCGAATCCCGGCCATCCAGATCAGCTCACGGTTTTCGATGGACTCTTGATCGGCATGTGAGGGACTCATAATCCGTTGAAGCGGTGAGCTGGGCGCGAGCACGAGCAAGGGGATCAGGACAAGCGCGGCGAGGCTCAATTTGTAAACGGGTCGTTCGGTGCGCAGCAGGACGAGGAGCATGGCCACGGCGAGGCCGAGAAAACCGCCGCGCGAGGCGGCCAGGGTCACGGCGAACAGCGTCAACACAAGGCACGCGAAGCACAGCCAGCGCTGCCACCAACTGTCGAGGATGCGCAGAAGGTAGAAGGAGAATGGCAGTACGAGCAACGCCGAGAGCGTGAAATAGTTGGCGTCGCCGAACATCCAGCCAGGGCGGTACCCTGCGGCGAACCCCCCAAACTTCTGCCATTCCCGGATCATATGGAGCGACCCGTATCCCATTGTGGCGACCGCGCTGAGAACGACGAGGCGGAGGGCACGTTCGGAATCCACGAGGATTCGGGTAGCGAAGAAAAGCCCAAGAAACGATACGTAATTCATAAATGGGCTCAGCTCTAGCGGCAGTGTCATGCCCCAGAGCGCCGAGGACGTCATGCCGAACAAGGCCAACGCCACGAAGCAGCGGGACTGCCAACTGTCCATAAAATTAAGTGAGCGCGGGCGCACCGCGAGCTCGACGATGGCGTATCCCAGGCAAACAGCGCCGAGGTACTTCACGCCGGTCAGGTCCCCGGCTGTGCCCGCCCAAAATGGATGACGCACAAACGGCATCGTCACAACCAACAGACAGAGCAAGATCATGACGGCAAATCCGCTGAGCGAGACGCGGTCGTGCAGGAACGCGGCAGCGATGTACCAGGGTCACAAAATTGGCCAAGCGCTGCGCGAACCGCACGACGCAGGGAAAAAAGGGAGTACTCGGATTCGACCCGGCGACGGGCGGCGTCACCGAGCTGCTCGCGTCGGTTCGCGTCAGTCAGGAGTTCTGCGACCGCTTTCGCGAGATCGTGGGGCTCATCAGCCAGGACAATCTCCTGCTCGTCGATGAAATCGAGACCTTCCGCGCCGAGGCGAGTGGAAACGACCGCTTTGCCCATGGCGCCGGCCTCAAGGATCTTCAGGCGTGTTCCACTCCCGATTCGAAGGGGAACCACGCAGACGGTGGCCTTGGCGACCTCCACGCGCATGTCGGGCACGGTCCCGGTCACCTCGACACCGGGCACTCGGGCGAGCCATCGGCAAAGCGACGCGCGATGGGTTGCGGCCTGCGACGACGAAGCGGACGTTCGGAACACGCGACCGCAGCGCCGGAAGCACCTGGGAGACGAAGAACTGCACCCCGTCGATGTTGGGTTGAAAGTCCATGGATCCCGAAAACAACACGGTCCGACCGTCGTCGACAAACTCGCCTGTGGGGAGCTCCATGGGGACGACGTTGGGCACGATCGCGACACGAGCCGCGGGGAGCCGGGCGAGGATCTCCTTTCGATCGATCTCGGAGCAGGCGAGAATGCCCGCGCATCTTTGCATCACGTGGTCGGACAGCCGGCGTATCTTCTGGCACTCCAGCCACGCGTACGCGCGCTTGGCCGGATTTGGCTCGTGGGGAAGGTAGCGCTTCAGGATGACCTCCGTGAGATCGTGCTTGTTCAGCAGCGTCACCACCTGCACGTTGTCCGGCACATTCGGGCTGAGATAGATATCGTCGACGATGAGGGCGTCGAATGCGGTACGAGCCAGATGGCGGGCGATGGTGCCGGTCATCGCCTGCGACCGGTAGCGCACGGCGCCATACGGGAGGAGTCTGGGCAACGCGGCAAGGCGCGACAAGGGCCTCATGCCGGACCGAGAGCCGCCGTCGGACGCGGGAACGAGGTCGACGGTGCAGCACGTGCCCCCGTGAGCCGCCCGCGGGTCGTGCAGTTCAGCCGGTTCTGCAAACGCGACCAGGCTGACCGCGTGCCCTTCCTCTGCCATCGCCCGCAGGAGCGTCGAGTTCCGGATCCGGTGCCCATTCGTCGGCGGAAACGGCAGCGTGAGGGCGGCGAAGAGGACCCGCGAGGCGGCTAGCCACCTTCGACCACTCCCGCACGCCGCAGGACCTGGACTAAGGATCGGATGGGATAAAAGACCGTATCCCGCTCGAGCATGTACTTGACGAACCAGCGGTACCGGCTCATGTAGTTCATCGCCGCGACCGCCTTGTCCAGGACCGCAGGCTCGAAGTGCGTGGCGTGGCGTGCCCAGTCGCCATCCAGCTCAAGTCTCTCCGCGTCCATGCGACCAAGCCCTTGTTCTGCGGCGAGCACCACGTGGCGGGCTCGTGACGGCTCCAGGCCAATGAGTCGCATCGCCGCGGCGTCAAGCGCCACCGAGTCCTGGCTGGCGAGAATCACATCCATCCGCCGCGGTTTCCCGTTCGTGGGGCCGCGACCCTCCATGCCGATTATCCCGTCCATCACGGCGAGCTTCGGCCGCAGGACGCGGTGCAGGGTGGCCAGGAGTGGGTCGAGATAGCGGTGATAAAGGATTCGATCGTACTGAGGGAGGCAGCCCCATTGGTTCTTCAGCGCCCCGGTGAAGTAGGTGAGGGCGTGTGTCTTCAGTACCGGGAGCGTGATGAATACGTCAGCCTCGAGGAGGATCCGCGGGAGCCCGATCTCTCCTGCCGGCTCAAGGCGTGTGGGCACCCACTCGGATTCGGAGAAGTTCACTAGCTTCACTCCCAGACGGTCGGCGATTTCCCTGCACCCGGATACCTCGAAAGCTTCCCACGCCGTCTGGCGCAGGCTGTCGGATTCTCCGATGGTGATGCGCCTCGTTCGAGTCAGGAGTACCTCACATACCGCCGCGGTCACCCGAGGGTCCGTGTTCGATTCTGCGACCTTTTCTGCCATGGCGGTGCAGAGGTTGGGCTTGATGACGACATGGGCGTCCCTCGGGACGATCTGCTCCCACTCGCACGCGTCCAGGCAGGACGCCACGGCGTCTGAGACGCTCTGGCCCCGTATGCTGCGGAGAACGACTTTGCTTGTCATGGTTCCTTACCCTACCGGCGAGCCAGCACGAGGAGGTTTCGGTTCACAATCGCGTCCCCGAGAGATTCGCGCGTGAAACACGGCCCCCCTAGGTGCATGGCGGCCAAGAGCAACGCCCACGCACCGTGGAACACGTACTTGTACGGCTCGAGGCGATGGCCTTGCTGGAACGCCCACACGTCGTCGTAATTGAGCGGACGAACCGGACCGCGGCCCTGACGTAGTCGGCGATACAGCGTGACGGGACGCTCATGGAACGTTCGATACAGGGCGTCGGCCACCGGGCGAAGGTGCAGCGCGTACACATCCCAGGACGCGAAGCCAGCCGAGCGCATGATGTCGTCCAGGTCCTTGCGCGTGCAGAAATAGGTGATGCCCTGATTGTGTGGCGGCGGATAGTTCGGGAACTGGATTAACAACGATGCGCCCGGCCGTAGAACGGTCGCGAGGTTCCTCATGCACTCCGCTGGATCGGAGAGGAACTCGAGGACCTCGATCGCGTACGCGGCATCGAAACCGTCGCCGATTCTCCGCTCGAGCCCTGGCTCGCACACATCCGCACACATCACGCGGACGTTTGGGACGCCGCTCAACGCGGTCTTGAGTTTCCGGACGTTGGCGGGTGCCACATCGACCAGGCTGAGATGTCGAATATTGCGTGCCATCCAGAACGACGTGAACCCGGCGCCCGGTCCTATCTCGAGCATCTTCGTGTCGGGGGGAAACACGAAATACTGGTGAAGTAACTCATCACGGATCGGGAAGTCGTGGAGGGGCGAATTCCAGATGTCGGCCAGCCGGAAGGATTGGTATTTTGTCGATTTTCGCGTGGCAGTCGTCCGCGACGAACCACTGTCGACCGAGGCCGTCGTGGATAGGTTGAGCCGCGGGCGGACGAACCGCTGCCAATGCCCCATGATGCTGGCGCGCGCTCGCGAAGTGTGCTCGTATATCTGGCGGGCGACGCGTGCCGTGGGCTGGTAGCACTTGTGCCATCGCGTCGTGACGGTGAGGCGTCCCCCAAACTTCCTCTTGAACCGTCCGTATCCGCACATGTTGTAGACGGTAAGGCCGCGGTCGGCAGCGAGCTGCATCGCTCGCCAGTGTACATAGTCATTCGGACAGACCTGATGGGCGTGGGCCCAGCTCGCGCCACTCCAGAAGTACATCGTCCGATCGTCGTGAGGGAAGAGCGCGGTGGCGATCACGGAACCCGCGCGGTCCTTCACACGCAGGGCGAACAGGCAGTCCGCCTTCTTGAGATGCGAGACCAAGAGCGCCGGGTGTTCCTGAGGAAAGGAAGGCACGAGGCCCTTGGTGCGCAGCATGACACGGTACTGATCGTAGTACTCGTCGGCGATCGACGGGTCGTCTGCATCCTCGACAGTCAATCCGGCCGACTCGGCCTTTCGAATGCGATTGCGACACGTGGATTCCAGTCTGCGCCACATCGCGCCGACATCCTGTGGCGTGAGATCGACGAGGTAGGTCCAGTCCGGCACCGCAATAAAGCTCGCGGCCTCGAGCACAGGCTCCGAGAGCCACGAGTGCTCGAGTTCGATCATCGCGAGGCTGTCTTCACAAGCGAGGTCGTCGATGGCGTTGACGAGGGCCCGCTGATCGATGCCGCGGTTTACCACGGGCCCCATGAAGTTTGTACCCCAGCCCTTGAGTGGGCTTCCGAGGATGCGGAACGGCCCGATTTTCAAGAAGCCGCCGCAGAAATACCCTACGGCATCACCGTCTGCTCGAATGGTCCACCGTCGTATCTCGACACCCCGACTTGCCGCAAGATAGTCGAGCCATGCCTTTCGGTGGAACAGCTCGGCACTCTCGTAGTCAGCGATCAGCTCATCCCAGTGGGCAACCTCGTCCGATGTCACAGGCTGCAGGCGGTACCGCACGAGCGGTGTGTCCCACCCCGCGTTCCTCGGTGCTTCTTGCGTGACGGCGAATGTGCTCCCCGATGTCATGCGCGCGTCTCCGTCAGGAAGCGGTGGTAGTTCCAGAGGATGTCAGAAACGAGTTCTTGCCATCTGGGTCGTGTGGCGGCCTGCGCCTCTGGTCGTCTCTCTGGAAGAAAATAGAATACTTCCTCCCAATTGGCGTCGGCATCCATCCCGCCGCCAGGCAGGATCAACGAGGGCAGGCGGAAGCAGAGCTCACTGGCAGCGGCATAGACCCAGTAGCGGGGCGAGCCCCGCCAGACGCGGCAGGCCCACCGTGCACGGTCGCTCCAACTGCCGTAACGATCCACCCGCCTGAGCATCGACAGCCAGCCGCGTACCTTCTCTCCGAGCGGCTGTCTGCGCATCCAGCGTTCCCAGAGCGCGCGGTCGGAGGCGTGCGCATCCATGTGCGTCAGCCGCCGTAGCTCCCACCGCCACAGCGCGTGGGCGTAGGTGAGCGACGCCCGCCAGAAGTCGAGCCTGTCCTCATCCGTCTGGAGCGAAAGCCCCTCATCGCCCAGGCCGCTGAGCTTCGCCTCGGTGCACGCGGCCACCCGACGTGCGAACTCCGCGAGAGGAAATGGCGTGTTGCCGTTCGCATCACCCGCGCCTGCCAGCCGCCGCAAAGCCTGCGCGCGAGCGCGATAGCTCGGCTCGTAGGCGCCGGCGAAGACGAGGTACGAGGTCGCCATGTCCAGATAGAGCTTGATCGTCGGGTAGGGGACGCAGGACCGGAGGGCGGCGCCCGGGTCATCGAGGTCCTGCACGCTCTCGAGTTGCTCGATCATCCGGTTGCAGAGCAGACGCCAGGCATCCTCGAGCGGGATGTCCGCCGCCGAAAAGGTCGGGATCAGCGAGAGCATGTCGCGATCGCCCTGGACCACCTGCCCGCAGGCCTTCAGTTCGTAGGCGAAGATGTGGGGCGTGAGCCGTGCGAGATACAACGGGTGGACGCTGCTCAACGAGAGGCGCCCCTCGACCCCGTGACTCGCGAGCGAATCCTCAACCTGCTGCCTGAGCCGTTCAACGTCCGTGGCATCGGGCAACCGCACGGCTTGATGGAAGACGAGGAGGAATTCGGCATCCCCGAGGAGCCGCCGGCGCCCCTGGTCCTCCCTGGCGGTGACCTCGTCACGGGCCAAGCTGCCGGTGACGACGACGGCGCGGAGGTCCGTGCCGTAGCGGGCAGCGCATGCCGCGGCCACCTGCTCGCCGATGGCGGCCCTGAGCGGCTGTGAAAGAATCGCGGTCATGGACCGTGCTGTCCCCCGAGCCGCGCACATCCACCCTGGCGTTCCTTTGACAAGGGCGGGATGTCACTAGCCCGGGTCGGGGAAACGGCGGCCCGATGAGGCCGCTGCAGGGCGTCGAGATAGAGCGCCTGTGTCCCCCGAATCTGTTGCTCCTGGCTGAAATGCTCTTCGACCCACGCCCGGCCTGCCCTGCCCACCGCCTGCCGCAGTCCCGGGTCGCGCAGCAGGCGACAGATGGCCGCGGCCAGCGTGTCAACATCCCGCGACGGTACCGTGAGGCCGGTCTTCCCGTCGACGATGACCTCGGGCGTCCCGTCCACCGCCGTCGCGACCATGGCCTTTCCAGCCGCCAGAGCCTCGATGGCCACGAGGGGAAGCCCCTCGAACAGCGACGGCAGCACCACCACGTCGGCCAGCGCAAACCACTCCGGGATGTTGGTTTGCTGACCGACGAATCGCACCGACTCATCGAGACCGAGGGCCGCGACCTGGGCCGCCAGCTCTTGGCGGAGGGCGCCCTCGCCCACGCAGACGAGACGCGCGCGGGGAAACGTCCGGTGGACGAGGGGCATCGCGTCGAGCAGCACCCGGTGCCCCTTCTGAGGCTCCAGCCGGCCGACGACCAGCAACACGGCGTCGTCCTCACCGAAGCCGAGACCGGCTTTCAGACTCGCCGGAGCCCGCCTGGCGGGATCGAAACGGCCGAGGTCGCAGCCGTTGTGAATGACCACCACCTTGCGTGCCGGGAGACCCTTGGTCTGGACGAGATACCCGGCGTTCGCACGAGACACCGCGATGTAGTAGTCAACGCACCTGCCGACCAGGCGATCCACGACGAACCTCGACTTCAGCCATCCCTGGCGCCACTGCTCCCGTACGTGTGGCGTTTCGATGACGAGCGGCACCCGGCACACGGCTCCGATGGGCGAAGCGAAGAGGCTGGCATAGAACTGGTGGGAGTGCAGCACGTCGATGCGGCACCGGCGGATGACCCCCGCCAGTCGAGCCGCGCTGGCGAGCTGACTGGGCTTTCTCAACAGCAGAGGTATGAGCTCGACGTCGGCCGGAAGGTCCGGCCTGATCTTTTCCGCGACCTCTGACGGGCAAGCCCAGCGCAGCCGAAAGCAGGAGCGATCGAGGCCCCGCATGAGCGTCAGGATGTGCTCCTCGACGCCCCCTCGCGCGACGTCGTTGGTGAAGTGGAGCACCGACAGAGGCCCTTGCTTCATCTCACCGCGTCCTGCATGCATGCGAACACGTCGCCGATTGCTCGGACCGCCTCCGCGGGCGGCCGATTGGTGAGGAAGATTCCGTCCGAGTCGGGATCGTCCGGATGGTAACCGTGCATGGCCGCGGGCGACCAGCCTTGGCCGTTGAAGTCGCTGCGTGCGAAGAGGCAGCCGGGATCCAGCAGAAAGACGAGCTCGCCATACCGGCCGTCCGGGAACAGCACGCCAAGTTTCTCCAGCTCGGCGTCAGTCAACATGTGGCCGCATCTGACGGCACTGAGGGCCGCGGTGACCTTATCCCGCGCCTGGCTCGAGAAGAACCAGAACCTCGCCATCGTGGAGTCGTACACGGCCAGGTAGTCGTCAGGCATGCGCAGGCCCAGGCCATCGATCTCCTTGAGCAAATCATACTTGCGCCGGATTGGCGTCATGCCGTGGTCGGAGAAGACTGTCAGGGAGGCCTCCGGATCGACCCGCCGCGTGCTCTCGAACAGGGCGCGCAGTCGCATCTCATACGAGGCAAGCTGCTCGGCGACCCCGTCTGGGTCGGCTCTATGGTGGTGGAGAAAGGCATCCATCTCGCTGAGGTACACGAAGAAGAAGTTGCCCTCGCCAGTTTCGATGTCCCGCTCAGCCCGTCGGAGAATCGTGTCGTCGCTTCCGTCATGATAGGAGTAGACGTGGTGAGGGATGCCGTCCTCAGTGAGCCGATCGAAGATCGAGGGGGCACCGACGATCCCGCGGCGACCGTAGATGTTGCGCTTCTCCACCCAGTTGAACAGATGCAGGATCCGCGGGCTGACGCAGCACTCGAAGAGCGGCCCGAGGCCCAGCCATCTTCGCCCCATCTCCTTGAGGAGTCTGCGGGTGACCCGGTGATCGAGGACCGCATCGGGCAGGAAGCGAAGATGCCGAAGCCAGCGGAACGGCGAACCCGTCGGATCGTAGTAGAAAAGGTTCCAATGCTGGTGCGTCGCCGGAGGTACGCCTGTGAGGATCGTGGGGATGGCCGCCGAACTGTAGCCTAGCACCGTCCGTAGCGGCGTGCGGTGGGGCAAGATATCCGAGAGAAAGTCCCGTCCCTCGATGATTTGCCACCCTAGGGCATCAATCAGCACAAAAATATGAAGCCGCCGCTGAGAGCTCATCGTATCCACAGACTACGCAGATTACACGGATTAGACTGTTTCAACTGTGTCGCCCACCATGCTCCGATCGGGAACAGGTATTAGCAGTTGGATCCCCATGATAGCGAGATTGGGTCTGCGCAATCTGCGGATCAACCCGTGGGTTCCGCCGGAAGGGGGGCCGGGGGCCAGCGGAGGAGGCGGCGGGGGCCGTACTTGAGCCCCGACCAGCTCAGTTGCCTCAGATACCACCCGGGATGACCGGCCAGGAGCCGACCAAAATCAGAAGGCGTCGTATCACGGCAGAGCGGGATTCGATGGATCACCCGCTTCCCGGGCCGCGCCGGCCAGGCCCACGACGTGCAGACCGCCCGGTAGCCCTCTGCTAGCGCGACGTCCACTATCCGTCGGCTCAGCAGCCCGAAGGGCGCGGACAGGAAGTCCACCCCAGCTCCCAGCCGATCTTCGATGATACGCTTCGAGTCCCGCAATTGCTGTTTCAACAGTGGCGTCGATAGCCGTAGCAGATGCGCGTGGTCGTGGCTGTGGGACTGGAACGACATGCCTAGCCGGTGCATCTCGGCGATCTGCGGCCAGCTCAAAAATCCCACGGTGCCAACGGTGGCGGTGTTGAGGAAGAACTCTGCCCGCGCCCCGGCCTGTAGCAGCAGGGGAAAAGCGACGGCGAAGTCCGACGCCCATCCATCATCGAACGTGATCACGACTGGGAGCTGGTCGTCCGCGGCGCCCGGACCGTTCCACACGTCTCTCAGCAGCCTGATCCGATGGCCGCCCTTCGCGGTCCTGGCAATATGTTCGCGAAACCGCGACGCGGCGATCCAGTACTTGCCTCCCCGACCCTGAGTCGATCCGTCCCCAGGCGTGGCGAGCCCGTGGTACAGCAGGACTCGTATTCCGCCGAGCCGGTACCGCAGATTACCCTGAACGCAGATCATGTGCAGTACGTATTGTCCGCAGATTCCGTCGATTTCTATTCACAATTCGGTGGTCGCCGATTCTGAATGCGATGAATCTGTGCCATCCGCGTACTCTGCGGATAAAGAATCCGATGGCGTTCCGCTAGCTCACCCGCTGCCACGTTGCGGCGCCCCGCCCGCGCACGAACTGCACGAACCCCACAAGATATGCCAGGTGAATCGCCATCAGGTAGTACGCCAGCAGGCCGAACCGGACACTCTGCAGGCGGTCATGGAAGACGTACCCGGCGAGTGCCCAGAGGTAGAACGCGCACTGCGCGGCCAGCAGGGCGCGGTAGATGGGGTTGGACAAGCAGGAGCGCGCTGCTTGCCAGGAGCCCGATCAGCAGGGCCGGGAGGATCCAGCGGAGGAGCTTATGAGAGAAAAACGCGACGCGGGTGAACGGTCGGAGCGGCGTCCGGACGAACTGCCCCAAGGCGCGGAAGCTGCCGACCGCGATTCGTACTCGGCGCGTGAACTCACCCGCCACAGAGTCCGCTGCGAACTCGGTGGCGATGGCCTCGGGATCGTAGAGCACGCGGTATCCGAGCGTGCGCGCGTTCATGGGGATCACGAAGTCCTCGACGAGGACGTTGGCCTCCAGCGGGCGATAGCACTGGCGCCGGAGGGCGTACATGGCGCCGCTGGCCGTGAGCGTGGCCCCCAGGCGGTTCTCCATCAGCCGCAGCATGCTCTCGTACTTCCAGTAGACGCCCTCGGTCTGGCGCGACTCCGTCGTGCCCCGGAAATGGAGGGTCCCGCAGACCACGCCCACCTTCGGGTCGGCGAAGTGGCGCACGAGCTTCTTCAGCGCGTCCGGCTCGAACAGCGTGGCCGCATCCGAGAAGATCAGGATGTCGTGCGTCGCGCGTGCCACCCCGTGGTTCAGCGCGTTCGGTTTGCCCTGCCGGACGGGAAGGACCACGGTCTGGACCTTCGCGTCGTCGAGCGCCCTCAGGATCGCGTTCGTGCGGTCCGTCGAGCCATCCGAAACAAAGACCACCTCGAGCTTCGCGGTGGGGTAGTCCAGCTCTCGCAGGTTCGCCAGCTTCTCGGGCAGGTGGGCCTCCTCGTTGTAGGCCGGGATGACGATACTCACCGCGGGCAACTCCTCCAGTGTCCAAGGCGGAACGGCGCCGATCCCGGCGACGACCGAGGTAACCCAGGTCACGACGGAGTTGCTCCAGCCCGTAGGCAAGGAGCAGCACGAGGGGGTAGAGGAGGTACGTGTAGGCGACGAGGAGCAGGCAGCCCCAGAAGACTAGCTCAAGCACGGGATCCCCTCACGGGCAGTCGGCTGCGGTCAGGTCCACGCATCAGCAGCACGACATTCTGGCTACACATTGGCGTCTCCATGCTCGCCGAACAGGATGACCTTCACGGACTCGAGGAGAATGAGTCAGGTCGAGGGTGAAGCACCTGTTTTTGAGGTAGTAAAGGTCGTACCTGACCTTTTCGTGGACGTTGTCGCGGTTGACCGCATAGCCATTCTTCACCTGCGCCCACCCCGTGATGCCCGGCCGGATGATGTGGCGCAGGCGGTAGAACGGTATCTCTCGCGCCATCTCCTCGACGTTCTCCACCATCTCGGGGCGAGGGCCGATGAAGTTCATGTCACCTCGCAGGATATTCCAGAGCTGCGGCAGCTCGTCCAGTCGCGTCCGCCGAAGCCACCGACCGATCCTCGTTACGCGCCCCACGTCATCGCGCTGCCATGTGGTATGCGGACCAGCCGGCTTCACGTTCCGCATCGTGCGGAATTTGTAGAGGAGGAAAATCTGGTCTCGCCATCCCACTCGTTCCTGGCGGAAGAGTACCGGCCCTGGCGAGTCGATCTTGACCGCAAGCGCGATCAGCGCCATCAGGGGAGCGCTTGCGACGAGGCCGAGCGCCACCATCATCACGCTGAGGACCCGAGGAATGTCGAGGTAGCGTGTGGACGTGGGGAGCTGTCTCGAGAAGAGGAAGGATGACGGCTTCAGGTGCTCCACCGCGAGTTTCTTCGTGAGGCGCTCGTACACGTCGACCGCGTCCTCGACACGAATTCCGCGGAGTCGCGCCTGGACCAGATATTCCACGGGCAACACGTTTCGTCTGTCGGCAAGCGCCAGGAAAATGCAGTCGGGTCGGTGCTCCTTGATCTCGCGCTCCAGCCTCTCGCGACTTCCACACCCGTCCTCGGACGAGACCGGCTCAGCCGCAACGGTGACGACCGTGTGATACAAGTCCGGCCGCTTCGTCAGTTCCTCGACGAGCTGGAATCCGAGGGGTCCTTTCCCAAACACGACGGCTCGCTCGCCGACAATGCCGCGCCGCACCATCGCGTGCGTCGCCTGGCGGACCGGTAGCAGCAGGAGGAGCATCATCACGAGGGTGAAGTGGAATGTCTTCAGAGTCGGAGAGACGAGCGGGCTCACTGCCTGCAAGATGAGGGACAGGACCAGGAACAACGCGAACGCGAGAAGGCACGAGCGCAGCATGCGCGGGACGAAGCGTGAAATGCTGTCGCGCAGGCGGAGTTCATAGAGGTCGTTGTAGTAGAAGGCTGCGGCCCACGCTAAGGACAGAGGGACGGACTCCACGACAAACGCACGGATGTATGACCAGTCCCACGCCGGCGGCCCCACCGTGAGGACGGTGGCAACGCCGGGAACCAAAACGAGCGCACAACCTCCGATACGCTTGAGCGGGAGGGTCATGGTTCGTCGTCGCAATTCCGGTACGAGAATTCCGCGTGCCGGAGGAGATGCGCGCGAAAGGCAGTCTTCGCGCCGCTCCGGTGGGATATGCTCACGGGGCGCTGATCCTTGCGCTCCGTCCTTTCAGCGTTTTGGTCGTCGGGGACCGGCAATTTCCCTGCCCTCCGTCACCAAGGGCTTGTGCGGTGTAGTAGCGGCGGTAACGGTGGTGGTAGTAGGCCACGTCGCGCGGGTTCGCTTGGTTCAGCACCACGCCGAGAATCCGCGCTCCGGCGAAGTCGAGCAGCTTGGCGGTCTTCGCGAGCAGGCGCTTGCTAGTTGCGCTGGCCTTCACGACGATGATCGCCGCCTCGAAGGCCTTGATCAGGAGAATGTTGTCCGGCACGGCCAGGACCGGGGCCGAGTCGCAGAGTATGATGTCGAAGCGGTCGCGTGCCGCGGTCAGCAGGGTCCGCATTCCCTCCGAGGCGAGCAGGATTGTTGCATTGCCGGGCGCGATCGCGCTGGGGATCACGGTAACGCCGCCCGCCAGCGGCCGGCACACCTGGTCGAACGTGGCGGATCCCTGGAGGAACTGCACGAGGTTCGGGATGCCCGCCATGGGCAGCTCGAGCCGGCTGGCGAGGACCGGGCGCCTGAGGTCGGCCTCGATCACCAACACGCGCCGACCAAATTCCTGGAAGGCGTACGCCAGGTTGATGACAGTCGTGGACTTTCCCTCCCCGGGCCCGGGACTGGTGAGGAGGATGGAGCGAAATGGGCGCTTCGGCTGAACGGTCTCGATCGTGGCGCAGATGGAGCGGTACATCTCGTGATGGATATTCACCGCTGCCAGGGACGTGGCGTCGGGAGTGGTCGAAGAGGTCCGCCCATTCGTGGGGTGTTTCACGCTGCCCTTGCGCGAGAATGTGGTGACGGAGCCGAGGAGGCGCAGCGCCAGGCTCTCTACGTCCGATTCGGTCTCGACCGGCTCCCGCCACCGCTCCAGGCCAAGGGCGGTGGCGAAGGCGCAGCCGCCGGCCAGCGCGAGCGCATAGAGCATGAACTTCCACAGTTGCTCCCGGCTGGGCTCCGTGGGATAGGACGCGGGATCCATGATCCGGAATCCGCCCGAGTTGCCCTGCTCGCGCATCCGCGCAGCTATCAGCCGTTCGGACAGCACGCTCGCGAGGTTCCGGTTGGCCTCCACCGTGCGCTGCAGGTTCGTGAATTCCAGCTCCTCCTGACTGAGCGTGCGCACGTTCTTGCGCAGGCGGTCGACCTGCTCGCGCATCAATTCCGCCTTGACCTTCAGCGCGGCCGCCTCGGCCTCCAGCGCAACGAGCTGACGCTGGACGTCCGCGGGATCGGCGGCCGGCGTCGGCCGGGAGACTTCCGATCGAGGGCCCGACGGGCCGAGGCCACGCGCGAGCTGAGCGACGCGGGCGCGCGCCGCGAGCAGCTCCTCCTGCGCGAGCTGGAGCTGCGGGTGCGCATCCGTGTACCGCGCGCGCGAGGACTCCCACTTGGCCTCCAGGCGGGACGCGTTTTCCTGCGCTGCCTTGAGCGATCTAAGCCGCTGGTCCTCCTCGGCCGCGTCTCCGGGGGTGGCTTCGCCGCCCCTGGCCGCCTGACGCTCGGCGGTCTGCGCCCGCTTGCTGCTCTCCGCGTTCTGTGCCTTCTGCAGCGCGGCGGCTCGCGCGGCGACGGCCTGCTGGCTCGCCTGGACCTCCGCCAGCGCGTTCTCCGCGTTCGAGAGCCTGACCAGATCCAGCTCAGTCTGACCGCCGAGCTTGACGCGACCCTTCTGCTGCTCGTAGCTCGTCAGGGAGGCCTCGGAGGTGCCGAGACTGGCCTTCGCTTGCTGGAATTGCGATTCCAGGAACTCGCGCATCTTGCGCGCCTGCTCTTGATCCCCGCTCCGCGTCCGGTTCATGAGCACCTGGATGTACGTGTTGACTATGTCCATGGCGGCCTTGGGCGTCGAGGCGTTGGCGCGAATGTAAAAGACGCCGGCGGCCTCCTTGGACACCTGGAATTCGGACCGCCGCTGCAGCTCGGCGACCGCTCGCTGCTCGGGCATCCGCACGAAGGGCCGGCGACCGAGCAACCCCCTGAGGAAGTTCGAGGCCTCCAGCAGGTATTGACGGCCTTCCTGGGTGAGCAGCTCGCCGAACGTTTCATTGGGGAGCGCGCGGACCACGTCCTCGCCGACCGAGCGGCCCGTGAGCAGGACCATGAAGGAGGCGACGGTGTCGCGGCGGGTCAGCAACTCCTTGCTGTTCGACGTGCTGTTCGACATGCCGGGGAGCTGATCGATGAGGGACGTCTCGACGCTCAGCGTTGCCGAGGAGATGTAGACGGTCCGGTCCGTGATGTAGATCACCGCCAGCAGCGAGATGGACACCCCGAAAAAGATTGCCGCCATCAGCAGCTTGTGCCGGCGCCACATGCCGCGCAGGAGCGGGAGGGATGAGGGTCGTTTCGCCGGGGTGGGGTATGGTCGATTCCATTTTCCTGGGATTGGGTCTTTCATCCGCTCTCCGATCAGATCCGCAGTTTACGTAGATGACGCAGATTCAACACGCGCAGCCTGAGCTACCATACAAGAAGCCCATCCTCATCGCCGCCGGGCTGTTGGAGGAGCGGACGCCGATCCCCTGGCGGGACGCACGGATACTCCGGTTCGAAATCCCCTGAGCGACATCATCGAAGCGTTAGCGCTTTTGGTTGCGTGAAAATCCAGGCTAGCCTTCCAGCCAGCGCACCTGCCGGTTCTGAGGAAAGCTACGCCCCCTTCGCCTCGGCGTTTGCATTGGCCACCTGGCCGTCGTCTTGTCAGCCGCCTACCCTCTGTGGAGGACAACCCGAGCCAGAGAGCATCCTTACAGCGAAAGCTGCAACGCGGCCTATGTGTGCACCTGCTCTGAAACCTCGTGCGCTACGGAAACGCCGCCGACGGCTCGAACGTGCCGGACGTATCGGGAAACGATCGTGCCGCGGAGCTGCGACTCGCGATTGAGTCGGTCGTCAGCCACGGTACCCGGATTCACCCCTCTCGGGCTTAACCAGGACGTTTCACACCAAGGCGTCCAGCCGGGAGGCAGCCGCTCTATTTTTGACTTGACTTGAAGAGAACTGTCCATACCTGTGCATGTTAGCTGGCATGGAGTGTCGGACGGAAAGAACAGAGAAAATACACGACCCCGAAATAATTAATTAGCCCTGCGGTTTGGTCTATAAAAATATAGGCATTCCTCCTAATTTAAGATCTACCACGAGAGTCCCATGAGGTCAAGTGCATGTTTTGCACTGTGGTAGATTAGTGATTCTGTCACCGGGTAACTGTTCCGCGATTCTGTCACCCTCTAGAGGTTAGCAGCCCGTTGATTTATTCGTCCGTCGTCTGAAGCGCCTGCGCTCGGCGGCCTGCTGCCCACCTTACCCGATCGGGCTACGGCCGCCCGGCAGGGCAACCTGAGCCCCCTGGAGTTCCTGGAGCTCTGCCTCCAGGACGAGATCGACCGCCGGGACAGCCAGGGCCTCGCCACCCGGGTGGCCGCCGCCGGCTTCGAGGAGATCGTCAGCCTCGAGCAGATCACCTGGGAGACCCCCGTGGCCTTCGATCGCCCCCGGGTCCGGGAGCTCTTCGGCCTCGCGTGGCTCCGGGAGCACGAGAACGTGAGCTTCTGCGGCCCCGTCGGCGTCGGGAAGACGCTTCCTCGCCTGCGCCCTGGGGCACAGCGCCTGCCGGGCCGGCGCCCGCGTCCGCTTCGTGAAGGCCGCCCGGCTCCTGCAGAGTCTCCACCAGTCCCAGGCCGACAACTCCTTCGAGCGGGAGCTGTGGAGCTGGGTGGCGCCCGATCTCGTGATCGTGGACGACTTCGGCCTGCGCAGGCTCACCGCCCAGCAGTCGAGCGACTTCTACGACGTCCTAGTGGAGCGGCATACCCACGCCGCCACGTTCGTGACTTCCAACCGGGTTGTGGACGAGTGGGTGGCCCTGTTCGATGACCCCATCTTGGCGAACAGCGCGTTGGACCGCTTCGCGCACCGAGCTCACCAGTTGTGATGGACGGGCCGCGTCTCCGGGCGGCCAAGGCCCCGCGCACAGCGAAAGGAGTTGCCACGACGCCCCGAACACGGTAGACGCAGGTAACCCACCCGGCGCTGGGGGTGGGGGGAAAGGTTCTGAAAAACCGGTGGGGGAATACTTCTGAAAAATGACATTAGTGGACCAAAGCGGATTCAAGAGGAATAGAATTAAAGAGTTAGCGGAAAGAAATAAACAGACCATCAACACTAGTGTGAAAGTTCACCATGCCCCTGTTGGGAAGACAGGACTTTTGTCAGATCGGAAGAGAAAGGACGACGCCGTGGAGACGGAGTCGGCGAAGGCGTAACACCCGCGCATGGGTTACGTCGCCCATGCCTCCGGGCTATTTCCGAGAAACCAGGAGGCGAGACAACAAGCGGAGGGGTCGGAGGTCGGCTGCCGGTAGGAGGTCACCGAAGGCCGCCATGAGGCGCGCGGTCAGCGCCGGACGCGGCGACAGGTAACCGACGAGGTGCTCTGCGATCCGAGGCCGCCGGACCGCCTGCTGAAGCCAGGTCGCAAGGCGCCACTTTCCCGTGAACTCGCGAGACCAGGCGTCGGCATACGTCTGGGGATCGGCGCCTGGAACGGTACCGGATCTCCGCGAGGCCAAGACGCACTGCGCGGCGAGTTCCGCGGTCCGGAGGGCGGCGTAGATGCCTTCTCCGGTGAAGGGGTCGAGGAAACCGGCGGCATCGCCGACCAGGAGTGCGCCAGGTGCGGCCAGACGCGTGGCGCGGTAGGCGAGCGGGCCGAGGCGTCGGACGGGCGCCGTCGGGCGGGCGGATCGCAGGCGGTCCGAGAGTCCGGGTAGGCTTTCGGCAATGTGCGAAAACAGGCGGCCGGGGTTCGCATCGCGTGGCGCGTCCCGACGGCTGATGACCAGGCCGACATTGGTGAGATCGTCTGCCACGGGGTTCAGGATTCCGTACCGGTCGCGACCGAGAAAGACCTCTCCGACGTCCGACTCGCGGCGGACGCCCGCGAGGTATCCCACGCACGCCATCCGATCCAGCCAGGCGTGACGCGTTGTGGCGCCGATGCGACGGGCCAGCACCGAATGACGCCCGTCGGCACCGATGACGACGGCTGCATCCCGCGATGCCCACGCCCCACGATGCCGTCCCTGAATTCCCGCCACCCGCCCGTTCTGCCACAATACATCACTTGCCTGAAAGCCCGGCTCGAAGTCTGCCCCGTGCTTGACGGCGAGATCCAGCAACAGGGGGTCGAGGACGGTGCGGGACACGCTGAGGGCGTGGGGCGGGGCGGGGTCCGCGTTCTGCCCCGTCGGATAGGTGGCCCAGAGCGTGCGGCCGCCGGCGGTGTGGATCGCCATCCCGTGCAAGGGGCGCGCCCCGGCGTCCCGGAGCGGCGCGAGCGCGCCGAGGCGGTCGAGGATGGGGAGGCAACCGGGGCTCAGATACTCGCCACAGACCTTGAGAGGCGGCGCGCCGGAGCGTTCCAGGAGGAGCACCCGCATCCCCTCCCTGGCGAGGAGGGCCGCCACGGCGCAACCGGCCGGGCCGGCGCCGACGACGATCGCCTCGGGGTCTCGCGCGGCGTGTGCCATTCAGCCCATGTGCTCCATCAGGACGAGCCGGAAGAACGGATGGCGGACAACCCTCGGCGCCGCCCAGCCGGCCGCCCGCGCCATCTCCAGCAGCTCGGCCGGGACGAAGCCGCGGCGGATGGAGAGCGGCCCATCGTGTCGAATGACGGGGCTGCGAGAAACGATCCGGAGGGCGGTCCAGGTCATGGCGCGGGGCCACACTCCGCGGCGAAGGTCATGGACCAGGATGCCGCGGCGCGCCACACGCACCAGCTCCCGCAAGAACCGGACCGGCTCCGTTCCCTCCATGTGATGGAGAATCTGGGACGCCAGGACGCAGTCGAAGCTCCCGGAGGGGAACGGCAGCGCCAGGGCGTCGCCCTCCCGCAGGCGGATCTCCGGGTAGTCCGCGCACGCCCGGTCGGCCAGGGCCAGCGTGCCGGCGTGCCGGTCGAGCGCCGTGATCTCGATCGGTCGCCCGTCGCGCCGCGCCCAGCGGACGATCGCGCGGGGAATGTCCGCGTACCCCGTGCCGACGTCCAGGATACGGACCGGCGCGGGTAGTCCATCGCAGAGCCGTTCCAGATGGCGAAGAACGACCCGCGTCCCGCCGAAGCATTGATTCACGCGGGCGAGGGTTCGCAGGGCCCGGGACAATTCCACCGGATGCAGGCCGGGCTGCTCCATCCGCTCTACGACGCCGGTGAGGCGCGGCGGGGTCGTCACCATCGGAGGAGCGCGCCCTCGGCCGCGAAGCCGGGGCCCAACGCCAACATCACGCCCCAGTCGTCCGGGGCCGGGCGTCCGTGCTCCAGCACCTCGCGCAGGACGAAGAGGATGGTGGCAGACGACATGTTGCCGTACCGGCGCAGAACGGTGCGGGGGGCGGCGAGTTCCGCGTCCGAGAAGCCCAGGTCGCGCTGGGCCCGCTCCAGCACACGCTGACCCGCCGAGTGGAGGATCCAGTGCCGGATGTCCGCGCGCGCCAGGTCGTGCTCTTTGAGGAGAGCCTCGGTCCACTCCGCGATCATCTCCGTCGCGATGTGCCGGATATCCTTGGACAGCAGGATGCGCTGGCGTCCGGCGGGGAAGGTGAAGCCCATCAGGTCCAGGTACTCGGGCCGGAGGAGCGTCCGGGTGGCCATGACGCGCGGCCCGGATGCGGCGCGACCGAGCAGCATGGCGCCGGCGCCGTCGGCGAAGATGGCGTTGGCGACGGCGGTCTCCAATTCGTCGTCAAGGTAGTAGCCGGTCGAGGAGACCTCGACAGCCACGACCGCCGCGAGATGGTCGGGGAACGCCGACAGATGATTATGCGCCTGCTGGAGCGCGACCATGGCGGAGGCGCAGCCCGTGTCCCCGACGTGGACGCGCTGGATGTCGTGCCGCAGGCCCAGCTCGCGGATGAGGAGCGTGTCCAGGCTGGGGCAGAGGCGTCCCGTGCAGGTGGTGGTGGCGAGGAAGTCCAGGTCGCGCGGCTCCCGCCCGGCCTGCGCCAGTGCGGCGGTCAGGGCGCGCACGCCCAGGTCCACACTGGCCGCCCGAAAACGCGCCTGCAACTGATCCAGGGTCTCGTCGGGCGAAAAGACGCCGCGCTGGATGGCCAGATAGCGCCCCTCGATGCCGCTGTTCAGGAAGAAGCCGCGCCGACGCTCATCGGGATAACCGGCGAGCGCCAGGACCTCCGACTGCGTGAACCGGTTGGGGGGATTGGCGGTGGCCACGCTCAGAATGCGCGGGACGTTCATGGCGGACCCTCGTCGGTATGGAGGCGGCGCAGTGCCCTCGCATCCGTGGCAACTGCCGGAACGTGCAGAAAGTTCCCCGGGGCCCTGGCCAACCCCAGGACCTGTCCGGGGAAGGCATCCCCGGACGGGGGCGCCTCAGTCGGTGGGGGAGAGAAGCAGGTGGCGCACCGGGCCGAATGCTGCCATGGCGGGCTCGACCGCGGTCACGTTTCCCACCACCAGGATGCTGACCGCGTCGGGCCGAAGATACTGTCGGGCGACGCGTTGCACGTCCTCGCGCGTCACCGCGCGATACCGATCCAGCAACGTGTCGTAGTAATCCGGCGGATACCCGTCCAGTTCCAGGGTGAGCAATTGGGTCACCACGCTGAACCGGGACGTGAACCGAAAGACAAACGAGTTGACGATCGCCTCCTTGGCGCCGTCCAGCTCCGTCGGGCTGACGAGCTGGTTCTGCATGCGGCCCATCTCGTCCAGGATGGCCTGGACGGCTCGCGGGACGTTCTCGTTCTTGGTCTGGACGGTCACCCGGAACAGGCTGACGTCCCGGCTGGACGTGGGAAAGGACGAGGCGACCGAATAGGCCAGCCCTTCGTCGGTGCGCACCCGCTCCATGATCCGGCTGCTGAAACCGCCCCCGCCCAGGATGATGTCCATGATCTGGATGGCGTACCGGTCGGGATTGGCGCGGTTGATTCCGAAGTGGCCCAGGACGACGTTGGACTGCGTCAGGTTGCGCGACAGGATGGACACATCCGCCTCGAAGTGGGGCTCCACCTTCGGGAAGCGGCGGGTAGGTCGCAGCGGCCCGGCGGCGGTCCAGTCGCCGAAGTGCGCCTCGACCTTCGCGGCCAGCTCGTCCACGCTGAAATCGCCCACCACCGCCAGAAACATGTTGTCGGGGCGGATGAAGCGCCGGTAATGAGCCACCAGGTCTTCGGGCGTGATCGCGCGCGCCTGGGTCGCGGTGAGGGGGCGGCCCAAGGGATGAGCCTCGGTGTACATGGCGCGCGCGAACTCCTGCATCATCAGGCGGGAGGGGTTGTCCGGCACGCGGCGCAGGTCATCAATCACACGGCCCCGGTAAGTCTCGAGGGGTGTCGCCGCGAAAGCGGGCCGCCGAATCATCTGCGCCAGGAGTTCGAGAGACCGGTCTGTATTCTTGGCCAGCCCGCTCGCGGTGAGCGAGATTGTCTCCGACGAAACGCCGGATTCAATCGAGATGCCCAGGACCTCCAGTTCTTCATTCAAGGTGTCCACGGACATGAGGGCGGTCCCGCCGGAGCGAAGCTGCGAGGCGGCGAACTGGGCAAGGCCGGGCCGGCCCGCCCCCTCGTACAAGCTGCCTGCGCGGAAGACAGCGTACACGTTGAGGACCGGAAGCGACCGGTCGCTGGCAAGGTAAAGGGTTATCCCATTCGGCAGGACTCGACGCTCCACCTCGCGGCCGAGGCGAGGGATGTCGATTTGGAGGGGGGAGAAGGTCATCCGCTGGACCAGGGCCGCCCCGGGCGAGCGGGCGGGTGCCATGCCGCAGCGTGGCATCGGTGGCGCACCCGGCCACCAGGAGCGCCAAAGCCGCGAGTCGGCCCGTGACCAACCGCAAGCGCTGCAGCCCCGTCCGTGGCAGGCACAACTTTTCCCTATCCCTCACCGTTCCCCTCCCCGATCAATCACCCTCGGCCTCAAACTCTTGTCCCTTGTTCTCATCACCGCGCGTCCCACGGCTGATGCGTGGCCGGCGGTCGGGGCGCACTGGCCGGGATGGGCGCGGGCCCGCTCCCGCGGACCAGCGTGGCCACGGTTCGACGTCGGGGCAGCAGGTAGCGACGTGTGACGTCGCGGACCTCTTCCGCCGTCACGGCCTGGAGCTTTTCCTGGTCCGAGAACAGGGTGCGCCAATCGCCGGTCAAGGCCCAGGCGTTCCCGAGCTGCGACGCCAATCCCGCGTTGGAGGCCAGGCGCCCCACGGCCTCCACCTCGGCCTGGTTCCGGATCTTGAGGATTTCCCGAGGGGTGGCGAGCTCTGCGGCCAGGCGGGCGATCTCCTCTTCGATGGCGGCCTCCACCTCTCCTGCGGTATGCGGCGCGCGCGGGGTAGCCTGAATCAGGAACAGCCCGGCGTGCTGGAGAAACCAGGGGCCCGCCGAGATGCTCGTCACGAGGCGCCGTTCCTCGACCAGGCGTTTGTGCAGGCGGGAAGAACGGCCCTCCCCGAGGAGACTGCCCAGCACCGCGATGGGGTAGGTGTCCGGATGGCCGAGGGCGGGAGCCTGGTACAACATGAGCAAGCTGGGCTCGGCGGGGAACTCGACCTGCACCCGACGCTCGCCCGCCTGCGGCGGCTCTTCCAAGAGGGGCGGCACGGGGAGGGGCTGCGCAGGCAGATCGCCGAAGTACTGCTCGACGACACGAATGACCGCCGCGGGATCCAGATCGCCGACCAGCACCGCCAGGGCGTTATTCGGCGCGTAATGCGTCTTGAAGTACGCCTGGGCCTGGGGCCGGCTCAGATTCTCCAGGTCGCCCGGCCAGCCCAGGACAGGATGTCGGTACGGGACCGCGGTGAAGGCGGTGGCGAGGGCCGCCTCCATCAACTGGCCGCGCGGGTTCGTGTCCACCCGTTGGCGCCGCTCTTCCTGGACGACGTCCCGCTCGGTGTAGAACTCCCGAAACACCGGATTGCGCATCCGATCCGACTCCAGCAAGGCCCAGAGTTCCAGCCGGTTCTTGGGCAGGCTGATGAAGTATTGCGTGCCGTCCCGGGAGGTGGACGCGTTCAGGTTCGTTCCGCCGTTTCGCCGGTAGATCTCCCAGAGTTCGTTGCGGACGATGAAGCCTTTCGCCTCGGACTCCAGGGCGGCGAGCTCCTTTTCGATGGCGGCCACGCGCCCAGCGTCGGAGCGTCTTGCCGGGAAGCCTGGCCTGTCGCCGTTCGGTCTGGAGTTCGCGCTGGAGCGCGTCGATGCGATCGAGAAGGGGCTGCTCGCGGGCGGGATCCGTCGAGCCGAACAGCGTGGTCCCCTTGAACATCATGTGCTCCAGCAGGTGGGCGAGACCGGTCTGCCCTGGGAATTCGTTCACGCTGCCGACCTTGAAGCGAATATACGCGGCGAAGGTGGGGGATTCCCGTCGCTCGACGATCAAGAACCGCATCCCGTTCTTGAGCGTATGCTCGGTGAACGGGCAACCGGGCGGTTTCCGACAGGACCTCCGAGGCGACGACCTGGCCGAAGGTCAGGAGCACCGCGATCAGGCCGATGAACGCGACGAATCGTCTCATGGTGGGCCAACCTCCTTCAACGAAACACTAGCGATTCAATTTAGCACGCTAACGGTCCGAAATAGAAGAGGGCAAATTGCGGGAGTTTCTGACGGCAGTTCGAGGTCGCAGTGGCTTCAAATATCGCTGGGTTGCATCGAGTGGGTGAGCGGTCAAGTCCGCAGGATTTCTGCCGGTCGTTTTGGGGACGGTAATCGTTTGCGGGAAATGGCACAGACCGGTGAGTCGGTTGGGACATTCTCGTTTGTCCGAAGGTATTTGTCATACTTTCTCCGATTAACATGACAAACGGTCAACCGGTCAACTATTTGAAAAATAAGGGATTGGTTTCTTGGCCGAGGCCGGCTGCGCTCTTGGGCCGCGTGGCATCGCGATTGCTCCTTTTCCAACCGGCTACTGAAATCGGATGATCTTCTCTCGCCGGACGATGTCCGCATCGACGCCTCGGCGAGTGGGGTGGGGAAATGGGCAAAGCGGCCCCCAAGAGCGAGATCGACATCATCCTGATGGCAATCGCGAGGGAAAAAGAATCCTACGCCCAACTAGCCGCCGCGGCCCGCGCGTGTACCTCTCAGAAGGCTCGCCGTCTCTACAACCAGTTGGCCCTGGACGAACTCAGGCATCTCTTGACGCTCGTCAGCCTGATGGACGGATTGGCTGACGATTGCTTGGCCCAGCTCGACCTGACTTTTCCTGCCGCGGCGCCGCCCGACCCGCTCCCGCAAAGCGAGGATGGCATCCTGCGTTCCACCATGGCGGCGGAGGCGCAGTCGCACGAGCTCTTCGCGCATCTGGCGGACGGTGTGAACCGGGATGAACTCCAGGCCTTGCTGGAGATCCTTCGGGAGGAAGAAGCGGACCATCTTTCGCGTCTGCGGTCCATGCTGTACGGGATGGAGGCCGATCGGCCGGCGGTGGCCAAATGGCTGCGGTCCATCCGCCGCTTGGTCCCAGCAGGGTATCTGCACTAGGAACGCGTCCGGCGCGGGGCGCCCGGGCCGGCGCGTGGCAGGTTCGGTTGGATCCGGCCCATAGACTGTGAGACCGATGGGGTGTTGGCCGAACCCGATGCACCGGGGCGGCCCAACCGTCAAGTACTGCGGGGTCGGGGACCCCGCTTGAACTCGTCGCCGCGTGGGCGAGGTAAGGAGGGTGGATGATGGTGCCTGAAGTCGAGCTCTGGTCTCCCGAACAGGAGTTGCGGTTGTTGGAGGAGTTGGCCGAGACGGAAGCCAAGTCGTTCGATCTGGACCTGGGGCTGCCGGCGCCGGTCGTCGCCGCGGAGTCGGAGCAGCCGTGGGTTGCATATTGGCAGTTGCCCCCCAACGGATTCCGGGCCAAGTCGCGCGTCGGCGCGCGCTCGGTTCGCGGACGATAGACCCGACCTGACGACCCGGCAGGAGACTGTCGGGATTCCCCTCATGCTGATCGTGGCCGTGAGCCTCGGCTGCGGTCCTTCGATCCCGGGTAACCCGTACCGACGCAGGATCAAACTGTGCAGCCCCGGCGGAAACTCCGCCGGGGCTGTTTCTTTCGTGTGGCCGATTGACATCCGGCGTTTCCGGGTGTATATACCCTGCCAGGGTATAGTACATATGGAGTGAGCGCCATGATGGATGGGGAAACGAAGCGGCAAGCCGTGACCCGGTTGCGACGGATCGTGGGGCAGGTTCAGGGCATCCAGCGGATGGTGGACGACGAGAAGTACTGCGTGGACATCCTGCTCCAGATCTCGGCGGTGCAGGGCGCCCTGGAACAGGTGTCGAAGATCCTCATGACCCGCCACATCGAGAGCTGTGTGGTGGACAGCCTCAAGGCGGGGAGCGAGCGGGAACGGACCAAGAAGATCGGCGAGCTGATCGAGGTATTCTCACGCCACAGCGGCTTCGGAGCGCGGTGAACCGTTCTTCCTCTGGAGGCCGCCTTGTCGAGGGAGGGGGATGGGCGGTTGGCGGAGATGTCCATGGGCGACTATGATGTGCTGATCGTCGGCGCCGGGCCGGCCGGTTCCACGGCGGCCCGCCTCTTGGCGACGGGTGGCGCGCGGGTGTGCCTGGTGGACAAGGCGCGCTTTCCGCGCCCCAAGCCTTGCGGCGGCGCCCTCTCCCCCCGCACGCTGCGGTATCTGCCATCTGGTGTCGATCGGGTAGTCCGAGCGAGTGTCCGGCGTGCGGTCTTCACCTTCCGATCCGGTAAGCCGTTCGAGATCGCGTCGTCCGCTCCCATGGGATACATGGTCTGCCGCGAGGAGTTCGACGCCTGGCTTCGCGCCGGGGCGGAAGAGGCCGGGGCGTCGGTGCGCGACGGAGCATCTGTCCGGGCGATCGAAGAGACGGAGATCGGATTCAGGGTCCGCGCGGGCGGCGAAGCGATCTCGGCCGGGACGGTGATCGGGGCCGACGGGGCGAATAGCCTGGTGGCGTCACAGTTTCTCCCCGGCCGCCCGGCCGCGCGCTATCTCGCGGTGGAGGCCGAGGTCCCGCAGGACGGCCATGACCTGGGCGAGACGGTCCTCGTCGACGTGGGGGCGTATCCCGGCGGTTATGCCTGGGCCTTTCCCAAGGGGGATCAGATCAACGTCGGCGTGATGGTCGAATACGCTCGAGGGCGCGAGTTGCGGCGCGCGCTTGCCGCCTTCGTCGCCGGCCAGCCCGGGCTTCCCGCGATCGCGGCGGTGGTGCAGCAGGCCGCACCGGTGGCCGCACCGCGGTCCACGCCGGTTCCCTGCGCTCGGCCCGGAGTATTGCTTGTCGGCGATGCGGCTCACCTGGCCGATCCGTTTCTCGGTGAAGGGATCTACTCTGCGGTGCGGAGCGGAACCCTGGCGGCGCAGGCCATCCTGGCGGGGATCGGGCGAGCCGAGACCGCGCACCGATATGCCGGTCAGGTGGCAGACCGGATCTGGCCCGACCTGATGGCGGCGTCCCGCGTCGCGTTTCTGTTCCACCAGATGCCGCGGTGGTGGCACCATCTCTTGTCTCGGATGCCCGGTTCCTTGTCGGAGGTCGTGGGTGTGCTGGCGGGAGAGCAATCGTACACGGGTCTTCTCCGTGAGATCCTGCAGCGTGTGGAAGCGCGGGCCAACCGTTGGGTCCGGCATCATCTGGGCGTCCCCGCGGGCGGCGGAAACCCGGCGGGCAAGGCGTAGGGAGTCGCACGCATGGTCCAGGCGGCGGCGCCGGCGAAGACCCGGCGCCTCGATGTCGGTGTCGGGGGGATGAGTTGTGCCTCGTGCGTGGCAGCGGTCGAGCGCGCGCTGGCGGCGGTCCCCGGCGTCCGACACGCGGCCGTGAATCTGGCGGCCGAGCGGGGAAGCGTCCAGTACGACCCCGCCGCCGCGACGCCGGCGGCCCTTGTCCGCGCCGTGGCGGACGCCGGCTTCACACCCGCCGTGGAGAAGATCACCATTCCCATCAGCGGCATCTCCTGCGCGTCCTGCGTGGCCACGATCGAGACGGCGCTCACGGACGCTCCGGGCGTCATTTCGGCTGCGGTGAATTTCGCCACCAATGCAGCCACGATCGAGTTTGTGCCGGCCATGGCGACGACCGGGGACCTCCGCCGGGTCATCCGCGAAGCCGGGTACGAGCCGCTGGAGGTGGACGACGACGCTTCCCCGGCTGACCACGAGAAGGCGGCGCGGGCACGGGAAATCCGCATCCTGAAACGAAAGCTGACCACGGGCGTCGTCCTCACCGTCCCAGTGGTGATCGGGAGCATGCACCACTGGTTCCCGTGGGCGCCGGCGATCCTGCGGAACTTCTGGGTCCTGCTGGCGCTCACCACGCCGGTCCAGTTCTGGGTGGGGGCGCAGTTCTACCGGGGCGCCTGGGCCGCGCTCAAGCACGGGACCTCGGACATGAACACGCTCATCGCCGTGGGGACGTCGGCGGCGTATGTCTACAGCCTGGCCATGACGGTGGCGCCACGGTTCTTCCAGACCCGCGGCATCGCGCCGGTCGTTCACTACGAGACGGCGGCGGTGATCATCACGCTGATCCTGCTGGGGCGGCTCCTGGAGTCGGTCGCCAGGGGCCGGACGTCGGAGGCGATGAAGCGGCTGATGGGCCTCCAGGCAAAGACGGCGCGGGTCGTCCGGGACGGGGCCGAGGCGGACATCCCCGTGGACGAGGTGCGGATCGGCGACCTGGTGGTCGTGCGGCCGGGCGAGAAGATTCCGGTGGATGGCGTCGTGCGGGACGGGGCCTCGGCCGTGGACGAGTCCATGCTGACCGGGGAGAGCATCCCGGTCGAGAAGCGCCCGGGCGATCCGGTGATCGGGGCGACGCTGAACAAGACGGGCATGTTTCGGTTCGAGGCCACCAAGGTCGGGAAGGACACGGTCCTGGCCCAGATCATCCGACTGGTGGAAGAGGCGCAAGGCTCCAAGGCGCCCATCCAGCGGCTGGCCGATCGCGTGGCCGGCATCTTCGTGCCGACGGTGATCGGGATCGCGGTGCTGACGTTTGCGGTCTGGTGGGCCGTCGGGCCGCATCCCGCGTTCCTGTTCGCCATGCTGAACTTCGTGGCGGTTCTGATCATCGCCTGCCCGTGCGCGCTGGGGCTCGCGACGCCGACGGCGATCATGGTCGGGACGGGCAAAGGGGCCGAGCTGGGGATCCTGATCCGGAGCGGCGAGAGCCTGGAGACGGTACACAAGGTGCGGACCGTGGTCTTCGACAAGACCGGCACGCTGACGAAGGGTGAGCCGGAGGTGACGGATATCGTCAGCGGGCAGCCGGGGATAGCGGAGGACGAGCGGAGAGCCGAGAGCCGGGACGAAATCCTGCGACTGGCGGCGAGTCTCGGAGCGAGGGTCGGAGCATCCGCTGGGGGAGGCGATCGTTACGCGCGCCAAGGGCGACGGCCTGACCCTCTCCGACGTCGAGGGGTTCGAGGCGGTTCCGGGTCAGGGCGTGCGCGGCAAGGTGGACGGCCGGGACGTCCTGCTCGGCAACGTGCGGTTTCTGGCGGAATCCGGCATCGCCGCGGCGGAGCTGGCATCGGCGGCGGACGCGCTGGCGGCGCAGGGAAAGACCCCGATGTTTGTCGCCGTGGACGGTCGCGCGGCCGGCTTGATCGCGGTGGCCGACACACTGAAGGATCGGTCCGCCCAGGCCGTGCAGGCGCTGCACCGCCTGGGGATCGAGGTGCTCATGATCACGGGCGACAACCGGCGCACCGCGGCGGCCATCGCCAAGCAGGCGGGGATCGACGGGGTCCTGGCCGAGGTGCTGCCGGAGCAGAAGGCCGCGGAGATCCGGAAGCTTCAGGCGGCGGGGAAGGTCGTGGCCATGGTGGGCGACGGCATCAACGACGCGCCGGCGCTGGCGCAAGCCGATGTCGGAATCGCCATCGGCACGGGGACGGACGTGGCCATGGAGGCGTCGGACATCACGCTGATCCGCGGCGACCTGACCGGGGTCGTCACGGCGATCCAGCTCAGCCAGCGGACGCTCCGCACGATCAAGCAGAACCTGTTCTGGGCGTTCGTGTACAACGTCCTGGGCATTCCCGTCGCCGCGGGCGTCCTGTACCCGTTCTTCGGCATCCTGCTGGATCCCATGGTGGGGTCGGCCGCCATGGCCCTCTCGTCGGTCTCGGTGGTGAGCAACTCCCTGCGCCTGCGTCGCTTCCGACCGGCGTGACCTGACCCGATTTTTGTAATTTCGTCACGGCTCCTTATGCCGTTTCCGGAATTTCTCCGGTCACGTTATGCCTTGACAACGGCTTAGCCGACGCTTCAGGCCGTCGCCCACGGACGCGCGGTTATTTGTCATTTGTTGGGTAGCCGATCAGGTACGTGATTGGGATCTTCGTTCGCCAGTTTCGTGCCTTCCCGATTTCCCACGCGTACCCTGCTCCACGGAGAGGCTCGACAAGCGCCGAGAGTTCGGCAGGCGAGTACGTCCGCAGGCACGAAACAATTCCGTCGAAGAGCACTCCCAGGGGAAGAACGGGAATCAGATATGTCAGCACGAACGTCTGCCAGCGTATCGGCCTGAGAAAGGGGACCGCGAGGAGCACCGCGAGGGGCGTGAGCGCCAGAACCGCGACCCCCACGACGCTCCGCTCGGTAAACTCGAAGATACCGATCCCCACACGATTGTCCACCGCATCGGCGAGAATGGCGCGCGCATCCGCAGGGCGAAAGTGGTGGAAGGACGTGAACATCGTTCGAAATCCGCGGAGGTCACGAGGCACGACCATGGCATCCACACTGCGGGGCTCGCTGCGGATGCGGCCGTCAGATACCTCCGCGACTCGATGGGCGCTCAAGGCGTTCGGGTGCTTGTCGGTCAATAGTACGCGGGCCGGTGATCTGTCGCCGAGCTTGGGGAGCAGTCTCAACCACGGTCCGCCGCCGCCCGAGCAGAGATCAACGATTTCGTGTTCCCCGGCCTTCTCGAAAGCCTCCGTGAGGCGATGAGCGATCGGCCCATAGTAGTTGCCGATTCGGAGGAAGAACTCCAGTATGTCAGTCTCTGCGTCGCGGAACGCCTTCGGACACCAGGTTTGGTCTCCGATCTCGAAGAGATGAAGGCGATGCATCGTGAACCCCCGACCAGGTATCGCGTCCGGCTAACGAATTAGATTGATCCGCATCACCTGCGGGGTTTTGATTTCCTACCCGGCGCTCAATCGAATAAGCTTTGATCCGGCGGGCCGTACGGATGCGAGGCCAACGGCAGAAGAGCCCGGCCCGTCGGATCAAACGGGTTGAACGGGACCGCTGGCCTACCGGCTATGGGAATTGTATCGGAACCCGGGGGCCAAGGGAAGGCCCTTCCCGGCGCAGGCTGGCGGGGTACTGGGTTTGTCGAGCGGCAGGCGGGAGTTACGTCAGTTCGAAAACGGTGACTTCGGGTGGGGCGTTGAGGCGGACGGGGGTGAAGGTGGTGCCGATGCCGCGGCTGACGTAGAGGTGGCTGGCATTGATCCGGTACAGACCCTCCGGGTAGGGGGTCCGGATGTGGGCCATGCTGAGATCGCCGCCAGGAAGGCTCAGCTTGACCTGACCGCCGTGATAGTGGCCGGAAAGGGTCAGCGGGATGCCACGGGCGGCGGCCTCGGGAAAGATCTCCGGGCGATGAGACAGGAGGAGCGTCGGGATGGCGGGGTCCAACCCGCGAAGCGCAGACTCCAGGTCGGGGCGCCCCCACTGGATGTCGTCGATCCCGGCGATGGCGAAGGGGCCCTCCACCGTCTGGATCACCGTGTGCGCGTTGGTCAACACCGGGATGCCGTGCCGCTGGAAGATCGCCTCGACCTCGCGTGCGTTTCCCCACAGGTGCTCGTGATTCCCCAGCGTGGCGAAGGTGCCGTACCGGGCGCGGACCCGGGCCATCTCTTCGACGCAGCCGGGAAGAAACGCCATGGAGTTCGAGATGAAATCCCCGGTGAGGACAAACAGTTCCGGCTCCAGCATCATGACCTGGTTGACGTACCTCCGCATGTCGTCACGGGTCATGTAGATGCCGGCATGGATGTCGGTGAGCTGGACGACACGCAACGGTCGGCCGAAGGGCAGGGCAAGCTTCTCGACGCTGTACGCCTTGCTCGCGTACGCGGCGCCGTACCCGGAGAAGAGCACCGGGGCCGCCGCGATGCCGCCCACCCCGGCCTGCAGGAGTCGGCGGCGGCCAAGGTCCACCGGGGATCGGGGCCCCCCGGTTGGCCTGCCGACGCGTCAGCCAAACGACCACGCGTCCCAGTCCGCCGCCGATTCGCATCACCAAGAGGAACAAGGCGGAGAACAGCGAGCCGAAGTTCCAGATGGCCACGGGATAGAAGAGGCCAACCTGCGCGGCGATCGGCGGGTCCACCCAGGGGAGTTGAATGAACAAGAGGTACGCGTTCAGGGCGAAGAGCAAGATGATGGCCGCGCCGACCAGGCGGATGGCGTGCGTCTTGAACCGCTCGGATCGGTTCGACGACAAGATCGCCCGCCGGATGCGAATGAAGAGATATACCTGTGCGAGGAGCGCAAGGCCGACGATGATCAGGCGGAGCCTGGGAAACCGAAAACCAAACAGCACAGCATACCTCTCGTTGCGGAGGGGCGTACGACTGAAGAATGGTAACGAACTAAAGAGCGACGGGCAAGCGTGTTCGTCGGCGCGGGTGAAGCTCGAGACTCTTGGCGGGCCGCACATGGTTGGCTCGCGGATTTTACCGGGGGGCGGGGTTATGATAGGCTTCCGCACGGAACGCGGGACCGACGCTTCCTGTGATTGCTCGGCCGGTGCGTGCCGGCCCTTTTATCGTCGTCTGTCAGAGCCTGTGCACATCGAAGGAGAAGACCGATGAGTGAGACACTCTTCAGCATCTTTGCGGCCGCCGGCACGTACGTGCAGGGCCCGGGGGCTCTGGGCGCCATCGGGCCGCATCTCGCGCGACTCGGGAAGCGCGCGGTCGGCGTGGTGGATCCGGTGGTGCGAGCGACAGGTCGAGCCTGCGCTCTCGAGCGTGTGTGCCACCGAAGGCATCGCCTGGCGACTGGAGCCGTTCCCGGGGGAATGCACCGAGGCCGCGGTCGAGGCGCTGGTCGCCGCCACCCGGGCTTGGGCCCCGGAGATGGTGGTCGCGGCGGGCGGCGGGAAAGCGCTGGATACCGGGAAGCTGCTCGCCGAGGCGCTCGGGGTCCCGGCGGTGATGGTGCCGACCATCGTGGCCACCGACGCCCCGACCAGCCGCGTGGCGGTCCTGTACACCGAGGAGCACGCGCAACTCCGCGTGGTGCGACTGCGGGCGAGTCCGGCGCTGGTTGTGGTGGATTCGGCCATCATCGTGCGTGCCCCGGTGCGCTTCCTGGTGGCGGGAATGGGCGATGCCATCGCGACCTGGCCCGAGGCACGGACCTGTGGCGCCAAACCGGGGCGCACGCCAGCGGGCGGCCGCCCGTCGCGCGCGGCTCTGGCGCTGGCGGAATTGTGCTACCAGACGGTTCTGACGCACGGTCGGCAGGCGCGCGCGGACGCCGCCGCAGGCCGCGTGACCGAGGCGGTGGAAGCGGTGGTGGAGGCGAACACGCTCTTGAGCGGCCTTGGGTTCGAGAGCGGCGGCCTGGCAGCCGCGCATAGCCTGTATGCAGGCCTGAGTCTCTTGCCGGCGGGCTCCGCGTTCCTCCACGGGGAGAAGGTGGCTTTCGGCGTGATCGTGCAGACGGTTCTCGAGGCGTGGCCGGCTGAGGAGCGCAAGACGCTGCTGGACTTCTACCGGGACGTCGGGCTACCCGCGACGCTCCGCGAGATCGGGCTCGGCGAGGCGACGGCCGCTGATCTGCGGCGCGCCGCGGAGGTCGGCGTGTCGGCCCGGATCGCATATGCACAACCTGGGACGCCCGATCGCTGTCGAGGAGTTGATCAGCGTACTGGAGAGCCTGCGCGGGTGATTCCGGCGGAAGACCACGGGTATCCGCGAAGAGCGCCGGGCCAAGGGCCCCGGCAGATCAGGAGCCGTCCGAGAGCAAGACCGGAGCGAACTGATCGCCCGTTCGGCAGAGCGCGTATCGCTCGTCCCGGCCGGGATCACTGACCAGGACCCGGCCGCCCTCCGGCCAGATGAGGAGCATTTGCTGGCCGTTCCGCACCTCGCCCGCGGCCAAGATGGTGACGTTCTTCTCGGGCACCACGGCCACCCCATCGGGGAACGCGCTGGCCGCGGCGAGCAGCACCAGGGCCCGGTCACTATCCCCATTCTCCGCCGACTCTACTCCAAGGACGATCCGGCCACTCTTAGGATCCCGATACGCGTTGGCCCGACCGATCAGCGGGGTATCGGGGGTGCAGGAGGCCGTCAAGCGGGCGGTGAGCGGGATCTGGATACCCTGGCCGGCCGCGGTGTCTCCGACGGCCACGTGCGGTTGTGGGCGCGACACTGCCCGGATCCCGTCCTCGATCTGAAGCGGCGGACGCTGGGCCGGGGTGAATTTGACCTCGTACGCTTGCATGGGAGAGTCTCCGTTTCTCGCAGCCTTCCGGGTATCGGCGCGACCTCGGGAAGGATCGGCGGCATGTTGGCGTCGCGATGGCGGCCGCGCCGGTGGCGGGCGTTGTCAGGGGACGCGGGTGCGTAGTTGAGTCCGCGGAATCCGAGGTGACTCGGAGAGGATGGCGCGGAACGACGGGGCGCAGTCTGACGGATATCAGGAGATTTAGCAACACCCAAAATGCAACGCGAGGTCCGGCAGCGCCTCGCGGAGGACGCGCGGGCGGGAAAACCCGTCAGGCGGGCTTCGGCGTGGCGGCCAGGCGCGTGACAATTCTACCTTTGTGCGCGACCGTGTCCGCGATGACCGCTCGGATCAACGCGAGATACTCCGCGTCCTGGGTCTTGACGAGCTCGTGGCACTTGCTCTCGAGGAGGGATTGCTCCAGGTCGCGGGCCAGGGAAAGCAGGCGGTGCTGATCCGTGCGGGGAATTTCGTTGGCCCGAACGCGCTCGATGAGGGACTCCAGATACGTCATGAAGGTCTGGATGGCCGCCGCGTTGAAGGTGCGATTGGGCTCGAAACGGCCGGGTCGCTCGGCGATGATCTCCGTCATGCGCTGCAGGTGTTGGGCGTGACGCAACTCTTCCTGTTCGAGGCCGAGCCAGAAATCGCGGGCATCTCCGGGTGTGTCGGCGCACGCATGATAGAAGGTCGCCATGGCCCGCTCCAGACGGGCGATGACGTTGAGGGTATCCACGGTCAGCTCACGGGAGATCTCGCCCACGACAACCTCCTCGGCGGCGGGCGCCGCCGATCTAATTTCCGGCCCGACAGTGGACGACCACGTTACGAACCAGACGCTCGATGCGACGGACGGTCAACACCCGGGCGAGACGTCCGACATACACCTCGCTTCGTCGGTCCCTAAAAAAATTCAAGGCGATTTCTCCGGTGGGCCCGGCGATTGTCTTGAGTCGCCGGAGGAACGGCCGGGCCAAGGCGCCCCGCTGAAAGGCGTGGCCGCAGAAGAGGTCCACCGCTACGTAATCGAACTGGCGGCGGCACCCGGCCGCGTACGTGAAGGCGTCGCCGATGACGATCTCGAGGTTGGGCAGGGCGAGATCGAAATGCCGCCGTGAGAACTCGATCAGGCGGGCGTCGATGTCCACGCCGACGATGCGCACGGCGGGGAATCGTCGGGTCAGGAGGTGGGCCAGGGTACCAGCCCCCAACCCCAGCAGCAGGGCGGTGCGCGGCGTTTCGTCGGGGAGCATGGCCGTCCAGTAGCCGAACGGTGGATCCGTGTCCGTCACCGCGACCGAGAGGATCACACCGTCCGCCACGAGCACGCGGTGGCCCTCGTACTCCTCGATCCGCAGCGGCGACTCGTTCCCGATGACCTCCGAACTCGCCACATGCCGTGCGGCGCTTCCGGGATCATCCAAGTGTGCTGTGGGTTCAGTCACGGCCTCCTCCCCTGGGCTCGCAGTCTCTGCGCTGACGCCGTGTGAGCATTCTACCAAATTCGACACCCTGTGTGGTGGTGTTCGACGCGGCGGCGGGGCGGCGGCGATTGACACCGGATGCGACCTGCTCCTAGAATGCGCCCGTGGCCCTGGAGGGTTGGACCCGATCGCGCGCCAGACCTGAAGGCTGCGGCCGACTCGCCGATGCCTGGCGGCAAATTCGACTCACCGGGAAGGAGGAGCATCATGGCACACGGCTTTCTGACGTCACCGTCGGTCCAGGGAAGGCCCCGCCGCGAGATCTTCATCTCCGGGGTCCAGTACGACGATCGGCTCAGATCGGGAAGCATGAGCGTGCTGGAGTTAGCGCCACTGGCCGCCGCGTTCAGGGTGCACGGGGTGGAGTACCGAGACGCGCACTGGCGGGATAAGCGCGCCGAGTTGCCTGAGGTGAAACGCCAACTCGTCCACCACAAGTTGAGGGCGGCGTACACCACCATGGCGCCGCTCTACCATCCGGACCCGGCCGCGCAGCAGCGGTTACTCCGCGATATCGAGGACGCGCGCGACCTGGGCGCCGCGCTGCTCCGGGTCAATCTGGGGCAGCGGCCCGGACCTGGCGCCGCGGATGCGACGATGCACTACGCGGGCCGGATGGCCGTGGAGCGGGCGGCGGCGCTCCGGTTACGGCTGACGCTGGAGAACAACTCCAAGGCGCCGGATCATCTTCTCTCGGACGTGCAGCAGACGCTCGACACGTTCAGTTGCCGCTTTTTCGGTACGAACCTCGATTTTGCCAACTATGTGACGACCGGCCAGGACCCGATCGCGGCCATCCGTGGTTTGGCGCGCTGGATCAACTATGTCCACGCCAAGGACGTGAGGAAGACCGCCGAGGGATGGCAATCCACGTACCTTGGGAACGGGACGCTCCCGCTGAAAGACATCATCGGCGCTCTGGACGCAACGGGGAAGCGAATTCCACTGTGCTTCGAGTTCCCGGGCGAGGGAGACCCCGACGGCGGCATCCGGAAGAGCCTGGAGTTCCTTGCGAAGCTGGACGAATGAAAAACGGGATGGGTCTCGCGCGCGTCAAGAGAACCACGGGGGATACCGTCGTGGGTGTGGCTTGACGCGCTGGTAAGCTCGGGCAAGCTCGAGAAAGATCTCCAGCTCCGAGGAGAGATCGCGGTCCGTGCCATCGACGTACACGTTCTTGACAGGGAGTCCGGCGTGCTCGGCGCTCTGGCGAGGGTAGAGGGCCTCCGAGACGATGCCGTTCATGCAGGTGAAGGGGCTCACGTCGAGGATGCCGTCCACCCCGCTGCGGTAGAAACAATCCACCTTGCCGGCGGAGAGGACCATCTCGCCTCCGGCACCCCGCTGGGGCAGGTACGGCGCCCCGGCCCGGAGGACGTGACGCACGTCGTCGGGCTCCTCGTTTCCCAGGAAGTCCTCCGCGAAGGGGGCACGGAGGGCGGTCTCGTCGGCGCGCTGGACGTGGTCCCGTAGCTTGGCGCCCAACATGGTCAGCGAGAGGCCTTCACCCGCGTGGCGGAGCGTCGCCTCCTGATCCACGTTGCAGTACCAGACCCATTCCGACACGTCCGACTGCCAGGCCTCGGCTCCGTACGCCTCCAACCTGCGGATGAGCTCGTCGTTGCTGAACTCTTCCAGCCGGCAGAAGATCTCTCCTTGGATCCCGATGAGGAGCCGCCCTCGCTCGTACCGCGCCGGGAGGGCGCGGAAGCGGTCGCGGATGCAGGCGAGCGCGGCGACCAGGAGTGCCAGATGGGCCTTCGGAGAGAGACCGCGCGTCTCCAACGCCGCGCACAGCTCGCGCAGCGACACCCGGTAGGCGCGGTCCGCGTCCCCCGATACCCGCTCGTAGGGGCGGGTCTTCAGCAGGAGCTTTCTCAGGATGTCCGAGGACACGATGCCTCGCCAGGCGACTCGCCGAAGGCCGGGACCCGAGACCCCAAGGGCGTGGTATCCGTCCCCGGAGGTGGGCGAGACGAGCCGGGCATCAGGGAATCCGACGTCCCGCAGCGCTTTCCGGATGGACGGTCCGTACTGGCCGAAGCGGCAGGGGCCTTCCGTGGTCGGCATGAAGAAGGCGGCCCGCGTCGGGTCGAAGCCCGGCGCCTCGGCCACCTTGAGGAAATCCCCGAGGGTCACCTTGGCCGGAAGACATTCGTCGCCGGTGAGGTGGCGGCTGCCGAGATCGAGCGTGTTGCGATCGGGTGGCGGCAAGACCGTCGCCGCGATGCCCATCGAGCGAAAGGCGGCGGCTACGGCTTCGGTGCCGCAGTCGGTCATGCGCGAGAAATACAGGTGCCGGCTGCGCAAGTCTGTGGACCCTGTCGCCACCATCGGAGCATACCCTTGCTGTCCAGGTACGCCTCGCACCGGGTAAGGAAGCCGGCGTCATTGCCGTGGCCGTCGAACTGAAGGCTCAAGAACGGCTTGCCGCACGCGGATCCGAGGAAATGCTTGATATAGGAGTCCGGACCGCACTTGAAGTTCGTGATGTGGATCAGGTGCAAGTTGGCGGTCGCTCCCGACACCTTGGCCGCGGCCAGGATGCGCCGCCCCGAGTGCCAGTACATGTTGTCGTTCACGTCGCGGATATCCACGTCGCCGAGGGGCAGGCAGTCGAGGGGGAGGACGTTGATTCCGTAATAGTCGCGCAGTTTCCCCGGTACGTCCAGGTTGATGGCCCGGTCATGGATGTTGTACGGACGGCCGACGAGGACGATCCCCGGTTGGGCGCTCGCCGCCAGCGCCGCCAACGCCTCGACGGCCGAGTTGCTCGAGCGCGGCCTGAAACCGCCGCTGCGCGGCAAAGCCGGCGGCCACGGCGCGGAGGGTATGGGCTTTGCGCGCGCCCAGCGTCCGTCCGAGCGGAACGAGGTCGTGGGCGACGTGTTCCTCTCCGAGCCGGAAATGAACGGTCGGGGCCAGGATCCGTTCCCGGATCTCCGCCAGGCGCGGGACGCTCTTCACGACGTACGGGAGCGTCTGGGCCCACGGGCACATCTGCGACTCGGTGGTGTCCGGGGTCGGCTCGGCGTTCATGACGTTGGGCAGGAGGATCCAGTCCACCCCCTTGTCCACGAGATCCTTCACGTGACCGTGCGCCACCCGGATGGGATAGCACGGCTCCGCCACCGTGAGGTCAATGCCGTCCTGAGCGATCTTCCGGTTGGTCTCGTCCGACAACACCACGTCGCAACCAAGCGCCTCCAAGAAGGCGCCCCAGAAGGGGAACCGATCGTGGAAGAACATGGCGCGGGGAATCCCGACGCGCGGACCGGATCCGGCGGGGCCGTCGTAGCCATCCAGCAGGAGCGCCCGTCGCAGCGCCATGAGGTCCGGAATCACCGGCTCGCGCTCGGTCCGGGTGCGCTTGCGGAACTTGTCGCTGCACTTGTCGCCCCAGTACGTCTTCACCCCTTCGACGGTGAACTCCTGCATGTCGCAGACATTGGAGCACGCTCGGCATACGAACTCCCGTAGGGAGTACCGGACCGCCTCCAGGTCGAAGGCCGCGGAACGTGGTGGCCCGTCCCGTCCCGCGCACCTTCTCCTGGGCCAGGAGGGCCATGCCGATGGCGCCGATCACCCCGTTGTGGGGCGGTACGATGATGCGCGTTCCCAGGATGCCGGCGAAGGCCGCCGCGACGGCATCGTTGTACGCCGTGCCGCCCTGGAAATAGATCGCGCGCCCGATCCGGCGCCCACGGACGACGCGGTGGAGGTAGTTGAGGGCGACGGAGTAGGCCAGGCCCGCCACCAGGTCCTCGCGCGCGGCGCCGCGCTGCTGCCAGGCGTTCACGTCCTGCTCCATGAACACCGTGCAGCGCTCCCCCAAGCGGACCGGGGAGCGTGACTGAAACGCCAGGCGCGCGAACTCCTCCTTGATGGAGACCCCCAGCCGCTCGGCCTGCTCCTCGAGGAACGAGCCCGTTCCCGCGGCGCAGGCTTCGTTCATGGCGAAGTCCACCACCACGCCGTCCTCGATGGCGATGAACTTGGCGTCCTGTCCGCCGATCTCGAAGATCGTGTCCACCGGCTCGCCGAGGAGCGTTCGGGCCACGTGCGTGGCGCCGGTGGTGTGGGCCGTGATTTCGTCGGTGATGGTGTCGGCGCCGACCAGTTCTCCGATCAGCTCGCGGCCCGAGCCGGTGGTGCCGACCCCGCAGATGCGAATGCGGTCCCCCAGGGTCTGGGCGATGGTTCGAAGGCCGTCCCGCACCACCTCGATGGGGCGGCCGTCGGTCCGGACATAGTTCTCGTGCAGGACGTCGCCCTCCGCGTTCAGCACGACCAGGTTGGTGCTGACCGACCCGATGTCGATGCCGAGGTAGGCCTCCTCCTGCGCGCCAAGCACGGGCAGTTGCGGTGGGCGCACCCGATCACGCAGGAGCAGCACGTTCGTCCAGGCTCAAGCGGCCGAGTCGTCGCGCCGTCGGACCCCGTCCCGTTGGTCGGGCGAAGAAGCAGAGCGTCCGAACCCAGGAAACGCGTGGATCGCCGTTCCCGGCGCCGGGCGCGGCGCACAGGAGCGCGGCGCCGATGGCTCCGTACCAGGGGGCCGCATCGGGGACGAGGAACTGGTCGTCGTCGAGCCTGTACAGCTCGCGCAGGGATTGCGCGATGCCCGCATTTCGGGCGAGGCCGCCCACGAAGGCCACGGGAGGCACCACCGGCTTGCCCTTGCTGATGCTGCCCTTGAAGTTGCGGGCCACCGCATCGCACAGCCCGCGGAGAATCTGGGGCGGGGTAGCGCCCTTCTGCTGGGCGTGGATCATGTCGGACTTGGCGAAGACCGAACAGCGGCCGGCGATGCGGGCCGCCGAGCGGCGCCGTCAAGGCGACTGCCCCCGACCTCCTCCACGCGATAGCGAAGCCGGTGCGCCTGTTGGTCCATGAAGGCTCCGGTCCCCGCCGCGCAGTCGCCGTTGGTCTCATAGTCCAGGATGGAAGGCTGCCCCGTGACGGGGTCGACGGCGAGGCGCAGGAAGCGGGAGGATTCGCCACCCATCTCGAAGACGGTCGCGACTTCCGGATGCAGGAACGCCACCGCGGCTGCGAGCGCCTTGAAGTCGTTGACACGTTCGATGGCTTCATGTGCCTGGAGGAGCCGGGCGCCCGACCCGGTAAGCAGGATGCGATCGGACGGAAGGTCGGGTACGGCGCCCCGGATGGCGGTAAGGATCGCCTGCGCAACACCCACGGGATTGCCGAGGGTCCGGCGATAGGACGACAGGAGGAGCGTTTGTGGGGCCGGGCAAAAGGAAAAACCGTCGACCCGCTCCAAGTCGCTGGAGGAGCGAACGATCCTCGGGATCCCCGACGATCGCCCCCTTGACGCTGACGGTCCCGATGTCGATTCCGACGCTGATGCTCATGAGGGTCTCCCCTCAGGGCGACGCCTTCGGCGAAGCCGGACGCCACCTAGAAACAGTACCCCGAAACGCATGTGAATTCAAGACGGCCATCGTTTCAGTGCGGCCGCGCTGAACCCGCGCTTGGCGCGGCTCCTCCGAGAGGACGCGGGGCAACCGATCCTTCGTATCGACCCGTATGTCAGAGCGGCAAGGGAAGTGCCAAGCCGCGCCGAGATCGGGCGCGCGAGGTTCCGATGCCCGATCCGCTGGACGCATAGGGAGTTCGCGTCGTGGGGCGCGATCCTGGGGGTGCCGAGAAAGGGGGACGTGCCTGTTGAGCCGTGCAGTTGAAGACGACAACCGCCTACCGCGAGAGGCGCTCGGCGGGGGCGTGCTCTTGGGGGGGGTTCCAGTTCGAACCCGGGGTGGGCTACGCGTTTTCCGGTTTGCGCAACCCGTACGCTTTCATCTTGTTCTGGAGGGTGGCGCGGCTGACCCCGAGAGCCTTGGCCGCGTGGGTCACATTGCCGCCGGTCTTCGCCAGGGCGTCGAGAATGGTCTGCGTTTCGACCAGCGCAGTGGAGGTCCGAGCGAGACCCCGCAGGTCCTGTGTGGCGCGGGACGGCACGTCGTCCTCGCCCCGAAGCTCCCGGGGCACATCCGCGATCTCCACGATCTCGTGCTTGGCCACGACCATCGTGCGCTGGACGACGTTCTCCAGTTCCCGGACGTTCCCCGGCCACTGATGGGACATCAGCACGGACATGGTGTCGGGGCTCACCCCGCGGATGGTCTTGCGCAACTTCGGGTTGGCGACCTCGATGAAGTGGTCCACGAGCAACGGAATGTCTTGCGCTCGTTCGCGCAGGGGCGGGACACGAATCGGAAACACGTTCAAACGGTAGTACAAGTCCTGCCGGAAACGGCCGGTCTTGACCAAATCCTCCAGTTGCTGATTGGTGGCCGAGAGGATGCGAACATTGACGCGAATCGTATCGGTGCCCCCTACCCGCTGGAACTCCCCATCCTGGAGCACGCGGAGGAGTTTCACCTGGGTGCTCGGCGAGATCTCGCCGATTTCGTCAAGGAACAGGGTCCCTCCGTCCGCCGCCTCGAAGATGCCTTTTCGCCTGGTATCCGCGCCGGTGAACGCGCCTTTCTCGTGGCCGAACAGCTCGCTTTGCAGCAAGCGTCTCCGCCAGGGCCCCGCAGTTGACCGCCAGGAAACGCCGAGATCGTCGGGGGCTGTTGTAGTGGATGGCCCGCGCGATCAGTTCCTTCCCCGTTCCGGTCTCGCCCTGGATCAGCACCGTCACGTCCGTCTCGGCCAGGGAACGGATCAGCGCGAAAAGTTCCTGCATGGGCTTGCTTTGCCCGACGATTCCCGAGAAGCTGTACTTGTGTTCGATCTCGCGCCGAAGCTCGATATTCTCTTGGACCAGCCGGCTGCGCTCGATGTTGAACTCCACCAAACGGGTCTGGATCCGACGCGCCTGTCTGAGATGTTCGAACAGCAGCTCCGAGAACTGCCGCCGCAACTGTTCGATCGACAGGATGGCCTCGGGATGCGGCGTCTCGGTCCAGACGAACCGGAAGCGGGAGTAGGGAGCGTCGTAAATCTGGTTCTCCTCGAAGGCGTAACTCTGCCCGCCGCGGCCGATGGTCCCGGGTCGGACGATACGGTATGCCAGGGGCGCATGGGATCGCTCCCGAGGGTCCGTCTCGTCTCGGTTCGTCAGCACGCGAATGGTGCCGCTCCGCGTCGCCTTCACCACGACGTCGGGGGTGTCCATGAGAATATCCGGCGGAAGGGGCACGGTTTCGGACGCCAGCGCGGTACGCCGCGCCTCGACGACGGGTTGGGGTGCGCCCGCGGCATGGATCGCCAGGTGATCGCCGCCGGACGGTCACCCGGTACTCCGGGAACTCGCGGACGATATCCTCGATCCGGAGCTGCGAGACCTCCTCGATACAGTGTAGGTCCTCGATGAAAGAGTAGAGGCGCGGGAAACCCTCCGCCAGGCCGCGCACCAGCTGGATGGACCCCACAGCGGGCCGCACATTCCCGGTGAACTGCGCCAGCATGTGCAGAATCGGGCGTGGCGCCGGCGTTTCAAAAGACTGGAGCCGCAGGTAGTTCGTGTGGACCGTAGCCCACAGGTGGGAAAACAGGACGACCGATCGGACGTCGTTCAGGACGCGAAAGATGATCTCGTAGACCGTCAGCAACTCGTGCCGGCCTCGCTCGAAGTAGGCGCGGGCGGCCAGATAGGGCACGTCCTTGCGCCCGGTGATGCGTTCGCATTGGATGACCAATTCGCGAAGCACGGCCAGCGGAACCCAGTTGTTGCCGTGCCGCAGGAAGGTCTGGGGATCGGGGGGCGCGACGAATCCGTCGGCGCTACGAAACAAGGCGGCATAGTCGATGGCTGCCTTGGCGGGATACCGTTCCTCGAGATAGGTGAGGAGGATGTCCGTCAGGAAACAAGTCACCCACGGCTGAGGGGTTTCCATGGGGGCAACGTCCCTTCTCGTAGAGGTGGGGGTGCGACCGGTCTGACGCTAACGCGGTTCATATGCCGGTGTCAAGCCCGAGGGTGACCGTGACCGGTTCTGGACGATTGACCAGGAGCCTTTCACCGGCTAAGGTACGGGCATCGTCCTGGATCGTTGCAGCGAAGAGCGGGGAGGGGACAATGGGGAGAGGAACGCAAGGGATTCAAGAAGCCAAGCCGCGGCGCTGGCGACTCCGGATTCCGGGCGCGATCGGCGTGGCCGTTATGACCGGCGTGGCCATCTGGATGGCGGTCCTGCCGGATGGCGCGACCGGTGAGCCGGCGCCTCATCGCGCGGGGCCTAGATTGGCCGTGGATCGGGAGCTGATTGACTTCGGGGCCGTCCGCTACAACCAGTTCGTCGAGGCGCGCTTCCGCTTGAAGAACGTAGGGGACCAACCGCTCCGGTTGCCCGCGTCGCCGCCGCTCGAGGTGGCAGAGGGGTGCTGACCGCCGAAATCGGTCGTCGGTGCGACGACTTTGATGCCCGGTCAGGAAACCGAATTGTCCGCTCGTTTCACCATGCCGCCGGGGATGGGCGGTCCCCATCTTTTCGTGATCCGATTGCGAACCAACGACGTCGTCCAGCCGGAACGAACGCTCAAGATCCGCTCCCTGTGGCAGTAGGGCGCGCGCGAGGGATGCCTGTGAGGTCGCGTTACTGGTGGGGTGTGGGGCTGGCGGCGGTTTGCGTCGCTGTGCTCCTGGTCGGGGCGGGGGGCACCTGGGCGGGCGAAAAGACGGAGGAGTGGACGCGGGACGATCTCGTTGCCGCGCTCGAGCGCGGGCCCGGACCCAGCAAGGGACCGGCGACGGCCCCGGTCGCGATGGTGTACTTCACGGACTTCCAGTGCGGATACTGTCGCAAGTTCGTGAAGGAGACTCTCCCCAAGCTCGAAGAGCAGTACATCCGGCCAGGAAAAGTCCGTCTCGCGTATCGCCATCTGGCGATCCTTGGGGAGGCCTCGGTGCAGGCGGCGCGGGCCTCGTCCTGCGCCTTTGACCAGGGGAAGTTCTGGGAGTACCACGATACTCTCTTTGACAATCTGTCGCCGATCGCCTTCACGTCGGCCCGACTCAAGCGGTACGCTGTCGACCTCCGGCTGGACGAGAAGGCCTTCGCCGCGTGTCTCGACAACCCGGCCTCCGGCAAGCGGGTGGAAGCGGAAACGCTGATCGGTCGGGCGCTGGGGGCGACGGGGACCCCAGCCTTTCTGCTCAACGGACAACTCCTGCTCGGCGCCTATCCCGTTTGAGGTCTTCCGGCAGGCCCTCGATAGCATGCTCGCCTCTCCCCAGCGCAAAGCGCCGGGTCAGCCCCGCTAGTGTGGTGAATCGGAAGTCCGCAAGCAAATCCTCGGCCTGAGGGGTGCTCGTCTGACGCCTAACGGCTCGTCGAGAACCGCGCGGCCTTGTTCCGGGTCGGCTGGTACAGAACATCGGCCTCCGGACCGGACCAGGCCGGGGGGAACCCATCCGCAGGATGGGTGTGGCGCAGCTTCTCCGGGACGCTCCTCAGGCCTCGGAATATGTTAGACAATCTGTAATTCAGTACATTTGCAAAACGCCGCCGGCCGGCGGGCACGTCCGGGATCCCGGTCCATCGCGCGGTTGCTCTTGTTCCACTCCGCAATCGGCGCTATAAGAATAGGGAAGAACAGCGAAGCCGGGATCGCTCGGCTGTGGTGTGTGGTGAGGTCCAGTCGGAATCGAGAGGGACGGTAGAAACCAATGCACAGTACCCATCCAGAGTCGGACTACCTGCGGCGCATCTTCGAGGATACCCAGGTGCTGCGGAAACCGGTCACGGGTATCGTGACCGGATATCACGTCCTGCCATACGTCCTGGTGGCACCGGATGAGGAACAGGGCCAGCGGTCGGTGGAGATTCGGGGCAAGATTCGCGTCTCCCCCCGCATGATCTTGACGCCGCGGCACTTGGGGCAGACCTACGAGCAGCTCTTCGACGACCCGCAACTTATGGACCGGACCCTGTTCGGGCGGGTCTTCAGCTTCCTTTACGCGGGTCGGCAGAACGTACAGCTGGAGAGCGAAGATCTCCGGATCACGCGGGTCGACCGGGACCCACGGGCGCAGATCGAACGGGCGCTCGACGATCTCATGCGGGGAGAGATACTGGATACGGGCGTGATCTTGGGGCCGAACGTCAAGTTCTACCCCGTGTCGATCGAGCGGTTCATCTCCGAGATCCTCGACCGCGAGTTTCCCCATGCGTGACGGCGACGTACCCCGCACGCATCCTCGAGACGCCCAACGCGCCGATCGGCGGGCGGCGGGACTGCCGCTTCGAGCCTGAGAGACCAGGGGTTCTTCCCGGGGCCGGGGCAGGAGGTGTCCGAGAGGAAGCCGGGGCAAAAAACTGCCGCAGGCGATCAGACTTGAGCCATGCAGCGTCTCCCCTGTGGTCGCCGATGCCGGTACTCGCGATCCCACCCTCGGAACCGGTTCCCGCATCTGAGGCTTGAATCCTCTGGGCGACCCGCCGGGAAGCCTCGCACTTCGTGGCGAGAGAGCTGCTCTGCGCTGATCCCTGCGGCTACCTATAAGGTAGGACGCGTCCGCCATCCCGTCAAGGGGTCCGCGCGAGAAAAATGGCCCTGCCATGGGTGAAAACGCTTATAAACCGCTTTGCAACCCGCTGGCACACCCTGTGGGTTCAGTACGCCGCATACGGGTGGCTCCGCACCTGGGGGGTCTTTGGTGCCTCGATCGGGTCGGGGCTGGCCATCCTCGTCCTTTTCCGGCGCGGCATCGAGTATTTTCCAGTGGTTATCGGCTATCTCCCCTTGCTGTGGCTGGTGGGCAGGCTGCCGGCGGAGCACCGCCAGCGCCTGGCCAGACAGGCGCCGCGGGGGGTTTCGATGGCTCTGGTTTCTGCTCGTGCTGGTCGCCGCCGCCATCCTCACGACCATGGACCCGTGGTATCGGGCCGCTACCGGACGGTTCCGGTGGCTCGAATCCATCCTTGTCCCTTGTCGGGCTGGGATTGTTCGCCGCGCTAGCAGCGTGGCGAGCGTGCTGGCTCTCAGTTGTGGGTCGTCGGCTCATAGCCGCGGTGCGCGAAGGCCGACGGCTGCGGTGGGGCGAGTCCCGTCTGCCGGCGCGCCGCCCGGATCCATAGCGTGACCTGCGCCAAACTGGGTGGACGCTCGGCGACGGCTGCGCGCCAGCGTGGGAGTAGCAGGGTGGGGACGTGCTGCGCCAGATCCTCTGTGGTGGAGACGCCCAGACGCCGGAGAGCGTTGTAGTTCGCGGCGCCGAGTCCCTTGAGGTCCACCAGCGCCGCCCCGGCGCGCAGCCTCTGCAGCTCGCCCTCCGGGACTTGGCTTTGCTGAGATAGCTGCGTGATTCGTTCCGGCGTTGCCGTGCGCCGGAGCAGCGTCGGCGGCGTGCTCACACCGGATCGCCCCAGCCGCCCCACGACGTCCCCAGGCACCCCCTCCATCGCCGCGAGCGTCGGCGCCACGCTCTTGACCGTCCAACGGTCGATTCCCGTGTACGTGATGCCGTTGAAGGCCAGCGCCAGCGCGATGGCGGGGACGGCGATGCCGAGCGGTGCGCCGCGACCGGCCGCGTCCGGGCCTTCCCAGTCTCCGTCCTCGCCGGATGACGTTCAGCAGGTTGACGAGGACATAACATTCGAGCGCGAACACCGGGAAACCGAGAAAGCCGAGAGGAGGCATCTCGAACCACTTCAGGTCCTCGAGGTGGGGGACGGTGTAGAGCCACTTCGTATAGGCCCAGAAATTCCAGAATTCCCACAAACCTCCGCAGACAAAACCCGCCAGCAGCAACCGCAGCGAAGGGTCGAGGATCTCCACGCTCGAACTGACGCGCGAGCGAGAGGGTCCGGGTGCTCGCCCAGTAACACAGCGGCTCCCCCAGGAAGATCGCAAAACCCCAAATCAGCGGGAAGGCAACCCGGGGCCAGGCGAGCGGAGCGACGATCATGCCAAGCCCGAGAATCGCTGATCCGACAAGGCCGACAGGCACGATCCGCCACGGGCGCACCCTCATCCCGTTTGCGGCTCCGTACGCGCCCAGCAATAGGTAGGTTTCGAAAAGCGCTGGAAGGACGGTTGCGTAGGAGATCCAGTTGAACAACAAGGCGAGGGTTTGGTCGGCGGGCGCATTGACGTAGAACCAGTTCTGGAGGCGAAAGTTCAGCAGTTCGAACAGGTTCCACAGGGGAATAGACCAGAAGGCCAGGAACCAGAACTCCCGCGGCCGGCTGCGCAGGAGCGATTCCCCACACCGTCTCCACGCGCTGGCGTCGGCGACGAGGATGTACGACCACCAGGCGATGCCAAAAAAGAACATGCGGATGGGGGCGATGTCGAGGAGCAGCCCCGCCTCCCCGGCGAGAAGGCTCGCCATCCCGACCCACCCATACCACGGGAGAGTGCGCTCGTTCGATCCGCGGAAGCCGCCCCGCACGTTTCCGCCCCCCTTTCGCACCATTTTACCTCCGGCGCATGCGATGGCAAGTCTTTCTCGGTTGGCCGCCGCTTGCCTTTACGGGATAGCTCGGGTATTCTTTGCGGGACATGTCTACGCGGACCCAACGAACTTTTCACACGACTCGAGGCGTCTCGTCAACAGGGCGGCGCGTCGTGCTGCGCATTCTCCTTGGCAGCCTCCTCGCCATTCTGTGGTCTGGCGTGGCTCCTGCCGGCGAGGATACCCAGCTCGAGGCGAGTATTCTTCGCGTCAAGCCGGCGGTGGTGCTGATCAGCAGCGAGGTGGGGGCCGAGGTGGCGATCAGTTGCGGGATCGGCCCCGTTCACCAAGTGCGGCCCGACCCCCTCTACGAGACAGGGAGCGGCTTCGTCCTGCATCCGGATGGTTTCATCGTGACCAACGGCCACGTCGTCGAGCGCTTTTATGAGATGAACGAGGAGCGCCTCGCCAAGGAGTTCCTCGAAAAAGCCGCGGTGGATGCGTGCGGGTCGGCGCTGGCCATGGTGCCCGAGGGGGCGCGCAAGGAGCGGCTCCGCGCGATCGTGAACGATCCGGCGAACCGGGGCAAGGTCCGTTTGGTGAAAAAGCTCCACGTGCATCTGTCCACTGGTAAGATTTATGATGCCGAGGTCAAGGCGTACAGTCCGGCCATCAAGCCGGAGGGAATCACGGCGGGCAAGAGCGCTTCGGAGGGCGGCAAGCCGGAGGCGGAGCGATCCGGAAAGGACATCGCCATCCTGAAGATCGCCGAGCGCGATCTGCCGACGCTGCGACTCGCCCCGAGCAGCGGCATGCTGAAGCTGGGCGAGCAGATCTTCGTGATCGGATATCCGGGCGTGGTCTTGAACCATGATTTTCTCAGTCGGAAGTCGCAACTCGAGGCGTCGGTGACGGTGGGGCGGGTGTCGGGTTTCAAGATCGACGTCAACGATCGACGGGTGATCCAGACCGATGCCGCCATCACCTGGGGTAACAGCGGCGGGCCGGCCTTCAATCTCCAGGGGGACGTCATCGGTGTGGCCACGTTCATCTCGACCACCCTGGAGGGCGATCAGGCCGTACAGGGATTCAATTTCCTCGTCCCGGCGGACGCGGTGCACGACTTCTGCGGCATGATCGGCCTGACGCCGAACCCGGATACCCGGTTGATGAAAGAATGGGAGCAAGGGGTCGCCGCGTATTTCCGCGGCGAATACCAGCGGAGTCTCGGACACCTCAATAACGCCGAGCAGATCATGCCCGGTTTTCCGGATATTCAGCGGCTGCGCGCCTATGTGCAGATGCGGGTGGACAAGCACCCGCGCTTCATGCAGCGCGGGAAGACCGTCGGCCTGGGGGTCGGCCTCGTCCTGGCGGGCGTCCTGGTGATCGTGGGCGTGAAACGGTATGCCAACGCTCGGGCCAACGGCGGTCCCGCGGCGGTTCAGCGCATCGGCGCGGACGAGATCCGCCGCCGCCTCGAGACCGGTACGGGCGTTGCCCTGGTGGATGCCCGGCACGGGGCGGCCTTCGACACGTCACCGGTTCAGGCTGCTGGCGCGATGCATTTCGACATCGACTACCCTGACGTGGAGGCGCTCCGGGTTCACGTGAAACCCGACGGCGAGGTCATCGCCTATTGTACCTGACCCGACGAGGCCACCAGCGCCCGTGTGGCGCTGCAGCTGATACGGGCGGGTTTCCATCGAGTCTCGGTCGTCCGCGGCGGGTTGCCCGCGCTCTTGGACGCGGGGGTGGCCGTCGCGCCAAAGGACACCCCGCCGCCCGCCGCGTGACCGCCAGTTGCCCGGAGGAACCTGACCAGCCATGAACCAACATGCTACTCGCGCGCGGCGAACAATCGGGTCCGGGCCAGGGAGGGACCGTCGGCGCGGTTCGTCGTGGGGCCGGTGGGTGTGCGCGGCCTGGCTGGTGAGCGGCGCCGTCATAATCGCGTCCTGGGCGGCGCCGGCGGCCGAGGGACCGGCGCGCGGCGACAAGGGCCTCACTCAAGAGGAAGAGACCGTCATCGGGATCTACCGAACGGCTGGGCCGGGTGTCGTCCACATCTCCAGCACCGTCTTGAATCAGGATTTCTTTTTCCGGATCGTGCCGGAGCGGGGGACCGGTTCCGGGTTCGTGGTGGATGACAAGGGCCTGATCTTGACCAACAACCACTTGGTGGAGAACGCGGAGCGCCTGGAGGTCACGCTGGCCGACAAGAGCAAGGTTCCCGCGAAGCTGGTGGGACGTGACCCACACAACGACGTGGCCGTCGTCCGGATCAGTGCCCCGCGGGAGAAACTGACCCCGCTGCGGCTGGGCGACTCCGCGCAACTGCTCGTCGGACAGATGGCCATTGCCATCGGCAATCCGTTCGGCTTTGATCGCACCCTCACGCGGGGGGTGGTGAGCGCCGTGGGGCGCAACCTGAAGTCGGAGACCGGCCGGCAGATCCGGAACATGATCCAGACCGACGCCGCCATCAATCAGGGCAACTCCGGCGGTCCCCTGTTGAATTCGCGCGGCGAGGTGATCGGGATCAACACCCTGATCTTCACGCCGAGCGGCGGCTCGGTCGGGATCGGGTTCGCCGTGCCCGTCAACACGGTGAAAAAGATCCTGCCCCAGCTCATCGCCCGGGGCCGGGCGAGTCATCCGTGGCTGGGGATCAGCGGGATGGACATCAACCCGACCGTGGCCAAGGCGCTGTCGCTACCCGCCAAGGAGGGTGTGATCGTTGGCCAGGTGGCCCCCAACGGGCCTGCAGCGCGTGCGGGTTTGCGGGGGTCGCAGCGGCGGGTCCGCGTTGGCAACTACATGGTCAACGTCGGTGGCGACATCATCCAGGCAATGGACGGCGAGAAGGTCGCCACGATGGACGATGTCACCGCGTTTCTCGACGACCGGAAGCGGGTGGGGGACGAGGTGGCGGTCGGGGGGCTTCGCGACGGGAAACCGCTGACGGTCACCGTGCGCTTGGGTGAACTGCCGGAGAACTGATGGCGACGCCGCGGTGGGCACGAACGGCATTCGTCTGGACGGCGGCGCTCTGGTGTTGCCTGGTGGCTCCGGCCGTTGCGGTGGACGTGAATCCGCCGCTTCCCACCGGGACGATCGTGATCGGCGACCGCGTGACGGTGACGGTGGAGCTGGCGCGATCTCTCGACGAGAAGGTCCGGGGGTTGAGCGGACGACCCGGCCTCAAGCCCGGGACCGGGATGCTCTTCGTGTACGACCGGCCGCAGTCCATCGGCATCTGGATGAAGGATATGCGCTTCTCGCTGGACATCCTCTGGATCCGTGAGGGGCGGGTCGTTCACATCGAGCGGAACGCACCGCCCCTGACCGCGGTCGGGCCGGAGCGGGTCTACACGGCGACGGGGGACAGGGTGCTGGAGGTGCCCGCCGGGTTTACCGCAGACCGGAAGATCACGGTGGGGGATTCCGTGAAGGCGGACATCCCTAGATGAGAGCCGAGAGCCGAGAGCCGAGAGCCGAGAGTGGAGCGGGGACGGCCGCGAGGCAAGACTTGCGAGCCACGAGCCACGAGCCACGAGCCGCGAGGCTGCGGAGCGCTCGGGTTCGGAATGCCTTGGCGGCGTGCGCGTTTCTTCGTCTTCCTGTCGCTTGCCGTATTCTACCTCCCGGCCGCTGCTGCCCAGGGCGGCACCGATCCGCTGCAGGCGCTTGGCCTTCAGGCCCCCAAGGAGGCAGTGGACGCGCCCGACTTTTCGCTGCCCGACCTGTCCGGGAAGCAGATTCCGCTGAAGCAGCTACGGGGAAAGCTGGTGTTCCTCAATTTCTTCGCCACCTGGTGCGGGCCGTGCCGGGAGGAGATGCCGGGCATGGAACGGCTCCACCGCGCCCACCAGGACAAGGGGTTGGTGGTGCTGGCGGTGAACCTCCAAGAGAGCGCAAAGACGATCCGTCCGTTCGTGCAGTCCCTCAAGCTGTCGTTCCCGACGGTCATGGATGCCGAGGGGGCGGTCAGTCGCGAGTACGGCGTCCGGGCGCTTCCGGTGAGTTTTCTCATCGGGCGTGACGGCAAGATCGTCTGGCGTGCGATCGGCGGGCGGGACTGGGAGAACCCTCAGGCGCGCCAATACTTCGCTCAACTGGTCGCGGAGAAGCGATGATCCCCGGTCCCCCGGCTCGGCGCTCCGAATGCCTGGTTCCGCACCGAAAGGACAGCGATGCCTGGCGCTGAACTCAACGTCCTGCTGGCGGTGGCGGCCGGACTGCTGTCCTTTCTTTCGCCGTGCGTGCTGCCGCTCTTGCCGTCATACCTCTCCTTCATCGCGGGACTCTCTTTCGAAGAACTCCAGGGCACGGTGGCCAACCCCCGGACGCGCCGGGCGATTCTGGCCAACTCGCTCCTCTTCGTCCTGGGGTTCTCGATCGTCTTCATCGCCCTCGGTGCGGGCGCGACGCTGGTGGGGCAGGCCCTGTTCCAGCATCAGATTCTGATCCGGCGGATCGGCGGCGCCTTCGTGGTTCTGATGGGGCTGTACGTGGCCGGCTGGCTTCGCATCCCATTCCTGATGCGGGAGTGGCGGGCGGAGCTGTCCAGTCGGCCGGCGGGTCACCTCGGCGCGGTCCTGACCGGCATCACCTTCGCGGCGGGCTGGACGCCCTGCATCGGCCCGATCTTGGGGTCGATTCTGACGCTGGCGTCGGTGACGCAGACCGCCGGGACAGGGATACTGATGCTGGCGGCGTATTCGCTCGGGCTGGCGATCCCCTTCCTGCTCAGCTCGCTCATGATCGACCGCTTCCTGGTGTTCTTCGATCGGTTCAAGCGGTTCTTTCCGGTGGTGACCCGGGTGAGCGGGATCATCTTGATGGTGGTGGGGTTGCTCCTGCTCACGGACTACTTTGCGGTGCTGAGCCGGCTGGCATTCTCCCTCACGCCGGACTGGCTGTTTGCCATCGAGCGGAGTCTGCTGAGGTAAGAACCGGTCTCCGTGTTCTGCAGGGGTGAGCCCTCCCGATGTGCGGCGGGTGCGAGACGCTGCGTTGGGTACGGCCGGCCCTTGTCGCATGTCGCGGTCGGGAGGTACGACAGGTGGCCAAGAGAAAGCACCGGCAGACGGGCGAGCCGCCGGAGCGGGTAGCCGAGCGCCCGCGGATCCCCCGTTTCCTGGCAGGCCGGCCCACGATGGCGGGGGTGATCTGGCTGATCGTCATCACCCTGGTCATCGGCGTTTCCGCCGGGTATCTGGTGTCGCGGTTTGCGGGATCGAGCGGGCCGACCGCCGGGGTGTCCGGGCAGGACCCGGCGACGCCCTGGCGGGCGCGCCTGCTCCAGGATCCCAAGGATGTGGAGGCGCTGTTGGGTCTGGCGCATGTGGAGCTCGACCGCCAGCAGCTGGACGAGGCCGAAACGCTCTATCGGCAAGTGCTGTCGCTCCAGCCGAAGAACGTGGAGGCGATTACGCACCTCGGGACGGTGATGCTGGGGCGCGGCCAGGCCGGCGCGGCGCTCCGACAGTACAACCAGGCGCTGGCGATCCAGCCCGACTATCTCCACGCCCTCTGGGACAAGGGCACTCTGCAGCAGCAGGTGCTGCAGGATTACCCGGCCGCCATAAAGACGTGGGAGGCCTTTCTCCGGACGGTAGGCCCGGAGAGCCAGGACGGCAAGACGGCCCAGCAGTTCATCGCCGAGGCGCGCGAGGCCATGAAGAAGGCATCCCCGGTGGATAAGGCGTTCGGCGGGACATCCTAGCGCCAACACGGAACGACGCCTGTGGTATAGTACGAGGCCGCGCTTCGAGCACGCGAGGCGCGGCCTTCCTGCGTCTGACGGCCGCCGGCGATGGACCGTCGCCGAAGGTCGCTGGTCCACGGTCCATGGTCTCTTGAGCTCATGACGCTGCAACAACGCCTGGAATCGGTCATCAACGGGACGGGCGATCAGCGGGCGATCCGCCGCGCCGTCCTGACCCTCGCACTCCCCATCGTCGGGAGCGATCTGCTCCAGCGCGGCGTCAACGTGGTGGATGCGCTCCTGGTGGGTCGTTTGGGCGCCGCGGAGCTGGCGGCGGTGGGGTTATCCCAGCTCCTGCTGATGTTTGTGATGGCACTGGTATACGGCCTGGGCGTCGGGGCCACCGTCATGGTCGCGTTCCACACCGGCGCGACGGACGAGCGGCGACGGGCGTGGGCGGCACGCACCGTGCTATTGGTAGGCGGGGCCGCCACCCTCATCCTCGGGAGCGGCGGGATCCTGCTGTCGCGAACGGCAGTGGCCTTCATGGGTGCGGACGGACGGCTGCTGGACCTGACCCTGACCTATCTGCACGTCACCTGGTATCTCTTCGGCGCCTATGTCTTCCTGCACCTCATGTCCGCCGTCTTTCAGGGCGTGGGCGACACGCGGACGCCCCTCAAGGCCATGGTGTGGGTGAATGTCCTGCACGTCGTGGTGGCGATTCCATTGATTTACGGCTTGGCGGGGTTTCCGCGTTTGGGTGTGGCGGGAGCCGCCCTGGCATCCGGGCTCTCGGAGGCGGCCGGTGCCGGGTGGCTGCTCTGGGTGGCGGCGCGCCGCGGGATCTTCGGGTCGCGCCGCCTCGGCTGGAGCCAGCGCGAACTCTGGCGGATCTTGCGGGTGGGCCTCCCGGCGGCCGGGGAGCGGCTCATCACGCACGGGATGCAGCTCGTGTTCGCGCGGATCGTGATTCACTTCGGGGTCGCGGCCTACGCTGCGCACCAAGTGGGGCTGAATATCGAGTCGCTTTCGTTCTTGCCCGGGATGGGGTTCGCCAAGGCCGCCACTGCCTTGGTGGGGCAACGGCTGGGGGCGCAGGACGCCGAGGGGGCGCGACGCGCGGCGCGCGAGGCGAACCGGCTCGGTCTCACCATCATGAGCCTCTGGGGCGTGGCCTTCGTCCTGTTCCCCCACACCTGGGTTGGCTTCTTCACCACAGACCCGGAGGTGCTCGGCTACAGCGCGCCCCTCATGACGGTGATGGGCCTGCTCCAGCCGCCCCTGGCGGTTTCGATGGTGATCGCAGGAGCGCTCCGGGGGGCCGGCGAAACCCATGTGGTCCTGGCGGCCGCGATCGTCGGCGGCTGGTGCGTCCGGCTGCCGCTGGCCTATTTCGGCGGCATCGTGGGGAACCTGGGCATGACGGTGGTCTGGACGACGATGATCCTCGACTGGCTGGTCCGTGGAGCGATCGTGTCCTGGCGGTTCCGGCGCCTGCGGCTCAAAGAGGTGCGGCTGTAATCACACAGGGGGCGCCGGCGGCGACAGCGAGGCGGCCGGTGTTCCCAACCGTCCCCTCGCGGTCGCTGTCCCTGTCGGCTCTCGGCTATTTCCCCAGCATGCGCTGTCGCAGAGCATCCAGCGTGAAATCCCTGGCCGTGGCGAAGTCCCGCAGGGCGGCCTCTCGGTCGCGGACCTTCAAGCACTCGGCGTACACCGTGTCCGCGATCTCCAGCGGGATGGTGGTGACTCCGCTGGCATCGCCGTGGATCAGGTCGCCGGGCTTCACCACGGTCCCGCTGATCTCCACGGGGACCCCGACCTCTTCGATGTTGAAGGTCCCGTGGGCCACGACGAAACCGGCGGCGAAGACGTGGTAGCCGAGCGGCTTGACGCCCTCGAGGTCCCGCACCCCGCCGTCTGTGACGATGCCGATCGCCCCCAGTCGCTTGGTGATGGTGGCGATGACGTCCCCCAGGAAGCACGCGTGCGTCCGCCTCGGCCCCACGTCCTTGATGACCAGGACGGAGGGACGGGGCGCGGCGGCCACGGCCTCAAAAAGACGGAAGTGACCCTTCCGGTCGCGGCCGCGCGCGGGTGCCATGCTGTTGGCGGTGGCGGTGACGGCGTAGCCCAGCATCACCCCGAACTCGGGCGTGTGGCAGGGGATGTCCATTCCCAGGAAACCCTGGGTATCGTCGCGCACTTTGAACGCCTCGATGGCGTTCGCGACCGTGGGGGAGTCCATCGCGCGCAGTTCCGCGAGTTGTTCCGGCGTCAGCATGGTCGGCATTCGGGGTCTCCTTTTCTCGGGTATCGCGAGATAAACGGTGAGTCGTAACGGCGCACAGGCTAGCGCCTCGGCCGACCGGTGTCAACAGGATGGGTAGCGCCCGTGGCGGTGCCGGTCGTCTGCACAGCCTGTGTTCCAGGCCGCCGCCATCCCGTGGCCGGTTCTTGACAATGGGCGGACGTCGGTGCCATAAAAAGCGGGTTTGCACCGACATCATGCGCCGTCCGACGCTGACCGCTCGAGGACGGATGCCGGTCACGCAGCGTCCACCGTTCCCGGAGACCATGCCATGATCACGCTCGACGAGGTACGAGAGGCCGCGGCGCGGATCGCGCCGTACGTCCGCAGGACGCCGCTGGTTGCCGCGCGGTGTCTCAAAGATGACCCGTGCTCGGATGGGGAACTGCTCTTGAAACTGGAGTGCCTCCAGGTGACCGGCTCGTTCAAGGCGCGGGGCGCGGCGAACAAGCTCCTGTCCCTGACTCCTGCGGAGGTCCGACGGGGGATCATCACCGCCTCCGGCGGAAACCACGGCCTCGCGACGGCGTACGCGGGTTGGCTCGGGAAGACGAAGACAACGGTGTTCTTGCCGGAAAGTGCCTCGCCGGAGAAGGCAAAGAAGGTGGCCGGGTGGGGGGCCACCGTCGTTTACAAGGGCCGAGTCTGGGACGAGGCCAATCGGGAGGCGCTGGCGGTGGCCGAACGGGAGGGGCTCACCTATTTCCATCCGTTTGCGGACCCCGTGGTGATCGCCGGCCAGGGGACGACGGCCCTGGAGATCCTGGATCAGGAACCCGAGGTGGATGATCTCTTGGTGGCGATCGGCGGGGGCGGGCTGATCAGCGGCATTGCCCTCACGGCCAAGGCGCTCCGTCCGGGCGCGCGGATCATCGGGATCGAACCCGTCGGCGCCCCCACGCTGTTCGAGAGCGTGAAGGCCGGTGGCGTGGTGGAGCTTTCAGGCATCACGACCTGCGTTCCCACGTTGGCGGCCCTGAAGACGGAACCGATCAATTTCGAAATCGTCCAGCGGTTCGTGGAAGACATCGTCTTGGTGACGGACGAGGAGATGCGCGCGGCGGCTCGCTGGCTCTGGTTCGAGATGGGCCTGGCCACGGATCTGAGCGGCGCGGCATCGTTGGCCGCCGTTCGGAGCGGCAAGTTTCGACCGCGCCGGGGACGGAAGGTTTGCGCGCTGGTCTGCGGGGCGGGCTCCGACGGCTCCTGAAGTGGGTCTCCGCCCGCACCGCGTTCCGTCCGGGGGTGGCGCTCTCTGCTTGTCGCAGGGCGGATGCGTCCGTATAATCGGGTGTATGCGACGCCGGACCGGGTTCCTCGGGGGGACCTTGGTTCTGAAGACATCCGGATTGCACGGCGTCGCGAGACGATGATGAGTGGTCAGGACACCAGGGTGCGATGCGCGAGCCGGTTCTGAACAGGTCGTTTGTCATATCGTTCCTGCTCCACGCGGGACTCGTCGGCTTGCTGCTTTTCCTGGCGAGATCGCCGCTCTCCCCGGACCGACCGATCCGCGTGCGGCTCGTGGAGCCGCCGCCCGTAGCGGCGGCGCCGGAAAGCCGTGGTCGGGCGCCGCAGCCCGTCCCGCGTCCGGTTCCGAAGGCGCCGCCCGCACCGCCGGCACGAAGCGGGTCGAGCGAGCGGAACGTCCGCGACGATCGTGTCGCACGGCCCGCGCCGCCGGCCGTGTCCCCGCCGCCGCGCCCGGTCCCCACGCCCGAGCCGCCCTCGACGCCTAACCCACCTCCCCAGGTGGCGTCACGCCCGACTCCGGACGTAGCTCCTCCCGCCATCGAGCCACGCCGGGAATCGCTGCCGGAGCGGATCCCCTCGGACCGAAGCGGTCTCAGCCTGGGCGGGCCGCTAATCGAGGTGCCCAGCCCGGGCGCCGCGTCGGGATCGCCCCAAGCGGGCAAAGCGGGCCCTTCGCTTCGCGACCAGATCGCCGGACTCGGTTCCGGCCTCACCGCCGACGCCGGCGGCGCCGCCCGGCAAACGATCAATCTGGACGATCGGCAACCGCGTTTCCTCGACTATCTCGCTCGGCTCAAGCAACGCATCCAGCACGAGTGGACCTACCCCGAGGAGGCGCGGCGCATCGGTATGGGCGGGGAGCTCGTCCTCGTGTTCACGCTGAACCGAGCCGGGAGTCTTACCCATATCCAGCTCGTCCGGAGCTCCGGTTTTCCTGCCTTGGACAACGAGGCCCTGCGCGCGGTGAAGACCGCGGCCCCCTACGACCCCTTCCCGCGGCAGATGGGGGATGAGCCCTGGAACATCTCTGCGATCTTCCGCTACCAGTCGCCGTATCTCCACCGGAGGAACTAGCCGTCTCATGCGTCAGCATCTGTTGCCCTGCGCGCGCATGTTGCTGGCTGCGCTGGGAGCGCGCATCGGCGGTGTCCACTCGGCATTGGCGCCGCCAGTCGGCGTGCGCCGATTGCCGGGCCTCGCCCGCGAGGTTCGGATCCGTCGCGACGAGGCCGGAGTCGCGCACATCTTCGCTGAAAACCTCCCGGACTTGGGGTTCGGGGTCGGCGTGGCGATGGCGCAGGACCGGCTCTGGCAGATGGAGACGATGCGGCTGCTGGCGTGCGGGCGCATGGCCGAACTGGCGGGCGACCGACGGATCGAAGGGGGCGGCCCCCACCTCGCGGGCCAGTCGCTGCTCGCCGTGGATCAGTTCTATCGAAGCCTCCGCCTCCGGGGCGTCGCCGAGGAGGAGTGGTCGCAGGTCAGCGACGAGGGGTGCGGTCTCCTGGAAGGGTTCGCGCGCGGGGTGAACGCCTGGGTAGGGCAGTGTCGTCCGAGCGACCTCCCGCCGGAGTTCCTGCTGGCCGGCATCGAGCCGGAGCCCTGGCGTCCCGAGGATTCCCTGGTCATCGGCAAGCTGATCGGCTGGCTCCTGAGTCTGTCATTCGTCGCCAAGCCGATCCTCGCGGCACTCGCCGCCGACCCGGTCCTCCAACGGCTGCGCCCCCCACACTTGGCGGATGGACCCTGCATCGTCGGGCGGGGGCCCGCGGCAGAACCGGCGGAACTGGACCTGCTGGCACGGCGCGCCCTGGGGCTCCTGGGACCGGGCACGGGTAGCAACAGCTGGGTGGTGGGGGGTGGCCGGACGGCCTCGGGGAAGCCGATCCTCTGCAACGATCCGCACCTCGTCTTCGGGTTGCCCGCCTTGTGGTATCCGGTGGCCCTCTCCGCTCCGACGCACCGGGTGATCGGCGCCACCATGGCGGGCATACCGGCAGTCCTGATCGGGCGGAACGATCGGCTGGCGTGGGGGGTCACCGCCGTGATGGCGGACGACGGCGATTACTACCGCGAAACCCTCGACGCGGCAGGGACGCGGTATCTCCGCGACGGCGAATGGCGGCCCGTGGAAGCCGTCGAGGCGACGTTCCGGGTGCGCGGGCGCCCGGCACCGGCGCGTGGCACGCTCCGTTACGTCCGGCACGAGGGTGTGCTCTGCCCCCTGCTTTCGACCGCCGAGGGCGAGGCGACGGCCTCGTACCGCTGGGTGGGCTTCGAGGCCTGGCGCGGGCTGGACGGCCTGCTGGCGATGAACCGGGCGGGAAACCTCCAGGAGTTCGCGTCGGCCCTGGAAGCGTTCGCGGTGCCGGCGCAGAACCTGGTGGCGGCCGACACGACGGGGGCCTTCGGCTACTACTGCACCGGGAAGTTCCCGCGACGCGAGCGGGTGCTGGAGGCGACACCCGTCCTGGATGGCAGCGACCCGGATCACGCCTGGGGCGGGTACCTCTCGTGGGCGGAGCTGCCAAAAGCCCTGAACCCCGAAGAAGGCATGATCGTGACGGCGAACAACCGAATCGCGCGGGATCTGCCCCGCGCCTTGACCGGCGGGTTTTGGGAGCCGCCATACCGGGCGACCCGCATCGCCTCGTTGCTCGGCGAGTGCCCGAAGGCGCGCGTCCGGGACATGGCGCGCATTCAGGGTGACGTGGTCTCGCTTCAGTCGGCGGGGGTCGTGGCGAGCCTGGTGCGGCCTGCTCGGCCGCGTTTGGCGGAGCCGCGGGCGCGGCGAGCCGCGGACCTCTTGATGGCCTGGGACCATCGGATGGATACCGACAGTTCCGCCGCGGCGCTCTACCATCTCTTCTATCACGAACTCCTCCAGCGTCGCATCCGACCGCTCCTGGAGGCGCGAGCGCCGGGTCTCTTCCGTCGCTATCTGTCCACCCTGCATCTGGCCGTCGCGGCGGTGGATACTGCCCTGCTGACGGACGATCCGGTATGCTTTCCTGCCGGCGCCATGGAGAGGACCGAGGAGTGCCTGACGGCAGCATGGGACGGGGCCGTCGCGCGCCTGGGGTCCGACCCCGCGACGTGGAGATGGGGAGACCTGCACCGGCTCACGCTTCAGCATATGTTTGGGCGAGGTGGCGGCACGGCGATGCGAATCCTGACCTGGCTCTTCCGGCTGAACCGTGGGCCGTTTCCGCAGGCCGGCGATGGGATGACGATCAACCTGGGGGCCTTTCTCCTCACGACGCCGTTCGCGACGGCGGTCGGGCCGAGCTACCGGCAGATCGTGGATCTCGGGGCGCCCGAGGAATCGCGCTGGATCATCGCCGGAGGCGCCTCCGGCGATCCCCGGTCGCGCCATTACGCGGATCAGCTCTCGCTCTGGCTTACCGGGGAGACCCGGCCGATGAGATTCCTCGACGCTGGGGCAACGGATCGCAACGTCTTGCGGCTCACACCCGCGGGCGCCGATTGCGCCTCCACGTCCTGCATGCTATAAGAGGTTGATGCCCTGGCGGCGCTCCGTTGGCCGACCGCAGTGCGCGCCACAGGGCCGAGGAACATCGTGATGCGTGGCTTGGGATTCACGATCGAACCGTGGGCCTTCACCCTGGCGAGGGAGCTGGCGGGCGTGTTTGCCGTGGAGGACTGGCAGATCCTGAACGGGATGGTCCGGTTCCGGGGAACCCTCCTGACCGACCCGGAAACGGCCATGGCCGTGGTCGCGCCGCGGATCGAACCCTTGGGCTTTGTCCCGATGATTCAGAACCCCCGCGAGATCGCCATGATCCGGCTTCCCGCGGCGGCCCGGCGCGCGCCGCAGGGTTGGAGAGGCTGGCCGCTGAACCTGGCCCTCTTTCTGGCCACCCTCGGCACCACGCTGTTTGTGGGCGCGATCATGGAGGGCGCGACCCCGCTCCAGCACCCGCTGTCGCTGTTGCAGGGCGTTCCGTTCTCGGCCAGCCTGCTCCTGATCCTGGGCTGTCACGAATTGGGCCACTACCTGACGGCCAGGGCCTACGGGGTGCTCGTCAGCCTGCCGTATTTCGTGCCGCTTCCCCTTCCGCCTATGGGGACCATGGGGGCGATCATCCGGATGCGGTCCCCCATTCCCAGCCGGAAGGTTCTATTCGACATCGGGATCGCCGGCCCCTTGTTGGGTCTCGTGGTGGCGGTGCCCGTCCTGGTACTGGGGCTCATCCTGTCTCCCGTGAAACCGGTGTCCGGCGTGATCTTCCAGGAGGGGAACTCGCTCGTCTATCTGCTGTTGAAGTGGATCATCAAGGGGCCGATCCCAGACGGGTCTGATGTGATGCTGCATCCGATGGCGCTGGCGGGATGGCTGGGCCTGTTCGTCACGGCGCTCAACCTGATGCCGCTGTCGCAGTTGGATGGCGGCCACATCGCCTACGCGGTCCTGGGTCCACGCTTCCGCAAGGCGGTGTGGGTGTTCTTAGCAGTCCTGGTGGGGCTGTTTCTGGTCTCGCATTGGGAGGGCTGGCTGGTGTGGGTTGGGCTGGCGGTGGCTCTGGGACTGCGGCACCCGCCGCCTCTCGACGATCTGACTCCGCTGGATCCGACCCGCCGCCGGATGGCGGTCGTGGCGCTGGGTCTGCTGATCGCGCTGGTGACGCCGCTACCCTTCGCGATCTACGAACTGTGAGCGCCGACCGCGACCGATCGACGATGGGCCGCGGATGGAGATGACGCTCGGCACCAACGTTCAAGGTTCATCATCGATGGCCGACGCTCCATGAGTGATCCGTCATGAACCTGGACCCTCGTGTTGCGAGTCCGCGTCTGGCGCTGGGGAAACCGCCGTGGGAGGTCCTTGACCGGCTCTTCGCGGCCTTTCCCCTGCGAGACCCCCGGGTGGTCGTGGGCCCGCGGGTCGGCGAAGATGCGGCGGTGCTGGATATCGGCGAGCGCTATCTCGTCGCCAAGGTGGATCCCATCACCTTTGTGGCGGAGGAGATCGGCTGGTACGCCGTCCACATCAACGCCAACGACCTGGCGGTGCGGGGGGCCCGGCCGGCGTGGTTCCTCATGACCCTCCTGCTGCCGGAGGGGCAGGCCGACGAGGCGCGCCTGGCCGCCATCTTCGGACAGGTGCAGGAGGCTTGCCGCGCCATCGGGGCCAGCCTGGTCGGTGGGCACACCGAGGTCACCCAGGGGCTGGATCGGCCGATCCTGGCGGGCGCGATGCTGGGCGAGGTGGAAAAGGATCGTTTGGTGACGACGGCGGGGGCCCGAGTCGGCGACGCGGTTTTGCTGAGTAAAGGGATCGCCATCGAGGGGGCTTCGATTCTGGCGCGCGAGTTCGACCGGGTGCTTGGCGACCGTGGGGTAGGTCCCGAGGTCCGCGCCCGCGCCCGCGCCTTCGTGCATCGGCCGGGGATCTCGGTCCTTCCGGACGCGCGGACTGCCCTCGCCGCGGCGGCCGTTCATGCCATGCACGATCCGACCGAGGGCGGGCTGGCCACCGGACTTCAGGAGGTTGCCCTGGCGGCCGGGATCGGACTCTGCATCGACCGGGAGGCGATTCCGGTCTTGCCCGAATGTGCCGTGATGTGCGACGCCTTGGGACTCGACCCGCTCGGCCTGATCGCCTCGGGGGCGCTCCTACTCACCTGTTCGCCTGATGCGGCCGACCGCGTCCTGTCCGCCTGGGCGGCGGCGGGCATCGACGGGAACCTGATCGGGCACGCGACCCCACCAGAAGAGGGCTGTCGGCTGACCGGCCGCTCGGGCGCGATGCCCTTGCCGCGGTTTCCCAGGGACGAGGTGGCCCGGTTGCTGGACGAGGGGCCGCCAGCAACCGCCGTCTGACCGTTTGGCGGGTCCACGGGTGAGTGTGATAAGATTCCCGCGCGGCGTCGCGGGGGCGACATGGGGACGGCAATCCGTTACGAAGGAGGCCACGATGGCAGCGACCGCTCCGCCTCTTGCGTCTCGCATTCTGGTGGCAGAGGACGACCCGGTTCAGGCAGCAGTCATCTGCGACCTGCTGGAGAAGGAGGGCTACGAGGTCGAGTGGCGCGCGACCCTGGCGGAGACGCGCGAGACCGTGCGGGCCGGGATCCCGGATCTCCTCCTGCTCGACCGTATGTTTCCGGAGGGGGACGGCTGCCTCCTCTGCCAGGAACTGAAGGCCAACCCCACCACCCAGGGTCTGCCGATCATCTTGCTTACGGTGTGTGACCGGGTGGAGGATCGGGTCGAGGGGCTGCTCCGGGGGGCCGACGACTATATCCCCAAACCGTTTCACCCCAGGGAATTTCTGGCGCGGGTCCATAGCTGCCTTCGGACGCTGGCTCTGCAGCGGGAGTTGCGGCTCAAGGCGGAGGAACTGGCGCGAAAACACCAGACCCTGGTCGAGACGCAGGAGCGCCTGATTCGCAGCGAGCGGCTGGCGGCGATCGGCGAGATCGGCGTGGGCATCCGGCACGAGATCAACAACCCCCTGGGGACCATCTTGGGGTTCGTGGATCTGCTTCTCACGCAGGCGGATGCTTTTCCCGAGGCCGCCCGGCGGAAACTCGAGGCGATCCGGCGGGCGACGATCCGGATCCGCGACGTGGTGCGGCGCCTGGAGGATATCGAGGACCGGAGCGTGGAATACGTGCCAGGAATGCAGATGACGGACCTGAGCGGAGACGGGCCTTCGGGGCCGGAGAAACCTCTCTGACGGCGGGGAGGGGGCGCGCGCTACCGCCCGGTCAGGCGGTGGCGTGCCCAGCAGCCCGCCGCTAACACAAGGCGGTGCGCGTCCGACAGGCGGATGGGCTGCGAGTAGACGTCATACCCGCGTGCCTCGATCTTGCCGAGCAGACGACTGTAGATGGCCCGCATGATCTCGGCGCACAGCATGGTCCCGCGGTCTGCGCTCGGCATCGCGGCCTGGGCAGCCCGATAGAACTCGCGGGCGCGACCGACCTCGAACTGCATCAGGTTGCGGAAGGCGGGCGTCAGGCGTCGGGCCAGGATGTCGGCCTCCGAACACCCGAAGCGGACCAAGTCCTCGTGCGGCAGGTAGATCCGTCCCGCCGCCCCGTCCCGGCCCACGTCGCGCAGGATGTTGGTGAGCTGAAAGGCGGTGCCGAGGTGTTCGGCGTACCGCCGGGTTTCCGGCCGGGTGTAGCCGAAGACCTCGATGCACATGAGTCCCACCACACCCGCCACGCGATAGCAGTACTGTTGCAGCTCGGCGAAGGTGGCGATAGCGGTTCTGCACCAGGTCCATCTCCACCCCGTTCAGCAGCTCGTCGAAATAGCGTTTCGGAATGGGGAAAGCGCCCAGGACTTCCCCCAGGCGCCGGGTGACGGGGTGGCCGCGCCTCGCCGCGGAAACAGGCGTCCAGTTCGGCGCGCCACGCCTTCAGGCGGTCGGCGGGCGTCGTCCGCCCATCGGTGCGCAGGGGTTCCGCCGCAGCCGTCAGCCCTTCGTCCACCACGTCGTCGCTGATCCGACAGAAGGCGTAGATGGCGTAGAGGGCCTCGCGTTTGGGCTTGGGGAGGACCAGGAAGGCGTAGGTGAAATTCGAGCGGCTGGCCTTGGTGACGGCCCGGGAGACTCCAGAGGTTGTCGCGGTCGCGCCGCCGGTCGGGCTCATGGGGATAGGCTCGGGGTGCCGGGCATTCGGGTTGACCTCCGTCGGCCACGCGCGGCCGGGGCGCGGTGGGCGGCCGTCAGGCGCGACGCGCGTCCCGGTCCCGCACCAACTCCGGCGGGAGGGCGAAGCTCACCTCTTCCGTCACGGCCTCGATCTCTTCGATGTCGGTGACGCCCTGCGCCCGGAAGAACTGGACCACTTCGTCCACCAGGTACTCGGGGGCCGACGCCCCGGCGGTGATTCCCAGGCACTCGACGCCATCCAGCCAGGTCGGGTCGATCTGGGAGATGTCGTCGATCAGGTAGGCACGCGCCCCGGCTGCCTGGGCGACCTCCGCCAAGCGGTTGCTGTTCGAGCTATTCTTGGAGCCGATGACCAGGATCGCCGGGACCCGGCGCGCCATGGCCTTCACGGCGAGCTGACGATTCTGGGTGGCGTAGCAGATGTCGTCCCGGGTGGGGGCCTCGATGCCGGGGAAGCGGCGACGCAGGACGTCCACGACGGTCGAGGTGTCGTCCAGGCTGAGCGTGGTCTGGGTGATCACGGCGACTCGGTCCGGGTCGGGCACCTGGAGCGTCTCGGCCTCCTCGGCGGAGCCGATGAGGTGGATGTGCTCTGGGGCGTGCCCCATCGTTCCGACGACCTCGTCGTGCCCCTCGTGCCCCACCAGGACGATGGGGCGCCCCTCGCGGGCGAAGCGGATCGCCTCGTGGTGGACCTTGGTCACCAGAGGGCAGGTGGCGTCGATCACCTTGAGACCGCGGGCCGCGGCGCCGACCCGCACCTCCGGCGAGACGCCGTGGGCGCTGAAGATCACGGTGGCGCCGTCCGGGACCTCGTCCAGTTCGTCCACGAAGATCGCCCCCTTGGCCCGGAGTTCGTTGACCACGTGGACGTTGTGGACGATCTCTTTGCGCACATAGACGGGGCCGGGGTACAGCTCCAGCGCCAGATTGACGACGTCAATGGCGCGATCCACGCCGGCGCAAAAGCCGCGTGGTTTCGCCAGGAGGAGCTTCGTGACGGCCATGGGCATTCCCTTCGTTTTGCTGCGGACCACGCATGCGATGCGAGAGGCAGGCTAGCCAGTTTGCCGATCCTTGTCAATCGGTTTTCGGCGCCGCCCGCGCGCGTGGACGGCGGCCGTCGGGGGCGAAAAGGACGGTTGACACGTGTCCCGAGCGTCCAGTATAAGTGGCCGTCGTGTGGACTCCTCCGGCGCATGTCGGCGGGAGCGAAAGGCTCGTATGTCCCTCGCCATCGAGACGACCAACCTCACCCGGCGCTTCGGGGCGGCGACCGCGGTCCGCGGCCTGAATCTCAGCGTGCGATCCGGAGAGATCTTCGGATTCCTGGGGCCGAACGGCGCCGGGAAGACCACCACGATCCGGATGCTCTGCGGCCTGCTGCTTCCGAGCGAGGGGACGGCCTGCGTGGCGGGGATGGACGTGACGCGCGATGCCGAGGCGATCAAACTCCACGTCGGATACATGCCGCAGCGGTTCAGTCTCTACGGAGACCTGACGGTGGAGGAGAACCTGGACTTCTTCGCCGGCGTGTACCGCATCCCGGGACGCGAACGGAAACGGCGGGTGGCGCACACGCTGGAGCGCGTCGGCTTGCGGATCGGCGCGCGGACCTCACGGAGCACCTGTCCGGAGGGCTCAAGCAGCGCCTGGCCCTGGGCTGTGCCCTGGTGCACACCCCTACCATCCTGTTCCTGGACGAACCCACGGCCGGGGCGGACCCGTCGTCGCGGCAGCAGATGTGGGACCTGCTGTACCAGGCTGCCGGTGAGGGGCGAACCATCTTGGTCACCACCCATTATGTGGAAGAGGCCGAGCGATGCCAGACGATCGCCTTCATGCACGGCGGGCGGCTGATCGGCTCCGGCTCACCGGAGCAATGCCGGGCCGAGATCGGAGAGGCGATCCTGGAGGTCGACGCGGTTCCCGTGATGCAGGCGGCCGAGGCGGTGCGGGGCATCGCCGGGCGTGACGGGGGTCAGCATCTACGGCCACACGCTCCGCGTCTTCAGCCGCGATGACCGAGGGGCTGGAGCGAGAACTGGACGCGGCGCTGCGCGGTCGAGAGGTCGTGGTCCGCGGCATCCGTTCGGTGCCGCCCACGCTGGAGGACGTCTTCATGTCGCTCACCCGGACGGCGCCGAACGACGCGCAGGACGCGTAACGTGCTGGCGGTGGTCGGCCACGTGGCACGGAAGGAGGTCCGGCAGATCCTGCGGGACCGCCGCAGCCTCGTGCTCATCCTGGTGATGCCCATCGTCCTCACCTTTCTGTTCGGCAAGGCGCTGGAGACCGGTGAGCTGAATCACATCCCGTCGGTCATTCTGAACCTGGACGGATCCCCGGAGATCGAACGGCATCGCTGTCGGCCTTCAGCACCTACGACGAGGTCCAGATCGAGCGTGAGGTTGTCAACGCTGGCGGAGGCCCAGGATCTCCTGGCGCGCGGCCAAGATCAAGGCGGCCATCGTCATTCCCCAGGGCTTCATGCGGCAGATCGAGGCGGGCGAGGAGGCCCAGCTCCAGCTTCTCCTGGACGGGACGGACAACAACTCGGCGCCGATCGTGGAAGGGGTGGCGCAGCGGGTCATCCAGCGCTACAACACCGAGCGGGCGATCAAGGGGTTGTGGGCGCGCGGCGTGCGGCCGGACCGCGGGCTCCGGCTGATCCGGCCGGTCTTCGTCCAGTCGGAGATCCGGTACAACCCGGGGCGCCAGTACCTGGGCTACGTGATGCCCGGGCGTCATCGGGCTCACCCTGCAGCTGCTCACCGTCATGCTGATGGCCATCACCATCCCCCGGGAGCGAGAGCGGGGCACGCTGGACCAGCTCATGGCGTCGCCCATCACGCGCCTCGAACTGATCCTGGGCAAGCTCCTGCCGTTTTTCGGCATCTCGCTGCTCAACGTGGTCACCATCCTGTTCGTGGCGGATCGCTGGTTCGGCATCCCGGTGGTCGAACGGCTGCCGTTGCTCCTGCTGCTGTGCGCGCTCTTCGTGCTCACCTCGCTGGCCACGGGGCTGCTCATCTCGGCCGTGTCTCGGTCCCAGTTCCAGGCGGTGCAGATCGCCGTGTTTTACGTCCTGCCGGTCTTCATGCTCTCGGGGGCGTACGCCCCCATCGAGGCCATCCCCGACTACATCCGCCCCATCTCGTTCCTGTTTCCGCTGATGTACTTCTCGCGAACGGTCCGGGCCGTGACGCTGCGCGGGGCCGATCTCGCCCAGATCTGGCCGGATGTGGCCATTCTGAGCGGCTTCGTGGTGGTGTTCCTCTACTGGGCCATCCTGAGCTTCCACAAGCGGGTCAACTGACGCTCGCTCCCTGCCTCTGGCCGAGCACCTCCCGGTAGTAGGTCTCGTAGCGAGGAACGATCAGGGTGGTGTCGAAATGCTCCACGGCCCGCCGGCGAGCGGCCGCGCGGAACTCGGCGTGTCGCGAGGCGTCGGTGAGGAGCAAGAGCGCCGCGGCAGCCATGCCATCCACGTCGCCCACCGGGAGAAGAAAACCGCACTTCCCGTCCTCGACCACCTCCGGAACGCCCCCCACGGCGGTTGCGATCACCGGGACGCCGCAGCTCAAACCCTCCAGCGCCGCCAGGCCGAACGCCTCGTCGGCGCTCGGCAGTAGGGTGAGGTCGGCCACGGCCAGGAGGGTTTCCACGTCATCCTGTTTTCCCAGGAAGATGACGTCCGACTTGACGCCCAGGGTCTCGGCCAGGTGCAAGGCCTCCGGGCGATCCTGGCCGTCCCCGACGAGGAGGAGTCGCGCGGGCAGGGTGCCGCGGACCTTAGCGAACACCCGGACGGCATCGGGCGCGCGCTTGACGGCGCGGAAATTGGAGAGATGGACCAGGATCCGCTCGCCGCGCGGCGCCAGGTGCTCCCGCAGGGTCGAGTGCGGTGTGGGGCGGAAACGCTGGGTGTCCACGAAGTTGGGGATCACCCGCATGGGGCGATCCAGATCAAAGACCGCTCGGGTCTTGTCCAGCAGATACTGGGAGACGCAGGTGACGCCGTCGGATTGCTCCAGGGCGAAGCGCGTCATCGGGTAGAGGGAGCGATCATTGCCGACCAGCGTGATGTCGGTGCCGTGGAGGGTGGTGACGATGCGCGGAGCATGGGCGCCCAGGATCGCGCGGGCCAGGAAAGCGGAGACGGCGTGGGGGATGGCATAGTGCACGTGGAACACATCCAGGCCCACCTGACTCCCGACCTCGGACATCTTGGCCGCCAGCGCGATGGCGTAGGTGGAGTGCTCGAGGAGGGGATAGCTCACCATCTCCACCTCGTGGAAGAAGATGCGCGCGTCGTAATGCTGGAGGCGGAAGGGCAGCGAATAGCTGATGAAGTGGATCTGGTGTCCGCGCTGCGCCATGGCCTTGCCCAGCTCGGTGGCCACGACGCCGCTTCCGCCGTAGGTGGGATAGCAGGTGACGCCGATGTTCATCGGAAGGCCTCCCATCATGGGGTTGCCGTCGGCGCGGGCGGCCGGTCCGGGTGGCCGCCCGGGATGGTCACCAACCGGTGCTCCCAGCCGGGAGCGTCGATGCAGGCGCGCAGCGCGGTCAACAACGCCGGCCCGTATTTCGCGAGAAACGGGAGGACAGGATAGACGCGTTCCTGGAGTTTCCCACCCGGCATCAGCGCGTCCCGGAGGCGCTGGAGCTGTTGCCGGGTATCCGCTTCCCGCCGCTTGAGGGCCTGCACCGCCTTTTTTTCGAGCTGGTCCAGGTGGCCCTTGATGTGCCCGCCGGTTTGGCCCGCCGTGGCCTGGAGCGTCGGGTCCACGGCGGCCACCGCCTCGCCCACGCGTCGGAAGATCTCGTCCACTCCCTGCCGGGCCGCGGTCAGCGTCGCCTCGAGGTCGGGCGGAAGGTGCGCCCGGAGCAGACGGCTGGCGAGTTGCTCCGGCTCGGCGGCCAGGTCTTGGAGAGGCAAGCGAAAGCGGTCGAGGAGCTGGGCGACTCGAGGGTCCAGCAGGCTGAGGCTTGCCCGTGGCACGATGGCAGGCATGGGGACGCCGAAGGCGGCATACACCGGCCGGAGCTGGGCGAAGTAGGCCAGCTCACCCGGACCGGCGACGTAGGCCAGCGTGGGGAACAGCGCATCCTGCACCACGGGGCGAAGCGCCACGTTGGGGCTGAACCGCTCCGGCGAGTCCTGGACCATCCGGAGGAGAGACGCCGGGGCGATCGCCTCGCCGGTGTCTCGCAGCCGGAATCCCGCCGGATCTCGGACCAGCGCGCGGCGGCCCTCGGCGAGGAGGAAGCAATTCACCCCGTCGGGCCGCGCCTCGATCTGCGTCGGGTACCCCTGGGCGCGCAGCGCGCGGCTCACCTCCACGATGGCCGCAGAGGTCCCGGGCGCCTCCTCCACCTCACGCCGGAAGATGCCGGCGGCCAGGCGTTTCAGGCCGGGGTCGGCGGCGTCCACCAGAACCAGTCCGGTCTCCCCGAGGAGAGCGGTCATCCAGCACGCGAACGCCTCGGCCAGGGTCCGCTCGGGAGTGTAGGCTTGCGCCAGAGCGTCGCGCAACGCGTCGGTGAATTCGGTGGCGGGAAGCATCTCCCCCACGCGCGCCAGCGTGTCGTGAATGGCGGGTCCGAGGCGGAGGTTCGCAGGCATGAATCCACCCGGCGGCTCCCCCCAGGTGGTGTGCCGGAGCTGGACGAGGTTGCCGCTTCGGTCCAGCATCTGCACGTGGTTTGCCTCGGCCACGTCGTGGTCCTCGGATGCCATCCAGAAGAGCGGAACGACGGGGCGGTGCAGCGCGCCCTCCAGCTCCGCGGCAAGGGCGACGGCGGTGAGCGCCTTGTACAGGGTGAAGAGCGGACCGCCGAAGAGCCCCGTCTGTTGTCCTGTGACCACCGCCAACCCCCGGGGCGTGCACAGCTCGTCGATCCGCTGCCGCGCGATGGGTGGCGCTCCCCAGGCTGCTTGTTGGGTCAGGAGGGCTGCGCGCAGCTCGGCCCGGCGATAGTCCCGTTGGGCGCAGATCTCCGCCTGCGCCGCATACGTCCCGCTGGCGTGGGGATTCTGAGCGAAGAAAGAGGATACGCGGTCGAAGTGGTGGACATAATCCCGGACCAGCGGGGAGCACCCCGGCATGTCTCTGATGTCCAATCGGGTCATGAGTTTTCCTTCGCGTGGACCAGGCGGGGAGCGAAACCCCGCAGATTGCGCTCGCCCGCGCGGATGAGGGAACTATTTGCTACCGGTTGTGTCCTAACAGGATATTATGATGTTTGGCAGGCAACGGTCAAGCCGGCAAAGATCGCCGTTCGCGATCGCCGCGCCGAACCGCGGGGCCGGCGGCCAAGGTACCGATCGTGGCGAATCCCGGCAACGACGAGAATTATCGAGGGTTTTGCTTGACGGTCGTTTCCTGTATTTGCTATAAAAACCCGATGGGACACACATTCATGAATGCATTCAGTCTCATTCTGCAGGCCGGCATCGTCGCCAAAGGCGTCCTGGTGATGCTCTTGGTGTTCTCTCTGGCCTCCTGGACGATCATTTTCCTCAAGATCCGAGCCCTCGGCCGTGTGGATCGGCAGGATGAGCGCCTGTGGAAGCTGTTTCGGGAGGGAAAGCAGCTCGCCACGGTGTACGAGGATTCCCGGCGGTTTTCGCACAGCCCACTGGCGTCTCTCTTCCGGGAAGGCTACCGGGAACTCAGCTTGGCCCTGAAAGGCAATCCCGGTTCGGGTGGGCAACCCGGCGGCGAGGCGGCGGTGAAACCGCTGGATATGCCACCCGACAACCTGCTGGCGAGGCTGGGGCGGACGCTGCGGCACGCCAGCCTGCGCGAGATCGCGGGGCTCGAGCGCTCCCTGATCTTCCTGGCGACGACGGGAAACATCACGCCCTTCATCGGGCTGTTCGGGACGGTCTGGGGAATCATGGATGCCTTCCACGGCATCGCGATGACGGGGTCCGCCAATCTCGGGGCGGTGGCACCGGGCATCGCCGAAGCCCTCATCACCACGGCGGCAGGGCTGGCCGTGGCCATCCCCGGCGTGATCGCGTACAACTACTTCCTCAACCGGATCAAGAGCGCCGCGACACGGATGGACCTGTTCGGGCTGGAGTTTCTCGGGACGGCGGAGCGGATCATCCACCGAGCCGGTCGAACCTAACTGGGCGCCGCGTCTCCGCGCGGGGTCCGAGGCCGAGATGGCAGCGAAACCACTGGACATCGGGGGCGAGACCCGGCTGGGTCCGGCCCTGGCGGAGATCAACATCACGCCGTTCGTGGACGTGGTGCTGGTGCTCCTGGTCATCTTTTTGATCACGGCGCCCATGATGCTGGGCGGGATCGACGTCCGGGTCCCGAAGACGGAGACGCGCACCTCGCGACCCGAGGAGCGGCTCATTCTCACGGTGACCCGAGACCGAGGCGTCTATCTGGAGAATCAAGCCATCAGTCTGGACCGGCTGTCCAAGGTCCTGAACGGCATGGTCCAGCGGAACCCGAAGGCGTCGGTCTTCCTCAAGGCGGACGAGGCGGTGGCCTACGGGGTGGTCATGAAGGTCATGGATGTGATCAAGAAAGCCGGGATCGACCGGGTGGGCATGGTGACCGAACCGGTGGGCCCGGGCGGGAGTTGATACGACCATGACGGCGTCGGCCGACCGGCTGCTGGCTGCGGGTCCGCGTGTCCGGGAGTTGTGGCTGACTGTCGGTCTCTCCGTTCTGCTCCACGGTTTGCTCACGGCGGCGGTCGTCTGGATGCCGCAATTTCACGCCGGTTCGTACATCACCGTGCCGGTGAGCTACCAAGTCAATCTGGTTTCGACGGCACCGGGCGGCCGCGCAGCAGGATCCGCCCCGGCTGCCAGGGCAGCAACGCCCCCTCCGGCCCCTCAAGCGCCCCCGGTGTCAGCGCCGCGGGCGATTCCGGCGCCACCGCCGGCTGCCCGGCCGAGCGAGGAGCTGACGCTGCCCGGGAAGCGGCCGACGAAACAGACCCCGGCAGAAGTCGAGCCGTCGTTGCGTCCCCCCTCCGCTACCGGGAGAGAAACCCCTCGGCGCGCCCCCGCGGAAGCGAGGCCGCAGGTTCCGACAGGGCCGGTGCCGAGTCCCGCGGTGGCCTCCGCCGGACCAGCGACGGTTGCGACCGCGCCGACGGCCACCGGCGCAGGGAAGGGGAGCGGCATCGAGCTGGCCGGCGGAGAGAAAGGGGAGGGCGCCGGGGGGTCGGCGCTCGGCTACTACCTCGGCTTGGTGGACTACAAGATCAGCGGAAACTGGGTCCCGGTCGGGACCGGTGCGGCGCGCGACATCGTCGTCGTGATCCGATTCCGGGTCCTGCGTTCGGGTGCCGTCCGGGATGTGGAACTGGAGACCACCTCTGGAGACGCGGGCATGGACAACGCCGCGCTGCGTGCGGTCCGGCAGAGTGTGCCGCTGCCGCCGTTTCCGAATCTGCTCACTGAACCGTCTCTGAACTTGCGATACCGTTTTGTGATGGAGCGTGGATGATGAAAAAATCTCGCTGGATCGCTCTCGGGGCGATCTGCTGCGTTGCGGTAGGTCTGGCGTCGGGCGCTCGCGCCCAGGTGATCGATCGGGAGTTGCGGGAGCGGGTAACGCCCAAGTTCACGATCGCCCTCGGCGGCTTCGCCGCCTTTGCGATGAACGGGGAGGACCTGGGGAAACTCGGGGCGTCCGTCCTGTCGAACGATCTCAAGTTCTCGACGCTCTTCGACGTCATGGAGGGGGCCATCCTGCCCTTCGATCCCGCCGCCATCCAGCCGGATCAAGAGCGGGTGGCGCTTCCCGGCCTGGCCGCGCTGAAGGTGCAGCATCTGGCGGTCGGGTACCTGTCCAGCCGGGGTCGCGAAGCTATCGTGGAAGGGCGCCTGTTCGACGCCTCGTCCGGGAACATGGTGTTCGGGAAGCGGTATATCGGGGACGCGAAGTTCTTCCGCCTGATCGTGCATCGGTTCGCCGACGATATCATGTTCAATCTCACCGGCGAAAAGGGGGTGGCGCAGACCCGCATCGCCTTCGTCTCGGGGGCCGGTCGGGCCGCCAAGGAGCTGTACGTCATGGACTACGACGGGGCGAGCCCGTCGCCGATCACCGGAAACCAGTCCATCAACCTGTCGCCGCGCTGGTCTCCGGACGGGCGGCTCATCGCGTACACGTCGTACCGGAACGGAAATCCCGACCTGTACCTTCTCAACTTCGACAGCGGACGGCGAGACGTCCTCTCCGCACAGCGGGGCCTGAACGCCACGCCCGGCTGGTCGCCGGATGGTCAATGGCTGGCGGTCGCGATGAGCGGGGGCGGGGGGACCAACCTGTTCCTCATGCCGAAAGGTGGGGGGACGCCGAAGGCGCTGACGTCCGGTCCCGCCATCTCGGTGTCGCCGTCGTTTTCGCCCAACGGGCGACAGATCGCCTTCAACTCGGATCGGGGGGGGACGCCGCAGATTTACATCATGGACGTGGACGGTTCCAACCTGCGCCGGGTGACCTTCCAGGGGGGGTACAACGCCTCCCCGCGCTGGTCGCCGCGTGGCGAGAAGATCGTGTTCATGTGTCGGGCCGGTGGGAACCAGATCTGCCTGATCAGTCCCGAGGGCTCCGGCATCCAGCAGTTGACCTCGGTCGGGAACAACGAGGAGCCGACCTGGTCCCCCAACGGGCGCCACATCGTGTTCACCTCGACCCGCATGGGCCAGCGGGATCTCTTCGTGATGCACGCGGATGGCTCGGAGCAGCGCCGACTGACGAACAACGGTCGGGAGAACTACCTCGCGGATTGGGGGCCGTAGGGGCCGCCGCGCCCCATCAAGATCGGGGCCGCGACGCCCGGTGACCGCATTCGGACAGGCGCTCCGAGATCTCGCACCCCGCGAGACGTCGAGAGAGCCGCAGGGGAGGAAACGTGGTGTTGGAGACGACGAGAATGGCCTGGGGAAATCGGTGCGGGACGGGGGCGCTCCTGGTTGTCCTGACGTTCCTCGCGGGCTGCGCGACCAACGAGGATATCCTGGCGGTCCGGCGCGACATCCTGGCGCTGCGGAACGAGGTCGCGTCGCTCAGCAAAGCCAACCAGAGTTCGCGGGACTTCACCGAGGAACGGCTCCGGAAAGTGGAAGCGGACGTGCGGGGGCGTGTCGAGTCGTCGGCCAAGGAGAGCGAAGGGTCGCGGCTCGCCATGAACCAGCGACTGGAGGAGTTGACGACCGAGACGCGATTTGCTCAGGGAAAGATGGAGGAGAGCGCGTCGGTCCTGCGGGACCTTCACGCTCGGCTGGACGCCGTGGACCAGCGGGGTCGTCAGGCCGGCCAGCGGCTCGACGGGACGGACCAGCAGGTGAAGCTTCTGGGGCAGCGGCTGCAGGTGCTGGAGCAGGCGAAGGCGCCGTCGCCGCCGTCCGCCGCGGCCCAACCAGGACAGCCGGCGATACCCGTGGCGCCCGGACAGCCGCCACCTGCCGCCGTGGCGCCCGGACAGCCGGCGATACCCGCGGCGCCCGGACAGCCGCCACCTGCCGCCGTGGCGCCTGGACAACCGGCGACACCCCCGGCCCCCGCCGTGCCCGCTCCGAGCGCGGCCCCGGCCCCCGCCACCCCGGCGGCCCCCCCGCCCCCGGCGCCCCCAGCGCCGGCGGCACGGCCCCAACCCACGTTACCGCCGGAGGATCTGTACAAGGCGGCCCTGAGCGACTACACCAAGGGCGACTACGAGCTGGCCATCGGGGGATTCCGGAGCTATGTCAAGGCGTATCCGCGGACCAGCCTCGCGCCGAACGCCCAGTATTGGCTCGGGGAGTGCTATTTCAGCCAGAAGAACTATACCCAGGCGGTCGAGGAGTTCGACGTGGTGATCCGGGAATACCCGGACAACCCGAAGGTACCGAGCGCCCTGTTCAAACAAGGGGAAGCGTACCTGCAGATAGGGGACACCAAGCAGGCGACCACTGTGCTGTGCGAGCTGATCGGCAAGCACGGCAAGACCCGCGAGGCGCGGCTAGCGCGCGACAAGAACGTCCGCTGCCGCTGAGTGCGGCGTTCGGCGGCAGGAATACACACGGCGGCTCCCCTCGACAGGAGGAGCCGCCGTTGGCATTCCAAGCGGGACGGGGTTGCGCCAGTCGCGCTAGGGTGACAGGCGCACGGTCAGCTCGTCCACTTGCTTCCGGAACAACTCCTCGCCCGCGATCTTCCGCTTGACCTTCTCACAGGAATGAATCACGGTGGAGTGGTCCTTGCCGCCGAACCCGTCCCCGATAGCGGGGAGCGACGCCTTGACGATCTCTCGGCAGAGGTACATCGCCACCTGGCGAGGCAGCACGATGGACTTGTTCCGGCCCCGCGCGCGGAGATCGTCCACCCGCACCCCATAGAATTCCGCGACCGCCCTCTGGATGGAGGGGATCGTCGGCAGACGTTGCTGTTCCGCGGTGAGCTCCTTCAGGACATCCTGGGCCAATTCCAGGCTGATCTCCCGGTGGGTGAACGAGGCCTGAGCGGCCAGGCGGACCAGCGACCCTTCCAGTTCCCGGATGCTGGACTTCACATGTTTGGCGATGAACAGGGAGACCTCGTCGGGGAGGCGCACCCCCTGGGCCTGCGCCTTCTTCCGCAGGATGGCCGCCTTCGTCTCCAGGTCAGGCAGCTGGATGTCCGCGATCAGGCCCCATTCGAACCGCGACCGGAGCCGTTCCTCCAAGGTCGGGATTTCGCGGGGCACTCGATCGGAGCTGATGACGATCTGCTTCGAGGAGTCGTACAGATCGTTGAAGGTGTGGAAGAACTCCTCCTGGGTGCGCTCCTTCCCGGCGATGAACTGGATATCGTCGATCAAGAGCAGGTCCAGGCTGCGGTACCGATTGCGGAACTCCACGGTGGAGTCGAACCGGATCGAGTTGATGAGATCGTTGGTGAACTTCTCGGAAGAGACATACGAGACCCGAATGCGCGGATCCCGTTGCCGGGCATGGTGCCCGATGGCGTGCAGCAGGTGGGTCTTCCCGAGGCCCACACCCCCGTAGATGAAGAGCGGGTTGTACGTCTTGGCAAGCTGCTCGCCGACGGCCATACAGGCAGCGTGGGCGAACTGGTTGCTCGTGCCGACCACGAAGGAGTCGAAGGTGTACTTGGGATTCAGCTGCGCGCCGGCATCCCGAGGACGGCGGGGCGCCCGTCGCTCGCTCGGTTCCTCTTGGCCCGCGGGGGTGGCTGCTGCGTCCTTTTCCGGCAAGACCAGCCGGATTTCGACCTTGTTGAAGAGCAGGTCCTCGAGCGCCGACCGCAGGAGCCCGAGGTAGTGCTCCTCGAACCACTCCTTGAAGAACCGGTTCGGGAGGAGGATCTGGACGCGGTTCTCCTCGACCGTTCCCAGCGTCAGGGGACGGAACCAGGCCTCGAAGCTCTGCCGGCTGATCCGGCCGCGAATGACTGCCAGCGCCTCTTCCCAGACTTCCTGGACGTTCGCTGCTGCTGTGCCTTTCATGCGGTGCGCCCTCCGAGCAACTTATCCACAGGCCATCCCACGGGCTAACTCTTTGGAATCCAAAGGCCGGTTTTGTTCGCTAGGTGCGAAACCCGCTTCTGGGGCCATCCAGAAGTTATCCACAGGTTTCTCCACAGGTGTGGATAACCGGAATACCCACTATTCCTTGGGCCTCCGGGGATTTCCCCAGTTTCGACCGGTATTGTAGGTTCATAAAATTCATGGAACATGTTGAAAATAAAAGGTTTCTTGTAATGGTTCATCATGGGGACATCCTTTTATCGCAGGCCCTATGCGGTGTCAAGAACCAATTTTTAAAAAATATCCCCCAGGCAGAACGGCTGTGGAAAAACGGTCTTTGGGGTGGTTGGGAGAGGCATTTTCCTTGACCATTTCCTCCCCCTGCCGTATGAAAAAGGGGTCCTCGCCAGGTCGGCGACTGTCCCGGGCGAGGTCCTGACGGCCGATGTCGTGACGAACCGGGGCGCGCGGTAGTTACCTGGAAACCCCGGGTGACCGGAGAGGTGAAATGGCCATGCGTGGTTCGCTCATCCTGATGTTGCTCCTGACGTCCCTGCTGGGCACGCGCTCCACGTGCGCACAGGGGCCGATCAGAATCGGGGAGATCAACTCGTACAGCGGCATCGCGGCCGGCTTCACCCAGCCGTATCGCCAGGCGGTGGAGATGGCCGTGGACGAGGTGAATAGTGGGGGTGGCCTGCTGGGCCGAAAGGTCGAGGTCCTGTTCCGAGATGACAAGGGGAATCCGGCGGAGGCCATCAAGCACGCGCAGGAACTGGTGGCCGGGGAGAAGGTCCATCTCCTGGCGGGGACCTACCTCAGCAACGTGGGCTTGGCCGTCTCGGATTTCGCCAAGATGCATAAGACCCTCTTTCTCGCCGCCGAGCCGCTCTCGGAGGCGATCACCTGGTCGCAAGGCCATCGCTATACGTTTCGCGTCCGGCCCAACACGTATTCCCAGGGGCGCATGCTGGCGGAACGGGCCGCCACGCTTCCATACCGGAAATGGGCCGTCATCGGCCCGAATTACGAGTACGGCCGGCGCGCATGGGAGACGTTCTGGGCACGGCTCAAGGAGTTGAAGCCGGACGCTCAGGTGGTCGGCGAGCACTGGCCGACGCTGGCCAAGCTGGAGCCCGGGGGATACGTCACGGCGCTCCTGAACCAGCAACCCGAGGCGCTCTACGTGTCCCTCTTTGGGAGCGATTGGCTGGCGTTCGCCCGCGAAGCCGGGAAGCGCGGGCTCTTTGGGAAGGCGTACGCCGTGGGGATTCTCCTGGGCGAGCCCGAGTACATGGACCCGCTGAAGCTGGACGCCCCCGAGGGGATGCTGGTCACGGGGTACCCATGGTACGACATCCGGACCCCGGCGCACCTGACCTTCGTCGACAAGTTCACGAAGCGGACCGGCCGGCATCCCGTGGCCGGCGCGCTGGTCGGCTACATCACCTTCCTCTCCGCCTTCGAGGCCATCCGGAAGGCGCGGGGCACGGACACCGAGGCGATGGTCTCGGCCATGGAATCGCTGACGGTCGAGACCCCCATCGGCCCCATCACGTATCGCCCCTTCGACCACCAGTCCACCATGGGTGCCTGGGTGGGCATCACGAAACTGGATCCCCCCCGCGGGACCGGGATCATGGTTCGGTGGGAGTACGTGCCCGGAGACAAAGCCCTGCCGTCGGAAGCCGAGGTGCGCCGGATGCGCGAGGCGGCCAAGTGACCGCCCGGCGGCGGCCCCGGGCGGTCGTGTGAGCCCTTCCCGGTACCCACCCATGACACGTTCATGACCGCGCTCCTCCTCCAGCTCCTGGCGGGGCTGACGCACGCGATGATCCTCTTCCTCATCGCGTCCGGGTTGTCGCTGATCTTCGGTGTCACGCGAACGATCAACTTCGCCCACGGCTCGTTGTACATGCTGGCGGCCTACCTGACCGTCACCCTGGGCACCGTCCTCCCCTTCGGCTTGCTGAGCCCCTACGCGGGCATGCTGCTCGCGCCGCTCGGCGTGGCGCTCCTCGGCGGGATCGTGGAGATCGGACTCGTGCGCCGGGTGTATCGGGCGCCGGAGCTCTACCAACTGCTCCTCACCTTCGCGCTGGTGCTGATCCTCGGCGACGTGGTGCGGTTCTTCTGGGGGGCGGAGCATCGGGTGGGCCTCAAACCGCCCGGCCTGGACGGGACTGTTCTCGTGCTGGGCCAGCTCGTTCCCACCTACGACCTTGCCGTTCTGGCGCTCGGACCGGCGGTGGCCCTGGGTCTGTGGGGGGTCCTGCACCACACCCGGTGGGGGGTCCTGGTCCGCGCTGCGGCCTCCGATCGCGAGATGGCGGGCGCGCTGGGCGTCAACCAGGCCTGGCTTTTTACCGGCGTGTTCGTCGTCGGATCGTGGTTGGCCGGTGTGGCGGGAGCGCTCCAGGTCGCGCGCCAGCCGCTCACCACGGTGATGGATACCGCCATCATCGTCGAGGCGTTCGTGGTGGTGGTGATCGGCGGGATGGGCAACGTCTTCGGCGCGCTGGTGGGGGCGATCCTCCTCGGCGTCCTCCAGTCGCTGGGGATCGTGTGGCTCCCCCGAGAGTTCCAGCTCGTCCTGGTCTTTCTCTTGATGGCCGCGGTCCTCACCATTCGACCGTGGGGGCTGTTGGGCCGGGCCCCGGCCCCCCTCGCCTCGGAGGGGGCGCCGCAGGATGGTTTCGACGGCCACCCAACGGTGCCGCGTTGGGCAATGGTGGCCGGAGGTGTCCTGCTCCTGATTGCACCCCTGGTGGTCCCGACGTTCGTCCTCTGGCTGCTGGTGGACATATTGGCCTTCGCCCTCGTGGCCGGGAGCCTTCAACTCCTCGTCGGGACCGGGGGCATGATCTCGTTCGGCCATGCGGCGTACTTCGGTCTGGGGGCGTACGGGGCGGCGCTGCTCCTGAAACAGGGGGGCCTGGCGATGCCCCTGGCGTTCGTGTTCGGTCCCGCGCTGGCCGGCGGCGCGGCCCTGGTCTTCGGATACTTCTGCGTGCGGCTCAGCGGGATCCCGTTTGCCATGATGACGCTGGCGTGCGCGCAGATCGTCTATGCCGTCGCGCATCAATGGTACGACGTCACGGGGGGAGACAACGGCCTCCTCGGGATCTGGCCCGCGCCGTATCTGGCGACGCCGGTCCGCTATTACTATCTGGCGCTCGGGGTCGGGGCTGGAGGGCTGGTGCTCCTCCGGCGAATGACGGAGTCCCCGTTCGGCCTGACGCTCCGGGCGGCGCGCGATCATGCGGTGCGGTGCGCGACGATCGGCGTGAACGTCCCCGGCCATCAGTTGCAGGCCTTCGTGGTAGCGGGGCTGTTGGCCGGGTTCGGGGGCAGCCTGTTTGCCTTCCTGAAGGGGAGCGTCTTTCCCGACTACCTGTCCGTGGCCGTGTCGGTGGAATCCCTGGTCATGGTCCTGCTCGGAGGAATCCACTGGGCGGCGGGTGCGCCGCTCGGGGCGGCGGCGTTCAAGGGGCTGGACACGGTGATGACGCTTTACACCGAGTACTGGCAGGCGTGCCTGGGGGTCGTCCTGCTGGCGGTCGTGCTGGTATTTCCAGGCGGCCTGCTGGGGATCTGGCGGTCCCGCCGGGCGTCGTCGGAGGATCGCCGTGGCTGAGACACCGCTACTCGACGTCCGGGACGCTTGGAAGGCCTTCGGGGGTGTCCAGGCGGTGGCGGGGGTGAGTTTCTCGCTGGATGTCGGAGACGTCTGTGCGGTGATCGGGCCGAACGGGGCCGGCAAGACGACGCTCTTCAATCTCTTGACCGGGCAGCTGGCCTGCGATCGCGGACGGATTCTCTTTCGGGGCGAGGAGATCGGTGGGACCGCTCCGCACCGGATCTGGCGGCGTGGCATCAGCCGAACCTTCCAGGTACCCGCCACCTTCCGTAGTTTGACGGTCCGCGAAAACGTCCAGACGGTGCTCCTTTCGAGCGCCGGGCGGAGCAGACAGATGGTGGCTGAGGCGGCGCGCCTGGTCCGCGGGTCCGCCGACGCCCTGTTGGAGCAGGTGGGGCTCCTCCGGTATGCCGACGAGTGCTGCGGGACGCTCTCGCTGGGTGACCTGAAGCGAGTGGATCTGGCGCTGGCGCTGGCGGGGGAGCCGGCGCTGTTGCTGCTGGATGAGCCGACGGCGGGCATGTCCGTGGCGGAACGGGCAGGGCTCATGCGCCTGGTGACCACGATCGTGCGCGCCCGGGGGCTGACGGTGCTCTTTACGGAACATGACATGGACGTCGTCTTCGCGTCGGCGAGGCGGATTCTGGTGATGAACCACGGCGGCGTGCTGGCCGAGGGGAGCCCGGCGGAGGTCCGGGCGAATCCCGATGTCCAGCGGGTGTATCTTGGAGGTGTCCGGTGACCCCGGACAGGGCGGCACCCCGGGTGGTGCTTGAACTGTCGAACCTGCACGCCGGGTACGGGGTGAGCCACGTCCTCTTCGGCGTGAGCCTCCGCGCCGACCGGGGCGAGATCGTGGCGCTCCTCGGTCGAAACGGCGCCGGGAAGTCGACCGCGCTGAAGGCGATCATGGGGATCGCGCGTCCGAGCGCCGGACACGTGGTCCTTGACGGCGCCGAGCTTGTGGGGCTGCCCCCGTATCTGATCGCGCGAGCCGGCATCGGATACGTCCCGCAGGACCGGCGCATCTTCCCTGACCTCACGGTCCGGGAGAACCTGGCAGTCGGTCGGCGCCGGGGACGATCCGGGGACTCGCCGTGGACCCTGGAGCGAGTGGAGGCATTGTTCCCCGCGCTGCGGAGCCTGGCGGACCGGCGGGGGGGAGGGCTCAGCGGCGGAGAGCAGCAGATGCTGACGCTGGCCAGGACCCTCATGGGGAATCCGCGAGTTCTGCTATTGGACGAACCGTCGGAAGGCCTGGCACCCGTGGTCGTCCGGACCATGATCGAGCAGTTGCTTCAACTCAAGGCGGGAGGGATGACGATCATCCTCTCTGAGCAGAATGTCCACTTCACCAGAGAGGTGAGTGATCGCGCATACATCCTGGAAAAAGGAAGTATTCAACTGGAGGGAAGAATCCAAGATGATCTTTGATGATAGATCTATTTTTGATAGATACTTAGCTCTATAAGAATCAAGTAGTTGGTGATATGTAAACCGCGACGTTGTAAGTCGCCCACCGACGAGAATACCGACCACAAAATATCTGCTCAGGATATTACTTCAGCCAATAAATCAGGATGGTTCTTCGGAATCCATGGGTGGAATAATATTGTTCTATATTGACATGAATAGACTCAAGTTTTATATTAAACACATGATAAGGCAATACAACGATTCGAGGTTTTGAGAGGAGGACGCCGTGCGGTTTGAGCAATTCACGTTCAAGGCCCAGGAAGTCATCCAGGCTGCGCAGAAGATCGCCGAGGAGATGCAGCACCAGGCGGTGGACGCGGAACACCTCCTGCTGGGTCTCGTCGAGCAGAGCCGACGGAGTCCTCATCCCGGTTCTCCAGAAGGTCGGCGCCAGCCCGAAGCAGATGGCGGTCGCGCTGCGCCAGGAACTCGGGAAGCTCCCAAAGGTCTACGGTCCGACGCAGATCTACCTGACTCCTCGCCTCAATGAGGTCTTCAAGCGGGCTCAGGAGGAGGCCGGGCGCCTCAAAGACGAGTACATCGGGTCGGAACATCTGCTGTTGGCGCTTCTGGACGAACCCACCGGTCCGGTCGCTCAGATCCTGCGCGCCGCTGGAGTCGGCAAGGACGGCATCTACGCGGCCCTCCAGACCGTGCGGGGAGGGCAGCGCATCACCGACCCCAACCCGGAGGAGAAGTACCAGGCGCTGCAACGGTACAGCCGGGATCTCACCGACCTGGCGCAGAAGGGAAAGCTCGACCCGGTGATCGGGCGGGACGAGGAGATCCGGCGGGTGATCCAGGTCTTGTCGCGCCGGACCAAGAACAATCCGGTCCTGATCGGGGAGCCGGGCGTCGGGAAGACGGCGATCGTGGAGGGACTGGCGGAGCGAATCGTGCGCGGGGACGTACCCGAGTCCTTGAAAGAGAAACAGGTCGTGGCGCTGGACCTGGGCGCCCTCGTCGCCGGCACGAAATACCGCGGCGAATTCGAGGATCGGCTCAAGGCCCTGCTGAAAGAGGTGACGGAGGCCGCCGGGCGGATCATTCTGTTCATCGACGAACTGCACACGCTGGTGGGCGCCGGCGCGGCCGAGGGGGCGATGGACGCCAGCAACATGCTGAAACCGGCGCTGGCCCGAGGGGAACTCCGCTGCGTGGGCGCCACGACGCTGGATGAATACCGGAAGCGCATCGAGAAGGATGCCGCGCTGGAGCGGCGTTTCCAGCCTATCGTGGTGCGGCAGCCCAGCGTCGAGGACACCATCTCGATTCTGCGGGGGCTCCGGGAGCGGTACGAGGTGCACCACGGCGTACGGATCCGGGACGCTGCCTTGGTGGCCGCGGCGACCCTCTCGAACCGCTATATCACCGATCGGTTCCTGCCCGACAAGGCGATCGACCTGATGGACGAGGCCGCCAGCATGCTGCGGATGGAGATCGATAGCCTCCCCGTCGGAGCTGGACGAGGTCGAGCGGAAGATCCGGCAGTTCGGCATCGAGCGCGAAGCCATGAAGCGCGACACCGATCCCGACACCGTGGAGCGTCTCGAGCGGTTGGAGGCCGAGGTGGTCGATCTGGACACGCGCCGGGCCGAGCTCCGGGGCCGCTGGGAGCGGGAGAAGACCAGCATCCAGAGGATCCGCGCCCTGAAGGAGCAGATCGAATCCGCGCGGCTCCAGGCCGAGAAGGCGGAGCGTGAGGGAGAGCTGGGAAAGGTCGCCGAGATCCGGTACGGCACGCTGGCCGGGCTGGAGAAGACGCTTCACGCCGAGCAGGCCGCCCTGGGAGCGCTGGAGGGACCGGACCGGATGCTGAAGGAAGAGGTCGACGAAGAGGATATCGCCAAGGTGGTCTCCCGCTGGACCGGCATCCCGGTCGCGAAGATGCTGCAGGCCGAAACGCAGAAGCTGCTTGCCATGGAGGACCGGCTGCGCGAGCGCGTGGTGGGCCAGGCGGAGGCCATCATGGCGGTCGCCAACGCCATTCGGCGGGCGCGGGCGGGTCTCCAGGACGAGAACCGGCCGCTCGGCTCGTTCCTGTTCCTGGGTCCGACCGGCGTGGGCAAGACGGAGCTGGCGCGCGCGTTGGCGGAGTTCCTCTTCGACGACGAACGAGCCCTCGTCCGTCTCGACATGTCCGAGTTCATGGAGAAGCACTCGGTGGCACGACTCATCGGTGCGCCGCCGGGCTATGTGGGCTACGAGGAGGGCGGGTACCTGACCGAGGCAGTGCGACGGCGGCCCTACACCGTGATCCTCTTCGACGAGATCGAGAAGGCCCATGCGGATGTCTTCAATATCCTGCTGCAGGTGCTGGACGATGGCAGGCTCACCGACGGACAGGGGCGGACCGTGGACTTCAAGAACGCATTGGTGATCATGACCTCCAACCTGGGAAGCCAGTTCATCCAGGAGGACCAGGACGAGGCGGCCATACGGGAGAAGGTCACCGGGCTTCTCAAGACGGCGTTCCGGCCGGAATTCCTGAACCGGGTCGACGAGACGGTGATCTTCCACCGATTGTCGCTGCGGGAGATCACGCAGATCGTGGACATTCAACTGCGGGTGCTCCAGCGGCGACTGACGGGTCGCAAGCTAGAGCTCGACGTCGCCGATCGGGCCAAGGAGTTCCTGGCGCGGCAGGGCTTCGACCCGGTGTACGGCGCTCGACCCCTCAAGCGAGCCATCCAGCGTTTCGTCCAGGACCCGCTGGCGCGGCGAATGCTGGAGGGGGAGTTCGGCGACGGCGACCGGGTCCGCGTGGACGTGGCCGGAGGCGAGATCGTGCTCGAGCGCACGGCCGCGGTTACACCGTAGCGGCGGTGCGTCGGCCTCTCTCGCCGTCGTCACGCCCTCCGGGTGCACGAAACTCGGAGGGCGTTCGCGTTTGCTCGCGCCCCGGCTTTGCTGTTGACGAGGGTTGGCGCCTTCAGTAAGCTGCCGCCGACATGCCGCCCTGGGCGGACGGGGGAACGGATTGCCGAGAGCGCTGGTCAATGCGGTGGCCGACGCACTCCGCACGGCGGGGGTGCGACCGGGGGCCCGGGTGGTGGTGGCGGTCTCGGGCGGGGTGGATTCCATGGTCCTGCTCCACGCCCTCGCCCGGTCGTGTCTACGCCTCGCGCTTCGCGTCGCGCACATTCATCATGGATTACGGGGACGTTCGGCAGACCGGGACGCGGCGCTGGTGGTGGCAGCGGCGGACCGCTATGGCCTGCCGGTGTCGGTGACGCGGCTGGTCGCCGAGACCCGACCCCGCGGCACCTCGGTCCAGGTGTGGGCGCGGGAGGCGCGGTACGCCGACACTGGAGGCGATCCGGAAACGGGCGCGGGCCGGCTGGGTGCTGACGGCGCATACGCAGAACGACCAAGCGGAGACGGTGCTCCTGAATCTGCTACGCGGCACCGGCGTGCGCGGCCTAGCGGGGATTCCCGCGGTACGCGACCACGTTCTACGCCCGCTGCTGGGTGTCTCGCGGGCGGCGATCGACGCCTATGCCGTGCGGCAACGGGTCGCCTTCCGCGACGACCCGTCAAACCGGTCGGTCGCGTACCGGCGGAATCGGATCCGACGTCAACTCCTCCCGCAGCTTGCGCGGGAGTACAACCCGCGGATTGTAGAGACGCTTGCCGGGCTGGCTACGCACGCGCGGGAGGACGACGAGGCGCTCATGTCGGCGGCGTCGGCCAGCGCCCGGGACGCCATGCTGCGTCCGCCGCGGTACGGTCGGCGTGCGCCGAGACGTCCTGCGAGCGGCGCCGAGAGGCGTGGCGCGGCGCCTTCTCGCCCTGGCCTTCGGGCGGGCAGCCGGCCCGCGACACGGCCTCACCCGCCGGCATCTCGGCGCGCTCCTGCACACGGCAGAGAAAGGAGGGGCCGTCCCTCTTCCGGGCGGCGTGCAGGTCTGGGCGACGACGACGTATCTCTGGTTCGGGCCGGCGACGCTCCCGGGGCGGACGCGTGGGAAAGACCGAGACGCCGCGCCCTCCGGCTTGGTGCGCGCGGCGTCCGTGCGGCTCGGCCGGTGGACGCGCTGGGATGGCGGGCGGTGCGTGGTCCGCGTGCGACGCGTGACGGGGGCGGAGGTCCGGATGGACCGAGGGGACTCGCTCCGAGAGGTCATGAGCCCCGACCTTTTGACGGAGCCCCTGACGCTGCGGCCCTGGCGGCCCGGGGATCGGTTCCGGCCGCTCGGCCTCCCCGGCGCCAAGAAGCTCCAGGATTTCTTCGTGGACGCCAAAGTTCCTCGCGACGAGCGGCGACGGATCCCGCTGCTGGTGGCGGGGGGGCGGATCGCCTGGGTGGTGGGCCACCGCATCGCGGACGAGTTCCGCTGGCACGGGGAACCCGTCGCGTGTCTGGCCGAGGTGAGGTTCCTGGAGGCAGCCCATGGAATATCGGCTGGGTCCCACCCTGCTGTCGGCCGCTGAGATCCGGACCCGCGTGCGCGAGTTGGCACAGGCGATCTCCCGGGACTACGCCGGCCGGGATCTCCTGCTCATCTGCGTGCTGAAGGGGGCGGCAATCTTCTGGGCAGACCTGTGCCGGGCCCTCCAGATTCCCTGCCAGAGCGACTTCGTGGCCATGGAGAGTTACAGCGACGCCACCGCGCCGCTGGGGAAGCCCCGCTTCACCAAGGCCGCCGGGGTGTCCCTCACGGATCGGGACGTGCTGATCGTGGAAGACATCATCGACACCGGGCACACCATCGTCCACCTGCGGCAACTCCTCCAGGCGCAATCTCCCCGGAGCGTGGCGCTCTGCGCCCTGTTGGACAAGGCGGAGCGGCGGGAGGTCCAGACCCCGATCGAGTACTGCGGGTTCGTCATCCCGAACGCTTTCGTGGTGGGGTACGGTCTGGATCATGCCCAGCGCTTCCGACACCTGCCCCACATCGCGACACTGGAGCCCGTCCCCGCCCCGTAACCGCCACCTGTCGCGCCGAGGACCGGCGCATCCAGGCTACCGGCCCGGCGGCGGAGTCTGCGCGAAGCGGCACGGGACGGGCGCCGGCGACGCTCGTCGGCCTCGGCAGGGCTTCGGTGCGGGAATGCGGGCGGCCGGAAGGCCAGGTTTCCTGTTGTCTTTCAGGTGGTGTCATGGTAGAACCTCTCATAATTGTTGGGTTCCGCGGCTGGGACGATTGAGGAGAGTGCGGGTGAATCCTTTTTTCAAGAATCTCGCCCTGTGGCTGGTGATCGGCCTCATCATGGTGCTGGTCTTCAACATTTTCAACCAGACCCAGCCCATGCAGAAAGAGCTGATCTTCAGCGATTTCATGGCCAAGGTGGAGCGGGGCGAAGTCGGCGAGGTGACGCTGCGCGGCAGCGACATTACCGGCCGCCTCAGCGACAACTCGGTGTTTCGAAGCTACGCCCCGGAGGACAAGGACATGCTGCCCCTGCTGCGCAAGCAGGGGGTGAAGATCACCGCCAAGCCCTCGGAGGGCCAGCCGTGGTACATGACGTTCCTGCTCTCCTGGTTGCCCATGCTGCTCTTCCTGGGGATCTGGATCTTCTTCATGCGGCAGATGCAAGGGGGCGGCGCCAAGGCCCTCTCCTTCGGCAAGAGCCGCGCGCGGCTGCTCTCCGATAAGCAGAACAAGGTGACCTTCGCGGATGTCGCCGGCGTGGACGAGGCCAAGGAGGAACTGCAGGAGATCATCGAGTTCCTGAAGGACCCGCAGAAGTTCCAGAAGCTGGGCGGGCGCATCCCCAAGGGCGTGCTGCTGATGGGACCGCCCGGTACGGGGAAGACCCTCCTGGCGCGGGCCATCGCGGGCGAAGCCAACGTGCCCTTCTTTTCCATCTCCGGATCGGATTTCGTGGAGATGTTCGTGGGCGTGGGCGCCTCCCGGGTTCGGGACCTCTTCGAGCAGGGCAAGAAGAACGCCCCCTGCATCATCTTCATGGACGAGATCGACGCCGTCGGCCGCCACCGCGGGGCCGGCCTCGGCGGCGGCCACGACGAGCGGGAGCAGACGCTGAACCAGCTTCTCGTCGAGATGGACGGGTTCGAGTCCAACGACGGGGTGATCCTGATCGCGGCCACCAACCGCCCGGACGTCCTGGACCCGGCGCTGCTGCGACCGGGCCGGTTCGATCGGCAGGTGGTCGTGGCGCGTCCGGACGTGAGGGGACGCGAGGGGATCCTGAAGGTCCACACGCGGAAGATCCCGCTCGGCCCCGACGTGGACCTGCAGGTGCTGGCCCGCGGGACGCCGGGCTTCTCGGGCGCGGACCTCGCCAACCTGGTCAACGAGGGGGCGCTCCTGGCGGCGCGGGCCAACAAGAAGCTCGTGGAGATGGCGGACTTCGAAAACGCCAAGGACAAGGTCCTGATGGGCGTGGAGCGAAAGAGCCTGGTGGTCAGCGCCAAGGAGCGGCGGATCACCGCCTACCACGAGGCCGGGCACGCCCTGGTGGCGAAGCTGCTGCCGGGCACGGACCCGATCCACAAGGTGACCATCATCCCGCGCGGCCGGGCGCTGGGCGTGACGCAGCAGCTCCCCACGGAGGACAAGCACAACTACTCCAAGGAGTTCTTGCTGAACGACATCGCCATCCTGTATGGCGGGCGGATCGCCGAAGAGATCGTGTTCGGGGAGCCGGAGGTGACGACGGGGGCCATGAACGACATCGAGCGGGCGACCGAACTGGCCCGCAAGATGGTGTGCGAGTGGGGTATGAGCGAGAAGATGGGCCCCCTCCAGTTCGGCAAGCGGGAAGAGATGGTTTTTCTGGGTCGCGAGATCGCCCAGCACCAGGATTACAGCGAGCACACCGCGATGGAGATCGATCGCGAGGTGCGTCGCATCGTGATGGAGAACTACGAGCGGGCCAAGGGGCTGCGTGCAGCGCCGGCTGGACTCCTTGCATCACTTGGCCGAGGCTCTCTTGGAGCGCGAGGTGCTGGACGGCCTCGAGATTGACACGATCGTGAAGGGCGCCGGGTCCCCCGCGCCCGCCGCCGCGGCGTAAGCCGTTGTCAAAAAATAACTTGACCGGAGAAATTTCGAAAACGGCATAAGGAGCCGTAACGAAATGGAAAAAATGGCCAAGTTATTTCGTAACGGCTCCTAAACGCCGGGCGCGGCCCGCGGTGCGACGGGCACATCCGGGGTGGAACTTCGCGTGCCGTTTTCGCGGAAGACCCATGAGCCAGCGGGTCGTGTCAATCGGGAGCGGGCGGCCGCTCGGATTCCTCTTACCGTGCGGCGGCGCGCGCGGCGGCTGAGCTGCCGGCCACCGATCTGGTTTTCCCAGTCAGTGAGCGCCCGGGAGCGTCCCGGGCTCGCCTCCTCTGCCTCCCGCTGCCGCCCCGCGTTCTGGGAGGGCGTCGCAGTCTCACCTTTTCTGGCCACCCCCGCAGGAGGGATGAGGGATGCTCGGGCTGCTCCATCAGTTCCGCTGGATCGACGCCCTCGACATCCTGATCGTGGCGTTCGCCATCTACCAGATCGTCCTGGCGGTGCGAGGGACCCGGGCGTTCCAGATGCTGTTGGGGCTGGCGCTCCTGTATTTCGCCTCGTGGGTGTCGCTCCGCATCGGCCTGGTGACGGTGAACTGGGCCCTCTCCAATCTGCTGGCGGTGTGGTTGCTGCTGGTCATCATCCTGTTCCAGCCCGAACTGCGGCGCGCCCTGGCGAGCATGGGCCGCCGCGGGAGCCTGCTGCGCGCCTTCTGGCGTTACCAGGAGGCGCACATGATCGACGAGGTGGTGCGCGCCGTGACCGCCCTGGCCGCGAAGAAGGTGGGGGCGATCGTGGTGCTGGAGCGGGACTCCCGCCTGGCGGACATCGTGGACTCCGGGACGCCGGTGGACGCCATCGTGTCGCGCCGACTGTTGGAGTCGATCTTCTACCCGTACTCTCCCTTGCACGACGGGGCGGCCATCTTGAGCCGGGACCGGATCGTGGCCGCTTCGTGCTTCCTTCCGCTCAGCATCAATTCCGAGCTGCCGCGGGATCTGGGGACCCGCCACCGGGCCGCCGTCGGCGTGACCGAAGAGAGCGACGCTATCGCGATCGTGGTGTCGGAGGAAACCGGGACCATCTCCCTGGTCGTCGGGGGGGAGATCACCCGGAACCTGGACGGGGCGGTCGTTCGACAACGGCTGGGCCGTCTGTTGGGCCCGCCGCGGCGGGGGTTCGGCCGGGCGAAGGCCAACACGGTCGCCGCGGCCGGTGGTCTGGCGGAGTGAGCGCGCGGTCGATATGATGGCGGCGGGGCAGGTTGCACATGCGGAAATGGCTCCTGCACAACCTGGGTCTCAAGCTCCTCTCGCTCGCCCTGGCGGGGTTCCTCTGGATCGTCGTCCTGGGGGAGCAGAAGGTCGAGGTAACGCTGCACGTTCCGCTGCAACTCGCACTGCCTCAGGACCTCTTCCTGGCGAACGATCCGGCGGACGCGCTGGACATTCACCTCCGCGGTCCGAAAACGCTGGTGACGTCGCTCGCCCCGCGCGAGGTCACGCTGGGCGAGTTGCCCGTCAAGTGGGCGGAAGGAGAGAACATCATTCCGATCCGGCCTGATCTCATCCGCGTCCCGCGCGGTATCCAGGTGGTCGGGGTCACTCCGCAGCGGGTACGGGTGGTGCTGGAGCCCTCCGTCGAGCGCGAGGTGGAGATCAGCCCCCGGACGGAGGGCACCCCGCCGGAAGGCTACGTCGTCCGACGGGTGGTCTCGGTGCCCACCCGCATCCGTATGGTCGGCCCGACCAGCGAGATCAGGCGAATCACTCGGGTCCACACGCTGCCGATCAGCCTGACGGGGCAGACGACTTCGTTCTCCGCGCGGGTGCTGCTGGAACCGGTCGGACGCCAAGTCCAGGTGCGAGACAGCGCCGTGGTCACCGTGGAGGTCGAGATCGGGCCGAAGCCATCCTAGGCCGTTGTCAAAGAATGACTTGACCGGAGAAATTCCGGAAACGGCATAAGGAGCCGTAACGAAATTTCAAATAATGGCCAAATTATTTCGTAACGGCTCCTAAGCGAAGAGGACGGAGGGGACGTATGGGACGATTGTTCGGAACGGACGGCGTGCGGGGTGTTGCCAATCAGGAACCGATGACGCCGGAAACAGTGGTCAAGCTCGGACGGGCGGCGGCGCACCGCCTCAAGGCGCCCGGCGACCGGCGGAGCATCGTGATCGGCAAGGACACCCGGCTGACCGGCTATATGCTGGAGACCGCCCTGACTGCCGGCATCACCTCCATGGGGGTGGACGTGATCCTGGTCGGCCCCCTCCCCACGCCCGGCATCGCTTTCATCACGCGAAGCCTGCGCGCCGACGCGGGCGTGGTCATCTCGGCGTCGCACAATTCCTTTGAGGACAACGGGATCAAATTCTTTTCGGGAGAGGGTTTGAAGCTGCCCGACGCGCTCGAGGCCGAGATCGAAGAGATGATCCTCTCCGGGGCCCTCGATCGGGTCCGCCCGCCCGCCAACGACATCGGCAAGGCCTACCGCGTCGGAGATGCGGCGGGCCGGTACATCGAGTTTGCCGAAGAACTCCTTTCCGAAAGGGCTCACGCTGCGCGGCCTGAAGGTGGCGGTGGATTGCGCGCACGGTGCGGCGTACCGCGTTTCGCCGGCCGTGCTGCAGGAACTGGGGGCGGAGATCATCGCGCTCAACGTGGCGCCGGATGGTCTCAACATCAACGCCGGGTGCGGGTCGCTCTACCCGGAACAGCTTCAGCGGGTGGTGGTCACGGAGCGGGCCCACGTCGGGTTCGCGCACGACGGGGACGGGGATCGGGTCCTCGCCGTGGACGAGACCGGGGCGTTGGTGGACGGCGACCAGATCTTGGCCCTGTGCGCCATCGACCTCGCTGCGGCGGGGCGCCTGCCGGCCCGCACGGTGGTGGCGACGGTGATGAGTAATGTCGGTCTCGAAATAGCCTTGCGCGAGGCGGGGATCAATTTGGTGCGCACCGCGGTGGGGGACCGGTACGTCCTCGAGGAGATGCTCCGCCACGGATACACGCTGGGCGGGGAACAATCGGGGCACGTCATCTTCGCGGAGCACAACACGACCGGGGATGGCGTCGTCACCGCGTTGCAGGTCTTGGCGACCATGGTCCGTTCGGGCAAGCCCCTGTCCGAGCTGGCGGCGTGCATGCGGCGGTATCCCCAGACACTTCAGAACATCCGTGTCCAGCGCAAGGAAGACCTGGCGACGTTGCCCACGGTCCAGCGGGAAATTCAGGGCGCGGAAGCCGCCCTTGCCGGCAGCGGGCGGGTCCTGGTGCGTTACTCGGGGACGGAACCGCTGGTGCGGGTGATGGTTGAGGGGCCGGACGAGGAGCGCATCCTGTCGCTGGCGGGGAACATCGCGGCGGCCATTCGGACGGCGATCGGCGAGTGAGGGCGGGGCGCCGAGCGCGCAGCACGGCTCGGATCCCGGGGTGATCCATGAGCGATGAACCACGGTGCGGGGTGACGCGATGACGACGCTCGTTGTCGGCTTGGACCAATTGGCCATGTTGCGGCAAGCCGGCGGCACGCGCGACCCGGATCCGGTCGTGGCGGCGGCCCTCGCCGAGCTGGCCGGGGCGGGCGGGGTCCGCGTGACCTGCGGCCGGGAGCAGGGCGGCATCCAGGAGCGGGATGTGCGGATGCTGCGCGAGGTGGTGCGGACAGCCCTGATCGTCCGCATGCCGGCCCAGGACGAGTTTCTCAAGCTGGCGCTGGCCGTGCGCCCGGACGCGGTCACCCTGATTCCGGGGGCGCGCGAAGGGCTGGGCGCCGAGCGGGGGTTGGATGTGGAGGATCGCCGCGAGGAGATCCTTCCGTTCGTCGAGGCTCTCAAGGCGAGCGGCATCCTGGTCGCCGTGTCGGTGGATCCGGTGCCGACCCAGATCAAGGCGGCGCAGCGCGTGGGGGCGGGGGCGGTGCTGGTCCACACCGGACGGTTCTCCTGGGCGGCGAGCGATGCCGGCCGGGCGGCGGAGTTCGAGGCGCTCACCAACGCGATCAAGATGGGCCATCGACTGGGGCTCGCCGTCCATGCCGGAGGCGGTCTCACCTTCCAGAGCCTGGGAGCGTTGGCGGAACTTCCGGAGATCACCGCGGTCGACGTCGGGCACTGTCTGATCGCCCGGGCGGTCCTGACGGGCATGAGCGATGCGGTCCGGGAGATCCGCCAGGTCCTGCAGGGCGGCGGGGCCCGATGATCCTCGGGATCGGCACGGACCTGGTGGCGATCGCGCGCGTGGAAGATCTCCTGTCGCGGCACCAGGAGCGGTTTCTGGGCCGGGTCTTCACGCCGGCGGAACGCGGCGACTGTCTCAACCGGGCGCGTCCGGCGATGCACCTGGCCGCGCGCCTGGCGGCGAAGGAGGCGGCCATGAAAGCCCTGGGAACCGGATGGGGATTCGGGGTCCGGTGGCTGGACATCGAGATCCGTTCGGGGGACGGCACGCCGCCCAACCTGTCTTGGACGGGCGCGGCGGGCGCCCGAGCAGAGGCCCTGGGTATCCGGCAGACACTGGTGAGCCTCTCGCACGACGGGGGATACGCACTGGCCGTGGTGGTGGCGACGGACGGACGGTGAGCGACGGCGCGCGTCAGAGGCGCGGCGCGGCGATCGAGGGGCCATGATCCGAGTGGCGACGGCGTCGGAGATGCAGGAGATGGATCGGCGGACCGCCGTCGAGTTCGGGATTCCATCTCTGCTCCTGATGGAGAACGCCGGCGCGGAAACCGTCCGCGAGATCCTCGCGGCGTTTCCCGGGATCGGTGGGCTTCGCGTCCTGGTCCTGTGCGGACAGGGGAACAACGGCGGGGACGGATTCGTGATCGCGCGCCGCCTCCTCGGCCGAGGGATCTCGGTCCGCACCGTGCTGCTGGCGCGCCGGGACGCGGTGCAGGGCGACGCCCGGATCAACCTGGAGATCCTGGAGAAACTGGGCGCGCCGCCGGTCGAGATCTCCACGGCGAACGATCTGCCCGGTCTGCGCGAGTGTCTCGCTTCCGCCGACGTGGTGGTGGACGCGATCTTGGGGACCGGGGCCCGCGGACCCGCGCGCGACATCCTGGCCGATGCGATCGACGCGGTGAATCGGTCGGGGCGACCGGTCGTCGCCGTGGATATCCCGTCGGGTCTGGGCGCGGATCGCGTAGAAGCGTCCGGTCCGGCCGTCCGCGCGACGCTCACGGTGACCTTCGCCGCGCCGAAACGGAGCCTGATCCTCTTCCCGGCCGCGGCCCACGCCGGGCGGGTCCGGGTGGTGGATATCGGCATCCCGCGGACGCTCGTGGCGGGCGGGGCGACGGGCGTGGGGCTGCTGGAGCCCGCCGACGTGCAGGGGGCGTTTCCCGCCCGGGACCCCGCGGCGCACAAGGGGAGCTTTGGACACGTCCTGGTGGTCGCCGGATCGGTGGGCAAGACGGGCGCGGCGGCTCTGGCGGCCTTGGGCGCCCAGCGGATCGGCGCCGGCCTGGTGACGCTGGCGGTGCCGGCCAGCCTCAATGACATCCTCGAGGTCAAGCTGACCGAGGTCATGACCGTGCCGGTTCCAGAGACCGAAGCACGGACGGTGGACCTGGCCGCCCTGGAGCCGCTGCTCCGCCTGGCGGAAGGGAAGGATGCGGTGGCGATCGGTCCTGGTCTGGGGACGCACCCGGCAACCCAGGCCCTGGTCCGGGAGTTGGTCACACGACTCCGCATACCGGTCGTGCTGGATGCGGATGGCCTGAACGCGCTGGCAGGAGCGGCGGAATGTCTGCGCGACGCCGCCGGCCCGCGGGTCCTGACACCGCACCCGGGCGAGTGCGCCCGGCTGCTCGGCGTGTCGGCCGCGACACTGCTGGCGGAGCGGATTCCGGTGGTCCAGAAGACCGCCGCCGATTGGCATCTCAGTCTGGTCCTCAAGATGGCCCGGACGTTGGTCGGGGATCCGGCGGGCGGCGTCGCCATCGTCCCGACGGGGAACCCGGGGATGGCCACGGGCGGGACGGGCGACATCCTGACCGGCGTGATCGCGGGCCTCATCGCCCAGGGGGCTGCGCCCCCGCTGGCCGCACGGGCCGGGGCCTACGTCCATGGTCTGGCGGGCGACCTGGCGGCGGACCGGCTGGGGCCCGAGGCCATGCTGGCGGGCGATCTCCTTGACGCCTTGCCTGAGGCGATCCGGCGGGTGAAATCGGGCGGGTCGGCGTGACCCGGCGCTCGCTGTCCGGCCCCACGGGGGTGTGCGGAGCGGAAACGCTGTGATGACCGTGCTGGCACTGGGCGAGTGTGAGCTGTCCTGGGAGTCCGCATCTCCCGAAGAAAGCCTCCGGGCCGGTGAGACTCTGGGCCGCTTCCTGCGGCCGGGCGATCTTGTGGCGTTGTTCGGCGAGTTGGGGAGCGGGAAGACGCTCTTCGTGCGCGGCGTTGCGGTGGGCCTGGGCTGCCAGCCCGAGGAGGTTCACAGCCCCAGCTTCACGCTGGTGAACGAGTATAGCTGTGTGGGGACAGAAGCCGCCGCGAGGCCCCCATGGCAGTTCGCCCACATCGATCTGTACCGGATTCGCTCCGACGCGGATCTCCCGGGTATCGGGTGGGACGAGTACCTGAGCGCGCGGTACATCGTCGCGGTCGAATGGGCCGAGCGGGCCGTCCGCTCCCTGCCCAAAGATCATCTGCGTGTGCGGCTGGAAGCGCAGGGCGACGACCGGCGGCGCGTGTCTGCGCAGGCCACGGGATCCCGATCCGCCCGCCTCCTGCGGGAATGGTTAGCGACGCTCGGGGTCCGCGTGGAGCCGGCGTAGCCGCGCCGGACGAGGGCGACGGCGCGAGCGCCGTCATGGCGAGTGCGCGGTGAAGGAGATGCGTTTCTGTGGCGCCCGGGCGGCGGGCGAGGGGCAGGAGGCGATGGCGTGGAGGTTCCTTTCCGGCGGGGCTCCTCGGGGGTCCCTGATGAGGTCGGACCATGACAATCGTGGCGATTTCGCGGGAAATGGGGAGCGGGGGGTACGAGGTGGCCTCGGCCGCGGCCAAGATACTCGGCTTTGACTACGTGGATCGGGAGATCCTGCTGCACGCGGCGCGCGTCCATGACGTGTCGGAGGAGAAGATCACCGACGTCGCCGACCGGCACCTGTCGCTCTGGGAGCGATTCGACGAGGAGAAGCGTCGGTACCTGACGTTCATCGAGGCGGCGTACTACTCGTTCGCGGAGAAGGGGAACGTGGTCACCGCGGGACGCGGCGGCCCGTTCTTTCTGCGCAACGTGACCCACGCCGTGCGGGTCCGGATCATGGCGCCCGTCGAGGTGCGGGTGCGCCGGGTGATGGAGCGGGAGAAGCTGGACCACAAGGCGGCCGCCGGGAAGGTGCGGAACTACGACCGCGAGCTCGCCGGGCGCATCGATTACCTGTTCGGGCTGGACTGGACGCTGCCGGAGAACTACGACCTGGTGATCAACACCGAGGCGGACGCCTGGCAGTTCTACATCGACCTGCTGGTCGCCACGGCCCGGCATGCCCGGTTCCAGCCGACGCCGGAATCGATCCAGCGGGTGCGGGACCTGAGCCTGGGGGCCCGGGTGCGGGCCGCCATCGCCAAGGATCCGCTGACCAAGAACATCAACGTCGAGGTGGTGGCCCACGGCGGTCAGGTGGCGCTGAAGGGCGTTGTCTTCAGCCCGGCCATGATGGATGCGGCGGCGAGGGTGGCCCGACAGGTCCCCGGCGTCACGCAGGTATCCTGCGAGGCCGTGGAGATTCCACGGGTCTACCCCGGCCCGATCATGTAGCGGGACACAGGTTGGGGGTTCGACGGTTCGGCAGTTCGACAGTTCGGCGGTTTGGATGTTCGGCAGTTCTTTCGGATAGCCTGCCGCCGAGTTCTTCCGAACCGCCGTACCGCCGAACTCTCGAACCGTCGAACGTCCCTTTCTCATGCTGGAGCGCGCGCTGACGAACACCCGATCGCTTGCCGCCTATTACTTCTGGTATTTCGTCGCCGTCGGCGTCCTCGAACCTTATCTGACTCCTCTGTGGCGGGAGTTCGGCCTTTCCTCTTCCGAGATCGGACTGCTCAACGCCATCATGCCGGGGGTGGCGACGGTCGCGCCCTTTCTCTGGGCGGCGTATGCCGATGCAACGCGCAGCGGCGACCGCATCTTCCTCTGGACCACCTGGCTCTCCGCGCTCGCGGCACTCATTCTCCCCAACGCACAGCGCTTCGTCCCGGCTGCGCTCGGCATCTTCTGCTTGGCGGCCTTCCGGACACCGCTTATCCCCTTCGCCAACAGCATGACCTTCCGCGTGCTGAAGGATCGCCCCCAGCGGTACGCGGCCATCCGGCTGTGGGGGACGATCGGGTATATCGTCGCCGCGGTGGGGGCGGGCGCGGTCATGGATCGGCTCGGTTTGCGGATGGGGATGTACGGGGTCACGCTCGCGATGCTGACTTGCGGCCTCGTGGCGTGGGCGGGGAGGAGCCGGGAGCGTGTCCGCCTGGCCCCGGTCGGGCTGCGAGAGATTCTGGAGAGCCTGCGCGATCGGCGTCTACTGATTCTCGTGACGGCCACGGCGCTTGGCCTGGGTGAGCTACGGACCCTATGGGACGTTCTATACGATCCATCTGGAGCGACTGGGATTCTCCCGGGCCTTCGCTGGGACCGCCTGGGCGCTGGCGGCGGCGAGCGAGCTGGTCGTGATGCTCCTCTGGCCTCGGATGTGCGGCTGGGCCACGCCACGGACCTGGCTCGTCGTGGCGTTGACCGCGCATCCGTTGCGATGGCTGCTGTCCAGCGTCGCGCACGGCCCCGTGTTCCTCCTGGCCATCCAGCTCACCCACGCGTTCACCTTCGGGGTGCTCTACCTGGCCGCCGTGCAGAGCGTGGAAGGTCTGGCTCCCGACGGGCTGCGGACCACGGCGCAGGGCGTGTTCGCCTCGGTGACGTTCGGCGTCGGGGGACTCGTCGGCAACAGCCTGGGAGGGCTGCTGTACGAGCCGATGGGGATGACGGCGCTCTACATCGCCGCCGCCGTGGTTTCGGCCTGGGGGCTGTTCCTGTTCGTCGTGGGCACGCCCCGCGAACGAGCGGGCGCCCAACCTCTTGCGCCGACGCGCGGCGCGCGGAGGAGCGTCGGTGAAAAGCGCATCCAGGCTGCTCTGGCTCCTCTTTGCGGTCAATCTCTTCAACTACATCGACCGGCAGATCCTGTTTGCCGTCTTCCCGGCCATCAAGGCCGACCTGCACCTGTCGGACACGCAGCTCGGCCTGCTGGCCTCGGCCTTCATGTGGGTGTACCTGTCGGCGGCGCCGGTCTTCGGCCTGCTGGCGGATCGCCGGTCGCGTCCCCGGCTGATGGGCCTGGGCGTGGGGATCTGGAGCGTGGCAACGGCGCTCTCGGGAATGGTCCGGAGCTACGGCGCAGCTCCTGTTTGGGCCGAGCGCTGGTCGGCGTCGGCGAGGCGAGCTACGGGGCGGTGGCCCCGGCCATGCTGTCCGATGCCTACGAACCCGCGCACCGGGGTCGAGCCCTGGCGATGTTCTCCATGGCGATTCCCGTGGGCAGCGCGCTCGGCTATCTGCTCGGCGGCGTGTTCGAGCGAGAGCTCGGCTGGCGGGCGGCCTTCTTCATCGTGGGGATTCCCGGGTTATGGCTGGCCTGGACCGTGGGGCGCCTGCGGGACCCTGCCCGCGGGGGAGCCGACCCATGGCGCCGGGACCGCGGGTCCGGACGGCCGCGCCCCGGGTGGCGGATTACCTGGAGCTTCTCAAGACGCAAGAGCTATCTCTTGAATTGCCTGGCGATGACGGCCATGACGTTCGCCGTCGGGGGGCTGGCGGCCTGGGTGCCGACGTATCTGGTGCGAATCCGCGGGATGGGGCTGGCAGAGGCGAATCTGATCTTCGGCCTGCTCACCCTGGTGAGCGGCCTCGGCGGGACCATGGCGGGAGGGTGGCTGGGCGACCGCTTGCTTCCGCGGCTGCCGACGGCCTACTTCCTGGTCTCCGGGATAGGGCTGGCGCTCAGCGTGCCGTGTGCCGCGGCGGTGATCCTGCTGGATGATCGGACGTGGGTTCTGGCGGCGATCTTCCTGGCGGAGGTGTTCATCTTCCTCAACACGGGGCCGCTCAACGCCATCATCGCCAACGTCAGCCGGTCACGAGGTGCGCGCCACCGCCTATGCCGTGAATATCTTCGTCATCCACGCGCTGGGCGACGCCATCTCGCCCGCCCTCGTGGGTGCGGTCTCGGACCGGGTAGGCCTGGCCGCGGCCTTCTGGATCGCCCCCGGCGCCCTGGCCCTCGGGGCGCTCTTCTGCTTCTGGGGAATGCGGTATTTCGTAGACGGACACCGCACGGCTCGGAGTCGTCGCGTGACGCGCAGCGTCCGAAGCTGAACCGCTGATCGCTGACCGCTGATAGCTTCTCTTCAGGCAACGAGCACGACCTTCCCGAACACGGCGCGATCTTCCAAAAGACGATGCCCTTCCGCGCAGTCCGCGAGGGGGAGGGTCCGGTCAATCACCGGGCGCAGGCTGCCCCGTGCGAGGTGGCCGACGACCGTCAGCATGTCCGCCTTGCGTGCCCAGGAAAGCGCCCAGGATCGAGATGGACTTCGAGAAGAGGTAGCGGATGTCCACGCTCCCTTCGTAGCCGGCGCTCGCCCCGCACGTCACGAGCCGCCCGCCCGACGCGATGTTCGGGATGAGCTTCTGCCAGGTGGCGCCGCCCACGTGTTCGAAGACCACGTCCACGCCACGCTTGCCGGTGAGCCGGCGGATCTCCTGGCGAGATCCTGGCGCGCGTAGTTGATGCCCTCGTCCGCTCCCAAGGCCGTCGCCTTCGCCAGCTTCTCGTCCGTGCCCGCCACGGCGATCACCCGGCGCGCCGAAGAGCTTCGCGATCTGCACCGCGGCGGTGCCGACGCCGCTCCCGGCCCCCATCACCAGGACGTCCTCGCCGGCCGACAGGTGTGCCTGACGGACGAGCATGTTCCAGGCGGTGAGGAACGCGACGGGGACCGCGGCGGCGCCGGCGTAATCCAGGGGTTCGGGTAAAGGAATGCAGTTGACCTCGGGGACGCAGACGAAGTCGGCGCAACCGCCATCCATGGCGTAGCCGCCGACCACCTTGAACTGGCGGCACAGGTTGTCGTCGCCGCGGAGGCACGCGGCGCACTGCCCGCAGGAGATCCCGGGGGAGACGAGGATTCGCTGGCCGACGGCGACACGGGAGCAGAGGGCGCCAACGGAGACGACCTCGCCCGCGATGTCGCACCCGCCGATCTTCGGAAGGGGAATCGTCATCCCGGGCAGGCCCTTCCGCAGCCAGACATCGAGATGATTCAGGGCCACCGCCTTCACGCGAAGCAGGACCTCCGTCGGTCGCGGAGTGGGGTCGGGCACCTCCTCGTACCGCAGCACCTCGGGCCCTCCGTGTTCATGAAATCGAACTGCCTTCATGGAACCTCCTTTTATGTGCGGTTGGTGGATTCGTGAACTGGTGGATTGGTTAAGCGGCCACCTCGGCAAATGGGACGTTCCGACCTCGACCTATCACGTTGCCAGATTGCCCGGTACCCAATCGCCAAGTCGCCAAATCGCCGACTTGACCAATTGACATCTCGACGAGTTGACCAATCGACGCCGTGCGTCAGCGCGGGGAATCGTAATCGCCTGGAAGGTCAAGAGTCAAATCGATCACCCATCCATGGCACACCGTCGTCGCAGATGGGGGGCACAGCGACGCCGCTAGTCGGTGGGGGAATGCTCTTGACTTTCCCCGGGCGGGAGAGGTACGAGTATCTGCCAGCGTCACCATGTCCGGGCTTTGCCGCAGGGGAGAACACGCTGTGGGAGTGCCCCAAGCCGGGACGCCGACAAATCCTTCCAGCCGAGGCGGAACTGTGCGGCCAGCGGAGCCGCAGAAGCCCAAGCTCCTCGACCGCCTGCGCGAGGCCCTGCGCTCCCGCCATTACAGCCGCCGCACCGAGCAGACCTATTGCCACTGGGTCAAGCGCGTTCATCTTCTTCCACAATGTCCGCCATCCCGCCGAGATGGCCGAGCCGGAGATCAACGCCTTCCTGACGCACCTGGCCGTCAAGGAGAAGGTCAGCGCCTCGACCCAGAACCAGGCGCTTTCGGCGCTGCTGTTCCTCTATCGACACGTGATCGGCGCGAGGTGGGCGATCTCGGCGAGGTCATCCGCGCACGCAAGCCGACGCGCCTGCCCGTCGTGATGACCCGCGAGGAAGTGAAAGCCGTGCTGGCGAACCTGACCGGCGACAAGTGGCTCATGGCCTCGCTCATGTACGGCGCAGGATTGCGCCTGATGGAATGCCTGCGGCTGCGGGTGCAGGACATCGATTTCTCGCGCCACGAGATTCTCGTCCGTGACGGCAAGGGCGCGAAAGACCGGATCACCATGCTGCCCGCGTCGCTCACGATCCCGCTTCAGGAGCACCTCAAGCAGGTCAAGGCGATCCACGAACGGGACGTGGCCGAGGGCTGGGGCCGAGTGCAGATGCCGACGGCGCTGGATCGCAAGTATCCCAACGCGCCGAAGGACTGGCGCTGGCAGTGGGTCTTTCCCCAAGACCACCGGTGGATCAATCCCACGACCAAGGAGCAAGGCCGGCATCACGTCGACGAATCCCTGGTTCAGAAAGCCGTCCGAGATGCCGTTGCGCAAGCGGGTCTGACGAAGCGGGCCACCTGCCACACCTTCCGGCATTCCTTCGCCACGCACTTGCTCGAGGGCGGCTACGATATTCGAACGGTCCAGGAACTCCTGGGCCATAGCGACGTCAAGACCACGATGATCTATACTCATGTTCTCAATCGTGGGCCGGCCGGTGTTCGCAGTCCGGTGGACGGGCTGTGAGCCAATCGAGGAGGTGTATTATGCCGATCCGCATAAGATGCCGTGATAAATCGCTGGACAGGCAGAATGTAATTGAAACCAAAGGGATTAAGACGTCTTCGCCAGCAGATCCCATGGCGTCTTATGCGGACAGGAACCCGGCCCTCCGCATCTTATGCGGATCGGTCTAATCATTGTTAGGCGTCAATCGAAAGGAAGGCATGAAAATGACACGCGTCCGAGTTGAGGGCTTTACCATCTCGCTTGACGGATACGGAGCTGGTCCGAATCAGGACATCAGGAATCCGCTCGGCGTGGGCGGGACAGATTTGCACCAGTGGTTAGTCCCGACACGCACGTTCCAACGGACCCTATTTGGCGCCGACGGTGGCACAACGGGGATCGATGACGACTTCGCTGCGCGGGGCTTCAAGAATGTTGGCGCCTGGATTCTCGGAAGAAACATGTTCGGACCGATTCGCGGTTCCTGGCCCGACATGAACTGGAAAGGCTGGTGGGGGGACAACCCACCCTATCACGTTCCAACTTTCATCTTGACTCATCACGCGCGCCCGCCCATCCAGATGGAAGGCGGAACGACATTCTACTTCGTCACGGGCGGTATTCACGAGGCGCTTGACCGGGCGCGCGACGCAGCCAACGGAATGGATGTGCGCATTGGCGGCGGACCTAACACTATCCAGCAATATCTTCGTACGGGCCTCATCGATGAGCTGCACGTCGCTATCTCGCCGGTCCTGCTGGGCGGGGGAGAGCGACTGTTCGAGGGGATTGACGTGCGCGCTCTGGGATACGAATGCGTTCAGTTCGTTGCGTCGGAGAAAGCCACCCATGTTGTACTCCGGCGCCAAGGGCACAATGACGCCTAACAACCGGTTGCAGCGGACGGCGCTGCCGCGCCGCCGCTGAACCGGAACGTTAGGCCCTGACCGAATCTATTCACACCC
>CAVOIV010000008.1:0-141347 GCA_963695995.1 uncultured Methylomirabilota bacterium
CACGGTCCTTCGCAGCGAGGAGCCGCCCGGTCCGGGTGGAGGCGACCTCCTCGCGATCGCTCGCAGGTTCCGGACGGTCGATGCCACGGACACCGGCGGCGCGAAAAGCGCGATAAGGGGGAAAAGGCCGTCGAAGGAGGCACCCATCGCGGATCCCTCGCTGCTCGCGCAGCCTGATGCAGCTGTGACCGCTCGGCTCTTGCCGCCCGCGCTCCCCGAGCGTCGGGAAGCCGGCGGTCGTCGCCGCTGCTACACCTGCGGCCAGGCGGCCGACGGCACATGGGACGACGGATCACCACGCTGGCACCACGGCCACGACCCGCTGACCGGGCAGCGCTGGACGATGCCGCCTCGCCGTGGCCGGGTGGGAGGGCTACGGACCTGCCCGGCCTGCGCTGCCGAGCATGCCGCCGGCACCACCTGCGGACCGGCCGCCGGTCCCGCCCTGCCGGTGGCCGACCAGGGCGTCCCTGGCATCGACCTCCTCGAGGCCGCTCTCGCAGTCTTCGGGGACGACATCGAGCGCGTCAGCACGGTCATCGACCCGACGGACCCGCGGGGTCCTTCCGTCGACCGGTGCGCGATAAGCGCGAGAAGCGCGAAAAGCCCCGACCACGGCCGTCATCCTCGCGAACACCGGCTGCGCGAAAAGCGAGAGAAGCGCGAAAAGGGCGTCCTCGACACTGAGCCCATCCCGCTCTTCGCCGAGGACGTCGACGGCTCGGACCCGTCCGGGACGCCAGCGTGAAGGCTCCTGCTGGTCCCACCCGTCGCCAGGTCGAGGTCCTTCGCGCCTACATCCAGGCCGGCTCCGCCGCCGCGGCCGCCCACGCGCTCGGGATCAGCGAGACCACGGTGCGTCAGCACCTCTCGGGGCTGTACCGGCGCATCGGCTGCGTCAACGCGGCGCAAGCGGCGTACCTGCTCGGGAACGCGGAGGCACCACGAGGCGACCCGATGGGGCGACCCGGTGTGCGCATGGAGGTGACGACATGACCACGACGGACCAGGCTGTTGGGGGCCACGCGGAGCTGCTGGTCGTCGACGGTATCGGCTACCTGCCGCCGGCCATCCGGCCCGACATGCCGCCACGTCTCCGCCGTCTGCCGGGCCCCGTCGCGAGGCCACCATCGCCGGGCGCTGTCCACGCTGCTCGGTGAGCGCGAGCGGAGGCGCCCCGCTGGCGCCGCGTCTGGGCGAGCTGATGATGGAGTACGAGGCGTGGTGCCCGGTCGCCGACGACACCGTCGGACCCCTGCTCGCCCGGTACTGGCGGGACGACGCACGACGGTCAGCCACCGATGGCTGACGGGGAGGACGACCTCGGCGCCATCACCTCGCCGGCGGCGACAGCGATCGACTCGGGCAGCGGCTTGGCCTCGGGCGGATGTGCAAGCCCCACTGGCGGCAGTACACGAACGCGCTCCGCAAGGCCGCGGTGGCACGGAAGGCAGCGCGGGCCAGCCGGAGGCTCGGGCCCCGAGAGCGCCGAGCCCTCCGAGCGGTCGTGGACGAGACGCCGTCGAGCCGGGCGGCAGCCTGCGCCGGGAGATTCGCGACGAGCCAAGGTCGGGGCGAGGCCTGGAGTGGACGCGGCGGAAGCCACGGCCACGTAGGTCACTCGCTCGCCACACTATGGGCCCCGGGCGCGAGTCCGGGGCCGTCCTCCGTCCGTTGTGTCCATGCGCTACCGGCGGTTATCGGCGGCCCTCAGTGGCCCTGTCGCGCCCCAGCGTCGCGTGCTGCCCCTGCGCCGGCACCTTAGCCCGCCCGCTCGTACCCCTCGCGTAGCCACCCCGCCACATCCGCGTCGACGCTCTGCGCGTCGGGCAGGTCCACGCGGAACGCGCACATCGCCCCCGGCGTCGCGACCACTCGCGGGTCGTCGGGCGCCGCGCCGAGATTGAGCCCCAGCTGCACGCGCTTGGCGGACGCGGCCTGGACGACGGCGAACTGCCTTCGACGCCGGAACGCCACGCCGGTCTTCTGGACGAGGATCTCCACGTCCGGCCCCAGGCCCGCCGCGATGCCGGCCAGCCGCTCGTAGACGGGCCGCAGCGCCGCCTTCGCGCCCGTGTACTGGGCGTCCAGGAGGGCGTCGGACGAGACGGGACCACCACCGGCGAGCTCGCGCACCTTGTGTGCGACCGCGTTGGCGTTGCCGTGGCTCAGACCGTACTCCGCCTTGAGGAACGCGAGCGATCTTCGCGTGGCCGTCGATGCCCCGCTCGGCGACGGCGGCCGCGAACGCGGCGACGCTCATCCCCGTGGCGGCCTCGATGTTGCGGAGTTGGGTCTCGGTGGCGGCGGTGGGATCGGGCATGGCGGGCAGTCTCCGGGTGACGGTGGGTGCTGTACGGCACGCATCCTCTCCGCCCGCGGCGTCGGCGTCTTGGACGGACTTCACATGGGCTCGGGGACGAACCGGGCCGACTCCTCGCTCGCGGTCGCCGCCGCGAACGCTCGCCGTGCGGCGATGTAGGCAGACGGCGTGGACCCGGTGTGGCGCTTGACGTCCCGGATCATGTGGGACTGGTCCGCCCAGCCCAGGTGCGCGGCGAGGTCCGCCCACGGGACGTCGCCGTCGAGGTCGATGGCCTCCAGCAGCCGCTCGACCCGCAGCAGCCGGGCCAGCCGGCGTGGCGCGAGCCCCACGATCCGCGTGAACTCGCGGTCCAGGTGCCCGTGCGAGACGCCCAGGGCGGCGGCGATGTCTGCGATCGGCCGCACGGGATCCTCCTGCAGCATCGCGACGGCCCGCTCGCAGCGGTCCAGGCCCGGGACGTCGGCGTCCAGCCCGTCGGCCAGGCTCGCGACCACGAGGTCCAGCATGTCCTCGGGGTCGGGCGCCACCAGCAGGCGCTCCCGCAGGTCGGCGGCGGGGGCCACGCCTCCATGAGCTCCTCCACGCGCCCCGCGACGGCGGCAGGATCCACGCCCAGCGCAGCCCGGCACCCCACGGGCGTCGTCACGATCCCGACCGCGAAGGTCTCGCCGGTCGGCTCGTTGGTCACCGGCCGGTCGTGCGGCCCGATCAGGAAGCCCGCGCTCCGCGCGCAGCGGCACGGCCCTCGGGCCGCCGGCGGTCTCGATGATCGGGTCGCCCAGCACGATGACGGCGACGGTCGATCCCGTGGGCGCGACGCGCTCGCGCCGGTAGGGCACGGTGCCGCGCGCGTACCAGGCCGAGGCCACGGCTCGACCCAGGGGCCCATCGGGAACGCGCATCCGGAAGTCGAATTCGAACCCGGTCATCCCGCGGCGAGCATAGCGATGCCCTGGCAGCCGGCGAGCACGACGGCGAGGATGCTCGTAAGCATCGGGCGCGACGGGCTCGCGGGACTCGCTGTTGGCCGATCGCGGCGGCCACATCGGAAGCCGCTTCGCTTTCGGCGTAGCAGGCGCGGATGAGCAGGCGAGTGGCAGGACGGCATGGGCCAGCTGCCGGGCACACCCGCAGATCGGGAAGATGGCGAAACCCGGCTGCGCGTACACGAGATACGCGGCGTCATGGAGGGGGGTCGGACCCCGCGATGTGGGTTCTCCACCGGTCGGGCCGCATAGTCACGCGATGGGCACCGACAGCAACGACCTGACCGCGGCCTGGACACGGGTCCAACCGCGCTACCGGAGGGCTGGATCCTCGACAATCTGCGCTTTGCTTCCACCGGGCTCGCCGAGGACAAGCGCTCGGACGACTGGATCGCCGTGGCGCTCGGTCCGGATGGCGAGGAGCGACGTGCCCGCGCGGCGGACCCGGTCGCCGCGCTCGACGCAGAGCTGGAGGCGATCGGGTAGGCGATCACGTCCATGCCAGTGCGACGGTCCTGCGTCGCCGTCCTCCGACGGGGTGGCGAGCGCCGAGGCTCCGTGGCGATCCCGCGGCAGGCCGACCGAGTTACCGCTCACTATCCGACAGGCCCTGGGCGCGAATCCGGGGACCTCGTCGCGCGTTCGGTGCCGTTACGGCGACGACGGGGGCGCTATGCCACCGGCATGGCTCGGCGGAGCGCGACGTCGCGGGGGTCTCCGTCCTGCTGGTGCCGATCCGGCTGGTCACATAGCCGTAGCCGATGCCCGTCGCCGGGTCGGCGTAGCCGAGCGAGCCGCCAGCACCGGGCGCGCCGAACGCCTCTGGCCCGCCGAATGGCCAGACGGGAGTCGGCTTCATGAAGCCGAGCGAGAACTGCACCTCGCCCTTCAGGCACTCGTCCTGGAAGCCGCGCCTCGGCGGGACCGCGGGCGCTGCAGGCCGCGGCCGTCTCAGGCCGCAACCCCAGTTCATGACCACCCGTGGCGAACGCGCCGTAGGCCCTGGCGATGGCGCGGGCCGTGCCAACGCCCGCCGCCGGACGGGGATCTCCAGGTCCCGCGCGTAGACGCGGTCGCGGTCGATGGGCACGAGCGTCCCGGGATTGGAGACGAGCGAGCGGTAGAGGACCGAGCGCCGGTTGAAGGCATCGAGGACGAGCGGGCGTGGGAGCCCCGTGATGATCCGGAGCACGTTGGGCTGGATGAGCGGCGCCAGCCGGGAGTCGGGCAGCGAGTCCGGGCAGCCGGATGTAGAAGTCCAGGTCGAGCGGTGCGGCGAGTCTCGTCGGCGAAGACCTCGCCCAGGGTGCGATGTCGGGGGTCGACGCGGCGGATGATTTCGCCCTCGTAGAAGCCGAGGCTGATGGCATGGTAGGCCTGTCGTTCGCCGGGCGGCCAGGCCGGTCGCTGGCGGGCCATGATGTCTGCCAGGCGGTCGAGGTCCGCGATGACGGCCCGGTCGACCTTCTCGTCGAAGCCGAAGAGGCCCGCCTGATGGGCGAGGAGCTGGCGGACGGTGAGGCCCTCCTTGCCGGCCTGCGCGAACTCCGGCCAGTAGGTGGCGACCCGCTCCTCGTAATCGAGCCAGCCGCGCGAATGGGCGAGAGCCATGACCATGGCGGCCAGGCCTTTCGTGGTCGAGAAGACGAGGACCATGGTGTCGTCTTGCCACGGCGCTCCTGTCGCACGGTCGCGCACGCCGCCCCAGAGGTCCACGACCTTCTCGCCAGCTCTGTAGATGCAGCACGCGGCCCCGACCTCGCCGCGTCGCTCGAAGTTCTCGATGAACGCATCCCGCACGGGCTCCCAGCCCAGCGCGACCGTTCCCTCGATCGCGACCTTGTCGGATGTCATCGTGGCCACTGGTCCCCCCTTCGCTGCATCGCTGGGTCCGATGGCCTTCCCTCGCGCCGGGCGGCGCGACCCCTGGGGGTTCAGGCGTGCGACCGCCGCGTGAACGGCCAGGCGTGGGTCGAGAAGCGCGTCGCGACGTCCGCGATGACGCCGCCGATGAGCCCGCCGAGGAGGGCCTCGTCCACCGACAGGCCGTCGATGATCGGCTCGAGGTCGAGCGTCGGGTCGGCCCAGATGGCCTCGCTCGCGATGAGCCCGCCGATGAAGAAGCCGATGGCGGCCACGAGCCACTGCCAGCGGATGCGGTTGCGGCCCACCAGCTGGGCCAGGCCCCCGAAGGCGAGCGAGAGCAGGACCAGCAGGCCAAGACCGATCAGCCCGAGGTCGTACTGCACGGATGTTCCCCCCGATGTCGGTCCGCACGACGGACCATCCGGGACTAGAGCCTCTCGCTCGCTACCACCGTTGGCAAGAGCCGAGGGTCGTGATCGGGGGATGAGCGTGGGACCTGCGCCGAGCACCCCAGACCGGTCGGGCTAACGCTCCAGGATCACCACCAGCGCGATCGCCGCGAGGGCGGCGCCGCATTGGACGCGCCAGGACTCAGCGCCGCCGGGCGGCGAGCGCGGGGCAGCCACGTCATCTCGGTCCACGCCACTATCGCCACCTGTGCTGCGACAGGAGCTGGAAGCGGCGAGCCACCGCACCCCGTCGGCGGCTGACGGACTCACGCCGAGCTCGGTCACGAGCCACACGACCAGGGCGAGGGCGGCGAGCGACATCACGATCGGCAGGAACGCGTCGGTCGTCTCATCAGGGATCGCACGGTCATCGGTGGCAATGTAGCCCCGGTTCTGTACGTCAAGCCGCCGGCGCGAGTCCGGGGCTTCTAGCGTCCGGTGGTATCGGTGTCGCGACCCTGAGCGCACCGACGCCCGCCTTGGCCCTGTTGCGCCCACGGCGCGGACCGGCCATGCCTGGGAGACCTGCCGATGGATTGACGACCCCGATACCCTGACGGGGTCGCTAGGTCGCAGCGGGACGGACCACGATGCGCCGTGCGGAGAACTGGCGGTCACTGCTGGTCGCGGGGGTGGTGGCGAGCCTGGTCGCGGGCATCCCGGCCGGATTGCTGGCCCGCGCGGCGATGGGCATCCTCGCCGCGGCCGGGGGTTCGTCGATGATGGCCATCGTCGGCCAGCTCACCCTGCCTGGGACCATCCGCATCATCATCGTGCCGATGGTCTTCGGCATCCCGTTCGCGTGGCTGTTGCTCGTCCTGGGCCGGCGTTGGACGAGGCGCTCCCGGCCGATCCGTTTGGCGGCCTACGGTTGGCCGCATTGGTGGTCCCTGGCCTGATCATCCTCTCCGACTCGGAGTTCACATCCCGGGGCCCACGGCGACCTGGGGCGGTGGCTGTTCGTGCCCGTGGTCGTGGTCTTCGGGGTCGGCGTCGGGCTCGTCGGCGAACGCCTGCTCGGGCGCGCAAGGACCGTGCAGTCGACTGGCTGAGGTCGCTGCGGCGGAACCGCGGTCAACGGGAGGGAGGCGCCGGACTGGCATGGGCGCCTGCGGACGGACTCTCCGAGGGGCGGTCTCCGGGCTTCGGTGACCGGGAAGGACGCGACACCCGGCCGCGCGTCCACGGATACGCGGCGTCATCGCGGGTTCCCGACCCGGCAACGTGGGTATCCCGACCGGTGGGCGGTCATCGCCGCGCCAACATCGCCAGGCCTGCGGGGCCGACCCGACGTGCGGCACCACGTGACGACGTCAACGGGACGCGATAATCGACCGGGTCCTGGATGCGATCCGCAACCAGACGCGAACGGAGGACAGGATGGCAAGGATCCGGGTCGCAGGCTTCGGGGTGTCGCTCGATGGCTACTCGGCGGGAACGGAGCAGAGCCTGGATCACCCTCTCGGCAAGCGGGGGCCAGAGCTGTTCGAGTGGTACTTCCCCACTCGCACCTTCCACGAGATGCAGGGCGAGAGCGGCGGCGATACCGGACCCGACGACGAGTTCGCGCGGCGCGCGATGGACGGCTTCGGTGCCTTCATCCTGGGACGGAACATGTTCGGCCCGATCCGGGGCGAATGGCCGGACGATCACTGGAGAGGATGGTGGGGTGACGACCCGCCCTACCACGCGCCGACCTTCGTGCTCACGCACCATCCGCGCGCGTCGATCGAGATGGACGGTGGCACGACCTTCCACTTCATCACCGATGGCATCGAAGCGGCGTTGCAGCGCGCGCGGGAGGCAGCGGGGCAGATGGACATCAAGATCGGCGGCGGTGTCGAGACCGTGCGGCAGTACATCCGCGCAGGCCACGTCGACGAGATCCATCTGGCCGTGGCGCCCGTGGTGCTCGGTCAGGGCGAAGCGCTGTTCGATGGCATCGATCTTCGCGCCCTTGGGTATCGCACCACCGAACACGTGCCGACCGAGCGCGCCACGCATGTCGTGCTGGCACGGTGAACGACCGCCTTCAGGATCAAGGCGACGAGCACGGAAGGGCGACATAGCATCGAGGTCGGCGCGACGGCCAGGATGTAGGCGAGCCTCCGCCCTGGCGGTGCGGTGACGTCCGTCGCCCCACCGGCGGTCCGGCTTCGGGAGCTTGCCGCCGGGCGGACAATACCGGCGTACGCGGGAGGCGATGACGCACGGCCCACACCCTGGCCGCCGGGACCGCGCCGAGCCACTGGCGAGACCCGACCCGCGATCTGCGTCACTCGAGGGTCTGAGTGATCGAGCTGGGACCCGCGGAACACCAGGCCATCGATCGGGCGAGATCTCGGAAAGGCACATCTGATGGAAACGCAAGGGCAACCTCGGCAACCTGGACTGGGTCCGAACTGGGCCTACCGGCGGCGGGGCTTCTCCAATCTCCTGAGGATGGGCCACTGCGCTCCGACGGTGATGCAGACGATCCTGGATGTCTCGTCGACCGAGAGGCCGACCCAGGGGGAGTGGCTGGTCAGGCTCAGCGCCGGCATGCCAGGGGGCATCGGCAACACCGGCCATGAGTGCGGTGCGGTCACCTCACCCCTGGCGCTGATGGGCGTCCAGGGCGGCCTGCGCGAGATGGATCGTGGCCTGCCGGTGCTGTTCGACCGAGGGCACGCGCTGTGCCGCGACTTCGTCGCGTGTCACCACACCCTCCAATGCCGGGAGATCCGCGGCGAAGGACCACTTCCCACGGCACTGCATCGGGCCGGTCCTGCGCTCGGCGGAGCTCTGGCGAGACGCCCTCGACGGTGACCGGTCGGACGTCATCCCGGAAGGCACCCGGGCAGGCTACTCCAGGCTGTACTCGCACTTCGCCGAGAACGGGTTCCACTGCGCCAAGGCCGTGCTCAGCTGATCTCGGCTACTCCCCGACCGCAGCACCCGGAGCTCTTCGATGCCACGTCGGCCTTCATGGGCGGAACGCTCTTCATGGGAAGGACCTGCAGCGCGTTCACCGCGGGCGTGATGGCGATCGGCCTGGAGGCCGGTGAGATCGAGGACAGCCGCCTGCGGGTCATCCGACTGCTCGCCATCATGACGGTCGGCGGCGATGCCTTCGGCGACCATCTCAACAAGTTCAACCCGAGCATGAACCGCGGGTACCGGTTGTCGAGGTGGTTCGCGAGTGAGTTCGGCAGCACCCAGTGCCAGCACATCACCGGATGCGACTTCGCTGAGTCGAAGGGCGTGGCTCGCTACGTGGAGAGTGACCAGCTCACGAAGTGCAGGGCGATCGGGTGCAAGGTCGCCGAGCAGGTTCGAGATGATGCTCGCCGAGGCTTGATCGCTCGCGAAGCGTGACTCCCCCGAAGCGGAAGCGATCCACGCATCGTGTCGTCCCGGACGCAGCCCGGGGTCGGTCGCGGTCCGCCTCCGACATCCCCCGCCGGCGACGGACAATGGCCGGGTCATGAACGTCCGTCCGACTCGCTCGATCCGTGTTCCGGCCGGAGTCCCGGCAGGCGTGCTGGCGACGATCACGATGGACGCGGCCATGGTGGCTGCCGGCAGCCTCGGTGGGAGCACCTTCGCCTCCGACCGGCTCGGCCCGGACATGATCGGCCGCTGGGCGGGCGGCCTGCTGCGCGGCCGGTGGCGCCACGACGACATCAGGAGGGCGCCGGCGCAGCGCGGCGAGCTCGGGCTCGGGCTCCTCACGCACTACGGCACGGGCGTCGTCCTCACCCAGGCGTTCCTGCTGCTCCCGCGCCGCGGGAGCCGGCGGCCGGGCTTCGTGGCGGGGACGGCGTACGGCATCGCGACAGCCGTGTTGCCGCTCCTGGTCATGTTTCCCTCGATGGGTTACGGCTGGCTCGGTCTTCGCACCGGTGACGCGGCTCGGCTGAATCGGATCATGGTCCTCGGCCACGTCGCGTTCGGCGTCGGGATCGGGCTGTGGGCGCCGCGCTTCGCGGAGCGCAGGCCGCGTTCGTGATGTCCGGGGACTGCCCGACGGCTTCCTCGCCGTCGGAGGTGGACACGAGTTGACAGGCTATGTCGATGCGTTGGTCTACCGGTCGAAGGCCCTGGACGCGGACGCCTGGATCGTCATCGGGTACGAGTCGTTGACGAGCCCAGGGATTCTAATCTCCGCACTCAGGTCACCTGCTTGCGAGCCGAGCCGGCTGGGCTCGTGATTCTCGGTCCACGAGGGCGCCCTGTCGCGCCCGTGGGCGAACGTGGCGCCCATCCGTTCACGCCCGGTGCGTCTGGCGCCTGATGCGCGAGCGGCATCGCTCGCCGCAGACGATGGTCTGGCGGCGCCGGCCGTCGAGCGAGACGCCGCAGCCCGCGCAGACGCGTCCGGCGGGCCGGCGGCCGATGGCGGTGCGGTGGGCCTCGCACCAGACCAGGGGGCGGCCACGGCCGGGTCGGGCCTCCAGCTCGACGCCGCACCGGCGGCACTGGCGGGGTGGGATGACCAGCGCCCGCAGCTGCGCCGTGCCCATCCGCGCCACGGCCTCGAGGTCATCCATCACGACCATCATCCCATCGGGCGACCGGGTTTCCGCATCAATACGGCGTAATCAGGCGAAACTCGGCCGCGCGCGTAACACGCGGCGTGGAGCCGTAGCGGCCTCCTCCTCGATGCGGTCGATGTGGCGGTCCTTCTGGCGGGCCATGAGTCGCTCGGCCGTCCAGGCGCCGTAGCGCTCGACCCAGACAGCCGTGAGCGTGCTGTCCGAGTCACGGAAGGCGAACTGGCGCACCTGCTTGGCCGGCAGCCACTCGCCGCGCAGGTGCTTGCCGCCGGACGGAACGGGTCATCGACGATCGTCTCGAGGCCGTCATTGCGCTCCCGGGCCCGCAGGAGCGCGATGGCGTGGCCGAGGTCGCCGACGCGAATGAGCGGTGACGGCCATCGATGTGACTCGGGTTGCCGGCCAGGACGGCGACGTGTTGATCGAGGAGCATTGCCACGAGCGCCTTGAAGTCGATGTCGTCGGCCCGCAGCGTCGTGCGGTCGGCACGTACGCGGTCGGCACGAGGCCGTTCGGTCTCGCCTTTGACGGAACCCACATCTGGGTGGCCAACGGTTCGGGCAACTCGGTGACCAAGCTGCGCGCGAGCGACGGGGCCGCGGTCGGGACCTACGCCGTGGGTGGCGGACCGGCGGCGATCGCCTTCGACGGGACCTTCATCTGGGTGGCGAACTTCGACGGCAACTCCGTGACCAAGCTGCAAGCCAGCGACGGGAGCCTGATGGGAACCTATACCGTCGGCGTCAACCCGTACGGCATCGCCTTCGACGGGACCCACATCTGGACGGCGAACGAGAGCAGCAACACCGTCTCCAAGCGTTAGGAGCCGTTACGAAAAAACCTGTCCATTTCTTTGTTACGGCTCCTTATGCCGTTTCTGCAGATGTTCGTCGAGTCTTCTGGCGGTACCCGGTGCGCGTCGTTGGGAGGACGGTCACCGGGCGGTAACCGGATCGAGGGCGTTGAGGGATAGGATCCCTCAACGCCCTCGGCATTCAGGCGAGCCTCTCTGCCTTGGAAACCGACCGCCCCTCCGCCGCGCATCCATCCGCGTCGCGACCTCGCCCCGAGACCTGACGTCATACGCGATTCTCCGTCAGTGTGGTCTGTGGTAGAGTGGCCCGCCCCAGCGGCACTGGAGGGGCGAGCCGCGGCGGTCGGCTCGCCATTCTGCGCCCGTCGAGGGGCGGAGGAGCACGGCGGTGTTCGCGAGACCCGGATCGGTTTGGCTTGCGCGTTCAGCGTTCTCTTCATCTGGGCGGTTTCATCCTGGTGTCGCGCTTCAGCGCGCGCGGGCTGCTGACGTCGTGGGACATGGCGGCCCTGCGGTACACGGGCGCCTTCCTGGCCGCGCTGCCGCTCGCGGCGCGCCACGGCTGGCCCCGGCTGCCGCCGGCGCAGGCGGTGGCGGTGGTCGTAACGGCAGGCCTGGGGTTTCCGCTGCTGGCGTTCGCGGGATTCCAGTTCGCCCCGGCGTCCCATGGGGGCGTGATGCTGCCCGGGATGCTGCCCCTGCAGACCGCGATCTTGCTGTGGCTGGTCCACGGCGAGCGCTGGACCCGAGCCCGCGGCGGGTCGCTGGCGCTGCTCGGCGTCGGTGTGGCGCTCTTGGCCCACGACACCTTTGGCCACCATCCGGGCGCCTGGCGCGGAGACCTGCTCCTGTTCAGCGGCAGCTTCGCCTGGTCGGTCTTCACCCTGCTGGTGCGCCACTGGCGGATTCCGGCGCTGACCACCACCCTGGCCGTCGCGTTATATGCGGCGCCGGTCTACGTGCCGATCTGGCTGCTCTGGCTCCCGTCCCGGATCCACACGGCCCCCATCGGCGAAGTGGGGTTCCAACTCGTGTACCAGGGGGTGCTGGCGGTGGTAGTGGCGGGTTTTCTATTCACGCGGGCGCTGACCGCGCTCGGACCGATGGCGCTCACCGCCATCACGGCCGTGGTGCCGGCCCTGACCGCGCTGGCGGCCTGGCCGCTGCTGGGCGAGCCGCTGGGTGTCGAGGGACTGACCGGGGTCGGCCTGGTCAGTGCGGCCATGCTGATGGGGGTCGCCCAGGCCCGCGGGGCACGGCGAGTGACGCAGGACGATCGAATGGCGCCGGGTGCGCGGCTCCCTCGTGGGTAACGCCCCGTCGGTTCTCGCAGGAAAAGCGGCGATCGGCGTCCGAGCCGGCGCTGGGGGTGTAGTGCTAGGCCGGCGTGGATGAATGCAGGGCAGGGCGGGAAAGCGTCAGGGCGAGGACGGTGGACGGCAGGGGCAGGCAGGCCAGGACGGCCAGGGTCGTCCAGAGGCCGTAGGCGTCGGCGATCCGGCCGAGGAACGGCGTGGCAACGCCGCCGAGGGTGATGGACAGGCCCAGCGTGACTCCCGCGGAGAGTCCGACGTGGTTGGGGAGATAGGCCTGGCCGAGAATGATCATCGGGCTGTAGGAGGCCGAGAGGGCGAAGCCGATCAGGGTGAGGAGGACCAGGGCGACAGGAACGCTCTTGGTCAGGAGTATCGGCATGAGCGGCACCATGGCGCAGAAACCCCAGGCGGCGATCCGGGTGGGGCCGAACCGGTCCGAGAGGCGGCCACCCAGGAGATTCCCGGCCACGCCGGCCAGGGCGAAGACGGTGAGGGCCGTTGCGGCGACGGCCTTGGACTGGCCGAGGACGTTGATCCAGTAGAGCGGGATGAACGTGTTCAGGCCGAAGAAGAGGATGGCCCGGCCGATGACCGCCGCGGTGAGGCGTGAGAACGGGCCCCAGGCGTCCCGGGCCCCGGTCGGGGTGTCTGCGGGGCGGCCGGCGCCCCCGGCAGCGCCTTCCGGAAGCGCGGTCTGAAGGTGCCAGGCGAGCACCGCGGCCATGATCCCCGCGGGCAGGGCGAGGACGGCCGTACCGGCAAGGCCCCAGGCGAGCACCGCGGCCGTGATCAGGCCGGGCCCGAGCGCGAACCCGAGGGTGCCGCCCACGCCGAAGAAGCTCATGGCCATGGCCTTCTGGTTTCCGGAGACCTGATTGACGATGCGGGCCCCCTGGGGATGAAACGCCGCCACGCCGATCCCGCTCACCATCACGGCGGGCAGGATACAGGCATAGCTCGGGACGAAGCCGCTCGCAGCGAGGCCGGCCCCCGCCAGGACGATGCCCGAGGGCAGAAGCCACGGGCTGGGGTGCCGGTCGGCCAGGTGGCCGAAGAGGGGCTGGACCACCGAGGAGGCGATGTTGGTGGCGAAGACGATCACGCCGGCGGCGGCGTAGGTCAGGCCGTACTCGGCGATGAGAAACGGCAACAGGGCGGGCAGCGCCCCCTGGCTGAGGTCGGTGGCGAGATGGCCGAGGCAGAGCAGCGCAACCGTCGAATGTCTCATGGGTCTCCATCCATCGGGGCGAGTCGTCACGACCACCCGCGGCGCCTCTTCTATCATAGTGAGACGCCAAAGGGTAGCGGCAAGGCGACGCGTGCGCCGAGAACGCGGGCAGGACTATCCGCGGGATTCGCTGGGGCGCGCATTCCGCTCTTTCTCCTTGACGTGCCGCTCGGGTCGCTGGATATTCGGGGCAATTGTGAATGTGGACACGGACGGGAACCGACCCGGATCGGAGCGTCCGTAGTCTTTGGCCCGGTGGCCGATGCCTGGCGATATAGGCCGCCGATTCCCCACACCGCACACCCGCCAAGGAGGACTTGAGGTCATGACGACGTCCGGCAAGGGGCTCCAATTTTCCTTTAGTATCCCCACCAACATCGTGTTCGGGATGGGCACGCTCGGGACGCTGGGCACCCATGCCAAGGCCCTGGGCTTCCAGCGGCCGCTGATCGTGACCGACAAGGTGATGGCCCAGAGCGACGGCATGCGACAGATGCGGGCGGTCCTGGCGGAGGCCGGCCTGGAGGCCGCCGTCTGGGACAACATCGCCGCCGAGCCGATGGACACCACGCTCACCGAAGGGGTACAGCGGTACCGGGCCGAGCGGTGCGACGGCCTGATCGGATTCGGGGGTGGGAGCGCCATGGACACCGCCAAGGGGGTCGGCGTCCTGGCCGTCGCCGGGGAGGACGATCCGGCCCCCTACCAGCGGTTTGGCGGCAAGACGGTGCCGGGATGCGTCCCCGTCATCGCCATCGCGACGACCGCGGGGACCGGGTCCGAGGTGACGTCGGTGTGCGTGCTCACCAACCAACGAAACGGCCACAAGTTGCCCATCCGGCACCCGAGTCTCTTGCCCAAGGTCTCCATCGTGGATCCGCGGCTCATGCTGTCCATGCCCCCCAAGGTCACCATGGTCACCGGGATCGACGCGCTCTCGCATGCGGTCGAGTGCTTCACGCAGGTGCGCGAGCATCCGTTCTCGGACACGCTGGCGTTGCAGGCGACCAAGCTGATCGTGGACAACCTGCCCACGGCGGTCCGGAACGGCCGCGACGAGGAGGCGCGCACGAACATGGCCCTGGCCGCCACCATGGCCGGCACGGCGTTCGAGGTGGGCGGCCTCCAGTTCCACGCGTACGCCCAGGCGCTGGGCGCCAAGTACCATGCGGCGCACGGCCTCACCTGCGGTATCGCGCTCCGGGCCGGTCTGCAGCAGATCCTGCCGACGGCGACCGCCAAGCTGGCCCGGATGGCCTGGGCGTTCGGGATCGACACGCGCGGGTTGACGGCGGCCCAGGCGGCGGAGAAGGCGGTCACCGCCGCGGTCGCTTTCATCGATACCATGGGGATCCCGAAGATCGACCAGGCGATGCCGGCCACGGCGGCGGACATCCCGATGCTGCTCAAGGAGACACTGGAGACCACCGGGGTGCCGATCACCCCGGAGGTCGGCCAGCAGGTGTGGGAGAAGATCTTCCGGTAGGGTCGCTGCCACCGACACAGCGCCGGCCCCGACACGAACGCGGAGCGTGATTGCTCCGCGTTCGTGGTTCCCCGCCACACGAGGGGTCGTCGGATTGTGTTCTTTCGTGCAACCGCTTGCATCCCGATGCGGCCCGGACGTACAATCAACCGTACCGCCGCGGAAGGGGAGCCGCCCGCGGCGCGGAGGAAAGGGGGAACACGGTGAGGCGCGCGTCGGGTCTCTCGGGCGTCCTGTTCGGCCTCCTGTTTTGGGCGGGGTGCGCCGGTGATTTCGTCTACGTCAGACCGGTCCACCTCGACGCGCCGGAGCCCTCGGTGGCGGTCGGGAAGAGCAAGGCGGAGGTGTGGCAGCAGATCGTCCCGATGCTCGAGGATCGCGCGTTCGTGATCGACGTCCTCGACAAGGATGCCGGCGTCATCATTCTGAGCTACACCGGCGACCCGCAGGGATATGTCGATTGCGGACACATCACCTCATACGTCAAGAACCTCCGCGGCGAGCGGACCTACCATTTCCCAGCGGCGATCGCCTCGACGGAGTACGAATTCATGCAATGGAACGGACTGCGGGTCATCACCCGCGAGATGAGCCTGGAAGGGCGGATCAACGTGACGGTGGCGGAAACCGGCGCGGGGCAGACGCAGGTGTCGGCGCGTGCCCGGTACGCGGTGACGCGCAACCTGACGATCCGGAACACGCAAGGACGCAGCGAGGCGACCTCGCACGTTATTCACTTCACCTCGAGCCAGGACGGTGCCTTCCCCGGGACGGGCATCTGCCGAGCGACCGGATTGCTGGAAGCCGAGGTGCTGTCCGCGTTGGCGCGGTGACGGGAGCCCGTCGGCGACCGTGCCTCCAACAAGGTGCGGCGCGGCCGCCGGCACGTGCGGATTCCCGCGCCTCAACCCTTCCGCTGACTCCGCTCGATCTTCGCCCACTCGTCCTTCAGCGGCACGGTGCGGTTGAAGACCAACCGGCCGCCGCGCGGAGTCGGGGTCCACGCAGAAGTAGCCCAGGCGCTCGAACTGGTAGATGCCGCCGGCGGCGGCGCCGGCCAGGCTCGGCTCGACCCTGCAGCCCGTCGAGCACCTCCAGCGAGTTGGGGTTGAGATTGGCGATGAAGTCCTGCCCCTCGGCCGCGTCGTCCGGGTTCTCGTCGAGGAAGAGCCGGTCGTACAGGCGCACCTCGGCGGGGACGGCGTGGGCGGCCGAGACCCAGTGGATGGTGGCCTTGACCTTGCGGCCGTCCGGGGCGTCGCCGCCGCGGGTGGCCGGGTCGTAGGTGCAGCGCAGCTCGACCACCTTGCCCTGGGCGTCCTTGACCACGTCCGGCGCACTTGACGAAGTAGGCGTAGCGCAGCCGCACCTCGCGCCCGGGCGCCAGGCGGTAGTACTTGGGCGGCGGCGTCTCGCGGAAGTCGTCCTGCTCGATGTAGAGCACGCGCGAGAACGGCACCTTGCGCGTGCCGGCGGCGGGGTCCTCGGGGTTGTTGACCGCCTCCAGCTCCTCGACCTGGCCCTCGGGGTAGTTCTCGATGACCACCCGCAGCGGCCGCAGCACGGCCATGACGCGCGGGGCGCGCTTGTTCAGGTCCTCGCGCACGCAGTGCTCCAGCAGGGCGATGTCCACGATGCTGTCCTTCTTGGCCACGCCGATCCGGTCGCAGAAGTCGCGGATCGCCTCGGGCGTGTAGCCGCGCCGGCGCAGGCCCGAGAGGGTGGGCATGCGCGGGTCGTCCCAGCCGCTGACGTGGCCCTCCTGCACCAGCTTCGAGCAGCTTGCGCTTGCTCATCACGGTGTAGGTGAGGTTCAGGCGCGCGAACTCGATCTGCCGCGGGTGGTAGATCTCCAGCTCGTCGAGGAACCAGTCGTAGAGCGGCCGGTGGATCTCGTACTCCAGCGAGCAGAGGGAGTGGGTGATGCCCTCGATGGAATCCGACTGGCCGTGGGCGAAGTCGTACATCGGATAGATGCACCACGCGTCGCCCGGTGCGGTGGTGCGCGGCGTGCAGGATGCGGTACATCACCGGGTCGCGCAGGTTGATGTTGGGCGAGGCCATGTCGATCTTGGCGCGCAGGGTCGCGCGCGCCGTCCGGGAACTCGCCGGCCCGCATGCGCGCGAACAGGTCCAGGTTCTCCTCCACGGAGCGGTCGCGGTACGGGCTCTCCTTGCCCGGCTCGGTCAGCGTGCCCCGGTACTCGCGGATCTCCTCGGCGCTCAGGTCGCAGACGTAGGCCTTGCCCTTCCGGATCAGCTTCACGGCGCACTCGTAGAGCTGCTCGAAGTAGTCGGAGGCGTAGAAGAGGCGGTCCTCCCAGTCGAAGCCCAGCCAGCGGATGTCCTCCTTGATGGAGTCGACGTACTCCACCTCTTCCTTGGCCGGGTTGGTGTCGTCGAAGCGCAGGTTGCACTCGCCGCCGAACTCCTCGGCGATGCCGAAGTCGATGCAGATGGCCTTGGCGTGGCCGATGTGCAGGTAGCCGTTCGGCTCGGGCGGGAAGCGGGTGTGGACGCGGTTGTAGCGGCCCGGCCTTCAGGTCCTCCGTCACCGCCGCCCGGATGAAGTCGAGGGGTTGATTCGTGTCACTCTCCGCCATGGTCGTTCCTCGCGAGATTCGTCACACCGGCCCGCATTCGGGCAAAAAACGGCGCGCGCGGCCGGCCCCGGCCGCGCGGTCAACGGGAACCATGCGAGCGAGAGGATGCCGCAGATGCGCGGGGAATGTCAAGCGAGAAGCGGATCGAGACCGCGGCGCAACAGAAAGGCGCCCGCCCTCGCCTCGCCTATTGACAGCGGACCTCGCCTTCGATAGCTTCTCGTCGATCCGGGATGGAGGCGCCGCGGAGTCGGAGAGCAGATCACCTGTGAAAGGAGCCGCCCATGGAACGAATTCCGATCAACCCCGGGCTGGTGGACTGGTCCGGCGAGAACCCCGGCATGTACCTGCGGGAGTCGGCTGACGGGCCGTTCGTGACGCTGATCAGCTTCTTCCGTGTTGTCCTATCCCCGCACGGCCGCGGGCATGCGGCGTTTCTCCTGCTCGACCCGGCCGGAGCCGGAACGGCCCCGGCGAGGCCGAACCTCTGCATCACGGACAACGAGCCGCTCGCGCGGTACCTGGGCGACGGCTTCGTCCGGCATTTCGCCGCCTTCAAGGGGGCGGCCGGTCTTGCGACCGTCCGCTTCCAACGCGGATGCGACTTCGTCGCCAGCGGGGACGCCCGGACGAGCTACACCGAGGCGTTCACGAGCGAGCGGGGGCCCGTCCGCTTGACCTGGGCACCGCTCGGAGAGGCGTTCATGGTGGAATTGCCTCGGGAACGATCCGCCACGGGCCAGCACGAGATGTTTTCGCTGTTCGTCAATGCATCCGGCGTGGCGGTGTCGATCGGCGGCCAGGGCGTCGCCGGACGCCCGTTTCCCCGGGATATGGCCGGCAAGGCCAGCAGCACGGCGTTTTTGGCGTTCTCGGAGACCTGGGTCCGTCGGCCGCTGTAGCGGGTCGTGCGGCCGGAATGGCCTTTGGTTTGCATGTGTACCTGGGGAGCGACCGTTGTTGCGGGACGCGCACGGGGGGCCGCATGGGTAACACGTTCTTCTGTCCGTTCTGCTGTTCCAGCCAGCAAACACAGGTATACGAGGAAGACGGAGTCCGGAAGGTTCGCTGCACGTCCTGCGGCTGCCCGGCAGAGGCCGTCGGGATCGTCGAGGCCAAGGAGACCGCCTTCGATCGGCCGAAGGTCCTCTGCATCGACGACGATCGCCTCCTTCTGGGTTTGTTCCGGGATACCCTGCAAGCTAACGGTTTCGAGCCGCTCACGGCGATCGACGGGCCCACCGGTGTCGAGATGGCAAAGCGGGAGCGACCCGAGGTCATCCTGGTGGACGTGATGATGCCGAGGGTGAGCGGGTTCGAGGTCTGTCGACGCCTGCGCGCCGAACCGGAGTTGGCCACGACGCCGATCATCATCATGACGGCGATGATGGACCCCGCCTTGAAGGAGAAGGGGCTTGAGGCGGGGGCAGACCTGGCCATCCCGAAGCCATTCGATCCCATGCAGATCGTGACGATTCTGAACAACGCGCTGGTCCTCGCATCCAAGCGGCGCAAGCGGTGAGACCGGCATGAGGGCCTGGGCCTGCGCGATTGTCATCGCGGTCGCCGTGGCGGCATGCGGTCCGACGGTCTATGAGCAGCGCACCGCTCGCATCCAGGCGCTTCAACTCGATCTCGACGCGGCCCTGGAGCGATGGCGGGCGGAGGTGAGCCTCCGGAGATTTCCCACGAGCGCCGAGGCGACGCGCGACCTGGCGTCGCGTTACGAGGATGTGTATGCGCGCTGGGGGCTGCGCGCCGACCCGCTGACACAGGCGGCCTCTGGCCTACGCCGCTGCGTTGGCGGCGCGAGTGGATCGACGCGGAATCCCGTCGGAGGAGGCGAACGCGCTCCTCGGAAAGATGCGCGCGGACCTGGACCGGGAACGGCCCACGTTGGCCGCACGGCATCCCGCCAACCAGGCGGAACGGGACGCCGCCATGCTGGCGTGGTGGAACGGGTACTGGACGCGCAACGGCAGAGCCTTCCAGGCGGTCGCCCGAGACCCGGTGATTTGCCGAACCGCCCCCGCGCCGGGACGGGCTCGGCGGTGGTGTGTTTCTGAGAGCCCGAGACCTGCTACGACCCTACTGCAGTGGCGATGGAGTCGCTCGATCGTTGCGCCCGTTACGCCTCTCGGGCATCCGAGCCAGAGCAATCGATGCGTCGTGCGGCTGATCGGTGCTGACCAGTTCTGCTGTGACAAAATTTGTCGAGCAGATACGATTCTTTGCATTCAGATCTGATGCGACTCGGCGTTGTCCTGCGATCATTTTTGTCTGTATTGTTTGGTTTAATTATGTTACGTAACATATCAATTTAAATGGAAGTTAATTCTAATAGTGTTATGTGTTCGGTACGCTGATGTTGTTCGGATAATATAGGTTGGCACAAATGCTGCTATTTTCTTCGAGTGTTTTTCTGATGTGCCACAGCTGTGAGATGGCTCAAAGGGACAATGCGGAAAAGACAGTCGTCTTCCCGACAGGTAATCCGGAAGAGGAGAGATGGGGATGCGCGCGTCCCGACGGCGAGGTAGCGCAGGTTTCACGCTGATCGAGTTACTCATCGTGGTCGTGATTATCGGCCTTCTCGCGAGCATCGCGATTCCCAATCTTTTGAGCGCGCACCGAAAGGCCCGCTATTCCCGGTCCGCGGCAGATTCGAAAACGCTCGCGACGCAGGCCATCGTGTATGGAAACGATCGGAACAAATATCCGACATCCGTGGCAGTGTTGCGTGTCGGCGGATACACCAATGTTGCCGACGTGGATACTTGGGGTATTCCGTGGCAGCTTTCCCCCTCGCTGCTGTCCGGTCAAGCGGCGGGAGCGAACGATGATGTGTACCTGTACAGCAAGGGGGCGAACGGCCACGGGCGCGTACCCGGTGCCGTTCGTCTCTGACACGGGACTGAGCGGCTCTGTCGGGTACTCGTCGGTCTACGGCTCCTGGACCGGAAGTTGATCCCCTCGTCCGTCGAACCTCCGCTCCCATTCTGTCTGGTAGGCTCGCTCTTTCGCTTGCGTCACTTCCCGCACTCTCTTTGCACCGATGACCGACAGGCTTTTGTTGGGACGCAGGTCTCGCTTCGGCCTCGACGCCGGGAGGCGTACCGTTCGGTGCACATTGTCCGGTCGGGCGGCGCCCGGCCGTTTCTTTCTGGACGCGGGCGGCCGGCCAAGGGTAATCTACGCGACCGTGTGGAGGGCCGAGCGTCCGGTTCGGCAGTCAGAATCTCGGAGAAGGGACAACGAAGGAGAGAGGGATGAGCCAACTGTTCGAGAATCGCGTGAAGCACCTGATCAAGGCCGGGAAGAAGACCGCCGGCGGCTGGGCGCAGCTGTGCAGCCCGCTGTCCGCCGAGTGTCTGGCGCGCGGCGGCTTCGACTGGATTCTGATCGACATGGAGCACGCCGGCGGAGACGTCCTGACGCTGGTGTCGCAGTGCCAGGCCATCGCGGCGGCAGGCACGGGGGCCGTGCCCTTCGTGCGGGTGCCCTGGAACGACCTGGTCTGGATCAAGCGCATCCTGGATGCCGGGGCCTACGGCCTGATGATCCCCTACGTGAACACCAAGGACGAGGCGGTGCGGGCGCTGCAAGCGTGCAAGTATCCCCCGCAGGGGATTCGCGGTATCGCCGGGAGCGTCCGGGCGGCCGGCTACGGTCGCGACACGAGCAGCTACCTCAAGCGGGCGAACGACGAGCTCTTCGTCATGCTCCAGGTGGAGACCCCGCAGGCCATCGAGAACATGGAAGAGATCGCCACGGTCCCCGGGATCGATGCCCTCTTCATCGGGCCGATGGATCTGTCCACCTCCATGGGGCACTTCGGGAATCCGGCCCACCCCGAGGTCCAGGCGGCGATCGCCAAAGCCGAGGCCAAGGCGAAGAAGCTCGGCCTGCCGCTGGGGACCATCTCGGGCGGCTGGGACCAGGCCAAGGCCCTCTACGATCGCGGGTATCAGCTCATCACGCTGATCTCGGATTCGGTCCTGGTCTCCAAGGCGAGCGCAGACACCATGGCGAAATTCCGGGAGGTCTTTCCGGCGTAACTGTGCCATCCGGTGCGATCCGGACGCATCTGACGGCCGGACGCCCCTCCGCTGGTCGCGGAGACGGCGCCCGGCCGTTGTGCGGCGGCACGCCGGCCGCGTTACGACGGAATCGCGGTTGACAGCGGACGGTCCCGCCCACTAGATTCGCACCTCTTGTTCGTGTGACGTGGAAGACTCGCGACCTATGCGTATCGATCTGCACGTTCACACCACGGCCTCGGATGGCTTGCTCGAGCCGACTGCGCTTGTCCGGGCGGTTCGGACGGCAGGCGTTCAGGTGTTCAGCGTCGCGGACCACGACACCGTGGACGGTCTGGACGAGGCGAAGCGCGCGGCGGATGCGGCGGGCCTCACCTTCGTTCCCGGCGTGGAACTGAGCGCATACTGGCGGACGGTGGAATTCCACATCCTCGGCTACTTCATCGATCCCGCCAGCGCCGCGCTGCGGGCGTTCCTCGCGAACACGCGGGAGGCGCGGCACGTCCGCCTGCACGCCATGCTCACCCGGCTGCAGGCGATGGGGATGCGGCGTCTCGGCGGACGACGTGCTGACGCGGGCCCGGGACGGCAACGTGGGACGCCCGCATCTGGCGCGCACGCTGGTGGAGCGCGGCTTCGTGGGCAGCACCGATGAGGCCTTCGCCCGCTACCTCGGCGCGGACAAGCCGGCCTACGTCCCGCGCCCGGACGTCTCCGTCCGGCAAGCCATCGAGGCGATCCGGGGGGCGGGCGGCATCGCATCCTTGGCCCATCCGGGGCTCCATAACCGGGACGAGGCGATTCCCGATCTGATGACAGCGGGTCTTTCGGCTATCGAGGTCTATCATCCGCAGCACGCCTTCGGGCGCGCGGGACGGTACCGTCGGCTGGCGCGGCGACACGGCCTGCTGGTAACCGGCGGGTCGGATTTTCATGGAGCGACGGCAGGGGACCACGCCTCGGCTCCCGGGCGTTCCGTGTCTTCCGGAAGCCGACTACGCGCTGCTGCGGGACGCCGCCGGGGCGCGCCGGACCGCTTCCTGTCTGAGGATACCTTGCCCCCGTTCGGCCCTTGCCGATTCCCGCCCCCGATCGCGGAAAATCCACGAGTTGCGGCTCTCCGAGACCGGCGCGCTTGGCTTGCCAGTGCCCGGCTAATCCAGTATGATCACCCAACGTTATCGGGCGGGAGCACGGTCGGGGAGTGGGTCTGATCATGGACGACCACGACAAGCGATTGCTGAACGCGATCCAGGCGGATTTTCCGTTGAGTGCGCGGCCTTTTCAGACCCTCGGAACATCCCTGGGCCTCGCGCGAGGCAGAGATCATCGCGCGCACTCGCCGAGCACAAGCGACAGAAGCTGATCCGGCAGATCGGCGCCATCTTCGACACGCGCAGTCTGGGCTATCAGAGCAGCCTGGTTGCGATGCGGGTCCGGCCCGACCGGCTGGAGGCGGCGGCCCGCGGTGGTGAACGAGCATCCCGGCGTGAGCCACAATTACGAGCGGAACCACGAGTTCAACCTGTGGTTCACGGTCGCCGTGCCGCCCGGAAGCGATCTCGCTCTGGACGGTTGACCGGCTGCACGAGATGGCCGGGGCCGAATCCACGCGCATGCTGCCGACGCTCCGCCTCTTCAAGATCGGCGTGCAGTTCGACATGGAAGGCAAGAGCGGCGCGGAGCGCAGCGAGGCGGCATACAGCGACGCCCGACGGCCCGCGGCGGGGCCGAGACGGCCTGCGCCCAGTGGACATCGCCGTCATCCGGGAACTCCAGGAGGATCTGCCGCTTGGTGCCGCAGCCCTATGCGCCCATGGCCGGCGCGGGTTGGGATCGCGGAGGAGGAGTTCTTCGCGGTGGCGGATCGCCTCAAGGCGCACGGTTACATGCGCCGGATGGCCGCCGTCCTGCACCACCGCGAGGCCGGCTTCCGGGCGAACGCCATGGGAGTGTGGGTGGTGCCCGCCGAGCGGGCGGACGAGGTGGGCCAGATCATGGGGAGCTTCAAGGGGGTGAGCCACTGCTACCTGCGCCCCACCTATCCGGACTGGCCGTACAGCGTCTTCACGATGGTACACGGGCAGGACGCCAGGGACTGTCAGGAGGTCATCGACGCCATCGCCCACGCCACGGGCATCGGCGAGTACGCCTTACTGTACAGCACCAAGGAGTACAAGAAGATCCGGCTGCGGTACTTCACCTCCGAGCTGGAGTCGTGGGAAACCGAGGTCCGACAGTCGCTCGCGTCGGCGGCGGCCCGGTCGTAACCGATGCACGGGGACGCCGCAGAGCGACAGGAGAGCAAAAAGAGACTCGCCGGCCGTCGACGTGCAGGGCCTGACCAAGGTCTTCGGGTCAACGCTGGCCCTGGACGCGGTGGACCTGTTCGCCGGCCGCGGGGAGGTGGTGGCGCTTCTCGGGCCCAACGGCGCCGGCAAGACGACGCTGTTGAAGCTCCTGTCCACGGCCCTCAAGCCCATCGGCCGGCGGCGGCCGCGTCCTGGGCGAGGATCTTCTCAAGGGTCGCGACTCCGATCCGGCGGCGGATCGGGATGATCTCGCACAATCACCACCTGTACGAGGAACTGACGGCGGAGGAGAACCTTCGCTTTGCCGCGACCATGCGCGGGATTCGCCCGGACCGGGGCCGATCCGGAAGGCGCTGGCCGAGGTCGGGCTGGCGACGCAGGCGGCCGGGAAGGTGCGGACCTACAGCACCGGCATGAAGCGGCGGCTGGTGATCGGGAAGATGCTCCTCTTCGATCCGGAGCTCCTGTTCCTGGACGAGCCCCACAACACGCTGGACCAGGCCGCCATCGCGCTGCTCAACGGCTACGTGGCCTCGGTCGAGGCGCGGGGCGGGTCGGCGATCGTGGCCACGCACAACCTGAGCCGGGCGTACGACATGGCGGATCGGTTCGTGCTCATGCGCGAGGGCGCTGTGGCCCGGCGCGTCGAGAAGACGCACCCTCTCGCGGAACAGTTGCGGGAGCTGTACACGCGGTATGCGGAGAACGGCGAGGAAGAGCCGAGAGCGGAGAGCCGAGAGCGTGAGCCAGTGCCGAGAGCAGAGAGAATAGAGAGCTGACGGGCGAGAGCGGAGCGAAGCGCGATGGCAGTGGCGGAGGTGATGCGGCGCACCTGGGCGATGACCTGGAAGGACGTCCGGGTGGAACTCCGTGCCCGCGAGCGCATGAACGCCATGCTGTTCTTCGCGGCGCTGGTGCTCTTCATCTTCAACTTCGCCCTGGGGCCCGATCTGGAGAAGCTGCGCGAGGCGGCGCCGGGTCTGCTCTGGCTGGCCTTCCTGTTCACCGGGATGCTGGGCCTCGGTCGAAGCTTCCAGGCCGAGCGCGAGAACGAGTGCTTCGAGGAGCTCCTGCTCACCCCCGGCGACCGCGAGTCGCTTTACTTCGGCAAGCTGGCGGGGAACATCCTCTTCATGGTGATGGCCGAGATCCTGATCCTTCCGCTCTTCGCGCATCCTCTACAACCTGGACATCTGGGGCCGGCTGCCGGGGCTGGTCCTGGTGGCGTTGCTGGGGACGGTGGGCTTCTCGACCATCGGGACGCTGCTGGCGGCCATGACGGCGCACCTGCGGGCCCGCGAGGTGATGCTGCCGCTGCTCCTGTTTCCGCTCACCGTCCCGGTGATCCTGGGGTCCGTGCGGGCCACCGAGGCGCTCCTGAACGGCCCGGGGCTGGTCGAGGTGGGCCACTGGCTGAAGCTGCTGGCGGGATTCGACGTGATCTTTCTGGTGGTCTGCCCGCTCCTGTTCGAGTTCGTGCTGGAGGAATGATGAGCCGTCCGCTTGTCATCACTCGCCTGGTGGGGGCGCTGGCCGGCGCGGTGCTGGCCGTCGGTCTCGGCCTGGCGTTCTTCGTCGTGCCGCCGGATGCGGTGCAGGGGGAGGTGCAGCGCATCATGTACCTCCACCTCGGGCGGTCGCGACGGCGTACTTCGCGTTCTTCGTGACGCTCCTAGCCAGCGTGCTGTACCTGTGGAAGCGGGACCTGCGGGCCGACGCCGTGGCGGTCGCCTCGGCGGAGGTCGGGGTCGTGTTCACCGGGGTCATCCTGGCCTCGGGGTCCATCTGGGGCAAGTCCACCTGGGGCGTCTGGTGGACGTGGGATGCGCGTCTCACGCTGACGGCCATCACTGTTCACGATCTACGTCGGGTATCTGATGCTGCGGGCCTTCGCGGAGGAGCCGCAGGCGGCGGCCCGGTACGGCGCGGTACTCGGCCATCCTCGGCTTCCTGGCGATTCCGCTGAATCACTTCGCGGTGCAATGGTGGCGCACGCTGCACCAGCCGTCCTCGATCATCCGGGCGGGTGGCCCGTCCATGGACCCCGTCATGCTGACGGTCGTCCTGGTGAACGTGTGCGGCATGCTGCTCTTGTACGGATACTTCCTCTTGGAGCGGTTTCGGCTGGAGCGCATCCGACACCAGACGCTGCAGTTCCGCTTGACGCGAGGGCGCCGTGGGTAGCTGGGGATTCATCGGATTGGCGTATGGGATCGCTGTGATTGCGCTGACGGGGTATGTCGTTGGCCTGCGGGGCCGGCTGCGAGACGCCGGCCGGACCTTGACCGCGCTGGAGCGGGATGGGGGGCGGAGCGCGCGATGAAAGGGCGAAAAGTCAAGTACCTGATCGCCGGGGGAATCGTGTTGGCCGCGCTGGCGGGACTGGTCTATTCCGGTGTGAAGGAATCCATGGTCTACTTCTACACCCCCACCGAGGTGCGCGAGAAGACGGACGCGGTGCGAGGGAAAGCGCTGCGGGTGGGGGGTATGGTGGCGGAAGGGTCGGTGCGGTGGGACCCGCAGCAGGTGCTGCTCACCTTCGCGCTCACTGACGGCCAGAGCCGCGTGCCGGTGCGGCACCGCGGGACGGCACCTGACCTGTTCAAGGAGGGGGCCGGCGCCGTGGTGGAGGGCACCTGGGCGCCCGAGGGATACCTACGGTCCAGCAACATCATGGCGAAGCACTCGGAGGAGTATAAGGCGCCCACGCAGGCCGAGACGCTGGAGGGGAAGAAGGCTCTCTTCAAGTCGCTCCTGCCAGGAGAGAGGCGATGATCTCCACGCTCGGCCACTTCGTGCTGTTTCTCGCCTTGGGCCTGAGTGTCTATGCCGCCGCTGGAGCTGTCGTCGGGGCGCGCATGCGGCGTGAGGACTGGCTGGCCAGCTCCCGCAACGCCGTCCTGGCGCAGTTCTGTCTGGTCACGCTGGCCATCTTCCTCCTGGAGTACGCGCTGATCACCAGCGACTTCAGCCTACGGTACGTGGCCAACAACAGCACGCGGGGGAGTCTGGTGCGGTACAAGATCGCCGGACTCTGGGGCTCGCTGGAGGGCTCCATCCTGTTGTGGGCCTGGCTCCAATCCCTCTTTTCGGCGCTGGTGGTGGCGCGCTATGGCGACCGGTACGAGGCGGTCATGCCCTACGTACAGGCGGTGCTGCAGGGGATCGCCGCCTTCTTCCTCCTGGTCATGACCTTCGCGGTGAATCCGTTCGCACCGCTGTTCCCGGTGCCACCGGATGGTCGCGGGTTGAATCCGCTGTTGGAAGTGACCGATATGCTGGTGCACCCGCTGCTGCTGTACCTCGGGTATGTGGGCTTCTCGGTGCCGTTCGCCTTTGCCATGGCAGCCCTGATCACCGGGCGACTCACGGACGAGTGGCTGAAGTACACGCGTCGCTGGACGGTGATCGCCTGGTTGTTTCTCACGGGCGGGATCTTCTATGGCGGCTGGTGGTCGTATCGCACGCTGGGGTGGGGCGGGTACTGGGCCTGGGACCCGGTGGAGAACGCCTCGTTCATGCCCTGGCTGACGGGGACGGCGTTCATCCATTCGGTGATGATCCAGGAGCGCAAGCGGATGCTGAAGGTCTGGAACCTGGCACTCATCACCCTGACCTTCGGCCTGGTCATCTTCGGGACGTTCCTCACCCGGAGCGGGATCCTGGCATCCGTCCACGCCTTCGCCGACGGGCCGGTGGGGGCCCTGTTCCTGGGATTCCTGGCGCTGGTGCTGCTCTTCTCGCTCGGTCTGATCGCGTATCGCGCGGATCGGCTGAAAGGGCACGGCGAGCTGGACTCCATCGTGTCGCGGGAGAGCGCGTTCCTGTTGAACAACGTGGTGCTGATCGGGATCTGCTTCACCGTGTTCCTGGGCACGATCTTTCCGCTGCTTACCGAGGCGATCCGCGGGACCAAGATCAGCGTCGGGACCCCGTACTTCAACCGGGTGAGCGTCCCGCTGGGGATGGCGCTGCTGCTCCTGATGGGGATCGGACCGCTCATCGCCTGGGGACGGGCCTCGTGGAATAATCTGCGCCGGAACTTCGTGAAACCCATCCTGGTCGCGGGGGCAGGCACGGCCGTGGTGTTCGCCCTCGGCGTCCGGCAAGCGGAGGCTCTGCTGGCGTTCTGCTGCAGCTTCTTCGTGGTGGGGACCATCGCGCTCGAATTCTTCCAATCCACCCGGGCGCGGGCGAGCGCTACGGGGGAGCGGCTCCCGGTGGCCTTCGCCGCACTACTGCTCAAGAGCCGACGGCGCTACGGGGGGTTGATCGTGCACCTCGGCGTGGTGATTGCCATCATCGGCATCGCCGTCTCGTCGGTCTACAAGGTCGAGCGGGAGGTGACCCTGAAGCCCCAGGAGCGGCTGGAGATCGGACCGTACACGATCCAGTTCCACGACCTGCGGGCGGGAGAGCAGCCCACCCACGTCCTGGTCTGGGCGAACCTCAGCGTCTCCAAAGGGGATCGGCCCTTGGCCGATCTCAAGCCGGGGCAGCGGTTCTATCCGAACCAGCAGAGCCCCTTTGCCAGCGTGGATGCCCGCTATCACTGGACCGAGGATCTGTACACCATCCTCTCGACCTTCGAGCGGGACGGCAGCAGCGCCACCATCAAGGCGATGATCAATCCGATGATGGCCTGGATCTGGATCGGCGGCGTGGTGATTTTGCTCGGCGTCCTGGTGGCCGTGCTTCCGGAGCGTCGCCTGGCGATGCTCTCGGTGCGTGCCAAGGCCCAGGCGACCTGAGATCCGCGGTGGAGCACTCCATGACATGGAAGCGGTTGTTGATCCCGCTGGCCAGCGTGCCGGTGATCCTGCTGCTGGCCTACGGATTCCGGACGGACCCCAAGGCGATCCCATCGCCCCTGGTCAAGAAGCCGGCGCCGGAGTTCCGCCTGACCGTGTTCGGCGGTGGGGAGATCTCCCTCGCCGGTCTGAAGGGGAAGCCGGTGGTGCTGAACTTTTGGGCTTCCTGGTGCTACCCCGCCTGCTACGAAGAGGCGCCGCTTCTGGAGGCTACCTGGCGGAAGTTCAAAGACCAGGGGCTCATGGTGGTCGGCGTGGACATCCAGGACAAGGAGGCGAACGCGCTGGAATTCATCCAGCGGTTCGGATTCACCTTCCCCAACGCGCCCGATCCGGGGAGCAAGGTCTCGATCGACTACGGGGTCTACGGCGTGCCGGAGACGTTCTTCGTGGACCGCCATGGGCACATTGCCTACAAGCATGTCGGCGCCCTGACGCCGGGGCTTCTTGAGGCGCAGGTCCAGGCGCTGCTGAAAGGGAACTGAGATGACCTGGCGGGTCCCCCGCGGCATGAGGCGACGACGCGGCTGGCCGGTGCGGCTGTTGCTGCTGGCCACCGCGCTGCTGCTCGAGCCGGTCGACGGTGCGCAGGCCGCTGGGCTCGACGTGGAAGATCGGGTGCGCGAGATCGCCTCGGAGCTCCGTTGCGTGGTATGCCAGAACCTTTCCGTGGCCGATTCCCCCTCCGATCTGGCCAAGGAAATGCGGAACGTGGTCCGGGATCAGGTCCAGCAAGGCAAGAGCCGCGAAGAGGTGCAGGCCTACTTCGTCAGCCGGTACGGGGAATATGTCCTGCTGGCGCCGCCGAAGCGTGGGTTCAATCTGCTGGTCTGGGGACTGCCGTTCCTGGCTGTCGTGGCCGGCGGTGGGGTGGTGTACCTGGTGGCCCGTCGCTGGACCGAGCAGAAGCCGGGCGACCGGCCGACGGTGGATCCCGCCTATGCCGAACGGGTGCGGCGAGAACTGAAGGATCGAGAGCAGGGATAGGCGGTTGGGCCACTGGGCAACTCGGAAGGGCGATATCGTCCCTCCGGTGCGCCCGATGAACCAATTACCTAGTGGCCCAGTTGCCTTGTCAGAGATACCGGAGAACGCATGGCCACATTGATCGCACTCGGGATCGCGCTGGCGGCTGTCGGGTTCGTGGTGGCGCCGTTCTTCTTCGGCGCACGGCAGGGCATGCGAGTGGCGGTGGCCGACGAGCAGGCGTCGCTGGACCTCCAGGAGCTCATGGCCGAGAAAGAGACCGTCTACGCCGCCATCCAGGAGCTGGATTTCGACGTCAAGGCCGGCAAACTGTCCGTCGAGGACCATCGGAGCTGCGGGAACGCCACGAGGAGCGGGCGGCAGCGCGTGCTCAAGGCGATCGACGATCACACGGCAGCCACCGCGGCACCGCAGGCGCCACGGAAAGCCCGCCGGGAGAAGCGCCGGGGATGAGGGCGATCGGGGAGCTGCTCCGCCGGTCGGGGCTCGAGGCGCTGCACGCCAAGGTCCGCGAGGGTCGGCGGCTCGACTTCGACGACGGCATGCGCCTCTACCGGACGCCCGATCTCACCGCGGTCGGCTACCTGGCGAACCTGGCCCGGGAGCGTCGGAGCGGCGACCGCACCTTTTTCGTCCGCAACCTGCACATCAACTACACCAACATCTGCAACAAGCTCTGCAAGTTCTGTTCGTTCTACACGGCCCCCAACAGTCAGGACGGGCGAGGATATGCGCTCACGCCCGAGGAGGCTGCGGCCCGTGTGGACCGGTATCGCGACGAGTCGATCCGGGAGATCCATATGGTGGCCGGCATCAATCCCAAGCTGTCCTACAGCTACTATCTGGATCTGGTCCGCGCCGTGAAGGCGGCGCGGCCCGAGGCGCAGGTCAAGGCCTTCACCATGATCGAGCTGGCGCAGATCGCGCGCGTGGCCAAGCGACCGCTGGCGGACATTCTGCCGGAGCTTCGGGCGGCCGGTCTCGCGGCGTGCCCCGGGGGCGGGGCGGAGGTCTTCAGCGAGCGCGTGCACGAGGAGCTGTTTCGGGCCAAGCTGGACAACGAGGGCTGGTTCGAGGTGGCGCGCACGGTGCACCGCGGCGGGCATCCGATCGAACGTCACCATGCTGTACGGTCACATCGAGACGCCGGAGGAGAAGGTCCGCCACCTGCTGCACGTCCGTGAGCTGCAGGACGAGACCGGCGGTTTCATGTGCTTCGTGCCGCTGGCGTTCGATCCCGCCAACACCGAACTCAGCCACCTGCCGGCGACGACCGGGTACGCCAACCTCCGCGAGATCGCGGTGGGACGGCTCCTGCTCGATAATGTGGAACACGTCAAGGCCTTCTGGATCATGATCACGCCCGGTGTGGCGCAGATGGCGCTCTGGTACGGCGCGGATGATCTCGACGGCACCGTTTCGCACTACGAGATCACCCACGCGCTGGGGACGCGCTCCCACCGCCAGGTTCTCACGGTGGATCAACTCTTGGCGCTCAGCGTCGAGGTGGGGAGAATTCCCGTGGAACGGGACGCGCTGTACAACGTGATCGATGAGGCGCGGCGCCGCGACGGCTCCGTCGAATGTCCTGGGACCAGCCGCAGGCCCACGACGGGAATCGTGAACCGATGGTGCATCGTCTCGACGACATCGAAGACAAGGTCCTCACCGGGGAACGGCTGTCCTTCGAGGACGGCGTCCGATTGTTCCACCAGGCGAATCCGCTCCAGCTTTCGACGTGGGCGAGCCTGGTTCGATTCCGACTGCACCCCGAACGGCGCGTCACATACGTCGTGGGGCGGGTCATCAACTACACCAATGTGTGCTGGGTGCAGTGCAAGTTCTGCAATTTCTATCGGCTGCCCGGCCAGGAGGGTGGCTACGTCCTGTCCCAGGAGGTCGTGTTCGAGAAGATCCGCGAACTGATGAACTTGGGCGGCACCGAGATCCTGATCCAGGGTGGGCTGAATCCGGCCCTCAAGCTCGACGTACTACGAGAACCTGTTCCGCGCCATCAAGGCCAACTTCGCGGTCCAGATCCACGGGCTCTCTCCGGTCGAGATCATCTATCTGGCGAAGATCTCCCAACTCAGCGAGCGGGACTGCCTCGCGCGTCTGCAGGCCGCCGGTCTGGATTCCATTCCGGGGGCCGGGGCCGAGATTCTGGTCGAGGCGGTGCGAGAGCAGATTGCCCCGCACAAGAACTCGGCGGCCGCGTGGTTGGATCTCATGCGGACGGCGCATCGCCTCGGGATCGGGTCCAGCGTGACCATGATGTACGGGTCGGTGGAGTCCATCGAGCAGCGCGTGGAGCACCTGGTCCGTGTTCGGGAACTGCAGGACGAGACCGGCGGTTTCCGAGCGTTCATTCCCTGGAGCTTCCAGCCGGAGGGGACGCACCTTGGCGACGTGAAGCGGGCCAGCGGCTTCGATTATCTCCGGACGGTGGCGGTCTCGCGTCTGATGCTGGACAACTTGCCCAACATTCAGTCCTCGTGGCTCACCCAGGGGCCCAAGCTGGGCCAGATCGCCCTGCAGTACGGGGTCAACGACATGGGCAGTACCATCCTCGAGGAGAACGTCGTCTCCAAGGAGTCGGTCTTCATGGTGCCCCTCCCCGAGATCGAGCGCCTCATCACGGACGCCGGCTTCGTCCCCGCCCGGCGGAATACCACCTACGAGATCCTTCCACGACTATCGACGCCAGCGACCCACTCGGCAGGTTGACATCCGGCAGGGAGCGTGGCCGATGAACCGATGCGGCCGGAGAGATCGCAGCACGCTCCTGGGCCTCGCCGCCATCCTGCTCTGGAGCGCGACGGTGGCCCTGGCGCGGAGCATTGCCGAGCGCCTGGGCCCGCTCACGGCGGGCGCCGCGGTGTACCTGGCCGCCGGGGGCCTTCTGGGGCTCCATTTCTGGTGGACGGAGCGGACGTTTCATGGGCTCGCTCGCCTGTCCCGCCGATACGTGCTCGGCTGCGGCGCCCTCTTCGTCCTTTACACCGTGGCCCTGTTTCTCGCCCTGGGTCTCGCGGACGACCGCCGTCAGGCCATCGAAGTCGGTCTGCTGAACTACCTGTGGCCGACCCTCACCATCCTCTGTGCGTTGCTCCTTCTCGGACAAAGGGCCAGCGCCGGACTCATCCCAGGCACGCTGGTGGCGCTCTGCGGTGTCTTCCTCGTACTGACCCAGGACGAGGCGGTGACGTGGGACTCGTTCTCCAGGAACGTGCGTAGTAATCCTGCGGCGTACGGGCTCGGGGTGTGTGCGGCCTTTGCCTGGGCGCTCTACTCCAACCTGACGCGGCGGTGGGGCGGCCCGGACGGCCGGGGAGCGGTGATGCTGTTCACGCTGGCCACCGGCCTGGCGTTCTGGCTGGGTCGCCTGTTTCATTCGGAAGCCGGGATCTGGGGCGTGCAGGTTGTGGCCGAGGTCGCGCTGCTGTCGCTGGCCACGGGATTGGCGTACGTCTTCTGGGACGTCGCCATGCGGGCCGGGGATGTGATGCTGGTGGCCTCGTGTTCCTATCTGACGCCCTTCTTCTCCACCCTCGTGAGCTGTCTATACCTCGACGTCCGACCGAGCGGCAGCCTGTGGGTGGGCTGTGCGCTCATCATCGCCGGTTCGTTCCTGAGCTGGCGCTCGATCCGCCCGACCACTGCAGGAGCGCCTCAGGCTGCCACGCGCTGACCGTCGAGTAGCTCCGCGGCGGCCGGATTCCCTGCTATCGCCCGCCCGCTATCCGCTCACCGTGACCACGCGAGGGTCATCGCGCCAGGCTCTGCGCGAAGAGATCCAGCGCCCCAGCCGCGAACGCGCGCATGTTGGCGAGCCGGTCGGTCTGGCCGGTTTCCATTGTGAGAACGCGCTCCACCGGGCCGGCGACCGCCAGGCAGGCGTGTCCCGCCGCGTCCCCGTAACGGTTTCCCGCCGGCCCCGTCGCGCCGGTCTCGGCCAGACCCCAGGTGGCGGAGAGGCGCTGGCGCACCGTGCGTCCGAGCAGCAGGGCATACGGTTCGGTCGCCGGCCGAAGGCCGTTCAGGGCGGTGCTCGGAAGTTCCAGGAACACGCCGCGCGCCGCGTAGGTGTAGACGACCGCACCGCCGACGAAGTAGGCGGACGCGCCAGGCACGGAGAGCAGGGCAGCCGAGAGTAGCCCGCCGGCAGACGACTCGGCGACTGCGACAGTCTCGCGCCGCTCTTTCAGCAGTGCAGCCACCTTCTCGGCACGCGGTAAGAGATCTTGCATCGGCGTTCCTTTCTGTGGATGGACGGATCGGTGTCCGGAGACGCAGGCCGGAGCGTACCCAATGGGTATGCTGATGTCAACGACAGGAAGATCCTGGAATGCAGCGACTCGGGTGTGGCTGCGCGCGGCGTGCCGGTCCCGTCCTGGTTGGCGTCGCACCGGGATCACGGGTGGCCAACCAGCGGCGTGGGTACCTTGGGTCGCCGGCACCGCCTCCTGTTGACAGATCGGGTGGATGTTCTATAGTCTTCCGATACGGACGTCCGCGCCGACGGCGGAGGGTGGGCCCCCGGTTTTCACCGGGGGGCCGCGAGTGGCGACGATCGCTGGGCGGGGCCCACCGTAACACGAGGCACCCGCCCGTCGGGCAACGAGCGGGATGTGTCGTTGTGGAGGCCACGTCATGTCAACAGGATCGAGCGGGCGGCGGTTGGCACGGTATCAAATTGTCCTTCCGGTGTTGTATGACGCCACACCCAAAGGGGCCCTCGCCCGCCGGGAAGGTTCCGGCTGGACCCGCAACCTGAGCGAAACGGGCGCTTGCCTGGAGCTGACGGAAGCGCTCCCCGCCGGCACCACGCTTCGCCTGGTGCTCCAGGACGAGGGCGGTGCGGTGTCGCTGGAGGCCCAGGTGATCTGGGTGGGCCACCCCCGCGTCCCCGCAGGAGGCACCCTCCACGGGGTGACCTTCGGCGACCTCTCCCTCCACGAGCGGCTCGTGTTGCCGACCCTGTGCCGCCGCCACGCCGGACTGCGGATCCAGACGACCCGTATTCCCGCAGCATTCCCGGTCATGTGCCGTCCCCTCGGGGCCGCCGGCGCCCCACTCCGTGGCTGGACCGGCGACCTCGGCCGGGAGGGATGTCTGCTGTTGTTGCCGGAGCAGCTCACCGTGGGGACGGTGGCCGAAGTCACGCTCACCACGCCGCGGGGCGACGTCACCGCCGAGGCGACGGTGGTGTGGGTCGAGCCGGCCGTGCAGGCCGTGATGCGGCAACTCACGCGGCACGGCGTACGGTTCATCGAGGCGCGTGCGATTCACGATACGCTCCTCGCCATGCTCTTGGAGGAAGTCCCGATACCCCAGAGCTGATGCGCTCCGCATGAGTTCTATCCGCCTTCCCCGCAAACCGGGGGACGCCGCCCTGAAGGGCTTTCACGCTCCCCGTCCTGATTCTTTAGAGACCCAGGTCAAGCGTCCGGAGCCCGGACACCCGATCCGCCGCGGCGCCGGCTCCTCGTCTGTGGCCGACCTTGACAAGGCTGGACCCCTGGCCTACGCTCCCAGTAGGTAAGGAGGTGCGGCCCATGAGCATGCCCATCGAGCGGCTCGACGAGTATCGCTGGCGGATTCCGGCAGGGACCAAGCCCGGGATGAAGGTGCCGGCGATTATCTTTGCCGACGAGAAGTTGATGGAGCAGATCCGGCACGACCTCTCGCTGGAGCAGGCGGCGAACGCGGCCACGCTCCCGGGCGTGGTCCGGGCGGCCTACGCGATGCCCGACATCCACCAGGGGTACGGGCTTCCCATCGGAGCGGTGGTGGCGACCCGAATGGATGGGGGTGTCGTCACGCCGGGCGGGGTGGGCTACGACATCAACTGTGGGGTCCGCCTCCTCCGCACGGAGCTGACCCAGGAGGAGGTGCAGCCGCGCATCAAGGATTTGGTGAACCTGCTGTTCGCAGAGATCCCCACCGGGGTCGGCTCGCACGGGAAGGTGCGGCTGACCAAGGAGAACCAGGCGCAGCCCCTCCGGAAGGGGGCCAGCTGGGCGGTCGAGCAGGGGATGGGGGAGCCGGAGGACCTGGCGTTCACCGAGGCGGGCGGATGTATCCCCGGCGCCGACCCCGGCGCGGTCAGTCACAAGGCATATGAGCGGGGACGCGATCAAGCTGGAACTCTAGGCGGTGGAAATCATTTCGAGGAAGTACAAGTAGTTGACAGAGATCTACGAGAGCACGACAGCCAATGTCATGGGCCTCTTTCCCGGCCAGGTGACGGTGCTCATCCACACTGGCTCTCGAGGCTTCGGGCACCAGGTCTGCACCGACCACCTGGCGAGCATGGACCGGGCAGTGAAGAAGTACGGGATCCAGCTCGCCGACCGGCAGCTCGCCTGCGCCCCGATCGATTCGGAGGAGGCGAAGGCTTACCTCGGCGCCATGCGGGCGGCGGCCAATTATGCCTGGGTGAACCGGCAGTGCCTGACCCATTGGACTCGCGAGGTCTTCCAGAAGATCTTCAAGAAGTCTCCGCGCGACCTCGGGACTGTCGGTGGTCTACGACGTCGCCCACAACATCGCCAAGGTCGAGGAGCACCAGGTCGAAGGCCGCTCCATGCGGGTCCTTGTCCACCGGAAAGGGGCCACCCGGGCCTTTCCGCCGGGCCATCCCGAGCTGCCGGAAGCGTTACCGGAGCATCGGCCAGCCGGTCCTGGTCCCCGGCGACATGGGGCGGGCGTCGTTCGTCCTGGTGGGGACGCAGGGGGCCATGGACGAGACGTTCGGCAGCACCTGCCACGGGGCGGGGCGGCTCCTGAGCCGGGCCGCCGCCATCAGGGCCGGCAAGGGGCGGTCCATCGAGCGGGAGCTGGAAGACACGTACGGCGTGTATGCCAGGGCGAGCGGTCGCGACTCGATGAAGGAGGAGATGCCCGAGGCGTACAAGAACGTCGAGGATGTGGTGACGGTCTGCCACAATGCCGGCATCTCCAAGATGGTGGCCAGACTCAGGCCGCTCGGGTGCATCAAGGGGTAGGGGGCCGAGAGCCGAGAGCAGAAGACAGAAACGGAGCGACCGGTTGCGGAGATGGGTGCGGAGACGTGACGGAGTTCCTCAGGTTCATCGCCGAACTGGCGACCGCGATCGCTGGCTGGATCAAAATCCTGCGATAAGTCGGTCGGCCCGCGGATAGCACGCGAGAAGATCTCCACGGTGTCGGTGTTGCACCGTCATCACTCGTCGTGCGCTGTGACGAAAAAGAGGTGGAGCGGATGGGGGACATGGTGAGAGTCGCGCTAGTATCGGATCTCGAGCCGGGACAGGGGAAGACGGTGGAACGCCGGGGTGTTGCCATCGCGCTTTTCAACGTGGATGGGACGTTTCGCGCGATCGGAAATGCCTGCCGTCACCGCGGTGGGCCGCTGGCCGAAGGGGAGCTGACGGGAACGATCGTGACGTGCCCCTGGCACGGGTGGCAGTTCGATGTCACCACCGGTTCGACACTCCGAAACACGGAGATCGCTGTGCCAACCTATCGCGTCGAGGTGCGAGGCGACGAGGTGTTCGTCGAGCTGCCGTAGGGGTGGGGCGGGTAAACAGCCGCATCGCGCCGGTGGTTGCCTCACCAGTCCGGCGCATTCGGGTCTCGGACACGGAAATGAGAGCGCGCTGCGTCAGGCGCTCGGGCTGGCCTCCACCTCAGCCGGGGACACCGGGGCTGGGGCGGCAGGGGCAGGGGCAGGGCGGTCGGAGCCTCGGTCTTGCGACGGGATTTCGCACCGCCGCTGGTGGTGCTGGCTGCGATGGCGGCCTTGCGGCGGATCTTCAAGCGGTCCTGGCGGCGCTGGCGCCGGCGTCGAATCTCGCGTTCCTTTTGTCGCACGAAGTGCCTCCTTACGGAATTTGTTCTGGGTGTGTAGTGGCCAACAAGGGGCTAAAGATAAACACGTACGGCCGCGCTGTCAATCAATTAGCCCGCAGCCCCGAGCCATCGGCGGCCAGTAAACATACGCGCAAACGCGAACTGGTGTCAATCCCACTCAACCAAAGGTGCTGCTTTCCCGCCTTTGGCCCGCCGAGCAGTCCCAACCCCCCCCGCGCGACTGGGGACACCGGCTTGGTGCTGTCGCCGTCAGCGACGAGCCGACTCACCAATCCTTGTAGCTTTCCGCCTTGACCCCGGGCAGAGTCTTGAGGGGTTTATCCTTACTCTTGCTGTGCACGTCCTCGATGCCGGACACGGTTCCGGTGCGATCCGCGAGCAGCTTCAGATCCCAGTCTGCCTTCCCGGTCATGGGGTCGGTGTACAGGCGGCGCAGGTACCGGCGGGTCTGCAGCTGAGTCCGGTCTTCGAGCAGATCCTTGAGCTCCTTGGGAAGACGGTTCTTGTCGGCGCGAAAGCGGATGATGCCGCGCCGGATCTCGGACAAGCGGAACAGCAGTTCCTCTTCCTTCTCTCGCTTGATCTGGGTCGTCCAGAGCTCGGCCACACCTGCCGTGGCCACGCCGATCACCAGGATGCTGGCGAGCAGCAGGGGGTACACGATACCGCGGGGAGCGGCGCGGCGAGCCCGGCGAGCGCAGCGGTTTGGAGCGAGAGCCGAGAACGGAGCAACTCCGGATGCCTGCTGAGCATCAAACGCGTGACCTCACCTTACCAGTCCGCGTATCGGGAGCCGTCCCGCGCCGTCCTGTCGGAGCCGCTTCGCACGTCGTAGATGCCCGCCGCTTGTCCCTGCTCGTCCGTCGCGGGGACGAGGACCCAGGTGTCCGCGGAGCCGGTGACCGGGTCCTTCGGCACCTGACGGATGTACCCCTTCTCGACGAGGTCGGTGAGGGAGGCGGGATACTTGGTATTGTCGGCATAGAACTGATCGATGACGTCGCGGAGGATGAACAGGTTCTCCTTGAGCGTGGCCTCTTTGGCGGCCGTGACGGCCCGGTTGAAGCTGGGCTGCGCCAGGGTGATCAGGATGCCGATGATGGTGATGACGATCAGGATTTCGATGAGGGTGAAACCCGGAGCGGAGAGCCGAGCGCGGAGAGCCGAGCGCGGAGGAGCCGCGAGCCGCGAGTTGCGAGCCGCGACACGATTGACGACGACCGGCCGGCGACCGCGGCGCGTGGCGCGCCTACCAGGTGTCATATGTCGTCCCATCCAGGGCGACCGCCTTGCTCGCGCTTCGGATGTCGTAGACATCCTTGCCATCCGACAGGCTGGACTCGGGATTGTCGGAGAAGGACCGGGCGTACCCACTTCCCGTCGGCCGTCATCGGATCGTGGGGGACGCGCCGGAGGATCTTGGTTTCCACCATCTCGTCCAGCGTGAGCGGATAGCCGGTCCGATCCACCGACACCTTCTTCTTGAAGACGTCGCGGGCGTCTCGCACGTTGGTGCGGGCCTTGTCGTACTCCGCCTTGAACTGGTCGACGCCCTCGCGAATGTTCCGCAGGCTGCGGCGGAGCTCCAGCTCTCGCGTTCGGATCGCCGTGACCTGGGCAAGCGGCATGGCCACCCCCGCCAGGATTCCCAGGATTGCCACGGCCACCAGGAGCTCGATGAGGGTGACCCCGCCGTGCCGCCGCGCGACTCGGGCTCACCCGCGCGTACGCGTCCATCAGGGCCGTGGGCCGGGTCCGGATGCCCCCGGCGCGGCCGGGCCGCTGGGTCCTCCTGCCGGCCCGCCGCCGGGTTGGCCCGAGGGTTGCGGCGTGGGCAGCGCCGGACGAGGCGGCGCCACCACCCCACCGGGGGCGGAGGGCGCCGCCGGCCCGAAACTATCCGCCGTTCCCGAGGTGAAGCTCTCGATGTCCGTATCCGGGCGGTTCATGGCCTTCACGATCCGTGGCGTCAGCGAAATCAGAACATCGGTCCGGCTCCGTTGCTCGTTCGGGCTCATGAAGAGTCGCCCGACCACGGGAATCTCGCTCAGGAAGGGCATCTTGCTGTTCGCGACGGACGCGTCCTCCTGGTAGAGGCCGCCCAGGAGGCGGGTCTCGCCGTTCCGCACCTTGATGAATGTGTCCAGGTTCCGAGTGTTCACGGGCGGCAGGAGATTCGCGCCCGGGATGTCGGCAATGGGGGGACCGACGGCACTGATCTCGAAGTTGATCTCCACCGTGACCTCGCCGTCCAGGTGAACGGTCGGGGTCAGGGTCATCTTGAGGCCCAGGTCCCGGTACTCCACATTGGTCTGCGTCGTGGTCACCGCGCCTGTGGGAGTCGTCGCGCCGCCGCCGGGTAGAACGGTGCCGCCGGTGTTCGCGCCCACGCTGCTGATCGAGGAGATCAGGAACGGCCGGCGCTGGCCGATGAGGAGGCGCGCCTTCTGCCGGTCGAGGATCCGGACGGTCGGGTTCGCCAGCACCTTGGTGGTCGAATCGTTCTTCACGAGATTCAAGATCAAGGAGGGGCTCGTGATGCTGACGGTGCTTCCCCTTTGGATGACGCTAGCGAAATCTGCTACGGGAATGTTTTGCGGGAAATTCAGGGTCACCGAGAGCGTGCGAGGCGAGAAATCGAGACCGAGGTTCTGCGCGGCGGTGCGATCGACTTCCAGGACTTCCAGGTCTATCTCCACCTCTCCCACGCTCCGATCGTTGGCCTCCAGGACCTTCCGCGCCAACTCGATCTTCTCCGGGGTTTCCCGCACCACCAGGGCGTTGAGTTTCTCGTTCACGAACACCTGGCGCGTGTTCAGGATGGTCCGCAGGAGGTTCACCGTCACCTTGGCATCGGCGTCGGTGAGATAGAAGGTTTGCACCGCCAACTCGTCGTACTGTTGTCGCTTGCCCGGGTTGTCGGGGACCACGATCACGGTGTTCTCGGCGGCCCGCTTGGCGAAGAGGCGATTGGAAGTCAGGATCAGCATGAACGCCTCGCGAAGGGGTACGTCCTTGAGAAAGGCCGTGATCCGCTTCGGCTGGAGCGACTCGTCGGTGACGATGTTCACACCGGCGGTCCGGGAGATCACCTCGAGGACCTCCTTGATGTCCGTGTCCTTGAAACGGAGGGTCACCGGCTTGGTGTGGAAAAATTGCTGCGCCGCCTTCTCGGTATCGGCGTCGATTTTGGATGGGGGCGCCTCGGCGGCCACCATGGCCGCGATCTCCTTCTTGAGGGCCTTGGCCTCGGCGTTCTCGGGATCGAGCCGCAGGACGGCCTGGACTTCGATCCGGGCGGCGGCCCACTCCTTCTTCGCCTTCCGTTCGCGAGCAAGCTTCAGATGGTCCTGGATGTCGGTCGCGCGGCCGATCCGCTCCAGCCCCGCCAGGGCCAACTGGTTGTCCCCGTTGTAGCTCAGGGCGCGGCGGTAGGCGGCCTTGGCATCTTCCGGGCGGTCGACTCGCTCGAAGTCGTTGCCCTGGCGCACAAAATCCTGGGAGGCCACCCAGAGGGCTCGGGTGAGACCGAGGCGGGCCTCCAGATTCCGCGGATCCTGTTTCACCGCCTCCTGGAAGAATGTGACCGCCTCTTCCCATCGTCCCTGCTGGGTCATTTCCTCGCCGCGCGTGATAGGGAGCTCCATGGTGCAGCCTGCCAGCAGGCTTCCCAGGAGAAGCGGCAACGCCAGCCGTCGAATCTCACGGATATGCGGTGTCTTCATGCCTCTGCCTCGTCGAGATGCAAACGTGTGAGTCTTTGACCAACCTCGGCACCCCTAAATGGGGTGCCCTAGGGGACGGGCCGGCCGGGAGGACGTGGCGCCGCGGGCGCCGCGGCGCCGCTGGCGCCGCCGCCGCGGTCGCCGAGAGACCGAGGCGAGCCTGCTTGTCCCCGGAGGGGGAGGTGAGTACCACGCTCTCCTCCTGCACCTCTGCGACGCGAAAACGTCCATGCAGCATACCGCCTACCGGCACGGTATGCACCTCCTGCCCCTGGACGATGAACGCCGTGAGCACGTCTCCCGACCTCAGGAAACCGACGTACCGGAGCTGCTTGGCCTCTTCCTGGAACGGGTCCGGTGGCGGTAACGCCGGCTGCGCAGGTCCAGGGGGTCCCACGGCCTGAGGCGGCGGGGGCGGCGGCGGTGGTGGGACGCTGAAGATGTTCTGCACCTCCGACGGATACGGGGCGCGCGGGAGGTTCACGAGCTCCGCCTTGAGCCGCGGGGCGGTGGCTGACGGCCCGCTGGGGCCCGGGCGGGCCGTGCGCCGGTCTGGGGTGGTGCCGATGTCCGCACGGGCTCGTCGGATCGGCGCAGGCCGAAGATCAGCGCCCAGACCCCCACCAGGGCCGCCAGGATCAGGATCTTCATCCGCGCAGATCGCATTCTCGCCACGGTCATCCTATCGCAAGTACATCGCCAGCTGCAACTGCACCTGCAACGTCGCCGTACCCTTGAGGTCCCTCAGCGTCAGTCGCTCGATCACCAAGAAACGGCGCATACCTTCCAACTCGTAGAGAAACCGCCGGATCGTCTCGTAGGGCCCCTCGACTCCCATCTGCACCGTCACCTTGGTGAGGGCGGCGTCCTTCATTTCTGAAGGTCGGTAGTCCACGTCCGGAACCTGCAAGGCGTGCGACCGGGCCAGCTTGGTGAGTCGGCCCATGAGCGCGACCAGCTCCGCCCGGCTCGGGAACCCTTGCGAGAATTCCTCGACCTCGCGCATGGCGGTCAAGAGGGTCTCGCTGGACCGTCCCTCGCGCTGGGTGCCAAGCACGTTTCGCTCCAGATCCCCAATCCGCGTCTCGAGATCAAGGCGCGCCTGGCGGGCAGGTTGGAGCAGAAACACCAGGACCCACAGGTTGGCCGCGAGGAGAACGAGCAGCCCACCCCACACCCATGCGGTGCGGGAGGTCAGAGGCGTCATCGCGGGCGTTCCTGGTAGATCAGGTTCACGGCGAACTCCAGCACCTCGGGCCCGCCCGCTGCGGATTTCCGTGCCGTCTGACGGAGGAGGAACACGTCACGGAACCCCGGACGCTGTTCCAGGCCGTTCAGCAACTTGGTGAGGTCCTCGAAAGTGCGCGCGTCACCCCGCAAGGCGACCTTCCCCGACGCCAGGTCGGGGCGGATCTCGCTCAGCGTGACGCCGGGCGGCACGGAGCGCTCCAGCTCGACCAACAGGCCGATCCACGAGAACGCCGAGGCCTCCAGGATCTGATTGTAGGCGGCCACCTTGGCCTCGTACTGTTTGACCGTCTCGGCGGGGATGCGCGCCCGGACGGCACGCACCTCTTCCTGGTGTCGACGAAGTGCGCCCTCCATCTCGCCCAACCGCGCCTCCACGACTCGGACCTCGCGCCGCTGAGCGGACCACACCACGAGCTGGATCGCCAGCGCGAGGATCAGGATCGCGCCTGTCGCGACCGCGAAGGCGACGCGCCGCTGGCTGCGGCGGAAGTCGGAGGAGGCCAGATTGAATCCCGCGATCACCATGGTCGAATGGCCGCTCCGATGGCCGCGCCCCACCGGGTCAGCTCGTCGGTAGAGCCGCCGGGCCGGGCGCCGGGTGCGAACGCCTCGGCCAAGTCCAGGACGCTGACGGGAAGCTCCAGCCAGCGAGCGAGTCCCGCGGCGATCTCGTCCGTCCTGGGGCCCATTCCGTGCACGAGCACGCGCTCCAGCGGGCCCAGACCCTCCGACTCTTGAAAGAAGGCCAGTGAGTCGGCGACATCTCGAATCAGCCGGACCTGATCACCGTCTGCCGCCAGGATACGCCAGAGTTGGGGGCGCCCCTCCTGGATCAGCAGGAGCGTGGCGCGATCCCCATCGCCGGTAAGCAAGCCCGCGGTCCGCGCGGTCAGGATGACGGATGTCGCCTGCGCCAGGGACACGCTCCGCGCGTCCAGGGTGCCGGCCCGAAAACCGGCCCCTTGCAGGGCCCGTTCGTAATCCGCCAGGAGGCCATGCCGGGCGACAAGGCAGGCCAGCCGCACCCGGCCGTCTGGGCCCGGGCCGACATTCAGATAGTCAAGACGGGCCTGCTCCGCCGGGAAGGGGAGCAGATCCCGCACCTGCCAGCATAGGAACCGCCGTGCCGCCTCCCGCTCGTCCGGGAGCTGGTCCGTGGCGATCGTCCGCAGGATGAACAGCGGATCCGGCAGCGCCACGCGGACCCACCCGCGACAGCCGCCGCGGCGTCTGAGACTGCGGAGGGCCGCGGTGAAGGCCGGAATGTCCGCCAGTTTGGTCTCCTTGATCGAGGGTTGGACCATACCCGGCGGGATCACCGCGTCGATCACCCGGCGGACATGGATCTGGCCACGGCGCAGCTCCGCCCGGCACAACCGAAGGCGATCAGGCGCAATCTCCAATCCCCAGGCCATGGACGTTCCCTTGCGCTCCTGTCGCGTTATTCGGCGAACGTCACGCGGTTGATCTCGGCTACCGAGGTGGTCCCGCTGCGCGCCTTCGCCAAGGCCGCATCCCGCAGCAGGACGGTGCCGCCGGATTGTGCGGCGGCGTAGATCTCGGTGGCCGGTCGTCGCTCGAGAATCAGTCCGCGGATGGTATCGGTCACCTCGACCAGTTCGGAGATCGCGCTCCGCCCGCGGAATCCCGAGCCCTGGCATTCGTCGCAGCCGGCGGCTTCGAAGAAGGTGTGGGCGGCATCCGTTTCCGGATCGAGGCCGAAATCCTCCAGGCCTTCGGGTGGATACTGCACGGGCCGGCGACAGGCCCGGCAGAGGACGCGCACCAGTCGCTGGGTCATGATGCAGTTCAGGGACGACAGGAAATGGTATGGCTCCAGCCCCATGTTCAGGAAGCGCCCCAGGACGTCCATCACGTTGTTGGCGTGCACGGTGGTGAAGACCAGGTGGCCGGTCAGGGCGGACTGGACGGCGATCTGCGCCGTCTCGGGGTCGCGGATCTCGCCCACCAGGATCTTGTCCGGGTCGTGACGCAGGATGCTGCGCAGGCCGCGGGCGAAGGTCAGCCCCTTCTTCTCGTTCACCGGGATCTGGACCACGTCCCTGAGCTGGTACTCGATGGGGTCCTCGATGGTGATGATCTTCTCGGTGCCGGTGTGCACCTCGGTGATGGCGGCGTACAGGGTCGTGGTCTTCCCCGACCCCGTCGGGCCCGTGACCAGGACCATCCCGTGCGGTCGGTGGATGTGCCGCCGCAAGCGGCGCAGGTCGGTGTCGCTGATCCCCAGGAGTTCCAGCTTGAGGTCGGCCAGTTCCTTGGTGATGGCCTCCTTGTCCAGGATGCGGATGACCACCGCCTCGCCGAAGTTGCTGGGCAGGATGGAGACGCGGAAGTCGATGGAGCGACCGCGGATCCGGATCTTGAACCGGCCGTCCTGGGGGATGCGGTGCTCGGCGATGTCCAGCTCGGCCATGATCTTGATCCGGGAGACGATGGTGTCCTGGTGGCGACGGTCCAGGGGCTCCATGGCGGGGTGGAGCATCCCGTCCACCCGGAACTTCACGTGGACGTGCTTCTCGCTGGCCTCGATGTGGACGTCGCTGGCCCGATGCTCCAGGGCGTTCAGCAGGATGGTGTCCACCAGGCGGATGGTGGGACTGGCGTCGGCCGGCTGAGGATCGACGGAGACCGACCCCGTCCTCGTCGTCCGCCTCGGTCAGCTTGAAGTCCTCGCTGATGGCGTTCAGCACCCGCTGGGACGCGTCCACGCGGCCCAGCCGTTCCAGCAGGGCTGCGCGGGTGACCACCACCAGATCCACCGGGCCGCCGTGCGCACTGCACGAGGTCGTCGTTGAGCAGCACGTTACCGGGATCGGCGACGGCAACGACCAAACGGGTCGTGGTCGCGGCGGAGGGGCAGGAACAGATCGCGCCGCATCCGCTCCAGCGGGAAAGGCGTCCAGGATGCCGGCTTCCAGCGGGGTGGTCGCCAGGTCGACGATCGGCAGGTCGTGGAGCCGGCTGAAGGTCTTGGCCAACGCCTCCTCGGTGAGGAGGCCGGTTTCCACCAGATGCCAGCCCAGACCGCCCCGCAACCCGTTTCGCTGGCGCAAGGCCTGGTCCAGCTGCGGGCGGGTGAGGTGGCCTTCGCCGACAAGCGCTTCTTCCAGCGTCCGGTACTGTGCCATTTTTTCCTATGAGAATCGGCCGACGTTGAATTATGCAATATTCGGACCGATAGCGTACATCTAGACCGACGACGAACCGTCTCCGCGTTCTACCGAATCGCCGACGACAGGTGAAAGATTGGCAGGTACATGATGACGACGATGGCAGCCACAACGAGGCCCATCCCCATCATGATGGCGGGTTCGATGGCGGCCGCGAGGGCCGTGAGTCGCGTGTCCATCTCGGCATCGTACATGTCGGCCACATGACCCAGCATCTCCCCCAGCGATCCGCTGTTCTCTCCGACGGCCACCAGTTCCTGCATGAGACTGGGGACAACGCCCGTTCGACTCAAGGAATCTGCCAGGCTTCCGCCCGCGGCCACGCGTGGAATGGCCGTGCGAATCTTGTCGGCCAGGTAGGCATTTCCCACCGTTCCCAGTGTCGTCTCGAGCGACGGAATCATGGGAATGCCGCCCACCTGCATCATGGCCAGCGTCCGGGCGAAGCGGGAGAAGAGGTAGCCGCTTACCAGAGTCCCGAACCACGGGAGGCCCATGATCCATCGGTCCATCAGCCGCTTCCCTCGCGGGGTCCGACGCCAACGCCACAGGCCCACTCCCGCCCCGAAGAGCGCGAGGGAGGCCAACGGAAGGGCATTCTGGAGCTGCCCCGTGATGGTGATGAGAACACGGGTTGCCACGGGGAGTTGCGCATCCATGTCGCCGTAGATCCGACTGAAGGTCGGGACCACGAATACCAAGAGAAACAGAATGACGGCAAGGGAGGCCGCAACCAGGATCAGCGGATAGGTGAGGGCCGCCCGCAGGCGCTGGCGCAGGGCCAGGATTCGCTTCTGGTACTCCACATACCGGGTGAGGGCGTCCACGAAGTTCCCGCTCTGCTCGCCGGCGTGGAGTGACGCCGCGTACAACGGGCTGAAGACATCCTGGTGTTTGGCCATGGCCGCAGACAGGGCCGCGCCGCCCTTCACATCCTCGCGCACTGCCTCTAACAGGCTCCGCAACCGCGGCTGCTGGCTTCGCTCGCGGAGCAGGTCCAGGGAGACGATGATCGGCAGCCCGGCTCGCACGAGGGCCAGGAGTTCCTGGTTGAAGACCAGCAGGGCCCGCGGGCTGATGCGAGCGGCGAAAAACGCCGGCAGTTGAACCTTGAGCCGGGGGCGTGTTCGCGTCTCGGCCTCGAACACGAAAAACCCCTTGGACTCCAGGCTGCGCCGGGCGGCTTCCGGGCTGTCCCCCTCGACCTCCAGTTCTTGGATGGAACCCGTGGGCGTTCCGACTTTGAAAGAATATTGCGCCATGGCCCCCGCCACATCTGCTGTGAAAAATGAATTCTATAGAGGTTAATGGCGAGAACGCAAGCAAATTGTCTGGTTGTGAAAACCTCTCGCGGTGGTCTCGGGCTGCCGCAGGGCCGAGGTGGGATGTCAGGGCGAAAGGCGTGACTCCGAGAAGCGGGTGGCGAACGGCTGGTGGCTGGTCACTCGAGAAGGCCGGGGAGCGCAGGTCGACCTCCTGCCGCTTGATTCCGCCGGAATATCTGGACTTCGCCCTTGACTCTCGCTGTTGACGGATTATTATTTCCACGCAGTTGCCGACGTCTGCCTAAACCATGGGGATGCCAGGGGTGTCCTCATAACGGAAGGAGGCCGGTCCGTGGAAATTCCGAATCTGGCTTCCGTCTTCTACCTCGTGTACTTCGCCGCCGCCGCGGGACTCCTCGGTGCGACCGCGACGGTCTTGGCGCGGATCGCCTTAGCGCGAATTCGAGGGGGAACGCCGGGGCGTTTCGCCGGGCAGGAGGCGATCTGGACGCTGGTGCCGGTCCTGGTTCTGGTGGGTCTCACGGTGGCCAGCGAGATTCCGCAGGGCTGGCACAAGGCCTCGCGCGGTTTGGTCGGCACGGCGGAACGAGCGGTGCCGAGATGAGGCTGGAACAAACCGATCCTCGCGCGGGATCCTGCGCGCGCAGGAGGGGGCGGACGTGGTGACCGTAGATACGGCGATGGTCGGTGGACAGGACCTCTGGAATCCGTGGCCGCACCGGATCGCCCTGGTGACCACGGCGGCGACGTTCCTGCTGATCTTGGCCGGCGGGGTCGTGACCAACACCGGGACGGGGATGGCGGTTCCGGACTGGCCGACCACGTTCGGCTACAGCATGTTTCTGTACCCCTGGTCGAAGATGGTCGGGGGGATCCTCTACGAGCATACCCACCGCCTGATCGCCTCCCTGGTTGGCGCGTTGACGTTGACGCTCGCGATCTTCTTGTGGGCCCTGGAACCTTGGCCGTGGGTGCGCGGGTTGGGGATCGCCGCACTCGGTGCGGTGGTCGTCCAGGGGGTGCTTGGCGGGCTGCGCGTGGTCCTGGCGCAGGACGGATTGGCGATCGTGCATGGGGGATTCGCCTATGCCTTCTTCGCCCTCATCGCGAGCCTGGCCCTGGTCACGTCGCCGGGCTGGCGTGCGCCGGTCGAATGTGTCGCGCCGCCGGGGGCGCTCCGGCTGCGTCGGCTGGCGTTCTACACCGTTGCCGGCCTCTACCTGCAGGTGCTCCTCGGCACCCTGGTGACCCATCTGAGCGTGCGGCTGGACGCGCACATCTTCGTCGCGGCACTGATCTCAGTGGCGGTGATCCTGCTTGTCTTCTGGATCCTGCCCGGGCGGGCCGACTGGCCCGAGCTGGTGCGACCCGCGGAAATTCTCCGCGCGCTCTGGATCCTGCAGCTGCTCTTGGGGCTGGGCGCCTATGTTGCGAAGTTCCAGCCGGCGGATATCGCCGTGGGGCCGGCACTCTCCCTCGCGTTTTCGGTCGAGCCACCGGCTTACGGGGGGATTGATGTTGATCGCCAGCGTGGTCCTCACCCTGCGGATCTACCGACGCATGGGATGGCCCGATCCCGAGGCGGGGCGCGAATCCCTCGTCCCGGAAGGTGTCGGCATGACGCTCCGTGCGCTGGCGCCGGCCGGGGCGCGCGTCTGCGCCCAGCGGCGAGCGATGGACTTCCTGGCTCCTGACCAAGCCCCGCGTCGTCCTGATGGTCCTGGTGACGACCTTCGTGGGGTTCCACGTCGGGTCGCTCGGCCCCTCGGATCCGCTGCGCCTGCTGCACGCTCTGGTCGGGACCTGGCTGGCCGCCGCGGGGGCCTCGGCGCTGAATCAGTACCTGGAGCGGGATGTGGACGGCCGGATGGAGCGCACGCGGCGTCGGCCCCTGCCCGACAAGCGACTGCAGCCGCGGGAAGCGGGGTGGTTCGGCCTGGGGCTGACGCTGGCCGGCCCGCTGTACCTCGGACTGGCGGTGAACTGGCTGAGTGCCGCCGTCGTGGCGGTCACGGCCGCCAGTTACCTGCTGGCCTATACGCCGCTCAAGCGCCGCTCCTCGCTGTGCACCGTCCTGGGGGCGATTCCCGGCGCACTGCCGCCGGTCGCCGGGTGGGTGGCCGCCCGCGGGGAGTTCGGCGTCGGCGCCTGGATCCTCTTCGGAATCCTCTTCCTCTGGCAGCTCCCGCACACCCTGGCCATCGCCTGCGTCTATCGCACGGACTACGCTCGGGCCGATCTCCGGATGTTGCCGGTCGTGGATCCGGACGGGGGGAGCACCGGGCGGCAAGTGGTGGTCAACTGCCTGGCGCTGCTTGCCGTGGGCATGCTGCCCACGCTCGTCGGCATGGCGGGGCCGGTCTATTTCCTGGGCGCCCTGCTCCTGGGAGGCGTCATGCTTGCGTGCGGACTCGGGCTCGCCGTGACGCGGTCGTTGGGTAGCGCGCGCCGCCTGGTCTACGCCTCGCTCGTCTATCTCCCCGCCTTGCTCGTCCTGATGGCCATCGACAAGATTCGTCTGTAGCCTAACCGTACCCTTTCTTCGGGCGACCCAGTCCACCTGTTGGCATTCTCGCACCCGCCCCGCACGCCACGCCGGGCGCTCTCCACTCCAGCGCGCCGCCGCACCGTCCAGGTCGGCGCCACGCAGACCAACACGGGACACACGTCCCGCCCGTGGCGTGGGTCGTCGGAGTGGGGGGAGCTGTTACGGATTCCAGGGGAGTGGAAGTGGGAACCAGCCGCGACTCAGATAATCGGCCAGGGTGAGGACGAAAAGGATGAGCAACCAGAAGCCGCCGGCGCCGACGAAGATCCAGGTGAGCCGGCTGCTGTACCGGACGTGCATGAAGTAGAGGACGACGAGCAGGGCCTTGACCACCGCGATGGTGATGGCCGACCAGCGCGTTCACGACGTGCAGGCGGCCGCCGCCGAGATCGAAGAACGCCACGGCCACCGTGAGCCCGGTGAGCAGGATCAGCGCGGCGAAGATACCCACGATAGAGCCGGAGGGAAACGATTGGGTGCGTCATCCGTGTCGGGCCACCAGATAGAGGGTTGGGAACAGGAAGATCCAGACGACGTCCACGAAGTGCCAGTAGAGCCCCGAGACCTCCACGGGCGTGAAGTAGGCTCTCGGTGTACTTGCCGCGCCAGGCGTTCACGAAGAGCCAGGCCAGCAGGCCGACGCCGACCACCATGTGGAGCGCGTGGACGCCGGTCATGGCGAAGTAGAACGAGAAGAACAGCTGGGCGGACTGGGCGTGCGGTCCGTCCAGGCGGAAGCCCGGGCCCGGGACGAGGTGCTGCTCGAACTTGTGGGCGTACTCGAGCCCCTTGATTCCCAGGAACACCGAGCCCGAGGATCATCGTCAGGACGAGGAAGAGCACCTGACCGTTGCCGGTTCCCCTGCTGGGCGCTTCGCACGGCGAGCGCCATGGTCAGGCTGCTGCCGAGGAGCACCAGCGGTGTTGACCGTGCCCGAGCGTCAGGTCGAGGTGGCGGCTGCCCTCGGCGAATGCCTGCGCGTGGCCGAGGATGTAGACGAAGAAGCCGGCGAAGAGCCCGCCGAAGAACATGATCTCGGTGATCAGGAAGGCCCACATCCCCAGGGTGGAGGCCTCGTACTGCTGCGTGGCATCGTCGAACTGGTGGGCGACGTGCGAGGAGTGCTCAGCCACGGTGCCCCTCCGGCAAGGAGTCGTAGGCGTACGCCTCCTCGGTGACGACCGGGGTCCTGTCGAAGTTGAACGTCGGGGGCGGCGACGGCGTCTGCCACTCCAGCCCGGTCGCCCCCCACGGATTGTCGCCGGCCGGTCTGTCCCTTGAACAGGGACCAGAGTGAGGTAGAACACCGGGAATCAGGTAGCCGAGGCCGAGAATCGAGGCGCCCGCGGTCGACAGCACGTTCAACATCTGGAACTCCGGCGGGTAGACGTGGTAGCGACGCGGCATGCCCAGGAAGCCCAGGACGAACTGCGGGAAGAAGGTCAGGTTGAACCCGACGAAGAGGATCACCGCGGCGGTCCGTCCCCAGGCATCCGAGTACATCCGGCCGGTCATCTTCGGCCACCAGAAGTGCAGGCCGCCCATGTATCCCATGATGGCGCCGCCCACCATGATGTAGTGGAAGTGGGCCACCACGAAGTAGGTGTCGTGGACGTGAACGTCCACGGCCAAGCGTGGCCAGGAAGAGGCCGGTGAGGCCGCCGACGGTGAACAGGCCGACGAATCCGAACGCGTAGAGCATGGGCGTCTGGAGGGCGATGGAGCCCTTGTACATGGTGGCGGTCCAGTTGAACACCTTGACGGCGGAGGGGATGGCCACCAGGAAGCTCAGCAGCGAGAAGATCATCCCGGCATACATCGACTGGCTGCTGACGAACATGTGGTGGCCCCAGACCAGGAAGCCCAGAATGGCGATGGCCATGCTGGAGCCAGCCACGAAGTCGTAGCCGAAGACCCGCTTGCGCGAGAAGCAGGCCACCAACTCGCTCATGACCCCCATGGACGGCAGGATCATGATGTAGACGGCGGGATGGGAGTAGAACCAGAACAGGTGCTGGAAGAGGACCGGGTCGCCGCCCAGGTTCGGGTCGAAGATCCCGATGCCCAAGGCCCCGCTCCAGCGCCACCAGCAGGATGGTGATGGCGATGACCGGAGTCCCCAGGATCATGATCAGGCTGGTGGCGTAGTGCGCCCAGATGAAGAGGGGCAGCCGGAACCAGGTGAGCCCCGGCGCCCGCATCTTGTGGATGGTGACGACGAAGTTCAGCCCGGTGAGGATGGACGAGAAGCCGGTGATGAAGACCCCCAGGGCGGTCACGATGACGTTGGTGTTGGCGTAGGTGCTGCTGTACGGGGTGTAGAAGGTCCAGCCGGTGTCCACGCCGCCCGTCACCATGGCGACCACGGTGAATCCGGCGCCGAGGGTGTACACGTACCAGGACAGCAGGTTGATGCTTGGGGAACGCCAGATCGCGGGCCCCGATCATCATGGGGACCAGGAAATTCCCCAGCACGGCGGGGATGGAGGGGATCAGGAAGAAGAAGATCATGGTGATGCCGTGCATCGTGAAGAGCTTGTTGTACGTCTCGGCCTGGACCAGGTCGCCGTGCGGGGTGAGCAGTTCCAGCCGGAGGAGGCCCGCCAGGACCCCGCCCAGCACGAAGAAGAGCGCTGATCGACGAGCAGGTACAGGATGGCGATCCGCTTGTGGTCGGTCGTCAGGAGCCAGGACCGCACGCTGTAGTCGCACGTTGAGATAATGCTTCCGGGGCTCGTGCGCCGCATCAGTCATGGCTTGGCCTGTCCGTCCGTCTTCAAGCGATTTGAGGTAGGCGAGGAGCTGCAGGAGCTGGTCCTCGGTGACGAGTCCCTTGAACGTCGGCATGATCGGCGGGTACCCCGCCACGATCTTCGCCTGGGGATTCAGGATCGACTCGCGCACGTAGCTCTCATCCACGGCGATCGTTTCGCCGCTGGCGAGCTTCTCCGTCTTGCCGAATTTGCCGACCAGGGACGGGCCCCGGCCGCTCCCGTCGGACCGGTGGCAGGTGTTGCAGCCCAGCCGCGCGAAGAGCTTCTCCCCGGCGGCGGGCAGCGACTCCTCGCCGACCCCGCCGGCCAGCCACCGCTCGTATTCCGCCGGCTCCATGACCACGATCCGCCCGCCCATGACCGCGTGGCTGGTGCCGCAGTACTCGGCGCAGAACAGGTGGTACTCGCCGGTCTTGGTGGCCTCGAACCAGACGCTGGTGTACTTGCCCGGCACCACGTCCGCTTTGACCCGGAAGGCCGGGACGTAGAAGCTGTGAATGACATCCTCCGACGTCATGGTGAGCTTGACCGGCCGGTCGATCGGGACGTGCAGCTCGTTGATCTCCCGCTGGCCCGTCGGGATGCTGGAGCTTCCACATCCACTGCTTGCCCACCACGTAGATTTCCATGGCCGCCGCGGGCGGCCGGGAGATCACGAAGTACAGGTACGCGCCCCAGACGAAGATGGCCAGCGCGATGCCCAGGGGGACGACCGTCCAGAACGCCTCCAGGAGCCAGCGAGCCGTGAATGGCCCTCGGCCGCTCGTCCTCGCTGCGGCGGCGGTACTTGAGGGCGAAGACGAGGACGAGGAGGAAGATCAGCCCGGCGAAGAAGACGGTGACCGCCACCAGGAACAGGAACAGCGCGTCCACCTGGCCGGCGACGGTGGAGGCCTGCTCGGGGATGAGGCGCAGCGCTGGGTCACCTGTGGCCACATGGTCTCAGCGGGCCTCCCCAGCCGCGGCGGCGTTGCGGCGGTCGCGACGGAACATGACGACCATGAACGCGCCCAGGGCCAGGACCGTGGCGGACCCCGCGAGGCGAATGACATTCATGATGAGGACTCCGTATTTCCCGGTGAGCGGGTCGTAGTGGTAGCAGTAGAGCAGGATCTGGTCCATCGGGTTGCCGATGGTATGGTTGCGCCGCCTCGATGAGCGCCAGGCGCATGTCGCGCGGCGAGAACTCGATCCCGTACAGGTAGCGCGCGGCCTTCCCCTCCGGCGTGAAGATGACGACGCCGGCAGCGTGGGCATATTCGTCCTTCTTCTTGTCGTACACGTACCGAAAACCCACCGCCTGCGTGAGCGCAGCGATCGCCTCCGGCTTGCCCGTGAGGAAGTGCCACCCCTTCTCCGCACCAGGACGGCCGTAGCGCTGGACGTAGAGGTCCTTGCGAGAGGCGGCGATGGACGAAGGTCTCCCGGGGATTGATGCTCAGCGTGAGGACGGTGAACTGCTTGCCGATGTCGAAACTCACCGGACGGAGAGTTCGCACCAGGCCGTCCAGGAGGAGAGGGCACAGCATGGTGCAGTTGTAGTAGGTGATCAGCATGATGACCGGCTTCTGGCCGAAGTAGTCGCCCAGGCGGACTGCCTTGCCGGTCTCGTCGGTGAAGGTGAGGTCCAGGGGCAGTTGCGCGCCCAGTTTCTGGTCGAAGCCGATCTCTTTCAGGAAGGCCTCGTCCTTCGTGTAGGGCTCCTTCCCGGTGTGGGCGAGGGAGATCGAGGGGGTGACGAGTCGGAGGCCGACAGCCACAGCGACAGCGACCAGGAGCGCGGGTCGGAACGTCATCGGGCGCCTCCCTTCACCGGCGGTGTGGCCGGGGCGGCCGGCTTCGGGGTCGGGAGGCCACGCTCCAGGACCAACCGCATGGCGCGATCGATCGGGATCCGGGCGATCCCCGCCTCCTTGTTGACCCAGGCGTAGCTCGTGAGGATCTCCTGCTCGGCCGTCTGGAGGGCCTTGAGTTCCTTCGGCGCCTGGACCTGGAGGCGAGGCTCGATCGGCACGGTCCGGGTCGCCAGGGGCGAGGCGGGGGTTTCCAGGCGGGGGCGTTCCCACCAGCCGAGTAGCCGCATCATTCCGTAGGCAGCCACGAAGACCAGGATCGTGACCACGGCCAGAATCACGCCGGAGATCAGGATGGGTTTCGGCTTGACGTCGGACTTTTCGTAGCCGCCGGGGGCGGAGCCATGGGGCGTTGTCATCCTCACGCTCCGTGGGGGGCGTCCGCCAGGCCGGCGAAGCGCGGATCTCGCTCCGCGAGGAGCGGCCGGCGCTTCAGGAGGCCCAGGAACGTCGCCAGCCAGAGCCCGCCCAGCCCGATGGGCAGGACGAGATCGAGCCAGTGCAGGTGGAAGCCCTCCGCGTGGAGGGCCGGGGCGATCAGCCAGAAGAGATCGATGAGGCGCGCGACCAGGATGCCGGCCGCGACCGCGCCGAGCATCGTGGCGCGACGCTTGGTGGTTCGCGACAGCAAGAGCAGGAAGGGAACCACGAAGTGGAACACGATCAGGAGCAGGGCGACCACCCCCCAGCCGCCCGCCATCCGGTGGAGGTACCAGTGGTTTTCCTCGGGCAGGTTGCCCGACCAGATGATGAGGTACTGCGAGAAGGCGATATAGGCCCACAGCATCACGAACGCCAGCAGGAGATTCCCGAGGTCGTGGAGCTGGGTCGGCCCCATCGCGCCCTGGATGGGCGGCCGATTGGCCAGGCAGACCACCACGCGGGTCACGAAGGCTAACGCCAGCAGCGCTTGGCCGACGAGGAAGACCACGCCGTAGATCGAGGAGAACCAGTGCGGCTCGAGCGACATGACCCAGTCGACGGCCGCGAAGGTGACCGCCATCCCGTACAGGACCAGGCCCGGTCCGCTCACGACCTGCAGCCGGCGGGTGAGGGGGCCCGTGCCGATGCCCTGATCCTGGCGCGCGGAGAGCATGGTGAGGATCGTGCCGGTACCGATCCAGATCAGGAAATAGCAGGCGGCGCGGCCAAAAAACGCCGGGCCGTTCAGATAGCGTTGCTTGTGCTGCAAGAGCGCGTCGGTCGCCACCACCTCGGGACGCGCCCACAGATAGAGATCCTGCAGACCGAAGAGGAGGGGCACGAACAGGAGCGCCAGCAGCGGCAGCGTGCGCACCCCGGCCTCCAGAAACCGCTGGATCACGTACCCCCAGCGGCCGGCGACCAGATGGTGGAGCATCAGGAGGCCGAGGCACCCCACGGCGATCCCGGTCCAGAAGACGTAGCCCAGGAGGTAGGCCTGGAAGAACGCCGCCCGGTTCACGAGGCCCCCGAGGACTGCCAGCACAAGCGCCCCCAGGCCTACCATGAGGGCCTTTCGCTGCATGCGTATCGAATTCCCAGGCGGTGCCTTCCCCCGTCATGCGTTCGTCCTCGGGCGGCTGGTGTTCTCAGCCGCGGTATCCGTGGTTTCTATTTCTTCTGTTCGAGCGCGGCGCGCTCCTCCGCCGTCAGGTCGGCCACCGAAATACCCTGGCTGACCTGCAGGGTCCGGATGTAGGCCGCGATGGCCCAGCGATCGGCCGGGGGGACCTGCGCGGCGTAATCCGGCATGACGCCGAACCCATTGGTCATGACGTCGAAGAAATGCCCGAGCGGGGCCTCTCGCAGCCGCGGGATGTGGTACGACGGCGGCGGCCGCAGCCCCCGTTTGGTCACGGCGCCCTCGCCCGTGCCCACGCGGCCGTGGCACGGCGTGCAAAAGATCTCGTACCGGTCCCGTCCCCGCACCAAGAGATCCTTGGTGAGGGGCACCGGGAGCAGTTCTACCAGCGCATCGCCCGCCTTGCCCGTGTAGAACGCGGCATCGGCCTGGAGCTGCCCGCGCGCCACGGTCCCCGGGACGAGCGGCCGGGCCAGGCGCCGGTCCTCGAAAAGGGCGCTCTGATCCAGCGGCTTCTCTCGACCGGTCTCGGCCATCTGCTGCCGGCAGCCGACCAAGAGCAGCAGGCAGCAGGCAGCGAGCAGCAGGCGGCTGATACCCATGCCAGACACCAGGGCGCTCCGCCGGAACGCTGCCCGCTGCCCGCTGCCCGCTGCCTGCTGCTCTTTACGGATCAACGTCCGTCACCTCTTTCGCCCCCAGACTTTCCAGGAACCTCCGGGTGGCCTCGAAGTCGAACCTGGGGTCGGTGGCCTCGATGCACAGGAAAAAGCGGTCCCGCGTCGCCAGGGCAAAGCGGGGCGCGTTGAAGACGGGGTGGTAGGGCTGGGGCAAGCCATTCAACGCCAGCATCCCCAGGACCGCGGTCGTGGCCGCCACCAGGATGGTCACCTCGAAGGTGATGGGGATGAATGCCGGCCAGCTGTTCAAGGGGCGGCCGCCCACATTGAGCGGATAGTCGATGACGGCCGCATAGTACTGGGAAAAGAAACCCACCCCGGCACCGACGATGCCCCCGATCAGGACCAGGAGCGGAAGCCGGTTGGTGCGGAACCCGATGGCGTCTGCCAGCCCGTGGACGGGAAAGGGGGTGTAGGCGTCCATCCGACGGTACCCGTCGGCGTAGGCCCGCTCTCCCGCGGCCACCAGGTCTTCCGGGGAGTCAAACTCGGCCAGCAAGCCGTAGACGGATGCCGTGGCTCATGGCTCAATCCCCTGCCGGACCGGCGCCCGGCGCGGCTGCCGCCCGCGGCTTGGGCGACGGCAGGATGGTCCGCATCTCGAAGATCGAGATCATCGGAAGCACCCGGATGAAGAGGAACAGCATCGTCAGGAACAGGCCGATGGATCCGACCAGGATCGCCCAGTCCACCCAGGTGGGATAGTACATGCCCCAGGCAGATGGCAGAAAGTCGCGGTGGAGGCTGGTGATCACGATGACGAAGCGCTCCAGCCACATCCCCACGTTCACCACCAGCGCGATCAGGAAGAGCAGGGGCACGTTGGCCTTGACCCGCTCCGACCACAGGAGCTGGGGTACCAGGATGTTGCAGCAGATGAGCGCCCAGTAGAACGGGCCGTAGGGGCCGGTCATCCGGTTCAGCATCATGAACGTTTCGAAGGGGTTCCCGCTGTACCAGGCGAAGAAGATCTCCATCAGATAGCCATAGGCCACCATGAGCCCGGTCGCCAGCATGACGTTGGCCATGTTGCGCAGGTGGCGCATGGTGATGAAATCGTCCAATCGGTAGAGCCACCGGATGGGAATGGTGAGCGTCAACACCATGGCGAAGCCCGAGTAGATGGCCCCGGCTACGAAGTAGGGCGGGAAGATCGTGGTGTGCCAGCCGGGGACCAGGCTGGTGGCGAAGTCGAAGCTCACCACGGTGTGCACGGACAGGACCAGGGGCGTGGCCAGGCCTGCCAGGAGCAGATACGCCGTCTCGTAGCGGTGCCAGTGCTGCGCCGAGCCGCGCCAACCGAGGGCCAGGATGCCGTACCCGATCTTGAGGAGCTTCGCCTTGGCCCGATCGCGCAGGGTGGCCAGGTCGGGGATCAGCCCCACATACCAGAAGAGCAGCGAGACCGTGGCGTAGGTCGACACGGCGAAGACGTCCCAGACCAGCGGGCTGCGCGTCTGCGGCCAGATGGCCATGGTGCTGGGATACGGAAACATCCAGTACCCGAACCACGGGCGCCCCATGTGGAGCAAGGGAAAGAGGCCGGCGCAGGAGACCGCGAACAGCGTCATGGCCTCGGCGAACCGGTTGATGGAGGTGCGCCACTGCTGGCGGAGCAGGAGCAGGATGGCCGAGATCAGGGTCCCGGCGTGGCCGATTCCGATCCACCAGACGAAGTTGACGATCGCGAAGCCCCAGCCGACCGGAATATTGATCCCCCAGGTCCCCAGGCCGAAGACCACCGTCCACCCGATGCCCAGCAGCAACGCCTGCAGCAGGCCGAAGGCGATCAGGAAGCCGGCGAACCAGGACAGCGGGGTCGTGCCGCTCAGCACGATGACGCTGATCTTGTCCGTCACCGAGGCGTAGGTGTACCCGGGCGTCACGATCGGAGTGTTCGGCGTGCCATGGCCGGTCTCGGGGTGCGTCGCCATGCGTTCAGCCTTGCTCCAGCGCCGGATTGGGGTTCCGGAGCCGGGCGAGATAGGTCGTCCGCGGCTTGGTGTTCAGCTCCGCGAGGAGGCCGTAGTTCAGCGGGTGGGCCTTGAGCTGAGACACCCGGCTCTTGGGGTCGTTGATGTTGCCGAAGACAATCGCCTGGCTGGGGCAGACCGCCTGGCAGGCGGTGACCACCTCCCCATCCTGGATATCCCGGTCGTGGGTCTTGGCCTGGATGCGCGCCTCGTTGATCCGCTGCACGCAATAGGTGCATTTCTCCATGACGCCCCGGCTGCGCACCGTCACGTTCGGGTTCCGGACGAGCTTCAGGCTGGGGGTCTGGTCGTCGGCGTACTGGAGGAAGTTGAAGTGCCGGACCTTGTAGGGGCAGTTGTTGGAGCAGTACCGGGTGCCCACGCAGCGGTTGTAGACCATGTCGTTCAGCCCTTCGCTGCTGTGCACGGTGGCCCCGACCGGGCAGACCGGCTCGCAGGGCGCGTTCTCGCACTGCATGCACAGGACGGGCTGGTGGACCGTCTCGGGGGCCTCCAGACCGCCCTTGTAGTAGCGGTCGACGCGGATCCAGTGCATCTCGCGGCCGACCAGGACCTCCGCCTTGCCCGACCACGGGGCTGTTGTTCTCGCTCTGGCATGCCATGACGCACGCATTGCAGCCGGTGCACGCGTTGAGGTCGATGGCCATCCCCCAGGCGTAGCCGTCGTACTTGTGCGCGGGGTAGAAGCTGGGCTGGTGGCCGGCCTCATGGTCGCCCGGGTCGCGGGCGAAGTCCGGATGCTTCCGGAATTCCTCGGTGGTGGCCATCCGGACCAGGTTCCGGCCCTGCATGGTGTGGTGGCCCTGCGTGCTGGCGAGGCGGGAGCGCTCGCCGGTCTTCTTCAGCGTCAGCCCGCTCCCCCCCCAGGGGGCCGCCGCCGTCCGCAGCGCGTAGGCGTTGACGCCGAGTCCCGAACCGGCTCGGCCCGCCCGCGTCCGGCCATAGCCCAGGTGGAGCGTCACGGTCCCGTCGGCTTGCCCGGGCAGGATCCAGGCCGGCGCCTTCATGCGCCGGGTCGCGTACGAAAGTTCGACCACATCGCCGTTCTGCACGCCCAGCCGCTCCGCGGCGGCGGGGCTCATCAGTGCCGCATTATCCCAGGTGAGCTTGGTGAGCGGCTTGGGCAACTCCTGCAGCCAGCCGTTGTTGGCAAAGCGGCCGTCCCAGACGGCGGGGTCGGGCCGGAAGACGAGGTCCAACCCAGGGGTGGCAACCGAGGGGGCGGCGGGGATGCCGCCCTTCCAGGTCGGGCATCTTGACGGGAAGGGCGGAGTCCGGCGATCAGGCCGTCGTGCAGGGCCTTGCGCCAGACGACCTCGAAGTCGCCGCGCCGGCGCTGAGCTCTTCCAGTACTCCCGCACGATGTCGTAACCGGACCGCGGTTCGCCCGCCAGCGCCGACACCACCTCGTGAGCCGTCCGTCCCCCATAGAGCGGCGCGATCAGGGGTTGCTGGATACTCACCGTGCCGTCGTACGCCCGCCCGTCGCTCCACCCCTCCAGGTAGTGTGCTTCAGGCAGATGCCAGTGGCAGAGCGCCGACGTCTCGTCCTCGTAGAGGGCGAGGTGTGCGCGGAAGGGAACCTTGTTCAGCGCTTCGGCGAAGGGCACGTCGGCCGGCGCAGTGTACACCGGGTTGCCGCCCAGGATGAGGAGCGTCTCCACCTTTCCGGCCTGCATGTCCGCCACCAGCTGTCCGAGCGACTCCCCCTGGTCCACGGGGGCGGCCTCGATGGGGTCGGTGAAGATCACGGTCCGGCCGTGGTTGCCCAACGCGCGGTTCATGGCGTGGGCGAGCAGGTGGAGTGCGGGCGATTGCTCGTCCCCGGCCACCACCAGACCCGCGCCCCGATGCGCCGTCAGGTCGTGGGCCAGCGCTTCGACCCACTTGGCCTGCTCCGGCGTGGGGCGCCACGGGTGCCCGCCGACTTCGATCCCCAGCCTGGCCGCGAGACCTCGGGAAAACGACTCCAGCTCATCCTGGCGCACCACCAGCCGATGGTCGGCCACCCCACCCGTCAGGGTGGGCGTGGCCTCGATCGCGTAGAGGCGGTTCATGCCGGCGGGAGGGGTCTCAGCGTGGCGGCGCGAGGCGAACTCGCGCGCGTACCGGACCGCGCCCGGCCCGGTCGTCAGGAAATCGCTTCCCAGCGAGACGATCACATCGGCCGCGTCCACCCGATGGACCGTGTTCACCACCTCGCCGAAGGCCAGCCGGGCGCCGGCCCGGACCGCGTCGCGGGAGACGGGCTCGAACTGATGCCAGCGGGCCGCCGGGAACTTCGCGAGCACGGCCGCGAGCTGGGCGCCGAGCGTCGGCGAGACCACCGTCTCGGTCAGGATGCGCAGGCCGCCGCCCTGCGGCTGCGCGCCCGACTCCAGCCGCTTCGCCAGTTCGGCCACGAAGGCGTTCCAGGTGCTCGGGGTGCCCGCGCGCAGCACGACCTGCGACCGGTCCGGATCGTACAGGCCGAGGATGGAGGCCTGCGTCAGGGCGTCGGTGGCCCCGAGGCTTCCCGGATGGAGCGGGTTCCCCTCGATCTTGGTGGGTCGGCCCTGATGGCTCTCCACCAGGAGGCCCACGGCGCATCCGCCGAGCGTGACGGCGGTGGCGAAGAACAGCGGCTTTCCCGGGATCACTTCTTCGGGCGCGCGCGCATACGGAACGATCTTGTCGCTGGGCTGGCTGCTACAGGCGGTGAGCCCCGCCAGGGCCAGCGAGGCCCCCATGAGCTTCAGGAACTCGCGGCGGCCGACGGGATCCGTCCACTCGGTGGCCCCCTCGGGGAACTCCCGGTGCAGGAGCTCCTGAAACTCCGGCGTGTCCGCGACTTCATCCAGGCTGCGCCAATAGTCCGGGCCCTGCCGCTCGGCCAGCCGGCGTCGGATCTCGTCCCAGTCGATCCCGTCGTGTCCAGGCATCGCGTTGTGACTCATCGGTGACAGACCGAACAGCTTTCGAGCCGCTGGATCTTGTACTCGGCGACCAGCTTCTTGCCCAGGGCCGCCTGATCCGCGGGCGGCGCCCACGTCATGCTGAAGACCTGCTCGCGTGGCCGGACGAACCGCTCCGGATTGCGGTGGCACTCCAGGCACCATTCCATATACAGCGTGTTGACGCGCCAGGTGAGGGGCATCTGATCCACGCGCCCGTGGCATGTGACGCAGGCCATCCCCTTCTTCACGTGGATGCTATGATCGAAATAGACGAAGTCGGCCACCTTGTGGACGCGCACCCACTCGATCGGCTTGCCGGTCCGGTAACTCTCGCGCACCGGCTCCAGCATGGGGGCTTCGGTCCAAATTTGCGCGTGGCAGTTCATGCAGGTCTTGGTGGGCGGGATGCCCGCGAAGGAGGACTGCTCGACCGAGGTGTGGCAGTAGCGGCAATCGATCCCAGCGTCGGCCACATGATGCTTGTGGCTGAACGGAACCGGTTGCTGGACGGCGACGCCGACCCCCGATACGTACGGCGACCGCACAAACGCGCCCACGGCCCAGCCGATGCCGGCCAGAATGAAGACCGCGCCGAAGATGCTGACCTTGGCGAGAACGTTGGCGCTGCGATGGAAGATTTGAGCCATCAGGGCGTCGCGTTGTGCCGGTTGAGATGACCCAGAACAGGGTGCACGCGCTGAACCGAACGGGATGGTATGCTACTAACTTCACAAAGACAACCCCAAAAAAGAGCGAGTCAGTGTCGAATTTCCACGAGGGAGAACGAGGACCACGGACGGCGGACGAAGGAGCGATGACCACGGATCGCCGATTTGGATCGGAGAGCGGTGACGTCACCGCGGCCCGCGTTCCCAGCGTCCGGGATCTGCGGCGCATCGTCGGAGACGGCGCGGCTTTGGCTATCGCGCCGCACGCTGGTATGGTAGACTCCTCCGGTTTTCTGCGGGCATGGCCGATGCGGCGTGCCCGCCCCGTGGGTTGGTCGCGAGCGGGGGACGCATGCGCATAGAGCAGGTTGTGGTGCAACCGCGCCTCGGTCAAGGCGGGACTGATGGCCCGGCCGTGCTGGTCAACGGCCTCTGCCATCGGTACGGCGATCGCGCCGCGCTCTCGGACGTCACGCTCTCCGTCGCGCGCGGGGAGATCTTCGGACTGCTCGGACCGAACGGGGGCGGGAAGACGACGCTCTTCAAGATCCTCTCGACGCTGCTCGGCACGGACGCGGGGCGGGTGACCGTCTTCGGCCACGATCTGGCGCGCGAGGCCAGCCACGTGCGACGACACCTGGGGGTGGTCTTCCAGCGGCCGAGCCTCGACCCCAAGCTCACGGTGATGGAGAACCTGCGTCACCACGGGAACCTCTACGGAATGCAGGGGCGACCGTTGCGGGAACGGGCGGAGGTCCTGCTCGCACGATTGGGGCTCCCGGAACGGGCCGGCGAGCGAGTGGAGACGCTGTCCGGCGGTCTGCAGCGCCGCGTCGAGCTGGCCAAGGCCCTCATGCACCACCCGGACCTCCTGCTGCTGGACGAGCCGTCCGCCGGGCTCGATCCCGGCGCCCGCCGCGACTTCACCCATTACCTGGAACACCTGCGGGCCGAGGAGGGGGTCACCATCCTGCTCACGACGCACATCCTCGATGAAGCGGAGCGCTGCGATCGCCTGGGGATCCTGCACCAGGGAAGACTGGTGGCCCTGGGAACGCCGGGCGCGCTGAAGGCGGCGGTCGGCGGAGACGTGGTGGTCATCCATTCCCATGCGGCGGCGGCGCTCGGCGCCAAGATCCGGGAGCGGTTCGGCTGCGATCCCGTCGTGGTGGATGGGAACCTCCGGCTGGAGATGCCGGAGGGTCACGAGTTTGCGCGGGAGGTCGTGAACGACTTCGGCAGCGAGGTCGAGACGGTGTCGTTCGGGAAGCCCACGCTGGAGGACGCCTTCATTCACCTCACGGGGTCCCACCTGTGGGGCGAGGGTGGCGCATGAGGGAGACGGGATTGGCGGGGACCGCGCTCGCGGTGTTGACCCTCTGTCGGCGGGAATTGATCCGCTTCTTCCGGCAGCGGAGTCGTGTGATCGGCGCGGTCGTCCAGCCGTTGGTGTTCTGGCTGCTGGTGGGTTCGGGATTCCGGGCCTCCTTCCGCCCGCCCGGCGTCCCGCAGGGGACCACGTACGCGGAATACGCCTACCCGGGCATCCTCGCCATGGTCTTGCTGTTCACCGCCATCTTCGCCACCATCTCGGTGGTGGAGGATCGGCGGGCGGGATTCCTGCAGGGAGTCCTGGTCGCCCCGGTGAGCCGCGGGGCCATCGTCCTCGGCCAGGCGCTCGGATGCACGGCCCTGGCCCTGTTGCAGGGGATGTTCTTTCTGCTCCTGGCGCCGGTGGCCGGCGTGCCGCTCTCCTTTGTGGCGGCGTGCGCCACGACAGCCGTCATGGCGCTCCTGGGTTTCGGTCTGTCGAGCCTGGGCCTGGCCATCGCCTGGCGACTCGATTCCACCCAGGGATTCCACGCCATCATGAATCTGGTGCTGCTTCCCATGTGGGTTCTCTCCGGGGCCTTCTTTCCGAGTGCCGGCGTGCCCAGCTGGATGGGCTGGGCCATGGCGGGGAATCCCATGACGTACGGCCTGGCCGCCATCCGCCGGTGTCTCTACCTCGGCGCCCCGGAAGCGGCGGGGGCAGTACCGGCTCTGGCCGGCGCCTTGACGGTGACGATGCTCTTCGGGGGCGTGGCGTTCGCCGCGGCGGTGTGGGTGGCCGCGCGGAAACCGGCCTGAGCCGCGAGGCGACGTCTGGGCGGCGCCCGCGGGCGCGGGACGGCCGAGTCGCGCGTGACCGTCTGCCGGCGGGGTGGTCCTGACAGGAGGGCGGCGTGATCAGTCTGGCGACGTGGATTCTCTGGGTACACATCCTGGCGGCAGCCCTCTGGCTGGGCGGCGCGGCGACGGTGCGCACGGCGGTGTTGCCCATCGAGAGCGCGGCACGGGCGGCCGTGGCCCGGCGGGCGCATGTCTTGACCTCGCGCGCCATGGAAGTCCTGGTCCTCACCGGGGTCCTCAACATCCTGCTGAAAGGCCTCCAGGGCAGCTTCACGCTGGGTCGGGGGTTTTTTGCAATGCTCTCCCTCAAGATGGCGCTCCTGGTGGCCATGGCCGGCCTGCAGATCTGGATGGGGGTGGCCTGGCGGCGTGTGAGCGCGGCCGACACCGATGCGGCGCGCCGAGGTCGGGTGGGCCTCAGTCTCCAGTGCGCCCTTGGGGCCGTGGCGGCCTTGCTGGGCCTGGGTCTCCGCATCGTCTGATGCGCGGGCCAGCCTCCAGCGCCGATCTGACGCTTCCCCGCTCCTCTTTCCGGGAATAGACCTGCGTCGCCGCGCTGGGCCGTTTCCGCGCCGGCCACCAGCCCGCGTTTTCTGTGCCCTCCCCCGGTCCGGACCGCTTCCGTCCTTGTGCAAATTTGCTCAAATTTTCCGCGAGTTTTCGCTTGACAAAGCCACAAGATGTAGGGCATAAAGTGTCGGCGTGCCCAAGATGTTGCGCCAAACGCCCTCGGATGGAATCAGCCGAAAGTCCGGGAAAGATACCGAGTTTCAGGGATGCCGAAGGGGGTCTGGAGTCGCGTCTCGGGTGAGTCCGGTGGCTGCGTGGGCCCCGGCGGTCGTCACGGTTCTCGAGGTGGAGACGGCGGGAGATCCTGGAAGTCGCCAGGGAAAGGGCGGGTCCGACGTTGGTCGGTCCCGAGATGCCCGTTATGGAGGATAGTGCCATGGCAGAGCTCGCGCGTCCGTTGAAGCAAGGGCCAGTGGTCGGAATCCGCGCTGCGGGTCTTGCGGGAGCGATATCTGGACCGATCCCGGAGGGGCGGCGCCGACGCGCCGGCGCCACGCGCCGACGCGCGCGAGACAGCCGAGGACATGTGCTGGCGGGTGGCGATGGCCATTGCGGGCGCCGAGGCCACCTGGGGCCGGACGGCGCACCAGATTCACGAGGTGGCCAGCCAGTTCTACGAGCTCATGGTGGACGGGGCGTTTCTGCCGAATTCCCCCACGCTGATGAACGCCGGCAAGGATAACGGCCTGCAGTACTCGGCCTGCTTCGTCCTCCCGGTCGGCGATTCCATGGACCAGATCTTCGAGGCGGTGAAGCGGGCCGCGATCATCCACAAGAGCGGCGGCGGAACCGGGTTCGCCTTTTCGCGGCTGCGCCCCAAGGATACCGAGGTCCGATCCACCGGCGGGAAGGCCAGCGGGCCGGTGAGCTTCCTGCGCGTCTTCAACGGCGCCACCGAGGCGGTCAAGCAGGGCGGTACGCGGCGCGGCGCCAACATGGGTATCCTGAAAGTGGATCACCCGGACATCCTGGAGTTCATCCACTGCAAGCTGGACGGCGGCATCGCCAACTTCAATATCTCCGTGTCGATCACCGAACCCTTCATGGATGCCCTGGCGAAGAACGGCGAGTACGAGCTGCGGGACCCGCACACCCACGAGGTGGCGGGGCGCCTCAAGGCCCGCGAGGTCTTCGACCGGATCGTGAAGGCGGCCTGGCAGACGGGCGACCCCGGCCTGGTCTTTATCGACCGCGTGAACCGCGGCCCGGCCAATCCGGTCCCCGACCTGGAGACGATCGAGGCAACTAACCCGTGTGGCGAGCAGCCCCTGGCGCCCAACGACGCCTGCAACCTGGGCTCCATCAACCTGGACAAGTTCGGCCGCCCGGGCGATCCGGCGGGGCCGATCGCCTGGGACGCGCTCGAGCGGGCGATCCGCCTGGGGGTGCGTTTCCTGGATGACGTGATCCAGGTGAACCCGTATCCCTTGCCGGAGATCATGGACCAGGTGCATCGGAACCGCCGGATCGGTCTGGGGGTGATGGGCTGGTCGGACCTTCTGATCCAGCTCGGGATTCCCTACGACAGCCAGGCGGCGCTGGATTTGGGCGGCAAGGTCATGGAGTTCATCACCCAGATCGGCCGCGACGAGTCGGCGCGGCTGGCGGAGGAGCGGGGCCCCTTCCCCAATTGGTCCGAGAGCATTTATCGGACCGGCCGCCCGCTCCGGAACTCCACGGTGACCACCATCGCCCCCACCGGAACGATCAGCATCATCGCCGGCTGCTCGTCGGGGATCGAACCCCTCTTCGCGGTGGCGTACAGCCATATCGTGGGGGATCGACACCTGACCTTCGTGAACCCCCACTTCGAGGCGGTGGCGAGGAATCGCGGCTTCTACAGCGACGCGCTGATGGAGGCGGTGGCGGAGGGCGGGACGCTGCACGACATCGCCGAGGTGCCGGAGGACGTCCGCCGGGTCTTCGTTACCGCGCACGAGATCGCGCCCGAGTGGCACGTCCGCATGCAGGCAGCTTTCCAGAAGGCCACGGACAACGGTGTGTCCAAGACGATCAACCTGGCAAACTCGGCCACGGTCGAGGACGTCGCCCGGGCGTACCAGATGGCGTACGACCTGGGATGCCTCGGGATCACGGTCTTCCGGGACGGCTGCAAGTCCGCCCACGGCGGCCAGGTGCTCCACGTCGGCACCGGCGACCCCGGGAAGGATGCGCTGGAGGAGCACGAAGGGGTGGCCCACGTCCCGACGACGGTCACGCCTCGGCCGCGGACGCTTCGCGGGGTGACGTTCCGGGTGGATACCCCGCTCGGCACCGGCTACGTCCACGTGAATCAAAACACCTCGGGGGAACCGTTCGAGGTCTTCCTGAACGTGGGCAAGGCGGGGAGCGACGTCCAGGCGGACGCCGAGGCGTTGGGCCGCCTCATCTCGCTCATCCTGCGCATGCCCTCGCCGCTGACGCCGCGCGAACGGGTGGAGGAGATCGTCAAGCAGCTCGACCGGATCGGCGGGCGCCGGGATGCCGGCATGGGGCCGGGGCGCGTTCGCTCCATCCCCGACGCCATCGCGCAGGTCCTGGCGGAACACACCGGGCTGCGCGAGCCGGGCGAGGAGCACGTCCGGGAGGTTCGGGAGGGGCGGCCCAAGGCCAGCGACATGTGCCCCGATTGTCAGAACTTCACCCTCGTGTTCGAGGAGGGCTGCCAGAAATGCCACGTCTGCGGCTTCAGCGAGTGCTGAGAGGCGGCCCGAGACACAACACATGCTTCGTCTTCGTGACACCTGGCCTGCCCTGCGGATCTCTGCCCGACGCCCTCTACCCTTGATCTCTGTTCCCGTCACGTAGGCGGGTTCTCCATTGTTCCGCGTGAGGCGAGCGGTGTTCCTTTTTCCGCCATCCGCTGCCGCCGCCTCGCCCTCCGCCGGTTGCTTGCTTGACATATCTGTCGTCATTTGGCATCCTATGTGACAACTATGGCGACATCAAGTGGTGTGCTCGGCGAAGACTGGGTTCCCCGAATCCCCGACCTGCAAGCGCTACTGAGCAAGCGGTCTCACTTCCTTTTGGGGCCGCGTCAAACGGGCAAGACGGCGCTGCTTCGGCGCACCTTGGGCGCCGCCCGCATCTACGACTTGCTCGACGGCGCAGTGTATCTGGCCCTCAGCCAACATCCGGAACGGATTGCCGAGGAGCTCGGTCCGAAGGACCGGGTGGTGGTGATCGACGAGATCCAGCGGCTACCGGGCCTGCTGAACGAGGTGCATCGACTCATCGAGAGCCGGGGTATTCGGTTCCTGCTCACAGGCTCCAGTGCGCGGAAGCTCCGGCGGGGAGGCGTCAACCTCCTCGGCGGGCGCGCCCGGATTCAATACCTGCACCCCCTGACCTCCGTGGAGCTGGGAACTCGGTTTGACCTGGCGCGGGCGGTGGAGCGGGGGCTCCTGCCGTCGATCTATTTCTCCGATGACCCCCAGGCCGACTTGCAGGCCTACGCAGGGCTTTACCTTCAGCAGGAGGTGATGACAGAGGGGGTCACGCGCAACGTCCCCGCTTTCAGCCGCTTCCTCAAGGTGGCCGCGCACTGCAACGGAACGATCGTGAACTTCACCAACGTGGCCAGCGATGCCCAGGTGGCCCGCACGACGATCTACGAGTACTTCGAGATCCTCAAGGACACCCTGGTGCTCCACGAGGTGCCGGCATGGCGGAAGACCGTCAAGCGGAAGCCACTCGCCTCTTCGAAGTTCTATTTCTTCGACGTGGGTGTCGTGGCGTTCTTGCAGGGGCGGCCGTTCCGCCCTGGGACGCCGGAATTCGGCCAGGCGCTGGAAACCGTCCTCTTGCACGAGCTGGTGAGTTACCGGGACTACGTCTCGGGCGAGCCGGTTTCCTACTGGCGATCCACCTCGGGATTCGAGGTGGACTTCATCCTCGGCGACCACACGGCGGTGGAGGTGAAAGCCAAGGCGACGGTGTCGCCGCAGGATCTGAAGTCGCTCCGCGCCTTCGCGGAAGAACGGCGGTTCAAGCGCTACCTCTGTGTAGGCTTGGAGCCACGCCCCCGAACGGTCGGCGACGTGAACATATTGCCATACCGCGCCTTTCTCCAGGCCTTGTGGGCCGGGGAGTACCACTAACGTCGCCCGATTTCTGTTGGGGGACGGGTAACGAACCGGTGAGGCCGACCCGCACCAGGGTGGTCGGTCTCACCGGTTTTTTCACCGGTGCATGGTCCGCTACTCCTTTTCCGCTGAACGAACGCCCCGGGGCAATGCCAATCCTGCCAAATGTGAAAAACCACTAATTCTGGTGGCTGTTTCCTCTTGACCATCCAAAAAGTAGTGGTAGAATGCCCGCTAATTGTTTGAGAGTCATGTATCAAGACCAACGCAGTTGTGATTGAATTGTGCATGTGCTCTATCGTGGACAAACACTGTAACTTTTCGCGAATAAAGAAGGAAGGTCTCTTTGTGCACACTCCTCGCAGCATATAAGGAGTGTTAGGGCGGTGAGATGCGCGAACGGCGGGATCGTCTGGACTCCGGGGCCCAGTACCTGGTCCTCTGCCGAGCCTGTGCCGAGCTGTATGAGGAGATCGCCGCGTTCTTCTCCGAATGGCCCGACGTCGTCGTTGTGGTGGACCGCCGGCGGGTGGAGACGGCTCCGCGAGGGTACCTCGACCCCGTGCTCCCGCAAATTGTGGCGTGAGCCGCGAGAGGTGACCGAAGGAGAGACAGGCAAGCCGGCGACTGGGCAATTGGGCAAGTAGGGAGGCCCCTTACAATGTTCGACGTCGCCGGATCTCGAACCTCGAACCGTGAACCCTGAACCGGAGCCTTCATGGCTATCAAGTCGGATCGGTGGATCATCCGCATGGCGCGCGAGCATCGCATGATCGAGCCCTTCGCGGAGCACCAGGTGCGCACCGGCATCTCCTACGGAGTGTCCTCGTACGGCTACGACATTCGGGTCGCCGACGAGTTCAAGATCTTCACCAACGTGAACTCCACCATCGTGGATCCCAAACGGTTCGACGAGCAGTCGTTCGTGGACTTCAAGGGCGAGGTGTGTCTGGTGCCGCCAAACTCCTTTGTGCTGGCCCGGACCGTGGAGTACTTCCGGATTCCCCGGAGCGTCCTGACCCTCTGCCTCGGGAAGTCCACCTATGCCCGGTGCGGGATCATCGTGAACGTGACCCCCTTCGAGCCCGAGTGGGAGGGGACGGCGACGCTGGAGATCAGCAACACCACGCCGCTTCCGGCCAAGATATACGCGAACGAGGGGATCGCCCAGGTGATCTTCTTCGAGTCCGACGAGGTCTGCCAAACCTCGTACGCGGACAAGAAGGGGAAGTACCAGGCCCAACGCGCGATCACGCTTCCGAAGATTTGACGGAGCGCTGCACGCCGGGTGGGGCCAGACACCGCGCGTGCGGTTGGCCGGCTAGCTGATGGCGCAGGTACACATCCACGCCGAGGGACGCCATGAAGATCGAGATCGATGCCGCCCACGATCTGGTGAAGGTCAATCTCCTCGCCGACGTGCCCGTCGCGGAGTCGAAGGAGACCGAGGGCATGGTCTTCGGCTACGCGGCCGACCGCCGCATCGTCCAGATCGAGATCCGCGGCGCCAAGAGCCGGATCAACGGCGAGCTCCTGAAGCTGATCGACCCCGCCTTCGCCCGATCCGCGGCCTGACCCCGACGACCCCGCCCGCCAACTGTCAGGGGCGGCGACCCGCCCCACACCCCTCCGAGCTTTCGAGATACTCCCGGCCTTCTCCGATGGGTTCCCATGCCTGAGCGTAACCTCGGCGGGTCGGAGGCGCCGCGCCTGGGCACCCGTGCGGTGTTCGCACGGCGCTGCGTGATCCGTCCCGAAGGACCAATCCGGAATTCCCCTTGACACTCAGAGATGGCGTGGGGCATGCTGCGCTACCCCTGGGGTACGGCTCGGCGATTCACGGCCGATCGGGTCGGGGTTGCCGAGTCGCCCGCCGCGGCGCCCGAGAGGGGGAACCGCCGCGGCATGCATGAACCACACACCCTTTCGCTCTTTGCGGGATCCCCGGGACGACGCGTTCGACGGCGCCGCTCCGGGGAGACCTGTATTCACGGCCGAGACTTGCGGGGGCGTTGACGGAACGCGGGAGACAAGGAGGGGACACGATGGCGGGACTGGACTTCAAGGCCCCGGTGGCCAGGGAACAGGAGGACGCGGCGGTTGTCGCCCACAACACGCGCATGGGCGTGATCCTGTTCGTCGTCTATGTCGCGTTCTACGGAGGGTTCATGGCCCTGAGCGCGTTTTGGCCTGAGGCGATGAGCGTGCCGTGCTCTGGGCGGGGCCAATCTGGCCGTGGTGTACGGCTTCGCGCTGATCGTCGCCGCGCTGGTGCTGGCGCTGGTCTACATGCAGGTCTGCCGCAAGTCGAAGGAGGGAGGCTCGCCATGATCCACGAGACCTCCTGGATTGCCGTCTTGATCTTCCTGTTCTTCGCCGGATCCGTCCTGGGCATCAGCTTCTACCTGGGTCCGCGCGCCAAGTCGGCCAGCGGCTACTTCGCCGCCGGCGGCGGCATCCACTGGGCCGTCAACGGCATCGCCTTCGCCGGCGACTACCTCTCGGCGGCCTCGTTCCTCGGCATCTGCGGCATGATCGCCTTCTTCGGCTACGACGGCTTCCTGTACTCCATCGGCTACCTGGCCGGCTGGATCGTGGCGCTGTTCGTCGTCGCCGAGCCGCTGAAGCGGCTGGGCAAGTACACGTTCGCCGACGCGCTCGACACCAAGTTCAACTCCCGCGGCATCAAGCTGGCGGCGGCCATCAGCACGCTGGTGGTCAGCTGCTTCTACCTGATCCCGCAGATGGTCGGCGCCGGCGCGCTGGTGCAGCCGCTGCTGGGCTTCCCGCACTACGTGGGCGTGATCATGGTGGGCGCGATCGTGACGCTGATCGTCGCCACGGCCGGCATGGTCTCGACCACCTAGGTGCAGTTCATCAAGGGCACCCTGCTGGTGCTCCTGTGCGCGTTCATCACGGTGCTGATCCTGCTCCGGGGCGTGACGACCAAGCCCGACGGACGCCGACGGCCAGCGAAGTGCGGATCGCGAAGCGCGGCGTGCCGGCCGCCGAGGTCACCGGCGCGGCCGGGGCGCAGGTCGTGCCCGAGGACGGCGCCTGGCGCGGCAAGCCCTATGTCCGCGTCAAGAACGCCGCCGGCGCCGGTGGCGGTCTGGCGCAAGGACGGCGATCTGCTCTCCGAGACCCAGACGCTCACGGTCGCAGCAGGACGGCAAGAAGCTGGTCAACGGCCGGCCGCGGGGCAAGGGGCAGGGCGAGGCGGATCTCTCGCCGGTCGGCTACGCGTCGAAGCTGCCCGGCGGCGTGGAGCGAACCGGCGCCATCGGCCCGCTCGGCGTTCCTGCAGACCATGCAGGACAGCGACGTCATCCTGTGGGCGTCCGAGAAGATTGCCGAAGCCGGACGGCAGCGCGACGACGGTGTACTTCCAGAAGCCGACGCTCGGGCAACGACTTCATGGCGCCCGGCTCCAGCCCGACGTTCAAGAAGGTCCGCAGCGCGAAGCTGTTCGACAAGCTCGACTTCCTCTCGCTGATGCTGGCGCTGTTCTGCGGCACGGCGTCGCTGCCGCACATCCTGATCCGCTACTACACGGTCAAGGACCAGATCAGCGCCCGCAAGAGCACGATCGTCGGCATCGCCGCCATCGGGTTCTTCTACGTGCTGACGCTGTTCCTGGGCCTGGGCGCGATGACCAGCGGCGCGCTCGACGTCACCGACACCAACATGTCCGCCCCGCTGCTGGCGCGCAGCTTCGGCGAGTTGCTGTTCGCGGTGATCTCGGCCATCGCCTTCACCACGGTGCTGGGCACGGTGAGCGGCCTGATCATGGCCGCCAGCGGCGCCGTCGCGCACGACCTGATGACCAACTTCCTCCAGATGAAGCTGGACGAGCTCCAGAAGGTGCGCGCCGCCAAGATCGCCGCGTTGTGCGTCGGCGTGATCGCCATCGTGCTGGGCATCCTGTTCGCCAAGATGAACGTCAACTTCCTGGTCGGCTGGGCGTTCAACGTCGCCGCCTCGGCCAACCTGCCGGCGCTGGTCATGCTGCTGTTCTGGAAGCGGACGACCAAGCAGGGCATCACCGCCGCCATCATCGTCGGCATGCTGTCGTCGCTGGGCTGGATTCTGCTGAGCGCGCAGGCCTACAAGGACGTCTACGGCCTGGATCCGGCGCGACGCCATCGTGCCCTTCAGCCAGCCGGCGATCGTGACGATCCCGCTGGGCTTCCTGGTGCTGGTCGTCGTCTCGCTCTTACCAAGCGCGCCCAGGGCTCAGCGGCGGTCGCCCGGTAAGCCGTTGTCAAAGAATAACGTGACCGGAGGAATTCCGGAAACGGCATAAGGAGCCGTACGAAATTGCCAAAAATGGACAAGGTATTCGTAACGGCTGACCGCGGGGCCGCCCCGATCCCACACGCCACGACGGCCGGCTTGGAGCGTTCGCTCCGGGCCGGCCGTTTCTTTCGCGCAGGGCGGGGTCAGCGTGGTGGGGCGCTCGGGTCGGCGGGGCACATCAGGAGCTGCTGCTCTTCGGTGTCCCAGATCACCATGGTGCGGCACGGCGAGTCGAGATCGTCGCCGACACAGACGAAGCGGGTGCCTTCGATGAGGACGTCGTGCGGGCGATGAAAGTGGCCGAACACCCACACCCGCGGCGTGTAGGCGAGGTCGCACCAGAGCCGGCTCAGCTCCACCTCGCCGCGGTCGTGCTGCGGCCCGGGATCGAACCCGGCCGCCTCGGATGTGCTCCGCGACGCCGGGTTCCAGCGCCGGCGCGCCTTGCAGCCCGATCCCGATCCGCGACGGGCAGGAATGGGTCACGATGAGTTCGGGTCGATGCCGGTTGAACAGCGCGGTGGCGTGCTCCCGGTTGCGCCGCAGGATGTAGTTGGGAAAACCGCTCAACCAGTTGTGCTTCTGCGGACGGTCCACGTGCAAGGCGCCGCCCAGGAAACCCACGGTCGAGGCGCCGAGGGGCGCGACCGACGGCCGGGGTTGATAGACGAGGTTCCGTTCGCGCTTCCAGACCCGGCCGGCGCCGGTCGAGCAGAGCCCGGCGCAGCCAGCGGTGGTCCTCGTGGTTGCCGTCGATCACGTGCAGGGGGACAGGATAACGAACGGTATCCGTCGCGAGAGCGGCCCAGGCGGTCCCGGCGGAATCCGAAATCGCCGACCTGGATGCCGGCCTCGACCCGAAAATCGACCTGGGCCTGCCGCAGGATCTCGGCCAGCCGCTGATGCCGCCCATGTACGTCGCCGACCACAGCACGCGCATGGGCTCAGACCGTCCGCGCGAAATCCGTTTCCAGGCGGGCCTGGAACACGGTGATGTCCGCGAAGACCTTCTTCAGCACGGACCGTTCAAGTTGGGTCAACTGCTGCAAGTCGATGACGTTGTCCGGGACGAGGCCGCGGTTGACCTGGGCGGCCTGGTGCGTCAGCCGCATCTGCATCAGGGTGGTGTAGGCCTGGGCCAGCTCGTCGTGGCTGGATGGCAGCAGCACGCCCTGATCCCGCAGGTGCCGCAGCCGCTCGAGGGTGTTCGTCTCCGCCAGTCGGTGCTGCAGGGCATACATCCGTGCAAAGTTCACCAGCGGGATGATGGCGGTCTTGATGTTGAAGGCGGCGGAGCGTTCGCCGGAGGACTCGAGCTGGATGGTTCCGAAGAAGCCGCGCGGAGGCTTGAATTGCAGTGTGCTCTGGGCCAGGTGGAAGAAAAAGACGTGTCTGCCGTCGTCGTCGAGGGCGCCGTGCAGGTGATCGACGCAGCTCCCGCACGTAGTCGGCCTCGCCGTAGGCGCAGCGAAAATCGAAGAACACGTTCACGTCGAGCAGGTCCTGGGGCCGCGCCGCCGCCACGCACTCGGTGAAGTACCGCCGCCACGCCGACAGGGGTTGGCACCACTTGGGGTTGGAGGCCATCACGTCCCCCTTGCAGCGCCGGTAGCCCACCACATCCAGCCAGCCGCAGACCTTGTCACCGAGCCGCAAGAAGTACGCCTGGGCCGTCGCGGTTCGCTCCGGGTCGCCGTCGGCGAAGATGATGGCGTTGTCCTGGTCGGTGGCCAGGGTTTGCTCCTCCCGCGCCTCGCTGCCCAGCACGACGAAGGCAAAGGCGACCGGGGGCGGGCCGAGGTCGGCTTCGGCCAACGCGATGAGTCGCACCAGGATGGCATCGGACACGGTGGTCATGATCCGGGTGACGCTCTCGACCCGGGCGCCGCTCTCCAGGAGCGCCTTGACGAACACCGGCAGCTTGGCGCGGCTGTCCTTCAATTCCTCGGGGGATCGCGCCTCCTGGATCTCGCCGAGCAATGCCGCGATCGCGTGTCGTTGCGCGTGGAGGATCTCCGTGCCGATCAGGACCCCCAGCGTGGCGCCGCGCTCGTCGGTCACCACCAGGTGCTGGATCCCGTGTTCCTGCATCAAGCAGCGCGGCCTCGAACAGCAGCGCGTGATCGGCGATGCGAACCAGGGGGGCGCTCATGATGGTGGAGACGGGCTGGGCGGCGTCGCGCGCCAAGGCCAGCACGCGGTTGCGCAGGTCCTGGTCGGTGACCATGCCGATCGGCTCGCCGCCCGGGCCCGTGACCAGGATGGCGCTGGTCTTCGCGCGCGCCATGGTCGCCACCGCCTTGTGGATCGGTGTGTCCAGCCCGCAGGTCGCCAGGGTCAGCGGCATGGACTTGATCGAGCGCGTGGCCAGCGGCAGCATGCTCTGCAGGTCGGCTACCAGGCGAGCGAGCGTCTCCTCGGTCTGTTTGCGGGTCGCCACATCCCGGATGGAGAGGATCTGGCCGGGCCGATCCCCGATCCGTACGGGGCCGACCGTGAGGAGCACATCGGTCACCTCGCCGTTCTTGTGAAGGAGCTGGGCGCGCCGCTCCGTGGCCGGCTCGTCCGGAGTGCCGTTGGGGAGCGACGCGATGATCTTCTCCAGCGGAAGCTGGGCCAGTTCCTGCTCCGTGTACCCCAGGCGGTTCCGCAGGGTCGTGTTCGCATAGACTGGGCGCTCCTGCATCACCAGCAGGATGCTCTCGGTGGTGCCTTCCACCAGCAGCCGATATTTTTCTTCCGAGCCGCGCAGCGCCGTTTCCGCGCGCCACCGACGACGTTCGAGGTTCAGCCCCTGCTTGGCGATATACGCCAGGAGCCCGGCGATGACGACGGAGATCCCGACGGACACCTGGAGGGCGCGGCGGATGATCGCGTCGATCTCCGCGCGCACGTCTTCCATGTAGATGCCGGTCCCCACCACCCAGCCCCAGGGCGCGAAGCCTTTGACGTAGGACAGCTTGGGCACCACGCGCGTCTCATCGTCCTTCCACTGCCAGAGATACTCGACGTAGCCGTCGCCGCGCTCCCGGACGGTCTGGGCGAATTCGACGAACAGCTTCTTGCCCGCCGGGTCGGAATAGGCCGCGAGATCCTGACCGTCCAGGTCCGGGCGGTAGGGGTGCATCACCATCCGGGGGCTGAGGTCCTGGATCCAGAAGTAGTCCTTGCCGTCGTCCCCGAACCGGAGATGCCGGACGCGCGCCGCCGCCGCCTGCTGGGCGGCCGACCGACTGAGCGCCCCGCGCTGCTCCTCTGCGTGGAGGGCGGCGAGATCGCTCCAGGCGGCCTGGGTGAGCTCGCGGAGCATCTCCTTCTTCCGCTCGACGATGTTCTTCTTCATCGTCGGGATGATGACCGCAAAGATCAGGACCAGAAACAGCGTGAAGGTGAGGATGGCGGGGGAGATGATGTTGACGGCGAAGTGCCGCCAGTGCGGTCGGGGATACGGCGTCCGGCTACCGTCCATGGGCTACCGGCCGGACGAAAGGTTCCCATCGGTGCGCCGTGACGAACGTGCGCGATGAGGTCACGAAGTCCTCCTTATTTGGAGAAGACCGGATCTTCCTTGGTGATGATCTCCAAGAGCGCGGGGCGGCCGCCGTCGGCGGCCTGCAGGGCGCGCTTTGCCGCGGGAATGATCTCGGCCGGCTTCTCGACCCGTTCGGCGTACGCCCCAAGCCCCGCTGCCACGGTGGCGTAATCGCCGGACAGGAACCGCGTCCCGTACCGCTCGGTGGCAATGGGGATGTGCTTGTCGTAGCCCCCCAGGCAGGAGTTGTTCAGGAGCACGGTCACGGTGCCGATCTTGTTCCGGACACCGGTCTCCAGATCCATGCCGCACTGCCCGAAGGCGGCGTCGCCCAGCACGTGGAGCACAGTCGCATCCGGCCTGGCCACCTTGGCCCCCAGGGCGAGGGGGAGGCTGTAGCCGAGATGGGTGGAGCGGCCCCAGCCGATGTAGCTGTTGGGTGTGCGCGCCGTCCAGAAGGGGGTCATCTGATCGCGGGGGTTGCCGGCGTCATGTGTCACGATCACGTCGCGCTGCGCCACCGCCTGCTGCAGGTCCCAGACCACCCGATAGGGGTTGAGGGGCACCTCGTCCGAGGCGAGGCGAGGCATCCACTCCGCCAGCCACTCGGTCTTGATGGTACGAATCTCCCGGGCGGTCCGGTCGTCGCCCTTCCGGCCGTCTGGGCCCAGGAGTCGCTGGGCTTCCTCGATCATCTGCCGGAGCGTCAGCTTGGCGTCGCCGACGAGGAGGTGCTGAGCGGCATAGTCCTTGTTCAGGTCGCGTTCGTCCACGGTGAGCTGGATGCCCACCTTGCCCTTCGGGATCGGGGCCGCGAAGCTGGAGATCGAGAGGCTCGCGCCGGCGCCGAAGACGAGATCGGCGTCGGCCAGGAATCGGGACACGGCCCGCGGCCAGGCCATCCCGCCGCTGCCGATGGACAGCGGGTGTTCCTCGGGGAAGGCGCTCTTGCCGGACAATGTGCTCATGACCGGCGCCTGGAGCAGTTCGGCCAGCTCCACGAGTTCGGCAGACGCCTCGGCGTACAGGATCCCGAGGCCCGCGTGGATGAGGGGGCACCGGGCGGCGACCAGGGCCGCGACAGCGGCCGCGACGTCAGCAGGCGCTGCCATGGAGCGCGTCCCCCGGACGGGCTGGTAGCGCGTTGCCGCCTCGTCTGTCTCGGACAGCATCACGTCCCACGGCAACTCCAGGGCCACCGGTCCGGGTCGCCCGGTCCGCAAGTACGTGAAGGCCCGCCGGAGGAACTCCGGGATCCGCTCGGTTCGGTTGACCCGGGCGACCCACTTCGTGATGTGCTGGAAATTGAGGACCGCATCAAAATTGGGCCGGACGCCGGTCCGGGTCTCGGGCGCGCCGCCCGGCAGGCAGAGGATCGGGGTGGAATCGGAGAAGGCCTGAGCGATCCCCCCGAACGAGTTCTCGGTCCCGGGGCCGTACTGCATGGTGCAGACGCCGATCTTCCGTCCGTTGGTCACTCGGGTATAGCCGTCCGCCATGCCCACGACGGTGCGCTCGGTCCGAGCCATGATGGGACGGATCCCGAGCTCGGCGCAGGCGTCGATCACCTGGTGGATGGGAAAACAGAAGAGATGCTCGACCCCTTCTTGCTGCAAGATGTTCGCAACCGCCGCCGCTGCTTTCATCCGAGTCCTCCCAGGATGTCCGTACTCAATAACTCAACAACTCAATAACTCAATCACTCGGTCCGCCGTCATCGCGCCGCGTCGATCATCTCGACCAGGCGCCGGTCCACGTGCTGCGTGACCTGGGCCAAGAGCGCGTGCGCATCCTCCAGGAGGGACCCGCACGTGTTCCGCATGTCCCGCACGAAGGCGGGATCCGTGATGTCCTTCAGGTTGATGAGGACGTTCCAGATCGCCCCCCGGACGCCCGTGTAGCCGATCTGCGCGCCGACCGCTCCGTCGGTGAGCGAATTGAGGTTGCCGTGCTCGACGACGGTCCAGGCGGCCTGCATCGCCGCGTAGCTGGCCAGCGCCGTCTGGTACGGGACGTTGACCGCCAGCTTCAGCCCGAGCTGCATTCTGGCCTCGCGAAGCGCCTGCTCCTCAGGGGTGTTGGCGGGGAGCCGACGCGCTTCCAGATACGCGGTGAAAGCGTTGGTGTCCTCGTCCACGGCCAGGAGGAGTTGATCCTTCACCCGCTGTGCGGTCCCCGCGGCCTCGAGCAGCGCGGTAGCGGACGCGGGAGACTCGACCCTGTCCTGCCACAGGTTGGCCACCATCGACGCCAGCGCGGCGCCCAGGGCGCCTGCCAGCGCCGCCACCGACCCGCCGCCGGGGGCGGGCGTGTCCCGGGAGACCTCGTCTGTGAAGTCCCGGACCGTCAACGCGGCGAGGCCGTTGGTGAACTCCCGCGGCAGGCCGATCACTTTCTTCGCGATGTCGAAGGGCGCGATGTCCGACAGGCCCATGGAGAACACCGCGGCCTGCAGGATGTCGGGTATCGGAACGAAGGGGGACTTGCCCTGGGCCTCGAGGTAATACCGGCCGGCCTCCAGGAGGGCAGGGTAGGGGATCAGACCCACGACCTCGCTCCCCGTCACGACGAGTCCGCGCTGGACGGCGAGCCGTCGAGCCTCTTCCAGGACCAGATGAGGCGGCGTCGTCTTGTAGTTGGTGAGGTTGATGGAGATCTGCGCCCGCCGGTACTCGTCCACGTACCAGCCGATCGCCTTGCAGTGCGTAAACTTCCCCGCCCGGTAGACCTTTCGCCCCACCAGCGGATTCGACGGTTCGACGTCGTTCAGACGCAGGAGGTTCTCCAGGTCGTAGCCGTGCGCCTCGCGGCAGTGACCGACCGTCTCGGCGAACGTCCCGCCGACGAAATCGCAGTTCCCACAGGGGTAAGCGTTCTCCCGGTAGGTGAGGATGCTTCCCTTGGAATAATTGGACGATGGCGCGGCGGTTCGCGCCACGCGGCCCTTCTCGCGTAGCTCGAAGGCGAGGTCGGTGGCCAGGGCCTTGTCCCGGGTATTCAGCGTGACGTTATACGCGATGAGGAACTCGCGGGCGCCGATGACCGTGGCCCCTGCCTTCCGGTTAAACCGAGCCGGGCCGAAATCCGGCGCCCAGTCGGGGTCCCGGAGCTTTTCGACCAACCCTTCGTACTCGCCGCGCCGAATGGCTGCCAGATTCCTGCGCTCGGGCCGGGTCGCCGCCGCCTCGTAGAGGTACACGGGGATATCGAGTTCGCGCCCCACACGCTCTCCCACCTGCCGGGCGATGGCCGCGCAGTCATCCATGGTCGCGCCGGCGATGGGAATGAAGGGGCAGACGTCGGTGGCGCCCATCCGCGGGTGGGCGCCGTGGTGCTGGCTCATGTCGATGACTTGCGCGGCCTTGGCGATCGCCTGGAACGCTCCCTCGGCCACGGCGTCAGCGTCCCCCACGAACGTCACCACCGTGCGGTTGGTGTCCGCCCCGGGGTCCACATCGAGCAGGCGCACCCCCGGGACAGCCTCGATGGCGTCCGTGATCTGCTTGATCTTGGCTCGGTCTCGCCCTTCGGAAAAATTCGGAACGCACTCGACGACGCGCTGATCCATCCTCGGACTCCCTCCGTGTCAGCAAAAGTTCCCGCCGTGCGGGCGCGCATCCAGCGACCTCCGGGAGCATGACGCAGGGGGTCGGAGGCTGTCAAGGGAAAGGGGGATAGCGGAGGCAGTCGTCCTTATGACGAGACCGGCATCGGACGAGCCGGGGGGCGGGCCGGACTTGGGTCCGCGATCCAGAGCGCCGCACCGATCAGCCCCAGGGCGAGCAGCGTGCGGGCAAGGTGCCCGCCGGAGGGCAGGGACTCGAAGACGACCCACGAGACCAGGATGGCGAGCGGGACCTTGACGTTGTTGAGGACGGCCACCGTGCCGTCGCTGGTGCGCCGCGCCCCGGCGTTCCAGAGGAAGAAGGCAACCCCGGACGGAATGAGTCCGAGGTAGAGGATGGTGGCCACCTGGACACCGCTGAGCGCTGCGAGGGCGTCGAGCATCCCGGTGCCCATGCCGACCGGGACGGCGGCGAGCAGGGTTCCTCCCAGGTAGAGTGCGGCGAAGATCTCGCGATCCCGGAGGTCGGAGGTCATGGGAACGAGGCGTCGATACCAGACCTGTCCGACGGCAAAACAGAGGTTGGACACCTGCACCAGGCCGACGCCGACCAGCGCTACGCCGGTGACGCCGGGAGAGACCAGCCACGCCGCCAGGACGCTCAGACCGGCGGCGCTGAGGTTGCGGCGGCGAAACGTGCAGGCGGCCGCATCGGCGAGCACCGCCACGTAGACGGGCGTGAAGATCGTCCAGAGCGCCACCTCCGATGCCTTCAGGTGGGCGAAGGATGCCAGGTAGGCCAGGTACATCACGCCGTACTGCACGGCGCCGATGGCCACGAGAAGGGCGAGGGTGCGCCGATCGATGCGCCGCGGCCGAAACCAGGGGATGAAGAGGAGGGCTGACAACGCCAAGCGGAGCAGTGCCACCAGGTGCGGCGGCACCCCGGCCAGTTGCGTCTTGATGAGGCCGAAGGAGAAGGCCCAGATGAGCGAGGCGGCGAGCAACGCCGACATGGTCTCTCTCGGACGACCGCACGGTCGTGTTCGGGGCACGATGCCGAGGGCTGCGCGAAGCAAGCCTGGCCGGATGAAAACAGGCCCGCTTTCCCCAGGCGGCTCAAAAAGGCCCAGATGCCAGGCGGCGTCGTCCACAAGGGCCGAGCGAGACGTACTGCAGGTACGTCGCAGCGAGCGCCCGAGCATGCGGGGTACCCGTCCGGAGGACGGGTCACCGCAGATGGGCTGTTTTCAGCCGCGTGTTAGAACTCCCGCAGGGATTCGTGGATGCCCTTGTGGACCTCGTACCAGAAGCTCGAGCGCCGCTTCCTGCTTGTCCTTCTCGAAGCGGCCGATCCACTCGGCGAGCTCCGCGTCCGTATTGCCGTCCACATCGCGCTGCCGCTTGAGGAAGGTGTGCACGTAGTCGGCAGTCCGCTCGGATTCCCAGAAGATCGAGGAGTTCCGGCTGTTGATGCGGCTGGCCGTGATCGGCGAGGCCCTTCAGGAACGGGTCTTTCTGGCCGTACAGGGAGCCGATCGACCTCGGGCAGCATCTCCTCGGCCCAGAGGCGGTGGAACCGGCACATCCCCAGGTTGTCCATGATCAGCTCGTCGCGGAAGCGCTGCGCGTTGATGCGGCCCAGCTTCCGCGGCGGCATGAACTCGGCGCCGTAGTACATGTAGTACTTGCCCATGATGGCCATGGGCGAGAGGGCGCCCGGGCGTCCAGTACTGGTTCGGCACCATCCAGCCCTTGCGGGCGTACGCCGATGTAGACGAAGGGGTCGAGGACCGCCTTGCCCTTCTCGCGCGCCAGTCGCCGGGCGAGCTTCCGGGCGCCCTCCTCCAGGTCGAGGACGCCGCGCTTGGCGACGATGGCGTCGAGGAGCTCGACGCCCAGCTCGGCGTTGTTCAGCGAATCGGTCTCGAGGCTGAAGCCCTGGGGCGAGAACGCGGGCTGGCGCGTCACGCCCAGCTCGTCCGTGGTCGAGCAGTCCCTTGGCGAGGCACTCCATCAGCCAGGAGAGGACGCCGCCCACCGAGATCGCGTCGAAACCGTACATGTCGGCGTGGTGGTTCAGCCGCTCCGCGGCCGCGCTGGTCGAAGATGCCGCAGAGCGGTCCCATGGTCTGGTAGGGCTCGTAGTCCTTCTTGAACTCGTCCCGCATCTTCTTGCAGACGGCCGGGCACGGCTCGCCGCAGGTGTGCTGCTGCTTGGTCTGGATGGTCTCCTCGTTGAACTGGCGGCAGGTAGTGATCGAGGATGAACTTCTCGTGAATCTCTCTCCGCTCGGCCTCGCTCATGTAGATGCTGGTGTAGTTGAAGGCCAGCAGGCGTCCGCCGATGGTGGCGTAGTTGACGCCGAACGTGCCGCCGGTGTCGAACTTCGGGTCGTAGCGGTACTTGACGGTGGCCTCGAGGTCCTTGGCGCTGAGCTTCTTCTGGTACTTGTCCTGGAACCACTGGTCGGCGACCTTGCGGTCGCGGAAGTCCTCGTCGGCGAACGTCCCGCCGTAGATGACGGCGGCGATGCCGTGCTGCTGGAGCATCTTGCTGCCGAGGCCGCCGCGGCCGGCCCAGGTGTCGACGTGGGAGAGCTTGCCGTGCGACGATCGGGACCGAGCCGATGGCGCCGAAGTCGGTGGCCGCCGCCGCCGGGCCCGACGGCCAGGACGCGCGGGTCGGTCTTGTAGCCACCGCCGACACTGCTCGACGGCGTGATCCATCAGGGCGTAGATGCCACCCCGGCCGCCTCGCCCAGACGCGGGGGAGGTCCACCGGGACGAGCTTGACGTCGATCTCCTCGCCGTGCGTCCGGTTGAGGTAGAGGAGGGACGGCGTCGGCGCCCGGCCGACCAGGGAGACCATGTTGATGCCGAGGTTGTCGAAGACCAGGCCGGCGCCCCCCATGGAGGAGACGAAGAACCCGCCCCAGCACGGGGAGAAGCCGGTGAAGATCAGCCGGTTCGAGCCGGGGAAGATCGAGCCGGCCAGGAGCCCGACGCCGATGTTCAGGCTGTTGTGCCGGCCGGCCAGGTGCAGGCCCAGATCCACCGGGCCGAAGAAGTCGCCCACCGGGAAGCGGGTGACCCGGTAGTAGCCGGTCGCCGCATCCACGAATAGCACCTTCTGATGTGCGTCCATGACGATCTCCTCGCTGCGGTTCGGACGTTCTACCGCGGACAGCATACCACAGGAACGCGCCGTCCGTGGTCAGCGAAAACGCGCGGGAGGTCTCCCGGAGGAGACGCAGGGCAGGCCGCGGATCTGAAGGCGAATTACTCTCCGTCCTTGTACAGGGTGGCCTTGATGGCCTCTTCGCGGATCAGGTCGAGGGCGCGCTTCTTGAGGTGGAGGAACGTCTCCGAGGACTTCATCTCGTATTGGCGGGGCCGCTCCAGCGGGACATCGATCTCGGCCTTGATCCGCCCGGGCCGGGCGGTCATGACGAAGACACGGTCGGAAAGGAAGATCGCCTCCTCGACGTCGTGGGTGACGAAGAGGATCGTCTGATGGAACTCTTCCCAGATCTGCGTGAGAAGCTCCTGCATCAGGGCACGCGTCTGGGCGTCGAGCGCCCCGAAGGGTTCGTCGAGGAGGAGGACGTCGGGGTTGTTGGCGAGGGCCCGAGCGATGGCCACCCGCTGCTTCATCCCGCCCGAGAGCGCCTTGGGATAGGCGCGCTCGAAGCCCCGGAGCCCCACCTTGGCCACGAAGGTCTGGGCGATCGTCTCCTGCTCGCCCTTGGGCAAGCCGCTGAGCTGCAGGCCGAATTGGATGTTCTGGCGGACCGTGAGCCAGGGGAAGAGCGTATAGCTCTGGAAGACCATGCCCCGGTCCCGACCGGGACCGGTGATGACATGGCCATCCCGGTGGACCTCACCCTGCGTGGGACGCACCAGCCCGGCCACGATGCGCAACAGCGTGGTCTTGCCGCACCCCGAGGGGCCCAGGATGGTGGCAAACTCCTTGTTCCGGATCGTGAGCGAGACATCATCAATGGCCGTGACCTCGTGGCCCCCGGACCGGTAGTGCTGGCTGACGTGCCGGATATCGAGTTTGATCGGTGCGTCCATCTTCAACCATCCGGGATTGGGCGATTGGGCTATCCGGCAACTGGGCAATTGGGAAACCGGGCCCCGCCTACGCCGTTGTTAAAGAATAACTTGACCGGAGAAATTCCGGAAACGGCATAAGGAGCCGTAACGAAATTGCAACAAATGGCCAAGTTATTTCGTAACGGCTCCTAATCGCCGAGTCGCCAAATTGCCGGCCTGCCCGACGCGCCTAGGCCGACCACGGGAACAGCCACCGGTGGAGCCACTTGAAGAGATAATCGGTCACGATCCCCAGGAACCCGATGGCCAGGATGCCGAAGATGATGGCGCCCGTCTGGAGCATCCGCTGGGCGTTGATGATCATGTAACCGATACCCGACTCGGCCGCGACCAGCTCGGCCACGATGATGTACGTCCACGCCCACCCCACGATGATCCGCAGCGTGTCCAGGATGCCGGGCAGGCTGGCGGGCAGCAGGACCCGCCGGATGACCTGCAAGCGTCCTGCGCCCAGCGTGTAGGCGGTCTCCAGCATCTCCTTGGGCACGCTCGACGCCACCACCGCGATCATGAGGATCAACTGGAAGAAGCTTCCGACAAAGATGATGGCGATCTTCTCCACATCGCCGATTCCCACCCAGAGGATGAACAGGGGGATGAATGCCGAGGCGGGCATGTACCGGACGAAACCCACCAACGGCTCGATCAGGGCCTCGACGGCCTTGAAGGTTCCCATCAGCAAGCCGAGCGGGACGCCGATGACCGCGGCGGCCAGGAAGCCGGCCATGACCCGGTAGGTACTCATGAGGATGTCGGTGGCGAATCCGAACTGGGTGAACTGCTCGATGCCGGCGAGGAGGACGCGGTGCGGAGTGGGCAGGAAGAGGGCACTGATGAATCCCCCGTACGTCAGCGCGGACCAGACGAGCAGGACGCAGCCGAACCCGGCCACCCCCAGGCCGACATACACGCCGGCCGGAATTGGGTCGCGCGGGTTCAGATAGTCCGCCACGCGGCGCGGGGCGCCCGTTGGCGATGGAGGGGGCATGTCAATCATCGACCGCACCAGAAAGACACCAAGGCACCAAGGGGTCGGCCCGGCAACCCGGGGAACGCCTTGGTGCCTTGGTGGTGAAATCCTCCGCGCGCGTCACGCGCGTCGGCACTACTCCAGGAACGAGCCGTCGATCAGGTCGGCCACCTTGGGCTTGGCCTTGATCAGCTTCAGGTCAAACCAGACATCCGCGGCCCGCTGGCTGGTCGCGTTGAGCTTTCCACCGGCGGCGAACCACTCCTTGTTCTCCTTCGCCCCGTAAAAGATGACCCCCGCTTTCTCGATGGCGAGGATCTCCGGGGTCAGGTTCGAGAACTTGGCCATGATGGCGTCGGCCTCGGCCGTGTTCGTCTGCATGAAGGCGATGGCCTCGTTCCAGGCGGCGATGATCTTTTTCACGTCATCGCCCCGCTTGGCGACGAACTCGGGCTTGAAGCCGAGGGAGTCCACGATGATCCCGGGGGTCTTGTCGCTGGCGTACAGCACGTGGCCGTGCGGCGCGTTCTTGGCGCGGTAGAGCCAGGGCTCCCAGGTGATCGCTGCGTCCACTTTCTCCGCCACGAACGCCGCGCCCGCATCGGGGGCCCGCATGTCCACCATCTTGAGGTCGGACAGCTTCATCCCGTTCTGGGTCAAGACGTAGTTGAGCCAGAAGTAGCTGGCCCCGCCGCCCATCTGGCCGGCAACGGTCTTCCCCTTCAGGTCCTGGATGGTCTTGATGTCCTTCTTGGCGACGATCCCGTCCGCCCCGTGGGAGGCGTCGAGGACCAGGACCTGCTTGACGGGGATGGGAGTCTCGGCCGCCGCAGTCATCACCAGGGTATCCACGGTGGTGGCGAATCCCTGGATTCGGTCGGCGGCGAACGCGGCGCGGCGATCCACGGGGCTGTTGATGACGACGACGTCCACATCCAGGCCGCGTTTCTGGAAGAAGCCCTTCTCCTTGGCAAGGTAGAGGGGCGCGTACCCCAGCCAGATCGACACCCCGATCTTGATGTTCTCGCCCGCCGACGCCGTTCCGGCGATCAGGACCGACGCCACCAACAGACCGACCAGCCACATCTTCTTCATGCGTTCGTCCTCCTCCTGTGCACCACGTCCATGCGAATGGTGTTCTCGAGCGGCCTCGATGAGGACTCTTCCCGGACCACCAGGCGGGGCGCAGACTCCCGAGCCGCGCGGATAGTACCACCACACGGGGAGGTGTCAACGGCAAAGTACCGCGCCTCCCGGTGTTCCGGTCCGACGGGGAACCGGGCCTCACCCCGCACCGGGGGACGCCGCATGCACTCTGGGCTGGCCAAGTCGCCGGCATTCCACTAGACTGCGGCCGGCGGGAAGGTGAAGGCATTGCGGACAGGAGGCCGAAGATGGAGCAGCGACGGCTGGGGCGGACGGGGCACCTGAGCAGCGTGGTGACCTTTGGGACGGCGGGCATCGGGAAGGTGGACCAGGCGACGGCCGATCTCGCCGTCCAGATGGTTCTCGATCACGGCGTCAACCACTTCGATGTGGCGCCGCGATACGGCGAGGCGGAGGTGCGGCTTCGGTCGTGGATGCCCCGCATCCGCGACGGGATCTTCCTGGGGTGCAAGACGGCGCAGCGGACCCGGGAGGCGGCGCGGGCCGAGCTCGATCGGTCTCTGGAACGGCTCGGGACGGACCGCCTCGACCTCTACCAGCTCCACGCGGTGGGCAAGCTCCACGAGCTGGACGAATGCACGGCACAGGGCGGGGTCTTGGAGGCCCTGATCGAGGCGCGCGCGAGCGGGATCGCCCGCTGGCTCGGCATCACCGGCCACACCCACGATGCGCCGCGCACCCACCTGGAGGCGTTGCGCCGATTTGACTTCGACACGGTGATGTTTCCTCTGAACTTTGTCCTGTGGACGAACGCCCAGTATCGCCGGGACGTCGAGGCGCTCTTGGACGAGTGCGCCCGGAAGGATGTGGGGGTGCACATCATCAAGACAGTCGCCAAGGACCCGTGGGGGGACCGTCCCAAAACGCACGCGACCTGGTACGAGCCCTTCACGGATCAGGCCACCATCGATCGGGCCGTGGCGTTCGTCCTGTCCCGGCCGGTCACGACGCTCACCAGCGTCGGCGACGTCACGGTGCTGCCGAAGGTGCTGTCCGCGGCCGAGCGGTTCCGGCCGCTGGACCCGTCGGTGGAGGAGGCGCTGCTTGCGACGGCGAACGGGTACCACTCGCCGTTCGTCGGCACCTGGGCCTGACCAGACGGGCGCGCAGTTCTTTCCCGCCGCCCTGGATTCGTGCCGGGGCGGTGACGGGAGCCGCATGGACATCCTGTCGCTGCTGGACGAGATCCAGACGATCGCCCGGAACGGGCTCAACTTCACGCCGAATCCCTATGATCGGGAACGGTACGAGCGGCTACTCCAGGTGGCGGCGACGTACTATGGCCGGGCGCTCGATCTCCCGCCCGCCGCGGCGCGGCAGCGGCTGGTCGGGGAGCTCGGATACATCACCCCGAAGGTTGGGGCGCACGCAGCGGTCTTCGACGCGCGCGGGCAGATCCTTTTGGTCCGGCGCACCGATGACGGGCGCTGGTGCCTGCCCTGCGGGTGGGTCGAGCCGAACGAGGCGCCCGAAGAGACCGCCGTCCGGGAAACCCGCGAAGAGGTCGGGCTGGACGTCCGGGTCCGAATGCTGACCGGCGTCTTCGCGCGCCCGGCGAACAGCGGCCACGGGCCGCACTCGGCGGTCGCCATCGGGTACCTTTGCGAGGTGATCGGAGGAACGCTGCGCACGTCGCACGAGGCGCAGGACGTCCGCTACTGTTCGATCGAATCCGTTACCGACTGGCACGAGAAGCACCTGGACTACGCACTGGCCGCCCGGACGCACTGGCAAGAAGATCCGGGACGCGGAGCGCGCCCCGGAGCGGGTGCGGAGGGGGGGCGATGAACTGGAACGGGGCATACGCGAGGCGGATGGGCCGGGTGCAGCCGTCGCCCATCATGGACCTCATTCGGGTGATGGGGAAACGGGAGGTCATCAACTTCGCCTCCGGCCTGCCGGACCCGGTGGGGTTTCCCGTCGACCGATTGCGCGAGATCTCGGCGCAGGTCCTGGCCGAGGACTGGAAGGGCGGCCTGCAGTACGGCGAGGCGGAAGGGTATCGTCCGCTGCGGGAGTGGGTGGCGGCGGATCTCACCCACCGGGGCGTTCCGGCTACGCCGGAGCAGGTGCTGATCACCAACGGCTCGCAGCAAGGGATCGACCTGCTGGCCCGTGCCCTGCTCGATCCGGGCGATGTGGTGATTACGGAGCAGCCGAGCTACCTGGCGGCGCTCCAGGTCTTCGATGCGTGCGAGGCGACGGTGCGCGCGATGCCGATGGACGAAGACGGGGTGGATGTCGAGGCGACCGCAGCGGCGCTCCGGGCGCCCGGTGTCAAACTCCTCTACCTCATGCCGACCCACCAGAATCCGTCGGGACGTACGCTGGCCGCCGATCGGCGGCGCAACCTGCTCCGGGCCGCCAGCGCCGTGGGGGTCCCGGTGCTCGCGGACGAGGCGTATCTCCACCTCCGGTACGATCCGGGTGAGCCCGATCCCTTGGCGGCGGCCGACCCGCAGGCGCCGATCATCTCCGTCGGAACGTTCAGCAAGACGATCGCGCCAGGACTCCGCGTCGCGTGGGCCGTGGGGCCGGCCCCGTTGATCGAGCGTCTCGCGCTCCTCAAACAGGTCGCGGACCTGCACACCAATTCCTTCTCGCAACGCGTCGTGCACCGGTATCTCGCTGCGGGGGAGCTACCGGGACAGATCGGGCGGTTGCGCGAGGCGTACCGGACGAAGCGCGACACGTTCCTGGCGGCATTAGACCGGCACCTCGGCGGCCGCGCGATGTGGACGCGGCCCGCCGGTGGCATGTTCCTCCTGCTTCGGCTTGCGGAAGGCCGATCGGCGGGACAGGTGCTCCCCGCGGCGCTGGATCAGGGCGTGGCCTTCGTGCCGGGAGCGGCGTTCTTTCCGGGGGGCGGCGGCGAGGAAACCATGCGCCTGAATTTCGTCAGCCCGCCGGTCGCGCAGATCGAGGACGGCGTGGCGCGGCTTGCCCGGGCAATCGGTTAGGAGCCGTTACGAAATACTTTGTCCATTTTTTGTAATTTCGTTACGGCTCCTTATGCCGTTTCAGGAATTTCTCCGGTCAAGTTATTCTTTGACAACGGCGTAGCAGGGGGGAGACGATGCAGATCCGCCTGCTGAATCACTGCCTGGTGACCCGGGCCGAGCTGGGGCAGGCCCTCGACGAGGCCGGCGGCCTCCCCCAGGTGCGGATCCCCGCCGACGGTGAAACCATCACGTTTTCCCACAACTAGCACGAGGCAGAACGATGTTACGGATCACGCGGGATCGGATCGTCTATTCGCTGGACAAAGCACACCCCCCGGTGGCCGCCATCGACCCGGGGGCCGAGGTGTGCTTCGAGACCTGGGACGCGCGCACGGGAACCATCCGGAGCGAACGAGATTTGCTCGACAAGCCCCATCCCCAGGGGCCGAATCCCGCCACCGGACCGATTCTCGTCCGCGGCGCCGCGCCCGGTGACGCGCTGGTCGTCACCATCCGGGACATCGCGCTGGCGAACCGGGGCTACACAGGGACGCGGCCGGGGCGCGGCGTGCTCGGGCACCTCGTCACGGAGCACCGCACGCGGATCTTCGACATTGTGGATGGCATGGTCGTCTTCAACGAGCGGATCCGCTTCCCGGTGCGGCCGATGGTCGGAGTGATCGGTACGGCGCCCGCAGGGGACGGCGTGGCCACGCTCCATCCGGGACCGCACGGGGGCAACATGGACCACAACGATGTGCGGGTCGGCGCCCGGGTGCACCTGCCCGTGTTCGTCCCCGGGGCGCTCCTCGCCATCGGGGACGTGCACGCGACGATGGGCGACGGCGAGATCTCCATCACCGCCCTGGAGATTCCCGGCGAGGTCCGGGTCCAGGTGGACCTCGCCAAGGGCGAAGGTATCCGGCGCCCGTGGATCGAGTTTCCGGACTGCTGGATCACGACGGGGGACGGGCCGGGCATCGCCGACGCGATCCGCGTCGCTGCCGACGAGATGGCCCACTTCCTGATGCGCCGCCTGGGGCTGTCAGCCGATGAGGCGTACATGCTGCTGTCCGTGCGGGCCGACGCGCGTGTCTCCCAGTGCGCCGAGCCGGCCATGATCGCGGCGACGGCTCGTATGATCATGCCGCGGCTGTGATCGCGGCCATCCCGCGCACTCCCATGCCATTCGTCTACATCCTCCGCTGCAACGACGACTCGCTCTACACGGGCATCGCCAAGGATGTGGCGCGGCGCCTGGCGGAGCATAACGCCGGCCGGGCGTCGCGCTACACCCGGGTCCGCCGGCCCGTGAGGGTGGCCTGGTCGCGCCGGGTGCGCTCCTGGAGCCTCGCCCTCAAAGAGGAGTACCGGATCAAGCAGTTGCCGCGCGCAGCGAAACTCGCGCTCGTCCGGAGCGGGCCGATGCCCCCGGCCGCGGCGGGCCGCGGCGCGCGGCGGAGGGTCAGATGAGCCGGCTGCCGATCCTGAGCTGCGAGGGCGTCAGCAAGGCGTACGGCGTCCAGCCCCTCTTCGAGGGATTGTCGTTCGGCCTGGCCGAAGGGGATCGGGTCGGCCTGGTGGGTCCCAACGGCTCCGGCAAGACGACGCTGCTCAAGGTGCTGGCCGGGATGGAGCCGCCGGACACCGGGACGCGATCGCAGCGTCGGCTGAGCCGCCTGGGGTACGTGCCCCAGGACCCGACGTTTCCGGGCGATCGCACCGTCGAGGCGACACTGGCCGCGGCGCTCCCGCCGGAGCAGCGCGACGGGTTCGAGACGGCCGGTCGGATCGCCGCCATGCTGGGGCGGGCGGGATTCCACGGATCCGTACCAGATGGTGGGCGAGCTCTCCGCCGGGTGGCGCAAGCGGCTGGCCATCGCCCGCGCGCTGGTGGCCGCTCCCGACGTCCTCCTGTTGGACGAGCCGACCAACCACCTCGACGTGGAGGGCATCCTGTGGCTCGAGGCGCTTCTGCGGACCGAGGTCCCGGCGTATCTCGTGGTCAGCCACGACCGCTACTTTCTGGAGCACGTCGCCTCGCGCGTCCTGGAACTGAACCGGTGCTACCCCGGCGGCCTCTTCCAGGCCGAGGGGCGGTACAGCGACTACCTCTTGCGGCGCGACGAGGCGCTGCGCGAGCAGGCGGCCTATCAGGATACGCTCGCCAACCAGGTCCGGCGCGAGGTGGAGTGGCTGCGGCGCGGACCCAAGGCGCGGACCCGCAAGGGGCAGGCCCGGGTGAAGGCGGCGGGTCGGCTCATCCAGGAACTGGACGAGGTCCGGGCGCGGGCCGCGGGCGGCACGGCCGGGATCGAGTTCACGGCGTCGGGGCGTCAGTCCAAGAAACTACTGGTGGCGCGGGGTCTCGTCACAGTCGGTCGGGGGGCGGCGTCTCTTCACCGGCCTGGATCTGACGCTGACGCCCGGGATGCGGTTGGGAGTGCTCGGGGCGAGCGGGAGCGGCAAGAGCACGCTGCTCAATCTGCTGGCCGGCACGCTTGCGCCCGATGCCGGTCAGATCGAGCGCGCGGAGGGGTTGCGGCTGGTCCGGTTCGACCAGGAGCGGGAGGGGCTCGACCCGACGGTCAGTCTCCGCCGGGCGCTGGCCCCGGAGGGCGACGCGGTCGTCTACCGGGACCGGTCCGTCCACGTGGTGTCGTGGGCCAAGCGCTTCCTCTTCCAGCCCGAGCAGCTCGAGACGGCGGTGGGCCGACTGTCCGGCGGGGAGCGGGCCCGGATCCTCATCGCCCGGCTGATGCTCCAGCCGGCGGATCTCCTGATCCTCGACGAGCCGACCAACGACCTGGACATCCCCACGCTGGAGGTTCTCGAGGAAACCCTGATGGAGTTCCCGGGGGCGCTGGTTCTGGTCACGCGGGATCGTTTCCTCTTGGAACGCGTCTCTACGCTGGTACTGGCGCTCGACGGTGCCGGCGACGCCACCTTCTTCGCCGACTACGGCCAGTGGGAGGCAGCGCGGGAGGATTCCGGACCGGAGGCGAGGGACGCGTCGGAGCCCTCGGTGCGCCCCAACCCAGATACCCCGCCCCGGCGCGCCGCGCGGGAGGGGCTCGATCTCCGACGCCTGACGTATCTGGAGAAGCGGGAGTGGGAGCAGATGGAGGCGACCATCCTGGACGCAGAGGGGAGAGTGGCGACCTGCAGAGAGCAAGCGGAGGACCCCGCCGTGGCGTCGGACTCCGTCGCGCTGCGGGAGCGCTGGGCGGCCATGGAGGCGGCACGGGCCGAGGTCGATCGCCTCTACGCGCGCTGGGCGGAACTGGAAGAGCGGCAGCGGTGAGCCGCTGGTGGATGTGGTGGGATCGAGAAAAAGGGAGCTCTCCGGTATGGTTCGGGGAATTCCCGGGGATGGCGGCACGGACGTTGCACTGAGGGTGTGGCGGTCCGAGGAGCGCAAGCGAAACGCTGCCGAGGTGACGCGTGGCGTACGGTCCGATCAGTGGGGAGCACTCGGGTGCACCACTGAGTGGGCGTGCGGGGCGGAGGTAGGACAATGCAGTGTGCGGACGATTCGCTCGCAAGTCTGAGACCGGAGGACCTTGGTCGGGTGCGCTCGTGGATCGAGGACCGGTTCATCAATGCGGTGTTCCCGCTGGCACTCCGGCTGAATATGGAGATGCCGTCGCTGCTCACCAAGGATCGCACGCTTCAGGAGGCCCAGCGCACGATCGATCGCGTTCTGGCGGCCGTCGAGGAAGTCCGCCGGATCGATGGCAGCCTGCACGCGTAAGCCGATTCTTGCCTCCCGTGCCCGCACCAGTCGCTTCCCGCAATCCGTAGATCGAAGAGACTCCCCCGGAAACCCATTCATCCCACCCTTTCTTCCTAGTGTCCTCCCGTCCTTGCACGCGTCACCCAGCTCCGCATTGGCGACGATCAATCCTCGGTCGGGAAACTTTCCGCCACGGGATGGACAAAATTTGACACCCCGTGGCGGGCCAGAGCAACCTCGTGACGTTGCCGATTCGGGTACGGAAACGTCGCTCCATGACCAGGCCGCCAACCCTTCGTGGATGTCTGCCGCACGAGACGATTGCGATGACCCGGCCCTTCTGGTAGGGTCATCCCCCAGAGAAACCGATGGCCGTGTTCGCGTGACGATCCGCACCTCGCCATCCTGGGGTCGAGCATGAAGCGCATTGCGATCCTTGACGACTATCAGAACGCGGCACTGTCCGTTCCGGACTGGCAGCGGTTGACGGGTCGTGCCGGCGTGGAGGTCTTCCGCGATACGCTGGCGGATACCGACGCCCTGGTCCGCCGGCTGGCCCGCTTCGAGATTCTCGTGACGATCCGGGAGCGGACGCGGTTTTCCGCGGCACTGCTCCGTCGTCTTCCCGCGCTGGAACTCCTGGCGCTCACCGGTCGGAACTCGGGACAGGTGGACGTCGCGGCGGCGACCGAGCAGGGGGTGCTGGTCACCGAGACCGAGGGCTCCGGCGCCTCGCCCGTCGAACTGACCATGGGGCTGATCCTGGCGGTCGCGCGGCGCATTCCCCACGAGGAGCGCGCGCTCCGGGAGGGGCGCTGGCAAACGGGAGTCGGGGTCGAGTTGCAGGGGAAGACGCTCGGCATCCTCGGGTTGGGGCGGATCGGCAGCCGGATCGCCGCGTTCGGGAACTTGCTGGGCATGCGGGTGCTGGCGTGGGGGCCGACGTTGACGGACGAGCGTGCTGCGGCCGGCGGGACGAACCGCGTCCCGCTGGAGACGCTCTTCCGCGAGAGTGACGTCGTCAGCCTGCATCTCCGGCTGTCCGAGATGACGCGCGGTGTGGTGACGGCGGCGCTCCTGGCGCTGATGAAGCCGACCGCCTTTCTGGTGAACACGGCGCGGGGGCCCCTGGTGGAGGAGGCGGCGTTGATCGCGGCGCTTCGCGCGCGGCGGATGGCCGGCGCGGCGCTCGACGTGTACGACGTCGAGCCGCTGCCCGCGGACCACCCGCTGATCGCTCTGGACAACGTGGTGTTGACGCCCCACGTCGGATACGTCACCGGCGAGGTGTATGGGATCTTTTTCCGGCACGTGGTGGAGGCCATCGAGGCCTTCCTGGACGGGAAGCTGCCGCCCCGGACGGTGAACCCGAAGGTGTGGAGACGTCCATCATGACGGACTACACAGGACCGACGTGCGTCCTCTGTGGGGTGAAGGCGTGCACGGCCGAGCCGGAGACCAAGACACCGCCGGGGTTTTGCCCCATGCCGGCGGAACGCGAGCTGCTGGCGGAGGTGGAGCGGGCCTACCTGGACCGGGACGACCTCCGGCGCCTGGCGCTGGAATCGGCCCGCACCGAGGCCGCTGGCTACTGCCGGAGCACGCGGGTCGAGGAGATCATGGATTTCGCCCGCCGGATGGGGTACCGGCGGCTTGGCATCGCGCACTGCGTGGGATTGATGCAGGAGGCCAAAGCGGCGAGGGACATCTTTGTGGCGGGCGGGTTCGAGGTGTACACCGTGTGCTGCAAGGCCGGGTCGATCGACAAGGAAACCGTCGGGATCCGCGACGACGAGAAGGTGCGCCCCGGGCAGTACGAGGCAATGTGCAGCCCGGTGGGGCAGGCGGCACTCTTGGCCAAGGCCGGGACGGAGTTCAACGTCGTGATCGGCTTGTGTGTCGGCCATGATAGTCTGTTCTTCATGCACTCGAAGGCGCCGGCGACCGTGCTGGTGGCGAAAGACCGAGTACTGGGGACACAACCCGGTTGCGGCGCTGTACACCAGCGCCATCGTACTACAAGCGACTGACCGAGAGGGGGCCCGGCCGGCACGAGTCCGGGCGGCACCGGGGTAAGGCAAGAGGGAGGCGCAGCCATGACGTTACAGGATCGTCTTCACGCTGTACGAATACAACCGGTGGGCGAACGGCAGGACGCTGGAGGCGGCGGAGAAGCTGGACGCGACGGCGCTGATGAAGAATCTCGGAAACAGTTTTCCCTCGGTGCGGGACACGCTCGCGCACATCCTGGGGGCCGAATGGATCTGGCTGCGGCGGTGGAAGGGGGAGACACCAGCGAAGCTTCTCGTCGGCTGCCGAGTTCCCGACGGTGGCCAGCCTGCGGGAGCGGTTTGGCGCCGTCGACGTCGAACGGGGGGTATTCCTGGGGTCGCTGACGGAGGAGCGGCTCCAGCAGCCCTTCGACTACAAGGATCTGGCGGGAAACCCATACCGCCTGCCCGTAATCCAGACCATGCAGCACGTGGTGAATCACGGGACCTACCACCGCGGACAGGTCACGACCATGCTCCGGCAGCTCGGCGCCACGCCTATCGGCACCGACATGAGTCGGTTCTACCTGGACCGGGCCGCGGGGAAGTGACGAGGGGCGACAGGGGGTGGCCAGCCGCTTGGCGGCCAGGCGGGTGGTGCCGCGGAGACCCACGACTGTGCCGGGCCATCGGCCAGGGAGGTTCGGGTGATGCGCTGGATCACGCGTTCTCGCGTCCATGTGGATCGTGTTGCGTGCCCGTGGCTCATCAAGCGCTTCGTCGATTCTGGCGCGGAGTTCCTGTTCGCGCCCGCGAGCCAGGTTCAGGCAGTGGCCACGGGGGCGGGCGCCACGCCGTTCGACGTCACGGGTGCCGAGCTTGGCCATCACGAGGGACGGTGCTCGTTCGAAGCCATCATCGCGAAGTATCGGCTTACCGACCCAGCGTTACTCCGCTTGGCCCGAATCGTCCACGCAGCCGACATCGCCGCAGATCTGCATACGGATGATGTCGCGCCGGGCCTGGAAGCGATTGCCACGGGGTTTGGCGTGCTGTTCCCAGACGATCATGCCAACCTCGAGATCCAGTTTCGCGTGTATGATGCACTCTATGCGTGGTGCCGGCTTCAAGTGGCGCGTGAGAGTGGAGCGGTGCGGTAGGGCAGACGCGGCGCCGAACGCCGGCGCGCGACCTTTGTCGGGTTCTGGCGGCGTCAACGCTCGCCGTGGGTGAGGTCGGGCGGGACACACCCGGTTGCGGAGGGAGGCGGACCGGCGCCGAAGCGGGCGGACATGTCGGGTTCTGGCGGAAGATCGCCGCGGGAGGTCAGGCGGGACGCACCCAGTTCACGACGCGCAACTCTTGGCAGAGTTCATCATGCGGCACCACGGATCGAGTGGCGGAACCTGAACGGGCGTTGGGCCGGGGCCTCGTGCGCGAACCCGCACAAGCGGGAGATGGGTCTCAATGATGGTCATCCCATTCGAGGTCAACGATGCCGATCTGCGGATCGATTCTTTCGCCACCTGCTCTTCGACGCCCTGTCGGCCCTTCGCGACGACACGCGACCCGGCTGGGGGAGGATGACGGCGCAGCAGATGGTCGAGCATCTCATCTGGGCGGTCGAAGTTTCGACGGGGAAGGCCCAGGCGGTATGCGCCTTTCGCGAGGCGCAGCGCGAACGGTTCAAGGCGTTTCTGCACGACAGCCGGCCCACGCCGCGCGAGTTTCAGAATCCCGCGCTGGCGGCGGGACTCCCGCCGCCGCGTTACGCGGACACGGCCGATGCCACCGCAGCGCTCCAACGCGAAGTGAGGCTCTTTCTCGAGCAGGCGACGGTCGCCTCAGGCGCGGTACGTATGCATCCCGTGTTCGGGCCGATCGCAGCCGAGGAATGGGCCCGTTCGCATTTCAAGCACTGCTACCACCATTTACTCCAGTTCGGGTTGATCTCCGAGGGGAACAACATCTCGTAGTCCAGGAGGATTCCCACCATGAAACCTGTCGTGCTGGTCACCCGCAAGCTGCCGCAGGCGGTCGAGGATCGTCTTCGCCGCGACTATCAGCCGCGGCTCAACCCCGACGACCGCCTCTATTCCAGCGACGCGCTGATCGAGAGCGCCGCCGGCGCCGACGCGATCATCCCCTGCCACACGGAGCGGTTCTCCGCCGAGGTCATCGGGCGGCTGCCGCAGAGCGTCCGGATCATCGCCAACTTCTCGGTGGGGTACGACCACGTGGACGTCGAGGCGGCGAAGCGCCGGGGCCTCGTCGTCACCAACACCCCCGAGGTTCTGTCCGACGCCACCGCCGAGCTGACCATCCTGCTCATGCTGGGCGCCGCGCGGCGGGCCAGCGAGGGGGAGCGGCTGGTGCGGACCCGCGCCTGGCGGGACTGGAGCCCCAGCTTCATGGTGGGGACCCAGGTGACGGGGAAGCGACTCGGCATCGTGGGGCTGGGGCGGGTCGGCCAGGTGACGGCCCGGCGCGCCCGCGGCTTCGACATGACGATCCACTATCACGACGTCCAGCGTCTGCCGGCGGCCCAGGAGCAGGGCGCGATTTACCACCCGACCCCCGAGGAGCTGATGCCGCACTGCGACTTTCTGGCGTTCCATTGCGTCTCGACGCCGCAGACCCGGAAGATGCTCAACGCCGATCGGATCGCCTTGCTCCCCGACGGCGCCATCGTGGTCAACGCCAGCCGGGGCGCGGTCATCGACGACGACGCGCTCATCGCGGCGCTGAAGAGCGGCAAGGTGGCCGCTGCCGGCCTGGACGTGTACAACAACGAGCCCGACATCCATCCGGAGTATCGGGAGCTTCCCAACACCTTCCTGATGCCGCACATCGGCAGCGCCACCAAGGAGACCCGCGACGGCATGGGCTTCCGGGCCCTGGACAACCTGGATGCCTTCTTCGCGGGACGCGCGCCCCGCGACCGCGTGGCCTGAAACGGATGGGCCGCAACGACAACGAGCCTCCTGGTGTTTCAGGAGGCTCGATTTGCGTGAGGTCCTCGCAGAGGCCGCGCTGGTGCCGCGGAGCCGGGTAGGTTCTGAGCGGCAGACTTGAGTGGGAGATGGGGTGATCGGGAGAGTGGAGAGGGAAAGAAACAGAGTGTCACCCACTCTCCCATTCTCGCTGCGTTGGCGCATCACTCCTCCAGCGTGGACAGATCGCCTTCCGGCAGGCCCTGGGCGCGGGCCTTCAGGACGCGCCGCATGATCTTGCCGGAGCGGGTCTTGGGCAGCGCGTCCACGAACGTCACGTGCTCGGGCCGGGCAATGGGGCCGACGTGCTGGGCGACGTGCTGACGCAATTCCTCGGCCAGCGCTTCGGACGGCGTGTACCCGGTTCGGAGGATGCAGTAGCCGTGGATGGCGTGGCCCTTCACGTCGTGGGGAAGGCCGATGGCCGCGGCCTCGGCCACGGCCGGGTGGCTCACCAGGGCGCTCTCGATCTCTGCCGTGCCCAACCGGTATCCCGACACCTTGATCACGTCGTCCACGCGACCGATGATCCAGAAATAGCCGTCCGCGTCCCGCTTCGCCGAGTCCCCGGTGGTGTAGCAGCCCGGCACGGTGCTCCAGTACTGCTTCACGTACCGGTCCGGGTCCTTGTAGATCGTCCGCAGCATGGCCGGCCACGGGCGCTTCAGGACCAGGTATCCCTCCTCGCCGGTGGGGACCGGCTTCCCGTGGGCGTCCACGATCTCGGCTTGCTGCCCGAAGAAGGGCCGGGTGCCGCTCCCCGGCTTGAGCGGCACGACGGGCGTGGGCGTGATCATGAACATCCCGGTTTCGGTCTGCCACCACGTGTCCATGATCGGGCAGCGGTTCTTGCCGATGACCCGGTGGTACCACTTCCACGCCTCGGGGTTGATCGGCTCCCCCACCGAGCCGAGGAGGCGGAGCGAGGTCAGGTCGTGGCGGTTGGGCCACGACTCGCCGAACCGCATCAGGCCGCGGATGGCGGTCGGCGCGGTATAGAGAATGTTGATCCCGTACTTCTCGATCATGGACCACCACCGGTTCGGGTACGGATAGGTCGGCGCGCCCTCGTACATGAAGGAGGTGGCGCCCATGAGCAGCGGACCGTACACGATGTAGGAGTGGCCGGTCACCCAGCCCGGGTCGGCGGCGCACCACCAGCGGTCCTCGTCCTTCACGTCGAAGACGTACTTCAGCGTGCTGTAGACGCCGACCATGTAGCCGCCGTGGACGTGGACAATCGCCTTGGGCTTTCCGGTGGTGCCGGAGGTGTACAGGATGTAGAGGGGGTCCTCGGCGTCCATCACCTCGGTCGGGGCGGAGCGGTTGACGATGGGGAGGCGGAGGAGCTCATGGTACCAGTAGTCCCGGCCATTCTCCATCGGGACTGCCTGGTTGGTCCGCTGGACCACGATCACGGATTCCACCGACGGGCAGCGGCGCAGCGCCTCGTCCACCGTCTTCTTCAGCTCGACCATCTTGCCGTTCATCCAGCCCCCGTCGGCGGTGACGACGACCTTGGACTGGGAATCCTCGATCCGTCCCTGGAGGGCATCCACGCTGAAGCCGCCGTAGACCACGGAGTGAATCGCGCCGACCTTGGCGCAGGCCAGCATGGCGATGACGATCTCGGGGATGCGGGGCATGTAGATCGTCACCCGATCGCCCTTGTTGATGCCCATGGCGCGCAGCACGCTGGCGAACTGGCAGACCTCGCGGTGCAGGGCGTAGTAGGAGTAGGTCCGGACGTCCCCCGGCTCACCGACCCAGATGAGGGCCAGCTTGTTCTTCCGCCAGGTCTTCATGTGCCGGTCCAGGCAGTTGTGCACGATGTTGACCTGCGCGCCGGTGAACCACTTGAAGAAGGGCTTCTGGTCGTCATCCAAGACCCGGTCCCACTTCCGGTACCACTCGAGTTCCTCGGCCTCCTTGGCCCAGAACCCCTCCAGGTCTTTCTCGGCGAGCGCGGCCGTCGTGTCCCAGTCCTGCAGCCCGGCCTGGCTGAGCACCTCCACGGATGGGTAGAAGACCTCGCCCACGAGCGACGCTTGATCGGCCATCGTCCTGTCCCCCTTCTGTGATGACGTCTCGGCGATCGGTTGATGAAAGTCGAAGTGGCTGAGGATAGCCGACCAACAGGAAAAAGTGAAATGCAACCTGAAACGGTCCGCTTTGCGGTCCGCCACCCAATGACGACCACGGGCGAGCGGTCGCGCCAGGGGGCGCCTGGGTGCTCCGCCACCCCAGCCAAACCTTGCCAGCAGAGAACCCTTCTGTTAGCCTGAATCACTCGCGAAGGCCGTGGGAAGGCCAGCGATGGATGAATGACCACCGACCCATGACCACCGATCGCGCGCGCGGCGCTGGCTCGTCTCCGCCGTCCGCGGGGTCCCGCCGTCATCGAAGCGATCGTGGCCGGAAGCCGGTATGAGGAACTGCTCTACGAGTGACGAGGGGCGAGGCAACAAATGGATCTCACCGGGGTCGCGGTCGCCGGGGCGTTCCTGTTGGCGGCCTTCGTCAAGGGCACGACCGGCATGGGCTTCCCACTGATTGCCACGCCCATGGTCGCCCTCCTCGTGGACATCAAATCCGCCTACGCGCTGCTGCTCGTGCCCAACATCCTGATGGACACGCTGCAGATCGCGCGCGGCAAGGCTCCCTGGCATCTCTGGCGTCGGCTGGTCTGGCTGCTGGCGACCACGGTCGCCGGCGTGTTCCTGGGGACGCGGATCCTGGTCAGCGTGTCGGAGCGGTTCATCTACCTCGCCCTGGCCGTCATGATCCTGCTGTTCCTGCTCTCCGCCTATTTCCGGATGACACCGCGCGTCTCGCCGCGCTGGGAGCCCTGGCTCGGGCCGGCCGTCGGCTTCGCAGGCGGGGTCCTGGCCGGAGTCACCAACGTCATCGGGCCGCTGACGGCGCTCTATCTGCTGGCGCTGGGTTTCGAGAAGCGGGAGTTCGTGAAGGCCGTGGCCTCCATCTTCCTCACCGCCAAGGTCAGTCAGTTGGTGGCCATCTCGCGCTGGGGCCTGTACACGCGCGAGATCCTCTGGTGGTCCAGCGGTCTCACGGTCGTGGCGCTGGTGGCCTTCGGTGTGGGGTTACGGGTCCAGGACCGGGTGCCCCAGGCGACCTTTTCCCGGATCCTGCACCTCTTGCTGTTCGGCATGGGGATCTTCTTCGTGTATCGTGGGCTCTGAACGGCGCACGTGATGCCGCGACGGCGAGGGCCCTCGAGGCCTTCCAGCACGCCACTGTTCCGGAGGGGAGGTAGGGAACATGGGGAAGAAGATGTCGGTCGTCGTGGCGGGCCTGCTGCTCGCGTTGGCAATTGTCCCTGCGTCGGCGCAGATGGAGCAGTTGCTTCGCGGGTTGGGCGGCATGGTGCCGCAGGGCGGGCTGACCGACGGGAAGGTGGTTTCCGGCCTCAAGGAAGCGCTGCAGATCGGCACCCAGAACGCGGTCAACCTGACGGGGAAGACGGATGGGTACTTCAAGAACGAGGCGATCAAGATCCTGATGCCCGAGAAGCTGCGGACGCTGGAGACCGGGCCTGCGAGCGGTTGGCTACGGACCGAAGTTGGACGAATTCGTTCTCAGCATGAACCGCGCCGCGGAGCGCGCCGCACCCGCCGCCAAACAGATCTTCTGGGACGCCATCGGGGCCATGACGTTCGACGATGCGCAGAAGATCCTCAAAGGGAGCGACACGGCGGCCACCGAGTATTTCCGGGGCAAGACCAGCGACAAGCTGACCGCCGCGTTCCGGCCGACCGTGGAACAGGCGACCAAGGAGGTGGGCGTGACGCGACAGTACAAGGAGCTGGTCGGCCGGTACCAGGCCATCCCATTCGCCAAGAGCGAATCGCTCGACGTGGACCACTACGTCGTCACCAAGGCGCTGGACGGTCTCTTCCGCGTCCTGGGCGAGGAAGAGAAGAAGATCCGGACCAACCCGACGGCGCGCGTCACCGACCTTTTGAGGGAGGTTTTCGACCAGAAGTAGCGCGCCGCGAGGGGCGCGGCGCCTCGGGGCTTCGCGGTCGCTGCGCGGTGACCATCGGGCCCAACGGCGGAGGGAACCTCATGTCTGACACGGACGGTCCGTTGATCGAGGCGGCCACGCAATATCTCAAGGAGCGGTACGGCGAGGACACGATTTCCATGACCGTCACGCACAACGGCGTGGCTCACGGCGACGGCATCCTGGCGGTGGATTGCACGGTTCGATTCGGCGGCGCGAGCTCGGACTGGAGCAAGAAGTTCACGTTCGCGGGCGGACGGATTTCCAGCATGTCCGCCCGGATGCGCTGAAGCGGGGGGCCTGCGGTGACCAACGACGGCCCGGCCAGAAGGAACGGCGGCCCCGCGCGCGGGAGGCGGGGCTGATCGTCGGCGAATTGCCCGTCGGACGGCACAATGCCATCACGGATGTCCCGGGCGTTCTGGTGGGGCAGGTGACGGTCCAGGCAGGGGACGGCCCGCTCCGCCCTGGCCAGGGGCCGGTGCGCACGGGGGTGACCGTCATTCGGCCCCATGAAGGCAACCTGTTCCGCGAGAAGGTGCGGGCCGCCGTCCACACGATCAACGGCATGGGAAAGGTCGTCGGGTTCGAGCAGATCCGAGAACTCGGTGTGATCGAGTCTCCCATCGCGCTCACCAATACGCTGAATGTCGGACTGGTGGCCGACGCCCTGGTCGGGCACGCCATCCGCGAGAGTCCGGAGATCGGCATCACCACCGGCACGGTAACCGTGGTGGTCGGCGAGACGAACGACGGTTATCTGAATGACATCCAGGGGCGCCACGTGCGCGCCGAGCACGTCCTGGCGGCGATCGCAGTGCGCGACCGGGGGGCCGGTGGCCGAAGGGGCGATCGGCGCGGGGACGGGGACGACCTGTTTCGGCTGGAAGGGCGGGATCGGAACGGCGAGCCGCCTGGTGCCGCCCGCGGCCGGCGGGTTCACCGTGGGAACCCTGGTGCAGTCGAATTTCGGTCGTCCCCGGGATCTGGTCGTCTGCGGGGTCCCGGTGGGGCGGCTCCTTCCGCCTCCCGACGCGACGGCCGACCTGGCGCGCGAGCGCGGCTCGATCATGATCGTGCTGGCAACGGACGCGCCCCTCGATGGCCGGCAACTGCGGCGGCTCGCGGTCCGCGCGGCGGCCGGTCTGGCCCGCACCGGCAGCCACTACGGGCACGGCAGCGGAGATTTCGTGATCGCGTTCAGCGTGGCACACCGGGTCCCGCACGCGGCGCCCGACCTGACCCGGACCGAGGCGGTGCTCGTCGACGAAGCGCGAGCCATGCAGTGGCTCTTCCCGGCGGTCGTCGAGAGCGTGGAGGAGGCGGTGCTCAACTCTCTGTGCCGGGCGGAGACCGTCGTGGGCCGGGACGGTCACGCGCGCCGCGCCCTGCCCATCGAAGAGGTAGGCCGCCTGGTGCGCCAGGCGGGTGGCGCGTCCGCCTGTGGAAAGGAACGCATGCAATGAAAGCCCTATTCTATCCTGCCTGGGACCGACTGGAGATGCGGGAGGTGCCCGAGCCTTCGGCGAAGGCCGGCGAGGTCGTCCTCAGGGTGACGGCGGCGGGGATCTGCGGGTCGGAGCTCCACGGATTCAAGATCCACGCCCCGCGCCGGACGCCGCCCCTCATCATGGGGCACGAGTTCTCGGGAGAGGTTCTGAGTGTCGGGGCGGGGGTCACCGAGTGGCGGCCCGGGGATTCTGTGGCGGTGAATTCCACGGTTTCCTGCGGCACCTGCGAAGCCTGCGTGGATGGCGATCCGCACGTCTGCCGGACGGCGGAGGTGTTCGGGACCAAACGGCCGGGCGCCTTTGCCGAGCGGGTGGCGGTGCCGGTGTCGGTGCTGATGCCCAGGCCAGCCGCCGTCACCGCGGTCCAGGCCTCCCTGATGGAGCCGCTGGGGAACGGGGTCCATGCCTGGTCCATGGTCCGGCGCCGCTTCCCCGAGTCCGTGGTGATCTTCGGGGCAGGTGCCATTGGCCTCTTCACGCTCCAGGTGGCGAAGGCGGGTGGCGCCGGCCGCGTGGCCGTAGTGGACGTGTCGCCGGCGCGACTCGCGGTCGCGACCCGTCTTGGGGCCGAGCGGGTCCTGAATGCGCGCACCGAGGACATTCCGGGGGGGCTATCCGACTTCAGCCAGGGGCGCGGCGCCGAGGTGGCCATCGACGCGGTCGGGGCGGCCAGCACGCGCGACCTGGCCGTGAAGGCGATCCGCAAGGGCGGCGAGTGCGTCTGGCTGGGCCTGCACGACGACGCGACCACGGTCGGTGGACTCGACATCGTGCTGGGGGAGAAGGCGATACTGGGGTCTTTCGCGGTCCGTCCGCGGGATCTCACCGTAGCCCTGGACCTCCTGGCGTCCGGCAAGATTCAGCTGGACCCCTGGGTCAAGACCTTCCCGCTCGCCGAGGGTGCGCGGGTGTTCCAGCAACTCGTGACGGCGCCGCCCGACGACTATATCAAGGCGGTGCTTCTCCCTTAGTACTCACGGACACAAGTTCGATGACGTATTCATTGGCCGTACAAGCCCAGGTCCCCCGGGCCGACCCGAGACGCCGCGCCACACCCATGCTCCGCATGGGTACCCGGCGAGCCCGTCCCCGGCACGGAGGCCGCCGTTCTGAGCGGCCGACCCGGGGTAAGGGCGAGCCGGCATCGACGAGGCGCCAGGCGTCCGAGGGGCGGTCCGGGGGACCGGCGATACGTCACCATAATTACGGTCAGCACCACTTAGACCCCAGCCCCTTGCGGGGAGCAGCCCGGGAGTGCGGGGCCGCTCGCCAACCGGCTCCGCCGGCGAACGGCGAGGGCGCGAGCGGCGGAGACACCACGTGACCGGTCGAGTGGGAACGGATGCAGCGGCCTGGGCCCCCCACGGGGCGGCCCTCCGTGACTACCTGAACGGTGACACCAGGGCCGAGGTCGTCGTCCGCGACGAGAACGGCGAAGCGGAGTGTGTCGCGGCGCAGGTCTTCTTCCGTGGGCCGGGGGAGTTTTCCGCCCTGGAGGACGTGGCGCTGGACCTGTGTGGGGGTCGGGTCCTCGACGTGGGGGCGGGTGCGGGGTCGCATAGTCTGGCGCTGCAGGACCGGGGGCTCTCGGTCGTGGCGCTGGACCTGGCGGCGGAGGCGGTCGAGGTCATGCGCCGCCGTGGCGTGCACCACGCGCATCGCGGCGATATTTTTGGCTGGGACAGCGACGAGTTCGACACGCTGCTTCTGTTGATGAACGGCGTCGGAGTGGTGGGGACGCTGGAGGGGCTGGACCGGTTTCTCCAGGTCGCCCAGCGCCTGCTCGTTCCCGGCGGACAGATCCTGCTGGACTCGTACGATATGCGGGATTCGGAGGCGGCCGGGGGGGCCGCGGACGCGCCGGCGCACGCCGGCCGTCGGTACGTCGGCGAGATGCGGTTCCAGCTCGAATATGCCGGCGTCTGCGGCCCGTTCTATCCGTGGCTGTTCGTGGATTATCCCACGCTCGCCGCCCGGGCCGCACAGGCGGGGTTTCTCTGCGAAGGAGTCTGGCACGAAGAGGAAGGCCATTATTTGGCCCGACTCACCCGCGCCGAATTGGCCGGGTGAGACGCGGCAGCCCGATCGAACCATTTCGCCAAGGAGACGGCATGGCCCCGATCATTGACGCCCACCTGCACGTCTGGGACGCGACCGCGGCGGGAAAAGATCCCGGACCGATGGCCGTCGGATACAGCCCGCAGTCGTCCGCCCCGGTGGAGTTGTTCCAGGATTACATGGAGGAGGCGGGCGTGGCGAAGGCGGTCTTCGTCCAGCCCTGGTTCTATCACTGGGACAATTCGTACATCGCCTCGTGCCTGCAACGGTTCCCGGATCGGTTTCGCGGCGTGTGCGTGATCGACCCCCGCGGACCCGATGCGCCGGCGGCTCTCCGGCAGTGGCGCGGGCAAGGCTACACGGGAGTGCGTCTGCGCCCGCTACGGGAGGGGGAGCATCCGTCGCCCGGCCCGTGGTTGGCCGCGGACGAGACGATTCCCCTGTGGGAGACGATCGCCGAGACGGGCACCATCGCCTGTGTCATGCACGGCAAGACCGAGCTGGCGCGACTCCACCCCTGGCTCGTGCGGTATCCCGCCATGCGGGTGGTGATCGACCACCTGAACAACCCTGTGCCGCAGGACGGCCTCGGTCAGCCGATCTTCCGGGCGCTCCTGGAGCTGGCCCGGTTTCCGAACGTCTTCGTCAAGCTGTCGGGTTTTCACCACTGGTGCCGGGAGCGGTACCCGTACCGGGACGGCATGCCATACGTTGAGGCAGCCGTGGCGGCCTTCGGCGCGGACCGGTGCCTGTGGGGGTCGGACTTCCCGCATGTCCTCGCCGGCTGCGGCTATGTCCGGAACCGCAACTTCCTGCCGCGCGAGGCGCGGTTTCTCTCGCAGCCGCAGCTCGAGGCGATCATGGGGGGCACGGCCGAGCGGCTCTGGTTCGGGTAGATCGGCCGGGACGAGGCGCGATGTTCGCAACGTCGGCACACACACGGAGGCATGACATGGCAGAGCGGATCGGATTTCTGGGGCCGGGCCTGATGGGCAAGGGGATCGTGAAGAGTTTGCTGAAGAAGGGCTACCCGGTGATGGTGTACGCGCACCGGGCGGGGCTCAACCTGGATGACGTGCAGCAGGCGGGCGCCACGGTCACGACATCTCTGGCGGAGTTGGGCGGGAAGAACAGCGTGGTGTGCCTCTGCGTGCCGTCCTCCAAGGAGGTCGAGGCGGCCGTCCTCGGGGAAGGAGGCCTGCTCGGCAGCATGCAGGCGGGGTCCGTGATCATCGACTTCAGCACCAGCTACCCTGCGTCCACGCGGATGCTGTACGAGAAGCTGCAGGCGAAGCAGGTGGCGTTCCTGGATGCCCCCATGACCGGGACACCGGTGCACGCCAATGCCGGCGAGCTCAACCTCATGATCGGGGGCGACAAGCCCGTGTTCGAGCGGTGCCAGCCCGTCTTCCAAGCGGTGGCCAAGAACATCTTCCACGTGGGACCCAGCACCCACGGCAATATCGTGAAGCTCATCAACAATTTCCTCGGACAAGTCAGCAACGCCGCCGTGGCCGAGGCCCTGCCGCTGGCCGCGAAGGCGGGCGTGGACATTCAGGCGCTCTTCGATGTGGTCAAGGTGAGCGGCGGTAACAGCCGGGTCTGGGAGGGGGTGGTTCCTGCCGTCTGCCAGCGGAACTTCACCGTGACCTTCGAGCTGCGGCTGGCACACAAGGATATGGGCTACATGAGCACCTTGGGGCGTGAGCTGAACGTCCCGCTGCCCATGACGAACAGCCTGCTCAACGTGCTGGACATGGCCAAAGCGTCGGGGCTCGGCCGCGAGAACACCAACGCTCTGGTCAAGATGTACGAGAAGGTGCTGGGACTCGAGGTCCGCGGGATGGAAAAGAAATAAACCCATGTCGCTTCGGAGCGATCGCCGCGTCCAGCGGGGTGGGTTGTGCCGGGCGCGGCGATCGCCGGAGGGGTTTTGTTCCAGGGTGATGTGCACTGATGCGTGACGAGAAACCGCCCAGTCTTCGGGGGGCGCTGCGCCGGATGAACGGTGTGGCGTTCCTCTTCAGCACCACCGGCGCCCTCTTCCTCTTGCTCCCGGTGTATCTGCAGCAGATCGGGAACACCCCCGCGCAGATCGGGTTCGTGGTCGGGCTCATGCGCGTGAGCATGTTGGTGGCGCGTCCCGTGGCCGGCCGACTCTTGGATCGGTTTGGGCGGCGTCCGGTGATCACCTGGGGCGGGGTGGTGGCAGGGATCGCCATCCTGTCCCTGTTTCTCTTCCCGCAGGTCGGGTGGACGTTCCTTACGTTCCGGGTGATCCAGGGGGCGGCGACGGCCCTGGTGGACTCCGGTCTGGGGACGGTCGTGGCCGACCTCGCCCCGGCGGCGGTGCGGACGCGGGTATTTGCCCTCTACACCGTCTGGCTGACCCTGCCTGGCGGGATCATGCCCGCGGTGGGGGAGGCGGTGGCCCGCCGGGCCGGCTACCTGCCGCTCTTCGGGGCGGCCGCGGTGGTGTTGGCGGCGGCGCTCATCACATTCCGCCGGCTGCCCGAGACGCTGCCGGAGCGATCGGAGCACGCGCCGACCTCGTGGAGCCTGGGGCGTACGGCGCCGCCGGTCCTGGTGGGCGGCATGATGGTCGGTTTCGTGTTCGGGGTCTCCTCCGTGTTCGTGCCGGTGGCGCCGATCGCGGAAGCGCCGGGACGGATCGGCGCCTTCTTCTTCGCCTATTTCGTCGGGCTGTTCGGGATGCGGCTCGCCAACGGGATGGGGCTGGCCTGGCTGGCGCGTCCGGCGATTCTCGTCCCGGCATACGCCTTCATGGCGATCGGGCTCGCCGCGCTTCCGCTGGGCAACTCCGCGGTGCTCCTGGTCGTGGTGGGGCTGGCGTGCGGCATGGGCCACGGGACGATCGTGCCGATCCTTTACTCGATGCTGCTGTTCGGCGTTCCCAGGGAGCGGCGAGGCTGGGCCGTCGCGTCCCTGGCCGCCTCCTTCGACACGGGCATGATCCTCAGCAGCGTGGGTCTGGGCTTGGTGGGCGAATGGCTGGGCTATCGGGGGATCTTCTGGCTGTCGGCGGCGACCGTGGCGGCGGGCGCCACGACGAGCTATCTCCTCGGCCGACGCTGACGCCGGCGCAGGCCGGAACGCGGGACGGAGGATCGTGCGGCGTTCGAGACGATGCGGCAAAGGCGGTTGGGAGAGGCTTGACTCGTGGCCAGGCGGTATGATCTGGTACGCGTGGGCCAGTGGCAGGGAAGCCGGATTCGATCAACACAAGGAGGAGATGCGATGACCAGGCGAATGGGGCTCAGGGATCGGCGGTTGCGTTTCGCGGTCGCGGGAGTTCTGGCAACACTCCTCGCGGTATCCATGTGTCGTCGTTGCTGCTCCTGCCAACGCCGGGACGGTGACGAAATTCGCCTCCGTTCTCGCGGAGAGCCACGCCCACCACAAATCCTACCTGTTCTTCGCCGATCGGGTGAAGGAACTGACCGGCGGCAAGCTCATCATCAACGTCTATCCGAATTCCCAGCTCGGAAACGAACGCGAGTACGTCGAGTTCCTGCAGACGGGCCAGATCGAATTCGGGCGTGTTGCCACGTCGGTCCTGGGGGCGTTCGTACCCCAGTTCCAGGCGTTCGATCTTCCCTATCTGTTCAAGAGCAAGCAGGACATGTTCCGGGCGGCCGACGGGGAGCTGGGCAACCTCCTGCTCAAGCTGCTGGCAGAGAAGGTGAACATCAAGGGGCTGGGCTTCTTCGATGACGGGACCCGATGCCTCTACAGCTCGAAGCGGCCGGTCGCCATGCCGGTGGACTTCAAGGGGATGAAGGTCCGGACCATGGAGAACCAGCTCATGATCAAGACCTTCAACACGCTGGGCGCCGCGGCGACCCCGCTGCCGTACGGGGAGCTCTACTCGGCGCTGCAGCAGGGGGTGGTGGACGCGGGCGAGGGGCCGGTGCAGTCCTACTGGGCCATGAAGCACTACGAGGTGGCGAAGTACTTCTCGTACACCGACACCTTCATCTCGCCGGCCCTGCCCATGGTGGGGTTGAAGTGGTTCAACGCGCAGCCCAAGGAGGTCCAGCAGGCCATCGAGCAGGCGGCCAAGGAGACGGTGGTCAAGGAACGTCAGATGATGGCGGAGCAGGAGAAGACCGCCACCGACGAGCTGAAGGCGAAGGGCGTGATCTTCACCGAGGTGAAGGACAAGGCGGCCTTCATGAAGGCCGTCGAGCCCATCCACAAGGAGTACGAGGCGCGCCTCGGCAAACAGCTGCTCGACATGGCGCGCAATCCGAAGTAGGGAGAATCTCGGGTCCCGGCGGGGCGGCGGGGTCGCCCTTCCGGGACCTGCTGTATTCGGTGGGCGCTTCACACACGCCGGGGAGGTGTGCTATTCACGCCATCAAGCTCCTGCACCGCTGGCTCGGGCTGCTGACGGAGTTCGTGGCCGGGACGATCCTGGCCATCATGACGGTCCTGGTGTTTCTCACGGTCATCTATCGCTACTTCTTGATGGCGCCGATTAGCTGGGGCGAGGAGATGGCGCGCTTCCTCTTCATCGCGCTGTCTATGTTCGGGGCGGCGATCGCCGTGAAGGACCGCTCGCATTTCGTGATCACCATCCTTACCGCGCGGTTTTCCGTCTCTGCGCGCGCCTGGCTCGAGGTCGGGATTGCCCTGGCAACGAGCGCGTTGCTCTACGTTGTGTTCGACAGGGGATTGGGCCTGGCCCTGTTGAACCGGAACCAGGAATCCCCGGCGCTGGGCGTCCCCATGAGCGTCCCGTACGCGGCCGTCCCGCTGGGTGCCATGCTGATGCTCGTGTTCCTCTGGTTGGATCTGATCATCAAACGGGGCGATGCCGCTACCTCGTCGCGCACAGTTGAAGCGGGCGGACCTAGAGCTAGATAGGAGGTGCGCGGATGGTTTCCTTGCTGCTCTTCGTCGCGTTCTGCGGGCTCATCACGGTATCTGTCCCTATCGGGTTTTCCATCGGTCTGGCCAGCGCCTTGGCGCTGGTCTACAAGGGAGACATGCCCCTCACGCTCATCTCCCAGAAGCTGTTCACGGGGCTGGACTCCTTTCCGCTCTTGGCCGTGCCATTTTTCGTCCTGGCCGGCCTGTTCATGGAGACGGGCGGAATCTCGGCCCGACTGGTTCGCTTTGCCAGCGTTCTGGTGGGCCATGTGCGGGGCGGGCTCGCGCACGTGGTCATCGTTGCCACCATTTTTTTCTCGGGCGTCTCCGGATCATCCGCCGCCGACACGGCCGCCATCGGGTCCATCATGATCCCGTCCATGGTGCGGAGGGGATATCCGCGGCCGCTGGCCACCGCCATCGTGGCGGCGGCGGGCGGGATGGGTGTGAACATCCCCCCCTGCATCATCATGGTCCTCTACGCCGTGGCGGCCAACGTCTCCATCGGGTATCTGTTTATGGCCGGTTTTCTCCCGGGTTTCCTGTCGGGGTTGTCGCTCATGACCATGGTTTACTTCATTGCCAAGCGGCAGGGACTTCCGAGGGAAACCAAGGCCTCCCTCCGGCAGATGGCGAGGGCGGCCTGGGATGCCGTTCCGCCCCTGCTCATGCCCGTCATCATTCTGGGCGGCATCCTGACCGGCGTGTTCACCGCCACCGAATCGGCCGTCATCGCCGTGGTCTACGGGGTGTTGCTCTCCATGGTCGTCTATCGGCGAACTCCATCTCCGGGACATTCCGCGTCTCCTGGTCGCCGCGGCCAGGCTGACGGGAATGGTCATGCTGGTGGTGGGGATGTCTATCACCTTCGCATGGATCGTCACCATCGAACAGGTTCCCCAGATGATCACCAGTTGGATGCTTGGTGTGTCGACGAATCCGATGGTGTTCCTGTTCTTCGTGAACATCCTGATGCTGGTCGTCGGCATGTTCCTGGATGTGACACCGGCGATCATCACCTTCACCCCGATCCTGTATCCGATTGCGCAGAAGCTGGGCATCGATCCGGTGCACTTTGGCATCGTCATGGTCACCAATCTCGGCGTGGGTTTTGTGCACCCCCCGGTTGGGTCGTGTCTGAATGTGGCGGCCGCTATTGGGGAAGTGTCGATTGACGAGGTGATCCGGCCGATCCTTCCATTCATCGGCGTGATGGTCGTCGCCTTGCTGCTCATTACCTACTGGCCCAGCATGACGCTTTTTATCCCGCGGCTGTTTGGTTACAAGGGGTAAGCCGTTTTCAAAGAATAACTTGACCAGAGAAATTTCGGGGACGGCATAAGGAGCCGTAACGAAATAAGAAATGGCCAAGCTATTTCGTAACGGCTCCTAACGATCGGCGGGAGGCACAGGCGGAGGTCCGCGATGCAACTCGACGAGTATTTCAGCTTCATTGCCGAGACGGCGTATCTCGCCGGGCGGCTCACGCTGGGCTATTTCCAGGCCGGGGTGCGCCCCGATTTCAAGGCGGACGACACGCCGGTGACGCGGGCCGACCGGGAGGCGGAGCAGATGATCCGGCGCCGGATCGAGGCCCGGTATCCGTCGCACGCCATCGTGGGCGAGGAGTTCGGCGGGAACGCCTCGACGGAGGCCGCCTTTCGCTGGTACATCGACCCGATCGACGGGACCAAGTCCTTCATGCGGGGCGTTCCGCTCTACGCGGTCCTGCTGGGGCTGGAGATCGAGGGGCGGGCCGAGGTGGGTGCGGCCTATTTTCCGGCGCTGGACGAGATGCTGGTGGCCGCGACCGGAATGGGATGCTGGTGGAACGGGCGGCGCGCGCGGGTGTCGGACGAGGAGCGCCTGTTTCGGTCGTACGTCGCCTTCACGGATCCGGCGAGCTTTGGCAAGTACGGAAAAGAGGCCGCATGGCAGCGGCTGCAACAAGCCACCTACTACCGGGCGGGCTGGAGCGACGCCTACGGGTATCTGCTGGCGGCCACCGGGCGCGTCGAGGTCATGCTCGACCCGATCATGAGCGACTGGGACTGCGGCCCCTTCCCGCCCATCCTTCGCGAGGCGGGTGGCTACTTCGGCGACTGGCAAGGGCAGGAGACGATCTACGGACAGGAGGGGCTGGCGACGAGCCAGCGGCTCCTGCCGGAAGTCCTGCGGGTGCTCAAGGGGTAGCGGCGCACGAGCGCGCCCCAACCAGGGTTCGGATCCCGATAGGGCCACCATCAATGGTGGCAGGTAGTTAGCGCGATTGGTTTGAGCGGATTCTCGATGTTCCGCGACCCCATTTTCGCGTTCTGGGGGTCGTGGGGCAGCACTCTTTTCTGCGCCCTTTCCTCGTAGAACGCCACCGCCCGCGTGGGCTGGGTCGGCCGGATCGCGATGTGCACCTGGGTGGTGTCGATCCGCGCCCCCCCGCCGCAGCCACGTCACGCTTGACACCAAACAGCCTCACCCAGTAAAATATCTCATATTGATGCGCAGTGATTCCCCGTTGTCGATAGGCCGCTCGACTGCCTAATCTTCCGCGCCTGTTGGGCCCGTGGGGCCCGTGCCCCGTCGTTGACGGTTGACCAGATCGCCCATCGAACAGGCCCGCGCGGGCCCCTACATACTGACGAACTGATGTGTCGCCTGACGCGCGGCGTCATTGGCGGTCGGTCCATGCATCGCGTGCGGGGTCCGATCTGAGACGGCGCCTGGTCGCCAATAGGGAGCGAGCGCGCGCTGTCCTCGGGAAGCGGTGAGTCGGGCCATCCGTGGGGAACGCCGCCGGCGCACGCCGTGTCGTCGGCGATCGGGAGGGGTCCAATGAGTACGCGGACGACGCGCCAGGGGCGGAGGCCGAAAAGCGGGAAGGTGGCCGTGCCAAGTACGGTGCCCTCGCAACGCCTGCCGTTTGACACGAATGCGTTCCTAGCCAAAGGCGGCGAAGGCCGAACGGTCGTGGATTACCGCAAGGACACGATCGTCTTTTCACAAGGCGAACCCGCGGATGCCGTGTTCTACCTCCGGAAAGGGAGGGTTAAGCTGACCGTCGTGTCCGATCAGGGGAAAGAAGCGGTGGTGGCCATACTCGGAGAGGACGTGTTCTTTGGGGAAGGCTGCCTGATCGCACAGCCGCGTCGGATGGCGACCGCCACCACACTCACGCCGTGTTCCATCCTGCGGTTGGATAGATCGGCCATGGTGCGGGTGCTCCATGCGGAACCCACCTTCGCCGAGCGGTTCATCACCCATTTGCTCGCCCGCAACATTCGGGTGGAAGAGGATCTCGTGGACCAGTTGTTCAATTCCGCGGAGAAGCGGCTCGCGCGGGTGCTGCTGCTCCTGGCGAACTTCGGCAAGGAAGGGACGCCCGAGCCGGTGATCCCGCAGATCAGTCAAGAGACCCTGGCGGAGATGGTCGGCACCACCCGCTCCCGCGTCAACTTCTTCATGAACAAGTTCCGCAAGCTGGGGTTCATCGAATACAACGGCGGCCTGGAGGTCAACAGTGCTCTGTTGAACGTCCTGCTGCGCGACTGACGGCCGCCCCCGCAGCCGACCGGCCCGCCCGCAATCCGTCGCACCCGCCCTGTGCAATATTGAACAGACATCCGCGCCCACCCGGACTATCCTGATTTTGTTTTTCCCCGCCCTTATGCCTCTCTGTGATGCGGTTGTACGGCACCCTCCAGCGCGAGCGATGGCTGAGCACGCGCTCCGGTCGCAGATCGACGAATCTCACGACGGTCGTGGTCGAAGAACTGTCCCAGGCACGGGAGATGCGGTCGGATCCTCCCCTCGACAGGAATACCGGACTGCTGTGCCGCGGTCAGGCACGATCGTTTCTTTCAGGGGGGCGCTTGCAATTCCCTGCGGGGCACCCCGCCGAACCAAGGGGCGCAGGTACGCTCCCGCGGCGTCCGAGGCAGGTCACGTCATGCGGACTGCAACGGAGGACACCATGACGGATTGTGCGAGTGCTCCCCGCCGCCTCCTGGTCATTGATGATGATCCATCCTGCCGAATGACGTTTGCGTGCTTGCTCCAAACACTCGGTTACACGGTGGCAGAGGCCGAGAACGGATCGGCTGGGCTCGCGATCCTCCGGCAGCAGCCGGTGGACCTCGTGATGACGGACCTCATGATGCCTGGACTCACCGGGTGGGACGTGGCCCGGCTCGCGAAGGCCCTTCATCCGCACCTCCCCGTGGTCCTCGTGACGGCGGACCCAGGCGCAATTCCCCTCGATCAAACCGAGCGGAGGCACGTGGACGCGCTCCTGGTGAAACCCTGTGGGCGGGCGGAGATCCAGGCGGTGATTGGTGCGCTGACCCGGGACCGGGCCGCCGCCGTGGGCGTCCGTGCTCACGCGAGTGGAGAGTTCCCCGCCGTGTGGGCCTGGCAGGCCAGCACCCCCGGTCCGGGAACGCTGTAGGCCCCACCGAGCACCGTGAGGGCCAGCCCGGGTGTCGCCCTGGTCGCGAGCCTGCGCGAGACGCTGGCCCCCGCCACGTCCCAGCGCCACGGCCCCGGCTGACCGCGGGGACCCGCCAGTGTTGCAGATCGCCCCGCCGTTGGGGGCGTGGGAGGATATCGAGATGGCACGCAGAAGCAGCGTATTCCCCGGCCACCCCACACTCCCCAGGGTGTGCGCCCTGATCATCGTGGCCCGGGACCAGGAAGACCTGTGGCAGGCGTTGGTCCGCACGGTCGGGTCGTGCGCCACGGTGCAACTCGTCCGGGACCGTCGGTACGGGGAGCGCCGCCGCCGCGACCACCGGCCGGCGGCGGAGCGGCGGAACGACGACCGCCGCCACGCGTCGGCCCCGGCGGAAGACCCCCAGCGCCGCCAGTATGTGGTGGCGCGTCCCCGGGACCGGGCGCCGCGGGTCTGACGGGGGCCGGTACGCATCGCTCGGCGCTTGCAACAACCCGTCGCGGGCTCTCGCCATCGACCGGCACCCGCGGGGCGGTCCGCAAGACCCGGGCCGCCGGCGAGGGAAATCGCCCCTTTTGCGAGGGAGGCCGGCATCGCTGGCGGAGGTGGGGCGATCGACCGCCGAGTCTCTTCGAGAGGACCCACGGAGAGCGGCAGCACTGTGACTTCACCCAGACCCCCCTTGCATAAATCGCGGGAGAGCGTGTACCCTTGATCAAAAGCCCTCGCATCGGTTAGAGTGCGGGAGAAAGCACGTGCGTTTCGTCTGAGCCTTACCCCCGCCCGGGTTCAGAAAGGCGCCCTAATGGGATCGCAATCCGCATCCCGCCTCCGTGCGGAGATCACGACTCTTCAGGAGCGGATCCGGCAACTTGAAGCGAAAGCTTCGCTCCATGTCGAGACCATGGAGGCCCTGCGCCTGCGCGAGCACGAACTCCGCACGCTCACCGAGCATTGCCCCGACGTCATCGCTCGCTTTGATTCCGATCTTCGGCACATCTACGTGAGTCCGGCCATCCAAGCGATCACGTCGCTTTCTCCGGACACCTTCATCGGGAAGACCAACCGCGAACTCGGGATGCCGGATGCGCTCGTCGCCGAGTGGGAGGCCGCGCTCCGCCAAGTATTCACGACCGGTCAAGCGAGTGACATTCGACTTTGAATTCCCGTCTGCCCGAGGGCCGTTATATTACGAGGCGCGCTTGACGCCCGAACGGGCGACGGATGGTGCGATCCAGTCGGTTTTCGGTGTGAGTCGGGACGTCACCGGCCGCAAACGCATTGAGATTGCACTGAGGGAAAGTGAGGCGCGGTACCGATCGCTCTTCGAATACAGTCTTGATGCCATCCTACAGACGGCACCGGATGGGCGTATTCTGGCAGCCAATCCTGCTGCCTGTCGTATGCTTGGGTGGCGTGAGGACGAGCTGGTGCGGATCGGCCGCGCCGGTGTGGTCGACTTGACGGATCCCCGCTTGCCGATCTTGCTGGAGGAACGTGCGCGGACCGGCAAGAGTCGGGGGGATCTCCTCTTCGTGCGCAAGGACGGGACGAAGTTTCCCTGCCATATCTCCAGCGTGGTCTTTTCCGATCGCGATGGCTCCCCGAGAACCTCGATGATGATCCATGACCTCTCCGAACGCAAACGGGTCGAAGAAGCGCTCCATGGGTCGGAGAGATTCGCCCGGGCCACGATTGACGCGCTTGCCGCACATGTTTGTGTTCTGGATGAAACCGGGACCGTCATTGCCGTCAACAACGCCTGGCGGTATTTTGCCGCCGAGAATTTCGCTGATCCCCAGCAGGTCGCAGAGGGCGCGGACTACCTCGCCGTCTGCGATGCCGCGACGGGTCCGGACGCGGCCATTGCCACGGCGTGGGCGGCTGGGCTCCGGGCCGTGATGAGAAAGGAACGAGACGAATTCTCGCTGGAGTATCCCTGCCACTCGCCTGCGGAGCAGCGGTGGTTCACAGGGACGGCGAGACGTTTTTCGGAGCACGACCCAGCCCGCGTGGTGGTGGCGCACGTGAATGTCACCGCCCGTAAGTTAGCGGAGATTGCGCTGCGGACCTCCGAGGAAAAATACCGCATCGTTGCCGACAACACGTACGATTGGGAATTCTGGAGAGGCCCGGACGGCCGATTCGTCTACGTCTCTCCATCGTGCGAGCGAATAACGGGACATACCCCGGAAGAGTTTGTGGCCGACCCTGAATTGTTTCGTCGGATCATTCATCCCGACGATCAACGACGGCTCGGGGACGAATTTTGGGATTTGACGGAAGACTTGAATGACGAACAGGAGTTCCGGGTGCTCCGTCCGGATGGCACGGACCGATGGGTGGGCCATGTCTGTCAGCCAATTCGCGATGCCGGGGGACGCTTTCTGGGTCGGCGCGGAAGCACCCGTGACATCACCGAACGCAAGAAGGCCGAGGAGGAACTGGAACGCCGCAACCAGCAACTCCAGGCTCTCCTGGATGCCGCGAGAGAACTCAACGCGACACTTGACGTCGGTGCCGTCATGCGCCGGTTGGCCGCTATTGGGATGGAGTTGGTGGGTGCAAGGGCGGGGATGGCCGGACTGGTGGAACATGAGGAATTGGCGTTTACCGAGTACAATGATGGAGGGGTCCTGCGGCCGGTCCGCTATCGATTCTCACTAGGTCAGGGAGTTTCCGGTTTGGTGATGCAAACGAAGGTCCCATATATCGGCAACGCCGCACAGGACGATCCGCATGTGACCCCGGAGTTTCGGGAGGCATTAGGATTCACCAATTGTCTCAATGTGCCCGTTCTCGATCGGCAGGGGCAGGTTCTCGGCTGCTTCGAGATATTTGATAGTGTCGGCGGGCGCCCGTTCACGCAGGAGGACGTCGCCATGCTCGAGGGCATGGCGGCGAGCGCGGCCATCGCCATCGAGAACTCCAAGCTCTTTACGGAGATCCAGCGGAGCCGGGAGCGACTCCAGGCGCTCTCGCGTCGCCAGGTCGAGATGCAGGAGGATGAACGCCGGGCACTTGCGCGGGAATTGCACGACGAGATCGGACAGCTTCTCACCGGGCTCAAACTCACCCTGGATATGCTGGCGGGGACCTCTGACGGCAGAGGGATTGGAATCCCTAGGGGAGTCACAGGAACTGGTGGCGGCGCTGATGCGAGATATTCGGATTCTATCTTTGAATCTGCGTCCCCCCATTCTGGACGACCTCGGGCTGCTTCCGGCGCTGCTCTGGCAATTCGAGCGGTACACCGCGCGCACGCAAGTCCAGGTCACGTTTAGACACTCCGGTCTGGAGAGCCGGCCATGTTCCCCGGCAATCGAGACGGCCGCCTATCGAATCGTCCAGGAGGCGCTGACCAACGTGGCCCGGCACGCCCAGGTGGAGACCGTGCGCGTATGGGCCCGGGTGATGAAGGGGGAACTGGTAATCATTGTCGAGGACCAGGGCGGCGGTTTCGACCGCTCGTTGGTCTCGCCGTCGGGATTCTCTGTTGGCCTGGTGGGCATGCAAGAACGGGTGACATTGTTGGGTGGCCGCCTGCACATCGAATCCTCGCCGGGCGCCGGGACGCGCGTCGCAGTCACGTTGCCTTTGGTCGAAGGGCGGTGACCATGATCTCCGTTGTCCTGGCAGACGACCATCCGGTGGTACGCCGAGGGTTGCGCGCGCTCCTGGAGGCGGAGCCGGATATACGGGTTGCCGGGGAGGCGGGAGCCGGGCTGGAAGCCCTCAACGCGGTCGAGAAATTCCAGCCACACATCCTCATCCTCGACCTCATGATGCCTGGAGTAGGCGGTCTGGAGGTTACGCGCCAGGTCGCGCAGCGGTCACCGACCACCAGGATCGTGATCCTGTCCATGTACGCCAACGAGGCGTACGTGCTTGAGGCGCTCCGAAACGGCGCCAACGCGTACGTCTTGAAGGATGCGCAAGCCGGAGAATTGGTCCGGGCCGTGCGCGAGGTAGTGGCTGGGCGTCGCTACCTAGGGGCACCGTTGTCCGAGTGGGCGATCACTTCCTATCTTGAAAAAACCAAATCCATGAGCGAGGAACCGCTTGCGCAGTTGACCACGCGTGAGCACGAGGCCTTTCATTTGGCGGCGGAGGGTCGGAGTTGTGTCGAGATCGCCGCGTGTCTGGGTATCAGTCCGCGAACGGCGGAAACCCATCGCGCGCATCTGATGCAAAAGCTTGGATTACATAACCAGACAGAACTCGTCCGCTTCGCCGTCCGGCAGGGTATTCTCCCTCCCGAGTAACGCGACTCTTCTCCACCCGTTGGCGCGCCGCGAAGTCCCTGACCACACCTCCAGGATCTGCAACGCCCTCATCTGACCCTCGGTCGGCACAATCCGGAACGCGAAATACCGGATTTCACACCGCAAAATACGTATCCTTACGAAGGGACAGGTGGCGGGAAAGGACCATATTAAGGTCGTGGTGGTTCAGGCCGGTTGGCGCTGAGCGTCGTGAAAGAATCGAGGACGACGATGTTAACACGACCAATCTCAGTTCTGGCAGTGGACGATAACGCACGATTCCTGGAGATTCTCACTCGCTTCCTTCGTACCCGGCATCCGGACGAGGTTATCGTCTTGGGGGTCGCCAGTAGTGGCGTTGAGGCGCTGACAAAGGCCGATGCCCTGCGACCGCAAATGGTTCTACTTGATCTCGCCATGCCCGATATGCCCGGCTGGGAGGTCATCCCGCGCTTGCGGAAAGCGCATCCGGACACGGGCATCGTCGTCCTGACGCTCCTGGATCCCTTTGGGTACCGGGAAATGACCTTGAAGGCGGGAGCCGATGAATTTGTCTCCAAATCGGCGCTGGGCACCGATCTGTTGCCCGCCATTCGTCGGGCATCGTTGGGCAATCGGCCCCAGCGAGGGGCGGCGGATCCAGCACCCATTCTCTCATAGGCGCAGGTCGGGGAAATGAGCCAGAAACGTGAGGACCGTATAGCAGCCTTTCGACGACGGAGCAGCGACCTCCGCGCGACCTTCGGAGCATGCTGCCTGAAATTCCAGGAGGTCCCTCGATGGGGAAACGTCTAGCGGTTCTTTCGATTCCCGGGATTCATTCTGGCCATCGGGGTGGCGACGATTTTCGACGTGCGGGGCATCTACGAGCCGCACTGGCTGCTCCCGACTGTCAACATGCTCTTCCTCTTCGTCCCGGGATGGATCATCGCGTACGTGTCTGTTCACGGGTACCTGGTGAGCGGCTCGATCGCCCCTCCTGCTCTTCGGCGGCGCGGCCATGGTATACGGCACAGGCAGTGGTGTCGGAGGGTGGATGGTTGCCGTCGTGGGGGCGGTGGATGCGGGCATTGTGATTCATAACACCGTGTCGGCGATCGGGGGCATCCTCAATGTGTGGAGCGGCTTACTCGGTGACATGGGTGTCTTTGGCGTCTCCAGCCGCCTCCAGGCGGACGAAGGTTCTCCTGCTGTACGCCGGTCTCGGCGGAATTCGTGATCGCTCTGAGTATCGCTAGCTTACACGGTCTGACGCCGGCGTTCGTCGTGCCAGGAGGCGGCTTCACGCCGACGCGGAACGCGACCCTCGCGATTGCCGTCGTAGGATTCGCGGTGTCAGCATCTCTGTTCTGGAAACGACATCTCGATCGACGGTCCGATTTCCTTTTCTGGGGAACCCTGGCCCTGGCCATGATGAGTATCGGGCTGTTCGGCCTCTTCCTCCAGCGGGGGGTTGGAACTCTGGTCGGATGGTGTTCTCGGTCCGCCCAATACGTCGGCAGCGCGTACTTGTTGATTGCCGTGGTGCGGGCCTGGCGTGCGGCGCAGAGGACAAACATGCCCGTGGCGCAGGCGATTGCCGAGTCTTTTCCAGGAGGCCGAGGCGAATCTAGGGGTGGTCATTGAGACGGCGACGGACGCGATCATCGCCTTTGACGAGAAGGGGCGGGTGCTTCTTTGGAGCGGAGCGGCGGAACAGTTGTTGTCCTATCCGAAAGAGGAAGTACTTGGCCACGGGCTCGGCGGCCTCCTCGGGTGCGAGGCGGTGGTCGAGCGTTGGACTGCGCAGCAGGGGCTTCCGGGGTCGACGGACGGGATCGTGCGGCTCGACCAGAATCTCCAGACAGACGTGCGGCGACGGGATGGGACGACCTTTACGGCCGAACTCTCCGCCTCGGCGCGGATCGGGAAAGCGACGTGGGTCGGGATCGTCATCCTGCGCGACATCACGGAGCGCAAACGGACGATGGAGCGTTTGGTGCGGTTCAACCGTGATTTGCGGACGATCAGCCTGTGCAACCAGATCCTGGTACGGGAACCAAGCGAGGAGGCGTTGCTCCGGGAGGTGTGCCGGATTATCGTTGAGGTTGGCGGGCACCGGGCGGCCTGGGTCGGATTGGTGAGTGAAGGGACGGATCGTTCTCTGCTACCCGCTGCGGTGGTGGGGTGTGATCCGGAGCGGGTAGATCGACATGTTGCGGACCTCGCGGATCCCGCCTGGGAGAGATGTCCGATCGTAATGGCCATCCGCACCGGGGCGGTGCAGGTCGTCCCGGACATACCAGGGGGTCCGCCCCGTTGCCCATGGCACGACGAGGCGGTGCGCCTGGGATTCAGGGCGTCCATCGCGCTGCCGCTCACGCAGGACGAACGCCCGTTCGGCGCGCTGACCATTTACTCGGCACACCTGGATGCATTCGATGCCGAGGACGTCACGCTCTTGAGTGAACTCGCCGCCGACCTGGCCTATGGCATCCGGGCCCTCCGCACCCGGGCGGCCCACCAGCGGGCTCTGGCCGAAATCGAGAGTCTGGCCCGCTTCCCAGGTGAGAATCCCAGCCCCGTCCTCCGGGTGGGGAAGGATGGGACGGTGTTGTATGCGAACGCGCCCAGCGCACCGCTGCTCCGGCTCTGGGAGACCGGTGTCGGCGGCTGGATGCCGGACGAATGGCGTGGGAGAATTCAACGGGCGCTGGAAACACACGGGCAGGCGCGCCTCGACGTCCCCTGTGGCGATCGGACCTATTCGTTCATCCTGGCGGCGGTCCGGGAAGGGGGGTATGTCAACCTCTACGGTCGGGAGATCACCGACCGCAAGCGGTCCGAGGAGGCGCTCCGAAACAGCGAGGCGCGCTATCGTTCGCTCTTCGAGAACATGCTGAACGGCGTCGCCTATTGCCGAATGGAGTTCGAGCAGAGCCGGCCGACAGACTTCATCTATCTGGCGGTCAACACGGCTTTTGAATCTCTGACCGGGCTGAAGAATGTGGTCGGAAAGAGAGTCTCCGAGGTGATCCCCGGCATTCGGGAGAGCGATCCGGTGTTGTTCGAAATCTACGGCCGGGTGGCGCAGACCGGAGCGCCGGAGAAGTTCGAAACGTATGTGCAGGCGCTACAGATGTGGTTTGCGATCTCGGTGTACAGTCCGAGCAAGGAACACTTCGTGGCCGTCTTCGACGTGATCACCGAGCGCAAACGGGCCGAGGCGGCGCTGCTCGAGAGCCGCAACGCCCTGCAAACCATCGTCGAGACCTCCCCGCTGGCGATCGTCGTGGCCGATAGGGAGGGAATCGTCACCCTCTGGAATACGGCTGCAGAACGGATCTTCGGCTGGAGTGCGCAAGAGACGCTGGGCAAGCCGATTCCAACCATTCCGCCCGATAGGACCGAGGAAGTGAGCGAGGTGCGGAGCCAGATTCTCCAGGGCAGGACCGTCATCGGGTACGAGACGGAGCGGCTCCGTAAGGACGGTACCCGGATCGCCGTGAGCCTCTCGGGGACGGCGTTCCGGGGGCCGGGGAGCGCGGTGACCGGAATTCTGGCGATTGTCTCCGACATCACCGACCGCAAGCGGCTGGAGGCGAAGCAGGCCCACCTCGAAGCCCAGCTCCGCCAGCAGCAGAAACTCGAGGCCATCGGGACCCTGGCCAGCGGCGTGGCCCATGAGATCAACAACCCCATCACCGGGATCATGAACTACGCGCAACTGATCGCGGACACGACGGCACCGGGGAGCCCGGCGGCGACACGGGCCCGCGAGATCATCGCCGAGACCGAGCGGGTGGCGACCATCGTGCGGAACCTCCTGCAGTTTGCCCGCCAAGAGAAACAGGCCCACAGCCCCGCCTGGCTGGCGGACATCATCGAGCAGACCCTCTCGCTCCTCCGCGCGGTGCTCCGGCGCGACCAGATCACCCTCACGGTGGACGTCCCCGACGACCTCCCGGCCCTAAAGTGCCGGAGCCAGCAGCTCCAGCAGGTCCTCATGAACCTCCTCACCAACGCCCGGGATGCTCTGAACGAGAAATACCCCGGCTTCCACGCAGAGAAGACGATCACGGTGACCGTCCGGCTTTTCGACCGGGACGGCCGCCGCTGGCTCCGCCTCACCGTGGCCGACCAGGGGTCCGGCATTCCGCCGGAGATCCAGGCCCGCATCTTCGATCCCTTCTTCACCACCAAGTCCCGGGACAAAGGCACGGGGTTGGGTCTCTCGATCAGCCACGGGATCGTGAAAGAGCACCACGGCCGGCTCTACTTCGAGACCGAGTCAGGGGTCGGCACGCGGTTTCACCTGGAGCTGCCGGTGGACGACGAGGGGTAGCATTTGCGATTTGCGATTTGCAATTTGCGATTGGGGAGTGGAAAGAAACGGGGGCTCTTGGTCCCCAAATCAAGAATTGCCAATCTAAAATCCTTACTGTCCGGCTAACTGCTTAGATCATGTCGATAACTGACGTCTTTTCCGGATGTTACAGCAACCGATGACTGGTATCGATTCACTTTCGCGCGTAGGCTACGGCCCATCTTTCACAGCTGCCACACGGCAGAGAGGATGGGGCCATGCCGATCGGACGCACGGTGTTTGCGCAGCTCATGGATCTGATCCCGCGGCGCGCGTTCGAGCGGTGCGTCGCGCGCTACCCCAGCCAGCGCCGCCTGCGGACGTTCACCTGCTACGACCAGTTCCTCTGCCTGGCCTTCGCCCAACTGACGTACCGCGAGAGTCTCCGCGACATCGAGACGTGCTTGCGGGCGCTGCAGCCGAAGCTGTACCACGCGGGCCTCCGAGGCCGCGTGGCGCGGAGCACCCTCGCCGATGCGAACGAGACGCGCGACTGGCGGATCTACGGCGACTTCGCGCAGACTCTTGATCCATCGGGCGCGGGCGTTGTACGCCAACGAGCCCTTCGCGGTCGACCTGGCGCAGACGGCCTACGCCTTCGATGCGACGACGATCGACCTCTGTCTGGCCCTGTTCCCGTGGGCCCGCTTCCGCCGGGCCAAGGCGGCGGTGAAGCTCCACACCCTGCTCGACCTGCGGGGCCCCATCCCGACGTTCGTGGCCATCACCGACGGCAAGGCCGCCGATGTGACGCTCCTCGATGCGCTGGTCTTCGAGCCGGGCGCCTTCTACATCCTCGACCGCGGCTACACCGACTTCGGGCGCCTGTACGCGATCACCGAGGCGCTGGCCTTCTTCGTGATCCGCGGGAAGCGCGGGCTCGCCTATGTGCGGCGCGTCTCGCGGCCGGTCGACAAGACCACCGGGCTGCGCAGCGACCAGACCATCGTGCTCTGCGGCCCCAAGACGGCCACGCTGTACCCCGTCGCCCTTGCGGCGCATCACCTACGTCGATCGCGAGACGCAGCAGCGGTTCGTGTTCCTGACGAACAACTTCACGCTCCCGCCGCTCCAGATCGCCCAGCTCTACAAGTGTCGGTGGCAGGTCGAGCTGTTCTTCAAGTGGATCAAGCAGCACCTGCGGATCAAGGCGTTCTACGGCACCTCGGTGAATGCGGTGAAGACCCAGGTCTGGATCGCGATCAGCGTGTACGTGCTGGTGGCCATCCTCAAGAAGGAGTTCCGGCTCGAGCACAGCCTCTACGAACTCCTCCAAATTCTGAGCGTCACCCTGTTCGAGCGCGTGCCCATTCATCAAGCCCTGGCGCGTCTTGCCAGCCAAAACGACGGAGAGTGTTCAGGTAACCAGTTGCCGTTATTCGATCTTTAGCCGGACAGTAGTGATCTAAAATCGCAAATGGAGCACGGTACCCAAATCGAAAATTGGTAATCTATAATCGCAAATGGGAGCCCGTTATGGACGAAGAGGAACTGAAGCAGTGAACGAAGCGGTTCGCCTTGCAGACCATGGCGCTAGTCGGTTCTTTGCCCAAGAGGCAAACGAGCTCGCGGGCATCATGGCCGCGTCCAGAAAGACGATGGCGAGGCAAAGATGATATGCAATTTGCAATTGGGGATTGGGGATCCGGACCTGTTCTTCAAATCGCAAATGGAGTGCGGGTCACCGCAGGGATTCTGGAATGAGGATGAATGTCTTGCCGTGGGGGAGTCGGTAGGTGCTGAAGTCGCTATGGTCCAAGGTGAAAATGGTGCGTAGGCCTTCACGCTCGGCCACTCGGACGAGGACGGCATCGGCGAGATCCATCGGGTGATCGCTGTACTTGCGTATGAGCGCTCGAAGGCGCGGGATGTCTGAGGATGGGATGTCGGTGATCCGAAGCCCTCCGCGCTCGAGAAACTCCCAGAGGCTGTCCTGCGCAAGGAAGGAGAACGAAAGGAGATGAGCGGCTTCCGTGAGGACAGGCCACACGGTAATCAACGGCCGCCGGATGGTCTTGAGCGCCTCGACGCAGCGGGCATGGTGGGCGTCGTCCCGATCGAACAGGGCAACGAGCGGACCCGTGTCAACGAGAACGACGGGATCGTTTGGCATCGAGAAGATCTCTCAGGTAATCACGCCCGCGAACGGACAGATCACCCCGCCCGCTTCCGACGCGTCCGAGAAGGTCCTCGGCCAGAGAATACGGGTTCGCGTCCCGCGTGCGCAGTGCGCGTTGGCAATACTCGCGAAGGGAGAGTTTCACGACCTCCGATCGCGTGCGATTCAGGGCCTTGGCGGTCTCTTGAACCAGGCGATCCAGCTCGTCGTCCAGGCGCACGCTCAGTGTCATGGCGCATCACCTCCTGTCATACCGAGTGTATGACGGTGCACGTGAAGTGTCAAGGGTCGCAAATGGCTTCTAGCAGGATGCTGAAAAACCCGCATGTCAAGCAAGCCCACAGCCCCGCCCGGCTCCAGGACATCGTCGAGCAGACCCTCCCGCTCCTTCGGGCCGTGTTCCGCCGCGACCAGATCACCCTCACGGTGGATGTGCCCGCGGACCTCCCGGTGCTCAAGTGTCGGAGCCAGCAGATCCAGCAGGTCCTCCTGAACCTCCTCACCAACGCCCGGGACGCCCTCAACGCGAAGTATTCGGGCTACCACCCGGACAAAACAATCCGGATCACCGGCCAGTGCTTCGAACAAGGCATCCGCTCGTGGCTGCGCCTCACCGTGGCCGATCACGGGCCCGGCATCCCCCCGGAGATCCAGGCCCGGATCTTCGACCCCTTCTTCACCACCAAACCCCGGGACAAGGGGACCGGCCTGGGCCTCAGCATCAGCCATGGGATCGTGCAGGACCACCACGGGGTACTCCACTTCGAGACGGAACCAGATGTCGGCACGCAGTTTCACCTGGAGCTGCCGGTAGACAACGGGGGGGGATGGAGGGGGAATAACGCATTTACGATTTGCGATTGCCGATTTGCGATTTCGCTCGGAAGAGCCACTGGGTCTTGGTACCCAAATCGTAAATCGTAAATCGCAAATCTAAAATCGTAAATGGTCTCAATCGCAAATCGTAAATTGGCAATCGAAAATCACAAATGTGGGTGGAGGCCCGCCATGGCTAGAGTGCTGGTCGTGGACGACGAGAAGAGCATCCGCAACACCGTGAGCGAGTTCCTGCGTATGGACGGGTACGAGGTGTGGACGGCGGAGGACGCGGATGCGGCCATGGCGCTCATGGCAGAGCACGCCTGCGACGTGGTGGTCACGGACATTATCCTACCGCGCGTGTCGGGCGTGACGCTGCTCCAGCGGATCAAGGAGCAGGCGCCCGACATTCAGGTTATCCTGATGACCGGGGAGCCGACGGTGGACACGGCGGTCGACGCTGTGCGGGCTGGTGCGTACGAATACCTCTCCAAGCCGACCGGCAAGCGGGAACTGCTGGCGGCCGTCCGCCAGGCGGCGCGGGTCAAAACCCTGCTGGACGAGAAGCATCAGTTGGAGGCGGACAATCGCCAATACCAGGAAGGGCTGGAGCGGATGGTGGGGGAACGGACGGAGGTGTTAACGGCCCGGACCCGGCAGCTCGAAGCGGTGCGAGAGGTGGCCGCGGAGATCGGCCGCGAGATGAAACTGCATCACGTGCTCAGTCTCATCGCGAAACGAGCAAAGGAGCTCGTCGCAGGGCTCTCCGCCACGGTGTACCTCTGGGACGAAGAAGGGCAGCACCTTGTCCCCGGGGCCTGGCAGGGGTACGGCAAATGGCGAGGGGAAGTACGACTGCGTCTTGGTGAAGGGGTTGCCGGAACCGTCGCCGATCGGAGGGAGGGGCTCGTTCTGGAGGATTACCCAACCTCGCCGTACGCCCTCCCCTCCATTACGCCGCAAACGAACGTCAGCGCCGTTCTCGCGGAGCCCCTCCTGTATCGCGACCAGGTCGTCGGGGCGATAGTCGTGGACCGAGCGAGAGGGGAGCGGTGTTTCAGGACCGAAGACGTGGCGGTCCTCGCCCTTTTTGCGAACCACGCTGCCATTGCCATCGAGAACGCCCGGCTCTACGAGACCAGCCAGCGCCATGCCGTCGAGCTGGAGGTCCGGGTCCGGGAGCGCACGGCGGAATTGGACGCGGCGCGCCGCGCCGCCGACGCGGCCTCCCTTCACAAGTCCGCCTTCCTGGCCAATATGTCCCACGAGCTCCGGACCCCCCTGAACTCCATCCTCGGCTTCGCCCAGCTCCTCCTGGAGCAGACGAAGGACCTCCTCACGGCCAAGCAGACGCGCTACCTCACGAACATCTTCAACAGCGGCCAGCACCTCCTCCAGCTCATCGACGACATCCTCGACCTCTCGCAAGGTGGAGGCGGGGAAGTTCCTCCTGCAGCCCATGGCCCTCCCCGTCGCGCAGACCGTGGAGGACATCCTGGTGATCGCCCGCGGGCTCGCGAACAAGAAGGGCCAGCGGATCGACACGCGCATTCCGCCTGAGCTGCCGCCGCTCTACGCCGATCCCGTCCGGTTCAAGCAGATCCTGTTCAACCTCCTGAGGAACGCCGTGAAGTTCACCCCCCGGGGGCGGGACGATCACCGTTGCTGCGCGACGGATTGCCGATTTTGGATTGCCGATTGCCGATTTAGAGAACTCGGTCCGGATCCCCAATCGCAAATCGGAAATCGACAATCGGAAATGCTCGAGATCGCCGTGACCGACACCGGGGTCGGGATCCGCGCCGCCGACCTCCCGAGGCTCTTCCAGGAGTTCACCCAGCTCGAGACCACGGCCGCCCAGGCCCACGAGGGGACCGGCCTCGGCCTCGCCCTCACCAAGCGCCTGGTCGCGCTGCACGGGGGGACCATCACGGCCTCCTCTCCCGGCGAGGGGCAAGGCAGCACGTTCACGGTGCGTTTACCATTCGGCGGGCCGACCGGAAGGGCGGAAGAATGATCGCCGCAAAGAACGTCAAGCCCGCGACGGGTTGCCATCGGGATGCAGGTGGCCATCCTGGCGGACGCTGCACCGCTCCGGCTGCTCCGATTGCGCAATCGCCTGGAGGGGTCTGCATGGCCGGGGCGTCGCCGCGCCTCACGGCGCCCCACTTCGAGGCCCGCGGGACGACTTGGAGTACAATTGCCGCTGACCGGATCGCGTTCGCGACTCGTCTCAAGTGCTCTGCGAGATGCTCAGACGTCTCTGGAGCGGGTCTTGCCGCAGCGGGTTAACGGACCAGGACGGCCTGACGCAACATCCGGGAAGGTGGGGGCATGCCATAGGTGTGCCGGCTGGTGGAGCCCACAACGGGTGTTGGCCGATACGCGAAAACCAGGAGGGTAGGGGATTGGTGGAACAGGTTGGACACCCACCGAACCATTTGGAAGCATCGCTGCTCGAAGCGGCCCTGGAGGCCACAGCGGACGGCATCCTGATCGTGGATCGCCAGGGGAGAATCGTACGTTTCAATCGCCGCTTCGCCGAGCTGTGGCGGATTCCGGAGGCGATCCTGGCCTCCGGCGAGGATCGGCAAGCCCTGGAGCACGTCCTGAGCCAACTGGAAGATCCGGAGGGGTTCCTCCGTCAGGTGCAGGCACTGTATGCCGCGCCGGAGGCAGAGAGCGTCGACGTCCTCCGATTCACAGATGGGAGAGTGTTCGAGCGCATCTCTCGCCCGCAGCGTCTCGGCGACGAGATCGTGGGTCGCGTCTGGAGTTTCCGGGATGTGAGCGATCGGGAGCGGGCGGAGTCGAGAGCGCGGCACCAAACGGCGCAAATGACGGCGCTCGGTGCGTTCACCAGGGCACTCATGCAGTCCCTGGAGCCGACGGCGGTAGTCGGCGAATTGTTGAAGGCCGCGCAGGCGTTGATCCCTGGGGCGTCCGTCCGGTTACGGGAATGCGAGGCCGACGGCGAGACCTTGCGGGTGATTGGAAGCGCTGGTCTCCCCGATGCGGGGGTGCGGACTCGAACGCGCCTGGGGGATGGGCTGGCCGGTCAAGCGGCGCTGAAGCGGACGACACTGATCTGCCCGGACGTCGCCACGGATCCTCGCTATGTCAACAAAGAGGCAGCGGCAGCGCAGGGACTCGTGTCCGCCACGGCTGTCCCGCTCGTGTACGGCAATCGCCTGCTCGGAGTCCTATCTATTTACACGCCGGAGCGTCACGAATTCTCCCAGGAAGAGATGGACCTGCTCGGCGTGCTCGCCGACGATGCCGCGGTTGCCATGGAGCACACCCGCATGCACCATGCGAGCGTGCTCCATGGCCAACAACTCGCACGCCTGAGCGAATTGACGAAACGCCTGATGGGCTCCCTGGATATCGAGCAGGTCGGCGCCGAAATTCTCGGGGCGATGCAGACTCTCATCCCGGGAAGCATTGGCCGACTCTGGGATCTCGAGGGAGGCGACGCAACCATGCGCCTCATGGCCAGCGTGGGACTGCGCGACGCCTACGGTGGAACCGTGCGCTTCCGACACGGAGAGGGAATGGCCGGGATCGCGGCCATGACGCGCAAGGCGGTCAGGAGCCGGGACCTCACGCAGGACCCCCGGTTTGTCAATCAAGCCTGGGCGGTCGAAGAGGGCATCCGATCGGCCGTCATTCTTCCCCTGCTTTACGGGGATTGGGTGCACGGCATTCTCGCCGTCATGCGGCGGGTCGAACAAGAATTCACCGACGAGGAGACGGCCATCCTGGAAAACCTCGCCGGCTACGCGGCGGTGGCTCTGGCCAACGCCTGGCTTCACCGGGAGACGGTCCGGCGCGGCGAACAGTTGGAGTCGCTCCTCCGCGCCTTGAAGACCGTGACGAGTGGTCTGGATCTCCGGGAGATCCTCGACCGGATTATCGTCGAGGCCGCCCGGATCGCGAACACCCCGCACGTCAAGATCGTGCTGCTGGAGGAGGCGACCCAAGAGCTTCGAGTGGCGTTGGCGCGGGCAGGGCTCGACCAACCTGATTTCCCCGGACCGCTCGCGCGGAGCCTCTCGGGAACCGTGGCGGCGACCGGGCAACCTCTCTTCGTGGCCGACTCCCAGGACGAATCCCGGAATCCCAACGCCGCCTTCGATCGACAGATGGGCCTGCGGACCTACCTCGGTCTCCCCATCAAGGGACGGCACGGGGTTCTCGGTGTCGTCACCTTTAATACCAGCGAGCCGCGCACGTACAGCGACGAGGAGTTGTCCTACCTTGCGTCCTTTGCCGACCAGGCGGCCATCGCCATCGAGAACGCACGCCTCTACGAAGAAATCAAGACCCACGCCGCCACGCTGGAGACCCAGGTGGCCGAGCGTACGCAGGAGTTGACGGCGGCCCTCCGGGAGGCCGAGGCCGCGGGGCGAGCCAAGACGGACTTCTTGCTGAACGTCTCCCACGAGCTCCGCACCCCACTGAACGCCGTCCTGGGGTTCTCGGAGCTCTTGCGGGGGCAAGCCGCGACACAGCTTGATACAAAGCAGGCGCGCTATCTGGACCATATTCACGAGAGCGGAAAGCACTTACTGGAATTAATCAACGAAATTCTCGATCTCGGGAAGGTCGAGGCCGGCCAGGCGGTGTTGCAGTGCGAGGCGGTCGAGGTGGCCCCACTGGTGGACGCGGCGGTGACACTCGTCGGCGAGCTGGCGCACCGGAAAGGCCTTGTGGTGCACTCCGAGATCGCGTCCGAGCTGCCGTCGGTCTCGGGCGACCCCGTCCGCCTGAAGCAGATTCTCTTCAATCTCCTCTCGAACGCCGTGAAGTTCACGCCGCCCGGCGGGCGGATCACCGTGACCGCCCGCCACATTTGCGATTTGAAGAGCGGGTATCTGGAACCCCAATCGCAACTGCCTCCGCCCCCTCCCCAATCCCAAATCGCAAATCCCAAATCGCAAATGCTCGATTTCGTCGAAATCACCGTGAGCGATACCGGGATCGGGCTCCGGGCAGAGGACATGCTGCGGCTCTTCATTCCCTTCACCCAGCTCGAGGACCCGTTGCGGAAGCGTCACGAGGGAACCGGCTTGGGCCTCGCCCTCACCAAGCGGCTGGTGGAGCTGCACGGGGGAACGATCGCCGCCAGCTCACCCGGCGAAGGGCAGGGGAGCACGTTTACGGTGGTGCTGCCGGTTGAGGGGGGTGGGGCGAGTACCGCGTGAACAAGGACTGCCATATGGTCCCTTGCGTCATGTGTGACCGGAACTCGTTTGGCGAGCCATGGCGCACCAGGTCAGCGCCGTGTAAGCGTAGGTGACCGAGCGACGGAGAACGGATGGGCACACCCCTTCGCATTTTGTTGGTGGATGACGACCCGAACGACCGGCAGTTCGTGCTCCGAACGCTGCGGCAGGCGTTCGCACACCTGGAGGTCACCGAGGCGGCGGCGGATGCGGCCCTGGACCAAGCCCTGCAGGAGGTGCCACCGGATCTGGTGTTGACCGACTACGCGCTCGGGTGGACCAGCGGTTTGGTTGTCCTCGGCCGAGTAAAGGCGCGTTGGCCGGACGTGCCGGTCCTCATGGTGACGGGCACGGGGAGCGAGGAGATCGCCGTTGAGTGTATGAAGGAAGGGCTGGACGACTACATCTTGAAGTCGCCCCGACACATCCTGCGGCTGCCGGCGGCCATCCAGACCGCGCTGGAACGGGCGCAGGAGCGACGGGCGCTGCGGGAGGCGGAGACCCGCTACCAGAGCCTGTTCGCCGGCGTGTCGGTGGGACTCTACCGCGCCACGGCGGCCGGCCAGGTGCTGGAGGCCAACCCGGCGCTGATGCGGCTCCTCGGGGATTCAAACCGCGACGCGTTGAGCGGAACGAGCGTGTTCGACTGGTGTGTGGACGCGGAGGCCCGAGCGCAGTGGCGCGCATGGACGACCGGCGGGCCGGATACGCTCACCGGCGAGCTGCACATCCGTCGCCGGGACGGCGCGATCCGATGGATTCTGCACCACAGCCGGGCCATGCGCGAGCCGAGCGGGCGGTGTCTATACCTTGACGGCAGTGTGGAGGACATCACTGCGCGCAAGGAGGCGGAGGAGGTGCTCCGTCGTCAGCACGAGGAGCTCCGGCGGTTGGCGAGCCGGCTGGCCGAGGTCGAAGAGGCCGAACGCCAGCGCCTGGCGCGGGAGCTCCATGATCAGGTCGGGCAGAACCTCACCGCGCTCAGCATCGGCCTGAGCGTGATCCAGTCGCAACTCCCTCACGGTGTGGAGCCCACCGTGGGCACGCGGCTGGCGGACCTTCTGCGGTTGGTCGAGGAGACCACGGCGCGGATTCGGGTCGTGATGGGCGACTTGCGCCCACCGGTGCTGGACGATTTCGGGTTGTGTGCGGCCCTCGGCTGGTACGCGAGCCAGTGGACGGGCCGGACCCGGGTTCGCGTGGAGGTCGCGGGAGAGGAATGTGACCCGCGACTGCCGCCCGCGGCGGAGAACGCACTGTTCCGGATCGCGCAGGAGGCGTTGAACAACATCGCGAAACATGCCGGCACCTCTCAAGTAACCATCGGTTTCACGGTGGGTCCGTCGTGGGCGCACCTGACCATCGCCGACGACGGCACGGGATTTCCCGCTGCCGGACCCGCCCCACCGGACGACCGATTACACTGGGGCCTCCGGATCATGCAGGAGCGGGCGCAAGGGGTCGGGGGCGTCTGTCGGTGGGAATCCCGGCCGGGGCAGGGCGTGCGGGTCACGGTGGAGGTTCCCCGATGACAATCTCTGTCTTTCTGGCGGACGACCACGCGGTCGTCCGGGACGGCCTGAACGTTCCCCTGCGGCTTGACCTGTCTCGAATTCGCGGTTCTTGCACGCCAGGCAGCGGTCGTGGAAGGGGTAGTGCAGCTTGCCGCACTTCTTGCACTTGTAAGCGGTGATGGCGATTTCTTTCTTCATGCTCTACCCTCCGCAGCACGAAGGACAGCACGTTGTTGCCAAACCCGCCGAAGTTGACCGTCAAGCCGTTCTGGGCGTTCTTCACCTGGCGGTTCTTGGGCAGCTCGTGGCGCAGCTGGCAGACGATATCCACCACCTGCGCCACGCCGGTGGCGCCCACCGGATGGCCGCGCGCCTTCAGCCCGCCCGAGACGTTGATCGGGATCTGCCCGCCCAGCGCGGTCTTGCCCGCCAGCGCCGCCTTGCCGCCCTCGCCCTTCTTGAAGAAGCCGACGTGCTCGCTCTCGGCGATCTCCAGGATGGTGAAGGCGTCGTGCAGCTCGGCCACGTGGATGTCCGAGGGCTTGAGCTTGGCCATCGTCGAAGCGCCTGCTGGGCTGCCAGCGTGACCGCTTTCAGATCGGTGGGATCCTCGCGCTCCTGCAGGGTCTGCGTGTCGGTCGCCTGGCCGAACCCGGCGATCACCACCGGGGTCTTGCCGAATTTCTTGACCATCTCCAGCGGGCACAGCACCATCGCCGCCGCGCCGTCGCTCACCGGGCAGGCATCGTACAGGTGCAGCGGGTCGGCGACCGACCGGGTTATTGACGATCGCGGCCGGATCGTCGAAGATGCCTCTTGGTGATCGCCATCTCGACATGCGCGTAGGGGTTCAAGCGCGCCCATCTCCTGGTTCTTGATCGCCACCGCCACCAGCATCTCGCGCGTGACGCCGTATTTCTCCATGTACAGCCGGGTGAACATGCCCGCCATGCCGGGCAGGGTGATGCCGTAGAGGTACTCGGCCTGTCGGGTGGGTCATGGTGGCGACGAAATCGGTGGCGCGCCAGCCGGTGACCTCGCGCATCTTCTCGCCGCCCACCACCAGCACCATGTCGTAGTAGCCGGAGGCCACCGCCAGCAGCCCGTTCTTGACCGCCGAGCCGCCCGAGGCCGGGCCGTTCTCGACCGTCTCCGCCGCGGCGGGCAGCAGGCTCAGGCGGTCCACCAGCGAGCTGGCGATGGCCGTCTGGTGCTGCAGGATCCCGCCGCCCATGTTGGCCACGTAGACCGCATCCACCGTCTGGTCGCCCAGCCCGGCGTCATCCAGCGCGTTCAGCGAGGCATAGGCCAGCATGTCCATCAGGCTGTCTTCATCGCGCCGGCCGAAGGGGATCATCCCGACGCCGAATAACTGCTACGTCTCTCATCGTCTCATCTCCCTTTCAACCCGGCGATGCGCTCGCGGATGGTGTCATCATCGGCGAACATGATATGCGCGTTCGGCCTCTTCCATCAGCTCCGGCGGCACCGGGCGGTCGCCCACCACCAGGCGCGGCTTGGCCTTGAAGATAGATCTCACGCGTCAGCACCGCAGGAATCGCCGCCGCCCAGCTCGTGCGGGATCTTGGTGGGCTTGTCCAGCGGGTACTCGATCATCCAGCGCCGGAAGCCGATCGGGCTTTCGGCCACGATCAGCACCTCGTCCTGCTCCAGGTATTCCATGTGGTATTCCATCTTGGCGGCGAACAGGTGCGAGCCGATGCGCAGGCCGCGGTCGATGGCCAGCGTGTGGTAGCTCATGCCCACCTTCTCGTTCTCCAGCCGCCCGTTGACCACACCCACCAGGTAGCCGTCCACCTGCCCCATCAGGCAGTACTCGCTCTTCACCCGGTAGCGGTACCAGGCCAGCAGCTCGCCGTACAGCCGGGCGCTGACGATATCATAATAATCGCGCTCGATGAACAGGCAGGGGTGGACGGATTTGAGGATCTGCCGGCACATCCTCGCGGACGGCCTGGCGGACAACCATCTTTCTTGCCGTTCGCCAGGGTGATCACCTTTGGGCGGGTAAGGCGCCATCTGGGTATTGGGTTGGTCGCAGATACCGCTTCAATTCCATATCAACGGCATTTTCGTTCACTCTCCTACTCCAGGTTTGCCTGGCTCAACTTATTGATGCTTTCCACATGCTTCGGGTCGAAGGCATCGCCAAACTTGGTCTTGGGCATGGCGGCTTTCTTCTCCATCAAGCGCTTCGTACTCGCTCGTCATCCACGATCGCCACGCAGCGCCCGATGCTGGATTCGCCATCCACAAAGCGCCAGGGGAAGAAGCCCACCGTGGACGCGGCGGTTGACCAGCAGGTCGATATCGCCGCCCAGGCACTCGGCGTGGATGATACCATACGGGAACATCTCCAGGTGCATCAGCTGGTACTTGGTGTCATCGAAGAACTCGGCCAGCGGCTTGCCATATTTCTTCTTGAAGACTTTCTCGGCCTGGCGCGCCTGGCGCGGCATCCAATCGCGGATGATGGTGTTCATCGGGTGGTCGGCGCTGCCGCAGTCCACGCCGATCCAGCGCAGCTTCTTGGCCTTGGCCCACTCGGCGAACTCGCGGTCCGGACCGGGGTGCATGACCATGTAGCGGATTTCGTTGGCGGTGGGCATATCCCAGCCAAAGTGATGGTAGCCGGTGTGGATGATCAGGATATCGCCTTCGCGCACTTCGACCCGCTCTTCGACCATCTTGCTGGTGTACACGTCGTAGTCGCCGCAGACATCGCTCAGGTCGACCACGGCCGCCTCGTGCACCAGGAAATCCATGTCCAGCGAGGCGATGTCCTTGCCGGGGGTGTGGAAGTGGATCTCGCCATCCAGGTGCGTGCCCAGATGGTTCGAGTGGGTCACCAGCTGCCCGTTGGCTCCGTTGGGCGCCAGGCGCTTGAAGTACTTCACCTGCAGCGGCTCATAGGTCGGCCAGGGTGGGGTGGCAATCCCCAGTGGTATGGTCAAGATCGATGAATTTCATTTTTTGATCTCCTGATTTTGAGTTAAAGATTTAAACGCAAAGTTCGCTGAAGGAACCGAAGGTCATCGAAGATTGTTTATGTTTTAATATAGAGGACAATCTCCGACTGCTCCAATCGTTCGCGTCTAGGTTCGACTCACTTGATTGCGTATAATTATCCCGTAAATGTCTAGTTCGATAGCGATACTTTCTCGGTCGCTACCAGCTTCCCATGGCTGATCGTGTAACGCGGCGCTTCGTGGAAACGCAGCGCTTCGATCACGTCCGGCTGGTTGAGCACCACCAGGTTGGCCGGTGCGCCAACTTTGACCTCGAAATCCTTCAACCCGATGCAGCGAGCGGCATTCGACGGTCACCATATCGTAACAGTGTCTGGATATCCTGCTTCGTGGTGAACCACAGCAGGTGGGAGCCCAGGAAAGCCACTTCCAGCATGTTGTTGCGCCCAAACGGGTAGTAAGCATCGGAGATATCATCCTGACCCAGGCAGACCAGGTTGCCATCGGCGAGAAGCTCGCGGACCCGGGCGTGCAGCGGGCCGGTGTGCGGATCGGAGACCACGCCCATTTGCGCCTGTCTTCAGCAGCGCGGCGACCTTCTGGAAGTATGGCTGGGGATAGAGCGCCATGGCCCGGGCATGGTGGGCCAGCGAGCGTCCCTGCCAGCCGCGCCGGATGGTCTCGACGGCCATGGCTTCCAGGGTGCGCAATCCGGGGTCCCCGGCATCGTCCACCAGCATGGAGACGTCCTTGTCGAACTCCACCGCCAGGTCGAAAACGACCCGCACATGCTCCACGGATATCGGCCTCGGTGTATTCAATCCAGGGGATGCCGCCGACCACGTCGGCGCCCAGCTCCATCGCCTGGCGCATCAGGTTCAGTGCGCCCGGTTCGCGCACGAGGCCATCCTGGGCGAAGGCCACCACCTGGACGTCCACGACGTCCCTTGAATTCCTCGCGCGCCTGGAGCAGGGCCTTGACGCCTTCCAGCTGTGGCCTTCGAATCGACATCCGCAAAGGCGCGGATGTGCGTGCAGCCATACAGAGTTGCCTGGGCCAGCGCTTTGCGGACGTTCGGTAGAATCCAGGACCGGTCATACTTTTCCTTGACCCGCGCCGCCAGCTCGATGGCGGTCATGGCCTTACCCATATCGGCGCCGTGGTAATCCTTCAGCGCTTCTTCATCCATCATCTGCAAGGTGTACACCTTGCACAGGTGCAGGTGGGGGTTGACGAACGACTCGCTGACCAGCATGCCCTTGGCGTCGATTTCGGTCTTGGCGTTCCCGTCGATCTGCTCGCCGATCGCAACAATCTTGCCCTGCGCGATACGCGATGGAGGCATCTTCTCGTCCGGCGCACGCAATAAGCTGGGCATTCCGGATCAGAATGTCGTATCGATAATCCGTTCTCCTCAGAGCTCAACCTCGGTCTCCTTCTCGTCAAGCCAGTGCCGTCGATTAGGTGCGACGCACCTTCTTTCCATTAGGTTCCTTTATGTTTATATCAAACCTCTTTCAGCGCCTCGAACGCATCCTTGAAACACTTCTCCGGCGCGCGCAGGATGCCCGCGCCGACCATGCCGACGCCGGGATCCTTGTGGGCGATGCCGGTGTTGATCTGCGGCAGGATGCCGGTCTCCATCACCTTGCGCACATCGATCCCGCAGGGCGTGCCGCGGAAGTTGAGCGCCGGGATGGTGAAGTGCTCGTGCTCGTCGAAGGTGATCTCGTACATCTCCAGCGTGGTCTGCAGCGCCAGCTGCGGGCGTGCCGCCGACGAACTTGATGATCGCCGGCGCGGCGGCCATCGCCATGCCGCCATAGCCGGCGGTCTCGGTGATGGTGCTGTCGCCGATGTCCGGGTTGGCGTCTTTTTCGGTGAACTGCGGGAAATACAGCCCCTGCACCTTCCCGGCCGGGGCGATGAACCAGCGCTCGGGCATGCCCGCCAGGCGGATGCCGAAATCGGTGCCGTTGCGCGCCATCACGGTGACGATGGTGCTGCCCGCCACGCCCTCGGCCGGCTCCAGCATGGCCTTGCCGGCCGGCATGCTCAGGTTCAGGAAGAAGTGATCGTTGCGGTCGATGAATTCGATCACCTTCGCCAGGTTCTCGTTGTCGCGGTTGGTGCGCGCCAGCGCCGGGCCGATCGCCCGCAGGAACAGCGAGGTGGCGGCGCGGTTGCGGTTGTGGCACTCATCGCCCATGTGCAGCGCCTGGGCGATCAGGCTGCGTGATGTCGATGCCATCCGGCAGGGTCTGCAGCGCCCGGTCCAGGGTCGGGTATAAGTCTGTCTCCATCCACTTCAGCCGGGCGTACACCTCCGGTCCCATGCCGCCATAGCGCAGCACCTTGCCCAGGCCTTCGTTCTGGGTGCAGAAGGCCCGGTTGCCGAAAGCCTTGTTCTCCAGGATGAACACCGGCATGGACGGCGAGACGACGCCCGCCATCGGTCCGACGGAGTGGTGGTGGTGGCAGGGGGCGAACTCGATCGCCCCGGAGGCAGCCATCTGCGCCGCCTCAGCTTCGTCCTGGGCCATGCCCTCGTAGATCAGCGCGCCCATCACCGCGCCGCGCTGCGGGCCGCACATGCGCTCCCAGGTGATCGGGCGGCCCGGCGTGCAGGATCATGCGGTCGTGCATGCCGGGGATCACGTCCCGGGCGATGCCCATCCCACCAGCACCGACCTTCCGCTTGATCCGCTGGCAGACCTCCTCGTTGGCCGCGTCGATGTCCACGCCATCGCGGCGTCAGCCGCAGGCGGGTAATCCCCTGCCGGCGGCTGCCAGTCCACGTCGATCACCGGCACGCCCTGGGCGTGCACCGCCTGGGCCATGCTCTCCAGGCCCACGTTGATCACGCGGATGGGCTGGGAAAATAAGTCGTTAATTTTCCGGTCTGGCATACATCTCCTGTTCGACTACACGATTTCAGGACTTTATCACTAGCTCGTTGTCAGCCAACAATTGCCGCGGCCAGCCGGGCCGCTGCGGCGTTGCTCTCGCACACGATCACGCCGGCCTCGCTCCAGCGCCTGCACCTGCGCTGCTCAACCGCTGCGGATCGTCCTCGGTGCCGGTGACCGAGGCGATCACCAGCAGTCCCCGCCCGTCATCCGAAGCGATGCGGCGGGCGCGTTGGATTGCCGGCACCCAGCTCGCCGGCCGGGTCGGGGTGCGCCCCGTAACCCAGCACCACATCCAGCAGGATCACGGCCACCTCGGGGTCGCCGGCCTCCTGCAGCAGGCGGCGGATGCGCAGGTCGTTGTCGATCATCGGGTGCGGGCGTCCGACGGTGAACTCCTCTTCACCCAGGTCGACCGCGCTGTGCCCCTGGCTGCGGTTCGAATCGGGCAGCTGGTGGGCCGGATCGAGCGGCGCGTTGGAGTAGCACCGGCTCGTGGGAGCAGGTCGCGCCAGATCACCTGGGCTTCATAGCACAGCGTCCCGCCGGAGAACAGGCCGCGCAGATAGCGCTGACCGGGCGCCAGGTGGCGGCGCAGCGGGCGCAGGATCTACGGCAGACCCACTCCATCCTTCAGGCAGCTGGCTATCGCCGGGTTTGACAACCCCGGCCAGGGCAAAGGCGGCTGCCATAGCAGCCGCTTCTTCCAGCGTGCGGGCAATTTTGCACTTTCGGCGAGCCGGCAAGCTCGGCCATTTCTCCGCCCAGAAAGCACACCACGGTCGGCTTTTCGCTCAGGGCGACCTGTTCCAGCACTTTCTGGGCAACAGCTGCGGCCGGCGGCTTGCTGACCAGCAGGATCACCTGTGTCTCCGGGTCGGCCTGCAGCGCTTTCAGACCTGCCAGCATCATCAGCCCGCCCACCTCTTCCTTGAGGTCGCGCCCGCCGGTGCCGATGCCCTGGGTGATGCCAACCCCGGCCTTGGCCAGCAGGGTGCTGACTTCCTGCAGGCCGGTGCCGGCCGCCGAGACGATGCCCGACCGGTCCGCGCGGGACCACATTGGCAAAACCCAGCGCCACGCCATTCAGGATGGCCGTGCCTGCGCCCGGGACCCATCAGCAGCAGGCCATTCGCCACGGCGTATTGCTTCAGGGCAATCTCATCTTCCAGCGAGACGTTATCGCTGAACAGCAGCACGTGCAGGCCGCGTGCAGCGCTTCCCAGGCTTCGTCGGCGGCGTAGCGCCCGGCGACCGAGATCACCGCCACATTGGCGTCGGGGTCGGTTTTCACCGCGCCGCGCAGGGTCTTCGGGCGGAACTGCTCCGCCTTCTTGCAGCAGCCTGCTTCTTACGCAGCAGCTTCTCGGCCTCCGACAGGGCACTGGTCCAGAGCTTCGCTGTTACGCGCTGACTGCGATCACCAGGTCGTTCGGGGAGGCCGCTTCAGCCTCGGCGGTCAGCAGCCCGGCTTGCTTCAGTATACCTTTATTGGCTTCGGTCGCCATGACCACGGCGGCATCGACCACCCCTGGCAGCTGCGCCAGCTCGCGCGCCACCAGCATCAGGCTGACCGAATCGTGATACTCACTGGTTTTGATTAAGGTTTTTACAGGCAATTTAGTTTTTTCCTCCGGTTTAAAGAATAAAACTCGAAGAAATCGAAGGAATCAAAGTAATCAAAGGAAATTTTTATTTTTTTCTTTGTGCTCTTTAATTTCTTTGATTCCTTTGTGTTTAAATCTTTTGTCACCAGTCATAAGGTGCGACGCACTGGCGAACTTCGTTCGCACAAAGTGCGTCGCACCTCAATCACATCACTCCACCAACCCGGCGTCTTGCATTGCCAGGTACACCTTCTCGGAGGTGAACGGCGGCGTACCCATCCGGATGCCGATGGCGTCATAAATGGCGTTGGCAATCGCCGGTATGGTTGGCACCATGGCGTGCTCGCCGATGCCACGCGCGCCCCATGGGCCGTCATCTT
>CAVOIV010000009.1:0-53477 GCA_963695995.1 uncultured Methylomirabilota bacterium
GCAATGTATTGCTCAAAGTATTCTCAACCGATCCTATTACGCCATGTTTTACGCAGCGTTGGCGCTTTTGCAGAAAATCGGCAAGGTCCCCTCGAAGCATTCCGGTGTGATCAGTCTTTTCGATACAGAGTTTGTAATGAAGGGCGTCTTTCCCCAAGAGCTTTCCAGGGATTTTCACAGGGCCTTTGAACTTCGTCAAGTCTCCGACTATAAGGTCATTGAACCATGGTCGAAAGAGAAGGCAGAAGAGACCCTCAATAATGCGGTCCGCTTTGTCGAAGCTGTAAACAAATATCTTCCCGTTTAAGGTATAAATGGGGAATCTTGTATTTTTGGACTCGGGGCGCGCGCTCCGTGACTCATGACTTGCGACTTTAGACTTGTTTTTGTTGTCTTGCCCGGTTGTTAAATTTTCCCTTGGCTTTTTCCAAACCCTTGATGGAGGGTTACATGGAATGCAGAGACCGAACCCCATTTCTTAAAGAGAGGTGGGGTTTTGTTTTATAGAATCGCGAGCCAGAGAAATAGAATGCAAAGAAAATAGACCTGCCCATATTGTACTAGTATTGTACTAGTGTCAGACGGGGCAAAGACCTTCCCCGCGCAATTCATTTTTGCTTCTCCTTTTCTGACAGTATCTGCTTTGCTTCCATGATATCGATCTTTGCCTGGTGCCCGTGCTTATCCAAGAGATGCACCCCCCCCTCTTTGTCGGCAAAATCCCTTGACACATCATTGCCCTCTCAGTATACTCACGATGCCCGAAAATGAGTTCCTATCAGATATCAGACCTATCAAGAAAATGGCAAAATACGACCGCATCAGCACCCTCTTCTTCATAGGGGTGGCGATTTTCATCTGTGAAGAATCGATCCGGCTTGGTGCGCGGGACGCTCCGTCGATGTGCGCACGCATCGCCGCGGAACTCTGTCGCGGTGCGGCCTGGGCGGCCGGCGTCGGGTCGAGGGCCTTCACGGCCGCCCGAACCGCCCGGATCGCCTCCTGCGGGGAGAGATCCCCGGCAGGTCCAGACTGTTTCGGCCGGGTCGGGCGTGGGCCAGTCGGCGCAGCGAATGTCAGCAGTGTTGGGGTATCCACACCGCTATCCGGGAAAATAAAGGATCCGGCTGCAGGACGGACAGGTGAACATCCGGTCGTTGCGCTTGACTTCGTTGGCGGTCTGAGGCGTCAGCGCCATACCGCACCCCTGGCAGGAGCCGTCCGCCACGGGGACCACGGCGACGTCGCGGCTCTTCATCAAGCGAGTATAGTGTCGCAGAAGTTCGCCCTCGACCCGACCGGCCTGCCCCGTCCGCGCCGCCGGAGGGTGGCCAGCTCCTTCTGGAGTGTCGCGAGCTGGGCCTCTTTTTCCCGCCGCTCCGACTGCAGGTCGAGATCCGCCGATTGGAAGACCTTCTCTGCCTCCGCCACGGCCTTGGCCGCGACATCGCCCGACTCCATCTGTTCCAGGATTTCCGTCTCGAGTGCGGACGACTTGGCCTTCAGGGCCTCGATCTCCTTCAAGACCGCCGTGTATTCCTCGTTCGTCTTGATTTCGAACAGCCGGCCTTGCTTCTTCTTGCCGTTCTGGGTCACCTCGTCCAGCTCGCGCTCTTTCGCGCGTCGGTCTTTCTGCAGGAGATCCGCCCGCGCCCGCGTCGTCTCCAGCCCCTCCCGGGCATTGGCCAAGCGTCCTTCCAGGGCGTCGATCGCCTGAGGGATCGCCCGCGCCTGGCCGTCCAGCTTGGCGATGGCAAGGTCCAGTTTCTGCAGTTCGAGGAGTTTGTCCAGTCCGTCCCACATACTCGGGAGTCCGTCCGATTGTCAGGGGTCTTGGGCGGCAGAGTATGTCACAGATGCCCAATCGGGTCAATGGCCGTTGGCGCCCGAATTGCCCATCCGAGCGCGTCCCGCAGCGAATCTTCGGTTAGGTACCGGTGGCCTTCCGCCCGATGAGCAGGCTCGTACCGAATTCCGTGTCCGTCCGCGCCACGCCGGAGAGACCGGCCTCCGTCATCCATTGCCTGGTCTCCGACTCGGTGTAGGTGTCCCCCGCAGCGGTCCCGACGAGCATGTTGAGCGCAAAGAGCGCGCCGAAGGGCGGCCCGGTCCGCGTCTCGTCCACGATGAAGTCCTGGACCACCAGTTGGCCGCGCGGATTCAGCGCAGCCACCCCTTTTCGGATCAGCGCCCGGTTCCCGTCTGGCGAGTTGCTGTGGATGATGGCCGAGAGAAGAACCAGGTCGAAACCGCCTCCCAGATCGTCCCGATCGTAATCGCCCGCGACCAAGGCAACCCGGTCCGCGAGGCCGGCCTGTGCCAGGTATCCCGCCGTGAGGGGCAGGACGTTCGGCAGGTCAAAGACGACTGCGCGGAGACCTGGCTTGGCACGCACGAACTCCATGGCGTACGCCCCCGAACCTCCGCCGACATCCAGGACCCGCGACACGGCGATCAGGTCCAGCGCGGCCACGACCGCGGGCGCGTGCTGGCAGGCCCGCCAATGCATGGCCGCGATGAAGGCCCGAAGCCACTGCTCCCCTCGTTCGTCGACGGGGGCCGCCGCGACCGCGCCCCCTTTTCGCACCGCCGGGGTGAGCGTGCTCCAGCTCTCCCAGAGATGGACCCAATGCATCAGGCCGTCCAGGTACTCGGGTGCGTCGCGAACCAGGAACCGGCCCGCGGCGGGTCCGTTCCGAAAGCGGTCCGCCGCTTTCTGGAGCAGCCCGAGGCTGCAGAGGACGTTCAGCAGCCGGTCGGTGGCTCGGCGGTCGGTTCCGAGCGTCCGCGCCACCTCGGCGGACGTGGCTTCTCCACCCCCGACGGCCGTGAACAGGTCCAGCTCGCAGGCCGTGAGAAACGCCCGGCTCCGCATGAACCCGGAGGCCAGCTCCATGATCGGCTGAGGGGAAAGTCCATTCCCCTGCCCCTGTTCCGCTGTCTTCATCGGCCGCCCTCCACGCCGTTGAACTCTGTGACGGCGTCCAGCATGGCGACCACGTTCTGCACGGGGGTGTTGGCCTGGACGCAGTGGATCGCATTGAAGATGTAGCCGCCCCCCTTGGCGAAGATCTCGCAGCGCTCCAGGACCTCCGCCCGCACCTCCGCGGGCGTGCCGAAGGGAAGCGTCTGCTGTGTGTTGACGCCGCCGCCGTAGAACACCAACCGGTCACCGTACCGCTGCTTCAGGGTCCGGGGCTCCATCCCCGCGGCCGAGCACTGGACCGGATTGAAGATGTCGAAGCCGACGTCGCAGAGGCGCGACAGCAACGACTCCACCGCACCGCAGGTATGCTTCATCGTCTTCCAGGTCGTATGCGTGTGGACCCAGTCGTTGAGCCGCCGGTAGTGCGGCGCCCAGAGTCGGTCGAAGGTCTCCAGAGAACAGAAGCGCGAGGCCTGCGTCCCGAAGTCGGTTCCGCACAAGTAGATGATGTCGATGGCGTTTCCCACCGCGGCATGGAGCTGCGCCAGGCGGCCCAGCGCAATCTCGCATTGCCGGGTGAAGACGGCCTCGACGTACTCCTGGCGTGTCGCCAGGGAGACGTACCATTCGGTGATATCCCGAATACCCTTGGGATGCGGAAGACCCGGGGCGGGCACCGCGGAAATGTCGCCGAAGCCTGTCCCTCCGATGGCCACGATCACGGCCCGGTCCGTGGCGGCGGCCGCGGTGACGCGCTCCGTGAAGTGCGCGACGTCCAGGTCCGACAGCGGCCCGAACTCTTGCAGATTATCTTCCGGATTCAGCGCCTCCTCGACGATCTCGTCTTGTCGGATGATCGTGTCGAAGAAGAAACTGCTGGATGGCATCCGCCCGCTCGGAGGCGCAGTCACATCCCCCTGGGGATAGGTGAGCAGATCCCCGTTGGTGTCGGTCGTGTACTGGAAGTGCCCCGAGACCAGGACGACCTGCCCCCAGGGGGTCCGGAACTCCTTCCAGTTCTCGTTGGGATATCCGTAATTCGTATTGCGCGAAAGAACGCCGATAAGGTCCAGGCCCATCGCCTTGGCCAGGTCATCCTCGACCAGTCCCAGCATGTTGTAGGGCACCGGGACCGTGACGGGGCGACGCTCGAGACCGTAGTGTGCTCGTAACCGCTCGACCACGAGCGCGTGCATCCCGGTCACCGTGGTGCCTCCGAAGTCAACGGGGACCTGGTCCGGCTCTCGATGGGCCAGCGTCGTTCGAACCCGCTCGCGGCTGGTCATGGAATCTCCCTTTCGTGAGGTCGTCGTCACCCAAGAAGCCGCGATGGCGCCCCAACCCCGTCCCACCACACCCCCTGACACCTCACAACTGCTCGGGGGTGTACAAACCCAGGCCCACCTCGGCGTCCATCCGCTTGATCAGCCGCACGTCGGCGACCTCGGCGATGAGGCCGTCCAGCGTGGCCAGCACCGGGTTCTCCCCCGTCACCACGTGCCCCGCGTAGACCTTGCCATCCTTATCGGAGAAGGTTCCATGCACGTGAAGCAGTGTCTCCCCCTCTTCCGATTGGAAGATGACGCCTTGGAGCGTGACGATCTCGACCGGGCCTGGCACCACCTGGGGTTCGGTGTATCCGGCGCCGAGCTTCGTCTCGGGCTTCGGGGTCAGCACTTGATATGTCATCTTCCGCAGGCTGCCGATCCCCGCCAGCAGCGCGCCGTGCTTGACCCCATGCGCCTCGCAGACCTGTTTGAGCCCGCTCATCACGTCCGTCCCGGTTCGTAACCGCACCGGCACCACTTTCCCGAATCGCCCAACCGCATGAAACATCCCGACATCCGCCATGACCTGCCTCCCTTTGTCCGACACACCGGTACCACCTGAAACCGAGCCACCGTTGGTATCCACCGCTACCATATCACACCCGTGAGCCTTGCCACCAGACCAGGCAGCGTAGTCGAGCGTCAACGCGCCAAGAGCCGAAGCCGTTGTTCCGCCGTCGGTGTGCCATCCAATGTCGGAATGGCTTACAGTTTCATTCTGACCGACGGGGGAGCCTCTTGGGACCCCCTCTTGCTCCCTCCAGGGCAATTCCGCAATAACATGGGGGTTTTCCAGCCGGGCGAACGCGCGGCCATGCTTCAGGGTCGTTCGGCACGTTTCATGCTTCGGTAGGTAAAGAAGGCTCTTTTCGTGATGGATTCGTGTGTCTGGCAGGGTTTGAGGTGTTTTTCGGGATGCGCTTGACGTTCCTACCGGCTTCGTAGTATGGTCGAATTATGGATCGTCCCAACCCAGGATTGGGTGCGGTGGTTGGGCTCGGGTTGGTCGCTCGGTTATTCGGTTGCGATGGAGTTGAGTGCGAAGCTGCTGGGAACGTGGCTGTCTTAATCGTTCTTGGAATCGCGGGAGGTTTCAGCACATGCCACAACTCACCGAGCACACCAAACGATCGCAGGTTTCTCGCCTCGCGCGGCCCGTCCTGCAGCACCTTGTCATCGTTGTTGTGTCGCCCTTGTTGCCGTTAACGGCGCTGGCGTTTCCGATCTATGAAAGCGCTACACTTGGCCAACCACGGGCAGGCGAGCGCGTTTTCCATCGCTGTTGACCAGACTCTCGGTGTAAGATTTTATCGTTGATAAGCGGGTGACCATCGGAAGCATCGGAGGGTATTTTTCGGAATACCGAACTCGGCGTCGAGTCGGACATCGTGGGCGCAATCGTGAGACTGCACGGGTCACACGACTTCCCGAATTCATTCGATCTGACAACCAGGGATGTATTGGGGACGACGTCTATCCACGTTTCCGAACCATCGGGAGATTTCGCCGGGAATCTCGCTTTGACCCTGAGGCGCGGTTGGTATGCATTGGTTTTTGCCCCAGGTGGTTCAGGCAACCTCGCCCGTGAAGCGGGCATGCCGCTTATGCCTACCGTAAACCCGGAGATCGGAGATCCGTCGTACTTCTTTGGCAGACTGACCTCTTCGAAACGGAAGGGGTTCGAGTACATCGACGGCGGCGGCCTGGAGCGAATTCGCATGTTCGTCGATACGGACCCGGTCTCCCCGGTCCCCGAGCCTGCCACGTTGCTCCTCCTCGGCTCCGGCTTGATCGGACTGGGTGGCGTCGCGTGGAGGCGGAATCGACAGAGATAGCCGCTGATTATCGCTCGCTATCACACGAGCGTCGGGGATCACCTCGACGCTCGTGGTGTTTATGGGGCTCACGCCCCACGCAGGCAATCACGTTGATGTCCGACGCATGGTTCCCCGCTCTCAGGCAGAAGAGACCTCTCCCCTATTCTGGATGACACGACGGGGTCCCTGTTCTTGCGGCAGGCTCGGCGGGCAAAACACAAGGGCGGACCCCAGGCGCGTTGCATGACAACCGCGCATCCGAGATCCGCCCTGTACTCACAAACCTGCGTGAGGCAGCAACGTGGCAGCTACCGATCGCCAGAGAGAAACGGTAGTTCCTGCCCTAACGCCGAAGGCTAGTACCCGCGCCGCCCGCCGCCGTATCCGCCACCGCCGCCACTGCGGTAACCGCCGCCACCGCCGCCGCGCGGGGCCTGCTCGCGCGCTTCGTTCACGGTCAACGCTCGTCCGCCCACTTCCTTGCCATTCATCGCGTTGATCGCCGCCTGGGCATGCTCCTGGCTCGCCATCTCGACGAAGGCGAAGCCGCGGGGGCGTCCCGTCTCGCGGTCCGTGATCATCTTCACCTCGGTCACTTCCCGTCCACCCTCCTGAAAGAGCGTGCGGAGCTGCGATTCGTCCACGTCAAACGGCAGATTCCCTACATACAGTCTCGTTCCCATGACCTGAAACCCCTTTCGCCTCGCAGGTGCGAGGCACTCTCGTCCATCGAGCGGCGAACGCTGCGTCGCTGTCCGTCGTGGATCCGCTCGTACCACGATCGGGCTGAGACATCCGTGCCTCAGCGCCTAGTCAACCTGTTCCCCCCGTTGAAGCGCCCGCACCCGTTGCTTCCGGAGCCGTCGGGCCGATTCCCGGATTTTGCGGCGTCGGCGGTCGCCGGGCTTTTCATAATGTGCATGCCGCTTCACGTCCCGGAGGATTCCGTCGCGGAGGACCAATCGCTTGAAGAGCCGAAGCGCGCCTTCCACGCCGCGTTCCCCCACGGTCACTTCCAGCGGACGATGGCGAACGACCGATCTTCCGTCGAAACCACCGGCGTCCCCATGCTGTCCGTCTTCAAAGGCCATGCACCCCCCTTGATAACGCTCTCCGCCATCGAAAAAACAAACGCCGCGAGGTTGGTTCCTCTCGGCGTCGTAACTGGTTAAACCGTGTGAACCACACTGTCGACGGTGACATTACGGGGTTTCACCGCCCTTGTCAAGGGCAATCGCGCGCCACGCCGTCGCGCCATGATCCGGAAGTTTTCTCAGTGCCCTAGGAAGATCTGCAGGACCAGCAAAGCCGCCATTCCCGCACCGATGGTGAACCCCACTCGCTTGGTGCGCCAGGCCACACCGATCGCCAGCAGCCCCGCCAGCAGCCGGGGGTTGCCTAACGACACATCCAACGTTCCGCCAGGGTTGAACAACTCGGGCGCGATCAGGGCAGACAGGACGGCTATGGGCACAAAACGCAAGGCGCGCTGAAACCACGACGGCATCTTGACGCGGCCCTGCACGAGGACGAAAGACAGGCGTATCGCGTACGTCAGGAGACCGACCAGAAGGAAAACCACCCAGAGGTTCATTGCCGACGGCATTCCAACGCCAGGCCGCCAAGGACCCCCGCCAACGCCGCCGCGACCAACCCCAGCTTCAGCGGCAGCCCAGCCGCCAGCATCGCCACGCCGCCCGCCGTCAGCGCCGCCGCCACGTCTGCGCGGTCCTTCATCACCGGCACCACCAGCGCGATGAAGATCAGGGGCAGCGTGAAATCCAGCGACCACCTCGCGGGAACATGCCCCCCAAGCGACAGGCCGACGGCGGTGCTGACCTGCCATCCGCACCAGAGCGTGAGTCCGGCACCGAGAAAGAACCAGTGCCGGTATGCGCCGCCGGCGTGATGGTTGTAGCGCGTAATGGCGACGGCATATGCTTCGTCGGTCAGCAGGTAGGACAAGAGGGCTTTCCAGGAAGAGGGGAGCGGCTGAAGATGCGGCGCGATGGAGACGCTGTAGAGGACGTGCCGCACGTTGACGACGAAGGCCGTCAAGACGATCACGCCCCACGGCGTGCCCAGGCCGATCAGTTGCGTGATCACGAACTGCGCCGAGCCGGCAAAGACGATCACCGACATGGCTTGGGCCGCCCCCGCCGACAGACCGGCGCCGAGAGCCAGGACGCCGTAAATCATCCCGAAGGGCGACACGCCGATCAGGAGCGGCAGGGCGGATCGAATGCCGGCACAGAATTCAGTCCGCGGGGACACGGCTCTTCACGCCAATCCGGTCAAAGCAAACCACGGAGGGCATCCGCCCGATAGGAGGTCCGCAACCTGGCCCGGAATGAACGACGCTGTCACGCCGGTTTCGGCGACCTCGCCATCTGCAAGAGCTCCTGGGGCCGGAGCGAGGTATAGTCGGCCGCGATTCGAATCACGGCTCGATGCCCCTGAAATTCCCTCGCTGGCAGGCTCGTGGCCAGGGCGACGGCGTTCATTCCGGCGCGCTCCGCCGCCTCGACACCGGACAACGCGTCTTCAAAGACCACGCAGGACGACGGAGTCGCCCCCACGCGTTCCGCGGCCCGCAGGAAAATCTCGGGGCTCGGTTTTCCGTTCTGCACATCCTCGGCCCCGACCACGGCGTCGAAATACGCCGTGATGCCGAGACCGTCAAGCGTGAATGCCCGATTGGCTTTCCCCGCGGCGGTGGCCACAGCCATGAGGATGCCCTGCCGTCGCGAGTCGGCGAGAAATTCCATCAGGCCGCCGATCGGCCTCAGGTGCGGACCGCAGAGCGCGCGGAACAGCGACTCCTTGCGCTCGTCGAACGCAGCGAGATCCGCATCGGAGATGGGAATCCCGAGCACCTCGCGGAGGATCTGATGGTTCATCTTGCCGCTGGTCTTCCGGAGGAATTCCTCGGGCCCCACCCGGACACCAAGGTCGCCCAGAAGGCTCATCCACGCCTGGACGTGAAACGGCATAGTGTCCGCAATCGTCCCATCCATGTCAAACAGAAAAGCGCCCTGCTGTGCCATTCCTGAACCCGTCTCCTGGTGCGCTGCCGGGGTAACGTCCCGGCCCATTACAGCACAGAAGGCCGGCCACCGAACACGGTGGACCGGCCTCACAACACTTCCCGCGACGCTTCCTAGCCGAAGGCCGCGAGCTGAACCGCGAACGCGGACGCCTGGGCGCGCCCGCCGAGGAGCGAGACACTCACAGCCCGCCCTCGAGTTTGGACTCTTTTTCCTCCAGCGTCACGAGAAGGCCGGTGCATTCATTCTCTTCCACAATCGCGGCCAACCGGATCGGGATCTCGCTGCCGCCGAGGTGTAGCATGGTCTGGAAGTGGGCGGGCTCCGGAGAGCGCACGAGGTCGGTCAGGATATCCTGAACGCCGGGCTGGTGGGGAGGTGGAACGAGTGACGAGAAGAGCTCCCCGACCAGCAGCCCCTCCTTTTTCCCGAGAACCTCACACGCCCTGGAGTTGGCCATGACGATTCGGCCGTCGCGGTTCAACTCCAGCACCCCAAGACCGAACGCCCGGAGGATGGCGGCCAGGTGGCGCCGCTCGAGGAGCAACTCATTGACGATCTGTCGGGGCCGGAAATTCTCGTAGCCAAGGACTTGCCCTTCCGCGCTATCTCGCCCCCCCTCCTCGAACCGTCTGATGACCTGCAAGATGTTCTCCACGGCGGTCGTGAGGGGCCCCTTGGCAACGTACGCATCCGCTTTCAGGCCGGGAAAGAGGTGGTAATCCTGAGGACTGAGCCCCGAGAAGGCGATGATCGGGATATGCCGGAGCCGATCATCTTGGCGAACCGCGTCGCAGACCCGACCGCCGTCGATCTTGGGAATCACGATATCCAGAAGGATATAATCCGGCATGACCTCGCGGATCAGCGAAAGCGCCTCGAGGCCGTCCTGCGCCGTGTACACGACAAATCCCTTCTCGCCCAAAAGATCGGTCAGGGCTTCCAGGAAGAAGCGGTCGTTGTCCACGAAGACGATGGACCTCTTTGCCGTCTCGCCCTGAACATTCGGCGCCATCGTTCCTGCTCCATGCAGGCACAGTTCATGCCTGTCATCGTGGCTTCATTCTATAGACCGAACACGCTTTCGGCAAGCGTCGAGACACCCGCAGGGGCCTCGCCTCAGGTCCGCGTAGCAGCAGGGCGGTCGTCCCGACGCTCCAGGCCGCGCGGTTCCGGGTACCCATCCGAAAGGGTGCGTGCCGGCGCCAGGCGGCGGAGGGGCGCTCCGCGGGCCGCGAATTAGTCGATCGTAAACACCCCGAGGATGCCGTTGGGGTGTGCGAGGATCTCGCCACACGTCTTGAACAGACCCGGGGTTAGCGGAAGGCCCGTGGCCGTGGAAATCTCCGGCTTGACGCGTCCCGCTCTGACAAACTCCGACGGGAGGTGGAATTCCGCGCAGGCCGTTCCTGCAGGAATCATTATCGTGGCTCGTCCCGAGGGGTTCGTGGCCACCGTCGCGCCACCAACTTGCTGATTGCTTCCATCCAAGAACCGAAAGGCAATCGGCACCCCCGGGAGGAACTGGCCTTGGGACGTGCGAACCTCGACCATCGCCATGCCGAACGCAGTTGTGCGCGGAGCGATCTCCGTATTCGCAACGGGCGCTGGCACGGTCGGCGCCAGCACCACGCGGGAAGGCGTCCCCATACGTCGGGGAGTTGACGGCTGGGCGGCCTCGCCGCCCGAAGCCATGCCGCCCGTTTTCGGCGTGGCGGCGGCTTTCGTCATTTCTTGTTTCGAGGGCTGGGGTACTGACGCTATTGCCGGGGGTTGGGGCGGGTCTTCTGTTAGGGCCTGGGGACGGCACGGCGGACAGACTGCGGCCACCGCGGCGCTCCCCAGTTGCTTCTTCAGTGTTTGGTTCTCTTTCCGCAGGGTGTCCAGGTCCTCGTTCGTCGCGTGCGACGCCGCGGTTTCCCGTGGTCCCTCTCTCGACGCCACCGTGGGGGCAGACGGGGTGTAAAGGCCGGTCATCACCGCGCCACCGAGGACCGCCACTGTCACCAGCGCCCCGGTCGGAACACCAAGCAGAAACCCGCGCCGGCTCCCGGCCGTGGTCGATTCCCAGGTGATGTACTCCACTTCGTTCGCATAGTAATCGCGGTATTCATACGCTGGCGTCCAGTGCCTGGCCAACCACCCAAAGAGTCCCATCTGGCACCTCCCTGCTGGACCGGCCTCCTCCGTTTAGTCTTCTTCCCGGAGGAATCAATCTCGGCAAGAACGACAATCACAGCGCAGAGCAACACCAGGAACACAACGAGGCCCTTCAGGATCGCGAACAATGACGAAAGCCATTGCTCCAGGGTTTGCACCTGGCGTCTCACTGGCCGCCGAAGATTGCTGGTGTCGTCTGGCCCCGAGTGCCTTGAATTGAGGTTTGCTGCCAAAAAAGAGACAAAAGGGCAAGGGCTTCGGTTGGAAGTTCTATCGAGAACAGTGGCCGACCGGCCGCGGGCGGTCAGCGTCCCAGCCGGGACACCGGGTCATGCGAGAAGTGCACCTGGGAGAAGGTTACGCCGACCCTAGACGCCTGTCAAGCGTGAGGCGGCGCGTCGTCACACGCCGGAGCGCCCCGGCGAGGGTGGCGTGCTTTGGCGCTGTTAACGGGGAGAACCGCAGGCCGGTGTGCGACAGAAGGTGGCGCTCCCCGCCAAAGCCCCGCCGCCGCGCCAGAACGGTCCACCAGGCGACGTGGGCGGACAGGGTGAGCCCTCCGAGCATGGTGGGGAGAACCGGTTCACAACGCACGCCCGGCCGCAGGAGGCCGAGGTGCTCCAGGCGGGTCCCCCCGATGCTGAGGTCGAGGAGCCACACCTCCCGCACGTCGCGGACCCGGGCCGAGATACGCCAGGGCAGGGGCGTTCGTGGAAGCCGTCGCTGCTCGTGCCGCTCGCCCATCGCCACCTCGTCTCCCGGAGGAGGATTGTACACGACCAAAGAAACCACCCTAAGAAAACGAGCATCGTCGTCCGTCTCGATGCCCGAAGGGGTTAGCGCGCCGCCGCCGACTCCTCTCTGAGCCGCTTGATCTCCTCCAACCCCTCAGCCTACGTCACGAGACCTCTGCGTTCCAACGGCCACCAGCGCCGCGATCTGGGCAAACTCGGTCTCTCCTCTCGGGACCACTACGGCATGGTAGCCGCGGGCCGTCCCTGCGGTGAGCCGCGCGAGCCCGGAAAGCTGACCCCGATGGTCCTGTCGGCGGTCACGAATTGAGGCAAGCGTCGGAGAAGTTATCACCTCCGAGTCGATGCCGGTCCTCTCTACTCGATGCTCCCCTCAACTGCCAGCGTCGCAACCGCTGGGCTCCATTCGTGTTGGCCGATCAAGAACGTGTCCCTATTCTCTTTCTGGGGAGTTAGGCACGTTCTATGCTCTCTGTCACAAGAAGGACTCCGTCCAAAATGGGGCAGTGCGCCATGACGGCCTCCTCCCCTTGGCGCAGGATGCCGCTCTGGCCCCCAGGTGACACCGCCTGGAGGCGGCACCGCAAGTAGCCTGCGCGGTGCTGGGAAGAAGGGCGCACATGCCCTCGCTCATCACCCTGATGCTCCTCGCCTGCGCCCCCTTAGTGGTGGGCTACCTTGCCTGGAGGTATCAGTGTTCCAGAGGCGTCACCACCTACGATCAGCATCAGGCAACGAAACGCCGGGGAGAGCGAACCATGACAAGTGTGATGGCGGGACCAGAGAGGGAGTGGGTGATTCGGTGGATGGAAGAAAGTCCGACGGTTTTCGAGGGTTTTCGCCGGATTCTACACGAGTGCGACCAGTTCAAGGAGGCCGCGGGGGCTGCCCAGAAGGAATGCGAGCGGCTCCAGCAAAATTGTGAGGAGTTGCGCACGGAGGTCAGGCGGCTCCAAGCCGAGACCGAGCGCGTATACAAAGAACGGGCCGAATCGGCCCAATGGCTCGCCGCCATGATGAAGGAGGCTGCCTCTCGGTTTCGGATCGAGCACCCGCCAGCGTGAGCGGGGGGCCAACGAGGCGAGCGCGACGTATTTCCAGCCGGAGTGTCGGGGGTTGCCTCGGCGCTCGTGGAGGTTGACCCCTTCGTCCGGGGAGGTCTCGGAGCTCCGCCCGCCCCGTCTGCCCCATGGCTGTGGGGCAACGGGCAAAGGATCGCTTGGCCGCGGACGCATCGCGCCGAAGCGACACACCGCGCTGGGCCAGGCGGCAACCCACGCGGCAAACCGTTGACCGGCCGCCCTGACCGCCGTACCCTGAGGGACAGACGGACGGGAGGGGCCGATGCCGAGCCTCAAGCCGGTGGTAACGTCCCCGCGGACGGGCCAGGCGGTGCCGGGCCTGCTGAGTGTGGCCCGGGACCGCCCAGAATTGTACCGCGCCCTCCAGCACACCGTCGGGGCGAGCCAGGAGATCGCCGTCCTCCTCGACCGGCGGCGGGAGACCCGTCGGCGGCCCGGGCTCGCCGTCCCGGGCGACCGGCGCCGGAGGGAGCGGCGCAGCCTCCCCCACATCCAGGACGATCTGGGCCGCCGGGAATGCGTGGTGGTCCGCCCGCACTCGCGCCGCCCGCAGGACTGACGCCCTCTCCCTGGCGGGTTGCTGCCCCACCCGTCCCCGCGGGCCGTTCTTTTCACATGTCAGTACCCATCGAGCGTCGGGGGTCACCTCGGCGCTCGTGGTGTCTTCCAGTCCAAAAGGGCGCGAAGTGCAGTGCTTCCCTCTGGTGAAGACTCGCAAGCCCAATGCCATCGGCGGCAACCGCCTGCACAGCGGGTTGCCGTGTAATCCGTCCAGCCGCTCAAGTTCCTAGCCGAACAACGGGGGACTCGCCCACCTCGCCTCCCAGTATGATGAGGACTCCGCTGCATATCTCGTCCTCGACGATCGGGACCAGCCGGACGCTCACAAGTCTGCCGTCGAAATTGAGTGCGGTCACGACCTGCGCCGATTCCTCGGATTTCACCAGGTCTGACAGGCGGCGCCGCAGCCCTGGTTGGTCGGCAGGCGGCACGAGGACGGCGAAGCGTTCACCGACCAATTCCGCCTGCGTCATCGCGAGCATCTCACTGGCACCCGCATTCACCCAGGTGATGCGGCCGTCGCGGTCCACCTCTAGCGCCCCCGGGGCGAGAGCTCGGAGGATGGCGACCAGGTGCCGCCTCTCTCGGAGCAATTCACTGACGATGCGCCGCGACCGGAAGTCCTCGTAGCCGAGGACTTGCCCCTTCACTTCCTCCGGCCGAGACCCCGCAAGCCCCCTGATCGCGGTCAGGAGATTCTGCGCGGTAACCGGAAGGCGGCCCTTCGCCACGTAAGCATCGGCAGTCACCCCAGGGAAAGAAGTCTGCTCCTGCGGGCTGAGGCCGGAAAGGGAAATAATTGGCGTCTGTTGAAAACTCGGTTCCTGGCGCAGCGCAGCGCAAAGCCGGCCCCCGTCAAGCTTCGGAAGGACGACATCGAGGATGATGAAATCCGGCTTGACGGCACGGATGAGCGCGAGGCCCTCAAGTCCGTCGCGGGCTGTGTGCACCTCATAGCCCGCACCGCTCAACACCTCGGTCATTGCCGCGAGGATCATTGCGTCATCATCGACAAGAACGACAGTCTGCCTTTCGCTCCCCGCCTTGCCGTCTGCCAATGTCATGATCGCCCCCAGCCTCCCGGTCCACGTTAGCTAAGGATAGCACGGTTGGGCACGAAAGTTGGCAAGAGTTCCTGGCCTACCAGCCACGCAGTTACGCATCATGTTCGCTATCGATGTCCGTTTGGAGTGAGCGGTCCCGCTCGACACCAGCCTTCAGATCCCCTTGTGACAGGTGTGCGTACCGCGCGGACATGACCACTGACGCATGCCGGAGCAGTTTGCTGACAGCGTAGATGTCCGCCCCGCCCCGGCGCAGCCCACAGGCGAAGGTGTGGCGCAGATCGTGGACGTGCAGATCCTTGATGGCGGCATCTTCGGCCGCGTCTCGGAAGGTTATTGACCCGGTGCGAACCTCTGTCCTCCTCCCCAAACAAACGAAACCCCGTCTAACTCTCGGGCAAACGGGGCGTCGTGCTGATTCTCCTATGGTGGGCCCACCAGGACTCGAACCTGGGACCATCCGGTTATGAGCCGGCGGCTCTAACCAACTGAGCTATGGGCCCGTGCTGCAACGGCAATTGGGCAATTGGGCAACTAGGCAATTCGGAACTGGGTCAAGGCAATCTGACACCTGGACAATCGGGCAAAGCGGAAGGTGGTGTCGGAGCACCAAGCTGCCCCATTGCCTGAATGCCCAGTTGCCGAGTTGCCGAGTTGCCCAACCGCCACCTCCCTACCCCTCCACGAAACTCTTCAGCTTCTTGCTCCGGGTCGGATGGCGCAACTTCCGGAGCGCCTTGGCCTCGATCTGCCGGATCCGCTCGCGGGTCACGTCGAACTGCTGGCCGACCTCTTCCAGGGTGTGGTCGCAGCCGTCCCCGATTCCGAAGCGCAGGCGCAGGACCCGTTCCTCGCGAGGGGTGAGCGTCTTCAGCACTTCCTCGGTCTGCCGCTCCAGGTTGAGCCCGATCACCGCCTCGATGGGCGATACCGCCGTCTTGTCCTCGATGAAGTCGCCCAGGTGCGAATCCTCTTCCTCGCCGATGGGGGTCTCCAGCGAGATCGGCTCCTGCGCGATCTTCAGGACCTTGCGCACCTTGTCCACCGGCAGGTCGATCTTCTGGGCGATCTCTTCCGGGGTCGGCTCGCGGCCGTACTCCTGCACCAGGTGGCGCGAGGCCCGGATCAGCTTGTTGATCGTCTCGATCATGTGGACCGGGATCCGGATCGTGCGCGCCTGGTCCGCGATGGCGCGCGTGATGGCCTGCCGGATCCACCAGGTGGCGTACGTGCTGAACTTGTAGCCGCGCTGGTACTCGAACTTGTCCACGGCCCGCATCAGGCCGATGTTGCCCTCCTGGATCAGGTCCAGGAACTGGAGGCCGCGGTTCGTGTACTTCTTGGCGATGCTGATGACCAGACGGAGGTTCGCCTCCACCATCTCCTTCTTGGCCTGCAGCGCCTTGCGCTCGCCCTCGGTGATGGAGATGAGGAGGGCCCGCAGCTCTTTGGCAGACGCCTCGGCCTCTTGCTCGACCTTCCAGACCTTCTCGGCCAGCGCCGTCATCTGCTGCCGGTAGATCTCCGCGTCGCGCTTCCCCTGCAGCGCCCGCCGCAGGACGGTGCGGACGGTGTTCGGATTGATGCCGTCCCCGTTCGACATCAAGCAGCTTCAGATCCGTCTGATTGAGGCGGGCGGCCCTGCCCAGTTCCAGCAGATCGCGTTCGCCGATCTCGATCCGCTCCAGGAACCGGCGCATCCGGGTGACCACCCGGTCCACCACCCGCTGGTTCAGGTTGACCTTGCGCAGGACCTCCGCCTGCTTGGTCTTTCGGACGGCGATCTCGGCCTCGAACTTGCTCCGCACCCGCTCGCCGGGCCGCGGACCGGCCTTCTCCATGCGCCGGCGGATCTCCTCGACCTTCGCTTGTTCGCTCTTGAGGGCACGGATCACCGGCCTGATCTCGTTCTGCAGATCGCGCTCCCTCTGCTCGGAGATCTCTTCGAACTCGTTCAGCGCCAGGAGATCCCCGATCCGGAGCCGCCCCTGCTCCAGCCGTTCCCCCAGATACAGGATCTCGCGCACCGCGGCCGCCGCGCGGCAGACGGAGTCCGCCACCTCCTTGCGGCCTTCCTCGATGCGCTTGGCGATCCGGATCTCGCCCTCGCGGGTGAGCAGCGGCGTCCGTCCCATCTCTCGGAGGTACATGCGGACCGGATCGTCGGTGCGCCCGACCGGGGCCGGGGACAGATCCAGCTCCGCCTCCGGCGACGCCTCTTCCTCCGTCGTCTCCTCGCCGTCGGCGCCCTTCCGCCGCTCCGGGGCGTCCACCACCTCGATGTCCATCTCCCCCAGCGCGCGGAAGATCTCGTCGAACCGCTCGGCGGACGACTCGTCCTCGGGAAGCTGGCTCATGATCTCGTCGTAGGTGAGGTAGCCCTTCTTCTTCCCCAGCACGACGAGCGCCTTGATCTCCTCGATCCGGGCGGCGGCTGTGGCCGCCGGGCGAGTCCCCAGCGCCGCCTTCGGCTCGGGCTTTCCCGGTCGCTTGGCGACCGGCGCGGCAACCGGGGCCGGCTTCGCCTGCGCCGGCCGTTTCGGTTCGGGCGCCTTCGCGGCCTTCTTGGGCGGGGTGGCGGGCTTCTTGCTCGACGCCGCGGGCCGGACCGCGACCTTGGTCGCCGTTGTGCGGCTGCCCTCGACGGACGGTCGCGCCGTCTTCCGGCGAGGGCGCGAGGGCTCTGTCGGTCGGCGGCGCGCTGCGGCATGCTTCCCTGTCGGTGTCTTGGCCATGCGATCTCTCCCCTAGGTGGTCTTGTCGCCGCTCTTGATGGACGGGTGTTCCGCCAGAAGCTTCAAGACGCGCTCGGGATCCCCCTGGCGATCGGCGGCTTCCAGGGCCTGGCGCAGGACGGTGCGCTGTGCGCGGGAACGCCGTGCGGCGATCCGCCCGAGGCAGTCTTCCACCATCTGGGCTAGCGCCGCCTCCCGCTCCTCGCCTGCCGGGAGCAGATCGCTCTCCCCCGCGGCGGCCCACAGCGACGAAAGGCGACGCTGTACCTCCGGCGGTTGAAGACTCATGGGGCGGGCGCCGGCGTCCGCGCGATCCCTGCTCGCCTCGTTGCACGAACTCGATGAAGATCCGCTGCAGCACCGGGTCACGGATATCCTCCGGCGCAAGCGCGGCCGCGATCCGCCCGCGATAGGCGGGATGATGGAGTCCCACGAACACCAGTTGCTCCTCCGCCGTGGGCGGGGTGGTCGGCGCCGGGGGCGGCGCGAGCCTCGGCGTCCTGCCGGCCGATCCGCCCGCGCCGTTGCGCCACCGCCTCCAGCAGGGTCCGGTCCGAGATCGCCGCCCGCTGGGCGATCGCGCTGGACGTATCCTTCGCGGCGGATCGGGCTGTCGATGAGCCCCACGACCTCGATCAGGCCGTCCACCGCCCGGGCCCGCTCCACCGGGTCGTTGAGGTCCAGCCCCGACACGCGGCGGTCCAGAAAGAATTCCACCAGGTCCTGCGCGCCGTCCAGCGCCGCCTGGAACTCGGCGGCCCCGTGCTTTCGCAGGAAGGCGTCGGGGTCGAGCCCGTCGGACAGCAGGACGATCCGCCAGGTGAGATCCACGTTGATCAGGTGCTCCAGGTTGCGCCGGGCGGCGCCGATCCCGGGCGCATCCGGGTCGAAGAGGAGCACGACGGTCTGGGCGTACCGGCCGAGGAGACGCGCCTGGTCGGTGGTGAGCGCCGTACCCAGCGCCGCCACGGCGTGCTCGAAGCCGTGGGCGTGCAGCATGATGGCGTCGAAGTACCCCTCCACCACGATGACGACCTTGCGGTCGCGGATGGCGCGCGCCGCCAGGTTCAGCCCGTAGAGGTGATGCCCCTTCCGGTACAGCGCCGTCTCGGGCGAGTTGAGGTACTTCACCTCCTTCGATTCCAGGGCGCGCCCGCCGAAGGCGATCACCTTGCCGCTCACGTCCCAGATCGGGATCATGAGTCGGTTCCGGAATCGGTCGTAGTAACCCGACCCGCTCTGCCGCGGCACGGAGAGCCCGGCCGCCTCCAGGACCTTGTCCGGGTATCCCCGCGTCTTCAGCACGCGGAGGAGCGCGTCCCAGCGCGGCAGCGCGTAGCCCAGCTCGAACCGTTCGACCAGCTCCGGCGAGAGCCCCCGCTCGGCCAGGTACGCTCGGGCGGCCTCCCCCGCCGGACCCGCCAGGTTCTCCCGGAAATGTTGGAGCGCCAGCCGATGGATCTCCAGCAGCGGCAGGCGGCTGTCTGCCTCGCCCGGCCCATGCCCGCCGCGCGTCGTGGGGAGCGAGACGCCCGCGCGCTCGGCCAGGAACCGCACCGCCTCCATGAAACCGAGGCGCTCGTGCTTCATGAGGAACGCGATGGCGTCGCCCCCCTCCCCGCAGCCGAAGCAGTGGAAGATCTGCCGCTCGGGATTGACCACGAACGACGGCGTCTTCTCGGTGTGGAACGGGCACAGCCCCTTGTGCGTCCGCCCCGCCGCTCGGAGCGGGAGGTATCCGCCGATCAGTTCCACGATGTCCGTACGCCGGACGATTTCGGCGATGACGTCCTCGGGAATCACCCTGCCCTCACACTGCCGCCGGTGGCGCCGGGGGATGGCCGCCCGCATCCCGCGTCCCCAGGTCCACCATGGTGGCCCCTGCGCCTCCCTCGTCGAAGGAGGCGAGCTGAAAACCGGCCACCAGCGGATGCTCCTGCAGAAGGGCCGCGATGCCGCGCCGGAGGCGCCCGGTTCCCTTGCCGTGAATGATCCGAACCCGCGCGAGCCCGCCCAGCATGGCGTCGTCCAGGTACCGTCCGACGCGCTGGGTGGCCTCCTCGACCGTGCAGCCGATGACGTTGATCTCTGCCGTCAGGCTGTCGCCGGCCCCCGCCGTCCACGAAATGGGCGCCTCGCGCCGGGGAATCGCCGGGCCCGCAGCAGAAAGCGCCGCCACCGGCACGCGGGCCTTCCCCACGGGTAACTGCACCTCGACCAACCCCTGGGCGTTGACCTCCGAGACCACCGTACCGACTTGCCCAAGATGCCGGATCCGGACCTGCTGGCCTGGCTCGATCCGCTCCGGCGGGGCATCCTCGGCCTCCGGCGGTCCCGCCGGGAATTCCGCCAGCATGGCCTCGGGCAACTCGACGAGTTTCCCGACGGCGTGACGCGCCTCCTGGACGGCCCGGCCGCGTTTCAAGTCCTCGACAACCGCCTCGACCCGCCGGCGGGCTTCTGCCGCGATCTCGGCGACCAACTGTCCGGTCCGGGCTCGTAGACTCGCCGCCTTGGCCCGCAGGTCCCCGACAATGCTCTCCGCCTCTTCCCGGGCGCGGACGGCTTCCGCTCGCTCCCTGACAGCCGAGGCTACCTGCTCGGCGCGCTGCGATTCGAGGACGTGCAGTTGATCCAGCAGGGCGGCGACCCCTGCGCCGGAATCCCCGACAAACTCCCGCGCACGCTGAACAACGGACGGAGGGATGCCAAGGCGGCAGGCGACATCAATGGCAAAGCTGCGACCGGGGAACCCGATATGTAATTTATACACCGGCCGCATCCTGTCAAGGTCGAACTCCACGGCTCCGTTCACCATGGACGGATTCTGGGCCACAAATGCCTTGATTCCATCGAGATGCGTGGTGGCCACGACGTGGGCGCCCCGGTATGCCAGCGCCTCCAGAATCGCGTTGCCCAGGGCCGCCCCCTCTCCCGGATCGGTACCGGCCCCGATTTCGTCCATCAGGACCAGGCTGCTCCCGTTCGCGGCGGCGAGAATGGTTGTGAGCCGCGACACGTGAGCCGAGAAGGTACTGAGATCCCGGGCGATGCTCTGCTCGTCCCCGATATCCGCATACACCCCACCGAAGACCGGCAGGGAGGAGTCGGGAGAGGCTGGGATGTGCAGGCCGGCCTGCGCCATCAGGACCAGCAGGCCAACGGTCTTCAGGGCCACCGTCTTCCCGCCGGCGTTCGGTCCCGTGATCACCAGCACGATCCTCGACGGCTCGAGGGGCACATCGATGGGCACCACCTCCTGCTCGTCGGCGCCCGGCGCCCGGCGGCGACGCGACTCCACCAGCAGCGGATGCCTGGCCCCGCGCAAGCGGAGGCTGCCGCCCGGATCGACCATGGGCTGCGTCGCCCCCCACCGCTCGGCGAGCCGCGCCCGGCCGAGGATGAGGTCGAGGTCCGCGAGGGCCTCCACGGTCGCGCCGATGTCGTCGCCGGCGGCCCCGACCCTGGCGGTCAGGTCACCCAGGATCCGGTCCACCTCGGCCTCGGCCTCCCGCTCCAACCGGCGGATGGCGTTGTTCTGCTCGACAACCGACAGCGGCTCCAGAAACAGTGTGTGCCCGCTCCCGGATTGGTCCTGGACAACCCCGGCGAGATGCAGGCGGTAACCGGGCAGGACCGGGATGACATATCGATCGTTCCGCAGCGTGATCACCGGCTCGGCGATGACACCGTGCAACTGCGGGCTCCCCAGGAGGCCCTGCAGACTCTCGCGAGTCGCCTCGCGCGCGGCGCGCGCCTGTGCTCGCAAACGCGAGAGCTCGGGACTGGCCGTGTCTGTCACCGTGCCGTCGGGCAAGACGCACCGCCGGATCTCGCGCCACAGGGCCGACGGCGGGCGCAGGCCGGCGGAAACGGCGGACAGCCGCGGAAGGTCGAGATCGGGCCGGCGCACCATCTGTCGGGCGTGCTCGGCGGCCTCCAGCGTCTCCGCGATCGCCAGGAGGTCTTGCGGGGACAGCCGGGCCCCGGCGATGCCGGCGCGCGCCACCGCCTCGCGGATGTCCGCCGCCCGCTCCAGACCCGGCGCCGGCCCGTGAGCCAGGAGCACGCGCGCCTCCCGGGTCTCGGTCAGCCGGTGGGCCACGAGTGCCGCGTCCGCCGACGGCGCCAGGGCGAGGGCCCGCTGCCGTCCGAGGATGGACGCCGCTTCGGCGGCGAGGCACTCCAGCACCGCATCGAACTCCAGCACGCGTAACGAGTGGGCATCCATAGCATGTCGCGGGCGCGTCCGCGCCGCGCCCAGAAAAAAGCAAGGGACTCGGTTCCGAGTCCCTTGCCTCATTGCCACCCTGACCTGCGCCGCTGAACCGCGACGCCGGGGACGCCCCCGACCCCGCAATCCATCAGCTCTTGGTGAGCATCTCGCGAACCAGTCCGCTGACAACCTTGCCGTCCGCCCGGCCGGTCACCTTGGGCATGAGCAGGGCCATCACCTTGCCCATCTCCCGTGGGGAGGCGGCCTGCGACTCCCGGATCGCCTCATGCACCAGAGCCTGCAGCTCCTCCGGCCCGAGCGCGGTTGGCAGGTAGGCTTGCAGTATATGCAGTTCCGCCGTCTCCTTGTCCACCAGGTCCTGCCGATGACCCTGGCGATACTGGTCGATCGCTTCCTGCCGCTGTTTGCAAGAGGCAGAGAGGGCCTGAATCAGCTCGGCATCCGTCAGGGGGCCGCGTTTTTCCACTTCACGGTTCTTGATCAGTGCCATGAGAAGACGAATCACCGACGTCCGCAGCTTGTCCCCTGACCGCAAGGCCGATTTCAGATCGTCGGCCAGTTGCGCTTTCAGCTCCACCTTACGACTCCCCAATCAGCCGCAAACGCTTCGCCGCCTTCTTGCGCGCCGCCAACATCTTCTTCTTTCGGCGGACGCTGGGCTTTTCGTAATGCTCCCGCTTGCGCAACTCGGAAAGTACTCCGGCTTTCTCGCACTGTTTCTTGAAGCGGCGTAGCGCGCTCTCGAAGGATTCGTCCTCCTTCACCATCACGCTCGGCATGCACTCACACCCCCTTTGCGCCGCACTGCTCGAATGGTTCGTGCTATCGGTGAAACAACTCCATGAAAAATAACGGTTGATTTTACGCCTGAGGGGGAAATGTGTCAACGGAATTGCGGCCCTGCAGGGGGTCGCCGGGGGGCGAGGCGTAGTCCGGTTTCTGCTTTCCGATGCGGCGCCCCAGTTCCCGCGCGATCTCTTCGGGACGGATGTCGTGCTCCGCCAACACGACCAGGCTGTGGAACCAGAGGTCCGCCATCTCGTAGACGAGCTGGTCCCGGTTTCCACCCTTTGCCGCCAGGAGGACCTCCGCGGACTCCTCTGCCAGCTTCTTCAGGATCTGGTCCGCCCCTTCGGCGAAAAGCGAGGCCACGTACGATCCTTCGGGACGGCGAGCCTGGCGATCCCGGATGGCGGCGTAGATCTCCAACAGGACCCCGAGGCCGGCGTACACGGTCGCTGGGTCGAATCGTCGCGTGGGCGCTTCGGTCTCGCCCGATACGGCGCTGGGGAGTTGGCGGTAAAAACAGGAGCGGTGACCGGTGTGGCAGGCCGCGACCTCCTGCTCCACCTTGATCAGGAGCGCGTCCTCGTCGCAGTCGTAGCGAATCTCTCGGACCCGCTGGACGTGGCCGGACTCCTCGCCTTTCCGCCACAATCGGCCCCGCGACCGGCTGTAATAGTGGGCCAGGCCGGTCTCCAGCGTCTGCGCCACCGCCTCCGCGTTCATGTAGGCGAACATCAGGACCTGGCCGTCGTCGGCGTCCTGCGCGATGGCCGGGATCAGACCGTTGGCATCGAACCGCAGGGTCTCCGGCACTGTGATCATCGCACACCCCCTTGAGTGCCCCGTGGCCGATAACTCACAACCGATACGGGCCGGGACCGGTCATTTGAACGTGGGCATGGGTCAGGATAGCTTGTAGCCGATCTTCCGCAGAAAGGCCTTCCGGTCGGCCACGTCGCCCGGCGTCTCGACCCCCGTTGGCGGCAGGCCGTCCACCACGCCCATCACGCCCCGGCCTTGACCGGTGACGGCCACCACGGCCTCGATCGGGTTGGCCGACGCACAGAAGATGGTGCAGACCTCCTGGCAGTGCTTCACGGCGTTCAGGACGTTGATGGGGTAGGCGTCCCGCAGAATCACCACGAAGAAATGGCCGGCGGCGACCGCCTGGGCGTTCCGGACCGCCGCCGCTCGGAGCGCCTCGTCGGTCCCCGCCGAGCGGATGAGGCACGGGCCGGACGCTTCGCAAAACGCGATTCCGAACTTCGCGCCGGGGACCGCGGTCACCAGGATCTCGTACAGGTCCTCCACCGTTTTGATGAAGTGACTCTGCCCCAGGATGACGTTGGCGCCTTCGGGAGTCTCGATTCGCACCGCCTGGAACTCCATGATCGCCCTCCTGATCCGGACGTGCCCGCGTTACTGCCGGACCGACACGCCGCGGCCCGCCAGATAACGTTTCACCTCCGACACGGTGACCTCTCGGTAATGAAACATAGACGCCGCCAGGGCCGCGTCCGCCTTGCCCGTCGTCAGCCCGTCAAAGAGGTGCTCCAGCGTCCCCGCCCCGCCCGAGGCGATGACGGGGATGCGCACCGCCTCGGCGATGGCCCGGGTGAGCTCCAGGTCGTATCCATCCCGGGTGCCGTCCCGGTCCATGCTGGTCAGGAGAATCTCGCCGGCCCCCAGCCGCTCCCCCTCCAGCGCCCACGCCACGGCGTTCTTACCCGTCGGCGTCCGCCCGCCGTGAATGTACACCTCCCATTCGAGCCGCGTTTCGTCGTCGCGAGTCCCCGCTCGAGGCTCGTGCCTCGTGGCTTGCGGCTCTCGGTTCTCAGATCTCCGTTTGGCATCAATCGCCAGCACAATGCATTGGCTGCCGAACCGCTCTGCGGAGCGCTGGATGAGTTCCGGCTCCTGCACGGCCGCCGTGTTGAGAGAGACTTTGTCCGCGCCCGCCTTGAGCAAGGCCCGGATATCCTCCAGCGCCCGGATGCCTCCCCCCACGGTCAGCGGCATGAAGGCCTGATCGGCGGTCCGGGCCACCACATCGATCATGATCCCCCGCCGCTCGTGGGAGGCGGTGATGTCGAGGAACACCAGCTCGTCCGCGCCCTGCCGATCGTACAGCGCGGCCACCTCCACCGGGTCGCCGGCGTCGCGGAGGTTGACGAACCGGGTCCCCTTGACGACCCGCCCCTCCTTCACGTCGAGACACGGGATGATCCGTTTGGCCAGCATCACGCCCGCCCCGCGCGGAGTGCCGCTTCCAGGGTCAGCCGACCGTCGTAGAGCGCCTTCCCGATGATGGCCCCGGTCACGCCGGCAGGCTCCAGCGCCTGCAGGGCGTGGAGATCCTCCGCGGACGAGATGCCGCCGGAGGCGATCACCGGGATCCGCGTGGCTGCCGCCACGGCGCCGAGCTCGGCCAGGTTGGGCCCCTCCAGCATCCCGTCGCGCTGGATGTCGGTGTAGACGATCGCCCGCAGCGGGAGATCGCTTGCCCCTCGCGCCAGGTCCGTGGCCCGGATGGTCGTCGCCTCGGCCCACCCGGCCACGGCCAGGATGCCGCCGCGGGCATCCAGCCCCAGCGCGACCCGGCCCGGGAATTCGGCGCAGGCGGCCTCCAGGAACCGGGGATCCCGGATCGCCGCCGTCCCCAGGACCGCCACGGCCGCCCCCAGATCCAAGATCGCCCGGATCGCCTCCGCCGTTCGGAGGCCTCCGCCCACCTGCACCGGGATCCGGATCGCACCCAGGATCGCCGCCAGGGCCGCCTGATTGGCGGGAGAGCCGCCCAGGGCCCCGTCCAGATCGACCACGTGCAGGCGCGCCGCCCCGCGCCGCTCCCAGTCGGCAGCCGTGGCCGCGGGGTCGTCGCCGTAGCGGGTCTCCCGGGCGGGATCGCCCTGGATCAGGCGGACCACTTTGCCCCCACGAAGGTCGATGGCTGGTATGATCTCCACGCGTCCTACTCCGTGTCCCGCACCGGCCGGTCGGCAGGGCGGCGATGTGGCAATCGGGCGACTCGGCGATTAGGCGACTGGCAATACGAGCCTCCGGGGCATACACACCGAATTCCCAAATCGCCGAATCGCCCCGTTGCCGAGTCGCTCAATTGCCCAGTTGCCCAATTCCCGTCACGTCGCGAGCGCCGCGAAGTTCTTCAGGAGCTGGAGGCCGACCGCCTGGCTCTTCTCCGGATGGAACTGCGTCGCGAAGAGATTCTCCCGCCAGATCACCGCCGTGAACCGGATCCCGTACTCCGTCGTCCCCGCCGTCACCGCGTCGTCCCGCGGCTCCACGTAGTAGGAATGGACGAAATAGAAGAACGGTTCGTCCGGCAGCCCGGCCAGAATGGGCGCCGGCCGTTCGATCCGTACCCGATTCCACCCCATGTGCGGGACCTTCAGCCGACTCCCGCCGACCAGCGGGTCGGACATGTCGTCCCGGAACCGGATCACCCGACCGGGAAGCAGATCCATGCCCCTGTGGAGGCCGAACTCCTCGCTCTCGGAGAACAGGAAGTGCAGACCGAGGCAGATCCCCAGGACCGGCTTGCCCCGCTCGATCTCGCGCCGGAGCGGCTCCACGAACCCGCCGGTCCGTAGCTTCGCGATCCCGTCGGCAAAAGCCCCCACCCCGGGGAGGATGATCCCCGACGCCTCCCGGAGCCGGCGCGGATCGTCGACGATGGCCGCCTCCGCCCCGACCGTGCCGAGCGCCTTCTCCACGCTTCGGAGATTGGCTATGCCCGAATCGATGATGGCGATCACGTCAGGCCAAGCTCCCCTTGGTGGACGGGATCACGCCCGCCACGCGAGCGTCCAGACCGGTCGCCTGGTCCAGCGCGCGGCCCAGCGCCTTGAAGACCGCCTCCACCATGTGGTGCGCGTTCTGCCCATACTCGATCTGGATATGGACGTTGGCCCGCAGGTGGTTGGTGAGCGCCTGGAGGAACTCCCGCACCAGGTCCGCGTCGAAGTCGCCGATGCGTTCGCCGGCGAGCTGCGGCGCCTGAAGCACAAGGTAGGGGCGCCCGCTCAGATCCACCACGGCGGATGCCAGCGACTCGTCCATGGGCACCCGGGCCGCACCGTAGCGCACGATCCCCGCCTTGTCCCCCAGGGCTTGCGACACGGCATCGCCGAGGGCGATCCCCAGATCTTCCACCGTGTGGTGAAAGTCGACCCCGAGATCCCCGGTGGCCTCCACCGCGAGGTCGAAGTGGCCGTGGCGGGCCACCTGGGCCAACATGTGGTCCAGGAACGGGATCCCGGTCGCGATGGCGTGCTCCCCGCGGCCGTCGAGTTCCAGGCGGATGCGAATGTTCGTCTCGGCGGTCGTGCGCGCGATGGCGGCGGAACGGCTCATGCGGTCCTCCGGGGCCCGAGCGCGGCGGCCAGGGCATGCAGAAAGGCGTCGTTCTCCTCCGGGGTGCCGATGGTGACGCGCAGGCACTCGGCGAGGTGCGGCGCGCGGGAGAAATTGCGGACCAGGACGCCCGCTTCCAGCAGGTCGGCGCAGACCGTGTCGCCCGACCGGCGCGTCCGCAGCAGGATGAAGTTGGCGTCGCTGTGAAAGGCCGTCACCCCCGGCATCGTTGCCAGCGACGCCTGGACCCGGTCCCGCTCCGGACGATGGCGGCCGCATGTCGGCGCACCACGTCCCCGTGGGCCAGCACCACCCGGGCCGCCGCCTGGCTGAGGGCGTTCACGTTGTACGGCATGCGGACCTTGTTCACCTCGCGCACCACCTCGGGCGCGGCGATGAGCATCCCCAGCCGGATCCCGGCCAGGCCGATCTTGGAGAGCGTGCGCAGGACGACCAGGTTGCGGAACTCGTTCAAGCGGCCGAGAAAGCTCTGTCCGGAGTAGTGGACGTAGGCCTCGTCCACCACCACCAGGGCCTGGCCGTCCCGTCCGCCGCAGGCGGTGAGGATCGCCTCCACCGCGGCGGCGTCGAAGAGGTTGCCCGTCGGGTTGTTGGGCCAGGCCAGGAAGACCAGCCGCGGACGCTCCCGCCGCACGACCTCCAGGAAGCGGTCGGCGTCCAGCCCAAAGGTGTCGCCCAGCGGAACCTCCACCACCCGCGTCCCCATCACCCGGGCGCCGATGGCGTACATCGCGAAGGTGGGAACGGGCACGGCGATCGCCGCGCGGGGCCCCGCGACGGCCATCAACAGCATCTGGATGGCCTCGTCGGAGCCGTTCGCGACCAGGATCCGATCCGTCCCCACGCCGAGGTCGCGGGCCAACAGGTCCCGAAGGTCCCGCGCGGTTGGGATCGGGGTACCGGTGCAACTCCACGTCCGCCAGGGCCCGCGCGAACTCCGCCGCCAGCTCCCCCCGCAGCGCGTCGCCCAGCGCGAAAGGGCTCTCGTTGGCGTCCAGTTTCACGCGCCGACCCGGCGCGGGCTCCGGTCCGGTGTGGTAGGGAATCTGCGCCCGCACCTCGGGTCGGATGACGGCTGCCAGATCGAAGCTCATGTGCCCTCCGTCCGAATCGTGATGGAGCGGGCATGCCCGTCGAGGCCTTCCAGTTCGGCCAGACGCACGATCGGATCGCGCCACCGGCGGATCGCCTCGGGTGTGAGACTGACCAGCGACGAGCGGGTCTGGAAATCGTCCACGGACAGGGGAGACCCGAAGCGCGCCGTCCCCGCGGTGGGCAGGACGTGGTTCGGCCCTGCCAGGTAGTCCCCGGCCACCTCCGGCGTGTGTCGTCCCAGGAACACCGCCCCGGCGTGCCGCACCGCGGGGACGAGGGCCCAGGGATCGGCCACCATGAGCTCCAGATGCTCCGGTGCGACCGAGTTGGCCAGCGCCACCGCGGACGCCAGATCGTCCACCACGATCACCGCGCCGAAGCGCCCCACGGCCTGCGCGGCGGTGGCGGCCCGCGGCAGCAGGGCGAGCTGCCGCTCCACCTCCGCCAGCACGGCGCGGGCCAGCGCGGCCGACGGTGTCACGCAGACGGCGGAGGCGAGCGGATCGTGTTCCGCCTGGGCCAGGAGATCCGCGGCCACCCACGCCGCGGGCGCCGCCTCGTCCGCGACCACCAGGATCTCGCTGGGGCCCGCCACCATGTCGATGCCCACCACCCCGAAGACCAGCCGCTTGGCGGTGGCCACGTAGACGTTGCCGGGCCCGACGATCTTGTCCACCGAACGGACCGAGGCGGTGCCGTACGCCAGCGCCCCCACGGCCTGCGCGCCGCCGATCCGGTAGATCTCCCGGACGCCCGCCAGCGCCGCCGCCGCCAGGACAGCCGGCGGCACCCGGCCGTCTCTCCCGACCGGGGTGCAGATGGCGATCTCCGCCACCCCCGCCACCGTCGCAGGGATCGCGTTCATCAGGACCGAGGAGGGGTACGCCGCCGATCCGCCGGGAACGTACAGGCCCACCCGGTCCAGCGGGCGGACCAGCTGGCCCAGGAGGCCGGTGCCCGCCTCCTCCATGAACCAGGACTCCCGGCGTTGGCGCCGATGGAAGTTCTCGATCCGCGCCGCCGCCAGGGCCAGCCCCTCGCGGACCGCCGGATCGAGGCCGGCCAGCGCCGCGTCGCGGTCGCCCTCGGAGACCCGCACCGTCTCTGGCGTCAGGCGGACGCCGTCCAGCCGTTCCGTGTGCTCGAAGACCGCCGCGTCGCCCCGGCGGCGGACGTCCTCCAGGATGCCTCCGCACGGCCGCCTCGACGGTGGGATCGGGGACGCGGCCGCGTCCCCGCAGCGCCTCCAGGAATTCCGCGCATGCGGCCGACCCTGCCGTCATCAGTCGCATCGCGCTCCCCCGCGCCGGGCCGGCGTCTGAGATCGGAGCGAGTCGATCAGGGCCTGGATGGCCCCGTACCGCGTCTTCAGGCTGGCCCGGTTGACGATCAGGCGCGCCGAGGTCCGCAGGATCTCCTCCACCTCGACCAGGCCGTTCTCCGCCAGCGTGCGGCCCGAGTCCACCAGATCCACGATCCGTTCCGCCAGGCCCATGGCCGGGGCCAGCTCGATGGAGCCGGACAGGTGGACGGTCTCGACCTGGATCCCTTTCCGGCTGAAGTGCCGCTCCGTGAGCCGCGGGTACTTGGTGGCCACCCGCAGGGACGACCACGCCGCCGGATCGTCGGTCAGCCGGAGATGGGCCGGCTCCGCCACCACCAAGCGGCACGCCCCGAATCCGAGATCCAGCGGTTCGTACACATCCCGCCCCTGCTCCAGCAAGAGGTCCTTCCCCACGATCCCCAGGTCCGCCGCCCCGTGCTCGACGTAGGTCGGAATGTCCACGGGCTTGAGGGCGAGGAACCGGAGCCCGCGGGCGTCATCGTCGAGCGTCAGCCGGCGCGAGTCCGCCAGCGTCTCCACCTCCGTGATCCCGGCCCGAGCGAACAGGGCCAGCGCCGCCGGGAACAGGCGTCCCTTGGGAAGAGCGATGGCAATGCGATCGGCTGATGAGGGGCGTCACGCTCGTCCCCGTGGCCGTCAGCTCTTCACTCGCCGGATGTCGGCGCCCAGGGCCGTCAGCTTGGTCTCGATGGCCTCGTAGCCCCGGTCCAGGTGGTAGATCCGAGAGATCACCGTCTCGCCGTGGGCGGCCAGGCCGGCCACCACCAGCGAGGCGCTGGCCCGGAGATCGGTGGCCATCACCGGGGCGCCCAGCAGGCGCGGCACCCCCTGGACCACGGCCGTGTTCCCCGCGATGGTGATGTCGGCCCCCATCCGGAGGAGCTCGTTCACGTGCATGAACCGGTTCTCGAAGACCGACTCGGTGATGACGCTCTGCCCCTCGGCCACCGTCATGAGCGCCATGATCTGCGCCTGCATGTCCGTGGCGAACCCCGGGAACGGCTGCGTCCGGACGTTGACCGCGTTCGTCCGGCCGCCGGAGACCACCCGCAGGCCGTCCGCCCAGGCCTCGACCCGGGCGCCGGTCTCCTCCAGCTTGGCGAGGACCGCGTCCAGATGGTCGGGGCGGCATCCGCGGATCGTGAGGTCCCCCCCCGTGATGGCCCCCGCCATGGCGAAGGTGCCGGCCTCGATCCGGTCGGGGATCGTCCGGTGGCTCGCCCCGTGCAGCGCGGCGACCCCGCGGATCGTGATCGTCTGCGTGCCGGCGCCCTCGACCTGTCCACCCATGCGGTTCAGGAGCTCCGCCAGGTCCGTCACCTCCGGCTCGCAGGCGGCGTTCTCCAGGACCGTGGTCCCCTCCGCCAGCGCCGCCGCCATCATGAGATTCTCGGTGCCGGTGACGGTCTGGATGTCGAAGGCGATGCGCGCGCCGGTGAGGCGCCGCGCTTCGGCCTCGACGTATCCCTGGTCGAGTCGGATCGGCGGCGCCCAGCTTTTCCAGCCCCATCAGGTGCAGGTTGATGGGACGCGGACCGATCGCACAGCCGCCGGGCAGCGAGACGCGCGCCCGGCCGTGCCGCGCCACCAGCGGCCCCAGGACCACGACGGAGGCCCGCATCGTCTTCACCAGGTCGTAGGGAGCCTCGGGGCGCGAGATCTGCTGCGCCTGCAGCGTGAGGTCTGACGTGCCGTCCCCCGCCACCTCCGTCCCCATGTGGCGCAGCAGCCGCGTCATGGTCCGGACGTCCATCAACCGAGGCACGTTCGACAGGGAGAGCGGCTCCGCCGTGAGCAGCGCCGCTGCCATGAGCGGCAGCGCGGCGTTCTTGGCCCCGCTCACCTGCACCTCCCCATGCAGCGTCTTGCCGCCCCGAATGACTAGCTGGTCCACACGCCACTCCGTGGATTGAAAAATGGAAAACCGACCATGCAAAACCGGACAATGGGTACTATTGATCGGTTCTCTATTGTCGGTTGTCCGTTTTACATTCCGCGTCGTCGCGCAACGACGACGCGCGGCCGCCCCGCCAGATCGGGGAGGACCCGGGGCGGACCGAATCGGCCCGAGGCCGCCAGCAAGGCCCCCACCGCCTCGGCCTGCTCCGCGCCGATCTCCAGCAGGAGAAAGCCGCCGGGACGGATGCGGTCTGGGCTGGACGCCACGATCGCGCGGAGCACGCGCAGGCCATCGGCCCCCCCGTCCAGCGCCAGACGCGGCTCCCACTGGACCTCGGGCATCAGCGTCGCCAACTCCGGTGACCGGATGTACGGCGGGTTCGCCACGACCAGATCCACCGATCCGGCCGGCGCCTGCCCGTTCACGGCGCGCCACAGATCCCCGCGAAGGAACTCGATCCGCTCCGCGACGCCGTGCCGCGCCGCGTTGGCGCGCGCCACGCGGAGCGCCCGCCAGGAGACATCCGTGGCCAGCAGGCGCGCGGCCGGCAGCTCCTTCGCGAGGGCGATCGCCACGGCGCCCGACCCCGTACACAACTCCACGATAGTCGCCCCCCCCTCGCGGCTCGCGCCTCTCATCTCGCCCCACGCGGCCAGCGCGGCCTCGACCAGCGTCTCCGTCTCCGGCCGGGGAACCAGGACCCCCGCCGAGACCGCCATCGGCAGCGACCAGAACTCCCGCACGCCGAGGACGTAGGCCAGCGGCTCGCGCCGTTCCCGGCGCTGGAGCAGCCGCAGGATGCGGCCGAACTCCTCCGGCGAGAGACGTCGGTTCGGTTCCAGGATCAGGCGCCAGCGCGGGCAGCCGAGGCCGGCGGCCACCAGGCACTCCGCATCCAGGCGGGCGGTCTCGATCCCGGCCTGCTCCAGGAGGAGCGTCCCGCTCGCCACGCAGGCCTCCACCACCGGACAGCAGTCGTTCGGCAGGGACAGCGCGCCGCCTCGCAGGAAGCGCGACATCTCGGGAAGTCGCAGTCGCATCATGACAGGGCCTTCAGGCGCTCGGCCTGGTCGTGGGTCGCCAGCGCCTGGATCAGGTCGTCCAGATCCCCCTCCAGCACGGCGCTCAGGTTGTGGACGGTGAGCCCGATGCGGTGGTCCGTGACCCGGTTCTGCGGAAAGTTGTACGTCCGGATCTTCTCCGCCCGCTCGCCGCTGCCCACCTGCGTCCGGCGGTTCTGGTCGATGGCGTCCTTCTGCCGCGTGAGCTCCTGATCGTACAGACGGGCGCGCAGGACCTTCAGCGCCTTGGCCTTGTTCTTGTGCTGGGATTTCTCGTCCTGGCAGGTCACCACCAGCCCCGTGGGCAGGTGGGTGATCCGCACGGCCGAGTCGGTGGTGTTGACGCTCTGCCCGCCGGGCCCGGTGGAGCGGAAGACGTCGATGCGCAGATCGTTCGGGTTGATCTGGACGTCCACCTCTTCCGCCTCGGGCAGCACCGCCACCGTCACCGTGGAGGTGTGGATGCGCCCGCTGGCCTCGGTGGCCGGCACCCGCTGCACGCGGTGGACGCCGCTCTCGAACTTGAGGCGGCTGTAGGCCCCGCGGCCTTCCACGGTGCAGATCGCTTCCTTGATCCCGCCGATGCCGGTGGCGTTGCCGGCGATCATCTCCACCCGCCAGCGCTGCGTCTCGGCGTAGCGCGTGTACATGCGGAGCAGCTCGGCGGCGAACAGGCCGGCCTCTTCGCCGCCCGCGCCGGCCCGGATCTCCAGGATGATGTTCCGGTCGTCGGCGGGATCCTTGGGCAGCAGCATGAGCTCGAGGGACGCCTCCAGCGCCGCCCGCCGCTGGTCGAGCTCCTCCAGCTCCGCCGCCGCCAGCTCGCGCATCTCGGGTTCGACCGTCTCCTGCAGCAGGCCGCGCGCCCCTTCCAGCTCCCGGAGGAGCTTCTTGAGGCGGTGATATTCCTCCACCACCGGATTCAGCTCGGCGTGGAGCTTGGCCGTCCGCTGGTACTCCGCCGGATCCGCCAGCACGGCCGGGTCGGAGAGCCGCTCCATGATCTCCCCGTGGCGGCGCTCGATGGCATCCAGCTTGTCGATCAATGTGGACATCGGGAACCTCGTGAAACGATGACCGGCCCGGCCGATGCGCCCCGGGAGCCGCACAGCATACGCAGAAGCAACGGAACGACGGAACGGCGACGCGAGCGGGACCCGGGTCCGCAGGGCGCGGGCTAGTGGTGATGCCCGCCGGCGGTCGGGTGATGGTGAGCGGGCCGGTGGAGCGACATGCCGGGGGCAGGACGCCCCTCGGCGTCCGAATAGAGAAACGCCGCAACCCGCCGGCCGCGCGGGCAGCCGACGGGATCACGGCGTCGGAAGTCGTTGAGCTCATGGGGAACATCCCCCTCCCCGTCCGGCCGGTTGCAGGCTCGGGAGCGGGGTGCCTGGGCGCGCGGGCTAGGCCGTTGTCAAAGCATAACTTGACCGGAGAAATTCCGGAACCGGCATAAGGAGCCGTAACGAAATTTCAAAAAATGGCCAAGTTATTTCGTAACGGCTCCTAAGCCCCGGCCGTGCTCGGCTCGGTCGTCACCGGCTTGCGGCCGTACTTGCGCTGGAACCGCTCCACGCGGCCCTCGCTGTCGATGAGCTTCTGGCGGCCGGTGAACAGCGGGTGGCACTTGGAGCAGATTTCCACCCTCAGGCACCGGCACCGTGGAGCGGGTGTGAATCACTTCGCCACACGCGCAACTGATGATCGCGGGAGCGTACTCAGGATGAATCCCGGCCTTCATGGTCTCGCCTCCGTCGGGCGCGCATTCGGAAACGGCTTGAGCGCGCGGGGTCGTGATAGTAAGCAATTGCCACGGGCGCGGCAAGGGAAAAGCGCCCTGGCGGGCCAGGCGCCTACTGGTTCATGGCCCGCAGGAAATCGTCGTTGCTCTTGGTCTCCTTGATCTTCTCCTGCAGCAGCTCCATGGCCTCCACCACGCCCATGGTCCCCAGCACCTTGCGGAGGACCCACATCTTGTTCAGCTCGGTCGGGGTCAGCAGCAGCTCCTCGCGCCGGGTCCCGGAGCGGAAGATGTCGATGGCCGGGAACAGCCGCTTGTCCACCAGGCGGCGATCCAGGTGCAGCTCCATGTTGCCCGTGCCCTTGAACTCTTCGAAGATCACGTCGTCCATGCGGCTGCCGGTGTCGATCAGGGCGGTGGCGATGATGGTGAGGCTGCCTCCCTCCTCGATGTTGCGCGCGGCGCCGAAGAACCGCTTGGGCCGCTGGAGGGCGTTGCTGTCCACGCCGCCCGACAGCACCTTCCCGCTGGGCGGAACGATGGTGTTGTAGGCGCGCCCGAGGCGGGTGATCGAATCCAGCAGGATGACCACGTCCCGCTTGTGCTCGACCAGACGCTTGGCCTTCTCGATCACCATCTCCGCCACCTGGACGTGGCGGGTGGCCGGCTCGTCGAAGGTCGAGCTGACGACCTCGGCCTTCACCGAGCGCTGGAAGTCGGTCACCTCTTCCGGCCGCTCGTCGATCAAGCAGGACGATCAGGATCACCTCGGGATGGTTCTTGGTGATGCTGTTGGCGATCTTCTGGAGCAGGACCGTCTTCCCGGTCCGGGGCGGCGCCACCAGCAGGCCCCGCTGTCCCTTCCCCAGCGGCGTGATGAGGTCCATGATGCGCATGGAGATCTCGTCGCTCGACGTCTCCAGCCGGAACCGCTGGTTCGGGAACAGGGGGGTCAGGTTGTCGAAGAGGATCTTGTCCTTGACCAGCTCGGGATTCTCGAAGTTGACCGCCTCGACCTTGAGGAGGGCGAAGTATCGCTCGCCCTCTTTGGGGGGGCGGACCTGCCCCGACACCGTGTCGCCGGTCCGGAGGTCGAAGCGCCGGATCTGCGAGGGGGAGACGTAGATGTCGTCCGGGCCCGGCAGGTAGTTGTAGTCCGGCGCCCGCAGGAATCCGAAGCCGTCCGGCAGGATCTCCAGCACCCCTTCGGCGAAGATCAGGCCGTTCTTCTCGGTCTGCGCCTCCAGGATCTTGAAGATCATCTCCTGCTTCCGGAGGCCGCTGGCCCCGACCACGTTCAGGGTGCGGGCGATGGCGGTCAGCTCGGCGATGGTCTTCTCTTTGAGTTCGGCGAGGTTCATCGGAGTTCCTTTGGTGAGGTGGGTCGGTTCACGATCCCGCGCCGCTCAGGCGCGCGGCTCGCGCCCGCGGAAGGCATCGCCGTCTCCCGGGCGCTCCAGCGTCCGGCGCGACGACACGCGTAAGCGGCGATACACACGTAACTGAGGCATCCTGTCCGTCAATTGGATGGTTCTGCGAATCACCTGTTGGGCCCGAAACGGCAGCGGGCAAGTTCGACCTTCGAAGCCTCGAGGGTGGAAAAGTTAAGTGGGATGGTGCGAGGACAACTCGAAGTTAGGCGCAGTCTAAAGAGGCCCCGGAGCCTTGTCAAGCATTTTCTGTCGATTCCCGCGGCATCGGCCGCCAGGTCCGCGTACACCCGGGCGACCTGCGCCTCGGTCGCCGCCAGATCCCCGCCGTTGTCGATGACGTGATCGGCCTGGCGCGCCTTGTCCGCGTTCGGCCACTGCGCCGCCAGCCGCTGGCGCGCCTCCGCCTCCGTGAGGCCGCGGGCGCTGCGCCAGTCGCTCGACCTGGACGTCCGTCGGTGCGGTCACCACGACGATGCGCTGGAATCGGTTCCGCTGTCCCGTCTCCAGGATCAGGGCCGCCTCGACCACGCATACCGCCCGCCCCGCTGCCGCCGCCGCGCGGATCTCCGCCTCGCAGGCCGCCCAGATGGCGGGATGCATGATCGCCTCGAGCGCTGTGCGGCGGGCGGGGTCGGCGAACACGATCGCTCCCAGGCGCTTGCCGGTCGATCCGCCCGGCGGGGTCCAGAATCTCCTCCCCGAATGCCTCGACGATCGCTCGGTAGCACGGCGCGCCAGGCTCCTGAAGCCCTCGGCTGATCCGATCGGCATCCACCACGGCGGCCCCGCACGCCGCGAACATGGCGGCGACCGTGGATTTCCCGACGCCGATGCCCCCGGTCAGGCCGACGAGGATCATGCCGGCTCCGCGCAAAACCAACTGACAACCGACAACTGACAACCAGCGAACGGAAATCCTTGACCGGTTTTCGGTTGTCGGTTTTCGGTTTTACAATGGTCTTTGGGTTACAGATCATCGGCCATGCCACCAAAGGCAGGTTGGCTGAACTGCTGGACCAACCGGGTGAATTCCAGTTCCCGGAAGATCGCCAGCAGGGCCGGCACATCCGGCTGCCGGCGCGTGAGATCGGCCAGCCCCCAGGGCACCGCGAGATCCGTGCGGATCGTCGCCAATCGCTTGCTCAACCGGGCCTGCTCGGCATGCGGCCGTCAGCGCCTCCCGCAGCTTGGGCCGCTCCACGTCGGCCGCCCGCGCCAGCACCGTCTCCAGGCTGCCGAAACGCCGGAGCAGGTCCCGGGCCGTCTTCTCCCCCACGCCCGGAACGCCCGGGATGTTGTCGCTGCTGTCCCCCATCAGGGCGAGGAAGTCCGCCACCTGCCCAGGCGCGATGCCGTACCGGCGTTCCACCTCGGCCGGCCCGAAGGTCCGCGGCGCCAGCGGATCGCGCACCAGGATGCGCTCCCCGACGAGCTGCAGCAGGTCCTTGTCCGCCGTGACCACCCGCACCAGATACGACTGGGCCGCTGCCCGGACGGCGACGGTTCCCAGGATATCGTCCGCCTCTTCGCCCTCGATCATGAGGACCGGCACGCGCATCGCCTGAAGCACCCGGTGCACAAAAGGAATCTGACCCACCAACGCGTCAGGCATAGCCGGCCGCTGCGCCTTGTAGGCGGGGAACTCGCGGTGTCGTGCCGTCGGGCCGGGCCCGTCGAAGACGACCGCCAGCGCCTGCGGCTCCTCTTCCCGCAGCAGTTTCAGCAGGATGGTGGTGAAGCCGAGGATCGCGTGGGTCGGCACCCCGCGGGAATTGCTCAGCGGGGGCAAGGCGTGGAAGGCTCGATACAAGGACGCGCTTCCGTCCACCAGGACCAAGCGCGGCGCATCCGGCATGACAGACTCCCGTGTGGGGGTATATCCAATGGAAAACCGACAACTGATAACTGATAACCGGTTAACGGTATTGTATGGTCGGTGGTCGGTTATCGGTTATCGGTTTTACCTTTCTCGTGTCGGTTCTCGGTTTTCCTTTGCCGCGTGGCAACGCGTCATGCTGTGTCACGCGCCAGCGGCAATCGGACGCACACCGTGGTGCCCTGGTCCTCGCCGACCCCCAGGTGCAGCGCTCCCCCGTGGGCGTGGATGATCGCCCGGGCCACCGCCAGACCCAGGCCGAGACCCCGCGCTGGGCGGCTGGTTCCCATATCCCCCTGCGTGAACGGTTCCAGCAAGCCCTCCACGCGCCCGGGCGGGATCGTCCCGTGGCTGTTGGTGATCCGCACTTCGACGCCAGCGGCCTCCTCCCGGGCGGTCACCGCGACCGTTCCGCCGGATTCGTTGAACTTGACCGCGTTCTCCATCAGATTGAAGAACACCAGCCGAAGACGGTCCCGCTCTCCCCAGACCATCCGCAGGCCATCCTCCGCATGCACGGAGAGCGCGATGCCTCGCTCGCGACAGTCGGGGGCCAGCGCCGCCGCCGCATCTTGCAGGAGACTCGCCAGGCTCACGGCTCCCGCGGCCCGCACCCCGTCGCCGCGCTCGCACTCGACGAAGGCCAAAAGGTTCTCGATGAGGCACCCGAGCCGCGTGGCGCTCTTGTGGACCGCGGCCAGGCTCTCCCGCTGCTCGGGGGGGAGCGGTCCGAACTGCCCTTCGAGCAAGAGATTCAGCCAGCCGTGCATGATGGTGAGCGGCGTCCGGAACTCGTGGCTGACGGCGGACAGGAGGTTGGACTTGAGCTGGTCGAGCTCCTTCAGCCGGCGATTGACCTCGGACAACTCGACGTTCTCGCGCCGAAGCTGATGCTCGTCCAGACACCGCCGTACCACGCGGAAGATCTCGGACAGTCCGAAGGGCTTCAGGATGTAGTCGGAGGCGCCGCCCTTGAGCGCCGCGACCGCCGATTCGACCGTCGCGGCCCCCGTCATCAGGATGATGGCCGTCTCCGGAAAGCCGGCCCGGATGCGCTCCATCAACCCCAGGCCGTCCATGCCCCGCATGCGAAGATCGGTCATCACGACGTCGAACGGGGTCCGGTCCAAGACCGCCAGCGCCTCCACGCCCGAAATGGCCCCCACGGCCTGGTACCCCTCGGCGTGGAAGGCTGTGACCAGAGTCGTCAACAGGCCTCGCTCGTCGTCCACGATCAGGATGCTAGGCATCCCCGCCTCCCCGCGGCCCCGGGACGTCGGCGGCCGCTCCATCGCCTGACGAGTTCCAATCCCCTGCGCACGCCTGCACGACCGCCAAAGCCGCCAAAGCCGCCGTATCGGCGCGCAGCAAGCGCGGCCCCAGGGAGATCCGCCGGCCCCCGTGCGCGGTGGCCAGCGCGAGTTCCTCGGGGCTGAGCCCGCCCTCGCCGCCGACCAAGACCGCCACGTCGGCGTGGTCGTGCAACGTGCCGCAGATCTCGGCCAGCGGCCGAGCGCCTCCGCCGTGGTCGCAGACAAGAAGCGCCTGGCCCGGTGGACGCGTGCGGAGATAGGACTCCACGGCGCACGCGGGCGCCAGTTCGGGCACCCGGCGACGCCCGCACTGCTCTGACGCCTCCACCATGATGCGATGCCAGCGCGCCTCGCGCCCGGAGACGCCGGTCCGGCGCACGCTGTGCTCGGCCTCCAGCGGGACGATGCGCGAGACGCCGAGCTCGGTGGCCTTGGCCACGATGAGGTCCATGGCGGCCCCGCGGGGCGCGACCTGCGCCAGGGTGACGGCAAGACGGGGAAGAGTCTCGGGGGGGTGCTCTGCCAACAGGCGGGCTTGCGCGCGTCGGAGCGTGGCCTGCGTCAGCTCCGCGGTCCACTCTCGGCCCGTGCCGTCGCAGACCGTGACCACGTCCCCCTCGCGGAGGCGCAGGACGGAGACGAGCTGGCGGGCCTGCGCGGGTCCGAACGCGGCGTGGCCGCCCGTCAGCCCCTCAGGCGTGAGGAAGAATCGTCGGTGATGCGCGCGTCCCACGGGGCAGCCGCCTCACTCGAAGAGGGCTTTGACCTTGTCCCAGAACCCCTGCACCAGCGGGCTCCCGTCGCGGTTCTCCAGTTTCGCGAACTGTTCCAGCACGTCGCGCTGCTTGGCCGACAGGTGCGTGGGCACCTCGACGAAGATCCGCGCCAGCAGGTCGCCCTGGCCGTACCCGCGCATGTTCGGGAACCCCTTGCCCCGCATGCGGAACTCGGCCCCGGTCTGGGTCCCCGGCGGGATCTTGAGGGTCGCGCGCCCCGAGATGGTCGGGATCTCGATCTGTGATCCCAGGGCGGCCTGACTGAAGCTGACCGGCACCTCGCAGTAGATGTCGTCGCCGTGCCGGGTGAAGAGCGGATGCTCCTTCACGACCACGACGACATAGAGATCCCCGGGCGGGCCGCCCCGCACACCCGCCTCGCCTTCGCCGGCCAGCTTCAGCCGGGTGCCGGTCTCGACGCCGGCCGGGATCTTCACCGTCAAGGTGCGCTCGGCCTTGGTCTGGCCCAGCCCGCGACAGGCCTGGCACGGATGCTCGACGATGCGCCCCTCGCCGCGGCAGCGGCCGCAGGGCTGGCTGACCGTCAGGAATCCCTGGGAGAACCGCACCTGGCCCGTCCCGCGGCAGTTCTTGCAGACTGTCGGCTGCGAGCCCGGCTTGGCCCCGCTGCCCCGACAGGTCGCGCAGCTCTCCAGCCGGGGGATGACGATCTCTTTCTCGACGCCGGTGGCCGCCTGCTCGAAGCGGATCTCCAGGTTATACCGCAGGTCCGCCCCGCGGTGGGCGCTCCGGCCGGTACGGCCCGACCGTCCCCCGAAAAACCCCTCGAAGATGTCGTCGAAGATGCTGCCGAAGCCCGGGTCGAAGTCGCCGAAGCCCTCGCCGCCGCGGCCCGGGCTGGCGGTCCCGAAGCGATTGTAGGCGTCTCGCTTCTCGGCGTCGCCCAGCACCGCGTATGCCTCGCCGATCGCCTTGAAGCGGTCCTCGGCCGACGCATCGCCGGGGTTCTTGTCCGGATGATGAAGCTGGGCGAGTTTCCGGTACGCCTTCTTGATCTCGTCGGGGGCGGCATCCGGCGAGACCCCCAGGATCTCGTAGTAATCCCGCTTCTGGTTCACGCGCCTGCGTCCTCATCCGCCGTGCCGCTGCCTGCCGCCGACGCGGCGCGCGATACCTTGACCATGGCCGCGCGCAGCACGCGCCCCTCCAGGAGGTACCCCTTCTGAACTTCCTCCACCACGAGGTTCTCCGGCCCATCGGCGGTTTCGACCTGCGCGATGGCTTGGTGCAGACCGGGATCGAAGGGTTGGCCGGTCGCCTCCATCGGTTTCACCCCGGCCTTGTCCAGGGCCGAACGGAACAGGCGGACGATCATCTCGATGCCGTCCGCGACGGCCTCGCGGTTGGCGGACTCGGCCCGTGCCGAGGCTACGGCGCGCTCCAGGTTGTCCAGGATGGGGAGGAATTCCAGCAGCAGGCTCTCAGTGGCGAACTTGAGGAACTCCGCCTTCTCGCGAGCCATCCGCTTCTTGTAGTTGTCGAACTCCGCCTGGAGCCGCAGGAGTCGCTCCTGCAGGCGCTCTGCCTCTTGCGCCTTGGCGGCCAGCGCCTCCTCCGGCGCGGGCGCGGGGGCCGGAGCGGGGGTGACCTCGCTCGCCGGATCGCTGGGTGAGGACGACGGGACTGCCGATTCAATCTTTGGTTCCATGGCTCCCTACAGACAGAACGGGAGGACCCGCAGGTCCTCCCGCAAGAAAGAGGTGGACCGAGCTACGCCGCCTGTTCCGACAACGACCGGGTGAGGAGATTGGCCGTCGTCTCCACCAGGGCGACGGTGCGGCCGTAGTCCATCCGGGTGGGTCCCAGGACGCCGAGGACGCCCAGGATCTGCCCCTGCCGGCGGTAGGGCGAGGCGACCACGCTGAGGTCCTGGATGTCCTGGACCGGAATCTCGCTGCCGATGAAGACCCGACACCCGCCGCCCTGCAAGCACTCGCTCAGCAGCATCACCAGCTTCGACTTCTCCTCGAAAGCGGTGTAGAGCGATTTCATCTTCTGGATGTCGGCGAACTCGGGTTGGTCAGCGATCCGCGCGGCCCCGGCCACATAGACGTCCGCTTCCGCTTCCCCCGCCAGGGCTTGCGCCCCGAGCCGCAGGGCTTGGGCCAGCAGCCGATCGTAGAGGGCCTTTTCCTCGGCCATCTGCGAGACCAGAAGGTCGCGCACCTCGTGGAGCGTCCGCCCCTTGAGCAGGTCGGAGAGGTATCGGGCCATCCGGTCCAGGTCGTCTTGCGTGAAGGCCTCCTCCACCACGATCGTCTTGTGGTGCACCAGTCCCGAATCCGCCAGGAGGATCACCAGCACCCGATCCCGCGCCAGCGACACGAACTCGACGCGCTGGAAGCGGCTATCCTGGAGCCGCGGCGCCAGGGCGATCGCGACGTAGGGAGACAGGGCGAACAGTAGCTTTCCCGCCTCGCGCAGGAGATCGTCCATCTCGGCCGCCGAGGGGCCCACGCGCTGCTCGATCCGCTCCACCTCTTCGCGGCTGAGCGGCGTTCGATCCATCAGACTGTCGACGTAGAGGCGATACCCCTTGTCCGTGGGCACCCGGCCCGCCGAGGTGTGCGGCTGGGCGACGTACCCGGACTCCTCCAGGTCGGACATGATCGTGCGGATGGTCGCGGGGCTCAGCGAGAATCCGTACTTCCGCGAGATGGTGCGCGACCCGACCGGTTCCGCCGTCCGGATGTAGTCCTGCACGATGGCCCGGAGCACGCCCTGTTCTCTGTCGTTCATCGTCCCTGTAACCTCGGCACCTTGGCACTCGCCTGACGAGAGTGCCAAGACCGCTTCACTATAGACAAGCGGCGGAAGGTTGTCAAGGCGCCGGGCGGGTCAGAAAACAGCGATCAGCGGTCAGCTTTCAGCGATCAGCTAAGGAGAGAAACGAACAAAGACTGCCTTCCGCACCGTTTTTCCGAAAGCTGACTGCTGATGGCTGATAGCTGAAGGCTTCACTCCTCACTGCACCAGACTCCCCATCCGATTCCACCGAATCATCGTGGGGTGGGACAACACGTGAAGGATGCTCAGCACGGCCGACCCGTAGGGGATATCGTCGCTCCGGACCGAGAAGTAGACGATGAATGCTTTCCCTTTGACCTTGTTGACGTCCAGAAACCCCCACACCCGGCTGTCCATGCTGTGGTCCCGATTGTCCCCCATCATGAATAGGCGGTCGGGCGGGACGACGATCGGACCCAGCCTCTCCCGCTCGCCCAGGCGGCCCGTCGGCCAGTCCCCGTAGACCGCGTACGGCTCGTCCAGCCGCTTGCCGTTGACGAGCACCTCCTTGCCGCGAATCTCCAATGTCTCCCCGGGGAGGCCGATCACGCGCTTGATGAAGTCCCGCGACTCGTCCTGGGGAAATTTGAAGACGATGATGTCGCCGCGCTGGACGGGGCGAAGATAAAAGAGAAACTTGTTCACCAGGATGTGGTCCCCGATCTGCAGCGTCGGCAGCATCGATCCCGACGGGATCTTGAAGGCCTGGACCACGAAGGTGCGGATCACCAGCGCCAGCAGGACCGCGATGATCAGGGCCTCGGCGTATTCCCGCACCACCGACTTGGATTTCGGAGCCGTGAGCGACCGCCTTGTCTGCGACCTCGTCGCCCCGCGCTCGTTTGCTCACGCGTCCCATCTCCTTCTAACAGCCAATGTCCAATCACCAAATCCCCATGACCAATCCACGACGGGTCTTCGCCGGTCCCTGGTCTTTGGGCATTGGCCATAGATCATTTCTTCTCCTCGACCGTCAGGAGCGCCATGAAGGCTTCCTGCGGGATCTCCACGCGCCCGACCTGCTTCATCCGCCGCTTGCCTTCGGCCTGCTTCTCCAGGAGCTTCCGCTTGCGGGTGATGTCGCCGCCGTAGCACTTGGCCGTCACGGCCTTGCGGAGCGGGGCGATCCGCTCGCGGGCGATGACCTTGCTGCCGATCGCCGCCTGGATCACGACCTCGAAGAGCTGGCGCGGGATCAGCGTCCGCATGCGCTCCGCCAGCACGCGGCCGCGCGCCTGCGCGTACTCCTTGTGGATGATGAAGGACAGGGCGTCCACCGGCTCGCCGTTGACCAGGATGTCCAGCTTGACGAGGGGAGTCTCCCGGTAATCGAGGAAATCGTAGTCGAACGAGGCGTATCCCCGGCTGACCGACTTCAGCCGATCGTAGAAGTCGAGGACGATCTCGTTCAGCGGCAGCTCGTAAGTGATGACCACCCGCGCATCCTGCAGGTACTCGATCCCCTTGTGCACACCCCGCTTCTCCTGGCACAGGTTCAGGATCGCCCCCACGAATTCCGTCGGCGCCATGATGGAGGCGGCGATGAACGGCTCCTCGATCATGGCGATGTCCTGCGGCGGCGGGAGCTTGCTGGGGTTCTCCACCTCCACCACCGTGCCGTTGGTCTGGGTCACCCGGTACACGACCGTCGGGGCGGTGGTGAGCAGCGTCAGGTCGAACTCCCGCTCCAGCCGTTCCTGGACGATCTCCAGGTGCAGCAGCCCCAGGAACCCGCAGCGAAAGCCGAACCCCAGCGCCAGCGAGGTCTCGGGCTGGAACGAAAACGAGGCGTCGTTGAGCTGGAGCTTCTCCAGCGCCCCCTTGAGGTTGAGATAGTCCTGGCTCTCGACCGGGTAGAGGCCCGCGAAGACCATGGGACGGACCTCGCGGAAACCGGGAAAGGGGCGGGCGGTGGGGCGGTCCGCCTCGGTGATCGGTATCGCCGACCCGGCTCAAGCGGACGTCGCGGATGCCGGCGATCACGTAGCCGACCTCGCCGGCCGCCAGCCGGTCCACCGGCCGCATGCCGGGAGTGAACACGCCGACCTCGTTGACCTCGAACAGGGTCCCCCCGGACATGAGCTGGATCCGCATGCCGGGGGCCACGCTCCCGTCGAACACCCGGACGTAGACGATCACGCCCTGGTAGCTGTCGAACCAGGAATCGAAGATCAGCGCCTTGAGCGGCGCCGCCGGATCGCCCTGCGGCGGGGGGATCCTGGTCACGATGGCGTCCAGGATCTCCTCGATACCCTGCCCGTACTTGGCGCTGATCGCCACGGCCTCGCTGCCGTCCAGCGCCAGGATCTCCTCGATCTGCGTCCGGACCTTGGCCGTGTCCGCGCTCGGCAGGTCGATCTTGTTGATCACCGGGACGATGGCCAGGTTGTTCCGCATCGCCAGGTAGACGTTGGCCAGCGTCTGCGCCTCGACGCCCTGCACGGCGTCCACGACCAGGACGGCCCCCTCGCAGGCCGAGAGGCTCCGCGACACCTCGTAGGTGAAGTCCACGTGGCCCGGCGTGTCGATCAGGTTCAGCACGTAGTCGCGCCCGTCGGCGGCCCGGTGTGCCAAGCGCACCGCCTTGGCCTTGATGGTGATCCCCCGCTCCCGCTCCAGGTCCATGCTGTCCAGGACCTGATCCGACATCTGCCGGGCCGAGAGCGTGCCCGTGCGCTCCAGCAGCCGGTCGGCCAGCGTGGACTTGCCGTGGTCGATGTGCGCGATGATGGAGAAGTTCCGGATGTGGTCCATGGGCAACCGTTCAACGTGCGACGTTCAGGGTTCAAGGTTCGAGGCCCAACGTTGAACGCCGTACGGCGAACGTTGAACACATGCCAAGGTCACCAGTCGCGCTCGCGGACGAAATCGACCAAACGGTGGAGGGTGTGGCGAGCCGGCGAGTCGGGCACGAGGTCGAGCCGGGCGCGGGCGCGGGCGAGGTACCCGTCCACCAGACTCCATGGTGGCCGGAACGGCCTCGTACCGGTCCACCATCTCGCGCAGCGGGGCGAGGTCGTCGTCGTCAAGATCTTCCTGGACGGCGAGGGACTTCAGGCGCGCCCGCTCCTCGGGTCCGGCGTGCTTCATCACGTGCATCACGGGATAGGTGATCTTCCCTTCCCGGAAGTCGCTGCCCACCGGCTTCCCCAGGCGCTCTTCGCGCGCGATGTAGTCCAGCGCGTCGTCCACCAGCTGGAAACCGATCCCCAGATCCAGGCCGAAGGCCGCCAGGGCCTCCACCGCCGCCGCCGGCGCATCGGCCATCAGGGCGCCCGGCCCGGCAGGCGGCGGACATCAGGGCCGCGGTCTTTCCCGTGACGATCTTGAGGTAGTCCGCCTCGCCGATGCCGAGGTCATGGAGGAATTGCAGTTGAAGAACCTCCGCCTCCGTCATGGCCACCGTGGCGTCCGCGAACGCGCGCAGGATGCGCCGATCCCGATCGGCCACCAGGTCCTGGATCGCCCGGGAGTAGAGGAAGTCCCCGACCAGCACCGAGACGTCCGCCCCCCAGCGGGCCATCGCCGACGGTCGTCCCCGGCGCGTGGCGGCGTGATCCACGATGTCGTCGTGCAAGAGGGTCGCGGCGTGCATCATCTCCGTCGCCGAGGCGAGCGTGATGCCGCGGTCGCACCCGTCCGCGCCGCACGCCTTGGCGGCGAGCAAGAGCAGGGCGGGCCGGATCCGTTTTCCGCCCGAGGCCAGCGCATATCGCGCGACGACCGCCAGCAGGGCCCCGTTGTCCTCGACGGGGGATTGCAGGCGCTCCTCGACTTCCCGCAGTTCGCGCGAGATGACGATGAAGAGCCCGTTATGCGTCGCCACGCCGGCCATGGGAACTAGTCGCTCCAATCAAAGCAGCCATTTTCAAACCGACAACCGACAACTGAAAACTGCCAGCGGACCGGCCGTTTCCGTCATTGACCGTTTATCGCGTGTCGGTTGTCGGTTCTTCATTGTGCTCTTCCCGACCCGGCAACCCCGATGTTGCGCGCCCGAGCTTTTCGACGGCAGGTTAGAATACAACGCTTGATGCGTTCAGTCCATAGCGCACCGCGGAGTCGTTCGGTCCACAAAACCGCCGGGCTCGGAACCAAAGCCAATGTCAAACCGATAACCGACAATGGAAAACCGGGCAATGGTGTCCGTCATTGATCGGTTCTCGGTTGTCGGTTGTCGGTTTTCCATTTTCCCGGCGCCACGGAGAAACCGGGCCACCACCGAACACAAACCAGCACCACCGCAACCCCCAACACTGCCCCGGCCAGAACATCCGAGGGGAAATGCGACCCCAGCACGATGCGTGACCAGCCCACCAGCGCCGCGCCCCCACCCCACGCCCACCACCCCCTTGGATACCACAGAGACAGCACGGTCGCCAGCGCAAACGCCGTGGTGGCATGGCCGGATGGAAACGAGGCCAGGGCGTACGATGCCGGAAAGCACGGGAACATGGCCAGGAACGCGCCGGCGCCTGCGGCGTTCGGTCGCGCGCGACAGAGGAGGTTCTTGAGGAGTTGATCCACGATCCCCGCCAGGGCCACGGCCAGCCCACCCATCAGGCCGCGTCGCCCGCCGGCCGCGTCGCCCCGCCACCACGCCCGCAGACCGATCGCGACCGGGATCGCGATGTCCGCCAACCCATAGCCGAGCCACGTCACCCACGCCATCACGCCCACCAGCCACGACTGGTCGTGAGGCCGCAGCGCGACCATGAGGTCGCGATCCAGCACGACCGCACCAGGCAGGAGCAGCGCGCCGACCGCGAGACCTATCCACCATCCCGCCAAGACGGTGCGCGGACGAGTGGATTCCACTGGCCGGTTCTCGGTTGTCGGTTGTCGGTCTTGCATTTCTTGCCACAACACGAAGGCCCCAGGGGATCGCTCCCCTGGGGCCTTCAGGTCGTGCCTACAACCGACTAGAAGTTGTAGTAGAGCTGGAGCACGTACTCGCTGACCGTGTCACCCGCACTCGGGACGAGCCAGCCCGCCGCGCCCTGGATCTTGAAGTTGGTCCAGAGGTCGTAGTCGGCGCGGAAGCTGAACTCGTTGCCCAGGGTGCTCTTGCCAGCCAAGCCGCCGATGCCCTGACCGTTGGCCGCGGTCTGCCCAAAGCCGCTGCCCCGGTAGGACGGGCCGTAGCAGGAGGTGCCGGCGGCCGTCGTCGACTTGTTGAACGCGCAGTTGCCAGCGATCTCGGTGAAGCCGACGAAGCCGTACATCCCGCGCAGCCAGAGGGCCTTGACCGGGCGATACTCGGCGCCGATGCCCAGCATCCACAAACCGGCCGGGTAGTCCTGGCTGGTTTCGGTCGCGTCGAAGTTGCCGCCGCTGCCGACGAGCTCGTACAGACCGCCCGCGCCGTTCCACGACGGGGAGATCCAGGGCATCGCCTCGCTCTTCCCACCGTCCTGCTGATCGCCGGTGGCATACGAACCCACCGCATGGATCAGGACCGGGCCGATCGGGATGTGCACGCCGGCATCAACCATCCAGCCCTGGACGTTGTTGCGAGCGCCGGCGCCGGTCGCAGTGGCGGTCGCGTATAGGCCGTTATTGCCGCCATTCTGCTGGCCGGCCACGGCGTCGAAGTCATACTTCAGGAAGCCGAAGTCGCCGGTCACGGTCAGGCCGAGGAATTGCTGCGTCGCCACCGCGGGGGCGGCGCTGGCGGCGTTCCGGCCGTAGATGTAGTACGCACCGGTGTTCAACCACTTCGCCCACGCGACGTCCGCCTTCGCCTGGTAGTAGTCCAGGTTGTTGTCCAGGGTGTTCGACGTCACTTGGGCACAAGCCTGTCCCGTCCCACAAGCCGCCGTAGTCGATATCCCGCCGCTCGCGCGGTACCAGCCGAAGTCGTAGCTCAGCATCTTGTAGTTGCCGTACGCGCGCAAGCCGGCCACGTCGTCGTCAATGATGATGCCCTTGGCCAGGTACCAGGGCTGGAGGCCGGCGCGCCAGCGAAGCGGAGCCCCGAACGGGGACGCGAAGTCCACGTAGCCCCACTTCGTCTCGACGTTCACGCCATCCGCACCCATGGCGCCGCCGGCGCCGTTGCCGACGCGGGCGCCCACCGACGGGATGTTGCCAGTCGCGCCGGCGTTGGTCACGCCGGACGCACCGCCGCCGTTCCCCCACTCGACGTCGCCGATCTCCAACCGCAACGTGGCCGTCATGTTGCCGTTGTCGTCACTGACGTCAAAGCGCGGGCGAACGCGGAGCTGGACACCGCCAGGATTCGTCCCCGGCCCGTCCGAGAAGCCCTGGTTCACCATGTCGTAGAACCGAACCCGATACTCAGCGCCGAACTTGAAGTCCAACGCCATCGCTGGGGTGGCCACGAGGAGCGCGAGCGCCACGACGGCCATCAGCTTGGAGAACTGTCTCATTACGTCACCCTCCATTTCGCTTACGATACGTTCTATCCCAGTGAAGCGACTGACCGAACCTCTGAGAAAGCCGGCCCAGTGTCTCGGTTTCACATCCCCCCTTTTCTATTCGCCGTCCTCGTTGTTATGCCGAGGCGTAACTATGAACCAAAATAACGCCAATTTCGCCCGACTCTGCCTCGGGCACCGCCTCGACCATGCCCCAGGAGATGCCTGGGCCGAAGCCTACTATTGGTCCTAGAATCGGCGGGACCTTATCAAGGGCCTCACGCCATTGTCAATCTTTTTTTTCCAAAGGTCCGGATCGCCTTTTTGCAGCATCCATGCCAGGTTGCAGAGAGAATTACCCTTCAAAAAACAAGAGGTTACGCCGGTAGCGGTTTTGACCTACCACCCAGTCGTGGCTGCTGAACCACAGCTACCATGGCAGGGATGCCACACTTGAAGCGAATTTGAAACGGACAACCGACTATGGAAAACCGGCCAATGCGTTGTTTTTCATTGACCGGTTCTCGGTTGTCGGTTGTCGGTTTTACATTTTCCGTGGCCCGCAGGGCCTAGCCTTGCGGCTTGAGGTCCAGCAAGACCACGGTGGTCCGGCTCTTGGCCATGCCGATCAGGTTCGTCTGGACGACCAGGAGGACCAGCTTCCGGTTCCCCGTCCCCTCGGGGTCCACGAGGGCGAAGTCGGCGATGTACCCCGGCAGCTCCCGGGTCTCCCAGATCGCCTGCATGCCGGCGCCATCCCAGGTCAGGCCGAGGATCTTCCCCTTGTCGTACAGGCGCGTCTGGAAGACATACCCCGTGGAGGGCGTGTTCCTGGCGAGCACCAGCTGCTTCTTGCCGTCCCCCATGATGTCCTGGAAGAACATGCGCCCCTGGAGCACGAGACGCGTCGGCTGGAGGCCGGACCGCGTCTCCGTCCGCGCTGTGCAGCCGGACCGTTGCGGGTAGTAGTCCACGCGCAGCTCGGTCCCGCCGTAATGGTCGCTGCTCCGGTAGATCTCCGACCCGCCCCGGTCAAACACCCGAAGGTAGTCCATGGTGGTCCAGGACCAGGACCTCGGGCGCTCCGTCGCCGTCCACGTCCGCCAGGGTAAAACCGTAGCAGGTTGGGAAACGCCTTGGGAAGCGGCAGCACATCGGCGGCCGCGTACCTGGCCTCCCCTGCCAGGTGTACCGGCGGACCGGGCCGTCGAAGGGCTTGTCGTCACCGGCGGTCTGCGCGTACAGGTGCAGCCCGCCGCCCGGCCCGTCCATCACGCGGAAGTGGAGCTTGACGTCCTGCCAGATCTTGACGTACTTCCCGTTCTGGTATTCCAGGACGTAGGAGTGCAGCTCGCCGTTCTCCGTGTAGTTGGTGACGAAGATCTCGGCCACACCGTTGCCGTTGATGTCCGCCGCATCCAGGGCGATGACGTTGTCCGTGGTCAGACCGGGAACTGCGCGATCTGCTTGACCCCGTTCTTGTCCACGTCGTAGATGTACGACCCCCTGCCCATCGGTGACGGCCAGCTTCATGGTGCCGTCCCCGGTGAACTCTCCCGACGGCCATCGCGACGCCCTTGAACGGCAGCTCCTGCGACCGCAGCGCGATCTGATCGATCCGCGGCGCCTCCTGCCCGGCGTAGTTCCCGCCCCCGCGCGCCGGGCGCGGAGGCGACCCGGGGCGTCGCGCCCTTCACCTCGGCGCTGGCCAGGGTGATGGTATCGCCCCGCACCGTGGAGAGGACCTGCACGTCCCAGCGCACGGCCTTCTCCAGGAGGCTCAGCTTGACGAGCAGGACCGCCGTGACCCGGAGCCGCTTCCACAGGACCTGCAGCACCGCCGGATCGGCGAGCTGGTCGCGGTTGTCGATCTTCTCTTCGGGCAGCGCGGCGCGGATGCGCTGGTCGTTCATCACCTCGAAGCGGTTCGTCTTGATCAGCGCATTGATGAGGTCCCGCGTCACCGAGCGCGTGTTCGCCCCGGCCACGTCGCTCACGTCCACGTTCGGCAGGGCCACGATGACGCGCGCCGAGGTGACGCGGACGTGGTCGCCCTGCTGGACCATGGTCCCTTCGGTCTGCTGGATGATCTCGGCCACGCGAGAAGTTCGGCTGGACCTCCAGGATGCGTACCCGGCCCACGTCACGATCCAGCTTCCCGAGGATCTGGCCGGTGTACGGGTGCTTGAACTCCTGCCCCTCGCGGTAGACCTGGAGCTCCAGACCGGGGATCACCGATCCTTGGCGCCGAGATCCAGCAGCACCCGCTCCTGCTCCAGGCCGATGACCTGGCCGGTCACCTTGGGAAATGCCGCCGCGATCCGCTCGGCGATCTCCGCCGCGGCGGCGCCGTACGCCGCGTCCTGCGCCGCGACCGCGCTCGCCCACCCCAGACCCAGCAACGCGGCCACCACCGAGAGGCCGCCCAGACGTCGTGTCTGCATGGCTCCCTCCACTCCGTCCGGATAAAGACCGCCGCCACCTTACTGGAGCAGCCGGGCGCGGCGTCAATGAGAAAGGATCGCGGAGCGGTGAGCGGTCAGCTTCTGGATCGAGCGACGCGAGCATTCGACTCGCGGATCCACGCTGTCCGGATCCGTCTGGTCGCTGACGGCTGGTCGCTGACCGCTGAAAGCTTCCTACAGCACCACCGTTTCCTGGTGCACGCCGAAGACGCCGCGCAGCGCGTCGCAGATCTCCCCGATCGTGGCGTAGGCCCGGACCGCCTCCAGGATGGCAGGGCAGGAGGTTCCCGGTGCCGGCCGCGACCGCGGCCAGCTCGCCTGAGGGCCGCCTGGACGCGACCGGCCGTCGCGCCGGCCCGCACGGCGCGGAGGCGCTGGCACTGCTCGCGGCCGCAGCCGCTCGTCCACGACGAAGACCGGGACGCGGGCGGCCCCCTGCGCCGGCGAACTCGTTGACGCCGACCACGATCTGCCGCTTCGCCTCCAGCGCCCGCTGGGCCTGGTAGGCGGCCTCCTGGATCTCCTTCTGGACGAAGCCCAGCTCGATGGCCCGGAGCATCCCGCCCATCCGGTCGATCTGGTCGAGGTAGGCCTGGGCCTCCGCCTCGATGCGCGTCCGTCAGCGCCTCGACGGCGTAGGCGCCCCCCAGCGGATCCACGACGTCGGCCACGCCGCTCTCGTGGGCCAGGATCTGCTGGGTCCGGAGGGCGATCCGCACCGCCTCTTCCGTGGGCAGGCCCAGCGCCTCGTCGCGGGAGTTGGTGTGCAGCGACTGGGCCCCGCCCAGGACGGCCGCCAGGGCCTGGAGCGTCACCCGCACGACGTTGTTCTCCGGCTGCTGCGCCGTGAGCGTCGAGCCGGCCGTCTGGGCGTGGAAGCGGAGCATCCACGAGCGCGGGTCCTTGGCGCCGAACCGCTCGCGCATGATCCGCGCCCACAGCCGCCGGGCGGCCCGGAACTTGGCGACCTCCTCCAGGAGGTTGTTGTGGGCGTTGAAGAAGAAGGCCAGGCGCGGGGCGAAGCCGTCCACGTCGCAGCCCGGCGCCGATCGCCGCCTCCACGTAGGCGATGCCGTTCGCCGAGGGTGAAGGCGACCTCCTGGACCGCCGTCGAGCCCGCCTCGCGGATGTGGTAGCCGCTGATGCTGATGGTGTTCCAGCGGGGCATCTCGGCCGCGCAGAAGGCGAAGATGTCGGTGATGAGCCGCATCGAGGGGGCCGGCGGGAAGATGTAGGTCCCCCGGGCGATGTACTCCTTCAGGATGTCGTTCTGGATCGTGCCGGTCGAGCTGCGTTCCGGGCGACCCCCTGCTTCTCGGCCACGGCGATGTACATGCACGAGCAGGATGGCCGCCGTGGCGTTGATCGTCATGGAGGTGCTGACCTGCTCCAGCGGGATGCCCTGGAACAGCACCTCCATGTCCGCCAGGGAGTCGATCGCCACGCCGACCTTGCCGACCTCCCCGGCGACCAGCGGGATGGTCGGAGTCGTAGCCCATCTGCGTCGGAAGGTCGAAGGCCACGGACAGGCCGGTCTGCCCCTGCTGCGAGCAGGTACTGGTAGCGGCGGTTGGTCTCCTCGGCGGTGCCGAAGCCGGCGTACTGCCGCATGGTCCAGAGCCGGCCGCGGTACATGGTGGGCTGGACGCCCCGGGTGAAGGGGTACTCGCCCGGGAAACCCAGGTCCCGCTCGTAGTCCTGGCCGGCCACATCCAGCGGCGTGTACACCCGCTCCAGCGGGAGGTGCCCGAGGTGGTGACGAACCCCGCCTGGCGTTCCAGGGGGCTGCCCGGTCCAGGGTCTTCTTCAGCGCCCCGCTTCCCAGCTCGCTTCTGCGCCTCGGTCTTCTCCAGCTCATCCTTGTTCACAGTGCGGTTCCTTGTAGGTCCCTCGGCCGGTTGTCGGTTGTCGGTGGTCGGTCTTCATTCCCCCTTGCCCGTCGCCACACGCGCTCGCTACAGCAGCATCGTCGTGATCTTTGGACCACAGGCTGCGCTCGAGGTACTCCAGGTCCAGGGGCTTCACGATGTAGTCGAAGGCGCCGGCTTTCAACGCCTGTCGCCCGGTTCCTCCTCGTTGACGCCCGTGACCATGATCACCCCGACCTCCTGGTCGAACTGCGGACACGCGCAGCACGTCGAGTCCGCTCATCCCGGGCATGCGACGTCCAGGAGGATGAGGTGAGGCCTTTCCGCCTTGACCTTCTTGAGCACGTCGTCCCCGTCGGACGCCGTGAGGACCTCGTACCCTTTGCCGGTCAAGACTCCTGCAGCAAGTTCGACGATCCGGCTCATCGTCCACGACCAGGACTCTCGCCATGAGTTCCTCCACACCGAGACGCTGTCCGGACAGGAGACGCCGCGCCACCCCGCAGCAGGATGTCGTCGTTCGTCG
>CAVOIV010000010.1:0-32484 GCA_963695995.1 uncultured Methylomirabilota bacterium
CGGCGGAAGAGCGCTACTTCTCTTCCCCGTGGCTCTCCCCGCCGGCCCACGCCGGCCCCTGGACGAAGGCCCCGCCGTCCACGGTGAGCACGGTGCCCGCGACGTAGGCCGCCGCGTCCGAGGCCAGATACACCGCCGCGTGGCCGATGTCCTCCGGGACTGCCCAGCCGGCCCAGCGGCAGCTTCTTGCCCTCCCGATACAGCGCCTCGTCCGGGTACCAGGTGCGCTCGCCGGGCGTGTCGGTCCAGCCCGGCTCGATCAGGTTCACGCGGATCCCGTGCCACATCAGCTCGTTGGCGGCGGACAGCGCCAGCATGTGGCCGCCCGCCTTGGCGGTGTTGTAGTCGATCGCCCCCTTGAAGGGCAGGCGGGCGTGGGGCGAGGAGATGTAGATGATGGAGCCCTTGGTCTCCCGCTCGACCATCTGGCGGGCCACGACCTGGAGGACATGGAACACCCCGACGATGCCGACGTCGATCGCCCGCCGCAGGTCGTCCTCCCGGGTCTCCAGGAGGTTCTGCCGCACGCTGGTCACGGCGTTGGCCACGAGGATATCGATCGGCCCCAGGCCGGCGGTGCACTCGGCCAACCATCCGCTCGACGGCGCTGCGCTCGCTGACATCGGCCTGCACCAGGAGCGCCCGACGCCCCATGGCCCGGATGGCACCGGCCACCTCGGCGCCAGCGGACGCGGAACTCCGATAGTTGACGCAGACATCGGCGCCGGCCTTGGCCAGCGCCAGGGCCACGCCCCGGCCGATACCGCGGGCGGCGCCGGTCACCAGGGCCACCTTTCCGGACAGCGACATGACGTTAGCCTCCTTCGCGACAGGGGTGGTAGATGAAGCGCTCACCGCGCGCCATGTAATGACACGGCTGCTCGGGATGGAAGCGGGCGAGGTACTCGAAGAGGTGGCCGGGGTTCTCGGCGTTGCCGGCGAAGAGGTCCCAGTGGGCCGGGATCAGGAGCTTCACGCCGGCGGCGACCGCCAGGTCGGCGGCTTCCCGGACGCTCGAGATTCCCGATGATGTCCCGCTTGGTGCGGAAGTAGTCCAGCCCGTTGATCGGCGCCAGGAGCACGTCCACCTGTCGCTCGCGGAGCCGCTCGATCAGGCCGTCGTACATCACCGTGTCGCCGGTGTGGCAGACCGTGATCCCGTCCAGCCGGACGACGTAGCCCTGGAAGCGGTGGCCGCCCTCCGCATCCTCCAGCCGGTCGTGGGCCGCCGGGATCGGCCAGATCTCCACGTCCTTGATCCGAAGCGGTGCGTCGGCCCGGCTGCCGACCACCCGCGCGGACGGCAGCACCGTCCTTCGCCAGCGGGACGCACACTTCCGGCATCACGAACGACCGCGTCGGGCGAGGCCGTCGGCCAGCGGGCTTGAGCGTCCAGGGGTCGAGATGGTCGATGTGCTCGTGCGTGCAGAAGACGAGATCCAGCCCGCGTCAGCTCCGCCGGTTGCACGAGCGGCGGATACGATCGGGTCACGTTCCCCGGGTAGTCCGAGAGGTAGAGATCGAAGCCCAGCGTGCGCCCCTGCCCCTTGACGACGAAGCTGAGCTGGCCGAGCCACCAGATGGCCACGGCGCCGGACGGAACGACGGTGGATCGGATCTCTGCGGCGATGTCGCGCACGAGCGAGAAGACGGCTCCTCAGACCAGGATGCGGCACCGACAGGCAAGTCAATGGCGCGACGCTGAGACACCTTCATTCGCCCAGGCCGCTCAAAAAGGTCCAGATGCAAGGCGGCGCGGCGCAGGCCCGAGTGAGGCGTACTGGAGGTACGTCGCAGCGAGTGCCCGAGCCGAGCCAACGCACGCAGATGGGCCTTTTTCAGCGGCGCCGGCCGCATCCATACCGCGGTGTCATGGAACGCGCCGCCGCCGTAGGGCGGAATCGGATCGTCGCCGACCAGCGTGTTGATGCCCGACGCCGCCCTCGAAGTCCCGGCTCGGCCAGATGCCCTCCACGACGACCGTCCCCGGCAGCAGGCCGTCGAAGCGGCGCGCGTGAACGGTCACGGCTCCGCGGGCATTGCCGAGTCTCGACGCGGTCTCCGTCCACGACGCCCAGCCGATCGGCATCGTCGGGATGGATCAGCGCCGTCGGCCGCTTTTCGCGCGCGCGCGAGCCGGGCGTCTCGGTGAACGAGGTGTTGAGAAACCGTCGGGCCGGCGAGGTCACCAGGCGGAACGGCCTGTCCGCCGTCGCCGCCTCGATGATGTCCAACTGGTCGGGCAGCCGCGGCATGCGCTGCCAGTCCGACCCGACACTCGACCAGTCGGGCGCGAAGTGGAACTTCTTGTCGGGCGTGCCGAAGCCGTCCAGGAAGTGCGCCTCGCGGAACGGCAGCGCCGCGTCCACCCAGCGTTGCTCCAGCACGGTCTTGGCGTCCGGCCAGCCGGAGGCACGAAGCGTCCAGTCGATCAGTTCCATGGCGCTCATCTCGAAACCGGGGTGCTGCGCCCCCAGCCGACGCGCCAGACCCTGCAGGACCTCGTGATTCGACCGACACTCGCCGGGCGGCTCGACCAGCTTCGGCCCGATCTGGATGTGGCTGTGCCCGCCCGGCCTGATAGAGGTCGTCGTGCTCCAGGAACATCGTCGCGGGCAGCACCACGTCGGCGTACCGGGCCGTCTCGGTCAGGAACTGCTCGTGCACGACCGTGAACAGGTCCTCGCGCGCCAGGCCCCGGCGCACCCGGCTGGAGTCCGGCGCCACCACGGCCGGGTTGGTGTTCTGGATCAGCATGGCGGCGACCGGCGGCCCGCCCTTGAGCGCCTGCGCATCCCCCGCGAGGGCGGCGCCGATCCGGCACATGTCGATCTCGCGCGTGCTCTTGTCGAGGGCGTCCAGCCCCTCGATCATGGTCTTGTTCCAGTGGTAGGCGGACCGGTTGCTCCAGAAGGCGCCCCCGCCCTCGTGTTGCCACGCCCCCGTGACCGCGGGCAGGCAGGTGACCGCGTGCATCGCGGCCGAGCCGTTCCGCGACCGCGTGAATCCGTACCCCACCCGGATGTAGGCCCGCTGGTGGTGTTGTAGAGCCGGGCGAAGGTCTCGATCTCCTCGACCGAGAGGCCGGTGATCGGCCGCCGCCCAGGCCGGCCCGCGAGCGGCGAGGTGGGCTTCCAGGTCGGCCGGGAAGGTCGGTGTAGCGTCCGAGGTACGCGCGGTCGGCGTGACCGTCCCGGAAGGCGCAGTGCATCACCGCGCAGGCCAGGGCGGCATCCGTCCCGGGCCGGAGGCACAGGTGCAGTCGGCGACCGCCGCCGTGGCGCTCCGGTAGCAGTCCACCACGACCAGCTTGGCGCCGCGCTCCTGCCGCGCCCGGGTGATGTGCGTCATCACGTTGACCTGGGTCGCGACCGGGTTGCCGCCCCAGACCACGATCAGGTCGGCCTTCGCGATCTCGCGCGGATCGGGGCCGACGAACCGGCCGGTGCCGGCGATCCAGCCGGCCTCGGCGGAGCCGGTGCAGATCGTCTTCTTCTGGCGCGAGTACCGCATGGACGTGGCGCAACCGGTTGATGCCGTCGCGCATCACCAGGCCCATGGTCCCGGCGTAATAGTACGGCCACACGGCCTCGGATCCGAACTGGGCCGTCACCGCCCGGAACCGGTCGGCGATGCGGTCCAGGGCCTCGTCCCAGCCGATGGAGCGGAACTGCCCGGCGCCCTTCGGCCCGGTGCGAAGCAGCGGGCTGGGTGAGCCGGTCCGGGTGGTGGATCGCGCTCGGCGTACCGGCCGACCTTCTCGCAGATCACGCCGGCGGTGTAACTGTTCGCCTTGGCGCCGTGCAGCCGGCCGATGCGGCGGCCGTCCAGCACCTCGACCTCGAGGGCGCAGGTCGACGGACAATCGTGCGGGCAGGCGGAGTGGCGGATGGCGGAATCGCCATCGGGCGCCGTCTCGAACACCATGTTGGCTCATCCTCCTCTTCCATCGAACGCTGCGCGAGGTCACGGCGCACGCGCCGGCGGGATGATGGCCTCTCGACGGTGCGGACTGCCTCAGGTCGGGCAGCGGCAGGCGCACGGTGAACGTGCTGCCGACGCCGGGCGTGCTCTGCGACCTGGATCGTCCCTCGTGGGCCTCGGCGATGGTCTTGGCGATGCACAGCCCCAGGCCCGTCCCGCCCGCCTCGCGCGACCGCGCGCCGTCCACCCGGTAGAACCGATCGAAGATCCGCGGCAGCGCCTCGGGCGGGATGCCGACGCCGGTGTCCCGGACGACGATCTCCGCGCACTCCTCCGGGGACGACGCCGCGCCGCCGGCGCGCCGTCCTCTTCGCGCTTGGCGGCCCGGAGGCCCAGCGTCCACGCGCCCGCCCGACGGCGTGTACTTCACGGCGTTGTCCACCAGATTCAGCAAGAGCTGCCTGAGGCGCTGCTCGTCGCCCTGCACGATCAGGGGCTCCACGCTCTGGATGCCGACCTGCACCCCCCGGGCCTGCCCCAGCACCTCGCCCTGCCTGGCGACGTCCTCCACCAGCCGATCCAGCTCGACCGGGCCCCGCTCCCAGCGCAGGGCCCCGGCATCCGCGCGGGACAGCATGAGCAGGTCGTCCACCAGCCGCGCCATCCGCTCCGACTTCCTCCAGGGCGCTCGCCAGGACGCGCTGGTACTCCGCGGGCTCGCGCGCACTGCGCAGGGCGACCTCGATCTCGCCCTTCAGGATCGTGAGCGGGGTCCGCAGCTCGTGCGACGCATCCGCGGAGAAGCGGCGCACCTGGGCGAAGCCGGCCTCCAGGCGGGCCAGCATCTCGTTCAGCGTTCGGGCCAGCCGCCCGAGCTCGTCGTCCGCCTCGGCGCCCTCCAGACGCTCCGCCAGCCGTTCGGCCTCGATCCGCCGGGCGGCCTGCGTCATCTGATCCACGGGCCGGAGCACCCGGCGCGCCAGGAGCCAGCCGCCGCCACCGGCCAGGAGCAGCCCCAGGGGGGTCAGCGTGGCCAGGGCCCAGAGGAAATTCCGCCGCTCTCGGACGAGGCCCTCCAGCGACATGCCCACCTGGAGCACGTTGACGATCTGCCCCCGCAACACGATGGGAAAGGTGAAGACCCGCAGCGGGTACCCGCCGTCGTTCGGCAGCGTCTCGAACGTCCCGTACCCTTCCGTCGCGTTCTTCAGGGCCTTTGGGCTGATGGCGACCGGAGGGCTCCGGAGTCGGGGCAGACGGGGGTCCACCTCGCCGCGGGGGTCCAGGAACTGGTAGAAGCGGTCTGCGAAGTTCGACCCGAAGTATCGGCGCAGCAGCTCGTTCATGTCCGGCGGCACGAATTCGGTGGCGGTCTGCGCTGCGGCCTGGGCGGCGGCCCTGGCGACGCGCTCCAGTGTGCCGTCCGCATCGTTCCACAGCCCGCGCATCAAGAGCCCGTAGGCCACGCGCGCCCAGGACGAGCACCGTCGCCGCCAGGATCCCCGTGTACCAGAGCGTCATCCGCGCCCGGATCGAGAGACGCGTCATCTCGGCTCCCGGCTCTCGGCCCTCGGCTCGGCTTGCAAGACATAGCCGGTGCCGCGCACCGTGTGGAGCAGCTTCGGCTCTCGGCCCGCGTCGATCTTCTTCCGCAGGTAGTTCACGTACACGTCGATCACGTTCGTCCCCGAGTCGAAATCGTAGTCCCAGACGTGCTCGGCGATCATCGTCCGGGTGAGGACCCGGCCGGGATTCCGCAGGAAATACTCCAGGAGGGCGAACTCGCGGTTGGTGAGCGTGATGGGCTCGCCGCCGCGGGTGACCGAGTGCGTCGCGGGGTCCAGGACCAGATCGGCGATCTGGAGCTTCGGCGTGCGTGCCTCGGCCCGCCGCCGCAGCAGGGCCCGGACGCGCGCCAGCAGCTCCGCGAATGCGAAGGGCTTGGTCAGATAGTCGTCCGCCCCGGCGTCCAGCCCCTGGACCTTGTCCTCCACGGTGTCTCGCGCGGTCAGGAGCAGCACCGGCGTGGCACACTCGCTCCTGCCGTAGCTCGCGCAACACCTGAAATCCCGGCTTCTTCGGCAGCATGACGTCCAGGATGATCAGGTCGTGGAGTCGGTCCAGGCCCATGAAGAGGCCGGCCTCGCCGTCGGGGGCCACGTCCACCGCGTAGCCCTCCTCCTCCAATCCCTTGTGGATGAAGCTGGCGACCTTCTTGTCGTCTTCCACCAGAAGAATCCGCATGGCACGCCCCACGCAAACCAGTCGTAGATTCCGCCGATCACCCGGAGCGACCGTCCCCGTGAGATCGGCAACCCGCCGCTATCCCGGGACCCAGGCCGCCCCATTGCCCGCGACGCGGATGGGCAATCAACGGCCCGGATGAAGATCCGGTAAATCGCTCCGGCGCGGTCGTCCGACACGTAGAGCGCACCGTCCTTGCCGGTGACGACGTCGACGGGGCGACCCCAGGCCCCACCGGCCCGCAGCCACCCGGTGGCAAAGTCCTCCGGCGGGCCCGGCTTGCCGTCTCGCACCGGAATGTGGATGACCTTGTATCCGGTCGGGACGGAGCGGTTCCAGGAGCCGTGCAGCGCGGCGAAGACGCTGCCCCGATACGCCTGGGGAAAGGCCTCTCCCGCGTAAAACGTCAGTCCCAAGGGGGCGGAGTGCGCCTGGATCTCGAGGGCCGGCGTGGCCGTGGTCCGGCAGAAACCGGGTCGCCCGAAGTCGGGGTCGGGGATGCGCGCTCCGTTGCAATAGGGCCAGCCGTGATGCGCCCCGTCCTTCACGATCAGGATGGTCTCGGGCGGAAACTCATCCCCCAGCCAGTCCCGGCCGTTGTTGGTGGCCCACAGATCGCCGGTCTGCGGGTGAAAGGCGATCCCCACGGCGTTTCGGATGCCCCGCGCAAAGATGCGCCCTCCGCTGCCGTCCGGGTTGAACTGCAGGATCGCCGCGCGGCGCTGGTCCGTCTCCTCGCAGACATTGCAGGAGGATCCGACCGACACGTACAGCTTGCCGTCCGGTCCGAAGGCGATGGTCCGCGTCCAGTGGCCGCCGCCTTTGGGGAGGTCGGGCACCACGACCTCGGACGCGCCTCCCGTGCGCGCGCCGGGACGATAGGAAAAGCGGACCACGGCGCCGGTCTCCGCAACATACAGGAAATCTTGATGGAATGCCAGGCCGTGGGGGCGATTCAGTCCGCTGGCGAAGATGACGGTTTCATCCGCTTTTCCGTCCCCGTCCCGATCAGGCAGCATCACCACCTGGCCGCGGGACGGGATCGACACCATCAGGTCTCCCGAAGGGCTCACCGCCATGAACCGGGGGGCGCCCAACCCGTCTGCGAAGGTGCCCAGGCGGAATCCCGGCGGGAGCGTGACCGACTCCTCTTGGGCGGGCACCCATGCCGCGGGCGCGCACGCCCCGAGGAGGGCGAACAGGACGATCAGCCCAACCTGCCGGCCCATTCCTGTCCAGTTACCCCTGTCCATCACCACCCCACCAGATGCCGCGGTATTCGACGTACGCCATGACGCACGCGATGCGCGGCGTCTATGCTCGGCTCTCGACTCTCGGCTCTTGGCCCGCTTCGTTTCCTCGGCGCATCGTGGCTGGCGGTCACCACGGTGTGAATGCCGCCCCGGACGTAGAAGTCGCCGACGACGGTCATCCGGCGCGGTCGCGTCGCGCTGACCAGGTCGTCCAGGATGCGCGTTCGTCACCGCCTCGTGGAAGTGGCCCTCGTTCCGGAACGACCAGAGGTAGAGCTTCAGCGACTTCAGCTCCACGCAGAGCCGGTCGGGCACGTAGCGGATGCGGATCGTGGCGAAGTCCGGCTGGCCGGTCATCGGGCAGAGGCAGGTGAACTCCGGGCACTCGAAGCTGATCTCGTAGTCCCGCCCGGGATTGGGGTTGGGGAAGGTCTCCAGGCGTTTGGCAGGTTTCGTCGGCACGTCGGTCTCCTTTAGGAGCCGTTACGAAATAATCTGGCCATTATTTGAAGTTTCGTTACGGCTCCTTATGCCGTTCCCGGAATTTTTCCGGTCAATTTATTCTTTGACAACGGCTTAGCGGCGCCGGCTCCGCCAGCCGTCCACTCCCCAGTAATCCCCCGCGGCGCCGATGAAGACGACCAGCAGGAGGACGAGGAAGTCCTTGTCGTGAGCCGCGGCGGGATTGGCCCAGCCCTTGGCGAACAGATAGTTGCCGACCATGAAGATCCCGACGCTGGCAGAGAACCGGGTCATCGCGCCCAGGATCAGCGCGGCGCCCGCCAGCGTCTCGCCCAGCGAGGTCAGGACGGCGAAGAGGTGCTCGTGAGGGATGACCACCGTGGCGAGCCATTCCTTGTACCAGGCATGCGGGGTGCCCTCGGCGAACCGCTGAAGCTGGGGAAGCAGCACCCCGCCGTGCAGGAAGCCTCGCTGGATCTTCGCGATGCCCGTCATGACCAGCCAGTAGCCGACGTAGAGACGCGCCACCGCCAAGGCAATCCCGGGCATGTGCGCGGCCCAACCGCTCACCAGACGAGACATGGCTCCCCCTTCTACCAGGGGTGGGGATCGGTCAGCACCCGCCTGAGCTGATCCTTGGTGATGTTGCAGCCACTCACGATCAGCACGACCCTCCGACCTCGGAGCCGGTCGCCAAGTTTTCGCGCGGCGGCGAGTGCCGCATCCCGAACACGTCCCGGAGCGATGGTGGCTGCACGCGTCTCCCCCGGGAGTCATGCGATTCTCGCGCTTTCGCCCAAGAATACACCGGGTATGCGTCAACGGCAACCAGTCGGTCGCCGCCGCGCCACCGCCAGGACGCGAAGGCGATTGCCTCGGAGCCCGGTTTCGTCGTATGATAGCGTTCCGTCGGTTCCCCGGTCGGGGCGCCGGCGCCGACCTCCCTCCGGCCGCAAGATGGTGCTTGACGCCGGCGCGGAGAGGCAATACCTTCGTGTCCGTTTCGCCGGGCGATTCCGGCATCAACTCGCACAGGGGCAGCTCGCGGTGGGAAGCAGGCCGCCTGCGTGCACGGCGGCCGTCGGGCCGAGGAGTGATCATGAAGATCAGTTGTTGTTGGCTGTTCGCGATTTCCAAGTACGGCTACCCGCCAAGCCTCCCCGATACCCACCGAGCGCTCGAAGAAATGGCCGCCCTTGGGTTCACGAGCGTGGAGCTCGAAGGGGTGGGCGAAGAGAACCTCCGTGCCGTGTCCGAGGCGCGACAGGACCTCAAAGCGCGTTGCGACGGCCTGGGACTCACGGTCGTGAATTTCTGCCCGGTTCTCCCCGACCTGGTCCACCCCGAGAAGGCCCGGCGCATCCACGCCCTGGACCTTTTCAAGCTGGGGGTCGAGACGGCAAGCTTCTTCGGCTGCGAGATGGTGCAGACGATCAGCTCCACCCCGCCCCTGGCGTTTGTGGGCGACGCGCCCTACAAAGATGCCGTGACCTACGGTCAGCGGTACCAGGTTAAGGTGGACCCGGCCTTCAGCTGGGATGCCCTGTGGGGCTGGCTCACCGACAGCATGGGGGCCTGCGCCGACGAGGCCGATCGGGCCGGCCTCAAACTGTGCCTGGAGCCGCGGGTCGGGGAGATCATCAGCAATACCGACGCGCTCCTGCGGCTCATGGAAGCGGTGGATTCGGACAACTTCGGCGCCGTGCTGGATACCGGCCACCTCAACGCCCAGAAAGAGATCCTGCCGCTCAGCGTCGAGAAGCTGGGGAGCCGCATCCACTACGTCCACGCCTCCGACAACGACGGCCAGACCAACCAGCACCTGGCGCCCGGCAAGGGTACGGTGGACTGGGAGGGCGTTTTCGCGGCCCTGAAGAAGCACGGCTTCTCCGGGCATGTGGCCGTGGACGTGGGCAACGTCCCCGACCTGGATGCCCAATACAAGGAATCCAAGGCCTTCCTGGAAAGCCTGGCATCGCGCCTGGGTCTTTAGTCGGCAGCCGATGTGGCGACGTGGCCATCAGGCAATCGGGCGCCTTCCCGGTTGTCTGATGGCTTTTTGACATCTCACACCCCTTCTCCTTTCTCGACTCTTGGCTCTTGACCTTCGGCCCTGACGCATCGTTCCCCCTTGCGCACGCCCCCTTGCCCTGTTAGCGTTCCCATCGGAACCGGTGTGCATCTCGGCCCCATGCATGAGGGGATGCCTTGCCCTTTGCCTCTTACGAACGCCTGACGCGAAACCAGCAGCGAGTGTACCGCCAAAGCGACGGTGTGGAGCGCGTCGCCATCCCGGGCGCGTCTGACCTCCGCTCGGTGGTGGTGAAGTTCCGGACCTTCCTGCGAACCCTGCTCCACAAGCTCTGCCACCACCTGGATTACGAGCTGCTGGGCCTCACCGACTCTTTTCACACCGAGGGCTTCTACCAGCGCGAATCGAGCCTTGTACGGCAACTTCTCCCGCCGGCTCCGGATAAGATGGCGCGCCCCGATGCCTGATGCGGATCGGCGCGAGCGGGCCATCGAGTTGTGGCAGCAGGCCTACGCCCGCCAGATGCGGAAGGAATTCGAGGAGGCCATCGAGCTGTACCGGGAATCTCTCGCCCTCTTCCCGACGGCGGAAGCGCATACCTTCCTGGGGTGGGCGTACAGCTTCCAAGGGCGGCTGGACGAGGCGATTGCCGAGTGCCGCAAGGCGATCGCCCTGGATCCCGACTTCGGCAATCCCTACAACGATATCGGGGTGTATCTGATCGAGCGGGGGGACCTGAGCGGGGCCATCCCGTGGCTGGAGCAGGCCAAACGCGCACCGCGCTACGAGCCGCGGCACTTCCCGTATCTGAATCTGGGCCGAATCTACCTTCGGCAGGGGCAGTGGCCCGAGGCGCTGCGCGAACTCGAAGCCGCGGCGCGCCTCGCGCCCGGCGATCCGGGGACACGCAAGATGCTCCACGAGATTCGCGCGCGTTTTAACTGACCGCGGCTCCGGCCGCGGGGCAACTCGGCAACTAGGCGTTTGGGCCATTCGGCACCTGGGCCCCAGTCACCCAATTGCCAGGTCGCCTAGTTGCCCAGTTGCCGAATTGCCGAGTTTCCGAATTGCCCAGTCGCCTACTCACGGAGACCCCCGATGACCACCTCGACCGACCCCTCCCGTCACACCAACCGGCTGATCCACGAGACCAGCCCGTATCTGCTCCAGCACGCCCACAACCCGGTGGACTGGTATCCCTGGGGCGAGGAGGCGCTGGCGCGGGCCCAGGCGGAGAACAAGCCGATCCTGCTCAGCATCGGCTACTCGGCCTGCCACTGGTGCCACGTGATGGAGCGCGAGTCGTTCGAGAACGAGGCCATCGCCGCCCTCATGAACCGGCCACTTCGTGAACATCAAGGTGGACCGCGAAGAGCGGCCCGACCTGGACGACATCTACATGGCGGCCACGCTGGCCCTGAACCACGGCCAGGGCGGCTGGCCGATGACGGTGTTCCTGACGCCGGACCAGCAGCCGTTCTTCGCGGGGACCTACTTCCCCCCGCGGGACCGCTTCGGGCGCCCCGGCTTCTCGCACCCTCCTCACCCAGATCGCGGAGCTGTGGCGACGGCGCCGGCGCCGACCTCGTCCAGCAGGCGGCAGACGCTCGACCGCGCACCTCCGCGAGCGGGCCCGGCCCGTCCCGGGCGGCAACGTCGGCGAGGCGGAGATCGCGGGCCGCCGTGCGGGCAACTGGCCGCCGACGTTCGACCCGACCTACGGCGGCTTCGGCCCCGCGCCCAAGTTCCCGCCGGCCGCGCACGCTCTCGCTTCTCCTCCGCATCCACCGGCGGACCGGCGACGCCGCACGCCCTGGCCATGGTCACCAAGACCCTGGACGGCATGGCCCAGGGCGGGATGTACGACCAGATCGGCGGCGGCTTCGCCCGCTACTCCACGGACGAGCGCTGGCTGGTCCCCCACTTCGAGAAGATGCTGTACGACAACGCCCTGCTCGCGAAGGCCTACCTGGAGGGCTACCAGGTCACGGGGGACGCCGTTCTACGCCCGGATCGCCCGCGAGATCCTCGACTACGTCCTGCGCGAGATGACCGGCCCCGAGGGCGGGTTCTACTCGGCCACCGACGCCGACTCCGAGGGCGAGGAGGGCAAGTTCTTCGTCTGGACGCCGGCCGAGGTGGAGGCGGTCCTGGGCCCCGAAGAGGCCGGCCGGCTCTGCGCCTTCTACGACATCACCGACGAAGGCAACTGGGAGGGGAAGAGCATCCCGCACACGCCGCGCTCGGTCGAGCGGGTCGCCTCGCGCCTGGGGGTCACCGTGGAGGCGTTCCGGCAGAGCATCGAGGACGGCCGCGCCCGGCTGTACGAGGCCCGCCGACAGCGGGTCCCGCCCGGGCTGGACGACAAGGTCCTCACCGCCTGGAACGGGATGATGCTCGGGGCGATGGCGGAGGGCGCGCGGGTCCTGGGCGAGTCCCGCTATCTGGCGGCGGCCGCGCGGGCGGCCGACTTCCTGCTGGCCGCGCTGCGGCGGCCCGACGGCCGGCTGCTCCGGACCTATCGCGCGGGGAAGGCCCATCTGGACGCGTATCTCGAGGACTACGCCTTCCTGGCCGAAGGCCTCTTGGACCTGTACGAGGCCGGCGGCGACATCCGCTACCTCCGGGACGCCACGGGCCTCGCCGAGCGGATCCTGGCGGACTTCGGGGATCGCGGCGGGCGGCTTCTATCGACACGGCGCGGGACCACGAGGCGCTCATCGTCCGGCACCAGGACGGCGCCGACGGCGCCATCCCCAGCGCCAACGCCGTGGCCGCCTCGGTGCTCGCCCGGCTGTCCTGCCACCTGGACCGGACCGACTTCCGGGAAGCGCGCCGTCGGCGCCATCCAGGCCTACGGCCGGCCCATCGCCCAGCACCCGCGGGCCTTCTGCCGGAGTCTCGCCGTCGTGGACTTCCTCCTGGAGGGTCCGGTCGAGCTGGCCCTCGTCGGGACGCCAGGCGCGGCGGGATTCGAGGCGCTCCGCGGCGCCCTCGCCCGCCGCTTTCTTCCCAACCGGATCGTCGCCCACCACGACCCCGCCGGCACGCCGCCGCCGACCTGCCGCTGCTTCGCGGGAAGAGCCTCGTCGACGGGAAGGCGGCCCTGTACGTCTGCCGGAACTTCGCCTGCCAGGCGCCGGTGACGGACCCCGCGAGCCTGGCGCCGGCGCTGGACGGCTCGGCCGGGCGCGGCGCCCGACCAGGCGCGGACCGGCATCGCGGCTCGGCTGGCCGGGCGGGCCACGCCCGAAGCGCACCGCGGCACGCGCGGCCGGTTCGTCGCCGCGGGCCTGGCGCACGGCTACGGCCCGCTCGGGAGCACCGGCCTCACCGTCAGCCGTCTCGGCTTCGGCTGCTACCGCGTGGACGACGAGACGCCCGACCATCGCGAGGCCTTGAGCCAGGCGCTCCTCGGCGGCTGCACCCTCATCGACACCTCGACGAACTACATGGACGGGGAGAGCGAGCGGCTGGTGGGCTCGGTCCTCGCCGAGCTGTCGCGCGACGGTCGCGTCCCCCGGGAGGAGGTCGTCGTCGTCTCCAAGATCGGCTACGTCCAGGGCCAGAACCTCGCCCTGGCCCAGGAGCGCGAGGCGGCGGGCACCCCGTTCCCGGAGATGGTCAAGTACATGGACGGCTGCTGGCACTGCATCCACCCGGAGTTCCTGCAGGACCAGCTCGCTCCGCTCCCTGGAGCGCCTGCAGCTCGAGACCCTGGACGTCTGCCTGCTCCACAACCCGGAGTACTTCTTCTCGGACGCGAAACACCGGCGGGCGGGGCGAACCGAGGCGCTGCGCGACGAGTTCTACCGCCGCCTCCGCGAGGCCTTCGCCTTCTTCGAGACCCAGGTGGCGGCGGGCCGGATCGCCTGGTACGGCGTCTCCTCCAACACGGCGGGGAGCCGACCGGACGATCCGGAGGCCACCTCGCTCTCCCGGATGCTGGAGGCCGCCGCGGCGGCCGGCGGGCCGGGCCATCACTTCCGGGTCCTGCAGGTGCCCCTGAACCTCTTCGAGTCTGGCGCGGTCCGCCAGCCCAACACCGGTCCGGAGGCGAAGCGCGCACTGTCCTGGAGTTGGCGGCCGAGGCGGGGATCGCCGTGCTGACGAACCGCCCGCTCAACGCATACGCCGGCCAGACGCTGATCCGCCTGGCGGACGTCCCGGAGGTGGAGGAGACCGGTACCGCCTCGCCCGACGAGGCGCTGGCGCCGGTGGCCGCTCTGGAGGAAGAGTTCCGGGCTGCCATCGGCTCGCGCCTGCGCGTGCCCGAGGGCGGGGCCTCGCCGACCGATTGGTTCCGCTGGGCGGATCAGCTCCGCGCCATGGCCGGGCAGATCCAGGGGCTGGACCACTGGCGCCAGATCGAAGAGCAGATGATTTCGCCGGCGGTCGGCCAGCTCGTCCAGATGCTGGACCAGTCCCTGAGCGGACCGATCCAGGAGGCCTGGCGGTCCTGGCTGGAACGGTACCTCCCGGCTCTCGACCTCCTGCTCCAGGCCTTCCGCGCCCGGGCGGCTCGACAGAGCCAGGCGATGAGCAATCGTGTGACCGCCGGGCTGAACCCGCTCCTCCCGCTTGCTCGGCGGGGCGAGTCCCTGTCCCGGAAGTCCCTCTGGGTCCTGGCCAGCACCCCGGACGTGAGCACGGTCCTTCTGGGCATGCGGCATCCCGACTACGTGGCGGACGGCATGGAGATCCTGAAGTGGCCGCCTCTGGGAGACGTCCGGAAGGTCTATGAAGCGATGGCCGAGGTCCGCGCGGGCTGAGCTCGCCCGCAGGAAGACCGCGGGAACCGCTCCCGCGGTCCATCGGGCGCCCGGCGAATTCCGAGCGCCCTCAACCCGACCGGCATTCTCCGGTCGTCATCAAGGAGGGGAAAGCACATGGCAAAGAAGGCATTGCTCGTCGGCATCAATCGGTACAAGATCCCCGGCGCCGATCTGCGGGGCTGCGTGAACGATGTGAAGAACCTGCGGGCCGTCCTCACCGCCTACTATGGGTTCGCCGGCAAGGACATCAAGACCCTCACGGATTACGCCGCAACCACCAAGGCCATGCGGAACGCCGTCGCGACGCTGGTGAAGGGCGCCAAGAAGGGGGACGTCCTGCTCTTTCACTACTCGGGCCACGGAGCCAACGTCCCCGACAAGAACGGCGACGAGGCCGACCGGCGCGACGAGATCCTCTGCCCCACCGACCTCGACTGGAAGGACCCGCTTCTCGACGACTGGCTGCGCACGACGTTCAACCGGCTGCCGGCCGGTGTGAGCTTCACGGTCATCATGGACTGTTGCCACTCGGGCACCAACACCCGCGCCATCCTGCCCCCGGACGCGCCGGTCATCCCCCGCTACCTGCCGAACCCGTGGGATCTGATGGCCACGGAATCCGGCCGGAATCTCAGGGGCAAGGTGAAGGGGAGTCTGCGCCGATCCACGCCCGCGAGCCGGAAGAAGGACATCGTCACCGTGAACATCCCGGAGGTGCTCGTCACGGGCTGCCGCGACACGCAGACCTCGGCCGACGCGGAGATCGGCGGCTCGTTCAACGGCGCGCTGACGTACAACCTGGTCGCCACGATCAAGGCGGCTCGCGGCAAGCTCACGCATCGCGAGCTCCACGATGGCACCGTGAAGCGCCTCAAGAAGGGCGGGTTCTCGCAGGTCCCGCAGCTCGAGGGCCGCGCTCCGAACCTCGCTCGACCCTTCCTCTCGCCCCTGGCTTGACGCGATCCTGCCCCCGGACGGCAAGCCGTCCGGGGGCGCCCCTGCAGGACGACGCTCCTGGGCGTCACATCCGAGTGGCTCGGGCCACGTCTCCGTCGGAGGGCCGCCATGTCGCGCATCAAGAAGCCGTGGACCTGCCTGTTCTACCTCTGTGGTGACAACGACCTTGCGAAGTACGTCGAGGACGATTTCCGCGAGATCTGCGCGGCGGGCGCTTCCCCCAGCGTGCATGTCGCCGTCCAGATCGACCGGCCGACCGGCGCGGCTCGCTACCTCCTGCCCGAACGGCGGCGGCGCCGTCCGGCGGCGCCCGACCACACGCTCGGCAATGTCAACACCGGCGACCCGAACGCCGCCATCGACTTTCTCAGCCTGGGGAATGCGCGAGTGCCCGTCCACCCGCCTGGCGGTGATCCTGTCCGGTCCCGGCCTTCCCACCATGCCCGCGGAGGGTGGGGGTGCAGATCCGACCCAGCAGGAGCTGTTCACCCTTTTCCCCGATGAGACCTCCAAAGACGCCCTGAACGCCGCCGAGCTGCGCCATCTCTTTCAGGAGTCCCTGCGACGCGCCCGGCGAAAGCGAGTGGACGTCGTCGGTCTGGATTCTTGCTCCCACGCCTTCCTGGAGGTGGCGTACCAGCTCGAAGGCCTGACCGACGTCCTGGTGGCGCCGCAGACCTTCCTTCCCGGCGAGGGGTGGCCGTACGAGCGCCTCTTGACTGCCTGGCGGCGGCGGCATCCCGCCGATGCCGAGAGCCTGGCGCGGCTCCTGGTCTCCGAAACGATCGCCGCCTACCGGTCGCAGAAGGTTCCGCCACGGATCGCCCTCTCGGCCATCAACCTACGGGCCCTGGACCAGGTGGCTCGCTCCCTGGATACCCTCACGCTGGGGATGATGCAGTGTCTGGGCGACAAGACGGTCCTCGCCGCGCTGCAGGACACGCGCAGGCAGTCCCAGGGGATCGACCAGCCCCACAACGTGGACCTGATCGAGATCCTCACGCTGGCCGAACGGATGCTCCGCCGCCGGCAAGCCAGGGCCTCCAACGCCTTCGGCGAGAAGGCGCGGGCGGCCGCCCTGGCGGACCTGGTTGCCCGCACGCTCGCGGTGATCCGGGGCGAGGGGGGCGGCCCGCCGCTCGTCCTGGCCAACGAATCGCTGACAGAACAGCCACTCCATGGGGTCTCGATCCATTTCGCCAAGAGCCTGGCCGGCTCGAACTACCTCGACCTGCGCTTCGCGCGCAAGGTCCACTGGGCCGCGCTCCTCGGCGGGCATGAACCTGATCGAGGATCACCCGCGGGCCCTGTGGCGGCTGGTGAGCGCCCTCATGGCGGACACCAGCGGCGCCACCCGACAGGAGCTGATCGGCCTGATGCTGGGGCCGGATTCCGTCATGGAGAGCCTGAAGACGCAGTTTCGTGCCCTGGAGTCCCCGCCCTGCTTCACCCTCTCCCTGGAGCGGCGCGACGATCTGGCCCAGGCCGAGGCCTCATCCGGACGCGTGGAGGCCCAGCGCCTGTACCGGCTGCGCCTGGAAGGAACGGACGCCGGCGCGACCGTCGCCGAGAGTACCTGCCGCGTGAACCAGCGCACCTTTGACACCGTCCTCTCCCGGCTGGAGCGCGTCCTGAACGACCCCACCGCCGACGCCGAGGCCCTCCCGCAGATCGTCTCCCTGGGACGAACCCTCTGGGAAGACCTCTTGTCCGATGTGGGGGCGCGGCTCCATACCGCCGCAGCCCCGGTACCCCTGTGCGCGCCCGGGGAGTCCGACGAGGCGGGGGGAGATCACAGCGCGCCGCACCTTCGCCTCCAGATCGCGGCGGAACTGATGCGCCACCCGTGGGAGCTTTTGCATGACGGGGAGGAGCTGCTCGGGCTCCGCTACGCCCTGGGCCGCCAGGTCTTCATGAACGCACCGACCCTGCGGCAGGCGCGGCGGCGGACGGCCTCGGCGATTCGCGTCCTGGTCATCGGCGACCCCGTCTTTTCGCCCGCCTTCCTGGATGACCTCCGCCGCCAGAAACGGCCGGTCCCCCCACAACTCCCCGAGGCGCGCGCCGAGGCCCGGCGGGTCGCCCAGGAGTTCGAGCGACTGCGGGATGAATTGGCGGGCCTCCCGCCCATGCAGGTCGAGTCGGTGGTGGGCGACGCCCTCAGCGTGACCGAGATGCGCGAGCGGCTGCGCGACGGCTATCACATCATCCACTTCGCGGGCCACGGCGTCTTCCGGAGGGGCGACCCCGAGACGAGCGCCTGGCTGCTCTCCGACGGGGAGCTCTGGGCGCGAGAAATCCGGAACACCTTGGCGGGAATGGAGGAGCCGCCCTGGCTCATCTTCGCCAACGCCTGCGAGGCCGGGATGGACGCCGGCACGCCTGCAAGCCGCTACCAGGGGGACGTCTTCGGCCTGGCCACCGCCTGCATCAACCAGGGTGTGGCGGCCTATATCGCTCCGCTCTGGCCGGTGCAGGATGTCTTGGCGGGCGACCTCGCCGCCGAGTTCTACCGGGAGCTGGTCTTGTATCGCGCCAGCGTCGGGGAGGCGTTGCGCCGGGCGAAGGTTCGTGCCCGTGGGGGCACGAGCGGCGGCGAGGCTCGACAGCTCACCTGGGCCAGTTTCGTCCTCTACGGGGATCCGACCCAGCAGCTGCTGCGAAGCCTGTGGTCGGGGTCCGCCCAGCCGAGCAAGGCGACCCAGGCCCCGCCCGCCTCTCGGACCTCGGAAGAGCAGGTGCGTGCGCTGGTGGCGGGCCCGGGGATGCGGAGCCTACGGACCGGCGGGACACGAGGCGCGCCCGGTCTCCCGGCGGGCGAGGTCGCCCTGCAGTTGGTCGACAAGAACGGTGTGCGCTTCTGGCAGGCCGTCTCGGGCGCCGAGGTGCGCCCGCTCGGGATCGGGGCCAAGCTCTCCGAGGGGGCGGCCGCGGGAGACCGCGGCTTCTTGGACGTCCTTCGCGTCGTGGGCACCTGGGCCGTGGGGGCCGTCACCGGGAAGAAGCAGAGCCTGATAACCGCCCTGGCCCGACAGTACGACCAGGACACCGTGGCCGAGCAGCGTCTCCTCCGGATCGGCCCCGACGGCAAGGGCACGCCGCTCGAAGCACCGCCGTGGTCGTGGCTCCAGGGCGCTGCGCAGCCGGGCCAGACGGAACGAGTCCTGCTCTTCATCCACGGCACGTTCAGCCAGACCAGCGTACCGGTGGCGGACTTCTCGCCGGGCTTCCTGACCTGGGCCAGTCGCACCTACCGCGCCGTCCTCGGTTTCGATCACTGGACCTTGTCGCTCACCCCAGAGGACAACGCCAAGCTCCTCTGGAAACTCCTCGATCCCGCCCTGCGCGCCGGCCATCGCCTGGATATCATCACCCACAGCCGGGGCGGCCTGGTGGCCCGCGCCTTCGTGGAGCTGCTGGACCGCGGCGAGGCGGTCCGCCGTGTGATTTTCGTCGGCACGCCCAATGCGGGCACCAATCTGGCCAACCCGAAGAACTGGGGCACGGCGGCGGACATTCTCATCAATCTTGCCCCCATCAGCGCCCCGTTCGCCAAGCTGAGCGGCCTCTTGGCGCGCCTCCTCATCGCCAGGGCCGAGGGTCGCATCCCCGGCCTCCAGGCGCAGAACCCCAGCGCCGCGGGGCCCGACGACTTCCTCGGTCGCATCCAGCGGCCGACGACACTGCCTCAGGGAGTGAGCTACGGCGCCGTCGCTGCCAGCTTCGAGCCCGAGCCGGGCGGCTTCGACCCCAAGCATCTTCTGAAACAGGTGGGCGACGTAGGCGCGGATACTTTTTACGGGCATCCCAACGACCTGGTTGTGGACACGGGCAGCGTCTGGTCCGTGGACGCCAAGCCGGATTACACTCTGGACACCGCCAGTCGGGTGGTCCAGCGCGTCCTGCTCTTCAACCCCGAGGGTCGGGGAGTGGGCCAGGTGGTCCGGAAGCGCGGCGTCCACCACAACAATCTCTTCGCCATGCCCGAAACCATGGCCTTCCTGCAGGCCGAGCTGGCATGAAGCAGTGGGAGGGAACACCGCCCGACACTCGACACAGCCTGGCGGCCACGCCGGTCGGGTGGAGCACAGAGCCCTGAAACCTGCGAGGCCTCGAATCAGGTGCGCGTCGGCGTGATCCCCGTGACCTTCCCGGTCACCTCGTACCGAGCCAGCGCCGGCGGGTCGAAGACAATACCATGGCCCGGGCGGGAGGGAGGCGCGATTTCGCCCCTGACGACCCGGATCGGCTCAGCCAGGACGCCGAGGTCGGTGAGCGACCCGCCCTGTAGATCCTCCAGAATCAGCCCGTTCGGGACGGCGCAGAGTGCGTGAACCGAGAGCTCCATCATGAAGTGGGGCGCGACCGGCAGGTTAAAGCTCTCTGCCAGCTTCGCGATCTTGAGCCATTCCGTGAACCCGCCCACCCGGGGAACGTCCGCCTGGACCACGTCCACCGCGCCCGCCCGGATGTAATCGGCGAACTCGTACCGGGTGTAGAGCGTCTCGCCCACGGCGACCGGCACGCCCGCCTCCCTGTCGGACGTGCGCGTGGCCGGCCCGATCGTCGGCGAGAAGCGGCTCCTCGATCCAGCAGGGATCGAAGGGCTTGAGCAGGCTCACCCGCCGGACCGCGTCGGCCGCCGTCCACTTCTGGTTGGCGTCCAGCATCAACCGGACGCCTGGCCCGATCAGCCGGCGCACCGCGGCAACCCGCGCCACGTCCTCCTGCGGATCGTCCCGACCCACCTTCATTTTCACGGCGCGGTACCCCTGCGCCAGAAACCCTCGCATCTGCTCGAGCAGCGGCTCGCCGTCGAGGTGGGCGTTGATGCCACTCCCGTAGGCGGGGATGCGATCCCGGAACCCACCGAGCAGTCGGGACAATGGCACGCCGGCTTTCTGGGCGAGGATGTCCCAGAGCGCGATGTCGATCGTCGCCAGGGCGAAGCGCGTCATGCCGCCCGAACCGAGCGCGTGGAGCTCCCACCAGCACCGCGTCCAGATCCGCTCCACGTCCACGGGATCGGCCCCGAGGACGAGCGGGGCGAGATAGGTGCCGACGAGTTCCCGGACGGCCGTCCCGCCGATGCCGAGGGTGTACGCAAAGCCTGTCCCCGTGATCCCGGCGTCGGTGGTGACGGTGGTCACGACGAATTCCCAGTGCGAGATGCGCTGGATCGAATCCTGGATCTGCACGGCCGGCGGGATGCGGTAGAGTCGAGCCTCGATCCCCGTGATGCGCATGGGTGAGCCTCCTTGTCGGGCAGGGTGGTCGCGATGCCTGACGGGCGACAGGCGCCAGGTTACGGGTGGTCCTCGGCCCTGTCAAGGCGCATCACGCCGGGACGCTCCCACGTTCTCCCCCGCGTCTCGCCCCGGCTTCCTCGGGTCCCCGTTTCTGGGCCGTGGACCGCTGCAAACCGCAGCAAACGTCCTTGACAGGTGCCCCAGCGGTGATAGGCTCAGGGGCGATCGCCAGACGCCGTGAAGCCGAGGGGAATGGGTCACGGGGCCCGCGCCATGGATGGTCTCACAGCATACGTTTCTCCCGGTCGTCATGATGCTGACGGCCCTTTGGATGATGGATATTTCCGAAGGGCCGTTCTTTTTGGGGACGGGTCTCACCATTCTGGGCATCCGCCCTACCCGCTCAAGCCGTAACGGGCAGAAGAAGGGAGAGCAGATGGCAAACAGCGGAGAGAAGCCGTTCGAGTTCCGGGTGCCGGCGACCATCCACGTTGGCGTTGGAAGCCATGAGCGAGTGGTCGCCGAGGCGGCCCGGGTTGGCGCCGGCAATGTCCTGGTCGTCACCGACGCCAACGTGCGCGCCACGCCGACGGCAGCGAAGGTGATCGAGCAGTTGTCCGAGGCCGGATTGCTGCGAGGCGTGTTCAGTGACATCCCGGGCGAGCCGACGACCACCGAGGTGGAGACAGGGCCTGATCATCCTCCGGAAAGCCCGGGCGGACACCGTGGTGGCCGTCGGGGGCGGGAGCGTGATCGACACCGCCAAGGCCGTCGCCGTCATGGCCACCAACGACGGCGTCATCTCGGATTATCTGGGCGCGGGCAAGGTCAAGAAGCCCAAGCTTCCCCTGGTGGTCGTCAACACGACCGCGGGGACGGGAAGCGAGGTGACGCGATTTGCGATCATCAGCGACCCCGCGACCAGCGTGAAGATGCTCATCGCCGATCCGCATCTCATCCCCGAGGTGGCGATCGACGATCCGCTCCTCACCGTCACCTGCTCGCCGCTCGTGACGGCCTCCACCGGCGTGGATGCCCTGACTCACGCCATCGAGGCGTACATCTCGGTGCGGGCCACCGCCCTCTCGGACGTCTTGGCGCTCTCTGCGATCGCGAAGGTGGGGCAATCGCTCCGGGCCGCGTTCAAGAATGGAAAGGACCTCGCCGCGCGCACCCTGATGCACATCGCTTCCCTGGAGGCCGGGATGGCCTTCTCCAACGCCTCGGTCGCCCTGGTCCACGGCATGGCCCGCCCCATCGGGGCGTACTTTCACATCGCCCACGGCCTCTCCAACGCCGTCCTCCTGCCGCACGTCATGGCCTGGAGCATGTCGGAGGCGTGGGGACGCTTCGCCGACATCGCGCGCGCCCTCGGCGTGGACACGGCCGGCGTCACCGAGAAGCAGGCAGCCGAGCGCGCCGTGGCCGAGGTCCGCTCCCTCTGCCAGGATCTCCAGATCCCTGGCCTCACGGGGCTTGGCATCGACCCAGACAAGCTGATGGCCCTCGCCCCCACCATGGCCAAGGACGCCCTCGCCAGCGGCAGCCCCGGGAACAATCCCCGCCTCCCCACGGTGGACGAGATCGTGGAGCTGTACCGGAAGGCGCTGTAGAGATGAAGATTCGCTCGGTGTCCTTCAACAACCGGAAAAAGGGGTTCCAGATTCGCACCTCGTCCAGTGTGTTGTGGTTTCCGTACGCCAAGCTTGACGTTCGCCTCGGAGGGGACGAGGGAGTTGCCCGGGTCCAGGTTGATAAGGAACTCGGCGGCGAGGGATTCACATACGCCTTGGACTCGGGGAGGGAAGGGGCCGTCCATATTGACCAGGTCCTCGAGTACAACCAAGACCCCTCCTATGTACGAGACCTCCTCGTTTATAAGCTGACGCTGGAAGTTCAGGCGCGAGTTTCCGCGAGCCCCTTGAGTAAACGCGAAATCGTCCGCCGTCTCGGAACCTCTGCAGCCCAACTCTACCGGCTGCTGGACCAGACCAATTACCGGAAGTCGATTGACCAGCTCTTGAAGCTACTGAACATCCTGGAGTGCGACGTCGACCTGGTGGTACGCGCCAAGAGTGCGTGGGGACACGCGACATTGGCATCTACACCCACAAAGAGCGCGGCATTTCCAATGCCCTCCTCCTGTCGGAAGCCATGAACACGGTGATGTGCTTGGTAGTGGTTAGCGTTGCGGTTGGAGGCTCTCTGACACATTACGCAAGTTAAGGGTCCCCAATTACGAGCGGTGACAATGGACGCACGAGACGAACGTATGACGGGAACGTCTGGCCCGGAGGCCGGCGTCCGGCGGTACTCCCTCGATGTCGCCTGGGGGCTGGTATGACGGCCGCACGGTCCGTCGTGCCGGTCATCCTGATGTTGGCCCTCCTCGTTGCGCCGCTCGCCGCCGGGGCGCAGCCGGCGGGGAAGCGTTACCGGGTGGGGGTGTTGTGCCCGATAACGTGTGCCGCCCCGCCATTCGAGGCGTTGCGACAGGGCCTGCTGGCGCGCGGGTACGTCGAAGGACGGAACCTCACCTTCGAGTATCGTGCGGCGGACGGCAAGTATGAGAAGTATTTCGACCTCGCCGCAGATCTGGTCGGTCTCCAGGTCGATGTCATCTTCGCGAGCGGGGTGCTGCCCGGGGTGCTCGCCGCCAAGCGCGCCACCACGAAGATTCCCATCGTGTTTGCTGGGCTCGGCGAGGATCCCGTGCATTACGGCCTAGTCCAGAGCTTGGGCAGGCCGGGCGGAAACGTGACGGGACTCGTCGGACTCTATGCGGATCTGGTCGAAAAGCAACTGCAGCTCATCACGGAGATCGTCCCGGGAGTTTCGCGGGTGGCTGCGCTCTGGGATGTCGGCGTCGAGAAGGCCCTGGAGCCCAGCTTCAAGGCCTTAGCGGTGGCCGCAGGGGCCTTGGGCGTGCACCCGCACCCCGTGGCGGTGGGCGGGCCAGAGGATCTCGCCCGCGCGTTTCGCGCCGCGGCCGACGCCCGCGCGGGCGCGCTCATCCTCTTGCCGTCCCCAATCTTCTTCTGGGGTCGGGTCCGGATCGCGCACCTCGCGGCGGAACATCAGCTTCCCGCCATCTCCCCGTTCGTGGAGTTTGCCCAGGCCGGGGGCTTGATGGCATACGGCCCGAACGTGACCAGAATGTTCGGCTACGCCGCCAGCATCGTTGACCGGATTCTTCAGGGCGCCAAGCCGGCCGACCTCCCCGTGGAGCAGCCGACCGAATTCGAACTCACGATCAACCTCAAGACGGCAAAGGCGCTGAGGCTGACGATGCCGCCCGCGATACTCATGCAGGCGAACACGGTGATCCAGTGACCCAGCGCTCAGTCCCACCCAGAAACTGCAGCCCTCAGTTCCATATCAGGGGACGTTCGTTCCAAAACAACTTCCCGTATGGTGTGCGGTCCCTGCCCTCACAAGTTGTCACGGAGCCACCGTCCTCCACTACAGTCTCGGCCCAATCTCAGTGATGAACACCCCGGCAGGCGCGTGCGCGGGGCCCACGCTTGATTTCCAGGAAGGGAGAGGCATCGTGAGCGAGGATCAAGAGATTCAGAGGGAGTGCGAGGCTGCCTTGGATCTGCTGATGCGCCGCTATGGCGAGCGACTCACCCCCGAGATGCGGGACGGCCTGCGGGGATCCGTGGAAACGGTGGTGAAGACGGTGGCGGCCGTTCGGTCGGTGCGGCTCGAGAATGGCGACGCCCCGCTCGGCGGCTTCGCTCCGTTGAGGAGGGAGGGGTGATCCCATGACCCGAACCCTCACCTTTCTGTCCCTTCGCGCGCTGGGCGATTTGATCCGCAGCCGCCAGGTCTCACCGGTCGAGCTGACGAAGGCCTTCCTCGACCGCCTTGAGGCCCTTGGGCCGACCTACAACGCGGTGGTCACCATCACCCGCGATCTTGCCCTGGAGCAGGCGAGAGCGGCGGAGCAGGACATCGTCGCGGGCAGATACCACGGCCCGCTGCACGGCATCCCGTACGGCGCCAAGGACCTGCTGGCCACCGGCGGCGGCATCCCCACCACCTGGGGGGCCGCGCCCTTTCGGGAGAGGCGGTTCGACTACGATGCCACCGTCATTCGCAGGCTGAGAGAGGCGGGGGCGGTCCTCGCCGCCAAGCTCGCCATGGTCGAATTGGCCGGCGGGATGGGCTATCGTCAGCCTGACGCGTCGTTCACGGGTCCGGGCGTCAATCCCTGGGATACGACACGGTGGAGCGGAGGCTCCTCGAGCGGATCCGCGTCCGCCGTGTGCGCCGGCCTGGTGCCCTTTGCCATCGGGTCGGAAACCTGGGGCTCGATTCTGGGGCCCGCGAATCACTGTGGCGTGGCCGGACTGCGCCCGACGTTCGGGCGCGTCAGCCGGCACGGGGCGATGGTCCTGTCCTGGTCCCTGGACAAGATCGGCCCCATCTGTCTGACGCCCGACGACTGCGGCCTGGTCCTGGAGGCCATCGCCGGCCCGGACGCATCGGACCCCTCGACGACCGATCGGGCCTTCCGGTACGAGCCGAACCCGCCGCAGAGACGATTCCGGCTGGGCGTGATCCGCGGCGTTGCGGATGGTGCCGAAGCGGCCACGCGCACGAACTTCGAGGCGGCACTGAAGACACTGGAGGACATCGCCACCGTCGAGGAGGTGCACGTCCCCGCGTTGCCCTACGAGGAGATCACCCGGACGATCCTCTTCGGCGAGATGGCGAGCGCCTTCGAGGATCTCATCGAGTCCGGCCAGATTGCCGGCCTCACGGCGCCCGAGGATCGCTTTACGCCGTATGCGCGCGTCGCCGTCCTGGCCAAGGATTACATCCGAGCGATCCGGCTGCGCGGGATCGTCGCCGCGGAGATCGATCGCGCGATGCGCGGATTCGACGCCCTGCTCGGTCCGTCTCGACCCTTCCCGTCCACGAGGCTGGACGAGGAGTTTCCCAGCGCGATCCGGGGGGTGGGCACGGACATCATGGGCGCCATCGGAAACGCCGCCGGGCTCCCCGCCATCTCCGTGCCCGACGGCTTCACGGAGACCGGGGTGCCCACGGGGATTCAGTTCATGGGGAGGCCGTACGACGAGAACGGCATCATCGCGGCGGCCAGCGCGTACCAGACCCTGACCGACTGGCATCTCCGGCATCCCCCGGGCACGGTGGAATAACCGGGAAGCGTTGTCGTCTCGCTTCTATCGTGGCGTCGGTTGCACTTTGAATACGGGACGCTTGAATACGTTGCCAACACATAGCAGGTGCAGCGTACGGTTCTTTCGAATGGTGTTGGCATCTCGTACGTGGCACCGTATTCCGGTGGCTTGCGGTACGATTGGGGGCTCTTTGATAAATTAAACAAGTGAAGGGCGTCCCCCATTAGGATGTCCGGATGGAGATGTTCGTTCGCGGCAAGACCGTGGAGAGCCATTCAGGATGCAAATCGAAAGATCAATCGAGCGCTGGAAGCGGCGGCCATGGCGCTCGGCGGGAAGGTGGAGATCCAGACGCTTCCCGGATACTTGCCGCGCATCAACGAGACAGCCGTGACGAGCCTCTTGGCCGACAATTTCGCCGCATTGATCGGTCAGGACCACCTGGAGATCGAGGGGCACATCACGGGCTCCTCGGATACCGGGGATCTGTCTCACCTGATGCCGATGGTCGAGGTGAAGTCCGGCGGGTTCCGCGGAGGCCTCCACACCGCCGCCTACGGAGTGGCCGACGAGGAGCAGGCCTACATCGTCCCGGCAAAAGCCATGGCGATGACGGTCGTGGACCTTCTCGCCGACCATGCGACAGTGGCAAATCGAATACTGGCCAACTTCACGCCGAAGCTGTCGAAGGCGGAATATCTTGCGTGTCTTCGCGAAATCGAGTGAATTGGTCCTCCGGGAACCCCTCGTAATCGGCCGTTGATCGTCCGTCTCGGCAGTTGTCAGCGTTCGACGCGCTGCCGAGGCAGACGACTCCCCCAATTGCACGGGAACACTCGGCGTCTGTCGGCCGTCATCGCGTGACCTTGAGGACATTTCGAACCGGGGCCGAGCGGCGCTGCTTCGCTCCTGCCGATCCCCCCCGCATGGATCTTGCCCAGTGACTTATCGACGACGGGTGACGCGCACGGGGGCGTTCTATTGCCAACGCATATATACGTGGTGGCCCCAGCGGGATTCGATGGCCTTGGAAGGTCGAGATTCGGGGGACAATCCAGATATAGGAAACGAGGCTCATCGTCCAACGCGGCAACAATGCCAGCTTGAAGTTCCACGGGTGAAGGCTTCGATCAAGACCACTCTCGGCTCGTCATGAATAGGTCAACAAAGGACCCTTACGACGGTATAATGTCCTGTAACCCGCAATCCGCGCCAGGACAAATCGCGGGCACTCCCAGCAGAAAGGACCAGCGCATGACAGGCCAAGCCCACGCTCACCATCGAAATCGTCTCGGACATCGTCTGACCCTGGTGCTTCATCGGCAAGCGGCGCCTGGAATCCGCGCTGCGGATGTACCAGGAGCGCAGGCCCGATGAGGAGAAGCCGGCCGTGCGCTGGCTGCCGTTCCAGCTCAACCCGGACTTACCGGCCGAGGGCATTCCGCGCCAGGAATACCTCGAGCGCAAGTTCGGCCCCGGCCACTCCCACAGCTACGCGCGCGTGGCGGGCGTCGGCAGGGAAGTCGGCATCGACTTCGCGTTCGACCACATCACGGTGCAACCGAACACGCTGAATGCGCACCGGCTCATGCTCTACGGCGCGAAGCAGGGGCGCGAAGACGCGGTCGCGGAGAATCTCTTCCGCGCCTATTTTCTGGAGGGCGCCAACCTCACCGACCAGGCGGCGCTGGCGAGCGTCGGCGAACGCGCCGGCCTGGATCGCGCGGCCACTGGCCGCCTACCTGGCGTCCGAGGACGGCCGGGAGGAAGTGCTGCGGGCCGACCTCGAAGCCCGGCAGGCCGGCATCAACGCGGTGCCGTTCTTTATCTTCAATCGCCGCACCGCGGTGTCAGGCGCGCAGGCGCCTGAAACGCTCCTCCAGGCGATGCTGGAGGCCCGACCGCGGGAGGAGGAGCGGCGATGATCCCGGAGGCCTTGCGCTCCCCCCAGTGGATCCAGTAATCCGATAGCAGCGCACCTCCCCTCCCAGGGTTCCCGCTCCTTCCGGACCGTGTCCCGGATGTCGCGGTAGTGCTTCCCCGCCTCGTAGGCTTGACGGATGGCCGGAGCAAAGATTTGCTCGAGTACGGGACGCCCTTAATTAATTTAACATTTGCCGTCACCTTTTGCTGGATTCGGTTTACGGGCCTTGTCGTTCGCCTGCCCTGGCTCCTGCCGCACTTCTCCCTTTTGTGCCTTCGTTCGCCCCGCCTCGTTCCGCAGCGGCGCTCGCGCTTGACACCTGTGATCGCCCGCGGCATGCTCGCGGCGAATCGTTTCCGAGGGACGAAATTTCGGCTGCTACACACGGCTGAAGCGTGTACCGCCGGCCCATAGGTCTTCGCCCTGCCCATCTCAGCCGTTGAGAGTCACACCTCCAATCTTGCCTTCCGAAACCTGTTCCTATTTTAGGGGAACCAAATTGTGGAACTGCTCTGATCGTCATCAGCGATTGCGGTATTGGCTGGGCCACCTTACGTACTTTTGTGCGAATTTAGCCGAATTCACAGGTTGCGGCGACTTGGATTTGGTATAACCACTGAGCGGAGTGGTTCCCGCGGAAGCGTTTGATCTCCGGTGAACCGATCCCGGTTCGCGGAGTTTCGTCAAACAACCCCGACGGTTCCTGTCGGAGACGGCCGGCCGAAATGGATGCAGCATTTGGAGGATTCGAGCGGGGGCGGATCCGGCTCTCCGCCCTGGCCGCCGAGGCGGCCCTCAGCCTGATGGGGTACACCTCGCTTCGCCCCCTTCCCCCGCCCCGGCTGGCAATTCCCCATGACATGGCTCGTCCAGACGATTTGTGGCGCCAGATCGACACCATTCCCCGCGAGCAACGAGACGAAAGCGCTTTCGCCAGCACGATCCGAATGACCAAGAATGACGTGTGGCGAAAATTGGCGGACCAGGTGGCTGGGATGGCCGGAATCGGCCCGACACCGCGCCACCTCCAGGTGATTCAGGTGTCCATGCCCTCCGGCCGAGCCCCCCTTCACGGGCTGTTTAATCCCCCCGAGGCGGCGCGGCCATGGGTGATCGTGGTCCACGGGCTGTACGACAGCAAACTCAGCCGGTACGCCGTCCTGCTAGCGCAGGCCCTAATCCGACAGGGCTTCGGCGTCCTGCTCCCTGACATGCGATGGCACGGGTGCCTGCTTTCTCGGGACTGGCTTCCGACGCTGGGCATCGAGGAGGCGCTCGACCTGCTCGAATGGGGGCGGTGGCTAAAGCGGAGTCATCCTGGTCATCCCATCGGCCTGTTGGGATGCAGCATCGGCGGGCTGGATGTGATCCACGCCCTCAGTCAGGTGGAGGCGGGAGAGGTCCTCCAGGCGGGCGGGATTGCCATCTCCCCGCCGGCCTCGCTCCGAGGGACTCTCGACACGCTGGACGGCGCCGCCTCGTTCTGGACCCTCGGGATGGACGCGGTCCTGCGAAAGTTTTTTCAGCAGGCGCTGGGGACCCGAATGCGGGCGCTGGGGATCGGGCGGAACGGTGCAGGGTGCTTCGCCCAGTTCCTGGAGTGGATGGTGAGTCGCCTGACCCGGGGGCCGGAATTCACATCCTCGCGCTTCCTCGACCTGGCTGATCCTGGCTCGCGGCTTCCTGCCTGCCAACGGCCGCTCCTGATGCTCGCCTCCCGAAACGATCCGATCTACCGGGAGCCGACGGCAGCACGCCTGGTCGAGAAGGCGAAGGGCAACGCCCTCGTGCGCGTGATCGAGACCCCCGGCGGGGGTCACATCGGCCAGCCTGGGATCTACCCGCAGTGGATGGCGGAGATTCTGAATCAGTTTTTCAGCCTGGCAGCGGGGGTGTCCGGACCTCCCACCACGCGCTGAGCCAGTCTCATTTCGGCTCGCGAGCGCGACGGGCGACGCTCGCCAACAGGTCGGGCAGACTCTGCGTGATGGCCAGATTGTACGCCCAGCGGGGGATCAGGCCGCCTGGATCGGTGAACACATGATAGAGGAGCAGGGTCTTCCCCGGCCCGTCCTCGGTGAGCACCCAGGCCCCACGAGTCTCGCTGATGTTGCCGGAGCCCGGGACATAGGTCCAGGCGGATTCCCACACCCGCTGCATCCCGTCCCCCCTGATCCCGTTGGTGATCCGCACGTCGTACTGCCGATCGGTGATCGGGAACGGGAGGCCGAGTTCCTGATGATTGATGATCGTCCCATCGATCTGCCGCTCCGCGCGGGAGGTTTTGACGTACGGCATGAACTCGGCGAACTTCTCGACGTCGGTGAGGACCTCGAAGAGCCGCTCCGGTGCGGAATCCATCAGGGCGACTGCGACGACCTCCGTGAGACGCTCCGTCCCCAGCGGCATCAACTGCACCACATTCTTCCCGCTCAAGACATCGCGCTGCTGCTCCTCGGAAAGATGGACCGGCAGGCGATCGAAACTCTCCTGCGCCCGGGCGATTCCCGGCGGCCCGAGCAGGGTCAGGAGCATCAGAGCAGTCGCGAGGCGGCGCGGAGACGGGCTCATGCGGGGATCGGCTCTCCGAGCAGGGGGCTGATTCGATCTGCCTGCTTTCGACGCAGCAACGGAATGACGACCGTGAGCTTGCCGAAGATCTTCGGGCTCACGATTTCTTGCAGATGCTTGGTGGCCAGCATCGGGGTCGACCTGCCAATAGGTCACCAGTTCCTCGGCCGTTCGTATACCGGTCCGGTCGGCGAACTCCTCGAAATCCTCGGCGAGCTGCACGCGGAGCCGCGCCTCTTCCACCCACTGCTTGAGTTGCCGGTAACTGAAACCGGTCCGCACGGCAAGATCGATGGGCCGAGCATGGCTGAGGTTTTCCAGGTTATCGAAGCCTTCCCGGTCCAGGCGCACTTCATGATCGCTGCTCATCCCGGCCAGCCGGGAGAGCGGCGTCCCCGCGTACGCTTGTGGCCCGAGCCCGAGCAACTGGTTGCCGGTCTTTTCCAGGAGGAACAGCGCGCGGTTGGGAAAATACCCCAAGAAGAACGCTAAGAGCGGAAGGAGGCGGAGAAAGCGCTCGCTGTTCGCCGCCTGGGAGACCGGACCGAAGACGTCCAGGGCCGGGAGCGCAAACGAGAGGACGAGTGCCAGCACACTGCTGACAACCATCCGGAGACTCCCGGCCACGTAGGTATGCGGGGACAGATCGAGCGTGAAGTAGGCCCGCAAGAGATACCCGATGAAGTAGACATAGGCCCCCAAAAAGCCGAACTGGAAGGCGGTGAGGCTGATGACAATCTGGTGATAGTACCTCGGGCGATCGGTCGAATAGAGCTCGACAAAGGGGCCCAGCAGCAGCATGTTTCCGCCCCTCCCGTAATCCACTCCCAGACTCACCGGATCCGACGTTCTCGGCGCCGAGGCGGACACCGCCGGCTCGCCGCCGCCCTGGCTCCGCTCTGCCTGGGATGCGGCAGGAGGGGCCGCCGTTTGCTCACCCGCGGGTAAGGGGAAGTACGGCTTGAAGAGCAAGAGGATGGACACTCCCAAGGTGATCACCGCCATTACGACCGTCAGGCTCCCCCAATAGTGCCCCAACCGAAACTGCAGCGGAACGAGGTGCTCGATGTCCCGCCGATATAACTCCAGTTCCTTGGCACTGAGATCCCGTTCGATCCGCCGGATCTTTTCGGTTTTCATGTTGCGCACGTATTGGACGGTGACCAGGGGCACGATGAGGATGGCCAAGAGGGCCAGCGCGAGATTGTACTGGAGGAACAGTGGATCAAACCAGCGCAGGACTTCGGCGAGAGGCCCCATGCCGACCCGGAAAACGACCGCCCCGAGCGCTACACAGGTGCGACGCTCAAGAGAACAAGGCCGAGGCGCGCGATCAGCTTCACGGTCCGCTCGGTTGTAGACATCGCACGAACCTCCACCTTCTTTCAGGCTACACCCCATCGGAGCCGATTGGCCATCCTTCCCGATCGAGTCCTCGGGGTCCGGCGGCCAGTCCGGGTACATGCCGCGTCGCGCCTTCGCTGAGTGGACCACACCTGCACACGTGCGGACACGCCAGGCGGGCGCGATGCGCGGAACGAGGCCGCAGGGACACACGCGCTACGGGCCCAGGCTGGTATCGGCGATCCCGGCGCTGATGGGAAAGAGCGAATCATCGATTCGGACGGATGATACGTCGAAGGACCATCGCCTGCCATCGAAAGCGGCACGCACCAGAGCCAGCTACGTCTTTTCCTCTTGCGAGGACCCATCAGATCGCTTCGTGATCTCGCGGGACTCGAACAGGTAGGCTCTTATCCCATGGTAGATTCTGAGCTGTCAACTCCGTTTTGAACCGGAAAACCAACCCGCAGACCGTATGAAAGAGCGGTCCACCCTACTCATTTGCCGACGTTCGTAATCGTTGTAATTGGGGACGTGTAATTGGGGACCCGGCCAAGAATGGCAAGTGGTAGGAAAGATGCAGAAAGGGGCAGCGC
>CAVOIV010000011.1:0-79572 GCA_963695995.1 uncultured Methylomirabilota bacterium
CGGGATTCCCGCGGGACAGAGATTCCGGCGAGATTTCGGCCGTGCGCGAGCCCCCCTCGACTCACCGCGCGGGCGGGCCCGTCCCCGGCCGGGGCCCCCACCCCCACGGGTCCGGGGGGAGGTGCCAGCGGGGATTCGCCACACAAGAACCGGACGACGCCCCGGCTGGCCATCCAGAACGACGGACTGCCGCCGGCGCACCGAGCGGGGCTGGAGGACGGTCACGGCCGCCCGGAGGGAGCGGATCTGCGCGAGCGCGGTTGGGCGGCAGCCGGAGGCCTCCCCGCGCTTGGAGGACTTTCGCACATGTCCTTGGGCAGCGCCTGGAGGATCGGGGGCGGGGGCGGCGCCGGGGGCAGCTGGGGCGGCGACCCACCGCTGGAGGGTCGGGCAGGAACCAGCGGGGGAGGGCGTCGCCCGCCGGGACCAGGTGGAGGACGACCTGCGGGTGGCGGGCGAACCAGGCCGGGACGGCGGGGTGCAGGTGGGTCACCAGGTTGTCCGCAAAGACGTGCACCCAGCACCCCCGGGGGACCCGGGCGGCCACGTGCGCCAGGAACTGGAGCCAGTCGGGGACCCGATTCTGGGCAGCGGTCCCGGCGACCACCCGGACGGGCGGCGGCAGCAGGACGGCATAGCGCGCGGGGACCCCGGGCGGCCGCGGGCGCCGGGCCCACCGCGGGCATAGCGGGCCGGTGGGGGCCGACCGCGTCGCCGCCGACGACCAGGGCGCTGTCCAGGGCGGTGAGGTAGCCGCCGAGCACGTCGGTGAGGCGAGCGAACCCCGGGAACGGGCCCCGCAGGCGCACCGCGGTCACCCAGTGGGGGGTGAGGCCGGTCGCCTGGCAGCACCGGTGAATGGTGGCGGGGCTCACCCCGGCTTCGCGGGCCAGGGTCCGGCAACTCCAGGGGCGCCCGTCGGGGCCCACACTCGTCGTGAGCAGGGTCCCGAGGGCGTGGAGGACCTCGGCGAAGATCACCGGGGGCCGCCCGGGGCGGGGCGCGTCGTGTTGGAGGCCGGCCAGCCGCTGGGTGGCAAACCGGGCCCGCCAGCGGCCGACGCATTCCCGGTCGGTCCGCGAGGGCCCGAGCGATGGCGGCATTGGACACGCCCGGCGGCCGCCTGGAGGATGATGCGGGCCCGGCGGACGAGCCGGCGCGGGACCCGGCGCCCCCGGGCCCAGCGTTCCAGGGTGGGGCGTTCGTCGGGGGTCAGGACGATCGGGACCGGCCCGGTGGGGGGTGCCATGGCCCGGGAGTCTACCCCCGTCCCAACGGTATGTCACCATATTTCTGAGACGGATATTCATGGTGGCCCCCCTGTACCTCCCCCTGCACTTCCGGGGGGTACGACGAGGTCCACTCCCCGGGCGGGCCGGGGGCTCAGCGGTCCCTGGGGGCGTCGCCCGCGCGGCCCAGGGCGGGGGCAGGGGCCTTGACGCGTCTCTAAGTTATGAGATTCGTGGCCCGTGCGGCCTTCGCCCCTCGGATCTCGGGCCGGGGCTTCCCGCGCTGGGCGCCGCGGTGGCCGGACCGGCGGAGCGGTCCTGGGGCCGGGGGGTGATCACCGGCCGCCAGATGCACGATTTGCGGGAAAATTCCCCGCGAAATTGGTCGGTGGGGCGGGGGTGGCGCGCGAGGCACGGGCGCTCGCTCCGGCGTCTCGGTGAACGGGTCGCGGTCGGATCGCCGGGCCGCCCGTCGGGACCAGGCCGAGCGCGGCGAGACGGGACGGCGATGTGAAAACGCGTTGAGAGGCGGACGTTCCGCGGGTCCCGGCCCCGCCGACGGAGCGCGCCTTGTGTCGACCAACCGTCCCCCCGGCGGTTCACCTGGCTGTCCTTCGTGGTCTCCTCCGTCCTCTTCGGCGCCCTGCACGGCCGCTGGCTGGCCGGGACGATCGCAGGCATGTTCTACGCCTGGGCGCTGTACCGCCGCGGCCGGGTCGAAGACGCCATCCTCGCCCACGCCCTCACCAACGCCCTGATCGCCGCCGCCGTGCTGATGCTCGGGACACTGGGAGCTGTGGGGGTGAAGGGCAGGCAGCGACAGGGACAGCGACAGAGGGCAGAGGGCAGCCGAACCCCGGAGAGCCGTGAAGGGTGAGGCGGGAGGCACAGGGCCGTGTCCTGGGTCACGAGGGGAGCCGCGAGCGCTTCCGAGAGGGCGACGTATGCCGCATCGTACGCCGTGACGTTGTGCCGGAGCTCCCAGATCCTGGGCAGCAGCACGTCGTGCGGATAGCGACTCAGGGCAGGCGGCGAGGTCCTCAAGCGCCTGGGCGCCGCGCGCGGCGTCGAGCTCTGCGGAGAGCGCGTATCGGCGCAGGACTTGGGCCTGTGGCTCCCAAACACCCGAAGGATGCACCGCGGTGAGGCATCGCATCACGGAACATCACGCAGCCAACGGTCGTGGTGACCATGCCGTCCGCCGGCTCTCAGACCTCGAGGGGCCGAAGCGGGGACGGATGAAATCGGTCACGAACGACGCCCTGCGACTTGCGCAATGTGGGTGCCGGGGGGGCGGACCGCTAATTGAGCAAAATTCCCTGTCCCAAGTATTCAGCTGGTCTCGGGGGACCGGTTCCACAATGGAGCAAGCCGTCTGAGCCCCCTCACTGAATCGGAGGGGGAAGGTGGTCGAACGTGGTAAGGCCCGACGCAGAGAACACCCGCAGGTCGCCTCCCGGAGCACCGATGCCGGAGCGTCGGGAATGTCCGGATGCAACATCCGCTAGCCCAGGTGGCCCTCCGGCAGCCAGCCCCGGAGGGCGGGGGGTAGCAGAAAAAGTCGGTCCGGGTCGCATGAATTGAACGTCTTCACGCCGCAGTATGACCCAGACCGATACCCTGGCGCGCAGGTATCCTGGGCGCTGCGCCACTCATTTCTCGCCACGCTCCTCGCGGTGACCATCACCCCAGTTCTACTGCGGGATAGTCTTCGACATATTCCTCACCGTTGCAGCCATAGTAGGAGACCCGGCGCGCCAGGAAATCGACATCATAGCGGATAACCCCGGCCCGCCAAGATGCTGTTAGGAACTGCCGGAAGGTGCTCTCCCCTGCCTGGTCGGTTCGCAATGCCGCTATGAGCGCCGAGCGGTCGAACGGCGGCACGTCGGCGGTCCCGGTTAGAAGCGGCGTGTCCTGGGTCACGACCGGCCCTGCCTCGGTCAGAAACACGCTTTGACACGCAGGGAGAAACCACACATTGCGGGTCACGCGCGCGCGTCGCAGCGTCTCGGCCAAATATGGGAAACCCCCGATCTTGGGCCGACCGGCTATGGCCCGCTGCTGGGCGGTCTGCAAGTTCTCTATCGCTTTGCTCATGTGCATCCTCTCCTCTATTCGATTGGGGGCCTGCGGAGGTCAAGAGCCCGCGCAGGATTCGTCAAAATCGCAATCAAACCTCGCGTTCGTTCATTGCGATCGACGTAAGGGATTCACAATCGTCCTGGCCGGAGACCCCGTCGGTCGGCCCCAGGAGGTTGCTTCCCAAATAGCCCTGATCCCCAATCCGTGTCTCCCCCGGGATGTTCACGTCTGCCCTCTCCATTGCGCCTTCCGCTAGGGTCCCCGTTACGACAACCCCGGCTGAGGAAGCGCCTCTGCTCGCCCAGTCCCCCAAGCGAGACCGGCGGCCCGGAAGACCAGCGGACGCCCGGCGATCTGTGACTCACGCATGGATGTTACCAGGTCAGAGGGGGTAGACGACTTTCTTGCTCAATTGCGGTCCGGGGGGACGGACCCATGATGGAACAGTGGATCACCTCTCCGACCGGTCGGTCGGTCTTGGAAGATCAACTTAGCCGCAGGCGGTTAGCTCGTCAAGAGCTTGCGGCCCCACCGGCGCCACCGTCATGCCATGCCGCCGGAAGACGTCCATCATCTTTGCGCGGTCAGGCGGCCCGCCAGTAGCGGCACCGATCACCTCGGCGGCATCTTGGTTGTCTCATGGCCTGTGTCCCGCTCCATGGCCGCCACCAGCTCTCTTGATCCCTGGCCCCAACGCGAGATGACCTTGATCGCCTGCGTGAAGGGGACGTCAATGGGGTGGACGCGACCGCGTTCAAGGACGTACACGGCCCCGGCCATGGGGGTGGGCACCGACGGGACAAAGACCGTGTAGCGTCCGTCATCGAACTCTTCGATAATGAATGCCGGCACCAGCGCGTCCTCGATCTCTACGAGCGCCGGTTTCCAGGCGGTTTCGCGGCCTTCGCCTACCAGCCGTTGCGTCAGGCTACGCACCAGGGCGTAGCCGGGAATCCGCTCGAACAGCGACCGCTCGATCCGGTCTCTGATGGCCCGCCCGGCTTTGGTCCGGACGATCATGCCGGCCAGGAGACACAGGACCAGCAGCAGCAGCAAGGCCATCAAATTCTCGCCGGGCAGCCAGGCTGGGAGCAGGGTGGCGAGGGGCTTCACGAGCCCCGTCACCGCGCGCATCGCCTGGAGCAGCATCAGAAGGGACAGATACACCGGTACAACGACGATGATGCCGACGACCAACGCACCCAGCAGGGAACTCCGTATGCTGTTCATGGCGCTGACCCTTTTCTACAGCATGGGTTGATTCGTGAATTTCCCGCTTTTGGCCTGCCCCCATTGATTGGTCCACTCCGAGTGTTCCGCGTGGCGGCTAACACTAACTCCGATGGCTTGTGCAGCGCAAGCGTGGCGCACGCTCGGGCTATAGGATGATCACCCCAATGACGAAGGCCGAGGCATCGAGCGCCTCGGCTTTGTCCTCTGGCCAGAGTCCCCGGATTTCCAGGTTGTACAAGGTGGGGTGTCCCCAGGGGTATACGCCTTATTTATGCGTCCCGCGAGATTTGCCGTCGCGCGTGCGGCGAGCCGAGGCGGGCAGTACGATCAGGGTGGGTGACATGAGGGTTGGGACCGGGGGGGCGGACCCACCATCGCGCATAACGTCCGTGCTCGCACCGACCGGTAAGAGGTCCTGCCGGCGCTGCAGGGGATGGGTGAGGTGGGACGCGCCGAGCCTAGTGGGGGAAACCCTCCACCGACCGCGACTTGCTCAACGAACTTCTCAGTCTCGTGGAGCCACGCGCCGACGTCCGCGCGGTCAAAGGTCACAAGATCGGCGTAGCCGCCTTTCTGTCGAGTAAGGCGGGACGCCCTTAACTTATTGAATTTCCCTATGCGTAAGACTCGCCAACTCCTACACCTTCGCTCCGTCTCGACCCTGCCGCGTCCTGCCTTGCCGCGGAGGCGAAGAGCCGAAGAGGCGCAGGGGAGCAGAGGAGAAGGGGCGTGGGGGCGAAGGGAAGGGGTGAGCGGGCGATCTGGAGACCGGCAGGGGGGCTGGAGAGCAGGGGAGAAAACCTCGGACCAGGCTAGAGACCGATGACGCGGAAGCCGACGGAGCGAGCGGCAAGGCCAAGGGCGGCGTCATGGGTGGCCATCACGAGGGCAGCGGCCGATTGCTCACGCCAGAGTAAGGCTGTCGCAAGGTGGATGGCATCGAGAGTGCCCAAGGAAACAGCCAGCGGCTGCGACGCGCGCGCGAGGATCGGGCGGGTGACTTCCACGACGGTCACGGCGTCGAGGACCCGGTAGACCGCCTCACGCCGTCGGACGATCTCCGTTTCGGGGATTCCCTCGACGAGCCGCAGACGATCCAATGTCCGGAGACACTCCACCTCCACGAGGGCGCTGGCAATCCCGCTCTCGACGGAGCGCCATTCCCTGAGCGCTCCCGGCTGCCCCAAGACCACACGCAAAACAACGGAGGAGTCGAGGTAGGCGATCACCGGTCCCCGCGCTCCTCCGCGAGGAGCCTGACCACGTCGGTCTTCAGGGCGAGCGGGGGAGGCATCCGAAGGGCGGCCAGCTTCGGCGCATCCGGCAAGGGCGACCGGACGGTCAGGGTAGCCGACCCTCCCTCGTACGGGATGATCCTCGCGATCGGCGTGTCTCGATCCATGACCGTGAGCGTCCGGCCTCTCCGGACACCTCGGAGGTGCTCGCTGAGCCTGGCCTTCAGTTCTGCAATCCGAACCACTTTCATGACCAGATGATAGTCACTTCTGGTCACGATGTCAAGACGAATGTAATAATGGGGGACGCTGCGTGCGCCGGGCCAAGTCGGCGCTTCCCAGTGGGTGACCTACGGCCAGGCGTGGCGTAGGAAGTCCCACCGGCGACTCGACGAGCCATCGGGTCGCTGGGACCGAGTCTTGCGGCCAGTCCGGTAACGGCCTGTAATGCGGGACGCCCCTAACTTATTTAACTTACCTGTCTGAAATTCCTTACTGACACCGCAAAGGCGAGAGGACGGTGTTGCCTTCGTGAACTTAAGAGATCCCAGGGGTCAAGTCTTGTGAATACGTTGCAGTCTACGTCGACACAGATTACGTAGCAGCCTGGGTCGTCTTGTAATTCGGGGCACCGTCACCAATGCCCTGATCGCCGCCGACGTGCTGATACTGGGGCAGTGGGAGCTGTGGGGATGAAGGGACGAGGGACAGGGACAGGGATAGGGAAGCGACAGAGGGGGGAGAGGGGCAGAGGGCAGCGATCAGCGGTCAGCCGAACCCCGGAGAGCCGTGAAGGGTGAGGCGAAGGGGAGCCGCGAACCGCGAGCCGCGAAGGGACGGCAGGGCAGAGGGGCAGGGGAGCGGAGGGGAGATCGAGAGAGGGGGAGCCAAAGACAACGTGGCAATCCGGTCAGGCTTTCCGCATTGGGTGTCACGACCGCGGGCTGGCCGGGCGGATCCTCACACTTGTCTCTGTGGCGACCGTGAAATGGCCTGGCATCCGATCGACAAATCGATCCAGCACGCGCCCCATGACACGCAATCGATTGGTTGGGCTTTCGTCATGAAGGCGAAGCAGCACCACCCCGGGATGCGCCTGACCGCGGCCGAAGACGAGTTCACCGAAATCCTTGTCGTTCGTGACGAGGATTCGCCCCTCGCTCATGGCTCGAGACAGGATGTCGCGATCGCGTGCCTGCGGCATGGCTTCGGCGACCGCGAGCACGTCGTGACCGGCACTGTCGCAGGTACTCGACGACCGCTACGCCGGTACACTCATCTACGATGAACCGCATCGTCGTTCAGGCTCAGGCAGGTGTCGAGAGGGGGAAAACCTCTTCTTGCGCCAAAACCCGCGCGGCATAGGCGAGGGCCGCACGGATATCCTCGGGCTGCAGGCGTGGGTATTCGCGCAGGATATCCGCCTCTGAAAGTCCCTGGGCAAGCATCCGAACGATGAGTTCCACCGGGATGCGGGTCCCTCGGATGACTGGCTTGCCGACCATGACCTCGGGGTCCACGGCCACGCGCTGCCAAAGTTGTCCGTCCATCCGCGCTCCTTCCGTCGTGTCGCTCACGGCAACTACATCGTCGTATGAAAGTCAAGATAGCACGCGCCGATTCGTTGGGCAAGGCTCGTCGAGGCGCCCAAATCTCCGGCTAACGGATACCAGTGCAACCGGGCGATGAATTCCGTCCACACCAGAGGCCGCAATCCGCGAAACGGCACACAGTCATGCGCTCACCCGATGTATTGAGGGACGCCCTATTGAGGGACGCCCTTGACTTATTTAATTTCGCTATCTCAGATTCGTTGTCGGCACAGCGGACTTGCTTCCCCACCGCCCTTCCGAACCCTGTTCGCCGTCGGCATCGGGGTGGCGGTCTTCACGATCTGGATGGGACTGGAGTGGGCCCTGCCAGGGCCGAGCGCGACCTCGCCCATTTCGGCGGGCCTGGCCGAGATCCCGGCCGGTCTCGCCCTAGTCTGGCTGCTGTTCCGGATGCTCGGCTCCGTGATCACGGTGCCGATGGCGGAGGAGCTGGCGTTTCGCGGCTACCTGCTCCGGCGATTGATCGCGGCCGACTTCGATGAGCCGTCCACCCTCCGGTTCACCTGGCTGTCCTGCGTGGTCTCCTCGGTCCTCTTCGGCGCCCTACACGGCCGCTGGCTGGCCGGGACGGTGGCGGGCATGTGCTACGCCTGGGCGATGTGCCGCCGCGGCCGGGTGGAAGACGCCATCCTCGCCCACGCCATCACCAACGCCCTGATCGCCGCCGCTGTGCTGATCCTGGGACATTGGGAGCTGTGGGGTGAGGGGATAGGGACAGGGATAGGGACAGGGATAGGGACAGGGATAGAGCGACTGAGGACAGAGCGACTGAGGGACAGAGGGGCAGAGGTCAGAGAGCGTGAGGCGGGAGGCGTGAGGAGGGCCGGGGACGCGGACCGCCAACTGCGCACGAGAATCGGTCCAGCGTTCGGGTGACTCGGCTCGACGATTCTCCCTTGACCCCACCCTGAAATCAGGGCATACTTCCCTCTGCCCGATTATCAGGCATTCAGTCTTTCAACGGAGAACGTCCATGCCGACCGCAGAAGCGAGCAAAGTGGGGAAGCGGGGAACGGTGGTCCTGCCTGCCAAGCTCCGGAAGCGATTCGGGATCGAGGAGGGCGCCTACATCATTGCGGAGGAGCGGGACGAAGGGATTCTCATCCGTCCCGCCGCGGTGACTCCCATCGAGATGTACACCCCGGAGCGGGTGGCAGAGTTCCTCCTCGGCAGCGCCGTGGATAAACCGTCCTACGCCAAGGCCGTTGCCGCGGTCCGCCAGATGGGGCTCGATCCCACCACGATCGACCACGTCAAGCCGCGGAGGGGCTGGGCCGTTGTCAAAGAATAAAACTTGACCGGAGACATTTTGGAACGGCATAAGGCGCCGTAACGAAATTACAACAAATGGACACCTTATTTCGTAACGGCTCCTAAGTGGACCGTCTGTTCCTCGATGCCTGTGTCGTCTTCTCTGCCGCGTACACTCCGTCGTCGCCCCTCCGGAGGCTGTGGGCGTTGGGGGATGTCAGGCTGCTGGCGTCCGCGCTGGTGATCGAAGAGGCGCGACGGAACCTGGCCGTCCTGCGCCCGGAACGCCTCCAGGACCTCGGACGGCTCTCGACGAAGCTCGAGCTCGTGGTCGCGACCTTGACGAGGGTTCCGTCGGAAGTCCAGCGGTTACCCGATAAGGATCGGCCCATCCTCCTCGCCGCGTTAGCTGGTCGCGCGACGCACTTCCTCACCGTGGACAAAAAGCACTTCGGCGTCCTGTTCGGGAAGACCGTGGAACGGGTCCTGATCCTCTCGCCGGGGGAGTACCTGATGCGGCGGTTGTAGCAGATCCCCGAATGCGGGACGCCATTCCTTATTTAACTGACCCATAGCAGAACGCTGCAGTTGTTTCACATTCCCTCTGTCTCGACCCTGCCGTGAGCCTGGACGTGGCTGCTACAGCCCCATGAGGGGCTGGCGTTTCGCGGCTCCCCGCTCTCCGCCCGCCGCCTGATTCCAGCCGGTTTCGATGAACTGTCCACCCTCCGGTTCCCTTGGCTGTCTTGTGTGGTTCCTCCATCCTCTTCGGCGCCCTGCACGGCCGCTGGCTGGCCGGGACGGTGGCGGGTATGTGCTACGCCTGGCGATGTCCCGCCGCGCCCGGGTGGAAGACGCCTACTCGCCCACGCCATCACGAACGTCCTGATCGCCGCCGCTGTGCTGATACTGAGGCAGTGGGGGTGTGGGGGTGAAGGCGACGGCGAGCCACGAGCCGCGAGCCGCGAGCCGCGATGGGGGGATGGAGAGCCACGAGCCACGATGGGGGGCAGGGGAGCCGAGAGCCGAGACGAAACCGGAGAACGGCGGAGGGCAGAGGGACAGACGGTCAGAGGGCAAGGACAACGCGCAACACGTGCGCGGGAGAGGGTGAGGAATCTCTTACGCACCGCACGGCATAGATACGCCGATCCCCAGACGACGTGGCGGTCGAAGGTCGGGCGCAAGAATCCCGGCCGCTTCCCGCTTGCTCTATGCTATCATAATGTGATAGCATCTGAGTATGAACGTCAAGCACCGGCGGACGCTCACAGCGCTCTTCGCTGTTCCGACTCGCCGCAATGTCCGCTTCTCGGACATCGCGGCGTTGATCATCGCGCTGGGGGGCGAGGTCCGGGAAGGCGCCGGCTCGCGAGTGGTGTTTGAATTGCAAGAAAGACGCGTCTACTTGCATCGACCCCACCCGGGGCACGAGGCGAAGAGATATCAGGTGGAAGAGGTGCGCGAGTTCCTGCGCGCGCTGGAGATTCAGCCATGATGAATGCCATGACCTACAAAGGCTACACCGCTCGCGTCGAGTACGATCCACGGGACGAGATCTTCGTCGGTCGGGTCCTGGGGATCGAGGATCGCATCACGTTCCACGGTGCCACGGTCGCTACCCTGCGCCGCGAATTCCGGGCGGCCATCGATCACTACCTGGCCGACTGCGCGACGCGACGCCGGACCCCACAGAAACCCTATTCGGGGAAGATCCTGCTCCGCGTCGCCCCGGAAGTTCACGCCCACGCCGCGATGATGGCCGAGGCGCAAGGCAAGAGCCTCAACCAGTGGGCGGCGGAGATCCTGGCCCGCGCGAGTTAATCGCCGCACCATGATGTGTTGCGGGGCGTTGTTGACTCGGTGGACTCACGGTCGCCCAGCCCTCGCGACCGCCTTCGCTATCCCCCGCCGTGGAGACCCCGAGCTGCCGTGCCGTCTCTAATAATGAGGGACGCCGTTCACCTGGCCTCCTTCCCCCTAGAAAACCGCTGCCAGCGTTTCAACTTACCTTCGTCTCGATCCTGCCGCGTCGGGCCCGGACGTGGAGGTCCAGGGACGCAGCGCCACAGAGGCGCGGCGCGAATCTAGGTCAGAGTGAGGAGCACGACCTCGGGCGGGGCGTTCAGGCGAATCGGGGTCCAGGCCGTGCCGATGCCGCGAGTCACGTACAGATGGGAGGCGTTGAGGCGATAGAGTCCCTCGGGATAGGGACTCAGGAGGTGGGCCACGCTGACCTCCAGGCCGGGGAGGCTCACCCGGATCTGGCCGCCATGCCAGTGACCGGCGAGCGTCAGGGGAACCCCGTGACGGGCCGCGTACGGGAAGATCTCCGGGTAATGCGACAAGAGGAGCGTCGGGATGGACGGATCGAGTCCCTGCAACGCCGCTCCGAGGTCTGGACGCCCGCTCTCGAGGTCATCGATCCCGGCGACTGCGAATGGCCCCTGGTCGGTCTGAATGACTCGATGGGCATTGTTCAGCAGCGAGATCTGCTGCGCGCGAAAGACGGCCTCGACCTCGCGCGGGTTCCCGTACCAGTGCTCGTGGTTGCCCAGGACGGCGAAGGTGCCGTAGCGGGAGCGAACCCGGGCCAGCTCTTCCGCGCACCCGTAGAGGAAAGACATCGAGTTGGAGATGAAATCCCCGGTGAGGACGAACAGGTCCGGCTGGAGGGCATTCGCCAGGTCGGCGTAGTCTTTCATCTCATCGCGAGTCATGTACAAACCGGCATGGATGTCGCTGAGGTGGACCACGCGCAGCGGGCGGCCGAAGGGCAAGGAGAGCTCCGTGACCCGATACGCCCTGGTGGCGTACGCCGTGCCGTATCCCACAAACACGAAAGGGGCCGAGGCGAAGCCGGCCACTCCGGCCTGCAGCCACCGGCGCCGGTTGATGTCCCGCGGCGCCGGTGGCGCGGCCCCGGCCGCACGCCTCGGGACCCGGGAGAAGGGATGGCCCAGCCAGCCGGCGGCTCGGAGGAGAAGCAGCACTACGGCGGAGAGAATCGACCCGTAGTTCCAGACCACCGCCGGGTAGAACAGGCCGACCTGGGCGATGAACGGCGGCTCCACCCAGGGCAGGCGGGCGAGCACGACGTAGGCGTGGAGGACCCACAGGAAACCGATGGCAGCGCCGACGCACCACGTCGCCCGCGACCGAAATCGCTCGGACCACGTCGAGGCCTGAAGGGCTCGGCGGACCCGGATGAAAAGGTAGACTTGCGCCAGGGCCGCGACCAGAAGTATGGCCGGGCGATAGAGCAGGAGTGCGGTGCCAAGGGTGTGCATGAGGCTGACTCCGGTTCGAATGCTTGCTGCGACCCGGAAGATATGAGAACCTGTGGACATGCGCAAGCGCCTTCGTCGTGAAACCATGCGGATGAATGGATATGCAACCTGAACCGGATGTGAGCAAGGCCAGGCAGCTCCGCCCATCGGTGGCGGCGATCGTCACCAACGACGACGGGCAGGTTCTCTTGCAGCGCCGGTCGGACAACGGGCTCTGGGGCCTCCCCGGCGGCGGGGTGGAGATCGGGGAATCCGTCTCGACCGCCATCGTCCGGGAGGTGCAGGAGGAGACGGGGCTGACCGTGGAGATCGAACGCTTGGTGGGCGTGTATTCCGACCCGCGGTTTCAGGTGGTCCGTTACGCGGATGGGAACGTCGTACACTACATCAACACCCTCTTCGCCTGCCGGATCGTGGGGGGGACGCTCCAGACCTGCGAGGAGACCCTGGATCTCCAGTTCTTCGACCCGGCCCGCCTGCCCGAGGGGATGCTCGTCTCGCATCGGATCCGGGTCCAAGACGCCGTGGCCAACCGCCCCGAGGGGTTTATCCGGTGAATCCGGAATTCAACTGCTTAGGCGCCCCGAACCCAGCCGGGCCCCATGCTTCCCAAGTATGCGTAACCGGGCCGATTTCCAGCGGCCGGGCCTGCCCGCTGAGGCTAGTCTATCCGCGCGGTCGCCGGCGATCCCGACTCTGCTCGCCTTTTGTGCGTCCCTTCTCACCTTTTGGTTTTGACAGACCATTTCCGCTATGGTATCTAGTTGGCTCGTTTGTTTATCCTGATAACCATACAGGACCGCCGCAGGGTTAATCTCTGGGCTCTCATTCAACCAACAGGCGAAACAGGACCCCACACATGACCGACGACCTATCACTGCGAAGCCGTGACCTTCACGAATCCCTGGAGCGCACCGCGCATCGGGCGCTCCTGCACTGCATCGGCGTGCCTCACGCCGAGATGGCGAAGCCCCTGGTCGCCATCGTGAATTCCTGGACCGAGGTGGTGCCGGGGCACATGCACCTGCGGGCGCTGGGTGAGCTGGTGAAGCAGGGGGTGCGGGAAGCCGGCGGCAACCCCCTGGAGTTCGACACCATCGCCGTCTGCGACGGTATGGCGCAGGGGCACATCGGGATGAGCTATTCCCTCCCCAGCCGCGAGGCCATCGCGGACACGGTGGAGATCATGCTGGAGGGGCATCGCTTCGACGCCGCCGTGATGATCTCCAGTTGCGACAAGATCGAGCCGGGCCAGCTCCTGGCGGCGCTCCGCGTCAACATCCCCACCATTTTCCTGACGGGCGGCCCGATGGAGGGGGGGACGTACAAGGAGCACACGGATATCACCCTCTCCACCATACGGGAGTTTGCCGGTCAGGTGAAAGTGGGCAAGCTCAGCCGGGAGGAACTGACCGAGATCGAGAAGGCGGCGCTGCCCGGGCCAGGCTCGTGCTCCATGATGGGCACGGCCAACACCATGGCCTGCCTCCTGGAAGCGCTGGGGATGTCCCCCACCGGCTGCGCCACCATGCTGGCGGTGGACCCCCTGCGGCCGGCCCTGGCCCGCGAGGCGGGCCGGCTGGTCATGGACTGCGTCCGACAGCACCTCACGCCCAGGCGCATCGTGACCCGGCAGGCCATCGAGAACGCGATGGCCGTGGACATGGCCCTGGGCGGATCCACCAACAGCGTGCTCCATCTGTTGGCCATCGCCCACGAGGCCGGCGTCCCGCTGGCGCTGGACGAGTTCGACACCATGGCCCGGCGGGTGCCGCACCTGTGCAACGTCAAGCCGTCCGGCAAGTATGCCGTCGGTCGGATGGACGAGGCGGGCGGCGTCCCGGCGCTCATGCACGAGATCCGGTCGGTGCTCCACCTGGATGTCCCCACGGTCACGGGGAAGACCCTGGGAGAAAACATCGCCGGGGCGGCCGTGACGAACCGGGAGATGATCCGGCCGCTGTCCGATCCGCTCTACCGCGAAGGCGGCCTGGCCATCCTGCGCGGCAGTCTTGCTCCCGATGGCGCCGTGGTGAAGCAGACCGGGATCCGGTTCAAGACCATGCTCAGCCACCGGGGGCCGGCCCACGTCTTCGAGAGCATGGAGGACGCGGTCAAGGGGTTCATGGGGGATGCGGTCAAGCCGGGGGAGGTGGTGGTGGTGCGCTACGAGGGCCCCAAGGGCGGGCCCGGCATGCGGGAGATGCATCAGATCACCTCGGTGATGGTGGGCATGGGCCTGGACGAGCATTGCGGCCTGGTGACGGACGGCCGCTTCTCCGGCTCCACGCGGGGTCCCTGCATCGGCCACGTGTCTCCCGAGGCGGCCGAGGGCGGGCCGCTGGGTCTGGTCCGGGACGGGGACCTGATCGAATACGACATCCCGAACCGGCGTCTGGACCTGGCCGTTCCGGCGGACGAGCTGGCGCGCCGGCGGACCGGCTGGCAGGCGCCCGTGCGACACCTGAAGGGGATCCTGGCTCGCTACGCGCGGCTGGCCGAGTCGGCGTCCCGAGGCGCCATATTGCGTGACACGATAGACGGGTGAGGGGACATGGCTAAAGCGGGCGACGGCGGCGGTCGGGAGGGACGGAGCGGGCGACAATCGGCGAGCATGTTTCCGAACCGATTCATCCCGCTCTACTATCAGCTCGAAAACATTCTCCGCTCCAAGATCGAGGGAGGCGACGTCCTCCCGAGCCACAAGCTTCCCACGGAGCAGGAGCTGTCTCGGGAGTACAAGATCAGCCGGGCAACGGTCCGGCAGGCGCTGGCGGCGCTCGTCTCGGAGGGGCTGCTCTTCCGGAAGCAGGGAAAGGGCACCTTCGTCACGGAGAAGGCCGGCCAAACCAAGACGGTGAAGGTGACCGGGTTCACCGAAGACCTCTTCTCCGAAGGGCACCAGGCCGAGGTCAAGATCATGGAGATCAGCGTGGTCCCGGCGCCGGAACGCGTTGCCTCCGTACTGCGGGTTCCCGTCGGGGAGGATGTGACCCGCTTCAAGCGGCTCCGCTCGCTGGATGGGGGGCCGTTCTCGTACGTCCTGAACTACCTGCCACCCGAGATCGGCGAGAAGATCAACGAACGGGACCTGCAGCACCACACCATGCTCCACCTCCTGGAAGAGAAGCTGGGGATCGCGCTGGGTACGATCCGCCACTCGGTGGAGTCCGTCAAGGCGGACGTCGAGGTGGCCTCGCTCCTCGGCATCAGCGTCTTCGAGCCGGTTCTCTACATGGAGACGGCCGTGTATTCCGCCGACGGGCAGCCCGTCGAGGCGGTGGATTCGTTCTTCCGGTCCGACCGGTACCGGTACACGGTGGAATTGATCCGCAGCCAGCAATTGCGGAGGGACCGCGGGAAGCGGCGGTAGGGAAGAGACAGCGCTCAGCTTTCAGCGGTCAGCGATCAGCTATCGGAATGGGAACCTATACAGCGAACCGGGGGAGTGTCTTGACTCCCCCGGTTTCGTTCTTGGCTGATCGCTGATCGCTGACCGCTGATCGCTACAGATACTGCCCGTAGCGGATCTTCTCGATGATCTCCTTGGTCTTCCGAACATCCTCGACCGCGCGCTGCATGTCCTCGGTGGTCACCGGCCCGGGCTGGGCGCCGGCCCCTTCCTGACGGACCTTCTCCTCCAGCGACTTCTGCACGATCTCGGCCAGGTCTGCGCTGTTCAGCTTGACCGTGCGGGCCAGGACGGCGTCCAGATCCAGCTCCCCGAACAGCCGGCGTCCCGCCAGGACCTCGGCCTTGGCCATGTGGATCCGCAGGATCTCCCGCTTCCCCTCGGTTTCCGGGAGGGGCACCTCGATGAGGTGATCCAGCCGGCCGGCCCGGATCAGGGTGGGGTCCACCGCGTCAGGTCGGTTGGTGGAGGCGACCGCCAGGATGTCGCCGGAGCGGCCGATGTCGTCCAGTTGCTCCGCCACGCTGTTGACCAGGCGGCGGCTGGCGGTGCGCATTTCTTCCGGGGCCGCCCGGTCGAAAACCAGATCGTCGATCTCGTCCAGAAAAAGGACGGCGCGACCGCTCTCCTTGATCTGGCTGAACACCTCCTGCAGCACGTCGAAGGAGTCGGCGTACCACTTGGTCACCACGTTGGTCACCCGCACGTGGAAGAACACCGCCTCGGCTTCCCGGGCCAGCGCCATCGCCAGGAGGGTCTTGCCTGTGCCGGGCGGTCCGTACAGCAGGACGCCGTTGGGGGGCTGGGTCCCCCACTTCTTGTGCAGGTCCGGGCTCTTCAGGGCGAAGACGAGCCCGGCGATCTCGTGCTTGGCGCGGGCCAGGTCCCCGATGTCCGCGAAGGCGACCGCGGGCTCCGCGCTGATCTCGATCTTGCCCTTCATGTCCCCGAAGCGCTTGGCCAGTCGCGCCACGAAATCCTCGAGCTTGCGCTGCAGGATTTCCGGGGTGTGGCCCGTCAGCATCTTTCGTTCGGCCATGGGTTGCGCTCCATTCGACGCGTCGAAGGCGTGCCATCGCCCGCGGGCGCCGCTCAGCCGTCCAGCGAACCTGCCGCCTGGAAGAAGGTCTCCTCGAGTTTCTGCATCAGGGCCGGGATGTCGGTGCTGAGCACCAGCAGGTCATGCTTCCGGCCCTGCAGGTCGGCGATGTGGCCGGCCAGGCGCGCCTCCCGCCGGAACCCCAGCTTCTCGAACACCTTGGCGGCCGGGAGCTGGTCCGCGGCCACCTCCGCCACCATCTTGTCCAGACCGGCCTGCAGCGCCAGGTAGAAGATCTCCCGTGCCAGCGCCGAGGCGAGCCCGCGGCGCCGGAAAAACGGATCGGTGGTGACCCGGATCTCCCCGAGATGGCGCATCCAGCCTGCAGGACGCCGATGGAGCGTGGCGTCGCCGACGATCCGCGCGTCCTGCTCGGCGAGGATGGGCAACACCCGGTCGAAATCCGGCTCCCGACACCAGGCGCGGACGATCTCTGCCCGCGTCACGTCGTCCCGGAGGAACTGGCGATCCTCCGGAGGCAGCCGGCGGAAGAAATCGAGGAGTGCGGGCTCGTCCGTCGGGACCAGAGGGCGCAAGATGACCGGCGTGCCGTCGCGCAGCGCGAGACGCTTGGGAAACTCTCTGAGGGCCATGGCAAGCCTCCGGATCAGGGGCCCGGGCCTTCAACCCGGTCCGAAACAACCCCCACGCTACCAGACCTCAGCCCAATTCGACGAACACTGTCTCTCGCAAAGACGCCAAGGACGCCAAGGGGCGGCAATTCGGCAAATGGGCAATTCGGCGATTCGGCAGCTGGGCGGCTGGGCGATTCGGCAACTCCCAATTGCCCAGTCGCCTGATTGCGCAAACACCAGATTGCCTTGACAGTCCCCGGTGACGTCTTGGCGAGAGGCGGGTTCTCGGGTCACGGCTAGTCCACGATAAACAAGGTCGCGCCCGTCGGCGTGAAGGACCGATGCGGCGCGGCGTCTTCGGCCACCTGGTAGCTCATGCCGGCCGTGAGGACGTGCGTGCTTCCATCGGCCAGTTCGGTGGTCAGCTCGCCGTTCAAAACCAGCAGGACGTGGCCGCGAGAGCACCAGTGGTCGGCGCGGTAGCCGGCGGTGTACTCCACCATGCGAACCCGGATGTTTCCGACCTCGAGCGTCCGCCAGAGCGCCTGGCCGGTCGCGCCGGGATGTTCCGAGGCGGGGACGCGGCTCCAATCAACGGTCGAGAACGGGACGGCGTCGATGCGCATGGTTTCCCTCGGGTATAGACGCTATGCGCTCGGATAGTCGCGGCACTCGCGCCAGGTCTCGATCATGGCCATGAAGTTCTCGGGCTTGACCGAGGAATGGATACTGTTGCTGCTGGACAGGCAATAGCCGCCGCCCGGCATGGCGACCTGCATCGTCGCCCGCGTGACCTGTCGCACCTCGGCGACCGGCGCCTGGCTGAGCAGATACCCGCAGTCGATGTTCCCGATCAGGGCGATCCGCTGCCCGTACCGCTGCTTGATCAGGCCGATGTCCATCCCGGCCACCGGCTCCAGGGGATTCAGGCCGTCGATGCCGGTGTCCACGATCATGTCGAGGATCGGCATGATGTTGCCGTCGGTGTGCTTGATCACGTAGGCGCCTGCCTCGTGCGCGGCCTTCACGCAGCGCGTGAGGCCCGGCAGGATGAACTCCTTGAAATGCCGCGGCGACATCAGGGGCGAGTTCTTGTCGGCGTAGTCATCGCCGAAGATGATCACGTCCACGCCGGCCTGGATGACCCGCTGCATGGCCCGGATGTCGTGGGCGAGGGTGATCTCGATCAGTTGATGGACGAGATCGGGGTTCTCGATCATGTCCATGAGAAACTGTTCCATCCCGCGCAGGAAGGCCGGGTTGAAGAACGCGTCCCGGCCGAGGGCGGTGATCGCCTTCTTCCCCTTGTAGCGCGCGACGATCTCGGGGATCGTCCCCAGGACGTCCGGCGCCTCGGGATCGGGCGGGGTGTAGGTCTTGAGGTCCTCGGGCCGCTTGATCGGCCCCTCGACCGGGGCCGGGGTGCTTTCGGGGCCGAACGCCCGGATCACGCCCCACTTGTCGCGGAACAGCCCCTTCTCCTTGTCCACGTACTGGACGTTATCCCGACTCCACGAGCTGCGGTTCTGGCCGACGCTGTCCATCTCCAGCCAGTCGTTGAACTGGTAGTAGTCGCAGCCGGGCACCAGGGCCTGCATCAGGTTGAGATCGATCACGCTTTCGATGTACGGCACGCGATCCGGCTGGCGGTGTTCCAGGGCCGCGATGACACGCTCGTAAGAGTTCATGAGATCCTCCGGTCCGTGATGAGGGACACGCGAAGCACCAGGCCGGCCCCGACAATGGGGTTCGGCCCTATCGGGAATCAGCTTACTATCGAGCCGACCCTAGCAAGGGCGTCGGCGGCTTGTCAAACGAGATATGCGGGTGGTCTGGAGGAGGAGCGGGGTTGCTAGAATTGGCCGGTGGCAAGCAGGACGAGGGTGCATGCCTCGACCGTCGTGATGCCGTGCCGGGCGAGGGCCTCCGCGGCCTCGGGATTCTCGGCGCCGGGGTTGAAGATCACCCGATGCGGCCGGACGGCGAGGATATCTTGCACGACGGACGCCTGCTTTTCGGGGGACAAATAGACGGTGACGGTATCGATGGGAACCGGCACGGCGGTAAGCGAGGCATATCCGGTGAGGCCCAGGATGTCCGTGCCCGACCGGGAGATGGGGATCGGCGCGAAGCCGTGGGACAGGAGCATCCGGAGGGCGCGATTGGCGTAACGCTCCGGCTTGGCACTGGCCCCGACGACGGCGACGGTCCTCATCGCGGTCCTCGCGACGCGGACGCCGACGGGGCGACGCGCGTCATGGGTAAGGTAGGGAGTCGTGGGCCCGCGTCGCGGACGACAGGCTCACTCGGCGGCCGCCGCGGGACGCCGCTCGCGCTTGGCGGCGCCCCGGCGTTTCTTGGCGTCCAGGCGCCGCTCTGTCGCGGCTTTGGTCGGCCTGGTGGCGCGCCGCCGCCGGGGCGCCTCCCAGGCCTTGGCGATCCAGGCCAGCAGCCGCTCGACGGCATCGTCCCGGTTGCGCTCCTGCGTGCGAAAGCGCCGCGCCTCGATGATCAGGATGCCGTCATCGGTGAGTCGGTTGGCCGCGAGCCGGAGCAGTCGCTCCCTGACATCGGCGGGCAGCGAGGGGGAGTTCCGGACGTCGAAGCGGAGCCGCACCGCCGTGGAGACCTTGTTGACGTTCTGCCCGCCCGGCCCGGAGGACCGGAAGAACTCGAAATGGAGCTCGTCGGGGGAGATGCGGGGGAGCGGTACTGTGGGTTTCATGATTGGGTTCCCGGGGAAGGGAGTGTGGCGCCTTGGCGACGTAGCGTTTCGCTGGCTGGTGCGCTTGTGCCCGCCTACGTACTCACCCTTGCATTGGCCATTTCACGGTAGAGCGATCGCAAACGTGACAGGTCAGCTACCACACCTGGTTTCGCTATCTCATGTTTCCTGCAGCCGATCCTTTATCTTTTGAGGAAGGCCCGTTGTCAATTCTGGATAGGTCTCGATGATTCTGGAAATATCTGCGAGATCCTTTTGCCGTTTGCTTTTCCGGCGTGTGTCATCCATGTAGGCCCACACCTTGCCCTGCAACACACTGCCCAAGGACGCAACCTTCATCTTATAACCGAGGATCTCTTTCGACGTGGCACCCGCGATAAAGCTCTGATATCGAGGATCGGTCTGAATTTGAATCCGAAGGTCAGACCCCGGCCCGGCTAAATTAAGGCTGTGGGGAAACCCCTCAACTTTCATTTTCTGGGATCTGGCGGCATTGGCAACAGCCTCGATGTTGCCTACCGCGACTACAATATCGACATCTAGGCTGACGACCGGTTCAACATAGGCGTTGACGGCAAGCCCACCAATCAAACAATAGTCCGAACCAGTATCAGTGAGTATGCCGAGAAACTGTTGGAGAATGTCCGCCTTCCCCTTTGCCAGGGAATTCAGGAACTCTTTTCCGGTCATCTCTTTCCCCTTTTCCCGATTTCAGCGAACGGAGCGGCGGCTCAGCCGCCGCGATGTTCGACAGCTTACACTTCCTTGAACTAGTCCGAATCGATGCGCTTCACGTGATAGGTGCGTGCCGTCGTGACGCCGACCTCGAAGTCGTTCATGAGGTCAGCGAGCCGCCGGCCATCGACCAGGGCAATCTTGGGTCCGATGTGTTCAGCGTGGGCCGTAGCATCGGGTGTCCGGCGAACGACGCTTAGAGCTTCCGCAGGATGCCGACGACCTTGCCGACGATCTGGAAGCTCTTTTCGCTCTTCTTCACCTGGATCGGCGTCATGGCCGGGTTTTCCGGCTGGAGGACGATGCCGTCCGGGCGGAAGAGAATGCGCTTGATGGTGGCCTCGTCGTTCAGCAGGGCGACGACGATGTCGCCGTTCTCGGCGGTGGACTGACGGCGGACGAGGGCCTGGTCGCCGGGGCAGATGTGGGCGCCGATCATGCTCTCGCCCTGCACCTTCAGGAGGAACGCCTCGTCGCCGTTCACCCAGTCCTTCGGGACCACAGAGGTCCCTTCGAGGTTCTGGTCCGACAGCAGGGGCTGGCCGGCGGCGACGCGGCCCAGGATGGGGAGCTCGCGGTACGGGGGAGAACTGTGAGCCCCGAGCCCCGAGCCCCGAGCCCCGAGTTGCGAACCTGGGAGAGAGGGCGGCGCAGGGCCGAGGATCTGGAGCGAGCGAGACTTGGATGCAGTCCGCCGGAGGTAGCCTTTCCGCTCGAGCGCCTTGAGGTGATCGAAGACGCTCCGCGGCACGAAGCCGAAGTGGGCGCCGATCTCCCGCACGGTGGGCGGGTAGCCGACCTTCGCCAGGAACTGCCGGACGAATTCCAGGACCTCGCCTTGTCGGGCCGTGAGCGGCGGGAGCATTGTCTACCTCCTGAGAGGGTCACGTCTACCATACGGGTGTATGGTCAGTCAAGGAGATTGCGAGAGAGGGGAGAAGGATAGCTGGCAGGAGGCAGCCGGCAGCGAGCAGCGGGCGAAGAACAGGACGCAGCCAGCAGTTGGCGACTGGCGGGTTGGACGAGGAGCGGCAGGCGTACCACGGCGAAGCAAGAGCGCGGGCCGGTTGGCTGACTGCTCACCGCTGAATGCTGATCGCGGCTCCATTCAACAGGCTCACGAATAAGCGGGCGGAACTGCGCGTCTCTCTTGTTAGCGCGCTGCACCTGTTCGCCGAAGAGAGCGGTGGGCTGCGCCTGAAGGATGGAAAAGCCCGTTGACAGACATCCTCGGATTTGGGTAGGGTGGGCACCGATACAAACAGGCGGAAGTCAACCGTCGGGCGCGACAGGAGGATTTCATGAAGACGCGGAAGCCGAGTCCACAGGGTTCTCGAGGGATCACTCGCCGGGACGTGCTTCGGCTGGGCGCCGGTGTGGCCGCCGCCGCCGCGGTCGGCCCGTTCGTCCTGCGGGTGGCCGGGGCGGGCGAAGCGTTCAACTGGCAGCGCTTCAAGGGGAGCAAGATCTTCATCCAGTTCACCAAGAACCCCTGGGCCGACACCATGGAGAAGATGCTGCCGGACTTCGAGAAGCAGACCGGCATCAAGGCCGAGTTCGCCACGCTGCCGGAGATCCAGGCGCGCCAGAAGCTGACGGTGGAGTTCACCGCCGGCTCCGGCGGCATCGACGTCTGGTACACCAGCATGCACGTGGAGAAGCGCCGGTTCTGGAAGTCGGGCTGGTACTATGACGTCAGCAAGTTCCTCAAGGATCCGACGATGACCGCGCCGGATTATGACTGGAACGACATGGCGGCGGGCGCCAAGTCGATCGCGACGCAGTCGGACGGCAGCATCTCCGGCCTGCCGGCCTTCGTGGATCCCTGGATCCTGTTCTACCGGAAGGATCTGTTCGCGCAGAAGGGGCTGAAGCCGCCCAAGACGCTGGCCGAGATGGAGGAATTCGCCCAGAAGTTCCACAACGCGCCCGAGTCTGTACGGCTTCGTGGCCCGCGGCCTGAAGAACGCCAACGCGCCCGGCCTGGGACTGGGTGCTCTTCAGCATGGGCGGGAACTTCCAGACCAAGGACGGCAAGGCCTCCATCAACACGCCCGAGGCGGTCAAGGCGATGGACTACTACGCCGGGATGCTCAGGCGCTTCGCCCCTCCCGGTGTGGTCAACTTCAACTGGTACGAGTGCAGCAGCGCGTTCATGCAGGGCCAGGTGGCCATGTACTTCGACGGCGTGAACTTCGCCAGCCAGTTCGAGGACAAGGAGAAGTCCAAGATCGCCGGCAAGGTCGGCTACGCGGTGCTGCCCGCCGGGCCGGGCGGCCACTTCTCGCCGATCTTCGGCAACGCGGTGGCGGTCAGCTCCCAGAGCAAGGTCCCGGGGCCGGCCTACTTCTTCGCCCAGTGGGCCACGTCCAAGCAGAGTGCGGTCAAGGAGTTGCTGGCGGGCACGGGCAGCGCCCGGACGTCGGTCTGGAACGACCCCGAGGTCAAGGCCAAGGCCAAGATGCCGGCCGACTGGTACGCAGGCCTACGTGGACAGCCTGAAGATCGGCCGGCTGGGCCTGCCCGAGATCGTGGCCGTCACCGAGTACCGGGACATCATCGGCGTGGCCATCCAGAAGGCCATCGAGGGGGCCAAGTCGGCCGACGTGCTGGCGGCCAGGCCCAGAAGGAGTTCCAGGAGGTCCTGGACAAGACCGAGAAGTAGCGGCAGGAGATCGCACGGCCCGGGCGGTCGGAATGCCGGGCGCCACGGACCGCGCCGGCGGGGGCGTTGCGGCCCCCATCCGTCTAACGCGCCACGGCAGCGAGGAGGTCGCGATGAAGAAGGGGACACGCCAAACAGTCGGTTCTCGCGGGATGACGCGCCGGGACGTGCTGCGCCTGGGGGCCACGGTGGCCGCCGGGGCCGCGGTGGGTCCGTTCGTTCACACGCCGGGCCACGGCCAGACCTTCAACTGGCAGCGATTCAAGGGGAAGGAGCTGTTACTGCATCTTCTACAAGCACCCCTGGATCGACGAGATGGTGAAGTACTTCCCGGAGTTCGAGGATCCTCACGGGGATCAAGGTCAAGTACGAGGTGCTGCCCGAGGTGCAGGGCCGGCAGAAGCTGACGGTGGAGATGACCGCCGGCAGCGGCGGCGTGGATGCCTGGCACGCCAGCATGCACGTGGAGAAGCGGCGCTTCTGGAAGTCGGGCTGGTTCCAGCCGCTGAACACGTTCCTGGAGGACAAGAGCCTGACTGCTCCGGACTACGACTGGGACGACGTGACGGCGGGCGCGGTAGCCGCCGTGACCCAGCCGGACAAGACCATCAGCGCGCTGCCCACCTTCGTGGATCCCTTCGTCCTGTTCTACCGGAAGGACCTCTTCCAGCAGAAGGGGTGGAGCGCTCCCAAGACCATGGCGGAGATGGAGGATCAGGCGGCAGAAGCTCCACAATCCGCCGAGCATGTACGGCTTCGTGGCGCGCGGGCCTGAAGAACGCCAATGCCACCCCCTGGGCCTACGTGATCTACGCCATGGGCGGCGACTACCTGACGCAAGGACGGCAAGTCCGCCATCGAGACGCGCCCGAGTGGGTGAAGAGCCATGGAGTGGTACTCGGGGATGCTCAGGCGGTTCGCGCCTCCCGGCGTGGTGAACTTCAACTGGTACGAGTGCAGCAGCGCCTTCATGCAGGGCCAGGTGGGGATCTACTACGACGGCGTGAACTTCGCCAACCAGTTCGAGGACCCGGAGAAGTCCAAGATCGCCGGGAAGGTCGGTTACGCGGCCCTGCCCGCCGGGCCCGCGGCGCACGTTCGCCCCGACGTTCACCAACGCCATGGCCGTGAGCGCGCAGAGCCGGAACAAGGAGGCGGCGTATCTCTTCATCCAGTGGGCCACCACCAAGAAGATGTGCGTCCGTGAATTGCTGGCGGGCGTCGGCGTCGGGCCGGGTCTCGCCCTGGAGCGATCCCGAGGTGAAGGCCAAGCCCAAGATGCCGGCCGACTGGTACAACGCCTACCTGGAGAGCCTGAAGATCGGGCAAGGCCGGCCTGCCCGAGATCGTGGACGTCACCCAGTACCGGGACATCATCGGCGTGGCCATCCAGAAGGCCATCGAAGGCGGCAACCCAGCGGAGCTCATCGCCCAGGCCAACAAGGAGTTCCAGGAGATGCTGGACAAGACCGAGAAGTAGGGCGTCGGAACTCGACGGCGAGCCTGGTCCTCCGGGCCCCGTGCGGGGCGGGAGGACCAGGCTGTTTTGTGCACAGCGAAGGTAGGGTGACCCATGGCAGAGCAATCGACGCAGCTGACCCGTCCGCCGAGGTCGTGCCGGGGGGAGTCGGCCTCTCGGCTTCTCTCGGTTCATCCACCGAAACGCCCGCTTCATCTTCCCGGCGCCGGCCGTCTCGGCGGTGGCCCTCATCATCGTCTACCCGGTCATCTACACGGGCTGGATGAGCCTGCAGGAATGGTTCGCGTCCAGCCTGACGCTGCCCAAGTTCATCGGCGTGGCCAACTACCAGAAGATCCTGACGGGCGATCCCCGGTTCCGGGAGGCCTTCTTCCGGACGCTCTGGTTCACGCTGGTCGCGGTGTCGGTCGAGACGGCGCTGGGCGTCGACGATGGCCCTCCTGTTCAACCGGGAGTTCTGGGGCAAGGGGCTGGTCCGCACGCTCTCCATCCTGCCCATGATGGCCACGCCGACCGCCATCTCCCTGGTCTTCGTCATGATGTACCACCCGACCCTGGGGGTGATGAATTACTTGGTGAGCCGGCTCGGGCTGCCGCCCTTCACGTGGACCTACAGCAGCAAGACGGCGCTGTACGCCATCGCCCTGGTGGACGTCTGGGAGTGGACGCCGCTCATCATGCTCATCGCCCTGGCGGGCCTGGCGTCCTTGCCCAAGGAGCCGTACGAGTCGGCCCTGATCGACGGGGCCAGCGCGTTCCAGTGCTTCTATCTGATCACGCTGCCCCTGCTCCGGCCGACGCTGGTGGTGGCCATCCTCTTCCGCGCCATCGACGCCCTGAAGACCTTCGACATCATCTTCGTCATGACCCAGGGCGGGCCGTCGAACGCCTCGGAGACGATCAACATCCTGCTGTTCAACCAGGCGTTCTCCTACTTCAACATGGGCTACGCCTCGTCCATGGCGGTGGCGCTGTTCGCCATCGTCATGGGGATCTGCCTGATCCTGATGAAGGTCCGGAGGGTGGGATGGTAGGCAACACACACGCGCAGAAGCTCCTCAAGACCGTCGGCTTTTACGGGCTGGTGATCGTTCTTCATGCTGCCGACGGTCTTCGTCTTCTACTGGATGGTCACGCTGTCCCTGAAGCCGCAGATCGAGGCCGCGGCGTATCCCCCCATCTTTTTCAACTTCAGCATCACCTTCAAGGGGTACGTCGAGGTCTTCGCCAAGCACCCGTTCCTGCTCTACACCTGGAACAGCCTGGTGGTGGCCACGGGGACGCACGCTCCTGGGGCTGATCGTCGGGCTGCCCGCCGCCTACAGCATCGCCCAGTGGCGGCAGCACAAGTTCGCGTTGGCCATCCTGGTGGCCCGCATCATCCCCGGGATCAGCTACCTCATCCCCTGGTACATCCTGTTCCGGAATCTGAAGATGGTGGACACCTACCAGGCCCTCATCCTGACCCACCTGGTCGTGGGGCTGCCCATCACGATCTGGGTCATGATCGGCTTCTTCGAAGATGTTCCATCCGAGTTGCGCGAGGCGGCCCTCATCGACGGCTGCACCGACTACGGGGCCTTCTGGCGGGTGGCGGTTCCCCTGGTCAAGCCGGGGATCGTGGCCACGGCCATCCTGGCCTTCATCTTCTCCTGGAATAATTTCCTCTTCTCGGTGATCCTGGCCGGTCGGAACACCCGGACGCTGCCCATCGCCGTCTTCAACATGATCGGCTACGAGGAGATCAACTGGGCCCCCCTGGCCGCCGCGGCAACGCTGATCACGCTGCCGGTCATCATCCTCACGCTCATCATCCAGCGCCACATCGTCGACCGGGCTGACCTTCGGGGCGGTGAAGGGATGAAGGAAGCTTTCAGCGGTCAGCGGTCAGCGGTCAGCCAGGGGGCCCTGGGTTGCGCCCGCGGGGCTTCCCGTGTACGATCCGCTCGGACTGGTTCTGTGCTGATAGCTGAAGCTGATTGCTGAAAGCTGTCGTCATGACCTTTCGCGAGTGGCTCGAGAGTTGGCGGGATTGGTTCCGGGGCATGCTTTACGGCATGGCCGTGTACGACGCGCGTCATGATGTTCCGGAAGCAGCGCGGCCGACATGGAGCATCTGTTCGTGCTGATCGTGTTCGGCGACATCGTCGGCGTGCCCGATCCTTCCGCCGTACTACACGCTGCGACTCCTGCCGTATATCGTTCCCGACGGTCAACAACTGGAAGCGCCGGATGCTGCGCGAGAAAGATCTCACCGATCTCGCCGGAGCGGGCTGATGCCGAGGAAACCTGGAATGGCGGATGCGGAGCACACGTCTCTCGGTGGGAATCCTCTGGCCCAACGCCATGGGTGCGCCCTGACCCCCGACCCCCAGCCCCCAGCGTTTCGTCATGACTGAGTGGACCACGGGAACCAACCTCGCCATCGCCCTGGCCGCCTTCCTGCTTGGCTGGTATGTCATCGGGTTGTATGTCAATCGGCGGCGGGCCGGGCAACTCGTTCGGCAGGTCCGGGAATCGATCCAGCCGTTCGGGGGCACGGCGACGATTCGCTGGATCGGCCGCAGCGCCTTCCGGATCGAGGCCGAGCAGCTGCAGGCGCCCGTCACCGGCTTGGGGATCAGTCTGCTGCTCGAGCCTCGCGAGACATTCCTGCTCTGGATGGTCGGCCGCTGGTCCGGGCGGCGGGATTGGCTGATGCTGAGCGTCTCGCTGACCGGCGTGGTGCGCGGAGCCTTTGAGGTCTATTACCCCAAGCGCCGCGGAGCCATGGACAGCGCTCGGGACGTGCGGGAGCTCGGGTGGCAGACGGCGCCGCTTCCCGGTCGACCGGAATTGCTATGCGCGGCGCCCGGCGCGGACGGTCGGGCCCTGGCGCAGGAAGTCCTGAGCGCGCTTCGGGGGATGGACGTGTGGCGGGTGCGCGTCCGCAACAAGGCGCCGCAGCTGACCATCAGCCTACCCATTCCGACATCCGAAACCCGGGTGCCCTTGCCGGTCTTCCCGCTGATTCCCCAGCTCGCCACCAGCATCCTCGCACGGGGTGTCTCTGAATCATCGTAACCAGCTGAGGTGTGGACTTGGGCTGCGCCAAAAACGACGGTCACGGTCGGTTGGCATGCGGGCCGCCATGACCATGAGAGGAGCCGAATGAGATGAACGGAGACGCGTTTCGCCTGGATGGGCAACTGGCGCTGGTCACCGGGGGAGGGACCGGCTTGGGGTTCGGGATTTGTCAGGCCATGGTGGAGGCCGGCGCCCGGGTTGTGATCACGGGCCGCCGCGAAGAGGTCCTGCACGACGCGTGCGTGCAGCTCAAAGGGGGCGCGCAGTACCTTGTGCACGATATCAATGACCTGCTCCTCGGCCCCGACGCTGGTCGAAGAGGTCGAGGAGCGGTTCGGCCCCCTGCACATCCTGGTCAACAATGCGGGCAATCACCTGAAGAAGCCGGCCGTGGAGACCACGGACGACGAGTTCGCCGCCGTCCTGCAGACGCACCTCTTCGGCGCCTTCGCCTTGACCCGGGAATGCGCCCGGCGCATGATCGAGCGGCGCCGCGGCGCGATCGTGATGATCGCCTCGATGACCTCCCTCTTCGGCATCCCCTCGGTCTCGGCCTACGGCGCCGCGAAATCCGCCGTGGCCGGCCTCACCCGGCTCCTCGCGACGGAGTTCTCGCCGCACGGGGTCCGGATCAACGCCGTGGCGCCCGGCTGGTTCGACACCGCCCTGAACCGTCAAGCCTTCGCCGGCGACCCCGGCCGCCTGCAGAAGATCCTGTCCCGCACCCCGCTGGGTCGCGTGGGAGACCCCCTCGACGTCGGTTACGCCGCGGTCTACCTCTGCTCCGCGGCGGCCAAGTTCGTGACCGGGGTCGTGCTGCCGGTGGACGGCGGCGCGAGCGTGGGGTTCTAGCAGGCCGCTGAAAAAGGCCATCTGCGGCGTTGGCTTGCTCGGGCACTCGCTGCGGCGTACCCAGTGTACGCCTCACTCGGCCCATCGCGCGCCGCCTTGCATCTGGACCTTTTTGAGCAGCCTGGGCGAGGACGGGTTTTTTCAGCCTGCGATCAGCGGTCAGCAGTCAGCTACAAAAGGGGTCCGGGGGGTCAGGTGCGGTTGAGGTCCTCGCACATCCGGAGGAGCTGCGCGATTTGCCTGTCCGGCGTTCCCGCCTCGATGCGTTTTCGCCGTGCGCCACTTGTCCCGGATGGGTCCGCCGGGTATGATGACCCCATGATGACGATGCCCCTGCCCCGCCTGGGTCCTGAGACCCCACGACCTCACGGCGTTGCACGCGCACGGACGGATTCGGCCCCGGAACACTCCGCGACCGACGGGCGCCACGCGGGACCGCGACGCCGATGAGATCTTCCGTTGTGTCGGTCCTCGTGGGGATCGCACTGGTCGCCGCCGTCGCCTGGGGCGCCGCGGGGGACGGCCGCGTACCCTTTGACCGGCTCCCTCCGGCCGCGCAGGAGCGCCTGCGGGACGTGGTGGACCACGCCGTGTTCGAGCGCACGGTGCGCGACGTCACGTTCCGCAGCCGGGAGCCGGTGTTCCTCTATTTCCTGGACCATCCGGATGTCGCCGCGGCCGCGGCCCGGGCGCTGAAAGTGGCAAACTACCAGGTCCACCGGCGGCCCGATGGCACCTACTGGGGTGACGACACGCGCGGCGCCAAGGGGATCGTCGAGGTGGTGTACGCCGACCCCGGCACGCGCGTGGTGCACGCCCAGGGAACCTACGACACCCAGTGGCTCCCGACCGTCCACGCGCGCATCGTCCTGGTCCTCGTTTTCGCGCACCGCAACGGGGCGGACGGCCACTCCTACGCGACCAGCGACATCACGGGGTATCTGCGGGTCGACAACCGGTTTCTGGATGTCCTGGCCCGCCTGGTCGGCCCCATCGTGGTCGGCGCGGTGGATCGCAAGGTCGCGCGCACGGCCGGGATCGCGGCCAAGGTGAGCGAGCGCGCCTACGACGATCCTGCGGGATTCCTGGAGGCCCTGCGGAAAGTCCCGGACCTGGATCGAACGCACCTCGACGCGGTGGCTGCGCGCCTGGGGCACACCGACGGCAACCGGCCAGAGACTGCTCCTCGCTGAACGAGAGGCCGGTCACGCCCGCCCGCCGGAGGCCGCCCGCCACGGCTGCAAGACAAACATGACTATCGGCTTGACCCCGCTGGCGTTGGCGAATAAGATGCGCGCGGGAGTGAACGCATATGCCATCCAGCACACCAGTAGCCCTGGTGACAGGCTCCTCGCGGGGCATCGGGCGCGCCATCGCCTTGGCCTTTGCCGCGGGGGGCTACGACGTGGTGATCAACCACCGGGCGATCGGAGGCACCTCCGAGGTCAAGGCCGAGGAGGTGTGCAGCCTCGTCCGCGAGCGGGGTCGCCGGGCCCTGCGGATCGCCGCCGACATTGCCGAGCGGGAAGAGGTCAAGCGCCTCTTCGCCGGTGTGGCCGAGACGTTCGGGCGGTTGGATGCGCTGGTGCTGAACGCCGCCCGGGCTCCGTTCAAACCGGTGGAGCGCCTGCTGGAGCGCGAGGTGGATCAACTGGTCGCCACCAACTTCGCGGGCAACCTGCGCTGCGTGCGGGACGCCCTGCCGTTGCTGGACGCCGCGGGCGGCGGTTCGGTGGTCTTCATCTCCAGCCTGGGTAGTCGGTTCTACTCGCCGAGCTATCCCCTGGGCCTCATGAAGGCGGCCATGGAGGCGGCGGTCCGGCACTGGGGAGAGAGCCTCGCCACCCGTAACGTGCGCGTCAACGCCGTCTGCGGCGGGGTGGTGCGGACCGATTCGTTCAAGACGCTCCGCCAGGTGTGGGACGGCCTCGATCGCATTCCCGACGCGTGGTGCGTGGAGCCGGAGGAGATCGCCGATGTGGTCCTCTTCCTCTGCTCCGGCGCCGCCCGCGGGATGCGGGGCCAGACCCTGGTGGTCGATCGAGGGATTGCCAACCGGCTCGCTTTCTGAGCTTTCTGCCCAATCCAACGCCTCATACGAAAGGTGCACCATGCAGAATCTCATCTCCGAAGACCGTGTCATCGCCGAAATCATGAAGATCGCCGTCGAGACTCTCCGGGCGCCGGAGGGAAAGGCGACCGCCGACAGCTCCTTCGTCCGAGACCTGGGCGCCGAGTCGCTCGATTTCCTGGACATTGATTACCGTCTGGAGCAGGCGTTCGGCATCAAGATGGCTCGTCACTTCTTCCTGGAACACGTGGAGGAGATGTTCGGCGAAGGGGCCGCCATCGACGAGGACGGCCGCCTCACCAAGAACGCCCTGACCCTGCTGCGGACCCGCTACGGCGAGGAGAACCTGCCCGACCTGTCCAACGGGCTGGACATGGATCAGGTTCCCCCCCTCATCACGATCCGGTCCATGGCCGACGCGGTGCTCAGCATCCTGGCCACCTTGCCCGAGCGCTGCCCGGCGTGCAACGCCAGCCAGTGGAAGACCGACGACGGCACCCACATCGTCTGTGGCGCCTGCGGCGAGGCGGCTCCCTTCACCAACGGCGACGATCTCATCCGCGAGCTGGCTCCAACAGGTGCAGGACCAGACCGGCCTCTTCAAGAGCTGACGCGACGGAGGCGCGGTCCCCATGCACGTTGTCGAACGTTCACGTCGGGTGGTGGTCACCGGGTGGGGTGTGGTGAGCCCCCTGGGTCCCACCGCCGAGTCCACCTTCCAGGCCGCCGCCGAGGGCCGCTCCGGAATCCGGGCCCTCACGGCGTTCGATACCACCGGCTTGCCCTGTCGCATCGGCGGCCAGGTGGCGGACGCGAGCATGGCCCCGCTGGATCCCGCCGTGGACCCGCCCGTGCGGCTCCTGTCGCGCGGGATGCGATTCATGCTGGTCGCGGCCGCCGCGGCGGCGGGCCAGGCCACGCTGTTCGATGCCGCCGATCCCGCCCGCATCGCCACGGTCCTCGGGTCGCATGGCGAGCATCCCGCCACGGCCGATGTGCTGCGCCGCCACCGTTACACCAACGGGGCAGGGCAGTGGGACATGGCGGGGTTGGAGCGCGAGAGGGCGGGTGACCCATTTGCCCTGCTGCGACGCAAGGGGGACGTCGCGTCCGCGCTCCTCGCCGCTCGCTTCGGACTGCAGGGTCCCAATTTCTCCATCTGCTCCGCCTGCGCCGCCGGGGCCCAGGCCGTGGGCGAGGCCTACCGCCTGATCCGCGAGGGTCGCGCCGACGCCGCGCTGGCGGGCGGCTGCGAGAGCACGCTCAATTTCGTCGGCTTCGTGGGCTTCCAACTGCTGAAGGCCATGGCCGAGAAATACAAGAGCCCCGAGACGGCCTCGCGCCCCTTCGACCGGCGCCGGTGCGGATTCGTGATGAGCGAGGGAGCCGGCGCCGTGGCCCTGGAGACCCTGGAGGGGGCTCGTGCTCGTGGCGCCGCCATCCTCGGCGAGGTGCTGGGGTACGGCGACTCCGCCGATGCCTACCGCATCACCGACACGCATCCGGAGGCCGAGGGGGCGATCCTGGCGATGCGGGGCGCCCTGGACGACGCCGGATTGCCTGCCGAGGCAGTGGAGTACGTGAACGCCCACGGAACCTCCACCGCGATCAACGACGTCGCCGAGACGCGCGCCATCAAGGCGGTGCTGGGCGAGCGGGCGCGGACGGTGGCGGTCAGCTCCAACAAGTCCATGCTGGGTCACACCATCGGCGCCGCCGGGGCCATCGAGGCGGTGCTCACCCTGATGGGGATGCGCGCGGGGTTGGTGTTGCCCACCATCAATTACGAGTACCCGGATCCCAAGTGCGACCTGGACTACGTGCCCAACGTCGCCCGGCCGCTGGGGCATCGGGTGTCCCTGTCGAACTCCTTCGGCTTCGGCGGTCAGAACGCGTGCCTGTGCCTGGGCCGCGGCGATGACTGACCGGGCGGTCGTCACCGGGGTCGGCGTCTGGACGCCCCTCGGCACCGACGCGGCGGCCACCTGGGCGGCGCTGACGGCCCGGCAAACCGCCGTGGCGCCCATTCGCGGCTTCGACCCGGGGGCTTTCGCGGTGCGCGTTGCCGCCGTGCTCGCGCCGCCACGCGAGGACGCGCTCGGTGTGAAACCGCGGGAAGGCCGCATCCTGGGCATTCCCGGTTTGGCTCTGCTGGGCGCCGGCCGCGAGGCCGCCCGGGCAGCCGGTCTGGCCGATGCCGGCGTGGCCTCGGAGCGGCTGGCGGCGTTCGTGGCCATGGGCGCGCCGGATCCCAACCCGGACGACCTGGCCCCGGCCCTGGTGCGGGCGGGCGGAACGGGCGGGCCCGATCTTCCGGCCTTCTACGGGGAAACCTATCGCGAGATCGACCCTCTCTGGCCGCTGACCATGGTCAGCAACGTGGCGTTCTCTCTGGTGGCCATCCATCTGGGCGCCAAGGGCGAAAACCTGGTGCTGGCGCCGGGGGCGGATGCCGGGGTGGCCGCGTTGATCGAGGCCGCCGCCGCCGTAAGAGACGGACGCGTTGGGGCGGCTTACGCGGGCGGTGTGAACGAGACCCTGACCCCGTGGGGGCTGTCCCGGGCGCTCGCGCTGGGGCTGGTGGGGCCGGACGGGGCCGCGCCGGGCGAGGGGGCCGGCTGTCTGGTGCTGGAGCCGCTGGACGCCGTCCGGCGGCGTCGGGCGCGTCCCCTGGCCGCTGTCGCCGGCTGGGCGGAACGGACCGGCGACACCGAGGCCGCGACGGATGCCCTGGCGGCCGCCCTGGCCGCGGCAGGGGGCGGACCGGTGGATGCCGTGCTCTGGAACGCCGCCGGCGCTCGGGGTCGAGAGGCGGCTGCCCGGGTGGCGCCCGGCGCTCCCCTGGTGGACTACGCCCCGGTGTGGGGCCACGCCATGGCCGGCAGCGCGGCGGTGGATGCCGCCCTGGCGGCCCGCGCCATCGGTAACGGCGACCCGCTGCCCGGCGGCCCGGCCGGCCCGCTGCGGCGCGCTCTGGTCGTCGGCCACGGCGCGGGCGGAGGATACGCCGCCCTGGTGCTGGCGACGGTGGATTGAGCCATGCGGTTTCTCTACTTCGACCGAATCGTGCGGATCGACCCCGGGCGGCGCATCGTGGGGGTGAAGGCCTTCGCGCTGTCGGAAGAGTTTCTGCGCGCGCATTTCCCCCGCGAGCCACTGGTGCCGGCGCCCATCCTGCTCGAAGCCATGGCGCAGGTGCTGGGCTGGGGCATCCTTCATGCCCACCAGTTTCGCCTCTCCGCCTTCTTGGCGCTGGCCGAACGGTTTCGGATGGAGCGGCCCCGGCTGCGCCCGGGTGTGACCGCCACCATCACCGGCGAGATCGTCACCACCACGCGCCGCGACTCCCTCGGCCGGGCCTGGGTGGAGGTCGACGGCGAGCGGGTGGCCACGCTCGACCGGGTCATTTACGCCCACGGGGCCCCGGCACCGCAGGATGAACTGCTCCGCCGGTTCTGCTACTACAGCGGACTGACCCCCGAGCAGGCCTTGGCCGAGGGGGGCCTGGCGTGAGCGTTCCCCGGGTGTGGGTGACAGGGCTCGGGCTGGTGACCGCCCTCGGTCGGGATCTGGAATGTAACTGGACCGGGGCGCTGGCCGGCCGGTCGGCCATCCGGGCGCTGACGGGCGCGGAGTGGGGGGGCGCCCCGGTGAAGGCCGCCGGTGTGGTGGATGACGCCGACCTGGCCGTCATCGACGACGCCTTTCCCGCAGAGGCCGCCGCCGGCGTGGATCGGCGGACCAGGTTTGCCCTTTGGGCCGCTCGGGCCGCGCTGGCCGACGCCGGCCTCGCCGCGCCTGGCGGGTCCCGGGCAGGAACGGTGTTGGGGGCCGGACTGGGGGTCGTGCGACTGGAGGACGTGGCGCGTTATCTGGGCCCTGACGGTCGCTTCGACGCGCGACGGTTTGCGGCCGGAGGTGAGGCGGTGCGGCCCGATTCCCAGATCCGCTGCCCGCCCGACCTTGCCACGGCGAGCATCGCGCGCCATTTCGGACTCGGAGGACCCTCCCTCACGGTGACGACGGCCTGCGCCAGCACCACGCAGGCCATCGGGACCGCGTTTCGTCTGATCCAGCGCGGGGAGGCCGATTGGGCGGTGTGCGGCGGGGCCGATTCGATGCTTCACCCGGTCGGGCTGGTGTATTTCGTCCTGTTGAGGGCGGCCTCCCAATCGGCCGATCCGCCCGAGACGGTGTGCCGGCCCTTCGACCGACGTCGATCCGGTCTGGTGATGGGAGAGGGGGCCGGTATGGTGGTGCTGGAATCGGAACCCCACGCCCGTGCCCGGGGGGAGGCCCGCCCCTGGGCCGAACTGGCCGGTTACGGGACGTCCATGGACGCGTACGAGCCCACGGCGCCTCACCCTCAGGGCGAAGGCGCGGTACGGGCCATGGCGGCCGCTCTGGCGGATGCGGGGTTGGGTCCGGGGGACATCGACTACATCAACGCCCACGGGACCGGGACCAAGCTCAACGACCCCGTCGAGACGCTGGCCATCCGCACGGCGTTCGGCGCGGCGGCGGACGGGCTGTGTGTGACCTCCAGCAAGCCCTTCTTCGGGCACCTGCTGGCGGCTTGCGGGGGGGCGGAATGCGTGCTCACCGCCCTGACGGTGGCCCGCGGTGTGGTGCCGCCGACACCCAACCTGACGACGCCAGACGCCAAGTGCGACCTGGACTACGTGCCCGGGCGGCCGCGGGAGCGGACGGTGCGGGCGGCGCTGTCCAATTCGTTCGGGTTCGGCGGCCAGAATGGCTGTCTGGTGTTGCGCCGCGTGGACGGCGCCACGGGCCGATAGGCTGACTCCCACACCGACGGACGGAGCGACCATGCACATCGATCTGACGGGCCGGCTGGCCCTCGTCACCGGCGGCGGCCGCGGCATCGGCCGGGCCATCTCCCTGGCGCTGGCGGCGGCCGGCGCCGACGTGGTCATCAACTGCAACCGGTCCAGGGGCGACGCCGAGGCCGCCGCGACCGAGGTGCGCGCGCGCGGGCGCCATGCCCAGGTGGTCGCGGCCGACGTGGCCGACCCGGAACAGGTGGGCGCCCTGTTTGCTGCGGTGACGGCGCTGGGGCGCGGGCTGGACATCCTGGTGAACAATGCCGGGGTCATCAAGGATACGCTGGTGGCGGGCATGGAGCTGGCCGACTGGGACAAGGTGTTGGGGGTCAATCTGCGGGGGGCCTTTCTCTGCACCCGGGCCGCCGCGGCCCTCATGATCCCGCGCCACGCCGGCAAGATCGTCAACCTGTCGTCGGTGGCCGCCGTACGCAACACCCGGGGGCAGGCCAACTACGCCGCATCCAAGGGCGGGTTGGACGCCCTCACCCGCGCCTGCGCGGTGGAGCTGGCCCCCAAGGGAATCCAGGTCAACGCCGTGCGGCCGGGTATGATCGCCACCGCCATGAGCGCCCGCTCCCGCAAGCGGGCCGAGGCGGAGATTCTGGCCGTCATCCCCGCCGGCCGCTTCGGCCAGCCGGAGGATGTCGCGCCCCTGGTGGCCTTCCTGGCGTCGCCGCTGGCCGACTACGTGACGGGCCAGTGCTTCGGCGTGGACGGGGGGATGAGCATCGCATGATCCGGGTGCTGCAGGGGATCGATGTGGTGGGGGTGACGGCGGTGGCCGAGATGTGCCGGCGCCACCCGGCCTTTCTGCGGGAGACGTTCACCGACGAGGAGCGGGCCTATTGCGAGGCCCAGGTGGACCCGGCCTCGCACCTGGCGGCGCGTTTCGCCGCCAAGGAGGCCGCCCTCAAGGCGCTGGGGCTGGGGCTGGCGGGCGCCGAGGGAGTGGGTGTGCTCCGCGCGGTGGAGGTGGTGCGACGCCCATCCGGGCGACCGGAGCTGCGGCTGGCCGGTTGGCCGGCCCGCATGGCCTCCCGTTGCCGCGTGCAGCAGACCACGGTCTCGCTTTCGCATGCGGCGGGCGTGGCGATGGCGTCGGTGGTGATGGTGGCCGACGAGGCATCCGAGGAGGAGTGAGTCCGTGCGTTTTCTACTGGTGGACCATATCCTGACGTGCCCGCCTACCGGGCCCATCTGCGGGGTCAAGAACGTGGCCATGAGCGAGGACTTCCTCGAGTTCCATTTTCCGGGCAATCCCGTGATGCCCGGCGTCCTCTTGCTGGAGGCCATGGCGCAGCTTGCAGGCTGGCGCGAGGCGGCGGCCAGCGACTTCACTCGCTGGTTCCTGCTGGACCAAGTGCTCCGCAGTGCCTGGTACGGCCTCGTCCTGCCCGGCGACCAGGTGGCCCTGACGGTGGAGCCGCTGCCGGACCCGGCCGATGGCCGTCGGGCGTTCCGCGGCCTGGGGGAGGTGGGCGGGCGCAAGCGCGTGGCGGCCGAGTTCGAGGGGGCGGCCGTCCCGTTGGCGGATCTGGACGACCCCGCCCAAATACGCCAACACTTCCGGCGGCTGCGCCGCGAGGGTGGTTTCTGATGGAGACGCGGACGGTGGCCATCACGGGCGTGGGGCTGATCAGCGCCCTGGGTCGCGGGGCCGCGGCCAACTGGGAGGCGGTGGCAGCGGGGCGCTCGGGGGTGACCGCGGGCGGCGACCCGGCGCATCCCGCCTGGGTGCGCTGGGCGGGTCGGGTGTCGGATGCCGCCCTGCCGGCGGGGCTGGACCCAAAGCTGATGGGGCAGGCCAAGTTCCTGAACCGCGGCGCGCGGCTGGGCCTGGCAGCGGCGTGGGAGGCGGCCCAGGAGGCCGGCCTGCCGGCGACCATGCCCGCCGGCCGACGCGCCCTCTATGTGGCCACCGGCGACTTCACTATGGCGGACTGCGCGTTTCTTTACCCGGCCGTGCGCGAGGCGTCGGGGGGCCGGTTCCGCGCGCTGGATTCCGAGCGGCTAAACCGGTCCGCCGTGGACAAGGTGAACCCGTTCTTCCTGCTGGAATCTATCTCCAACAACCCGTTCAGCTTCCTGTCGGCGGCGCTGGGCTGCATGGGCCCCGGGACCTCTCTGGCCAGCCAGTCCCCGTCGGGTGCCCACGCCCTGGAGCTGGGTTACCGGGCGGTGCGAACGGGGCGGGCCGATGCCGCCGTGGTCGTGGGGTGCGGCGCCTGGGTGGAACCGGTGCCGCTCCTGGAGATGAAGGAGTTGGGCCTACTCTCGGCCGCCCTGGCTGGCGCGGCATCGTTCCGTCCGTTCGACCGCCGCCGTGACGGGTTTCTGGCCGGCGACGGCGGCGCGGCGCTGGTCCTGGAGCCGCTCGAAGCATCCCGTGCCCGGGGCGCCGGAGTGCGGGGCGTGATACGCGGCGTGGGGAACACCTCTGGGACGTCTTCCCACCTCGCGGTTCCCACTCGGGTGACCCTGGCCGCCATGCGCGAGGCACTGATAGAGGCGGGGGTGCCCCCCGCGGGGTTGAGTTTTGTGTGCCCCCACGGAAGCGCCACACGCCAAGGGGATCGGAGCGAAGCGGCGGCGCTCCGCGAACTCCTGGACGGCGCCCGGGTGCCGGTCTGTGGGCTCAAGCCGTATACCGGCCACCTCGGCGCCGGCAGCGATGTGGGTGAGGTAGTGCTGGGGCTGTCGGCCGCCGCGCACGGTGTGGTGCCGGCCACGCTCCACTTCACCGCGGCCGAGCCGGACTATGCCGGATTGGCCCTGGCGGGCACGCCGCAATCCTGCGCCACCCCCCTGTTCCTCTCGGTCAGCTACGGGCTCGCCGGTCAGGCGGCGGCCGTGGTGGTGGAAGCGACCCCGAGCCGATGAGCGCGAAGCCCCGCAAGAAGGGCCGCCTGCAGGCTTGGGGGGAGTATGCTCTCGTCTGGACCGTCCTCCACCTGGCGAAGGCGCTGCCCGCTCCGATCTTGCGAGGCGGCGCGGTGCTGGCGGCCGATGCCGCCTATCGGGTCCTGGGTCGCCGCCGCCGGGTGGCCGAGGACAACGTGCGCGCCGCCCTAGGGGCCGAGCTGGACGAGGCCGGCGTTCGGGACGTGGCGCGGAGGAGCTTCCGCGCCTTCGCGCATACCGTTCCCGAACTGGTCAAGCTGCACCGTTTCCTCACCGCCCCGGAGGCCCGCTGCTGGATGGAGGCGACGGACCCCACCCTGCGCGCCATCTTCGAGCGGGTCCGGGCGCTCCACGACCTGCATCGCGGCTGCGTCTTCGTCACGCCCCATCTGGGCAACTGGGAGCTGCTCCCATTTGTCAGTGCCGCCGTAGGCATTCCCATGGTGGTGGTGGTGCGCCCGTTGGATAACCCACACCTCGAGCGGCTGGTATACGCGAGCCGGGCCGGAACCGGCCAGCTCTTCATCCCCAAGCGCAATTCCCTCCTCCCGCTCCAGCAGATGCTGGCGAGAGGCAAATCGGTAGGCTTGCTCCCGGACCAGAGCACCATGAACGGACTGGCGGTGCCGTTCTTCGGACGTCCCGCCTGGACGACGCCGGTGCCGGCGGTGCTGGCGCTCCGGGGCGACCGTCCCCTGGTGGTGGTGGGTTGCGTCCGCCGGGACGACGGCTGGTTCACCGGGCACATCGCCGACCCCATTCACCCCCGGCCGGGCGGCAACGAGCGGGACGAACTGATGCGTCTTACCGCGGCCATGAACGCCGAGATGGAGCAGGTCATCCGCCGCTTTCCCGATCAGTATTTCTGGATGCACAACCGCTGGAAGACCTACGGGCGGGACATGGGTGGGGTGGCGGCCCGCTGACCTCCCCGGAACATCCGAACTCAGGGGACCGACGGGCGGCGAAAAAGAAACGGGCGGCCCGGGAACGGGCCGCCCGTGGTGTCTGCAGCGGGCGAGAGCCAAGAGCCGAGCAAGGCTCTTATGTGCCGTACAGCGCCGACGCCGTGCGCTTCAGCATGTCGACGCCGCGGATCTCGGTCTCGAACAGGGGCAGGACGGCACGGACCATGCCGGCGAAGTCGGTCTCGATCTGCTTCATGTAGTTGTCCTGCATGGACACACGGTTCCGCACGAACTCGGGCGATTCGGCCTTCACCTGGCGCTTGTCGATCAGCATGTTGACCACCACTCCGCCCACCGGAATGCCGAATTCCTTGAACCAGGCGATGAAGCGGGTGATGACCGCAATGGGAAGCGCCTCGGGCAGGGTGACGAAGAAGAAGGCGGTCTTCTCCTTGTCCGTGAGGAGCACCTTGGCGTGCGCCATCCGCTCCTGGAACGAGAGGAGGTAATCCATCAACGGGTCCTTCTCCTCCTTTTTCTTGCTGTAGGAGAGCACCTGCCGCAGGCCCTGGGCCTCTTCCCGGCTCTTCATCATCTTGTTGACCCACAGGGAGTACACCGAGGACATGCCCAGCAGGCGCCGGGCGTTGGCCGTGGGGGCGGTGTCGAAGACGTAGACCTCGTACTCGTCCTTGAACATGATGTCGATCATGTTCTCGAACATCGCGGATTCCTCGAAGGCCGGGTTCATGGTGGCGGACTCCACGAAGTCGTCCGCCTGGGTCCTGATCTCGGCGAACTTCAGGAACCAGCTCATCTTCTCGTTGATCTCCTTCTTGGACTTCTCGATGGTGTCCTTGGTGTCGATCTCGTAGGCGAAGAGGTTCGGCACCCCGGTCACCGGGACGACCTGCCCGAAGACGTTCTGGTCGAGCAGGCTGCTCAGGCTGTGGACCGGGTTGGTGGAGGCCAGCAGGGTGCGCTTTCCCTGCTGAGCGAAGGAGACCGCGGCCGCGCCAGCCAGCACGGTTTGCCCGACGCCGCCCTTGCCGCCGAAGAAGTTGTACTTCAGCGTGGGATGGCTCTTCAGGAAGGCCTGCATGCTCTCTTGGACCAGCGGATGCGATTGCGCCATGGAATCACGCTCCCCGGTAAGGAGGGGCCGGCCTAGCGGCTCGGCCCGAACAGTGCCTCGGCCATCTTCTCGATCATCGGGCAGGCCGGTGATGTCGCGCTCGAACTCGGGGATCCGGGCCAGCACCTCGTTCCCGAACAGCTCGTCGATCTGCTTCAGGTGGCCCTTCTGCATCTGCAGCCGGTTCCGCAGGTACTCGGGGATGTCCTGGCTGGCCAGGCTCTCGGGGATGACCCGGTTCACGACGTAACCGGAGAGCGGGCACGTTGAACTTGGCGAAGAGCTGGGCCGCCTTCTGCGTGTCGATGAGGATCATTTCCTCGGGGATGATCACGAAGAAGAAGGCCGTCTTCTCCCGGTCGGTCAGGATGCTGGAGGAGGTGTTGATCCGGTGCTTGATGTACTGCAGTTCCTTCAGGATCATGTCCTCTTCGACTTCCTTGTCCCGGGAGATCTGCGGCGGCCATCTCCTCGTACTCCCGCATGTCCTCGCGGAGCTTGGTGATCCGCTCGATCCACTCGTCGTAGACGCTGGCCATGGACAGGTAGTAGAGGGCGTGCCCCAGGGGCACCAGGTCGTAGATGTAATAGTCGTACTCGCCCGCCACCACGATGTCCACCACCTCGTCGAAGATGGCGCTCTCTTCCATGGCCGGTTCGGCCGCGGCGGCCTGGATGTAGCTCTCGATCTCGTCGGGGATCTTGTCGAGGCCGTACATGTCGAAGATCTTCTGGCGGATCTCTGCCTGGTAGGCCTTGATGCGCTGGTCGGCGTCGATCTCCTGGGCGAAGAGGTTGGGCATGATCTCCACCGCCCCCTTGCCGAAGATGTCGCGCTGGAAGATGTCGGACAGGGAGGCCTGCGGATCCACCGAGAAGACCAGCACCTTCTGGCCCTGCTTGGCCAGGTAGTAGGCGGTGGCGGCGGAGAAGGTGGTCTTGCCCAGGCCGCCCTTGCCGCCGAACATGATGTAGCGTCGATTCGGGAAGTCCTTGAAGATCCGGCCGAGTCCCCCGTTCATGCCAAGTCCTTTCCGTGCGAGAGGATCGCAGGGCGCCTCGGTACTAGGCCAAGGCGTCGGTCAGGTCCTTTTCGCGCAGCATGCGCCGCTTCCAGGTGGAGATCTGGGGCACCACGTACGGCAGCAGGCGCAGGGAGTAGTAGGGGGGCAGGATGGGCACGCCCAGCAGGTCCCCCATGGTGATGAGGATGAACAGGTGCTCCATGCTCCCGCGGGTCTTGAGGGCCTAGCGGGTCATGTCGTGGGCCGCCATCCCGTACACATAGTCCTTGAACTTCGCCTTGACGCCTCCGAAGAATCCCTTCTTTTCTTTCTCTTCGTTCGCCATCGTTGCCTACCCCTTTCTCCAGCCGGCGGGTGGGGGAAACCGGCCTCACGCTATCGCGGGTCCGGTCCGCCTGTCAAGTGTCCTCTGACGGCTGCGCGCTGAACCGTGCAATCCGCGTCGGGCCGCTTCCCGGGTGCCGCCGGTCGCTCCGCTCCGATGCCCTGCGTGCGACCGTCTGACCCAGGGCGGACGTGGATGTTCCGGCTAGGTAGGCCTTACAAGTCAATCACGTCGGATACCACAACGCCGACTTGACTTTGCCATAAACCCGGGTCTAGTATTCGCCACCTTCTCATGTTTCGCATTGATCCTGATCGTCCCGACGCTCGCTCTGGACAGTCGCGCTGCATGGTTGGCGCGGAGATTCTGAAAGAATCCGACTGGAAAGGGGGTGACGTGAACGGGGCCGTACCACTCGTGGTCGAGCAGTGAGGCGAGCTTCACTCGCATTTCGCCTTTGAACCGACCGGTATAGGGGAGGATGCTGACATGGGAAGCGTAGCGATCATCGTGGCCATCGTAGCCGTCTGGGCCGGCTACAAGTTTTACGCGGGCAGCATCGATCGATCCGTGATGAAGGCCGATCCGAACAAGGCCACGCCGGCCAAGATGTACAACGACGGCGTGGATTTCATGCCGGCCAGCTCGAGCGTGCTGTTCGGCTATCAGTTCAAGTCCATCGCGGCGCTCGGGCCCATCGTCGGGCCCATCGTCGCCGTCCAGTGGGGCTGGCTGCCGGCCATCCTCTGGCTGGTCCTGGGCGTCTTCTTCATCGGCTGGGTCCAGGACTACACCTCGGCCGTCATGGCCATGCGCAACGATGGCCTGACCATGGGCGGTCTGAGCTACAAGCTCATCTCCCCGCGCGCCCGGACGATCCTCCTCTCGTTCCTCTACTTCTACCTGCTCCTGATCATGGGCGCCTTCGGGGCCATCTCGGCCGGGCTCTTCGCGAACCCGAAGGTGCCGTTCGGGTTCATCATCCTCACCCTGGCCGGCGTCCTGGCGGGCCAGATGACCTACAAGTGGCGGAAGGACCTCATCGTCACGACCGTGGTCACGGTGGGCATCGCCGTCCTCGGGATCTGGCTGGGGACGACGGAGCCCCTTCCAGGCGATCGTGGACTGCGATCAACGGCGGGAAGGACTCCTTCATCCTCTACGCCACGCCGTACGGCCCGATGAAGTGGTCGGTGTTCTTCTGGGGCATCGTGGTCCTGGGCTTCTGCTACCTCGGCTCGGTCCTGCCCGATCTGGCGGTTCGCCCAGCCGGTCAACTACGTCTCCTTCTGGCTGGTCCTGATGGGGATCGTGGGTTCGATCGTCGGGATCTTCTTCCGGATGCCCGGCTTCGGCGACTTCCCTGCCTTCACGGGCTTCATGGCCAAGGGGATCATCGCCCCGGGCGTTGACACGCCGCTCTGGCCGATCCTCTTCGTGACCATCGCCTGCGGCGCGTGCTCCGGCTGGCATAGCCTGGTCTCCACCTCGGGCACGGCCCGCCAGCTCGAGAAGGAGACCGACGCCCTGCCGGTCGGGCGCCGGCGCCATGTTCACCGAGTGCGTCCTGGGTGTGCTCTCGGTGGTCTTCGCCGTGACCGCCTTCGGCGGGTTCAAGGGCTACATGGAGGTCCTCGACCAAGGGGGCGGCCCGGCGGTGGTCTTCGCCGGCGGCATGGCCGAGTACCTCAACGTCCTCGGCATCGCCAAGGACTTCGGTGTAGCCTTCGGCTCGGCCTTCCTGGTGATCATGGCCCTCACGGTGATGCAGCTGGTCCTCCGGTTCATGCGGGTGGCCAGCGCCGAGCTGGTGGGCGGGGCGATCCCGGCGTTCCGGAACGTCCACTTCGGCACCATGGTCGGGCGTCCTGCTCACCCTGCTGCTCATGTGGACCGGATTCTGGTCCCGGATCTGGATCCTCTTCGGCGGGTCCAACCAGTTGTTCGCCGGCCTGGCCCTGGTCCTGATCACCATCTGGCTGGCCACGACGGGGAAGTCCTACCAGTGGGCCTTGTGGCCGGCCGTGTTCATGTACGTCTCCACGGTGGCGGCCCTGATCGTGACCGCCTACGTCTCCTTCCAGGCGGCGTTTACGCCGGGGCTCGAAGGCCGCCTTCATGTTCGGCAACTTCATCGCGGCAGCGATCGGCTTTGCCCTGGTGATCCTGTCGCTGATCCTGGCGTGGGATGCCCTGCACGCCTTCGGGCGGGCCCGGGGGTTGAAACCCGCCACGGCCAAGGCCTAACATCCCTGGAGTCTCGGCACGGGCGGGGTCACCCCCGCCCGTGCGCTTTTTGGGGAGGGGAGCATGGCCACTGTCAACCTCGAGGTGATCGCGCCGCTGATCTCGGGGGTCAGGCATTGCCGGCACTGCCAGCCGTTCCTGGAGGACGCCGGGATCTCGACGCCCGTCCAGCGGGAAGAGATCGGCTCCTACCCGGACGAGATGTGGCAAGACTACACCCGCCTCTCGGCCCTCGTCCGCAATCTCGTGGGGCGGTACGGGGAACAGATCCGCATCGTCCTCATCGACCCCCACACCCCCATGGGTTTCGTGAAGTGCGTGCGGCACTGGATCCGTCAGTACCCGACCTTCATCGTGAACGGCCGCGCGAAGTATGCGGGGTGGGACGAGCGGTCCGTGGACACGCTGGTGCGAGCCGGCGGCGCCCTGGAGAAGGCAGGGTAGGGCGCAGCGCTCGGTCCGTGATGGAGCCGATCCGGCATGGCCCCGGCGATGCTGGAGCGTTCGGCGGACCTACGCCAATGGCTGGTCCGGCGGCGCCATGCGGTTCAGGGCGTCGATCAACTGGCGAAGCCGGCCGAAGTCGCGGCGGTTGAAGCTGAAGACCAGACGCGGGAGATCCGCCAGGGCGGACTCCTCGGCTTCCTCCGGCAGGGCGGGACCCGTCGAGAACCCGCCGTCCGAGAGGATGTCGCCGAACTCGCGCTCCAGGCGCGCCAGCGCGTCGGGCGTGGGGGCGTGGTGAAGCCGTAGGACCAGCCGATTCCCGACGTAACGGCTGGAATGGTAATTCCGGTAGAAGGTCACGATCTCGCTGACGGCCTCGTCGAGGCGATTGGTGACACGGTACAGGGAGAGGTCCTCGGCCGAGATCAGGCCGCGCGCGAGCAGCGTCCCCCGCACATAGGCGTCCCAGGCGTGCCAGTAGTCACCCCCCTCTCGATCCACGCAGACCAACGGCAGCAGCGGGCTCTTGCCGGTCTGGAGCAGCGTCAGCGTCTCGAAGGCCTCGTCCATGGTGCCGAAGCCGCCCGGGAACAGGGCGATGGCGTCGGTTTCCTTGAGGAAGACCAGTTTGCGCGTGAAGAAATACCGGAAGGTAATCAGCTTGGCGTCGTTCTGGATGAACTCGTTGGCGCCCTGCTCGAAGGGCAGGCGGATGTTCACGCCGAAGCTCTGGTCCCGCCCGGCGCCGTCCTGACCGGCCTTCATGATGCCCCCGCCGCCGCCCGTGATGACCATCCACCCCTGGGCGCTCACCTCGCGCGCGAAGGCCGCCGCCTGGAGATATTCCGGCGAGTCGTCGGCGATGCGGGCCGAGCCGAAGATGGTGACCTTCCGCGTGCCGCGGTACGGGGCGAAGACGCGGAAGGCATAGATCAGCTCCCGCAGGGCGGCGTTCAGGATCTTGACGTCGCCCCGGCTGGTCTGATTCCGGATCAGCCGGAGCGCGCTGTGGATCATCTCCTCCAGGAACTCGGCGTGCGGCGAGCCGCCGGCCTGCTCGATCAACTGAGAGATCAGCTCGGCAATCGCTCCGTTCGAGCGCGCCGAGGACGTTGTGGTGGCGTGATTATGTGTCATGGTGCTCCTTAGCACTGGGGTCGACGGTTCACCGGGTCGGCGGTTCGAGGGTTCTACCTCACCGGACCCGCCGAACTGCCGAACCGCCGAACAATCGAACTACCGAAGGTTCAGCGCAACACCCGCTGCGTGAAGAGGCCGAGAAACCTATCCGCGTCCACCTCGAGGCACACCTGGGCCGTGGGGACGGCGTGGCTCCCCCGCCGCAGGTCGGCCACCGTCATCCCGGCCGTCAGGGTGCCTCGGGTCTCGATCGCCACCGCCATGGGTTCCTGCCGGACGAGAGACGGATCCAGGGTGACGCCCACCGCGAGCGGATCGTGGAGGAAAATCCCTTCCTCCCCGTAGCGTTGGCGATGAAACGCCATGGTGGCCGCCGTGATCCGGCGCACGAACGCGGCCACGGCGCCTTCGGAAGCCGCCGCATCCACGGCCTGGCGCGTCAGCGTGACTCGTTCCGTGACATCCAGCGGGACCAGCGTCACGGGTAGCCCGGCGCCAAGGACGACGGCAGCCGCCTCGGGGTCCACCGCACAGTTGAACTCCGAGACGGGGCCGACGTTTCCGGGCACCCGGATGGCGCCCCCCATGACGGTGAGGGCTCGCAGGCGGCGCATGGTTTCGACGTCCTGCTGGATCGCCTGGGCCACATTGGTCAGCGGGCCCGTTGCGATGAGCGTGAGCTCTCCCGGAAAGCGCCGGATCGTCTCCAGCAGGAATCCCGGCGCGTCGTGGCGGACGGCCCGGTCGGGCGCGGGGAGGCGGTCGGCCATGCCGCCCAGGCCGTCACCGCCGTGGACCTCGCCGGCCGTGAACCCGGGACGGACGAGCGGCGCAGCGGCGCCCGCCACCACGGGGATGGCCGGGGCGCCCGCGACATCGAGCACGCGACAGGTGTTGGCGGTGGTCTGGAGAAGGGACACGTTGCCGCTCACCGTGCAGATGCCCTGCACGGCGAACTCGGGCGAGCCGAGCGCCAGAAGGATGGCCAGGGCGTCATCCACCCCCGTATCCACGTCCAAGACGACCGGCCGCGCTCTCATGTCCTGCTACCGTGTCCGACGACGTGACGCACGCCGCCTGCGCCATCGGGCACGTGACGACGATGGGGAGCCTCGAGACGGACGAATCGTGGGAACGGCGAGGGGGATGATGCCGGGCCTGGTGTCAGTTCCGCTCGATGGATTCAAGGACGCGGGCCAGATCCTCTTTGAGCCGCACGTTGATCTTCAGACGGTTCAAGAGTTCCGGCTGATGAGCCCCGAGGTACTGCAAGAGCGCGGTGGCGTCCAGGGGAGCAGTCCGAGGTTGGGTATCCAGAATCCAGTCGGCCAGCGATTCCTTGTGCAGCCGACGGACCTGCGGGTCTTGGAAGATGAGACCGAGAATCCTCTGGGCCAGCGGTTCGTCCACGGAAGAAACCTCCTTTTCCCTTCAACGAAGCGGATTATAGCAAGCAAAACGCCTTCTGGCAAGTCCGACCCGCTGCGATGACTCCCGGGCTCGCTCGGACGATCTTGAGAAGGAATCGCGCAGATTCAATGGATTGGAGGGAGAGTCACGCTGAGGGTCGAGGGTGGGCGACGGTCACTCCGCGCTCACGCGCGTGGCGCGTTTCGTCGTCTTCGGGCGGGATGCGCCCAGCTCGCGCACGGTCGCAGACGCGCGGAACCGTTCCACGTCCGGAAAACGGAACACGACGCGCAGGCGGTCGGGATTGGCAATGGGTCGGGGGAGCGAGACGATCGGTCCCAAATCGAACCGGTAGTAGAGAGTCTCCGCCCCGCCCCGCCCCGGCCAGGTCAGGCCCGGCAGGTCTCGGCGCGGCACCGTCGAGACGCGGAGCACCTCCGCGTACTCCCGGATGACGCCCGCCCCTCTGGAGAAGCGCGACGCGCCTTCGTAAAAGGCGATGAAGCCGACAGCCGTCCGCGCCGCCCGGATGGCGGTCACCGGGACGTGGTAGAACCGTTCGCGATGGACGACCTCCAGGTGCGGCGGGACTCCGGAGCGGGCCGACCATGATCGTTGCGGTCCGTCCGCCGTCCGACACGGTGAGGACGCTCGGGCGGCGCGGAGGAGAATAGCTTGCGGAGTTCATGGCAGCGCACATGCTCCGTTGCCAGCCTACCCGGCAGGCCACTGCCGTCTCGGCCGAGCGAGTCACGCCACCGAACCGTAACACAGTCGCGGCGCGTTTTCCAGGCCGTCGCCGCCGGGGGCGCTCGGCAACGGCCCGTGGTGTTGTGCGGCACCCCCGACGACGAGGTGCAGGTCAGGAGCCCTCGATGGGGTCGGTGAGGCACCAGATCCGCCAAGGCGGCTTCGTATTCCCGCAGGGCCCGTTCGCCGAACAGAACGAAGCGCACCAGCGCGATGCCCGGATGAGCCGGAGAGGTACCGTATGGCCGTCGAGAGCGCGATCCGGGCGGCATCGGCCATGGGGTACCCGTACGCCCCGGTGCTGATGGATGGGAACGCCACGGTCTTGATGCCGCGCTCGCCGGCCAGCCGCAGGCTGTTTCGGTAGGCGCCGGCCAGTAGATCGGCCTCGCCGTGCTTGCCGTCCCGATAGATCGGCCCGACGGTGTGGATCACCCACCTGGCGGCCAGACGCCCGCCGCCGGTGATGCGCGCTTCCCCCGTCGGGCACCCGCCGATCTTGCGACACTCCTCCAGGATCTGAGGGCCGCCGGCCCGGTGAATGGCGCCATCCACGCCGCCCCCGCCCAGGAGGCTGGAGTTGGCCGCGTTCACGATGGCCTCGGTGTCCTGCCGGGTGATGTCGCCTTCGACCACCTCCAGCCGCGCATTGCCGATCTGCACGCTTCGCATGGCTTCATCTCCGTCCTCCGTTGTGGGTGCGCGACATTAGTCCTGAGCACCGACGGGAACGCCCGATCGTTCACGGTCCCCCGCGTGGGGTGCGGGCCGCCTGCCGTTCGGCCCAGCGCCGGAACCATTGCCCGACGCGACGCTCGACCAGTTTCATGGCGAGGATGGCCAGGATGGGCAGGAGGATGAAGACCACGGGCGAACGAGCCCCGAGGCGGGGAACGACCCAGACGGCCACGGCCACGGCCAGCAGGAACGTCCCCACACCGATCCAGCGGCGGAGCCTCCGGTGATCCGTCACACCACGGTTCCTTACGCGCGCAATGTTCGGGAAGAGAGCGGTAGGGTACTCCGAACACGGGCCGGGAGCAAGACCGGATTAGCCCAGGTCTCAACCGTTGCGGAGCGGCGGAAACCGCTTGCCAACTTGGGCCGAGTTGACTACACTACGCCCGCTTTCAGAAGCCGGCGTAGCTCAGTTGGTAGAGCAGCTGATTCGTAATCAGCAGGTCCTCGGTTCAAGTCCGAGCGCCGGCTCCAGTTCTGTTCAGGAGTAACGCGGTCACAAGACCTGGCTTGTTTTTTTGCTTCCGCTGCTACCATCCTGCTACCATCCGCCCGCAATCCCGCATCGTCCAGCCTGTCCACCACCACCTTGTTCCCCATCGGAAGCCACTTGCCGTGGGTGTCCACCGTCAACTGAGTCAACTGATGGACGCATGGCCGAGCTGTCGCCGTACATAGGCCGGACTCACGCCGTCTTAGAGTACGATTGTCAGATTTTGCCTTGACACCTAAGAGCGCCGATGCTAGCGTCCCCGCCGGTTCTGCTCTTCCGATTTTTCCCCTCCGGTTCGGCCCCGCTCTGGCCGGTCCCGTCGGTCGGCCGCGGTCGCCTGCCGGACTCGGTTTTCTAACGTCCTATCCGGTGATTTTATCGCAATGGTCCCAATTGAAAGGGGTCATGCGGCAGTAGATGCGAGACTGGCGGCCGGAGCGGGTGCCGCGAGGATCGTCGTCTCCAACCATGGCTGTTGGGAATTGGCGGATAAATCGACGCTGGGCAAAGAACCAGAGGGGGAAAGGAGCGAAAAAGCCATGAGCCGTAAGGTGTGTCCTGAGAGCCGTTATGGTAGCAGCCGTGTTCGCCTTCGTGGCGGGGTCGGTCTCTGTCGGCAACGCCCAGAAGTATCCGAACTACCCGATGACCATGATCGTCGCCTGGGGAGCGGGGGGCGGAACGGATGCGGTGGCCCGCACGATAGCGATGCTGATGGAAAAGGATTTGGGACAGCCCGTGAACGTGGTGAACCGGACCGGCGGCAGCGGAGCGGTCGGGCATACGGCGGCGGCGACGGCGAAGCCCGACGGATATACACTGGCCCTCACGACCGGCGAGATCACGATGATGCACTGGATGGGTCTGGCCCAGGTGAACTACAAGGACATGAAGGGCGTGGCCCTGGTGAATTTCGACCCGGCTTCGGTCACGGTGCGGATGGACGCCCCCTGGAAGACTCTCAAGGAGTTGGAAGATTACGTCCGGGCCAACCCCGGCAAGCTGAAGGCTTCGGGCACCGGCAAGGGCGGAAGCTGGGACCTGGCGCGGGCCGGATGGTTGAAGATGATAGGGATCCCGCAGGAGGCAATGCCCTGGGTGCCCAGCAACGGCGCAGCCCCGGCTATGCAGGAGCTGGTGGCCGGCGGCATCGATGTGGTCACCTGCAGCCTCCCCGAGGCCAGGGCCATGATCGAGGCCAAGAAAGCCAGGCCGCTGGTGGTCATGGGCGACAACCGGTCCGATATCTTCCCCGAGACTCCGACCCTGAAGGAGATGGGCAAGAACTGGGTGATGGGGGCGTGGCGGGGCGTAACGGCCCCCAAGGGGACTCCGGCGGAGGTGGTGGCCGTCCTGGAGAAATCGGTGGAGAAGGCGTACAACAACCCGCAGTACAAGGAATTCATGAAGAAGAACGGCTATGGAATGGTCTTCAAGTCATCGGGAGATTTCGATAAATTCATGGCCTCGGAAGACGAGAGCATGGGCAAGCTGATGAAAGAGATGGGAATCGCAAAATGAGGGCAATAACGGAACGACGATCTGGCTTCCGGCCGGATCGTCGTTCCGTTATTGGGGCAAGTTTTTTCCCAGCAGCTACCTCTAACGTCTGCCTCTGCAATCAGACTACTTTCTTCATCCATTGATTTCATTTACGAGGCGGTTCAATCGGGGGATGAGAGTCCTGGAATGGCCCTGCCTGCTTCCTGACAGGAGACAAGGAAAATACCGTAAAACCGACCCGGGATTTCCCGGACTGACTTCACGCTTGAGGAAGAGTTGACCATGGGACGCAAAGACTACGTTGGCGGAGGAATCTTCATCGCCCTCGGGATTTTCATTGCGGCAACGTCGTTTTCTTTCCCGGAGCTCGACGGAGGACACCCGGGGCCCTCCCTGTTCCCGAGGGTTCTGGCCATCCTCTTCATTTTTTTCGGGGGGATTGTGGTTTTGCACGGGCCGGCGCTCGGCCAAGGTGAAAACGGAGGATTCCCCCGAAGAGGAAGGGCCCCCGCCGAATAGATTCAATCCGATCCTGGTGATCATTCTGATCGCGGCGTTCATCGCCCTTGCGCCCACGGTGGGATTCTTTATTACCGGCGCGGTGCTCCTGACTATTCTCATGCTCAAACTGCGGGTTTCCGCGCTGAAAAGCGTGGTCGTTTCGATCTTGCTGGTGGCCTTCATCTACACGGTTTTTGCCAAGGGCCTGCGGGTGCCCCTGCCAATCGGATATTTGGGGTGGTGATGATATGGACTTCATGATTCAAGGCTTGGGGATGCTGATGGCCCCCAAGGTTTTGTTGGTCATCTGCGCCTCTTCCCTCTACGGTCTCTTTGTCGGCTCCATCCCGGGGCTGAGCGCCACGCTGGCCGCTTCGCTCCTGATCCCCTTCACCTTTTTCATGGACCCGGTCCCGGCCCTGGTCTCCATCGTGAGCATGTCGGCCATGGCCATCTTTGCGGGCGACATCCCGGCGGCACTGGTGCGCATCCCGGGAACACCCTCCTCGGCCGCCTACACCCATGACTCCTTCGCCCTCTCTCAGCAGGGCAAGGCGGAGATGGTCCTGGGGGTGGACGTGGTGTTCTCGGCCATCGGCGGTCTGATGGGGGCTGTTGTCCTCATGACCTCCGCCCCCCTGCTGGCGGAGGTGGCCATGAAGTTCTCCTCCTTCGAGTACTTCTGGCTGGCCGCGCTGGGGCTCAGCGCCACGGTCATGGTTTCGCGCGGGTCCCAGGCCAAGGGGGCGCTGGCCATGCTCCTCGGCCTCTTCCTTTCCACGATCGGTGTGGACATCACCCTGGGCTACCCCCGGTTTACCTTCGGCAACGTGGACCTGCTGAACGGCATCTCCTTCATCCCCGCGATGATCGGCGTCTTCGGCATCTCCGAGGTCATGCGGAACGTGATGCAAGAGGCAGATGCAGTACTCCATCCCCCGGGTGAAGGCGGGGAGCATCTTCAAGGGAACGGGCAAGTTGTTCTTCCGCTACAAGTGGAATGTCCTGCGGTCGGGGGCGCTGGGGACCTTCATCGGCATCCTGCCGGGCGCGGGCGCGGACATCGCCGCCTGGCTGGCCTACGCCGTCTCCAAGCGGGCCTCCAAAGAGCCGGAGCTGTACGGCAAAGGATCGATCGAGGCGATCATCGACTCCGGCACGGCCAACAACTCCTGCCTGGCCGGCGACTGGGTCCCGGCGCTGGTCTTCGGGATCCCCGGCGACTCCATCACGGCCATCGTCATCGGCGTGCTCTTCATGAAAGGGCTGCGCCCCGGCCCGATGATCTTCGAGCAGCAGCCGCAGATCATCTACGCCGTCTACCTGGCCTTCATCGTGGCCAACCTCCTGATGATCCCCTTCGGCTACCTGGCCGTGAAGACGAGTTCCCAGATGCTGCGCGTGCCAAAAAACATCCTCATCCCCGCGATCCTCATGTTCGCGGTCACCGGGGCCTTCGCCATCAACAACAGCGTTTTTGATATCGGGGTGCTTGGACTCATGGGGATTGTGGGCTACTTCATGGAGAAGAACGAATACCCGGTCGCGCCGATCGTGCTCGGCCTGGTGCTCGGGCCCATTTTGGAACAGAACTTCATGACCAGCATGATCAAATCCGACTGGAACCTGTTGCTCTTTTTCGTGCGCCCCATCAGCGCGCTTCTGGGCGGGATCACGGTGATCGTCTGGCTCTTCCCCTTCTACGCGACCTTCCTGGAGAGGACGAAGAAAAAGAACAGCTTTGCCGGGCGATAAGAACCAGGAATCGGTGGTCACTCCTTCGCCGGCGGAACTGCGCTGCAGCGCGAGGGCGCGGATCGCATCCAGGGCTTTCCGATTCAACCGCCAACCGCGAACCGATAACCGCCCCGCTCCATAGGACCAAGGTCCGATAGACCGCCCGCCTTGCCCCATATAGACTTTCCGGCTGTTTCTCCTTTTTCTACCGCGCAAGCGACCCATGGTCGAGTGGGAGTGATGGTCGGGGCCTTCCTGCCCAGGATTGTCGCAGATCGAATGGACGATTGGTCCTTATCCGTGTATTGTCCTGTGCTGGTACGGGGAGCGGGCTTTACGGGCCCGCCAGAGAATCCCGCAGAGGCCCCGGTGGGTTTCAACGGGAGGCACTTGACCTGGAATCCGACGGCCGGATTCCCTACAGAGAAGAGAGGTGTGCGATGAAGTTCCAGAGACCACAGCGCAGATGGATGCTCGGTGGATCGGTCGCTCTGGTGTTGCTCATGATCGCGTCGCTCGTCGGCATGCCTCGGCCTGCCATGGCCGACGATGCGAAGGATGCGCAGCAACTCGTGGACAAGGCGCGGATGACCTTCGAATCCTTCATCGGCGACAAAGAAATGGGGCCGGCCCTGCAAGGATCTCGTCAAGAAGGCGCAAGGCGTCCTCGTGTATCCATCGGTCCTCCGCGGGGCCTTCATCATCGGCGCCTCCGGGGGCAGCGGGGTCTTTCTGGCCCACGACGCCAAGGCCAAGAAGTGGGGCGGCCCCGCCTTCTACACCATCGGGCAGGCCAGCTTCGGTCTCCAGGCCGGCGGAGACGCGTCGGAAATCGTCCTTGTGGCGTTGACCGAACGAGGGGTGTCCTCGCTCCTGGCCACGAGTGCCAAACTCGGAGCCGATGCCTCCGTCGCTGCCGGGCCCGTCGGCGCGGGTGCGCAAGCGGCGACGCAAAACCTCAGTGCGGACATTGTCAGCTACTCGCGCGCCAAGGGAGTCTACGCGGGGGTCTCCGTCGACGGAGCGGTGGTCGCGACGCGGGATGCGTTGAACAAGGCGTACTACAAGAAAGAGGTGACCGCCAACGACATCCTGGTCAAGCGCGCGGTGTCGAACGAGGGCGCCGCAGGGCTGATCCAGGCAGTGGCGAAAGCGGCAGGGAAGTAAATTTCACGAGGCCGGGACCGGCGCCGAGAAGGAGGAGCTCATGGATTCCAACGCGCTGGAATGCCGCTTCGCGCAGACGCCGGGGTGCCTCCGCAGGCGCTGCAGGAGGGCAATATCTCTCTTGTCGCCTGGCGGCTGTTCGCCGCCGGGCTTCTCCTGCTGGCGCCCGTCCTCGCTCTCGCCGGCGAGGTCGGGCCCGACCGCCAGGAGGAGATCGTGGCGGCTCGGATCATGCGGGTGCTCCCGGGCGTGGTCGGGATCATCATCGAGGTGTCGGCCGAGGTCACCGTCCGGTGCGGGCCGAACGACACCTATGTCGTGAAGCCGGACGCGGACACGGAGAACGGGACCGGCTTCATCATCCACCCGGATGGCTGGATCGCCACCAACGGCCACGTCGTCATGGCCATCCAGAAGCCGGACGAGGAGCACGTCACGGACTTCCTGGCGGCAAGCGGCCAAGGCTGCCTGCGGCCCGGGCCTCAAGAAGCTTCCCGAGAAGCAGCGCAAGGCCCGGATGACGGCCATCCTCAAGGATCCGGAGAACCGGAAGGGGGTCAAGCTGACCAAGACGGCTGGAGGTCTTTCTCCCGACCGGGGAGGCGCGAGCAGGGCTACCCGGCGGTCATCAAGGCCTACAGCCCGCCCATCGATCCCGATCTCTTGCCCAAGGACGGGAGCAAGCCCGACCCGCCCATGCTGGGATGCGGCCCTCATCAAGATCGAGGCGAAGGACCTCCCCACGGTCCGACTGGCCCCGAGCATCGGGCAGGTGGTGGCCCTGGGCCAGCAGTTGGTCATCGTGGGCTATCCCGGCGTGGTGGTCTGGCACGACTTCCTCAGCAAGAAGTCCCGGGCCGAGGCCACGGTGACGTTCGGCCGGGTCTCGGCCTTCCGGCTGGATGTGAACGAGCGGTGGATCCTCCAGACCGATGCCCCCATCTCCTGGGGGAACAGCGGGGGCCCCGCCTTCAACATCCAAGGGCGAGGTCGTGGCGCTGGCCACCTTCATCTCCACGTCGCTGGAGGGCGACCAGGCGATCCAGGGGTTCAACTTCCTGATCCCGATCGACTCGATTCACGCCCTGGCCAAGCAGGTCGGCGTGACCCCCAGCACCGACAGCCCCTTCACGCGCGAGTGGGATCAGGCCGTCGACGCCTTCATCGAGGGGCGCTATGCCGAGGCCGTCGCGCACGCGGAGGCGGCCGACAAGCTCGTGCCCGGGCTGATTGATGTCCGACGTGCCATCGTGCGGATCCGGCAACTGCAGGCGGAGAAGCCGTAGGACGACAGGGACAGAATGAGGGACATCTGGCAGCGGGCAGAGACGGGGAGAAGCAACAGGCGAGGACTGGTCGACTCGTCGACAAGTCGACTCGGCAAGACCAGAGGCGCGGGACAGGGGGGCAGCTGGCAGGGGCAGCAAGCAGCGGGCAGCGAACTGGAACGGGGAATGCAGAGGCGGGGTGCAGGGGAGGAGGATCGTATGATGCAGGATGCGCGCAGACGGACTGACCCGGGGACGCGTGCGGTCGCGGCGATTCCCGGTGTGGATGGGGGTGCTGGCGCTCTGCGTCGGGTTGGCGGCGCCCGCTGCCGCCGGGACCATCTGGGATCGGGTGATCGGAGACGACCTTGCCCAACGGCCTCAAGGTGCTCCTGATCGAGGAGCCCAAGGCCCCCGTGGTGACCGTCCAGATCTGGTACAAGGCCGGGGCGCGGAACGAGCCCTTGGGCAAGGGCGGCCTCGCCCACATGATGGAACACATGATGTTCAAGGGGACGCCCAAGACCGGGCCCAAGCAGTTCTCGATCATTGTGCAGCGCAACGGCGGCCAGGATAACGCCCACACGGCGCGGGATGCCGCGGCCTACTACGAGGACTTCGCCGCGGATCGCGTCAACCTCGGCCTGGAACTCGAGGCGGACCGGATGGTGAACGTCCTGTTCGAGGAGAAGGAGTTCCTGCCGGAGCGGGACGTGGTGTACGAGGAGCGGCGCCTCCGGATCGAGGATCAGCCGTCCGCCACCCTGGGCGAGGTGATGCGGGCCACCGCCTTCATGGCCCACCCCTACGGGCGGCCGACCATCGGCTGGCCCAGCGAGATCAAGGGCTGGACCCTTCAGGATGCCAGGCAGTTCTACCAGACGTATTACGCCCCGAATAACGCCACGCTGATCGTGGCCGGCGACATCAAGAAAGACGAGGTGCTCAAGAAGAGTCACGGAGCTGTTCGGGGCCATCCCCCGCGGGCCCGAGCCGCCACCCATGGTCATCCCCCAGGAACCGCCGCAGATCGGCGAGCGGCGGGTGTTCGTCCGCAAGGAGGCCGAGCTGCCGATCTTCTTCGCGGTCCACCACGTCCCGAACCTCACCCACCCGGACAGCGCCGCCCTGAACGTCCTCGCCTACGTGCTGGGCGGGGGGGAGAGCGCCCGGCTCCACAAGAAGGTCGTCTACGAGCTGCAGCTGGCCTCCTATGCCGGGGCGGACTACAACCCGGTGTACAAGGATCCCTATCTGTTCGGCCTCAGCGCCGGCCCCCTGCCGGGCAAGACGGCGGAAGAGGTCGAGCGCGCCATGGTGGCCGAGGTGGAGCGCGTCCAGAACGAGCCGATCACCGACCGGGAGCTCCAGAAAGCCAAGAACCAGATCGAGGCCGAGTTCGTCTTCGCCCAGGATTCGGTCCACACGCTGGCCAATCTGCTGGGCGCGTACGAGTCGGCGGCGAGCTGGAAGCTCCTGACGACCTACCTGGACGGCATCCGCAAGGTGACGGCGGCGGACGTCCAGCGCGTGGCCCGGCAGTACATCGTCGCGGACAACCGGACCGTCGCCATATCTGATCCCGACCAAGCCGGGCGGCGGCGCCCCGCCGGCAAAGTAGGAGGCGTGTGATGCGACGTACCTGGAACTGCCAGGGCAAGAGGGAATGTCCCGACGGTCCGATCGATCGGGCGTCCTGGTCGGTGCCGTGCTCCTGATGGGGGCGGTCACGACGGAGGGCGAGGCTGCCGCACTCGCGCAGCGCGAGGTGCTCCCCTCCGGGATGGTCCTCCTGGTCGCCGAGCGGCCGGCCGTGCCGATCGTGGCGGCCACGCTGACGCTCCAGGCGGGCGCCGTCTTCGATCCGCCGGCCAAGCCGGGGGTGGCGAACCTGACCGCGATCATGCTCAGCCAGGGGACCGACGACCCGCACCGCGCCGCAGATCAGCGAGGCCATCGAGTTCGTGGGAGGCTCCTTGGGCGTGGAGTCCGGCACGGACACGGCGCGGCTCTCTTTCTCGGTGCTGAGCAAGGATCTGGACCTGGCACTGGATCTGATGGGCGATATCCTGCACCAATCCCACCTTCCCGCCGGCCGAGCTGGCGAAGAAGATCCCGGAGGTCCTGGCAGGCATCAAGCGGAGTCAGGAGGATCCCGGGACGGTGTCCTATGAGGCGTTCATGGCCCTGGTCTACGGGACCCACCCCTACGGGCGACCGACCGAGGGAACCGAGGCCAGCGTGCCGACCATCACACGGGACGACCTCCTCGCGTTCTATCAGGCCTACTACCGACCCAATCGGGCCGTCCTGGCCGTGGTCGGGGACGTGTCGATGGCCGATCTGAAGGCGCGCCTCCAGGCGCGACTGGGCGGCTGGGCTCCGGGCGGGCCTCCTCTCGTCAAGCCAGCCGCGCCCGCTCCGCTGGCGAAGGGGGTGACGAAGACCATCCAGCGGGAGGTGACCCAGGCCGCCATCAACTTCGGCCACCTGGGGATCACCCGGGACAACCCCGACTACTACGCCGTCTATGTGATGAACTATCTGCTGGGGGGCGGCGTCAACTCCCGCCTCCCCCAGAAGATCCGCGAGGAGAAGGGCTGGGCGTACGACGTCGGCAGCGCCTTCGCGCCGGGCAAGTACGCCGGAGACTTCAGCGTGACGATGCAGACCAAGAACGAAGTCGCCCAGGAGGCCATCGACGCCGCGCTGGCGGAGATCCGGCGCATGCGCGACCAGCCCGTCTCCGCCCAGGAGCTGGCCGACGCCAAGGCCTACCTCACCGGGAGCTTCCCCCTGCGTCTCGATACCTCGGACAAGGTGGTCGGCATGCTGGCGTCCATCGAGCAGAACGGGCTCGGCCTGGATTACGTGGAGCGATATCCGGTTCTCATCAATGCCGTGACGGCCGCGGATGTCCAGCGGGTGGCCCAGAAGTATCTGGATCCCGACAAGTATGCGCTGGCAGTGGTCGCGGACCTGACCAAGGCCAAGCTCAAGCCCTAGCGCCGGGGCGCCTGCGGGCGGGACCGGTCCCTTGGCACCAGGAGGGAGGCAAACCCATGAATATTCCCCGGCGGTTCGTGGTCTCCGGAGCGGTCGCGCTCGGTTTGCTCGGCGCAGGCATATCCGGGGAGATGCGCGCGCAGGAGGTCCCGTGCACCGAGGAGATCCGGACGTTCTGTGCCGATGTCCAGCCCGGCGGCGGGCGGATCCTGCAGTGCCTCAAGACCAATGAGTCGAAGCTGTCGCCCGCCTGCACCGGGCGGGTGAACGATCTCCAGGGGACCCTGAGCGGTCCGTTGGGTGCCTGTCGGGACGATTGGACGGCGCTGTGTTACCATCCGCGCGCCTCGACCGGCCGTCAGGAAATGATTCAGTGCCTGAAGGCGCATCAAGCGAAGGTGTCGGCCGGGTGTCAGAAAGCGCTGCAAGGGGTAAGCGGGAAGCGACAACAGCCGGGCGGGACGACCCCCTGAGACGACGGGGCGGGGGGCCAGGGCCCCACCGCCGGGGCCGCGTTTCGGGTAGGTCTACCCCGTTTGGAGTACCCGGAAATCCCCCAGGCGCGAGGGGGGTATCCGTCGCGCCGCCAGCCCGCCGCGTAACTCCCAGCCAGCACGGCCTCGGGGCCGAGCCAGCGCCCCGGGCGACCGGCCGGCCGCCCCTGGCACAGATCATGCTCTTTTGACTACCGTTCGCATCAACCGGAACCCCTCAGATGAGGCTGCGGGGTTCAGTTCTGGCAGCGACGGGCTGCCGACCCCACGACGGACCGTCGGGGGGCATAACGGATCGGATCGGATAGGAGGGTGTCCCATGAAGAAGTTCCTCGTTGTGATGGTCGCCGTGCTCTTCGCCGCGGCCGTGGTCGGCCCGGTGTTCGCCCAGGGGACGCCGGCCCCGGCGGTGAAGGAGAAGGGTACCGAGGGTCCGGATGTGCGCAAGGTCGAGCCCAAGGGTACCGAGGGTCCGGATGTGCGCAAGGCCAAGAAGAAGACCGCCTCGTCTGCCGCCCCGGAAGGAGAAGGGCACCGAGGGTCCGGATGTGCGCAAGGTCGAGCCCAAGGGCACCGAGGGTCCGGATGTGCGCAAGGCCAAGAAGAAGACCGCCTCGTCTGCCGCCCCGAAGGTGAAGGAGAAGGGCACCGAGGGTCCGGATGTGCGCAAGGTCGAGCCCAAGGGCACCGAGGGCCCGGATGTGAAGAAGAAGTAGGGTAAGGCTGCACGCTGTCAAGCGCCGGTCGGTTCGCCGACCGGCGCTTTTTTTCGTGATACCCTCCTAAGAATGGCAACATAGCACACCCGCCCCCTTGCCGACGTCGTCCGCGCGCGTCAGGACCATGCCAACCTTCCACTCCTCAGTCGGTTCACGATCTTCCCTCGGGGTAGTCCGGGAAACCAGTTGCGAAGGCTGGAGAAACGGTGGAGAATTACGCCCAATCGCCATCCGGCGGGTCGAAGAATCAGGCGGGCGGGTCCGGGAGAAAAGGGGATGGCAGACAAAAAGCAGGGACAGTTTGGGGAATACGGGGAGACGTTTCGGACATTTCCTGCGACGCCCACCGTGCCGCTCCACCCGGCGATCCAGGCTATGCTGGCGGCGGAGGTTCCTGGCCCCTCCCTGGACGCGATGCCGGTGGCCGAGGCACGCGTCCTGCGGGAAGGGATGATGCTCCAGCGACCGAGAAGGGAAGAGCCGGTGGCCCGCATCGAGGACTGGATGATCCCCGGGTCCGGTCTCGGCATCCCGGCACGCGTCTATACCCCGTCGGGGGAGGTGGGACCGCTTCCAATCCTGGTCTTTTTCCACGGTGGCGGTTGGGTCTTCGGCACGCTGGAGACGCACAACGATATCTGCCGCACGCTGTGCCACCGATCCGGTAGCCTGGTCGTCTCGGTGGATTACCGGCGGGCACCGGAACACCGATTCCCGACGGCGCTGGAGGACTGCTGCGCCGCGGTGCGGTGGTGCGCGGGCCATGCGGCCGAGATCGGCGGCGACCCCACACGACTGGCTGTCGCCGGTGATAGCGCTGGAGGGAACCTGGCGGCAGCCGTGGCGCTGTGCCTTCGAGACGAGGGCGGCCCGACGCTCGCCTTGCAGGCGCTGATCTATCCCGTCACCAATTGTGCTTTCGACACGGCATCCTATCACCAGTACGCCGCCGGCTACGGGTTGACGCGGGACATGATGCGGTATTTCTGGAAGAGCTATCTGTCACGCCCAGCCGACGCCAACCTCTCTGCCGCCTCGCCGCTCCAGGCTGCCGACCTCGCCGGCCTGCCGCCGGCCCTCGTCCTGACGGCCCAGTACGATGTGCTGCGCGATGAGGGGGAGGCCTATGCCGCCCGCCTGGCGCAGGCCGCGGTGCCCGTTCGCTGCACCCGGTATCTGGAGATGAACCACGGGTTCGTGCAGCTCGGAGCGCTGTGCGATCCGGCCCTGCGGGGGCTGGTGGAAATCGCCGAAACCGTGCGGACCGCCTTCGCCCGATAACGCCTGAGGAGACGGCATGCGACTACTTCTCATCAGCAACTCGATGACCGAGGGGCTGGGGTACCTGGAGCACGCCAAGTCGGCGATGCGCGACTTTCTCGATGGGGGCGTCCGGCGCGCCCTCTTTCTCCCCTATGCCCGGGTCATGACGAGCTATGATGCCTACCTGGAGCAGGTCGCGCCGCCGTTTCGCGATCTGGGCTGCGAGGTCGTCGGCATTCACCGGCTCCCGGACCCGGTCCAGGCTGTGGATGCGGCGGAGGCGATCCTGGTGGGCGGGGGTAACACCTGGCACCTGGCGCGGGAAATCCACCGGCTGATGCTGGCCGACCCGATCCGCCGGAAGGTCCGGGGCGAAACGCCCTACATCGGCTGGAGCGCCGGGAGCAACCTGGCCTGTCCGACATTCCAAACCACCAACGACATGCCGATCTGTGAGCCGCTGGGGCTCGACGCGTTGGGCCTGGTTCCCTTCCAGCTCAATCCGCACTACCTGGATGGCAATCCGCCGGGGTTCAAGGGCGAAACGCGGGAGGAGCGGATCCGGGAATATCTGGAGCTGCACCCCAACGTCTGGGTGGTCGGCCTCCGCGAGGGGACGATGCTTCGCGTTGAGGATGGAGAAATCCGCCTGATCGGGGGGCGCGCCTGCCGGGTGTTCCGGAAGGGCGCGGAGCCCCGCGAGTGTGGCGCGAGCGATTCCTTGACCTTCCTCCGACAATAGACCGACCGTTCCGGACCGCACCTCGGTGGCGATGCTTCCGCAGGCAACGCGAGGGATGATGCGATGAGACTCCCAGCCAACAAGACGAAGATTGTCTGCACCATCGGGCCGGCGTCGGAGTCCCAGGACGTGTTGGAGCGCATGCTCGGCGCGGGCATGAGCGTGGCCCGGCTGAATTTCTCGCACGGCGACTTCGCCACGCACGCCAAGGTGATCGAGACCATCCGCGCCGCGGCCAAGGCGACCGGCCGGCGGGTGGCGATCATGGGGGATCTTCCCGGCCCGAAGATGCGCATCGGGCAACTGGCCGAAGAGCCGGTCGAGCTCAAGCCCGGCGACATCTTTACCTTGACGACGCAGGAGGTGCTCGGGGATGCCGGGCGCGCGTCGGTCAGCTTCGACCGCCTCCCGCAGGTCGTGAAGCCGAAGGACGCCCTGTTCCTGAACGACGGTATCATTCAGCTCGAGGTGGTGGCGGTCCGAGGCGCAGAGGTCGCCTGCCGAGTGGTGGTGGGCGGCGAGCTCCGCTCTCGCAAGGGCCTGAACTTGCCCGGGATCGACCTGGGCATCAGCGCGTTCACCGACCACGACGCCGAGTGCCTGCGGTTTGCCGCGGCCCAGGGCCTGGATGCCGTCAGCCAGTCCTTCGTGGAGTCCGCCGACGATATCCTGACGCTCCGCAAGGCCGCGGAGGAGATCGGGTACCGGCCCTTCGTCATCGCCAAGATCGAGCGCGCCCGAGCGCGCGACCGCATCGAGGCCATCCTGGATGCGGCGGACGGCATCATGGTCGCGCGCGGGGACCTGGGGGTCGAGATTCCCATCCAGATGATTCCCATCGTGCAGAAGTGGCTCGTGCGCCAGGCGAATCTCCGAGGAAAGCCGGCGATCACGGCCACGCACATGCTGGAATCCATGACGACCAGTCGCCGGCCAACCCGTGCCGAGGCCACGGACGTCGCCAACGCCATTCTGGACGGGACCGACTGCGTCATGCTGTCCGGGGAGTCGGCCATGGGGAAGTACCCCGTCGAGGCGGTGGCCATGCTGGCCGCCATCGCCGAGGCCATCGAGCCGTGTCGGCCAAGCCAGGCGGTCCGGGAGACGCTGCGGGCGATCGACCGGCGGGCCGAAGTGACCGCGACGGACCTGATCGCGCGAAGCGTCGAGACGACCCTGGAGCAGATCGCGCCTGCCGCCGTGTTCGTTCCCACTCACAGCGGAGTCACGGCCAGGCGCATCACCCGGTTCCGGCTTCCGGTGTGGATCGTGGCGGTGAGCTCGCAGGAGACGACCTGCCAGCGACTCCTGTTTTCCTACGGGGTGTTCCCGACACACGAGCCGGAGCATCCGGAAGATTGGAACGGCTATGTACGGGAGTGGCTTCAGGCGCACGAAGTGGAGGGCGATCTCGTGGTCCTGACGGAAGGCCCGTCGTCGAAGCGGCCCGAGGCCAACAACCGGATGGAGATCATTGACCTCGGCCTCCGCCCGGAGGACAAGAGAACTCCCGGCGCCTCGTGTCCTGCCTCCGAGGGTCGTTGACGAGTTCCCAGGCCTCAGCCGCGCCCCTCTGACCCCCCCGGCACGTCGTCGAAAACCGCCCAGCCTTGCTCGCGGCCGGCCGCCAGACAGCGGTGGCACCCGGAACGGAGCCGGCCGGGGGGTCCCCATCCGCAGGGCTTGGCGCTCCGTGCCTGTCCGAATATCCTCTGGATGGGGGCGAAACCGTGGTGTATACTCAGACTTCATAGACCAACGCGTCTTGCGGGCGAATCGGGCGGCCGTATCTTTTTATGGAGGAGGGTGCACATCGTGAAATGGTGGATGGCCGTGGGCCTTCTGGCGTGCTTCGCAATGACTCTGTCGGTGGTGGGCGTCTCGGCCGAGGCCCAGGATGGCGTCCGGCCACCGCCGACTACCAGGGCACAGGATGGAGGCAAACCCCAAGACGGGGCGACGCCGCCCAGTCGCCAGATGCAAGCCGAGGCGTATTACGAGCTCGGTGTGATGTATCACGAACGGGTTTTCGAGTCGCTGGATTCGGCCATCGCCGAGTACGAGAAGGCCGTAAAGGCGAAGCCGGACTACGCCGAGGCCCACTACAACCTGGCGCTGTCCTATCACACCAAGGCCAAGCTTGGGACGGACGATAAGGCGCTGTACCGGAAGGCCGTGGCCGAGTACAAGCTGTACCTGAGGTACAGTCCTCAGGGAGAGCTGGCGAACAAGGCCAAGCAGAATATCAAGGTCGTCGAGGCCAAGCTTCGCGAGTGACGTGCGGACCGGGAGGTTGGGTCCATGGGATGGTGTGCGCTGTGCGCGGGGAATGGAGGCGGATGGAGTCGCCGCCAATTCCTCCTGGCCGTGTCTCAGGCCTGTGTGGCCTTGGCCGGGCTGCCCCGACCGGCTGCCGGGTTCTCCATCTACGACGAGGCCGGGGATGTGACGATCGGCCGCGAGGCCGACCCCGAGATCCTCAAGCACTTCGGCTACTACGAATCCCCCGATCTGCAGAACTACGTCGCCCAGGTCGGCCAGCGCGTGGTGGCGGCATCGGATACCCGCTTCAACTTCCAGTTCAAGGTGGTGGATCAACCCCAGCATCAACGCCATGGCCCTGCCGGGGGGATTCGTCTACGTGACGCGCGGCATCCTGGCCGAGATGAACGACGAGGCGCAGCTCGCCGGCATCCTCGGGCATGAGGCCACGCACGTCAATTCCCGCCACGGCGCCAAGCTGATGACCAAGGCGATGGCGACGCAGATCGCCACGCTCCTCGGGGTCGGGGCGGCCGCGGCCGCCGGCAGCGGCAGCGCGGCCAGCGCAGTGGCGACGATCGCCAGCCACATGACGAATTACATGCTTCTGGGGTACGGGCGGGAGTACGAGCTGGAGGCGGACGAGGTCGGCCTGCGCTACGCCCGGCGGGCGGGATACGATCCCCGGCGGATGGTGACCATGCTCCGATGGATGCGCCGGAACGACATGCTTCGCGGGCAGCAACTGTACCACGGCTTCGAAGCGACCCACCCCGATACCGCCATCCGGATCGCCAAGGCGGACACCATGGCGAACATGCTGATCGCCGAGAAGGGGCCCCTGGAGGTCCGGGGGAACGAGTTCCGGACCCATCTGGACGGCCTGCGGTACGGCGAGGCCAAGGAGCAGCGGCGCGTCCGGACCTACCTGGTGAAACCAGGCGACACGCTGGCCAGCATCGCCCGGAGCGAGCTAAACAATGAAGGACGACGCTTCGAGTTGGCCAGCCTGAACGACCTCCGCGACGACGCCGTGCCGGAGCCGGGCATGCGCCTCAAGCTGGTGGTGGCGGCAACTGACCGTGGTTCAATGGACCTGAAGCTGACGCCCCAGTGACGCGACGCTCCCCGGCGCGGCGTCCGGGATGCACCCCCCGTCTGACGGGCCCCGGGTCTTCTGCGGCCCACAGGTGTCTGAGTCCATCCTCCCCTCCGGACCATCGACGTGTCAGACCGCAATCGTGACGGCATAGCGGAGCAGCGAGCGGCGATCGAGCGGATGTTCTCGGCGATCGCCCCGCGATATGACGTGCTCAATCGGCTACTCAGCGCCGGGCGCGACCGCGTCTGGCGGCGCGAGGCGGTGCGAGCAGCTCGCCTTCCGGCGGCGGGCCAGCTCCTCGACGTGTGCACGGGGACGGCCGACGTGGCGCTCGAGGCGGCCGGGCAGTACCCGGCCGCTCGTATCCTCGGCGTGGACTTCAGCGGGCCGATGATCGAGCTTGGCCGGAGGAAGGTCGTCATGAGGGGGGTGGCGGACCGGGTGCACTTGTCGGTCGCCCCGGCCGAAACCTTGCCGTTTCCCGACGCGACCTTCGATGCCGCCACGGTGGCTTTCGGCCTCCGCAATGTTCCGGAACGGCGCCAAGCGCTCGTCGAGATGCACCGCGTTCTCAGGCCGGGAGGGCGGGCCGTGGTCCTGGAGTTCACGACGCCGCCGGGGCGGCTGTTCCGCAAGATCTACCTGTGGTATTTCCGTCGGGTCCTCCCGCTGGTCGGCGGATGGATCTCGGGACACCGAACGGCGTACGCATACCTGCCGGCATCGGTGGGGGAATTTCCGTCGCCCGACGGCGTGGCCGCCTGGTTGCGGGAGGTGGGGTTCCAGGAGGTGTCGTACCGCCTGATGACCTTTGGGATCGTGGCGATCCACGTGGGCGTCAAGGAGAGCCTCTAGGTGTGAGCGGTCGGCCATCGCCCATAATGGGGATCGGACCACTGCAAAGATCAGATCGTGGATGCCTATGCAGCCATCACGCCCCGCATGAATGATCCGAACGACTCGCGAGGATTCGTGGTGAGGAATCGATAGAACGGATGGGAGCAATGCTCAGCTGGATATCGATTCACAGAGAGGCGATTCACCGAATCCTGGAACATCGCCAGAACCAGAAGGAATTGTTGACGATCCTCCGCGAGATGGAGCAACAGGGCCTCAAGGTCATCAGCCTCCAGGACGAAGGCGCGGACGGCCAGACCATCCCGCTCGCGGAGATTGACCCGTTCAGCTTCCTGGCCACGTTCAACCGGGGCGTGACCGACAAGAATCGGCGGGACAACTGGGCCTTTCTCAAGACGCGGTGGGACCTCAAGGCTCACGGTGCCGGATGATTTCACCGGCATCCCCGTCCTGCACAACATGACATCCCGGCTGTTTCCGTATGCGAAGGAGCGCGAGAAGGATCATGTGGGCCTTCTGTGGCAGATCGCCGCGCTGGCGGCGGACGGCGGGATCGAGAAGGTGGACGAGGAGTTGTTCAACCGATGCTTGAAGCTGGAAACTGGTTGGCATCGGCAGGCTGACCATCGGCCTGTTCTGGATCAACCCGGAGAAGTTCCTTCCCGCCGACCAGCAAGACCACGGCCTACGGCAAGTCCAAGGGCATCACGACCGAGCCGGAGGATTACCAGAGCTACCGGCAGTGGCTAAAGGAAATGACCGAGCAGGTCGGCAACAACTACGCGCAGGTATCCCACGAGGCCCATCTGTTCGCAGTCCAAGGAAGAAAATGGGGTTTCACAAAGTGGATGGGGCCACTTCTTGACGCGCTTCGTGCCCTTGGTGGATCGAGCAAGCCCAAAGAAGTTCTCCAGAAGATCCAGCAAGTCACGAAAGTCCCTGACGCGATACTCACGGAAAAGTTAGCATCGGGCCAAACGCGCTTCTACAACGAGGCGCATTGGGCGCGTATGTATTTGGTCTGGGAGGGATTGGTCGAAAGCCCAGAGCGTGGCATCTGGGCGCTTACTTCGAAGGGGAAGAGCGTCGCTCTCGATGACCGGGAAGCACAGAAGATCGCTGAGAAGTGGGCGGAGCGGCACAGGCAGGAGACCGAGGGTGGGCCAGACGACATTTCACAACCCCCGGACGAGTCCACAGGGGAGGACGGCAGTCTGCGCGGAACTCCGGGAGAGCCTGCGTCCCTTCAGTATTGGACGCTGTCGGCAGGGACAGGAGGCGAACACTGGGAGGAGTTCTACGAAAAGGGGATCGCCGCGATTGGTTGGGATGGGACTCCTGATCTGCGCCAGTTCAAGGACAAGGACGAGATTCGCCGGAAGCTCCAAGAGCTGTGGCCGGGCGATTCATCCAAGAAGAACGATGCGCTTGCTTGCTGGCAGTTCGTTCACGACATTGAAGTGGGGGACATCATTTTCGCCAAGCAGGGATTAGCCAAGCTGCTCGGCTATGGCGTGGTCGAAGGCGATTACGAGTTCGACGCCACGCGGGCGCACTACAAGCATGTCCGCAAGGTGAAGTGGCTGGCCAAAGGCGAGTGGGAAATGCCGAAGGATAGCAAGATGGCGTTGAAAACCCTCACGGACATCACGCCCTACCCAGACTTCGTCAAACTGATCGCCAGCAAAGTCGGACTGGAGATGGCAGCGGAGCCAAAGCCTGCTGTGGTCGCGCCTCCAGCCTCCACCGGGCGTTGCCTACTGGTGGTTGAACGCGAATCCGAAGATTTGGAATTTCGAGGAGACGCCGGTCGGGCAGAAGCAGACCTACACGTCCCACAACGACAAGGGGAACAAGCGCCAGAAATACAAGTACTTCCAGGAGGTCAAGCCAGGCGACATGGTCGTCGGCTACGTGACCAGCCCACAGAAGGAAGTGGTCGCGGTCTGCAAGATCACCAAGGGACTTCACCAGACCGAGAATGGCGAGGAGATCGAGTTTGAGAAGATTGAGCAGTTGGCTACGCCCATCGCCTACGAGACGTTGCAGGCCAATCCCGACCTGGCGAACAGCGAACCGCTCATCAACAACCAGGGCAGCCTGTTCAAGCTCACGGAGCAGGAATACGAGATCATCCGCAGCCTGATCGACGAGACGAACATCCCGGTGACGATCGAGATCGAGTCCTACGACAAGACAGAAGGCGATGAAGGGGCTGTTCCTGGCGGAGGCGCAGTTCGACGAGATGCTGGCGGCGCTGAAGGAAAAGAAGAACGTCGTCCTTCAGGGTGCGCCGGGCGTCGGGAAGACCTACGTCGCCAAACGGCTCGCCTACGCGCTCATCGGCTCAAACGATCCGCAGCGGATCGAGATGATCCAGTTCCACCAGTCCTATTCCTACGAGGATTTCATCCAGGGCTTCCGCCCGACGCCGAAGGGCCATTTCGATCTGAAGTACGGGATTTTCCACCAGTTCTGTCGCCGGGCGCAGCGCGAGGAGGCGCAGGGGAAGCCCTACGTCTTCATCATCGACGAGATCAACCGGGGCAACCTGAGCAAGATCTTTGGCGAGCTGATGATGCTGATCGAGCCGGACAAGCGCGGGAAGGAGCACGCCATCCCGCTGGCCTATTCCCAGGATGCCGACGAGAGGTTCTACATCCCGGAGAACCTGCATCTGATCGGGATGATGAACACCGCCGACCGTTCTCTGGCGATGGTGGACTACGCGCTGCGGCGGCGGTTCCGGTTCATCACCCTCCGGCCTGAGTTTGCGAGCGAGGCATTTCGAGGAGTTCCTGGCCGACGCTGGCGCGAAGCCGGAGCTGGTGAAGAAGATCGTCGCCCGGATGAACGCCTTGAACGAGGTCATCGCGGCGGACACCAAGAACCTCGGCCCCGGATACCAGATCGGCCACAGCTACTTCTGCCCTCGGAACGGCATCAAGCCGGACGACGACTGGTATCGCCGGGTGATCGAGTCGGAAATCGTGCCGTTGATCCAGGAATACTGGTTCGACAACGAGCAGAAGGTGAAGGAGCAGCGGATCGGCACTGCTGGCGTGAGTCAGGTCGTGAACATCCCGATCCAGAACATCTACTACCTGCTGTGCTACGCCTGGGACAAGCTGGCGGAGAAGGATGTTGTCGCGGTGGAGGCCATCGACACGACCACGCCTGGCCGATCTGTTCGCCAGGGTGCTCATCAACGGCACCAACCACCTGCTCAAGCGCGGATTTGACCGTGGCTACGTCTCGCAGCACGAATGGACGGGCCGTCTGCGGGGCACGGATTTGCTTCCAGGAGGCCATCCGCAGAAACGCCACGATGACCGGCAGGCTGCCCTGCGATTTCGACGAACTGAGCTACAACGTCCTGCACAACCAGAATTCTGAAGGCGACGATGCGGCGGCTGATCCGCACCGCAGGGATTGGCAGCGGAATGCTCGGAGGGCCTGGCGCAGCTCTGCCGCCTGTTCTCGGACATCCAGGACATCGAGCTGACCAGCCGGGTGTTCGGCCAGGTTCAGCTCCATCGGAACAACCAGTTCTACGACTTCCTCCTGAAGGTCTGCGAGTTGATCTACCGGAACCTGCTGGTGTCCGAGAAGTCCGGCACCAGCAAGTTCATGGACTTCGTCCGGGACAAGCGGCAGATGGCGATCCTGTTCGAGAACTTCGTCCGCAACTTCTACCGCGTCCACACGGACTACCGGGTCAAGCGGGAGGACATCTACTGGCGCTGGATCGCCGCCGACCAGGTCGCGGCAGGGCTGCTGCCCAAGATGCAGACCGACATCAGCCTGACCTCCGACACCCGCAAGATCATCATCGACTGCAAGTTCACGCCGGAGCCACACAGCAGCACTACGAAGCCGAGACGCTCCGGTCGGCTCACCTGTTCCAAATCAACGCCTACATGGACAATCTGCCGGAAGGACAAGCTGACCGACACCTGCGAGATGATGCTGCTGTATCCCACGGTGGACTCGCCGCTTTCGGCGTCCTACACCCACAAGGGCCGCAAGATCAGCATCCGCACCATCAACCTCAACCAACCCTGGCAGTGCATCCACCAGGACTTGCTGGCACTGGTGGCATGACCTTTTCCAATCGTTTCTTTGCAGCCCCCTGACCCCCCGATGACAGATGGTATTAGTGGCAACCGGAAATCGCTGGCGGCACAACGGACTTCTCGATTACTGGTCCTTGCGAAGGCAATGGTGCCATACAAACGGCCGACTCCAAGCCCGTGATGGTCTGTTCCGCCTGAAGTGTTTCCTCATTCCTCAATGAGGCACGGAGCAGGGCGAAAGGCACTTCTGCAGGTTTGTGAGTTGATCGGCGCAGCAAGTGTTGGCCCCGGGTCGGTCCGGAGTTATAATCGGGTTGCAGGTTGTTGAGAGTTAGAGCCAGACCAAGCCGGAAGTGCGACCGGATCTGGTCGGTTCAGGAAAAACCGGGGAGGATAAAATGGCGGTTGTCGCGACCCGATACGAGCATATCGTGCTAGACGAAAGCGGCGCCCCTGCCATCGGGGGTACGACGATGAAGGTCGTTGAGTTGGTTGCCGAGAGGCTCGGCTATGGCTGGAGTCCGGAGGAGCTGCACTTTCAGCACCCGCACCTATCCATGGCGAAGATCCACTCCGCCCTCGCGTACTATTTCGATCATCAGGAAGAGTTGGACAACGACGTCGAGCGGCGCTTGCTGGAGGCGGAACAGATCCGAAAGCAAATCCCTCCGTCGCGTCTTCAGACGCGCTTGGCCCGTGGCCGGACGCTCTGATGGCATTGCAGTTTTTCTTCGACCAGCATGTCCCGCGTGTCATTGCGCTCGGCTTGCGCCTGCGAGAGTGTCGATGTTGTGACCGCTGCGGAGGACGGAGCCGCCGAACTGGATGACTCGGCGCTGATGGATCGCGCCTCAGACCTTGGGCGAATCCTCGTATCCTTCGACAGTGACTTGCTGGCCGAGGCCAATCGTCGTCGACAAACCAATCGGCATTTCTCTGGACTCGTATTCGCCCATCCGCTCCGAGTGCCTGTTGGGGTCTGCGTCAACGATCTGGAGTTGATCGCGAAATCGGGAACACCAGAGGAGATTCGCGACTCCGTCCTGTACCTCCCGCTCTGATTCGCTCCACTTGGCGCAGACACCAGCACGGTGCTGCGATTGACTCGCCTATTTGGGGGCTAATTCGAGAAAGATGCTTGCAAGAGTCCGCACGTATCTGGAGATGATCCGATTCTCCCATACCGTCTTCGCGCTGCCCTTTGCCTTCATGGGGGCGATCCTGGCGGCGGGCGGGATTCCCTCGAGCCGGACGCTCTGGTGGATCCTGGTGGCCATGGTGGGGGCGCGGAGCGGCGCCATGGCGATGAACCGGATCGCCGACCGGCGCCTGGATGCGCTGAACCCGCGAACGCGCGAACGGGCGTTGCCCATGGGCCAGATCAGCCTCGGCGGCGCCATCGTCTTCGTCGCCGCGGCGTTCGTCGTCTTCCTGGCGGCGGCATGGATGCTCAACCCGTTCTGCTTCGCCCTGGCGCCGGTCGCGATCCTGATCGTCTGCGGGTACTCCTACACGAAACGGTTCACCGCGGGCTCCCACCTGGTACTCGGTCTGTCCCTGGCGCTGGCCCCCATCGGGGCCTGGATCGCGGTCCGGGGCGAGGTCGGCGCGCCCGCGCTGGTCCTCGGGCTGGGGGTCCTATTCTGGGTGGCCGGCTTCGACATCCTGTACGCGTTCCAGGACATCGAGTTCGATCGTCGAGTGGGCCTCCTTTCGATTCCCGCCTGGCTCGGGACAGCCAAGGGCCTGATCGTCGCCGGGATCTTCCACGCCCTCACGGTCTGCTGTCTGGCCCTCCTGATTCCCCTGCTTCGATTGGGGGCCATCTACGGGACCGGTCTCCTGTGCGCCGCGATTCTGCTCTTCTACGAGCACAGCCTCGTGCACCGCCACGGCCTGGCCAAGCTGGACATGGCCTTCTTCAACGTGAACGGCATCCTGAGCATCGGGATGTTCCTGGCCACCGCGGGTGACGTCTTCCTCGCCAAATGAAACGGCCGAACCCGATGGCTCGGGATCGGCTCGTGTGGCGTACCGCGTCCGGGTTGCGTTCTAACAGGATGCGGGAAAACCCGCTTTTCCCCAGGCTGCGCAAAAAGGTCCAGATGCCAGGCGGCGCGCAAAGGGCGGGGTACCCGAGGTGGGTCAAGGCGTACTCCAGGTACGCCGCAACGAGCGCCCGAGCACGCGGGGTACCCGTCCGGAGGATGGGTCCCCGCAGATGGGCCTTTTTCGGCAGCCTGTTAAAACGGGGCGAAGTTGCCCTGACCCCAGAAGTCTGCACGGATGGCGGTGTAGAGGGTGTTGAGGGCGTCGAAGTGCTGTTGCTCCCAGTCCGCGAGGAACCGGTAGAACTCCCGCACCTCCGCGCTGTCCGCGCCGTCCGCCGCCCGGTTGAAGTGGGCCATGGCGTTGGTCTCCAGCGTGAGCCCCACCGAGAGCACACCCATCTCGAACGCCGCGCCCTGGGCCTGCTCCTTGAACCGCGTCGTGAAGACGTGGTCCGTGAGGCCGCTGAGATTCACGGTCGGCTTGGCCACGGCGAAGGCGGCCGCGCCCTCGGCGTCGTACCGCTGGCCGACGCCCTTCAGGTACGCTTGGTGTTGTACCTCGTCATGGGCCAACTTCTCGAACAGTTCCTTCACGGCGGGCTTGGTCGCCTGTTTGGCGGTCATGGCGTAGAAGGTGTAACCGTCCACCTCGATCTGGTAGGCCTTCCGGAGAATCTCCAGGATCTGCGCACGCGCCTCTGCCATCGTCGTTCTCCCGCGGTGGTTCGCCTCAGGCGCTCTCGGCCGACCAGCTTGAGCGCCTCGTCCACCAATTCCTCCGGTGTCATGATCATGCCGCCCACCCGGCCGTAGAAGGCCACGGATCGCCTGTCCGCCACGTGGTACCGTACGTCCTCCAGCATCTGCCCACAGGACAGCTCGGAGACCAGGACGTGCTTGGCTCGTGCCGCGGCCTGGGCGAGCGCCTCGCCCGGATACGGGAAGAGCGTGATCGGGCGGAACAGTCCCGCCTTCACCCCCCGCTCCTTGCAGGGCGTCGATGGCGGTCTTGCAGATGCGGGCGACGGTGCCGTAGGCCACGAAGAGGACATCCACCTCGCCGTCCAGGTTCCAGGCCTCGTGGCGGCAGTCGTGCTGCGCCATCGCCTCGTATTTCGCTGCGAGCTTCCAGTTGTGCGCCTCCAGCTTCTCGGGGTCCAGGTGCAGGGAGTTGATGATGTTGGGCTGCGCGCCCCTTGGCGCCGGTGGTGGCCCAGGGCTTGGGCTGGGAGATCCTCGGGCCGGATCGAGCGCTTGAACTCCACGGGCTCCATCATCTGGCCGATGATGCCGTCGCCCGAGGATCATGACGGGGTTGCGGTACTGTGTCGGCCAGGTCGAAGGCCTCCTGGACGAGGTCGGCCGCCTCCTGCACGGTGGACGGGGCCAGGACCAGGCAGCGGTAGTCGCCGTGGCCGCCGCCCTTGACCGCCTGGAAGTAGTCCGACTGGGAGGGCAGGATGCCGCCCAGGCCCGGGCCGCCGCGCATGATGTTGACGATGACCACGGGCAGCTCGGCGCCGGCGATGTAGGAGATCCCCTCCTGCATCAGGCTGATGCCGGGGCCGGAGGAGGAGGTGAAGCAGCGGCAGCCCGCGCCCGGCGGCGCCGTAGAGCATGTTGCTGGCCGCCACCTCGCTCTCGGCCTGCACGAAGGTCCCGCCCACCTGGGGCAGGCGCGCGGCCATGTACTCGGGGATTTCGTTCTGGGGCGTGATGGGATAGCCGAAGAAGAGGCGGCAGCCCGCCTGGATCGCGGCCTCGCCGATCGCCTCGCAGCCCTTCATGAGCTTCTTGGCCATGGAGTGCTCCTCAGCGCACGGCGACGGCCGCGGCCTGGGCTTGCCCGAGGGCGAAGCCGCGGGACAGCGCCTCGTGGTTGACCTCGACCAGCTTGGGCTTGGCGGCGAAGGACTCGGTGACGATGGCCTTGACCTGGTCCAGCTCGACGACGCCGCTGGCTCCCAGGTAGGCGCCCAGCGTCACCATGTTGGCGGCCTTGGGGCTGCCGCACTCGATGGCCACCTCGTTGGCGGGCACCGCCACGACCGTCACGTCGGTCCGCTGCGGGCAGACGATTGATGAGCGAGGTGTTGACCACGATGATGCCGCCCGGCCGCACCGCGTCCTCGAACTTGTCCAGCGAGGGCAGGTTCAGGGCGATGAGGCCGTGGGGCGACTTGCTGATGGGCGACCCGATGGGCCGGTCGGAGAGCACGACCGTGCAGTTGCAGGTGCCGCCCCGCATCTCGGGACCGTAGGCGGGCATCCAGGTGACCTCGCGGCCCGCCTTCATGGCCGCGTAGGCGAGGAGCTTCCCGATGAGCAGGACACCCTGGCCGCCGAATCCGGCGAGGATGATCTCGGTGTGCATGGCTATCGCTCCGTTTCCTTGACCACCCCCTGCTCAGGGTTCTTGAACTCCCCCAGGGGGTAGTAGGGGATCATGTGCTCCGCCAGCCAGCCGCAGGCCTCGTGGGGCTGCAGGCCCCAGCCCGTGGGACAGGTGGAGAGGATCTCGACCAGCGAGAAGCAGGTGCCGTTCACCTGGTGCTGGAAGGCCGTCCGGATGGCTTTCCGCGCCTGGAGGATGGCCTTGGCGTCGTGGACCGAGACGCGCGCCAGATAGGCCGGGGTCTTGAGCTCCTTGAGCAGCTCGACCACGCGGATGGGGTAGCCCGGCCAGGGCCACGTCGCGGCCGAGCGGGCTGGTGGAGGCCACCTGGCCCGGCAGCGTGGTCGGGGCCATCTGGCCGCCCGTCATGCCGTAGATGGCGTTGTTCACGAAGATGACCGTGATCTTCTCGCCCCGGTTGGCGGTGTGGATCGTCTCGGCCATGCCGATGGAGGCCAGGTCGCCGTCGCCCTGGTAGGTGAAGACGATCAGGTCGGGCCGGCCGCGCTTGATGCCCGTGGCCACGGCCATGGCGCGGCCGTGCGCGGCCTCGTGCATGTCGCAGTTGAAGTAGTCGTAGGCGAGGACGCCGCAGCCCACCGGCGCCACGCCCACCGTGCGCTCCCGGACGCCGAGGGCGTCGATCGCCTCGGCCACCAGGCGGTGGATCACGCCGTGGGTGCAGCCCGGGCAGTAGTGCATGGGGAGATCGTTCAAGCGCCTCGGGCCGTTCCGTGGCCTTGCCCTTGACCTCCACCTGGATGGCCACGTCCGGGCAGACGAGCGCGCAGTGGCGGCACCCGTTGCAGTCGTCCGGGTGCTCCACCATGGGGAAGAAGTACCCCTTGGCGTTGATCTCCTGGGACATGGCCAGCACATGGGAGGGGCAGGCGCTCACGCACAGCCCGCAGCCCTTGCACCGGTCCTTCTCCACGAGCACGGTCGGCATGCGCAGACTCCTTTCTTGCCCTCGCCTCACACGACGATCGAGCGCCGGCGCACCCCGCGCGGCTTGGGCGCGAACGGGGCCACGATGTGGCGCTCCATTGCCAGGATCGGCAGGTGGTCCGCCGCTCCGTCCGGCCCGCCGAACGCCTCGGCCAGGCCGCGCTGCATGGCGCAGAAGCGGACCGGGATCCCGGTCGCCGCCTCCAGGTCCCGCGCGGCCCGGATGCCCGCGCGCACGATCTCCGGCGTGGTTTCGTCCATCAGGTGCGTGTTGGCCACCAGGCCGGTCACCTCCAGGCGGGCCGCGGCCTCGACCTCGTCGGAGCATGGTCCGCATGGCGGGCAGATCCTCGGCGAAGGGCCGGTTGGCGTTCACCACGAACAGCAGGTCCGCGGCGTGCCGATCCACCAGGCCGGAGAGACTTCCCAGCACCCGGGCCCCCAGGTCGTCGCCCCCCACGTCGAGGATGACCCGGACCTGCGAGCCGCCGCCGTTCCTCGCGGCCGCCCGCGCCTCGGGGACCAGGATGGGCAGGTCGGCATAGAACCGGTCCCCGGCCGGGGGCGACCAACCGAATCCCGCGGGCCTCCAGGTCGTCCTTCGCCAGGCGACACCGGAAGTAGGGCTTCACGAGGTCGAGGTCAACGAGGGTCACCTCGGCCCCACGGTTCCGCAGGCCGAAGGCCAGGTTGATCGCGATCTCGGTCTTGCCGCTGCCGAAGTGGCCGACCAGGATGGTCACCGGACGCGGTGAGGGCATCGAGGGCCATCCCCCCCGCCGTCGAGCCAGGCAGGTACCCACCATTCCCCGCCACCACACCTCCTGCATCATCCCGGGGCCGCGACGGTCATCGTGTCGGGATTGCAACCCAAAGACCGCCGACGCCTTCCGATCCGAACATAGGACGGCCCGCGCATGAAGTCAAGCGAGGCCGAGGAAAGCTCAGGCAGACAGGACATCTCCTGCGACGGACGGATGGGGCGCAGGTCGTCCTCGCGGAATGCGAAAGGCGGCGGCGCGCCAAAGAGCCGCTGTTACAGAACAGCGCTCGCAGCCGGATCGCCAGCAAGAAGAGCGCCCAGGGACCGAGACGGTGCGGCCGGCCTCGGGAGCGGGGCCGGCCGGGGTTGGCGTCCGTGGCGCAGGAGGCCTACTTCGGATCCAGCTTCTGGATGATCCGGCGGTAGTTCAGACGTTCCCGCAGGATCTCCTGCGCGCGGCGAACCTTCGGGGCCTCGCGGATGCGGATGCGACCCAGGACCGCCTCCAGCTTCTCGACGGTGGTCAAGGTGTCGTGGGACACCACGACGATGGGGACGCCGGCCTCGCGCGCGCGGGCGATGATGATCTGGTTGGGCATCTGGTCGCCGGTGAGCACCAGGGCGCGGGTCGAGGTCTCCAGGGCGGCGAGCTGGATGTCGGCGCGGTTGCCGCCGGTGATGACCGCCTTGTTGGGCAGCCGCTGGAAATAGCCCAGCGCCGCGCCGGTGTCCATGGCGCCGACGCTGAACCGCTCCACGAACTCGTCCAGGGCCTTCTCGCCGCAGACCACCTTCCCGTCCAGGATCTCGACCATCTGCCGGACCGTGACGGCGTCCAGCAGCCGATCCAGCGGGATCACGCCCAGGACCTCGATCCCCTTGGACGCCAGGAAGGGGACGACGATCTGCTCCACCTCCGGCAGGCCCTGGGGCGTTACGCGGTTCAGGACGACCCCCATGAGCATGTCGCCGAGAATCTCCCGGGCCATCAGGATGCAGTCGATGCAGATCTCGTTCTGGTTCGGGTCCACCAGGAGGACCGGGGCCTTGAACTCCTTGACCAGTCCGACGGTCGGGATGCCCAGGAATCCGCCATCGGCAAGGGTGCCGGCCCCTCCCATCAGGAGCACGTCCTTGCCGGCCGAGACGGCCTCGAAGGCCTTCTGGATACGCGACCGCGCGTCGGTGACCTCGCCGCGGAGCGCTCGGAAAAAGAGGTCCTGCGTCACCACCACGGGGCAGATCTGATCCAGCGGCTCGGCGAGGTGGAGCGCCTCTTTCAGGAACTGGGCGTCGGCGTCGACCACCTTGCCGCCGACCGTGGTCGGCTGTTTCCCCAGCGGCTTGAAGAAGCCCACCTTGTAGCCGTTCTCCTGGAGGGCCGGCGCGAGCCCGATGGTGATCATCGTCTTGCCGGAGTTTCCGACCGTCGATCCGATGAACAGGGTCCGCATAGTGTCCCTCCCTTCGTGTGGTCGCAGGATGCCGCCGCGCGGAGTCGAGCGTTGCTGCCCGATGGTTAGGAGCCGTTACGAAATAACTTGTCCGTTTTTGGTAATTTCGTTACGGCTCCTTATGCCGTTCCCGAAATTTCTCCGGTCAAGTTATTCTTTGACAACGGCTTAGGTGGCCAAAGCCAGCCGGGCGTCGATCGCCACGGCGCCGCCCCCTTCCGGCTTCACCAGCAGCGGGTTGACGTCCAGCTCCAGGATCTCCGGGAAATCGACACAGAGCTGGGACAGGCGCCCCAGGGCCTCCACCATGGCGGGCATATCCGACGGCTTCTCGCCTCGGACGCCCCGCAGCAGCGGGAACGAGTGGATCTCGCGGATCATGGCCTCGGCCTCGTCCGGGCCGATGGGCGCCACGCGGAACGCCACGTCCTTGAGGACCTCGACATAGATGCCGCCCAGGCCGAACATGAGGAGCGGCCCGAACGACGGGTCGCGGGTCATGCCCAGGATGACTTCCTTGCCGCCCACGACCATCTCCTGGACCGCGATCCCCTGGATGACCGCGTTGGGGAAGAAGCGGCGCACGCTGGCGTCGATCCCCTGAAAGCCTTGCGCCACCGCGTCCGCATCCTGGAGGTTCAGCCGGACGCCACCCACGTCGGTCTTGTGCAGGATGTCCGGCGAGACGATCTTCAGGGCGACCGGGAAGCCGATCCGCGTGGCCGTGGCCACCGCCTCGTCCACGGTGCGGGTGAGGACGTTCTGGGGGAGGCGAAAGCCGTAGGCCGAGATCACCTCGCGCGCCTCGCGCTCGCCGAGCTGATTGCGTCCCTGGCGGCGGACGTCCTCGAAACATTGTGCCACCCGGGTCCGGTCCACGGAGAACTCCCGCGGCGCCGCCGGCGCTGAGTTGAGCCAGTTCCGGTACTTGACCATGGCCTCGAAGGTCTTGACGGCCGGCTCGGGATACGGGTACTGGGGGACACTGTACTGGCGCAGGATGGCGCGGGCCTTGGTCAGGCTGGCCTCGCCCATGAAGGCCGTGAAGAGGTTTTTCCGCCGGCCGTGGCGGCCTGGCCCGCCGCTTCGGCGAACTTGTCGTAGTCGGTCATGGCCTGGGGGGTGGACAAGCGCCAGGACGCCGTCCACGCCGGGGTCGGCCGCCACGGCGTCCAGGGCAGCCTTGTAGCGGTCCTCCTTGGCGTCGCCGATGACGTCCACCGGGTTGTAGAGGGCCGCCGTCGGCGGCAGGGCCACCCGCAGCCGCTCCACCGTCGCCGGGGTCAGGCTGGCCATCTTCACCAGCGAGCGCTCCACGGCGTCCGCGGCGATGATTCCCGGACCGCCGGCGTTGGTCACGATGCACAGGTTCGGCCCCTTGGGAAGCGGCTGGTAGGCGAAGGCCCGGGCGAAGTCGAACAGCTCCTCGATGCTGTCGGCCCGCAGCACCCCCGACTGCCGGAAGGCCGCGGTGAAGGCCCGGTCGGAGCCGGCCAGCGTGCCGGTGTGGGAAGAGGCGGCGCGCGCCCCGGCCGTGGTCCGGCCCGATTTCACGATGATGAGGGGTTTCTTCCGGCTGGCGGCCTTGGCGACCTCCATGAAGCGCTGGCCGTTCTCCACCCCCTCGATGTACCCGATCACCACCCGGGTCTCGGGATCGGCGGCCAGGGCCTCGATGAAATCCACCTCGGAGGTATCGGCCTTGTTTCCCAGGCTGATGAACTTGGAAAAGCCCACGTCGTTGCCGATGGCCCAGTCCAGGATGGCCGTGCAGAGGGCGCCGGACTGGGAGAAGAACCCGATCTCGCCCACCGGCGGCATCCCGGCGGCGAAGGTCGCGTTCAGGCAGCTCTTGGTGTCGATGATGCCCAGGCAGTTCGGGCCGACGACCCGGATCCCCAGCTCTCGAACGCGGGTGCGGAGGGCCTTCTCCAGCTCGGCCCCCTCGCCGCCCACCTCTTTGAAGCCGGCCGAGATCACGATGGCGTACCGGATGCCCTTGGCGGCGCAGGCCTCCAGCGCGGGGAGGCAGGCCTTGGGCGGGATCACCAGGACGGCCAGGTCGGCGTCCGGCGGCAAGTCCTTGACGTCGGCGTAGGAGGGGAGACCCAGAATCTCGTTGGCCTTGGGGTTGACGGGGTAGATGGGGCCGGGGAACCGGCCCCGGATGAGGTTCATGGTGATACTGAAGCCGACCTTGCCTTCTTCCCGGGATGCGCCGACGACGGCAACCGCCTTGGGTTTGAAGAATCCATCGAGCATAGTGTCCTCTCCGTACTCC
>CAVOIV010000012.1:0-49235 GCA_963695995.1 uncultured Methylomirabilota bacterium
GTGTTGACCAATTCCCGGAGGTGTTCCAGCCCCTGGCGGTAGTGTTGTTCCACCTCGCCCGCGGGGCAACCGATCTCAATGTCCAGGCTGCCGCGATAGCCGGCGGCGTGCAGGTTCCGCAGCAGCGGCCCCCAGGGAATGGTCCCCTGGCCGAGCGGCATCTTCACGTTCTCGGTACTCCGGTTGTCGCCCAGGTGCGTGCCAAAGATCCGCCCCTGCAACTCAAACGGCAACAAAGGAACCATCTCTCGGCAGGCCCAGGCATGGCCGGTGTCGAAGTTGAGACCGAGGTCGGGTGAGCCGATCTGATCGCAAAGATCGAGGAACCGGTGAATCCCTCCGATGACGGAGAAGGGCGCGATCTCGAAGGCCAGTTTGAGTCCCGCCTCCGACACCACCTCGAGGTACCGCCGGATCTTCTCCATCACACGCTGTCGGATGTCGACCCACGCGCTCACTCCGGTCCGCGCGACCGAGCCCCACTCCATCTCGAACTGGGCGGCGGGAACCGTGATCACCCGGCAGGCCGGAAACGCGTGAGCGACTTCGACGACGCGCCTCAACTCGTCGAGACCCTGGTCGGGCCCGAGCCGTTCCGGCCTCGCGAACCATTCCAGCATGAAGTGCGCCACGAACTGGGTCGGAACAAGGTTAAGATCTGCGGCGGTCCGCTGGAGACGACCTGCCTCTCGCAGCCACTCCGAAATCGCGTTCGCGACGTAAATCTCCGGCTGGAAGGCTTCGAAACCGAGCCGCTTGATCCTGGGCAACGCGTCGCAAAAGTCCGGGACGGTGAAGCCTGTTCCATAAAGCGAGAACACAAAGGCTGGGCTGACTCCGAACATGATCCCTCCGGCCCCGACCCCTCTAGGCTGCCGTCGGTCGTCGCCGCACGCGATCGAACACTCCAGATTGCCACTGCCGGTAGGCCGGGACCTGGTTGAGCATGACGAGGACGATGGTCACGAGCAGGATCACCGAGACCGGTCGCGTGAAGAAGGGCAGAAAGCTTCCCTGAGACACCATGAGCGCCCGGCGCAGGTTCTCGTCGGCCATCGGTCCCAGGATGACCCCGATGACGAGGGGCGCGATGGGATACTCCATCTCGATCAAAAAGAACGCGGCGACGCCGACCAGCACCATCAGGTAGAGGTTCACGACGTTGAGACCGATTGCGTACGACCCGATCACACACAGCACCCCAACGATAGGAAGAAACACCTCGGAGGGGGCCCGCAGCACCTTGATGACTTGCCGGCATAGCAGCATCCCGCAAACCCACATGGTGGCGGAGCAGAGGAGCATGATGGCGGTGACCTCGATGAGGAACCCGGGCCGTTCGAAGGGCAGGTTCGGCCCCGGATTGACGCCATGAATCAACAGGGCCCCGAGCAACATCGCCGCCGGCGGGCTGCCCGGAATGCCGAGCGTGAGGAGGGGGATCAGCGCGCCGCCGATGCAGGCGTTGTTGGCCGTCTCGCAGGCGACGACGCCGGCCGGCTCGCCGGTCCCGAAGCGCTCCGGATGGCGCGAGGTGTTCTTGGCCGTGCCGTACGACACCCAGGCCGCAACGTCCTCCCCCACACCCGGAACCGCGCCGATGCCGATACCGATCAGCGCGGAGCGGACGACATTCTTGAATTGGCGAGCAATCGTTCCCCAGTCGGGGAGGATCTTGCTGATTTCCTGCGGTTTATCCACCCGGAGCGGATCACGCATCGTCTTGATGATCTGGGGAATCCCGAAGGCGCCGATGAGAACCGGAACGACCTCGATCCCGCCCTCGAGCTGGGAGAAGCCCATGGTGAATCTCGGATAGGACTGAAGATTGTCCCGCCCGACGCACGCCAGAGCCAGGCCCAGGAGGCCGGCAATCCAGGACTTGTAGAAGAGATCCTTGGCAGTCAGCGAGCCGCTGATGACGATCCCGAAGAAAGCCAAAAGGAAGAATTCGAAGGAGGTGAACTGGAGCGCCAGTTGTGCGATCAGCGGGGCCGTCGCGGCCAACGCAAAGGTTCCCAGAATGGTACCGATGAAGGAGGCCGTGGTGGTGAGGCCGAGGGCGCGGCCGCCTTCGCCCTTGAGGGCCATCGGGTATCCGTCGAGGGCCGTGGCGGCGGCGGCGGCCGTCCCGGGAATGTTGATCAGAATAGAGGAGTACGAGCCGCCATACACGGCACCCACGTACATGGCGAGGAGCGAGATCATCGCCGAATTTAAGGGCAGCCCGTATGTCAGGGTGGTGAGAAGCGCCACGCCAAGTGTCGCCGTGAGGCCCGGCAGGGCGCCAAAGACAATCCCCAGGACCATCGAGACGACGAGCAGGACCCAGTTGTAGGGATTTGACAACAGCGCAACGATGGTCCCGAAAAAGAGGCTGAACTGGCCGACGAGATCCATGCGAGCTCCTACGCGCCGAGTTTGCGGAGGGCGATGGCGACGGTTTCCATCGCGCGAACCACGGCTCCTTCCGCCGGAAGCGGAACGAGCAGGCCGAACTTGAACGACACGCTGGTGAGGAGCGCGACCACGATGCTGACGGCGATGGTGATCGCGAACCGCCGCCGGCCGATGGGGTCGGGCGCGAGTCGCCGCCAGGTTACCAGCCCGAGCCCGAACCCGATGAGCAGCACGATCAGGTCGAGGCCATACCGCGGTGCGGTGCCAGGCGATGGATAGATGCGGAGAAGATCTGCCAGGAAGGCCGGCGCGACGACGAGCAGGAAGCTCACGGTCTGCAGTCGCATGATCTCTTTGCGGCCGACGTAGAAGGCCGCGATGAAGACCTGGAGAAACAATGCCGTGGCAATGACGTAGTCCACACGGGGGATCAGGCCGAAGACGTACCCGGCGATCATCGCGATGGAGACCAGCATCCGCGCAGCGGCGTCCCTGCTCGCCTCGGCCCATCGCCCCAGAGAGGCGAAGGCGGCGCTAGCTCCGCCGGTGCGGATGGCGTTGCATAGTAGAGTCGTCGCCAGGATGAGGAGTCCCCCGGCGATCATCAGGGGAAGCAGGGCGGGCGAGACGTACCAGGCGTTCTGGACGCCGGCGAAGCTCTCCTTGAGCGGCATCGTCATGGCGCTGCCGATCATTCCGGCGGCGATGCCGAAGAAGATGAGGCTCGTCCAGAAGTCGGCTCTTCGCATTCGGATTGGATCGTCCATCAGCGCGAATCCTCGCAGGGCGCCCAGGGGGCGGACTTCCGCCCCCTGCGTGACGCATGAACACATCCGGTTAAGGCTTCGGGATCTTAAGCGAGGTCGGGTCCACCTTGGCCGCCTTGAGGTCCCAGAGGGTCCAGGCGAACAGACTCTCCAGCTTGGCGAACTCCTTGCGGGCCTCCTCGCCGCTCTTCCCCGACGCGGCGTAGTAGTTTTCGTTGAGCCACTTCTTCACCGGCTCCGACTGCATGGCCTTGTTGAAGGCATTCGTGAGGGCCTGCTTCACGTTGGCCGGCGCCTCGTTCCGTACGGCGAAGCCGATGGCCTGCATGATGGGCAGACGCTTGGCGAGGTCGGGATAGGCGGTGAAGGCCGAGGGGATCGTGCCGACACCTTCCAGTTCCGCCTTATCCGGAGTCAGCATCCCCAAGGGGCGTAGCTTCTTGCCCTTCAAGAAGTTGCTGCTGCTCGGCCAGCGAGGTGACCACCACGCTCACTTCGCCTGTCATGGCAGCCGTCTGGGCCGGCGCCGACCCCTGGTAGGGGATATAATTGAACTTGGCACCCGTCGCCGCCTCCATGGCCAGCACGTTGAGGTGATGGATGGAGCCGGCCGCACTCGCGGAGATCTTGATCGTGTCGGGAGCCTTCTTGGCGGCTTCGATCAGGTCGTGGATGGTCTTGTAGGGCGATTCGGGGCTGACCGATACCAGGTCCGGCGAACCGCCAATGATGAAGGGATACCACACGTCCATGGTCTTTTCCCAGCCGCCCTGCACGCCTGCAGTTACGCACGACTCGGAGATCCCGGCCAGCGTATAGCCGTCGGCTGGCTGACTGAGGACGTGCAACATGCCGATGGAGCCGCCGACGCCGCCCGTCTTGTTGGTGACGTTGATGCGGCCATTGAGGACCTTCTGCATCTCCGCCATGACGATGCGATTGCAGACATCGGTCCCGCCGCCCGCCGCCCAGACGACCACGTTGGTGATGTCCCGGGTGGGGTAGTCGGCGGCCTGCGCCCCCAGAGCGGCACCCAGGACGAGGGCGAATGTCAATGCCAAGATCTTCTTAGCCATCACGTGTCCTCCTGTGTCGAGGTTGTCTCGAGGTTCGCGCGAGGATAACGTCCCGCGCTTGGCAGTGCATGCCCTGTTCTCTGACGCTTCACGCTGTTCCGCGACTCTCGCCACCCCCTTTCCATCCGGTTACGCTCGAACACCCACTCCGACGGGACGGACCGGCGCCGGGCGCGGCTCGCCGACCGTCGCTTCTTCGGCTTCGGCCTCTCGCTGCAACTGCTCTAGCGAGCGGCGAATATGCAGCCGCATGGCGGCCTCCGCGCCGTCCGGATCCCGGCGGCGCAGCGCGTCCAGGATCGCCAGGTGCTCGGGGATGGTCTCCGCCGGAGGCCGCACCACGCCGTCCTGCCAGACGAAGAGTCGCATGTTGATGGAGTCCATCGCCGCCGGAGCTGATCGTTGTCGGCGAGCTCGACCAGGCGGCAGTGGAACGCGCGATCCAGCTCGACGTAGCGGCGGATCGCCGCTGGCGCCGTCGAGGAGGGATCGTGAGACTCGGAACGCTCGGACGAACTCTTCGATCTCCGCCGGCTGGATTGCCGTCGTGGCAAGGCGGGTGGCCAGGCCGTCCAGCACCTCGCGGACGGCGAACAGCCGGACCATCTCGGCCTTGCCGTACCGGCGAACGTAGATCCCGCGTCGCGGGAGGACCTGGACGACGCCCTCCTGCCCCAGCCGCCGGAAGGCGTTCAGGACAGGCGTCCGGCTGACCCCCATCTCGGCGGCGAGCTGGTCGACCAGGATCCGCTCGCCCGGCAGGAGCTGGCGGCCCACGATCAGGGAGCGAAGCTGGCTGTAGATCTTGTCTTCGAGGCTCTCGTGGTGGATCGCCAGGGAGAGCGAACCGGCCCGGACCCTGAGCCATGAGCGGCCCGGATCGGCTGTCCGTTGGGCTGCGGCTTCGGATTGCCCTGCGGCTCGTCGGACGTTTCATGGGGAGCCCCCCTGGGCTTGGGACCGGCCAGGTGTGCATAGAAAACTGAAATTTCAGGTTTTTCATTTAACACGTGCCTAGCTGCCTGTCAAGGGCAAAAACACAGTGTGTCCGACGATTGACGGGTTGCGGAGAAGGACGGGTCAGGGGGGGTTGGAGGTGCCGGAGCGGCCTTACGGGAGTGCTTCCAGGATCGTGGTTCTTTGCGGTGACAGGCGGAAATTCTGCGGTCCGCGGAGAAACGGCACTCGGATGGCGGCCAGGCAAGGCGCCGGCGACAACGCGGTGCACCGGCGCGCACCGACTCGCGATCACTGGCGCGTAATCCGCCCCGTGGCCATCACCGGGACCGCATCCGTCACGTCCAGTGCCGCGCAAAGTTCCAGGTCCGGGCCGAGGCCGATGGAGACGACGTGGCGACCCCATCCGGTGTCGGGAAGCAAGTGGGGCAACTCGGGCGCGTACCGTGTCCACAGCACCTGACAGGCCCGGGCCCCGTCGCCCGGCATCAATTCTCCGGACTGCGCCATTGCCCGGTCGACGACGGCCCCAGCGCACACCGAATCTTCCAGCGAGAAGATCCCTTCGTATCCGGAACAGACGATCAGCGCGTCCTCGCCTCGGGCCACGAGCCAGTCCGCCACGCGGCGCGGTTCAGAAACGCCCCGATGGCGACGACGCGCCCCTCGCCGACCGCGCGCAGCGCCTTCGTGCCATTGGACGTCGTCAGGATCACGTCGCGCCCGCCCACCGCCTCCCGGGTGAACTCCCGCGGCGAGTTGCCCAGGTCGAATCCGGCCATGCGCTGCCCGCCCCGCTCACCGGCCAACACCGCGTCGGGCGTCGCCGCGCGCGACACGGCGGGCCTCCTCCGGGGTGGTGACGGGTAGCACGGACCGGGCCCCGTTCCTGAACGCGGTCACGATGGTCGTGGTCGCACGGATGACATCGATCACGACCGCGGTGCTTTCCGGTCGGGAGCGCGCGGGCAATTCACCAGGAAGGAACAGGACGTCGAGGCGCATGGGCGGGAACCGGAGGTTCGGGGTTCGGGACTGGCAAACAGGGCTGGGAACGGGGGGGGACCTCGGGACTCAGAGCCCCTCCCCCCGATCCGAAGCCCCCGGAATCAGCGCTCGAGCCGGAACAGGAGTTTCTGCTTGGCGATCTCGATCTCGTCTCCGTGCTTCAGGATGTGCTCCGAGATCTTCTCGCCGTTCACCCGGGTCCCCGCCAGGCCGCTCAGGTGCTGGATCTTCAACTGCCCCTCCTTGGTGCGCACGATCTTGGCGTGCACGCGGCCGACGAACATCCCGGAGAGCTGGATCTGGCATCCGGAGCCGCTGCCGAGCGTCACCTCGTCCTCGTCCAGGGCGAACTTCTTGAGGTCTGGCAGGAGAAGCCGCGGGCGCAGCGTGGTCGCGGCGGCACCCTCCGAGCGGGGCGCCTGCCGTGATCCCACGGCCTGAGCAATCGTCGTGGTGTCGATATACATCGTCCGCTGCCCCGGATCCGGCATGGGTTCGACCCGGGATGGGGTCTCGGAGTCTTTGGGAATGCGATAGACGAGCCGGTGCTTGACGATCGCGATCTCGTCCCCGTCCTGAAGCTCGTGGCGCTCGATCTTTTGCCCCCGGACGAAGGTTCCGTTAGCGCTCCCGAGATCCTCCAGGAACGCCTTGCCGTCCTGCACGCGCATCACGGCATGCCGACGAGACACCCCGACGTTGTCGATCACGATGTCGTTGCCGGGGGTCCGTCCGATCGTCAACTCGCCCCCACCCAGCGAGAATGCCCCCAGTTGTTTGTCGCCGAGGAGGAGCAGCACCTCCGCGACGGGACGCACCGTCGCCGGCCCCGCCTCCGAGGTCGAGTCCGGGAGGGGCGGCAACGCTTCAATGACGGGCGGAGCGGCTTCCACTGGGGATTCCAGCGCGAGCGGCGGCTCAGCCTCCGCTGGCGATTCCAATATGAGCGGTGGCTCGGGCTCCGCTTGCGGTTCCAAGACAAACGCCGGCGTGGCCTCCACCGGGGGTTCCAGCGTGAGTGGCGGCTCGGGCTCTGCCTGCGGTTCCAAGACAAACGCAGGTGTGGCCTCCACCGGAAGTTCCAGGGCAAGTGGCGGTTCGGGCTCTGCCGGGGATTCCAGAATAAACGCGGGCTCGGGCTCCGCGGGGGGTTCCAGCGTGAGCGGTGACACCTCGGGCTCGGGACTCGGGACCGGCGGCTCACCCGCCGGCAGCGGCGCGGTGAGAATCTCCGGTTCAACAAGGAGACGCTCCTCGGACGGAACGTCGATCAAACGCGCCGCTTCCGCCGCCTCCTCTTCTTTGACCCTGGCGGCGACTTCGAGGAAGACCTCCACCAAACGGCCCCGCGTCTCCGGTGTCGCCAGGATGGCATCGCCGGCGCGTCCCACCCGGGTCTCCTCGAACACGTCCACCGAGACCCCACCATCCCGACCCTGTACATAGGCCGCCAGCTGGGCCTCCAGCGACGCATCCTTGGCGGCGTCGCCGGCGCCTGGCGGGAAAAAATTCACGATCGGTCGCCCCTTCGCGCAGATGGACACGGCCCGATCCTCCGCCGGAGCGAAGGCCGAGGACCTGGTCGATATTCCGCTCGGCCACGGCGCGAAGAATATCCGACATGTCCGTGAGGTCGGTCCGGAACGTCAGAGCGGGTTGATGACGGAAGAGAACCATCAGGCCTAATAGCAGCCGCTTGTCGGTGACGAAGAAGGAGAGCGGTGTCTGCGGGTTCTCGGCATACGCCGCGAAGAACTCGTGGATCTCCAGGAACGTGCAGGCCTGCCCGGCCACGCGCCCTGCCCCGTAGGGTGACCCGTTCACCACAAAGAGCACCAGCGCCGCGTCGGGATGATCATGCAGGAAGTACCCATCCGCGATCCGGCGCTCCTGGGTGATCTTCGCGAAGAGCGCATCGAATTTATCGAGTGGGCACTGCCTGGCATCCAGGAGTGTAGCCGTCGCTGGAAACTTGGGACTCGGCATTGCGCCTCCTTGCCTCCCGGTGGGGCCAAATTCGCCGACGCCAATCCGTTGGGTCGGCCTTGCCGTCCGTGAGCCGGCCGTGGTGCTCCTCAAGAACTCCTATGCAAACTGGGGGCCATCCTTGCCATCAACCGCCAAACACCCGCTTGAGCCAGCCCAGCAGGCCACCGGGTCTTTCAAAAGAGTACCCGTGGTCCGCCAGGGCCTGGATCATGAGCACCGTGATATTGTCGTCGCCCCCCTTGCGGTTGGCCCGGTCCACCAGCGCAGCGCAGGCCTTGATCAGATCAGTGGGGTGTTCCCCCACGGCTACAAGGATCTCGTCCTGATCCAAGAGATCGGACAGCCCGTCGGAGCAGAGCAGCAGGACATCCCCCACGTGGGCCGGCTGTTCCGTCAGATCGATCTCCACGCTCTCCTTGTGACCCAGGGCCCGTGTGATCATGTGCCGGTACTGGGATCGTTGGGCGTCCGCTTCCGAGAGGAGACCGAGGTCCACCTGTTGTTGAACGAATGAATGATCTCGCGAGACCTGCTCGATCGCGTCCTCCGCGAATCCGGTAGATCCGGCTGTCACCGACGTGCGCCAGAGGACCCGGTCGCCGCAGGTCAGAGCGGCCGCCACCGTGGTCCCCATGCCGGCGTACTCGCTCCGCCCGTTGGCGGTATCGAAGATCGCCCGGTTGGCCTTCCGGATGCTCGAAAGCAGGAAGTTCGCCTCCCACGAGCCGGCAGGGGCAGTCGAGCCCGCGGTTGCTGTCGGGCGGCCGCCGAGATATTGCCCCATCGTCTGCCGGATGGTTTCCACAGCCAGGCGGCTCGCGACCTCACCCGCGGCATGCCCCCCCATGCCATCCGCCACCACGTAGAGGCCGAGATCCTCCGCCAGGCAGAAGCTGTCCTCGTTGCCCTGCCGTTTTCGGCCGACGTCGGTCTTGGCCGCTGCCACGTAGCGCATGACTGGCTGCCCTTAGGAGCCGTTACGAAATAACGTGTCCATTGTTTGCGATTTCGTTACGGCTCCTTATGCCGTTCCCGAATGTCTCTGGTCACGTAATTCTTTAACAACGGCTTCGGACGATCCGCGCGCAGCCGGTCTCAGCGACCGCGCGTTCACCGCAGCACCGGAGTCCCCCGCCGTCCCCTCACCGGACCGCGGCGTACCCTTCGATCCATTCGCGCAGCTCCGCCAGGGAGCCCACCGTGAGATCCGCGTTCGCCGACTCGGTTATCGCACCGTTCCGCAAGAGAACCGTCTGCGCGCCGGCGCGCCGGCCGGACAGCATGTCGAACTCGAAGTCGCCCACAAACAAGACCTCGGGCGGTTCGACGCCCAGCCCACGACACGCGGCCCATACCGGGTCGGGCGCCGGTTTGGGCGGCGCATCTTCCCGGGTGATCACGGCATCGAAGTCAAAGCCCAGGCGGCCCAGCACAAGCTCCACGCTCTTCCGGCTGTTCCGGGTCACCAGGCCACGTCGGAGACCGCGCGTGTCCATCCAGGCCAGAAACGAAAGGATGCCTTCCATGGGCTCGGCCGAGAGGGCGGCAGCGTTTTCGTGCCGCTCCAGGATCGCCTCGGCCCGTGCCAGTTCTACCGGCGGGAGCGTGGCCATCCGCTCCAGGATGAACCCCTCGGTATCGCCGAAGATCTCCCGCTTGATCGCCGGAAAATCCAGCCGCTGATGGACGACCACTCCGTCCATGTCGAAAAGGATACCGCGGATCGCCGCCACGCCTCGGACCTGCCTCCCCGCGGCTTCACACCGCCAGCCAGCGCGCGCCCGCGGAATCGAAGTCATACAATTCTTGTATGTATAGCGACAATTTTTGGAGGGCGCAAGGGAATTCCCGGCGCGAACGGCCGGATCACGGAGCCGAAGAAACCGGAAAAAAGCGAGGCATGACGGCCCGGCCCGCGGGTTAGCCCTGATCCGAGGGGCCCGTCTCACCATCAAGACGTCAAGAGCGCCACCGAAGCCAGCCACAAGATGCACAAGAAGCACAAACCTCAGGGGGAATCAAAGCATTCCGTCCCAGCAGCCCTGACGATACCTTGTGCATCTTGTGCCTCTTGTGGCTGATTCGGGCCTCGGTAGCGTCTTGGCGGTTCAGGAATTTCGGATTGAGGTTAGTTGGCCGAGATGGCGATGATCAGAACACCCTGTTGGTGGGAAGGCCCGCCGACCAGGACGGTGGCCGCGCGACGCAGGCGTACCACGGTGTTCACCGACGCCTGTCCGCCCGCGCCCAGGACCCGCACGGTGAGGCTGTACTGTCCTTCCTGGATGGCGGTCGGCGTGATCTCCAGGGACCGGTTGTCTGGAAGCCCAGTCCGCCACGTCTGGTTCAGGGTGGCCGACCCTTTGGGCGCATCGAGCAGTTGGTACATGGAGTAGCGAAAGGTCTTCTGCAGGTTCCCGGCCAGGCTCCCCAGGCGGCTGTCCACGCCGCCCGGCTGGTTGGCTGCGTAAATCACCTGCGCCTGCAAAGAAACCGTCTGCCCCCACCCGAGGCCGGGAAGGGCCAGCCATACGCCGAGAACGCCCAAAAGAATCGAAACCCGCGCGAAACGACTGCCTGGGGAATCGCCGCAGAGATGGCACGCCGTCGCCCCCTTTAGGAAGAGGTGTCGTCAAAGACCCAGATGACCTTGAGCGCGGTGCCCGGTATCTGGAACACCAACACCGAGGCGTCTTCGGCCACATCCACCGACACCACGTCGACGCCGTTCACGCCCGTCGTCCCCCACAGCTGCAACTGCGACAGCGTGAGACCCGCCACCAGCAGGACCGCCGTGAGCGCCGACGCCAGGCTGAGGCGCGGATGATCCCAGAAGAGCTCGCGCAGACCCGGCCGCGCGCCCCGCGTCGCCCCGACGCGGCCCTGGTCGATCCGGCGATTCACCCCGGGGAGGAATGCCGCCGCCTCTTCCGCCGACAGGCGGACGCGGGGTGTCTCTCGCAGCGCGGCGCTGATCCGACGATAGGACTCCACGTCCCGCCGACAGGAGCGGCACGTCGCGAGCCGAGCCTCGAGGCGGGGCCGCTCGGCCGCGGGAAGCTCTCCCGCGGCATAGGCCGCCAGGCGCTCACCCTGCTTCCCGAGTATGTGTAGCCGATGCGTCAATCCCATTCCATTCCTTTAGGAGCCGTTACGAAATAACTTGTCCATTTTTTGATTTCGTTACGGCTCCTTATGCCGTTCCCTGAATTTCTCCGATCAAGTTATTCGTTGACAACGGCTTACCGCAGATCGTCCAGGTGCGGTTCGAGCACCTTTCGGAGTTTTTTCCGCGCATAGAAGAGCCGCGACATCACGGTCCCGAGGTTGCAGCCGACGGCTCGCGCGATCTCGTCGTAGCTCAACCCCTCGATCTCGCGCAGGACCAGCACCGCCCGATGCGCCGGCGGAAGCGCCTGGATTCCGCGAGCCGAGCAGCGATCGGACCTGGCGACTCTCCACCGCGGCCGCCGGGGTCGTCGGGTGCCGCCAGGCCCGTTCCCCGTCCTCCGGCACGGCCAGCCGATCGTCATACGCGGTCGGATCGCCGCGCCGCCTGCGACGCAGACAGTCGATGGCCAGGTTGACGACGATCCGGTGCATCCAGGTGGTGAAACTGGCCTCGCCCTTGAAACTCGACAGCGAGGCAAACGCCTTGACGAAGGCCTCTTGCGCCACGTCGAGGGCGTCTTCGCGGTTCCGAACGACTTGGTAGGCGAGGTTGAAGACGCGGTCCTGATGGCGTTGGACCAAGACGCCGAACGCCTCCCGGTCCCCGCGGGCGGCCCGCTCCACCAGTGCCCGGTCATCCGCCCGCCCCTCAGGACCCGGCATTCCACATGACCTTAGACGTTCGCACGTTACGTTTATTCAAGCCGGGCGGATGCTATCACCGGAAAAGACCGAGGCGCAAGGGGATTGCGAGTCGGACGCAGCGGCCCCTCTGTCACGGCTCACTTCTCAGTTGACAGTCCCAAAACGGATCGCTAGCGTGAGCCGGACTCGGCTCCGCTCATGGAGCGGTCATGATCGCCCTGGATACCCCAAGGGCGCGGAGGAGTGTCATGAAGACAGGAACGGCATTCCATCGCATCCGGCGGTGGCGCGGATGGCTCGCCATAGCGCTCTTGGCGCTCGTGACCGGTTGCGCCGGCGCCCAGGGCGACTCGTCCGCCTCGATCGTCGAATCTCAACTGGCGCCAGTTCCAGGGTACCACGCTTCGGGTCCTTCTGGGGCAACACGCCGTGGCAAGGCGCATCGTGAGTATCCTCCCGGAGTTCGAGGAGCTCACCGGCATCCGGGTCGAGGCCGAGATCCTCCCCCAGGAGACCTGTGGAAGACGCTGGAGACCGACCTGCAAGACGCCCGGGCCGCGTGGACGTGTTTTCGACGTCCCTAACCTGGATGGCCTCCACTTCCTCGAACGCCGGCCTACATCCAATCGGTCAATGACTATCTCCGACAATCCCAGCCTCACCGCCGCGGATTATCGCTGGGAGGACTTCTTCCCCAAGTTCCGGGCGGCGATGCAGGTCGATGGAGCCATCCTTGGGCCCCCCGGTCATGGCCGAGAACATGGCGCTGCTCTATCGCAAGGATGTCTTCAGCCGGTACCAGGTGGCGGTGCCTCGCACCCTGGACGAACTGGAGGCAGCCGCCCGCTTCCTCCACCGAAAGCCATGGGCCCGCAAGGGCGCGCCCGGCGTGGGCATCGTGAGTCGCGGCCAGGGCGCCTGCCGCGACCGGCCTCTATGCGAGCCTCCTGCACTCCTTGGGCGGCACGTGGCTGGACGGGCGGGGTCGGCCGACCATCAACGGACCGCAGAGCCTCGCGGCCCTGGAGTGGATGCACCGAGTGCTCGGCCAGTACGCGCCTCCGGACGTGTCGCGCTTCGGCTGGCAGGAGGCGTCGGCACTCTTCCTCGACGGGCGCGCGGCCATGTATATCGAGGGAAGCTCGATCTATCCGCTCATCGAAGACGTCCAACTCCCGGGTCGCGGAACAGGTCGGCTACGCCCTGTTCCCGGCCGGCCCGGCCGGCTCCGGCGCCACCGTCGCGGTGCGCGGCCTGGCCATCGCCAAGCAGAGCGCCGTGCCGGAGGCGGCCTGGCTGTTCCTGCAATGGGCCAGCGGCCCGGAGATGGTCCGCAAGGCCCTCATGCACGGCGTCCTCGTCGCCCGGGAATCCACCTGGCAAGATCGCGTGGCCCGCAGCGAGGTCCCGGCGGATCTCGCCGAGTCGCTCCAGCAGGCCGGTCGGATCGGTCGGGCGACTGGCTGCCACCCGTGGTCGCCGTCACCTCGGCGCGCGAGGCCGTGGGACAGGCCATCACCGCGGCCCTGCAGGGCGGGAACATCCGCGAGCGCGGCGGCAGCCGCGGCTGCGAGAGATCCGGGCGCAAACCGAAGGAGCATCATCCGTCCAGAGACCGACGGCAGAGGCGCCCATGCGGCGACACGCTCCGCGACGAGGCGTCCTCTGCAACGCACAGGCGGCCACCGGGCGTGCGACATGCCGCCGCTCGATGCCGCGCGAACGGCTGCGGCGACATCCTGATCGCCACCACGCCTTGATTCCCGGCCGGAACCTGTGATAGCTATGCTGCGTGCGAGTGCGCGCCGTAACCCGGCGGGTCCCGCACCGTTCGAGTCGGGCCGTTTCCCATCAAGAGGAGGGAGTCTTCCATGGGTGTCACGCGACGAGTATGTTCCCTGGCCTTGATTCTGGGGCTGCTCGGGCTGGCGCTGGCCTCCGTGTCCGAGGCCGGCGCAGTTCAACTGGCAACAGTTCAAGGGCACGCAGCTTCGCGTGCTCATCAACAAGCATCCCTGGCAGGCCGCCATCGAGCCTCACCTCAAGGATTTCGAGGCGCTCACCGGCATGAAGTTGGTCGTCGAGGTCTACCCCGAGGACCAGTTCCGAGCCAAGACCCTGGTGGAGCTGACCTCCGGCGCCAGCAGCATGGATGTCTTCATGACGATGCCGGGGCAGGAGGGGCTGAAGTACATGCGGGCCGGCTGGTACCAGCCGGTGGACGAGTTTCTGAAGGATCCGTCCCTCACCGCCTCCGACTACAACTGGAACGACTTCCTCGATAAGGCACGCGACGCCATGGTCATCGAGGGAAAGACGATCGGCCCGCCGATCCAGATAGAAAACTCGGCCCTCATGTACCGGAAGGACGTCTTCCAGAAATACAACGTGAAGGTCCCGACCACCCTGGACGAGCTGGAGGCCGCTGCCAAGGCGTTGAACGGCAAGCCCATGACGGATGACGGCCAGCCCGGCTTCGGCTTCGTGGCCCGAGGGAAGCGCGCCGCCGCCACGTCCCAGTTCGCGGGAATGCTCTTCGCCATGAACGGCACCTGGCTCACGCCGAACCGCGAGCCCGCCATCAACAGTCCGGAGGCCGTCAAGGCCATCGACATGTGGGGCCGCCTCCTTCGCCTGTACGGGCCTCCGGGCTCGGAGAACAACCACTGGTACGAGGCCAGCTCCATCTTCTCCCAGGGCAAGGCGGCGATCTGGCTGGATGCGAACTCCCTGTTTCCGGTGATCGAGGACCCGCAGAAGTCCAAGATCATCGGCAAGGTGGGATACGCCGTGTTCCCGAAGGGCCCCAACGGCCATCCCGGCGGAACCGTGGCCCCCTGGGGTCTGGGTATACCAAAGACCAGCAAGAACCAGAAGGCGGCCTGGCTCTTCCTGCAGTGGGTCACGAACAAGGAGCAGGTGCTCAAGATCCAGAGCGAGGCAGGCGTGCTCGGCGCCCGCGACTCCGTGTGGAAGGACCCGAAGGGTCGGGCGAAGGTTCCGGCCGACCTGGCCGAGTCCCTGGCCCAGGGCTCCAAGGTCGGCACGCCGCTCTGGAACCCGCCGGTGGTGGCCGTGGCCGAAGTGCGGGACGCCGTCGGGCGCGCCATCGTGACCTCGATCCAGGGTGGCGACGTGAAGGCCGCGGCCGACAAGGCGGCCGCCGACATGAAGCGCATCATGGCGGAGACCGAGAAGAAGTAGGACGCTCCCTGCGGTCATATCGGAGGAGGCCCGCCCGGGCCTCCTCCGCTTGCTCCCATCCGCATCGTGCCCGGGACCACATGCCTGTGTTAGCCTGATTCCGCAGCACGAAAGGTGGAATCCGTAAACCCAAGCGGCCCTGCCATTACGCCGTGCAGCTGGCCATTTCCCATCAATGAGGAGGGAAGTCCATGGGTATCACTCGGCGGCTCTGGACCCTGGCGTTGATCGTGGGGCTGCTCGGCTTGGCGCTTGCGTCCGCAAGCGAGGCGGGGCAGTTCAACTGGCAGCAGTTCAAGGGCACCCAGCTCCGCGTCATGCTCAACAAGCACCCGTGGCAGGTCGCCATCGAGCCGCACCTGAAGGACTTCGAGGCGCTGACCGGGATGAAGCTGGTCGTCGAGGTGTACCCGGAGGACCAGTTCCGGGCGAAGACCTCGGTGGAGCTCGCCTCCGGCAGCGGGAGCATCGACGTCTTCATGACCATGCCGGCGCAGGAAGGACTGAAGTACCTGCGGGCCGGCTGGTACCAGCCCATCGACGAGTACCTCAAGGACGCGTCCATCACCGCGCCGGAGTACAACTGGAACGATTTTCTGGAGGTGGGCCGCTCCGGCATGACGGTGGATGGCCGGATCATCGGGCCGCCGATTCAGCTGGAGACCAACCAGCTCATGTACCGGAAGGACGTGTTCCAGAAGTACAACGTCAAGGTCCCGACGACCCTGGACGAGCTGGAGGCCGCCGCCAAGGCGTTGAACGGCAAGGCCATGACGGATGACGGCCAGCCCGGCTTCGGCTTCGTCGCCCGGGGCAAGCGGGCCGCCGCCACGTCCATCTTCTCGGGCTACCTCCACGCCATGGGGGCAATCTGGATGACCCCGAGCCGCGAGCCGGCGTTCAACTCCGAGGATGGCATCAAGGCCTTCGAGCTGTACGGACGCCTGCTCAAGCAGTACGGACCTCCCGGCTCCGAGAACAACCACTGGTACGAGGCCTCGTCCATCATGGGGCAGGGCAAGGCGGCCATGTACACGGAGTTCGATTCCATTTCGGCGTTCGTGGAAGACCCGGAAAAATCCAAGGTGAAGGGCAAGATGGGTTACGTCATGTTCCCGAAGGGTCCGGGCGGCAAGCCGGGGACGATGGCCACCGTGTGGGGTCTCGGCATCCCCAAGAACAGCAAGAACCCGAAAGCGGGCTGGCTCTTCCTGCAGTGGGCAACCAGCAAGGAGATCGTGCTGGCCATCCAGAGCGAGCGCGCCGTCCAGGGCGGCCGCGACTCGGTGTGGAAGGATGCCAAGGCCAAGGCGAAGATGAATCCCGAACTGGCCGAGGCCCTCATCCAGGGCCTGCGCGTCGGGAATTCCAACTGGAATCCACCGGTCGTGGCCGTGCCCGAGGTCCGCGACGCCATCGGCGCAGCCATCGTGACCTCGATCCAGGGCGGCGACGTGAAGGCCGCGGTGAACAAGGCCGCCGCCGACACCAAGCGCATCATGGCGGAGACGGAAAAGAAGTAGCCGGCGGATTCTCGGATCGGGAACACGGGAGGAGGCTCCTACGGGCCTCCTCCCTTTTCGTGAGAGCGTGCATGGCACAGCAGAACTCCCCGCAAGAGGGTTTCGCCCGAGCCGACCTGCGCCGGCCCGATTCGCGCTGGTCGGTCTTGGTGGAGCGTCATCCGGTCTTTTTCTTCACCTCGCCGGCGGCCGTGGTCATCTTCGTCCTGATGGTCTTTCCGGTCTTCTACACCGTGTACATGAGTCTGCACTCCTGGTTCGCCAGCAGCGTCACGGCGCCGGAGTTCATCGGCCTCGCGAACTTCAAGCGGGCGTTCACCGAGGATGAGCGCTTCCGGAATGCCCTCTGGCTGACGATCTACTTCACGGTCCTGGCGACGGCCCTCCAGGTCGTCCTCGGGGTCGCCCTGGCCTTGCTGCTCAACCGGTCGTTCCGGGGCAAGGGGTTCTTCCGGTCCGTGTTTCTCTTGCCCATGGTCGCCACGCCGGTGGCCATCGCCCTGGTCTGGATGATGATGTTCAACCCCACCCTCGGCGTGATGAACTACCTGGTGGGCCTGATCGGTCTCGGGCCGTTCAAGTGGGTCAGCGACGTCCGGCTGGTCATTCCCGCCCTGGCCTTCGTGGATACCTGGGAGTGGACGCCCCTCATCACCCTGATCACGCTGGCCGGCCTGGCCAGCCTGCCGCTGGAGCCGTACGAGTCCGCGCTGATCGACGGCGCCACGCCCGCGCAGATGTTCTGGCGGATCACGCTGCCGCTTGCTCCGCCCGACGATCATGGTCGCCCTGCTGTTTCGGGCCATCGATTGCCTCAAGACCTTCGACATCATCTACGTCATGACCGCCGGAGGGCCGGGGTTCGCGTCCGAGACGCTGAACGTGTACACGTTCCAGGTGGGGCTCTTCTATTTTCACATCGGCTACGCCAGCTCGCTCCTCGTGATCCTGTTCGCCCTGGTCATGGGCGTGAGCCTGCTCTTGATCAAGGTCCGACGCGGCTCCTGGTAAGGCGTGACGGTTGGTCCGTCAAGGATCGGTCGTGCGGTTGCGTTGTCGGTTGTCGGTTGTCGGTTTTTCATCCTCCGTTGGGACGAACTCCTATGCGTACGATGCGACACTCGGGTGAGAGCCCCTGGACCTACCTGCTGCTGGTGCTGATCCTGCTGCCGTTCCTGTTCCCGCTGGCGTGGATGCTGCTGTCCTCGTTGAAGACGCAGGTGCAGAACACCGCCTATCCGCCCGTCTGGGTGTTCACGCCCACGCTGAACAATTATCGCGAGGTGTTCATCAAGAACCCCTTTTTCACCTTCACCCTGAACAGCCTGATCGTGGCCGCCGGTTCCACCGGCCTGGCCCTCGTCCTGGGCCTGCCGGGCGCGTACGCGGTCGCCCGGTTCAAGCAGACCGGGATCGCGCTCGCCATCCTCACCGCGCGCATGGCCCCGGGGATCTGCCTACCTGATTCCCTGGTTCATCCTCTTCACCAAGCTCAAGATGATCGACACCTATATGGCCCTGATCCTCACCCACTTGATCGTGGCGCTGCCCCTCGTCCTGTGGGTGATGATCGGCTTCTTCGAGGACGTGCCGGGCGAACTGATCGAGGCGGCCCGGATCGACGGCTGCTCCAATTTCTCCGCGTTCCTGCGCGTGGCCTTGCCCCTGGTGAAGCCGGGCATCGTGGCCACGGCCATCCTTGCGTTTCATCTTCTCGTGGAACAACTTCCTCTTCTCGCTCATCATCGCGGGGTTCAAGACGCGCACGCTGCCGATCGCCGTCTATAACTTCCTCTCCTACGAGGAGATCAACTGGGGCGGCCTGACGGCGGCGGCAACCGTCATCACGCTGCCGGTCTTGATCCTGTCCCTGTTCATCCAGAAGCACATCGTCCGGGGGCTGACGTTCGGCGCCCTGAAGGGGTGAGGAGGAGCGTTCAGCTCTCAGCGGTCAGCTCTGAGTGAGGGCAGGATTTGAAAAGCTGATTGCTGAATGCTGACGGCTGACAGCTTCTCAAAGGAGGCTATCGTGCGACTCGCAGGGAAGAGTGCGATCATCACGGGCGCCGGTCGGGGTATCGGAAAAGCCACGGCACTCATGTTCGCCCGAGAGGGCGCGGACGTCCTGGTCCCCGATCTTGACCGAGCGGCAAGCGAAGCCGTGGCCGCCGAGATCCGGGCGCTTGGACGGAAGGGTGTCGCCATGCAGATGGATGTGACCCAAGCGGCGGACATCCGGCGCATGGTGGAGACGGCGCTTCGGGAGTTCGGCAAGATCGACATCCTGGTGAATAACGCCGGCATCACCCAGGTCCGCTTCCCCTTGGAGTTGACCGAGGCCGATTGGGATCGCACGCTGAATCTCAATCTCAAGGCGGTGTTCTTCTGCTCCCAGGCCGTGGCGCGCGAGATGGTCAAGCGGAGCTCGGGCGTCATCCTGAACGCCTCCTCGATCTCCGGACGGTCCGGGAAGCCGATGCTGGTGGACTACTGCGCCTCCAAGTTCGGCGTCATCGGCATCACGCAGGGACTGGCGATGGCACTGGCCAAACATGGCATCCGGGTCAACGCCGTGGCCCCCGGCATCGTGGACACCGACATGTGGGTGAGCATCGACCGCGAGTGGTCGGCGCTGGAGGGAAAGCCCACCGGCACGATCAAGCAGTCGCGGGTCGCCAACATCCCCCTGGGCCGCATCGAGACGCCCGAGGACGTCGCCAAGCTGTACACGTTCCTGGCATCGGACGAGGCATCGTACATCACCGGCCAGACCTACAACGTCTGCGGCGGACTCCAGCTCAACTGACGTCCAGGGCTTCAGGTTCGAAGTCCGAGGTTTTCGGCGCTCGGCGCTAGGCTCTCGGCTCTATCATGCGCATCGACCTCGCCATTCCAGCGAACAAGCCCCTCGACGTCGTCGGCGTCGGCATCAACGTCATCGACTACCTCTTCCGCATTCCCCACTTCCCGGAGTCCAACACCAAGATGGACGCCCTGGGCGCGACGATCCAGGGCGGCGGGCTCACCGCGACTGCCATGGTGGCCTGCGGACGGCTCGGCCTCCGGACGCGCTACATTGGAAAGTTCGGCGGCAACGAGATCGGTCGCTTGGCCCGCGATGAGTTGACCGTGCGAAGGGCCTGGATCTCACCGGGTCGGTGGTGGCCGACGGCGTGCCCAACCGGTTTTGCGTCGTCCTGGTGGAGGAAGGCTCCGGTCATCGCACCATCGTCCGCCAGCGCGACCCCCGCATCTGGCTCACCCCTGACGACCTCACGCGCGAGGCGGTGTGCGCCGGTCGCACGCTGCACCTCGACGGCCACGAGGGGGAGGCCGCCCTGCAGGCGGCCCGCTGGGCCAAGGAGGCCGGCATCCTGGTCTCGGTGGATGCGGAGGAGCCCACCCAGTATCGGGAGGAGCTGTTCCCGTTGACGGATGTCCTCATCGTGAGCCGGCGGTTCGCCCGGACACTCACCGGCAAGACCGCCCCGCCGGATATTCTTCGCGCGCTGGCCGATCTCGGCCCGCCGTGCGTCGGCCTCACGCAGGGAGAGGCCGGTTCGGCCCTGCTGTACCGGGGCGAGGTCGTGGAGGCTCCCGGCTTTCCCGTGGACGTGGTGGACACCACCGGCGCCGGCGACGTGTTTCACGGCGCGTTTCTGTACGGCCTGTTGCAGGGGTGGGAGGCTCGCGATATACTGCAATTCGCCAATGCGGTCTCGGCGCTGAAATGCACCTGCTTGGGCGGCCGCACCGGCATCCCGCGGATCGAGGAGGTGTGGCGCTTCCTCGCCGCGCGAGGCTTCGGCAGCCCGTTTCCCCTCCCCCGAAAGGAGCACACCCCATGAAGGCAGCAGTCTGGAAAGGCATCGACCAGCTCGACATCGACGACCTCCCGATCCCGGACCCGAAGGACCCCCATGACGTTCAGGTCAAGGTCGTCGCCTGCGGCGTCTGTGCGACCGACGTGCATATCCTCGAAGGGAAGTTCCCGATGTTCAAGCCGCCCCGGGTCATTGGACACGAGTTCACCGGGGTGGTCAGCGCCCTGGGCAAGGGGGTGACCAAGTTCAAGGTCGGCGACCGGGTTGCCGTCGAGACCGGGCTGGCCTGCGACAGCTGCTACTTCTGCCGGGATGGGCGGGAGCACCAGTGCATGCATCGCTATGCGCATCCGGGCGGATATGCCGAGTATTCCCTTTACCCGGACCGGAACGTCCACAAGCTCCCGGACAGCCTCTCCTTCGAATTCGCCGCGCTGGCCGAGCCGGTGGCGTGCGCGCTCCACGCCATCGATCTGGCCAAGGTCCGCTCGGGGGACGTGGCACTGGTTCTGGCGGGCGGGACCATCGGCTGCATCATGACCCAGCTCCTCCTGCACAGCGGTGCCAGCAAGGTCCTGATCTCGGAACCCCGCGCCCACCGGCGGGAGATCTGCAAGGCGGTCGGCGGGATTCCCGTGGACCCGAAGGGCCAGGACCTGACGGCCTTCGTGAAGGAGCACACCGGCGGCCTGGGGCCGGAGATCGTCTTCGACTGCCTCGGGCACCCCGCCCTGTTGGAGCAGGGCATCGATCTGGTGCAGAAGGGCGGGACCGTCTTCGTCATGGGCGTGGCCGATCCCGAGGCCGTCGCCAAGGTCAAGCCCTACCAGCTCTTCGACAAGGAGATCCAGATCAAGGCCGCCTTCCTCCGGCCGTACATGTTCCACCGGGCGATCCGCTGGCTGCCCCAGCTCACCCTGCAGCCGCTGCTTGGCGTGGAGTATCCGCTGGCCCAGACCAAGGAGGCCATCCACGCCCTCCGCGAGGGCAAGGGCCTCAAGCTCATGGTGAAACCGTAACCCAGCGTAGAGAGCCAAGTCCGGTCGGCGCAAGCGACACACCAAGTCCGGTCTCGGCTCTCGCTCTCGACTCTCGGCTCTCGGCTCTCAACTCTATGGATACCCTTCTCACCTTCGACCTCGGGACCACGAACTGCAAGGTCTGCCTCTGGGACGTGGCGGGAACGCTCCTCGCCTCGGCCGACGAGGGCTACCCAACCCATCACCCTCGGCCGGACTGGGCGGAGCAGGACTCGTCCGATTGGTGGCAGGCCGCCATCACCGCGGCGCGGACCTGCCTGGCGGGTCAGGACGCCTCGCGCATCGCCGCCATCGGTCTCTCCTCCCAGCGGGAAGGGGTGGTTCCCATCGGGCGGGATGGGCAGCCCCTTGACCGCTGCATCATCTGGATGGACCGTCGCTGCCGCGAGCAGTCGGCGCGGTTGGGCGAAGAGTTCGGCGAGTCGTTCCTGCATCACCACACCGGGGTCGCGCCGGATCCGAACTACACCGCCTGCAAGCTGCTGTGGCTGCGCGAGAACCAGCCCGACCTGCTCGCTCGCACCACGGTGTTCCTGCAGCCCCGGGACTTCCTCTACTACCGGTTGACCGGCGCGCCCGCGACCGACTACACGCTCGCGTCGCGCACCATGATGATCGATCTGCGGAAGGAATGCTGGTGGCCGGCGATGTTCGACCGCGTCGGCGTTCGCCCCGACCAGTTCCCCGCAGTCTATCGCTCCACCGAGGCGCCGCATCGCCTCGCCGCGGACGCCGCCTCGGCGCTGGGTATTCCCGCCGGGATTCCGGTGGCGTTGGGCGGCGGCGACCGCTCGTGCGAGGGGGTGGGCGCGGGCCTGACGGGCGATCGCGCGTCGGATTCGACCGGGACCGCCACGCAGATCTCCATGGTCACCGACCGGCTGCCGGAGGACCTCGGCCGTGTCCCGTGCGGAATCCACGCCATCCCGGGCCGCTACCTGTTCGAACTCGGCGTGACCACGACCGCCTCGGCCCTGCGCTGGCTGCGGAACCTGGTAGGTCTCGGGCCGGGGCAGACGGTTCTCCTGGACCGGGACGCGGCCGAGAGCCCGCCCGGCGCCCGGGGGCTGCTGGTCTTTCCGTTCTTCATGGGCGCCCGATCCACGCGCTGGAATCCCGACGCGCGAGGGATGATCCTGGGGCTGAGTCTCGGCCATACCCGGGGCGACGTCGCCCGGGCGTTCCTGGAGGGGGTGGGCTATGAAGTCGCCACCTGCCTGGATGGGTTGCGAGACATGGGCATTGTCCCCGGCGAATTGGTGGTGATCGGCGGCGGGGCCAAGTCAGACATCTGGGCCCAGATCAAGGCGGACATCCTGGGGATGCCGGCCACTCGACCCCGGTATACCGAGGCGGCCTCGCTGGGCGCCGCCGTCCTGGCGGCGGCCGCCGTCGGTCTGGTGACCGACCCCGTGGCGACCGCCCGCACCTGGAACCCGACGGTCCGGATCTTCACCCTGAACCCCGAACTGCTGGAGTCTACCGCGAACGCCGCCGGCTCTTCGACGACGTGTACAGCGCCCTGCGTCCCCTCTACCCTCGGCTGCCTCTGTCAGGCTGTTGAAAACGGCCCATCTGCGGCGTTGGCCCGCTTCGGCAGTCGCTGCCGCGGACCTCGAGTACGCCTCGCTCGGCCTTTGCGTGCCGCCTTGCATTGGGACTCTTTTGAGCAGCCTGGGCGAAAACGAGTTCGCCGGCAGTCTGCCAGCTACTCCTCCCGCCGTCACCAGGCGCCCGCCGGTCCGGCACGCCAGGGGTTTGTGGATTCCGGGCTTGACATCGGAGTCTGGGCTGCGATATTCAGGGCGCGGTTGGTGTGGCACCAGGCCGCACGCAGCGCGAACGGCCTCCGGGGCGAATCCCTATGCTCGGATCCGACATTCGAAGACGGCGTCATCGAATACGTGCGGGAAGGCGGCTGTGGCGGTGAGGCGGCGGTGACCGTCTATCTTCTGAACAAGCTCCCCGGAATCGGCGGCACGATCCGGACCCACGAGGGAGTCGTGACCGCCGTGCGCGCGGAACACAACCCCGCGCCGGAAGCGGCCACCTGATGTATCTTCGGCACATGCTGATCAAGAAGCTCGAGGACTACTTCTTCCGGGAGAAAGTGTACAAGTACGCCCACATCCCGCGGCCCCTGGGTTCCATCAGTCGGCAAGGCCGCAACCGTTCCAGGCGTGCCTGTACGAGTGGGCGTTTGGAGGCGAGGGGTTTCCCTGGGAAATCACCGAGTACGGAGGGGGAGAAGCTCCCGGTCCGATTGCGGGACTGGAATCAATTCGTGGATCATTTCCACAAGGTCGGCATTGACCTCGGGGCGGATGTGTCCGAGTCGGACGACGCGAACGTCTCCAAGAACATCATCCATCAGTTCCCCACCGACTATCCGCATGACTCGGAGAGTTGAACCCCATCTGGAAACGGATCTGATTTGGCCCGGCCAGCGCGCCGATGGACTACGAGAAGATCATGCGGTTCCTGGTGGACAACAGGGGATCGCTGATCGATGTCCTGCGCGGCGAGCGATACCGGACGACGGCGCTGGCCACCAAGTACCTGGACGGTCCACCCGGGGCAAGCTCAGCGACTACGAGTTTGGCGCGCTGGAGACCCTGATCGGCGATCACCGGCTCGCCTCGCTTCACCATCACATCAGCCGCGGCGGCTGCAACAGCAACGGCCAACCCTACAGCGAGGAGATCTCCCCGACCCTTTTCCGGCTGCAGAAGTCGTAACCCTCCGCGCCTGCCGTCGTGCGGGCGCACGGACGACACCGGTTCTTCGGAACCGCCGTGCGTTGCGCCGAGCACGTCTATCCCGGGTGCCCCTTGTCTTTTCCCTTCGTCTTTCCCTTGCTCTTCCCGGTGTTCGGGCTCGCTCCAGTCGGTTCACCCGTAAAGGCGAAGTCGCCGCGTTTGAGTGCGTGGAAGTCACGGGAGCCGGGCTGGATGCCACGCTCCTTGGCGATCACGCCCCAGCCCTTCCCGTGGCTGTGCTGATAGGTCTGCACGACCCGTTCCGGCGGCTGCCGGGTCATCTGGCCGAGTTGGAGACACGGGAAGGCATCGCCGGGCAGCCGCATCTGGGCGATGATCGACTCGACCGTGGGAAGGGGCACCCCGAACTGGGCCGACAGCCTGGTCGTGTAGCCGGGCAGGTCTGCCTGTGCGATGAGAGTCTGTCTCCGCCTGGCTGGCTGTGGGCCGTCCCACCCGGCGTGCGCGGCCGTCTGGTTGTCCGGAGGTCCACGCGTCCAGGCCTGCCCCGAGGCCGTGCGCGTGCGCGTGGCCCACCTCCAGCACCTCCGGGCCACCCTCGACCCCTTCGCGCTCACCGAGGCCATCGACGTCCAGCGCGCGCTTTTGTCTGCCCTCGCCCATCACCGTCCTGTCCCGTTGTCGCCTGCGGCCCGGACGCCGACAGACCGCTCTCGTGCCCGCCGCGCATCGATCCTGCGAGACGTCTCCGGCCCGCGGTGCCCGACCGCCGACGGGCTTCGATCCCGGCCGTGCCCCGCGGCAGAGCCGGGTAACATCTCTAATCTAATGGCGCGCCGATCATGAGGAAAGTAACGTTCTTATTGAAGCTTGCCTAACTAATGGGACGATGGTACTCTCCGATGCATGAGACCACACGGCAGCCCCGCAGATCTGGAAGCGCGGCGGCGCCGGGCCGTCGCCCTCCTCGACAAGGGGCTCGGGGTGCGCGAGGTCGCCCGGCAGATCGGCTGTTCGCCGACGTCCGTCAGCCGCTGGCAGGCCGAGGTCCGGGCCCGAGGCCCCGATGCCTTGCGGCCCAAGCCCACGCCGGGACGGCCGCCGCGGGTCACGGCCCGGCAGCGGGCGAAGCTCCTCACGCTCCTGCTCAAAGGGGCCACGGCCCACGGGTTCAGCACCGACCTCTGGACGTTGCCCCGGGTCGCCGACGGTCATCGCCCGGACCTTCGGGGTCACGTACCACCCCGCCCACGTCTGGAAGATCCTCCGCGGGGAGGGGTGGAGCTGCCAGAAGCCGGAGCGCCGGGCGAAGGAGCGGGACGAGGCCGCGATCCAGCGGTGGCGCCCGGAGCGCTGGCCGCATATAAAAAAACGCCCGCCGCGCCGGCCGAAGCCTCGTCTTCCTCGATGAGAGCGGCTTCATGCTCCAGCCGGTGGTCCGGCGCACCTGGGCGCCCCGCGGCCAGACGCCCCTCCTCCGCCAGTGGGATCGCCGGGACCGGCTCTCGGTGATCAGCGCGCTCACGGTGGCCCCACGCCGACGTCGCTTCGGGCTCTACTGGGCGCTGTATCGGCACAACATCCGGAACGCCGAGGTCCTCCGGTTCCTCCAGGCGCTGCGGCGCCACCTCCCCCGGGGCTTCACCCTCATCTGGGACCGGAGCCGCCCGCACCGGGCGACCCGGGTGGTGACCTGGCTGGCCCAGTCCCGGCGGATCGTCGTGGAGTGGCTGCCGGCCTACGCCCCGGACCTCAACCCCGTGGAGCACGTCTGGAGCCACACCAAGTACGGCGACCTGGCGAACTTCGCGCCGGACCGATCTCGACCACCCTCGAAGGCGCCGTGCTCAGCTCGCTCACCGAACGCGGGGCCAGCGGCACCTCCTCGCCGGCGTTCTTCCGGGCGGCGGGGTTGGAATCTGAGGTGTACCATTACTTAGGCAAGACTCAATAAATGGCTTGACCATCCCTCTCAGTGTGGGATGCCGGCTTGCGCGTTGGCGCCTAACGTCTTACCCTCTGGCACTGTCGCCCACGCGCCGGGTGGGCGTGAACGGCATAGAACACAAGGAGGGGACCCCATGCGACACACCCTGGAATGGACGGCGCAGGAGGACGGCGGCGGGCAGCCTCTTCAGTCGCCGCGTGCGCTGGTCCCAGACAACGAGGACCTGCTGGATGCGTACTCGCGCACGGTCACGCAGGCGGCCGAGCGGGTCAGCCCTGCCGTGGTGAATGTGGAAGTGCGCGGGCGGCAAGGGACCCAGGGCGGCGGCTCCGGTTTCGTGTTCACGCCGGACGGGTTCATCCTCACCAACAGCCACGTGGTTCAGCGTGCGACACGGGTGGAAGTCACCCTCTCCGACGGGCAGGTCCAGGCGGACATCGTGGGCGACGATCCTGACACCGACCTCGCGGTCGTCAGGATCAACGCCGGCATTGACCCGCCGCCCTCGGGGACTCACACTCTCCGAAAGTGGGTCAGCTTGTCATCGCTGTCGGAAATCCCTACGGCTTTCAGTGCACCGTAACCGCCGGCGTCATAAGCGCGCTCGGCCGCTCGCTCAGGTCAAGCTCCGGGCGCTTGATCGATAACGTCATCCAGACCGATGCGGCCCTCAATCCGGGAAACTCTGGAGGTCCTCTTCTGACCTCGGGTGGCGACGTCATCGGTATCAATACCGCGATCATCCTCATGGCCCAGGGTCTCTGCTTCGCAATAGCGATCAACACCGCGAAGTTCGTGGCCGGTCGGCTGATAAAATACGGGAAGGTCAAGCGAAGCTATCTCGGTGTGGCAGGCCAGAACGAGCCTCTCCACCGCCGCGTGGTTCGCCCACCCCTCGAGAGCGGCTTCAGGGGACCTTCGTCGAAAGCGATAGCTCGGCAAAGAGGCGGGCTTCGGGAGGGCGACATCATCGTAGGCTACGGCGGCCACCCGATATCGAGCGTCGACGACCTGCACCGGTTCCTGACGGAGGAACAGATCGGGCGCCGGTCCACTCTGACGATTCTGCGGGTCGCCGACCTCGTGACGCTCGGCATCGTGCCGCAGGGGTTCGCCGGCCAGGGCAGAGGCATAGAGGGACCGGGCCGCGCCACGCCCGCGCGCGCGGCTCTCGCGGGAGTCCCCGCCCCGGTCGCTGACGGAACCTATTTGCGCCCAGGCTGCTCAAAAAGGTCGAGCAAGGCGGCACACTCATCGAGAAAAAGGCTCCTTCCTCCCCCGGAATGGGCGGGTGGATCTCCGGCTAAATCCGCTACAAACAAAGCGTAAATTCCCCTTTCCGTGCAAACAGTTCTGCTCACTCCTGACCGTGCGCACCACAGTGGTGATGGTCCCCGGGCACCCACGTGGTGAGAACCACCGGTCGCGGGAACAGGTAACAATCCAACAAATCTGTCGTCCGCCAACGATCGGTCCCAATTCGGTGCGTGTAGGTGAATTCCCGGAACGGCTCCAGCGCGCAGGTGAAGGGCAACGGCCTTTCAACGCCGCGTGAAACTTCTGTTCGATGTTACAGGAGCGGTGTGCTCCGATATGCTTGACTTTTCCAGGTAACCCCGTTAGCGTGAAAAAAACGACGAAGCGCACGCACCCTGTGGGTGGAGACAGTGTTGTCTGTGGGTCGGACACACCGTACGAGAATCATGCTCTTGGCGACCGCGGAAGGGTGGATATGGCTTCCGGTGCGGTATCCGATTCGCCACGATACTCCTCGTCCCACGTTTCCTCCTCCTTTGAGTGGTAGAACCGTTGGGTTGGTGCGCTACGGCGGTTGGTATTGCGGCGTGGAAAAACCTGCTCCCCCAATCCGTTGGGTCTCGGTTCCACGACCGTCATTCTTCTTACCACGGGGACGACCGCGGTCGCGAGATCGGCGCAGCAAGGGCATATCCAGTCCACGTCAGAGTGGCCTGGGATCTCTACGCGTGCCCACCGACGTTGGTTGATCGGTGGTGTCGCGTCTCGCGTTCAGAATCCAGGCCCTCGGTAAAATCGCCAACGAATTCGGACATCCGACCGGGGACTTTCGGGGCCCGGTCGGAGGGGACGATATGGAGCACCCGCAACCCTCCTTGAATCCTCCTCGTCCGAAGGAGGAGAAGAAGATCGGCGCCGCCTGGACCCGTTCCGTGTCGAGCGCCGACCGGCTTCCCGACCCCCCCCGTCCCCTGATCGAATCCCGGGACCTCCCCACCGTCGTCACGCCGTTCGAGGCGGGGTCCGGAAAGGGCGTCCACGAGAGCCTCGTCCGAACCCTGCTCACCATCGCCGTCGAGCAGACGGGGGCCGAGCGGGGCCTGTTGACGCTTCCGCGAGGGGATGGCCCGCGGAAAGAGGCTGAAGCCATTACCGGCCCCCACACGGTGGAGGTTCGTCTCCGCCTCGGTGTGACGGCGCCTGCACGACTCCCCGAATCGGTCTTGAACCACGTCCTCCAGACGCGGGAGAGTGTGCTGCTGGATGACGCCGCGGCTCCACACCGGTTTTCGGCGGATGCGTACATCCGCGCGACACGGGCTCGCTCGATCGTCTGCCTGCCCGTGGTGAAGCAGGCCACGCTGCTCGGTGTGTTGTATCTGGAGAACAGCCGGACGCCCTCCGTGTTCACGCCGGCGCAGGTCGCACTGCTGACACGATTGGCGACACACGCGGCGATCGCGCTGGCGGATGTCCAGCCTGATACGGACGTGCGGGCTGATCGACCAGCCGCGCACGACTGACCTTCGCCTCGCCGTGAATACCATCCCCGACCTGGTCTGGACGGCCGGCCTGACGGTACCTGCGATTTTCTGAACCAACGCTGGTTGGATCACTCGGGCGTCAGCCATGAGGAGGCGAAGAACTGGGGGTGGCAGGTCGCCGTCTGTCCCGAAGACCGCGATAGACTGCTGGCGGTCTGGCGCGCCGCGTTGGCGTCCGGGGAGCCGGGCGAGACAGAAACGCGCGTGCGCCGGTTCGACGGGGCGTATCGGTGGTTCTTGTTTCGCGCGGTGCCGTTGCACGATGAACGGGGAAACCTGGTCAAGTGGTATGGAACGACCACAGACATACACGACCGCAAGTGGGCGGAGACGCTGCTCGCCGGAGAGAATCGACTGCTCGAGATGATCGCCAGGGGCACGCCGCTTGCGTCGATCCTCGATGCCGTCTGCCGGCTGGTCGAAGAGCTGTCCGAGCGGTTCTCTGTGCTACGATTCTGTTGTTGGATCTGGATGACCAACCGCCTTCGGCACGGGGCGGCGCCCAGTCTGCCCAAAAGCTACACTGGAGGCGATCGACGGCAGGCATCATCGGCACTGGCTGGGGGCCGTGCGGAATCGGCCGCGTACCGCAAAGAGCCGGTGATCGTCGCGGACGTCGGCGCGGACGCGCTGTGCGCCGAATATCGCGATCTGGCCTGGCGCACGGGCTGCGCGCGTGCTGGTCCACGCCGATCCTCTCCTCGGAAGGACAGGTGTTGGGCACCTTCGCGATCTACGCCCGCGAACCGGGCAGCCCCACGCCGCAGCATCGCACGATCATCGAACAAATCACGCATCTGGCGGCGGTTGCCATCGAGCGCAATCGCATCGAGGCGGCGCTGCAGGAGAGCGAAGAACGCTTTCGCCGGATGGCCGACACGATCCCGGAAGTGATTTGGTTCACGGCCCTGAAGCCGGAAAAGGTCGTGTACGTGAGCCCGAGCTTCGAGCGCATCTGGGGCCTTATCGGTCGACAGATCTGTACCGGAATCCGCGTCTCTGGACGGAGACGATTCATCCGGACGATCGTGAACGCGTCACCAACACCTTCGCGCAGGTGGATCGGCGGTGAGGAGGTCAGCTATCACGACGTGGAGTATCGCATCGTCCAGCCGAACGGCGCCACACGATGGATTCACGAGCGCGGTGTGCTCATGCGGCAATGAACAGGGGAAGGCGTACCTGGCCAGCGGCATTTCGACGGACATTACGGATCGCCGACTCGCCGAAGAGGCGATGCGCGCAGCGAGAGCGCGCTTCGAAGGGATCCTGGAAATCGCCGAAGACGCGATCATATCCACTGATTCCAGCCAACGCATAACACTGTTCAATCAGCGGCGCCGAGAAGGTGTTTGGCTATCTGGAAGCCGACGTGATTGGCAAACCAATCGATGTCCTTATACCGAAACGCTTTGGGGACGCCCATCGGAGACATATCGAGGAATTCGCTCAATCTTCAGACATTGCGCGACCAAGGGGCAACGCCGGGAGGTTTACGGCCGTCCGGAAGGACGGTCGCGAGTTTCCCGCCGAGGCGTCGATTTCCAAACTCAACCTCGGCGGCGAACTGGTGTGCACCGTCATTCTGCGCGACATCACCGACCGCAAACGGGCCGAGAGGATTTACGGCGAAGCGAAGCGTACCTGGCCGAAGCGCAGAGACTCAGCCTCACGGGCAGTTTCGGCTGGCATGTCTCGAGCGGGGAGATCGTCTGGTCGCAGGAGACCTTTTGCATCCTCGGATACGACCCGGAAACGAAGCCCACCTTGGAGCTCGTGTTGGCCCGAGTGCATCCGGAGGACATCGGCTTCGTCCGGCAGACGCTCGAGCGTGCGTCACGCGACGGGACGGACCTGGATTTCGAGCATCGCGTGCTGATGCCGGACCGTTCGGTCAAGCATCTGCACGTGGTGGCGCGTGCCGTCAGAGATGACTCGGCACGCCCTCGAGTTTGTCGGGGCGGTGTCGGACGTCACGGCAGCCAAGGAGGCGGAAGCGCGCATCCGGCAAGACGAACGCGAACTGCGGCAGATCGTCGAGGCCATCCCTGCGCTGATCCTCGTCCTGGCACCGGAGGGGCGTTCGCTGTATGCGAATGAGCGCGTGCTCGGGTACACCGGTCTCACGCTCGGACGACGTTCGAGCGGGGGACTTTCGGGAGCGGGTCTTTCATCCGGCCGACGTGGAGCGACTCCGGGATCGAACGCCGGCAGGCGCTCGCCCGCGGCCTTCCCTTTGAACTGGAACAACGCAGTCCGTCGGACGGACGGCCAGTATCGCTGGTTTCTCATCCGTTACAACCCGCTGCGCGACGAGCAGGGACGCATCATTCGGTGGTACGCGACGGGGACGGACATCGACGATCGGAAGCGGGCGGAAGAGCGGAGCCCGGAACGAGAACCTCGTGCTGCGCGAAGAGCTCGACACAAGCCTCCATGTTCGAGGAGATCGTCGGCGCCTCGCCGGCCCTGCAGGCCGTGCTCGCGCGCGTCGCCAAGGTCGCCCCGACGGACTCGACCGTGCTCATCACCGGGGAAACCGGGACGGGCAAGGAACTCATCGCCCGCGCCATCCACAAACGCTCGGCGCGGGCCGCGCGCGCCTTCGTCAGTGTGAACTGCGCCGCGATCCCGCCCTCCTTAATCGCCGTCGGAATTGTTCGGGCATGAGAAAGGGGCCTTCACCGGCGCGCAGCAGCGGCGTCTGGGCCGCTTCGAGCTGGCGGAGGGCGGGACGCTCTTCCTGGATGAAATCGGGGAGCTGCCGGCGGAGACCCAGGTGGCGCTCTTGCGGGTGCTGCAAGAGCGGGAATTTGAGCGGGTCGGCGGCACGCAGGCGATTCGCGCGGACGTGCGGGTGATCGCGGCCACGAATCGGGACTTGCCAGGCGGCGATCGCGGCCGGCGCCTTTCGCAGCGACCTGTTTTACCGGCTCAACGTCTTTCCCATCGAGATGCCGCCGCTGCGCGAGCGCCAGGAAGACATCCCGCTGCTGGTCGAGTACTTCATCGATCGCTATGCCAGGAAAGCGGGGAAGCAGATCCGGGGCATCAACAAGAAGACCCTGGAGCTGCTGCAGGCGTACCCCTGGCCGGGGAACATTCGCGAGCTGCAGAATGTGATTGAGCGGTCGGTGATCGTCTGTGAGACGGAGACCTTCTCGGTGGATGAGAGCTGGCTCTCGCAGGAGCCTCGACCGCCGGCGAGCCGGCCAGCCCGACGCTCGCGAAGAGGCTGGCGACGCAGGAGAAGGAAATGATCGAGGCGGCCTTGGCGGAAACCCGAGGCCGCGTGTCCGGGCCCGTCGGGGGCGGCCGCCAAGCTCGGGATGCCGCCCTCGACGCTGGAATCGAAGATCAGATCGCTGAAGATCAACAAGCACCGCTTCAAGCCCGTGCTAGGCGCCGCAGTCCCTCCCACTCAGAATCCGCAACGCTCGTTCACGAACATGTCGCGAATTCACGAAGATCGCGACGCGTCGCGAGTCGTCGCCCCAGTGTTTTCAAGGGGTTACGATTGGCGCTCGCGTTGCACTACGTATTGCGCAGCGCGACGAACGCGGTGATACAGGGGAGCACCGATGACGTTGAAGATTCAGCGGGCGGCGGACGGGCGACGTGGTCGTCTTTGCCCTGAGTGGTCGCATCGACGGGGAACAGGTGGAGGAGTTGCAGAGCCTTCTCGCCTCCGAAGCGGGAGATCACCGCATCGTGCTGGATCTGCAAGACGGTCGACCTCGTGGATCGAGACGCCGTGAGGTTTCTGGCGCGGTGCGTAGCGGACGGGATCCACTCGAGCATTGCCCGGCATATATCCGCGAGTGGATGGTGCAAGAGACCGGGCATAACGATAAGTGCCGACGCCGGACACGTGGCGGTCAGGCAGTGCGGACACGGCTGATCGGCCAGAAGGCAATAGGTCGATCTTGCAACGGCAAGGAGGACACCCCATGCCACACGATCACGACCAAGGACGGCACGCAGATCTACTACAAGGACTGGGGCAACGGGCCAGCCCGTGGTCTTCAGCCATGGCTGGCCGCTCACCGCGGACGCGTGGGAATCGCAGATGTTTTTTCTCGCCTCGCACGGCTATCGCTGCATCGCGCACGATCGGCGCGGTCATGGCCGGTCGAGCCAGCCGTGGAACGGCAACGAGATGGACACCTATGCCGACGACCTGGCCGAGTTGTTCGAGGCGCTCGACCTGAAGGACGCCGTCATGATCGGCCACTCCACCGGCGGCGGCGAGGTGGCGCGTTTCATCGGTCGCCACGGCACCAAGCGCGTGGCCAAGGCGGTGCTGATGGGTGCGGTGCCTCCGCTCATGCTCAAGACCGCGGCCAATCCCGGCGGGCTGCCCAAGGAGGTCTTCGACGGCTTTCGCGTCGCGTACTTGGCCGACCGCGCGCAGTTCTTCCTGGATGTCGCCAGCGGCCCGTTCTTTGGCTTCAACCGGCCCGGCGCCAAGGTGTCCCAAGGGCTGATCCAGTCGTGGTGGATGCAGGGCATGATGTCCGGACACAAGAACGCCTATGACTGCATCAAGGCGTTCTCGGAAACGGACTTCACCGAGGACCTCAAGAAGTTCGACGTGCCGACGCTCATCATTCACGGCGACGACGATCAGATCGTGCCGATCGGAGCCTCGGCGATGCTCTCGTCGAAACTCGTGAAGGACGCGGTGCTGAAGATCTATCCGGGCGGTACGCACAGCCTGGGCGACACGAGCAAGGAGCGGCTCAACGCGGACCTGCTCGCGTTCTGCAAGGCGTAAAGGGTTGAACGATTGGCTGAGTGGAGAATCGCAAAGAAACGCCCGGCCGGATCATCAGGCAAGGGGCGAGGTGATCATGAGATCGGGAACCGAACGACACGGTGACGACCGCCCCCCAATGGCGGAACGGCCATGGAGGAGTCAGATGAAGATCATTCGACACGGCTCCGCCGTATGGAGCGGCGGGATCAAGGACGGCAAGGGCGCAATCTCGACCGAGAGCGGCGCCTTGAAGGCGTACCCGTACGGGTTCGCCAGCCGGTTCGAGGGCGTGCCGGGCACCAATCCGGAGGAGCTGATCGCCGCCGCACATGCCGGCTGCTTCACCATGGCTCTCTCCAAGGTCCTGGGCGAGGCCAAGCTCACCGCTGAAGAGATGGAGACCTCCGCCAAGGTCACGCTGGAGCAGGTTGACGGCGGATTCGCGATCACGGCAGTCCACCTCACGCTCCATGCCAAGATCCCGGGCGCCGACCAGGCGACGCTCGAAAAGCTCTCCAGCATGGCCAAGGCCGGATGTCCCGCGTCTCCAAGCTCGTCAAGGCCGAGATCACACTGAATGCAACTCTGATCTCGTAGAGCCATCCGGTGCTTGGGAACGGTGTGGCCGCCGCCGATCGACGGGGCTTCTTGTTGTCGATCGCTGCAATGATTTCCTGTCCGAAGGCGGACAGTTGTTTCCACAAGGAGAAGGAGGATGAGCATCATGTTTTTCGGAATGACACCACAAGTGTTCGGGCACACGTTGATTAGTGTGGTGGGAATCGTCTCGGGGTTCGTCGTCGCGTATGGGTTGCTTACCGCCAAGCGGTGTGACGGCTGGACCTCGATCTTTCTCTGGACCACGGTGATGACCAGCATTACCGGCTTCATGCTTCCGGCCGACCGCATACTGCCGTCGCACATCGTCGGAGCCATATCGTTGTTCGTGCTGCCAATCGCATTCTATGCGCGATACAGCCGTCGAACTGCCGACTCCTGGCGGTGGATCTATGTAGTCACTGGCATGACGGCTCTCTATCTCAATGTGTTCGTGCTGGTCGTCCAACTGTTTCTGAAAGTGCCCGCGTTGAAGTCCCTGGCTCCCACGCAGGTTGAACCGCCGTTTGCGATCGCGCAGGGAGTTGTGTTCCTGACTTTCGTCGGCCTCTCGACTGCGGCGGTGAAACGCTTCCGCGGTGCGCACTTGCAGACCGCTTGAATCGAGTAGCAGACGACAAGCACCGATGCAGGAAGGGGCCAAGGTTCCATTTCACGATGAACCCGCAGCATGGGAGGGCACGCGTGATGTCCGTTCTGGCTGATACGAGAGCCACTGATGTCGTACCGACGATCGTGGCGTTCCTCACCGGAGGCTAACGCGCCGATCGACGGCGTCCGCACCGGCGGCGAGGGCAGGCCTTCACGTGCTCTATTCACACGACGAGATGAATGCCTGGTCAACGCATCAGACCTCTTGAAGCAGGAGAACACACGATGTCTACGCATAAGCTCGCGGGCAAAGTCGCAGTGGTCACAGGGGCCTCGAAAGGAATCGGTGCATCCATCGCCGCGCATCTGGCCGCCGAAGGTGCATCCGTGGTCGTGAACTATGCCTCCAGCCGAGAAAGTGCCGACCGCGTGGTCGCCGAGATCGCCAGTAAAGGGGGGAAGGCCATCGCGGTGCAGGCGAACGTGACCAAGAAGGTGGAGATCGCACGCCTGTTTGCCGAGACGAAGACGACATTCGGCCAACTCGACATCCTCGTCAACAACGCAGGCATTTACGAGATGTTTCCCATCGAGGCAGTCACCGAAGAACACTTCCACAAGCAGTTTGACCTGAATGTGCTTGGGTTGATCCTCACCACGCAGGAGGCCCTAAAGTACTTCGGTCCAGCGGGGGGCAGCGTCATCAACACCAGCTCCATTGTCAGTACCTGGGGCGCCCCCGGCGGCTCGGTGTATAGCGCCACGAAAGGGGCGGTGGATGCGGTGACTCGCTCGCTGAGCAAGGAACTCGGGCCGCGCAACATCCGGGTCAATGCGATCAACCCGGGCATGGTGGAAACGGAGGGCACGCGCAGCGCGGGAATCACCCAGAGCGAATTCCGCACACAGGTTGTATCGCAGACCCCGCTGGGCCGCATCGGTCAGCCGCAGGACATCGCCCCGGCCGTCGTCTTCCTCGCGTCCGCAGACGCCGCGTGGATCACCGGCGAAACGCTGCGCATCGGGGGTGGTTTTCGGTGAATGAGGACTCTCATGGCAAAGCCGAAAGTGTTTGCGACACGGCCCGCTTTGCAAATCTCGCGAATACGTCCCGGGCCGCCATCGACGCGGGGGTTTCGTTCGGCGGCGCCGATACGGCCGACGTGTTCACGGAGGTCTCGGGGCGTTTGGAAAAGCACCTGAGGAAAGGAGACCATCATGGCTGAAGAATCGAAGATTGCTATCGTGCTCGTCCACGGTGGTTTCGTGGACGGTTCCGGTTGGGAGAGCGTCTACAGGATACTGAAGGGGGACGGCTGCAGTGTCGCCATTGTCCAGAATCCAACGATATCGCTGGCCGGCGATGTCGCAGCCACCAAACGCATTGTGCACGCGCAGAACGGCCCGGTGATTCTTGTAGGCCACTCCTATGGGGGAGTCGTGATCACCGAAGCCGGCAACGATCCAAAGGTCGCGGGGCTTGTCTATATCGCGGCGTTTGCCCCGGACAAGGGCGAGTCCGTATCCACGCTTATCAAGGATCCGCCGCCTGGCGCACCTGTGCCGCCGATACTGCCGCCCCAGGATGGCTATCTGTCCCTCGACAAGGCCAAGTTCCCGGCCGCTTTTGCGGCTGACGTGGACCAAGAGAAGGCCGCGTTCATGGCCGACTCCCAAGTGCCGTGGGGCGTGGAGGCGCTCAACGGGACGATCAGCAAGCCGGCGTGGAAGACCAAGCCGAGTTGGTACTTGGTCGCCACCGACGATAGGATGATCCCGTCGCCGGCCCAGCGTCTCATGTCCAAGCGCGCAGGGTCGACAGTCGTCGAGGTCGCAGGCAGTCACGCGATCTACATGTCGCAGCCGACTGCGGTGGCTGTGCTGATCAAAGACGCCGCAAAAGGAGTTGAAGCGGCGGCAATTTGACCTCGGAGAACGCCGCCAGCCCGTCGCGCAACTTCCCATGGCAGCGGCCGTGCCGATCTGGGGCGTGCCACTGAGCTCCAACGATCGTTCAAAATGAAAAGGAGGACTCAATGTCTCAGAACAACGGTCGGACGAAGCGCAGCGAAAAAGGACTGCTGACCCCGGACAATTGCGTGGTCGCGATCATCGACCTCCAACCGCAGATGTTGTTCGGCGTGGCCAATTTCGACCGGCAGACGATCATCAACAACAACCTCGTGCTCACGAAGGCGGCGAGGGTATTCGACGTCCCCGTCGTGCTCTCCACCGTCGAGACCAAGGGCTTTAGCGGCTACATGTGGCCGCAGATCCAGGCCGTCTTTCCCCGGCAGGTCCCGATCGAACGGTCGTCCATGAACTCGTGGGACGACCGAAACTTCGTCGCGGCCGTCGAAAAGACCGGCCGCAGGAAGATTGTCCTGTCCGGGCTGTGGACGGAGACCTGCGTCGCGCTGCCCACGATACAGGCGATCCACGACGGCTACGAGGTGTACGTGGTGGAAGACTGCTGCGGCGATGTGAGCCAACTCGCGCACGAGAACGCCATGAAGCGGGTCGTACAGGCGGGAGCGAAACCCGTGACCGCGCTGTCCGTGATGCTCGAGTGGCAGCGCGATTGGGCATTGAAGGACACGTACGATGCCGTGATGGACATCGTGAAGACTCACTGCGGCGCCTATGGCATGGGCGTGGAGTACGCGTACACGATGGTCCACGGCGCTCCGGCGACGAAGTTCCCCGAGTACGTCGTCCCGGCCCCTGTCGGGGCGCACAAGTAGGGAGATGTGTGCAGGCCCGGTAACCTGCATGCAGGCCCGGCCGACGGCACCTGGTCGTACGATACGGTGCAGAGCCGCCCCCTCAGCAGAGGGGGCGGCATAGGTACGGGAACGAGCCGAAGGGCCTTCCTTGCAGTCGGAGCGGTGGCCGGACTGTCCTAGGCCCGTGAAAGGAGGAGCGCCATGGGGGCTCCACAGAGCGAAACCGCGGACCTGATCCTGATGAACGGCAGGTTCGCCACGATGAGCCCGATGCGGCCGTTCGCCGACGCCATCTCGATCCGCGCCGGACGGTTCTCGACCGTCGGGTCGGCGGAGGACGTCGCGCGCGAGCAGGGGCCGCAGACCCAGCTCATCGACGTGAAGGGTGGCACCGTCATCCCCGGACTGAACGACTCCCACACGCATCCGATCCGCGGCGGGCTGAATTACAACCTCGAGCTGCGGTGGGACGGCGTGACCTCCCTGGCGGATGCGCTGAGCCTGCTTCGGGAACAGGCCCGACGGACCCCGCCGCCGCACTGGGTGCGCGTTGTCGGCGGCTGGAGCGAGTTCCAGTTCAAAGAACGGCGGATGCCCACGCTGGACGAGATCAACGCCGTCGCGCCGGACACCCCGGTCTTCGTCCTCCACCTGTACGACCGGGCGTGGCTGAACGGCGCGGCGCTGCGGGCCGTCGGGTACACGAAGGACACGCCCGACCCACCGGGCGGCGAGATGCGGCGGGACAAGCAGGGCAACCCCACCGGGTTGCTGATCGCCCGGCCCAACGCGTGGATCCTCTACGCCACCCTGGCCAAGGGACCGAGACTCTCCTTCGATGAGCAGCTCAACGCGACGCGCCGGTTCCAGCGCGAGCTGAACCGTTTGGGGATCACCAGCGTCGTGGACGCCGGGGGCGGCTTCCAGAACTACCCCGACGACTACCAGGTCATCAATGAACTGGCCCGCCAGGGCCAACTCACGACGCGGATCGCCTACCACCTCTTCACGCAGCATCCCAAGGGGGAACTCGCGGACTTCCGCCGGTGGACGGACCTGGTAAAGCCGGGGCAGGGCGACGATTACTATCGGGTGAACGGCGCGGGGGAGATGCTCGTCTACTCCGCCGCGGACTTCGAGGACTTCCTGGAGCCGCGCCCGGACATGCCGGCGACCATGGAAACCGATCTCACGGCCGTGGTCGCGCACCTCGTGGAGCGGCGGTGGCCGTTCCGGCTCCATGCCACCTACGACGAAACCATCACACGGGCGCTTGCGGTGTTTGAAGCGGTGAATCGGGACCTGCCGTTCGCGGGCCTCCGCTGGTTCATCGACCATGCGGAGACGATCTCGCCGCAGAACATCGAGCGCGTGAAGGCGCTCGGCGGTGGCATCGCGATCCAGGACCGGATGGCCTTCCAGGGGGAGTATTTCGTCGGGCGGTACGGCGCGAAGGCGGCGGCGGAGGCGCCCCCCATCGCGCGGATGCTTCAGACCGGGGTGCCGGTCGGGGCCGGCACGGATGCCACGCGCGTGTCGAGCTACAACCCCTTCGTCAGCCTGTACTGGTTGGTGACGGGTAAGACCCTTGGCGGTCTGGTCCTCTACGGCGAGGCCAACCGGCTCGACCGCATGGCCGCGCTCCGCCTCTGGACCGCCGGAAGCGCCTGGTTCTCCGGGGAGGACGGCAAGAAGGGGATGCTGGCACCCGGCCACCTGGCCGACCTCGCCGTCCTCTCCCGGGACTACTTCTCCGTGCCGGACGACGAGATCAAAGACCTCGAGTCCGTCCTGACCATCGTCGGGGGGCAGGTCGTGTACGCCTCCGCCGAGTTTTCGCATCTGGGGCCGCCGCCCCTGCCGGTCAGTCCGAGTTGGGCGCCGGTGACGCGGAGCCCCGCGGCGCGGGCTGCCGTCCCACGCGCCGAACATTCGCGGCGCATGGCCAGCCCTACGTCTGCGCAGGGCCCGGGGTTCTTCCACTGCGGGTGCTTCGCCTTCTGATGGTGCGCGGCGGCCGCGCGTGCGGCCAGGAGATCTGATGACGCAAGCACACCTCGAGGATCTCGGGAAACTGTTCCTCCGAATCGTGGTGGGCGGCCTGATGTTTTTCCACGGTGGCGACAAGTTGCTCCACGGCCCGGGGCACGTCGGCGCCGATCTGGCGCAGTACGGCCTGCCCCAGGTGCTCGCGTACGGCGTTTACGTGGGCGAGGTCGCGGCGCCGACGTGCGTCCTCCTCGGGGCGTGGACGCGCGCGTGGGCAATCGTGTACACGCTCAGCATCGCGTTCGCCACCCTGCTGGTGCACGCGGAGGATTTCGTGCGGCTGGCCCCGACTGGAGGCTGGGCGGCGGAGCTCTGGACGTTCTATATCACGGCCCCACTCGTCGTCGCCCTGCTTGGGCCCGGCCCCTTCGCGCTACGGCAGGCGGAGTTCCCCTGGGACTGAGCGGCACCTGGCACCATGGGGTAAGTCGTGCGGCAATTCAAGGGTGCAGGGGAGCCGATGGCAGCATCCTCTCCTCCTGAGCGAGCCCTCCTGCTCGCGCTGCTCGGTCTGACGGCGGTCACGGGAGTGGTCGATGCGGTGAGCTACCTTGCACTGGGGCACGTCTTCACGGCGAATATGACGGGGAATGTCGTGTTCCTGGGGTTCGCGCTCGCCGGCGCGCCGGGCTTGTCGGCGACGCGCTGTGCCGCGGCACTCGCGGGGTTCGTCCTCGGCGCCCTCCTCGGGGGCCGCCTGAACGTACGGATGCGTGGCGGGTCGCGAGATCGGGGGGCACCCACCGCATTTGCGATCGAGGGGGCGCTGCTGCTCGTTGCCGCCGCAGCGTCGCTCGGGGACCCCACCGTCGCTTCGGATCACGCACCGGGGCGGTACGCGGTCATCCTGCTGACGGCGCTCGCCATGGGCATCCGAAATGCCACGGTACGGGGCCTCGGGGTGCCGGACATGACGACGAACGTCCTCACGTTGACGATCACCGACCTCGCCGCGGAGTCGACGCTTGCCGGCGGTACCAATCCGCGGTGGCCGAGACGTCTCGCGTCTGTCCTGACGATGGCCGCCGGCGCCGCGTTGGGCGTCGTGCTACTGCGACGGTCGCTCGCCTTGCCGTTGGCCGTCTGTGCCCTTGTCGCCTGTGCGTGTGCCCTGACGGTGCATCACTGGGGTCGCGGCAGGCCTGTCATCCCCGTGTGAGATCCGCAACGGAGGTCCACCATGGTCAAGATAGCGCTCGGTCTCGTCCTTGGGCTCGCCATCGGGGCGGCTTGCCGCTGGTTCGACATCCCGGTACCGAGCCCTCCCAAACTCGTGGGGGCCTTGCTCGTCGTAGCGATGACGGTGGGCTACATCGCTACGGACAAGCTGATCGCGGCGAAGTTCACGGCCAAGGGCCCGGCGACCACGACGGAGCTGTGCGGGGGCCCAACAGGCGCACCGCGGCCCTCGGTGCGGTCGTGAGCCGAACGGGAGCGCCAAGACACCCTCGGGCGGTGGAGCCTGATGATCTGTCGGCGGGAGCGCTCGGACGGCGCACAGGGGAGATTGACGGCACCCCGGGGAGGCCGTGACAGGCACATGCGCGGGGAGTGGCATCTGCTCGGTTTAAAGGACACCACCAGATCGTAGCGCGACGGTCCATCGCGGCGCGGTCGCGCTTCTGCCTCGCAGTGGGGGCCCGGATTCAGAGAAACGCCGCCCGAGCGTCCTACGTGAGCGGAACCCGGCTGCCACCGGCAGCCCAACGCGGGAGCACTCCATGGCGCCGCAGGTACACGGCATTCACCACGTGACGGCCATCGCCGGCGATCCGCAGGCGAATGTGGACTTCTATGCGGGGGTGCTGGGGTTGCACCTGGTGAAGGTGACGGTGAATTACGACGACCCGCACACCTATCATCTGTACTACGGCGATGAAGCGGGGACATCCGGGCACCATTCTCACGTTCTTCCCGTGGCCGGGAGCCCCCCGGGGGCGCGCGGGCACGGGCCAGGTGACCGTGACCGCGTTCGCGATCCCCGACGGGTCGCTCGGCTTCTGGGTGGACCGGTTGAAGGCCCACAAGGTCGAGACGACCGGGCCCAGTCGGCGTTTCGATGAGGAGGTCATCGCCCTGCGGGATCCCGATGGGCTCCAGTTGGAACTCGTGACCGACGGCGGAAGGGTCGGACACGAAGCCAGGGTCCGGCGGGACCATCCCGGGGGAAGCACGCCATCCAGCGATTCCAGGGGGTGACGATGGCGGTCGAAGGCTACGAGCGCACGGCCGGACTGCTCACGGCGACCCTGGGGATGCGGGAGGTGGGAACCATGGGCAACCGCTTCCGGTATGCGGTGGGAGAAATGGGCACCCGGGAATTCGTCGATCTCCTGTGTCTGCCCAGCGGCCCGCGCGGCCGCGTGGCCGTGGGAACGGTGCACCACATCGCCTGGCGCACGCCCGACGACGAGACGCAGCGGGCCTGGCGCGCGATGGTTGCCCAACTGGGGTACAACGTGACCCCCATCATCGACCGCACGTACTTTCACTCCATCTACTTCCGCGAGCCGGGTGGGGTACTCTTCGAGATTGCCACCGATCTCCCGGGCTTTGCTGTGGATGAGCCCCCGGATCAGCTCGGCAGACGCTTGATCCTCCCGTCATGGCTGGAGACCACGCGGGCCGAGCTCGCCGAAACGCTTCCGGCAATACGAGGGCCGGAGGGGCAGAGGTTCCCAGGTTGACGCCAAACGACTCACTCGGGTTCATCCATCGGTTCATGGCGGCGAAGGAGCCCGATTCCCCCCTCACGCTGCTCCTGTTGCATGGCACGGGTGGCGATGAGACGGACTTGCTCGGGCTGGGCCAGCAGCTCGCCCCCGGCGCCGCGCTCCTCAGTCCCCGTGGGAAGGTCTGTGGAGAACGGCATGCCGCGATTCTTCCGGCGGCTCGCCGAGGGGGTCTTCGACCTCGAGGACCTGCGGGTGCGAGACGCATGAGCTCGCCGATTTCGTGGAGACCGCAGCCCGGCGGTACCACCTGGCCTCCGATCGCATGGTCGCCGTCGGCTTCTCCAATGGGGCGAACATCGCGGCCAGCCATTCTGCTCCTGCGTCCGGGCGCCCTGGCGGGCGCGGTCCTGTTCCGCGCGATGGTTCCCCTCGTTCCGGAGACGATGCCGCACCTCCGCGCGCGGCCCGTCCTGCTTGCGGCCGGTCGCCGGGACCCGATCGTCAGGCCCGACGAGACCGAGCGGCTGCGGCACCTCCTCGCTCAGGCGGGGGCGGAGGTGACGCTCCATTGGGAGGATGCCGGACACGGCCTCACGCCGGCCGACATTGCCGCGGCTCGCGCGTGGCTGGAGGAGTCGGCACCCGGTCGCCGCGACGGGTTGCCGGGTCGGGGCGAGAAGGGGAACAGGTAGGATCGAGGCATACTCCGGTCTGAGCAGGCTTCAGCCCATAGGGCATCCATATGGAGAACCACACCGTTCAGGTCATCACCTCCGCCGTTGCCCCGATCGTCATGGTGTCGGCCGCCGGGTTGCTCTCGACGGGGGTGCAGGCGAAGAACTTGCATCTAGGCTTACACACGGTGGACCTCGAAATCGGTGGGGCGGTGCGCCGTCAATGAGAGATGGATCCGGGCGCGCCGCTGCCGGTCCGGCGACGCCGCCCCGTGGGGTCTGCGCGCGCGCCGGCCGGACGGGTGGTTGTGGGACGGGCGGGGCACCGCCAGCGGCCGGGGCCGGTCCCGGCGAGTGGGGGTGACGGTGGACAGCACACTGCAGTTCCTCATCCATCATGGCTACGTGGTCCTGTTTGTGTGGGTGGCCCTCGAGCAGGCGGGCCTGCCCCTCCCCGCGGTGCCCGTCTTGCTGGCGGCCGGCGCCTTGGCCGGGACCGGTCAGATGCATCTCGCCCTCATCCTCGGGACCGCCGTGGTCGCGTCCCTGGCGAGCGACGTCATCTGGTACGAAATCGGGCGCCGCCGGGGCCCGAGGGTCTTACAACTGCTCTGTCGGATCTCCCTCGAGCCGGATTCCTGTGTCCGGGACACGGAGGACCTCTTCGCTCGCCGCGGGATCGCCTCCCTGCTCGTGGCCAAGTTCGTTCCCGGTCTCAGCACGGTCGCTCCACCGCTGGCGGGGATCACCCGGATGCCGCTGGGGCGCTTCGCCCTTGTCGATGGGTTGGGTGCCCTGCTGTGGGCCGCAGTCTTCACCGGCTTGGGGGTGCTGTTCCGCTCACAACTTGAGTGGCTGGCGGCGCTGGTAGTGACCACGGGGTCCTGGTTGCTCGCGGTCCTGGTGGGCGGGCTGGCCGCATACCTCGTAGGGAAGATCGTGGCGCGCCAGCGTTTTCTGCGGCGCTTGCGCGTCGCGCGGATCACCCCGGAGGAGCTCCACCAGAAGCTCGCGGCGGGGGACGACGATCATGGTCGTGGACCTGCGTCACGCGCTGGATGTCGACGCGGACCCGGTGGTCATCCCCGGGGCGGTCCGCGTCAGCGTCCAGGACCTCGAGGCGGGGCGCCTTGGGTTCCCGCGAGACCGCGAGGTCATTCTCTACTGCAGTTGACCCAACGAGGCGAGCAGCGCCCGGGCGGCGCTGAGCTTGCGGCGGCGCGGCGTCACGCGCGTCCGCCCCCTCCTGGAGGGCATCCAGGGCTGGCGGGAGCGAGGCTTCCCACTGCAAGCGCTGCAGGGAACCGGAGCGCCGTCATCCTGATGACGACCATCCCTCCCGATGTTGTGGTACCGGGATCCATGGTGTCGCTATGCTCTTATGGTAGAAGTTGTATCGATCGGGGACGCCATTCGAGCTCTTCGGGAAGCTGCGGTTCGACATACCGCCGTCCACGGTCCGTTCCATTGCGGAGAGTTCCTCACCTGAATCCGGTGTCCATTAGCTAACGTGCCTTGAACACAAAAAAGCTGTTCGCTCCAGCCCAACACTCCGGCCCAGTCCAACCCGCGCGCACCACGTTGGTGCCGCTCCCCCGGACCGCCAATTGAGCAAAAGTCCCCTCCCTCTGCGGGCGAGTCTCCAACTTCGGCCCTGCACTGTGCAACTGCTCGATGACACAGAGTAGTCCGGGTGGTCTGGGGTGACCTGCCCCCAGGGATCGGCCGCCAAGACCAGACGGAACTTCACCGGAGCCTACCACGCTCGCATGCCGCTGGTGTTGACAGGAGTAAGTTAGTCCGGTATAAAGAAAATGCTGACGATAAGTCAGAGGAGGAGACGCGCGAGGGCCACAAGAAACGACGGTCCGCGGCAGTATCGATGCGTCGCAGGCGTCGTGGGGCTACTCACTGGTCCTTTGCCGGTACGTCCGTTTTGGGAGAAGGTGGACACTGGACAACTCAAGCTCCAAGGCGTAAGCCCGTGGGTATCTCTTCCGGGTTCTGGGTTCGAGGGGTCCGCACGACGCAGCAGCCACCCGGGAAGACGGGCGAGGGCCGGGATCGCGGGAGGCCCGGGGCGCGCGACCCGCGACGACCGTGGTGATCAGGGCGGGACGACCATCGGCACGGCGGGGGGAGGGGACACCCATGGGGAAGGAGCGGGGCAAGCCACAGCCGGGGCCGCGTTAGATACGATAAGGGAAGCCGGCCGGCTACGGTCCGCCGAGGCGCTGCGCCCCGGGCGAGGGGACCAGGGTGGGGAGGACGCCCCGGCTGATCCCGGCGAGGGGGAACCCACATGGCGCACACCCACGGGAATGAATATCAGGTCCGCATTGTGCACGAGGACGGCACGGAGGAACTGAGCGGGTGGATGCAGCGTGAAGAGCAGGTGGCGCCCGCGCTGGCGGCGATCCACCGGCCCCACGGCACCGCGTACTGGCTGCGGGTGCGGCTCGTGCCCTGTCCCGACTGCCTCGAACGGGACCAGGGCGTCTGGGAATATCCCGTGACGGGGATCCCGTCGGCCCGCTACAGCCCCCACGACTCCGGGTATCTAGTGGCAGCGGGGTGTCGGAACCGATCCGAGGTACCCCCGCACAGGCGAACACTTCCCGCACGCGACACGACGACGTTGTATTCACTGGTCGTAGAGATTGTCGCCGCCTCCAAGCGCGCGGCGTGAGGGTGGGGCCGTCCACCGGACCCCCCGCCCGCCGCCCCCGGCCCGGGGCACGGCCCCGCCCCCCGGAATGGCACGGGGGCCCGCGCCGCGCGGCGGGCGAGGAGGGGGAAGCGGCCGACCCGGTGGAGGGCCGACCATACGCGCACACGCCGTGACGGAGGCGTCCATGGCGACCCTTGTGGAGCACCCTGATCGGCAACCACCCGAGAACTGCGACCCGACCCGCCTCGGCGCACCGGGTGGGATTACCGTACGGGTGATCGTGTGTGCTCTTGCTGTATGGCAGGTGACGCCACGGAGAGCCGGGTCGGACTCACGGCGAGTCGGATCCCTGACACGCGCAGCCCTCAAACCCACGGGAGGCTCCATGCACCCGACTTGCAGTGGGAGCTTACCCGGAACGAGCGGTTAGAACAAGGTGCGCTTGACTGTGCGGAAGGAGGGGGAGATGCGAAACGTTGTGCGGTTCCGAGTCCTGGTTCCAGCGTTGCTGCTTTTGGTCTCTGGATGCGCGACACGAGACTGGGTACGAGGGTACGTGGCGCCGAAAGAGGCCGAGATCGACCAGCGCATTGTGACGGCCGAAGGGAAGGTCGGCGAGGAGACCCGGCGTCTTGATCAGCGCATCGACAAGACCGAGGGGCGGGTGACCGAGGGAACCCGGCGTATCGAGGGGATGGACCGCCGCATGAACACGCTCGAGACCTCCGTTGGAGAGGCAGGAGAGGGGGCCAAGGTCGCTCGGGAGCGCGCGGACACCGCCGTGGCCAAAGCGGACGAGACCAATAGCCGGCTCACGCGTCTGTGGGATAGCCGCAACAATTGGAGCCTCGTGGAAACCATGGAGGTGCCGTTCCGCTTTAACCGCTGGGACCTGAGCGATAAGTCCGAGACGGCCCTCGTGGGGCTGGTCGGTGAGCTGAAAGCGAACAATAAGCTCTTCGTGGTCCTCGAGGGGTACACGGACCCGAGCGGGGACGCGGAGTACAACCTCCAGCTCAGTCAGCGCAGAGTCGAGGCCGTGCGGCGGTACCTCGTGAAGCAGGGGGTGGAGCTACCGCGGATCCATGCCGTCGGCCTGGGCCCGATCCTTGATCCCGCAACCCCCAAAGAACAGAAGCGCCGCGTGACGGTAAAGCTGACGCTCGCCGAATAGGCCCCGACGTCCGGGCGATGCCCCATCGCCAGGCACGGCATTTGCCCACACATGCCTCGAGAATTCTGCGGGGGGGGCCGACAAGGGCCCCCGCACCAGGCTATGATCTCCCGTGCGTCAGAGTATTGAGTGTGCATTGCCACGCACCGAAGGTGCGGAGACAAAGAACGGCCTCACGAAGGTGGTTCAAGACTCGCAGGCCCCCTGAGATTCCGATAAGATTCCCCCATGGCATGGGTCGCTCCAGCATCGGTCCGTCCCCCGGTACCCCAACCGGTGCCGATCACATTCCATTGCCTGCCCGTGACGAATCGGAGGGTTCGCGCCATCGGAATCAGCGTCGCGGGGTGTCGCTCATCCGACCCGTCGCCCCCAATTCGTAGCCCGGCCGCCATCGCGTCGAGATCACCAGGGCTGAGGCACTCTCCCCATGAGCTCATCTGCTGCGGTTAACGTGATTCTCCACCGTCGGCCGGCGGGTGAGATGATCCACTGTTCCATCAGGGGACCGTCCCCCGGCACCCTGAATGTGCAATGGTTGTCTGAGCCCCAAGAGGCCCTCCGGCTCTGCTTCGCCGGCGCCTTCCGGTTTGAGCGGCATCGATTCGTCCTGTTCTGGTTCCACCCCCTGCGACACGCCCATTGGGCAAGAGACCCCAATAGACCGGTCACGCGAACACCCCTCCCGATTCCCGGCACAACAGGCGTCCGCGGGGACGGGTCCCCGCGCCCCTCAGGTGACGACTCCCGTGTTTCTGCCACGGGGGCCATTCTGATTGACGGCGCGTCCTTGTCCGTCCAAGATTTAGACGGGTTCGGCGGGTGGGTTGTACGCGGATCCGATGCGAGATATGGGTTTTCGGGCGGAAACCATATACGCGTAGTTATCCCGCCTATGCGAAGCACAGTGAAGCCGCGCCGGAATGGTACGGATTTTGCCGCACATTGACGCGGAAATGTCGGCCGAGCCAATGCCCTTCGACTGCGAGCACATCGTTGACTCCGGCCTCGGGTGGCTCATCTCGATGGAGAAGTGACATGGTGAAGCCAGCAAAGAACACGATTTGCCTTTGGTACGATGGCGACGCCGAGGACGCGGCGCGGTTTTACGCCAAGACCTTTCCCGATTCGTCCGTCGGCGCGGTGCACCGCGCACCGGGAGACTTTCCGTCGGGGAAGAAAGGGGACGTGTTGACCGTCGAGTTTACCGTGATGGGCATTCCGTGCCTCGGGCTCAACGGCGGACCTGCGTTCAAGCACAACGAAGCGTTCTCGTTTCAGGTCGCAACCGCTGACCAAGCCGAAACGGATCGCTACTGGAACGCGATCGTCGGCAACGGCGGCCAGGAGAGCGCGTGCGGCTGGTGCAAGGACAAATGGGGATTGTCCTGGCAGATTACGCCGATCGCCCTGACGAAAGCGATCACCGATCCCGATCCCGCTGCCGCCAAGCGCGCGTTCGATGCGATGATGCAGATGAAAAAGATCGACATCGCTGCAATCGAGGCGGCGCGCCGCGGTTGAGGTTGCATCTTCGACGCGTGCATCTCGGAAGCACAAGGGGCACATGACGGGCGGAGCCGAACCCGCTCGGTCCTGAGCCTGCGGTTTTCGACCGAGGGGAGAACATATTCGCGCCCGCACGAGAGGCGGGATAACCAGCCGTTGCAGCGGACCGGGCGGGCGTCGCGGTCCTCGTGATTCGAGAAGTGGTCGAGCGCCCGCCCGGCCGCTGAACGTCGGTCCGTTCGCCGATCAATTCAGTTCCACCGCCAAGCGTTTCCCGGAGGACGGCAAGCATCCACAAAGAGATGCAGGTACGAAGGCCGCGAGATGTCGTCTGGGACGCGATCCGAGACGTGGGCGCAATCCATAAACGTCTGGTCCCCGGATTTGTCGTCGATTGCAGACTCGAAGGCGACTCGCGGTACTTGACGTTCGGCAATGGAATGACGATCCGCGAAATCATTGTCGATGTCGACGATCAGACATTTCGACATTCATGGTCCGCCCGCGGCGCACCATTTACGCACCACAACGCATCAATTCAAGTCTTCGCGGAGGACGACAACACCTGCCGCCTTGTATGGATTGCGGATCTCCTGCCGAACGAGATAGCCGGTGCAATCGCTGAGATGATCCAGCAAGGGTTGAACACGATGAAGGCGACGCTCGAAGCCTGAACAAAACCGCGGCGACCAAAACTGGGCTAACGACCAGATCAT
>CAVOIV010000013.1:0-43611 GCA_963695995.1 uncultured Methylomirabilota bacterium
CGTCGTGGGGAGTCCCCTGGTACTTCGTCGCCAAGCCCGTGACCGTCTTCCTCCGGAAGTACCTCTTGCAGATGGGGTTTCGAGAAGGAAGACACGGTCTGATCCTGTCCGCCATGGCGGCGATCGTTACCTTCTGCAACTATGCCAAGCTCTGGGAGTTGACTCGCACGAGGCCCGTGGCCTCTCCGGATGGCGACGAGGAACAGGGTCCGATAGAGGAACGATCCGATGGCACAACCACCTGAGAGCCCGGCGGGCCGAAGGACGGCGATGGAGGCGGGCGTTCTCGCCGCACTCCTCCTGCTCGCGTTCGTCCTTCGGCGATGGGTGGCCGCGGCCATTCCCGTCATCGAAACCGACGGGGTCCAGTACGTCCGAATCGCCGAGCAGTTTCGCGCATCCGGCATTCCCTGGGACCCGCTCTTCCACCCCCTGTATTCGGCGGCCATAAAGCTTCTACGACCCCCCTCGGCGCCGACCTGGGCAGGCGGCCTGCCGACCCGTGTCCGCCATCTTCGGCACAGCACTGATCCTTCCCGCCTACGCGCTGGCCAGGGCCATCCTGGACGCCGACCTCCGCTCTGGTCACCGCTGGACTTCTTTCCATCCACCCCGCCCTCGTCCTCAGCGGGGCGTCGGTGCTCGCTGAGGCGATCTATACCTTCTGGCTGACCCTGGCGGTATGGATCGCCCATCGAGCCTTCACCGCTGAACGTCCCTGGACGCTCCCGGCCGCCGGGATTGCGCTGGGACTGGGTTACCTCGTTCGCCCCGAGGCGTTCCTGTACCTCCTCGGACTCCTGGGATGGGTGGTCCACCACGGGATTCGAGCGCCCAAGGAGCGGCGGTTTCTGCGTCCCATGATATTCACCGGTCTGGGATTCATTGCCTGTGCCATACCGTACTGGGTGTACCTGCGCCACGCGCTGGGCGTGGTCACCGGCAAGGTGCTTCACAACCTGATCCAGGACACCGGCCGCTTGCCCGCATCGGACCACACCGACCTTGGATACCTGGCGGATCATGCGGTCCCCATCGCCTGGCGCCTTGTGGAGAACACGATCCTTCTGGCGAAGTACGTCCTCCCGGAACTCTTTCCCGGCGTGCTGGTCTTGTTGCTGCTCCCGGGGGTCCTGGCGGCTACGAGGCGGTCCGGATGGTGGGATCGAGAGGGCTTCTTGCTTCTGGCCAGCGTGCCGCCGCTGGTCACCCTGGCGTTCCACGTGGAAGCCCGCGTCTTCCTCCCCGCGCTTCCCTTTCTCCTACCCTTCGTTGCTGCCGGGATCCTTGCCGCTGCGCAGTGGGCGGGACGGAAACCGGATCGCATCCGCTGGCTGGCGGCAACCCTGGCGGTCGTGGTCCTGGCCACCCTGCCCTTCACCCTGCGTCCGCTCCTGCGGCCAGACCCGGATCTTGTCGTCTATCGTCGAGCAGCCCTATGGCTCGCCGACAAGGTCTCCGCGGATACTCCGCTCCTCGACCGCAAGCCGTTTCTGGGCTTCTATGGCGGCCGGCGCGTTGTCCCCCTTCCAGATATCCCACCGGTCGAACTGCTGGCCTTGGCGCGCCGCACCGGGGCGACCATCGTCGCTCTCGACGACCGGTGGCTGGCGGATCGCCCCAAGCTCTGGCCCTTGGTGTACGCCCCGCCTCCGGACGGTTTCCGCATTCTGCGGGACTTTGACGGACTCGGGACACGACGGCTTCGGTTGCTGGAGGTCATACCGGATGCCTGAACCGGTCCGCCTGCTCCTTGTCGCCAACTTCGCCGACCGCGTGGGCGGCGGCGAGGAGAGCCTGCTGGCACTCGCGCGCGGTTTGGATCGGGAGCGCTTCCTCCCGCACGCTGTCGTCCCGGCCGGTGGGGAGGTCGCAGACGCCCTGCGCACCCTGGGGATCCCGGTCACCATCCTCTCGCCGCCGCCGCTCCGTCCGTGGAGCCTGCGCGCCGCCTGGCGCTCCCTCCGCACCCTCCGATCCCTGCTGGTCGCTGCCGACGTGCGTCTCGTGCACACGCACGGGAGTCGCGGGACGCTCTACGCCGGCCTGCAGCCCGCCGTCCCCGCGTGCCGGTGATCTGGCACGTACGGATCGCCGATCGGGACCCGTGGCTGGATGGGCTCCTCCTCCGGTTGTCGACGCGCGTTATCGCCATCTCCAAGGCCGTGAAGTCCAGGTTCGACGGCCGATGCCAGGCCGAGAAGGTCCGCGTCGTGTACAACGGCGTGGATCCGGCGTACTGGGCGCCTCCCGAGTCTCGCGCGCGGACGGGTGCGCCGCCGACGGTCCTTGCGTGGGTCGACTGTCCCCGGAGAAGGGGCAGGCCACGCTCCTTCAGGCGGTGCCCCTGGTCCGGCGCCAGGTCCCGTCGGCCCGCGTCCTCTTCGTCGGAGCCGACGTGGCGGGCGAAGCCGAACGCCTCCGGGGTGTCGCCGGGGCCCTCGGGGTGAGAGACGCCGTGGAGTTTCGACGCTGGATGCCGGATCCACGGCCGGCCTTCGGGGAGGCGGATCTCATCGCGCTTCCTTCGCGGTCGGAGGGGTTTGGCCGTGTTCTGGTTGAGGCCGCCCTCCTGGCGATCCCGGCCGTCGCCAGTCGCGTCGGAGGGATCCCGGAAGTGGTGGTGGACGGCCAGACGGGTCTCCTCGTCCCTCCGCGACGCCGCCGCCCTGGCCCACGCCGTGACCACGCTCTTGCGCGACCCCGATCTTCGGCACGCCATGGGCCAGGCGGCGCGCGAGCATGCCCTGGCCCGCTTCACCATCCGCCAGCACGTGGGCGGCGTCGAGGGGGTGTACGCGGAACTCCTGGACCACTGAGCGGCGGATCATGGACCTGATCGAAGTTCCGGCAGGTCACATGGCGCGTCACCCCTGGGAGTTGGCCAGGGCCGCCTGTCTGCTGCGCCTGATCGAGATGGGTGATGTCGCCCGGATCGGCGATGTCGGCGCGGGTGATCTGTTTTTCGCTCGGCGCCTGCGGGAGCGCACGCGCGCGGAGGTCTTTGCGGTGGACACCGGGTACGCCACGTCCGCCGAGATCGACGGAATCCTCCTGCGCCGGAACCTGGCTGACATTCCCGACGCGAGCCTCGATCTCGCGTTTCTCATGGATGTTCTGGAGCACGAGCGAGACGATCGGCACCTTGTCGTTGAGACCTTCCGGGAAACTGCGACCCGGGGGGCGCCTCCTGGTCACGGTCCCCGCGTTCGGATTCCTGTTCTCGGCCCACGACGTGCGTCTGAAACACCTGAGGAGATATCGCCGAGGCCGCTTGAACGAGTTGTTGCAGGGCCTCGACGTCGAGTCCGCGCAGTCATTCCATTTCTTCACGTCTCTATTCCTGGTAAGATGCGCCCAGTTCCTTCTCTCGAAGCTCGGTTGCCACGGCTCGAGAGAACACATCAGCACGTGGCGATTCTCGGAGAGACATCCGACAACCAGGTGCGTAGCTGCGATCCTGAGGAACGATTTTGCGTTGAACCGATGGCTTGCAGGACGCGGCCTGAGGCTCCCCGGGCTTTCGATATGTCTAACGGCCAGGAAAAAACTTGTCTCGTGATTCCTTGTCATGACGAGGCAGCACGGCTCGACATGGGCCGGTTTCTTGCCAGCCCCGAGTCCTGCCTGCTGCTGTTCGTCAATGACGGCTCCACCGACCGCACCGCCGAGGTGGTGCGGAAGCACTTGGGCGGGCGGATTCATTTGCTGGATCTGTCGCATAACCTGGGCAAGGCCGAAGCGGTCAGGTCCGGCATGCTGCACGCTGTGCGCACGCCGCCCCTGAGCGACGCCGTCTGGTTCGGGTACTGGGATGCGGATCTGGCGACGCCGCTGTCGGAGGTCCAGTCGCTCCTGCGATTCTCGCGGCAGCTTGACGAGCGGGCGGATTCCATCTGGGGAAGCCGAGTGTATCGGCTCGGCAGCGTCATCGAGCGAAATTTCCTTCGCCATCTAACGGGCCGATGTTTTGCGACGATGGCGGCCCTGATGCTGAACATCGGAAGCTACGACTCCCAATGCGGGGCGAAGCTGTTCCGGCGCGAGGTCGTCGCCGCCGCGTTTGCCGCTCCGTTCGTGTCGCGGTGGCTTTTCGACGTCGAATTGATGTTCCGGCTCCGGGATGCGACCATCGTGGAGTGTCCGCTCCGGCAATGGCGGGACGTCCCCGGAAAGCGCTCCAGAGTCGCCGCGATGGCGCTCAGGGTCGTCCCGGACTTGCTCCGAATACGGGCGAGGTATGGCAGATTGAAGTGAGCGCCGGGCACGCGCCGGCGATCGGACCGGCGTCCCGTCGCCGGAGCGACAGAGGCGTCCGCATGCGGTCTGGCCATCGACTGCCGGGAATTCGTGCCGGGCCGGGTCACCGGCATCGGGCGCTTCCTGGGGGGGATCCTGGAGGAGATCGCCCAGAGCCGCCCTCACCTCACGACCGTCGCCATGGCAGACCAGACCACGCGGATCCCCGTCGCCGCCCCGCATCTGTCCGTGCATCGCCTCCCGTGGCGACCGGGCCTCTATTTCGATCAGGTGCTCCTCCCGCGCACGCTGCGCGAGATCTCGGCCACGCTGTTCTTCTCGCCGTACTACAAGGCGCCCCGAAGGGCGCCGTGTCCCACGGTCGTGACCATCCACGACCTGATCCCAGTCACCTTTCCGGCGTACACGCGAGGCTGGCGGCGAGGCTTCGCCATCGCGTTCCGCCTCTGGGCGACCCTCCTCGGCCGTCGAGCCACCGCCGTCATCACCGATTCGGAATACAGCAAGCGGTGAGATCGCTGGTCGGCTCGGGATTCCCGCCGCCCGAATCCATGTGATGCCCATCGGCGTCGGACGCGAGTTCCACCCCGGCCATCACGCCGAGGACATTCGGAGACACCATGTCCCGATACGGCATTGGGGGCCCGTATCTCCTCGCCGTCGGCAACTTCCTCCCGCACAAGAACCTGTGCGCGTTTGGTCGAGGCCCACACCGTGCTGCCGACGGCCGAGCGCGAGCGCGTTGCGTTGGTCCTGGCCGGTTCCCCCGCAGGGCACCGACCGGCGCAGTCGCTGGACCGGCGGACACTCGCCCGCGACGGGGTGATCATGCCGGGCTTCATCGCGCCGGAGGATCTCCCTCGCCTCTACGCGGGCGCCACCGCGTTCGTGTGCCCTTCCCTGGCGGAAGGATTCGGCCTGCCCGTCCTGGAGGCCATGGCGTGCGGCACCCCCGTGGTGTGCGCCCGTGCGGGCGCCTTGCCCGAGGTCGCCGGCGACGCGGCGCTCTACTTCGACCCCACGATTGTCGCCGACATGGCCGCGGCCCTGCGTCGCATCGCGGCCGATCAGGCCCTTCGGCGCACCTTGCGCGCGCGGGGGTTGTCCCGGGCCCGCGACTTCGACCCTCGCAAGACGACCGCCCGTCTGGTGGATCTCCTGGAGACCATCGCCGTCGAAAGCGGAGCGTCCTGACCCATGTGCGGAATCGCGGGGTATGTGGGGACGGCAGCGCCGGGAGTGCTCTCCGAGATGCTCCGGACGCTGCGCCACCGGGGCCCGGACGACACCGGACTGCACGAAGAGCCCTCCGCGGGACTCGGCATGACCCGCCTGGCCATCATCGATCTGGCGGGCGGGCGGCAGCCGATGACCAACGAGGACGGCTCGCTCTGGATCGTCTTCAACGGGGAGATCTACAACCACCGGGAACTGCAACGCGACCTGGAAGCCCGCGGGCACCGATTCCGGAGCAGGAGCGATACCGAGGCGATTCTCCACCTGTACGAGGACGCCGGCGAGCGGTGCGTGGATCGACTGCGCGGCATGTTCGCCTTCGCCATCTGGGATGCGGCCCGCGCGACGCTCTTCCTGGCGCGCGACCGGCTGGGGAAGAAGCCGCTCTACTATCGGCACCAGGATGGACTCTTCCTCTTCGCGTCCGAGGTCAAGGCCCTGCTCTGCCACCCGGCGGTATCCCGTCAGGTGAACCTGGACGCCTTCCATCACTATCTCGCGTTCGGATACACGCCCGCCGAGGACTCCATCTTCGCGGGGATCCGCAAGCTGCCGCCCGCCCATACCGCCGTGCTCCGCCGGGGCGACCTGACCGTGCGCGGCTATTGGCGCCTGCCCGCCGGACAGGCGGTGGCGCGCCTCCCCCAAACCGAGACGGCCGCCCGGGTCCGCCACGCGCTCCAGGAGGCCGTCACGGACCGCCTGGAAAGCGACGTCCCCTTGGGCGTCTTCCTGAGCGGCGGCGTGGATTCCAGCGCGGTCGTCGCCTGCATGCGGGAGGCCACCAGCCAGCGGATCGCCACCTTCTCCATCGGGTTCGGCGCTTCCGTTTCCTCCTTCGACGAACGCCCGTACGCCCGCCTGGTGGCGCAGCGCTTCGCGACCGATCACACCGAGGAGATCCTGGAGCCCAAGGTGGCCGATCTCCTCCCCACGCTGGTCGATCACTTCGACGAGCCATTCGCCGATTCCTCGGCCATCCCGACCTTCGCCGTGGCCCAGGCCACCGCCCGCCATGTCAAGGTGGCGCTCTCCGGAATCGGGGGCGACGAGACCTTCGGCGGCTACCCGCGTTACCTGGGCGTCCGGCTCTCCGAGCTCTACCGTCGCCTGCCGTCTCCCCTCCGCGCGATCGCGGGGAAGGCGCTGGTTGGCTCAGTGGTGGAAAGCGAGAACAGCCGCAACTGGGCCGACTGGATCCGCCGGTTCGTGACCGGCGCCGAGCGGCCCATGCCGGACCGCTACATCGGCTGGACGCGATTTTTCAGCGACGAGGAGCTGGCGCGCCTCGCGACTCCCGCCCTGCTGGCCGCCTGGAGCGCACCCGTGGATTCCCGGCAGCGGGCCGCCTTCGCCCACCGCTCTCCGGGGGACGACGTGGACGGCGCCTGCCGGATCGACCTCGGCACCTATCTTCCCGACGATCTTCTGGTCATGGCGGATCGGATGAGCATGGCAAATTCGTTGGAGCTCCGCGCGCCGTTCTGCGACCACCGGCTCGTCGAGGAGAGCCTGCGGATCCCGTCCCGGACGAAGATCCCGGGCACGCGCCTCAAGGGTCTGCTCAAAGCCGCCTTCGCCGACGTGCTGCCCCCGGAGGTGCTCTCGCACCGCAAGCAGGGCTTCATGGTCCCGCTGGGGCGGTGGCTCCGCACCGATCTGCGAGGCCTCCTGGGGGATCTCCTGTCGGCGGAGCGCGTCCGACGCCGCGGCCTGTTCGTGCCCGAGACGGTGGAGCGCCTCACGCGAGAGCACCTGAGCGGCGCCCGCACCCACAGCGATCGACTGTGGACCCTGATGATGGCCGAGATGTGGATGCGGCAGCGGTTGGATTCCGGCGGCATCTTCACCCTGGGACGGGCATGAGCCGCCCCCTTGGCATCCTGCAGGTGTCCGACGTCTCCCCGCTCACCATCCGGGGCGGAGCCGAGCGGGTCTTGTGGGAGCAGGCCTGGCGCCTGGTCAGGCACGGGCACCGGGTGCGCATCGTCAGCCGGGCGGCGTCCGATTCCGAGACGGGCTCGACGGAACGCCAGGGCGTTTCGATCGCTGGCTACCCGTGCCGGCGCGGATCCTCCTCGCTGGAGTTCTTCGTGCACTCCATCCGGGGGGCCCGCCGCGCCGTCACCGCGGCCCTCGAGGCAGCGCCCGCCGACATCGTTCACCTGCACCAGCCATTCTCAGCGTACGGCGCCCTCGGGGCCCGCGGCGTGAACGCCCTGCCCCGGCTCTACACCTTCCTCTCGCCGGCCCCGCTGGAATATCGTTCGCGGCAGGGGATGACGGCCCACCATCATCCGGGGTTCGCAGCCCGGGCCGCCCAGACGCTGTTGTGGGCAATCGAACGATCCTGTCTCCGCCGTGTGAGCCGCATCCACGTCCTGAGCGACTTCTCGGCAAATCAACTCTGGCGACTCTACGGGATCCCATCCGACCGGATCGTGAGGATCCCCGGCGGCGCCGACCTCGACCGCTTCGTGCCGGCGGCGGACAGGAACGCGGTCCGGCGGGACCTCGGGCTTCCCGAAGGAACCCCCGTGCTCCTCACCATCCGGAACCTCGAGGCGCGCATGGGGCTCGACACGCTGATCGAGGCAATGGCGATCCTGCGCCGTGCCGCGCCCGACGCCCTGCTCGTGATCGGGGGCACCGGCTCCCTTCGCACCCAGTTGGAGTCGCTGGTCGCATCCCGGAAACTCCAAGAGTCAGGTGCGGTTTCCGGGGTACATCCCGGACGCGGAGCTTCCGCGGTACTACCAGGCGGCCGACGCGTTTGTCTTGCCCACCCGGGAGCTCGAAGGCTTCGGCCTGATCACCGTCGAAGCGCTGGCGTCCGGGACGCCGGTTCTGGCGACCGCCATCGGGGCAACGCCGGAGATCTTGCGTCCTCTGGATCCCTCCCTCTTGTTCCGCGCCGCCACACCCGAGGCCATGGCCGAACGGCTCCAGGCGTTTGTCGAGAACCTGACCCGGGACCGGCGCGCCGCCGACGTCGTGCGGATCGCCTGCCGCCAGTATGCCGAGGCCGAGTACGGCTGGGACCGATCGGTCAGTCGCCTGGAGGACACGCTCTCGGAACTCGTCGGCCCTCGCCCCTCTGCGTCCACGCCTCCAGAACCCTGCCCCGCCTGCGGGGATACCTTTGCGAGCACTCGCCTCGCGTATGGGGGGTCCGCCTATCTTCAGTGCCCCCGATGCCACACCGGCAGGATCTCCACCCTCCCGGCCAAGACGATCCTCCGGACTCGCTACGAGGTCGAGTATCCGGAGCACTTCCCGCCCCAACATCTCGCCGCGCCCCGGGCGGAAATGTTTGCCTCCATCCTGGATCGGCTTGCCTCCCCCCGGACGGAAAATCGACTCCTGGACATTGGCTGCGGGGGCGGCCACTTGCTGGCATCGGCTTGCCGCCGTGGATGGCGCGCCGCCGGCACCGACGTCTCCCTTGGCGCTTGTGTGGCCGCCGGGACGTTGGGGTGCCCAGCCGCGCAGGCGGATGCCGCCGCGCTGCCCTTTCGCGACTCGTTCGCGGATGCCGTGTGTCTCGTCAATGTGCTGGATCACACCCCCGATCCTTTGAACACGCTGCGAGAAGCCTTTCGGGTGCTGGTTCCCGGCGGCCGCGTGGCGATCCGCGTCCCCAACGCCGCGTTTCACCGCCCGTGGATCCGTCTGTTGACGTCGCTTGGCCCGCTCGTCCGGTGGCGTGGGTGGGATCGATACCCGACCCTGCACCTCTTCCCCTTTTCCGCCGGCGGTCTGCGCCGTATCGTCCAGCGTGCCGGCTTCCGCATCGACGCCGTTCGGAACTCCGTGCTGGCGGCGGAACACCCGGCCGAGCGCGGACAGGGGGCGCGGGCATGCATTCTGCGCGGCATGTTCCGGTTGATCGTCACCCAAGCTCGGGTCATGGAAACCCTCTCCCGCGGGCGAGTCTTGACCGGACCGTCCATCGAGTTGCATGCCGAACGACCCCGCGAAGATTCCGGAGGCCTGCGGTGATCCGCGTCCTTCACATCATCACGCGGCTGGACGTGGGCGGCTCTGCCGAGAACACGCTGATCTCGGCCACGCGGATGCCCAAGGCGGAGTTCGCCTCCAGCGTGATCTCCGGACGGACGGTGGATCCGCCGCCCCGCCTCGCCGAGACGCTGCACGACGCCGGAGTCCCTTTCTTCGAGGTGGCACATCTCCGTCGGCCGGTCGACGTGGCCAGCGATTGCCGGGCGCTCTGGCAGGTGTGGCGCCTGATCCGAAGGCTTCGGCCGGATATCGTCCATGCGCATTCCTCCAAGGCCGGGTTCATCGGACGGATGGCGGCGAGGCTGGCGGGGGTTCCATGCGTTCTCTACACGCCGCACGGCCATGTCTTCCAGGGGTATTTTTCCGCACCGGTCACCCGCAGCTTCGTTGTCCTGGAGCGGCTGGCCGCCCGCTGGACGGATCGGATCATCACGCTCACCGATGCCGAAGCCGACCAGCATCTCGCACTCGGCATCGGCCGCCCCGGCCAGTTCGTCACCATCCCCAGCGGGATCGATCTGGACGCGGCCATGGCCGCGGCGCCTACGCGCCTCGTGCCGGATGGGCCCGCGATCGGTACGGTGGCGCGCCTGGTCCCGATCAAGGGTCACGCCTATCTCCTGGATGCCGCGCCCGAGGTTCTCAGGCAATATCCGGCGGCACGATTCGTCCTGGTCGGCGACGGCGAGACCCGCCCGGCCCTGGAGGCGCAGGCACGGCGCCTGGGTGTGGGCGATCGTGTGCTCTTCACGGGGTACCGCGACGACGTGCCTTCGCTGCTCGCCGGAATGGACCTGGTGGTCCTCCCATCCCTGAACGAGGGGATGGGCCGCGTCCTGGTGACGGCCATGGCGCTCGGGAAGCCGATCGTGGCCACCGGTGTCGGCGGGGTGCCCGAACTCTTGGCCGACGGCGCGGCGGGCCGGTTGGTGCCCCCGGGCGACGCGGCGGCCCTGGCGGACGCCGTCTGCGCCCTGCTCCGAGATCCCGACCAGGCCGCAGCGCTCGGGGAGGCCGGCCGGCGGCGCGTCGGCCGCTACAGCGCGCAAACCATGGTGGAATCGTTGGCCCAGGTGTACCGGGATGTCATGGCGAACGACCGACGCCGCTGAGCGGGCGCCGCGGAGACCCTGCGGACGCGCGCACTGCGTCCTCGCGGTGGTGTGGACGCTCGGGCAGGTGGTCGGCCTGTGCGCCGAGGCCGTCGCTGCCCAGCCGACGCCCATCCTCCGCCTGGTCCCCACGGTGCTGCACGCCCACTCGACCTGGAGCAGCGGCGGGCTGTCGCTCGAGGATCTGGTCGCGCAAGCGCGCAGCCGAAACGTGGAGGCCGTCTTTCTTGCCGAGAACCATCTCCAGCGGTTCGAATACGGCCTGCCGCCTCTGCGTGGGCTGCTGCGCCACCGTGTCGAGTATCCATCGGTTCTTTCCAAGGGCCCCGAGGCGTTTCTCGCAGCCGTCCACGAAGCCAACCAGAAGCAGCGCGACGTCCTGATCATCCCCGGCGTCGAGACCGTCCCCCACTATTACTGGACCGGCAACCTCCTCGGCGGCACGCTGACCATGCACAACGCCCAGAAGAATATCCTTGCGCTCGGCCTCTCCCGAGCCGAGGACTATCGAGGTCTCCCGGTCGTGGGAAACGACGGGTCTGCCCCTTGGGGTCTGGGGAGCCTGTGGCTTCTGTCCCCCCTGCTGCTGGCGATCTGTGGGATCTGGCTCCTGCGAGTCAAGCGCCGCCGTGTGATCCGGCTCCGCCACTTCCGGGTCGCCGAGGAGCGGCGCCTGATCGGACCCGGCGTGCTCTGCCTGGCGGCGGGTCTCCTGTTGCTGGCGAACAACTACCCCTTTCGCCCGTCCGGCGTCTCCCCGTACGACGCCGCCGCGGGCCTGACGCCGCACCAGAACGTCATCGACTTCGTCGCGGCGCGCGGCGGCGTCTCGGTCTGGTCGCTGCCGGAGGCGCGGGACCATCAGGTGGTCACCGTGGCAGGTCTGCGGGCCACCATCCGGACGGAGCCCTACCCTTCCGACCTGCTTCGGACGGATCGGTTCACCGCTTTCGGGGGGATCTACGAGGACACCACGACCTTCACCGAGCCCGGACAGGGCTGGGACCAACTCCTCCTCGAGTTCTTGCACGGGCGCCGGATCGCCCCCGCCTGGGCCGTCGGGGAAGCGGCGTATCATTTCGAGGGACAGGCGGGCAAGCGCTTCGGCGATATCCAGACTGTGGTCTTGGCCGAACGGAAAGACGCCCGCGGCGTTCTGGAAGGCCTCCAGGCGGGGCGAGCCTATGCGCTGTTGCGGACGCCGGAGGAGGGGTTGGTGCTCGATCGGTTCCAGGCGATCTCAGCCGACGCCCCACCGGCGGAGGCGGGCAGCCTCCTCACGCTCCGGGCGGGCGCCCGGCCCGAAATCCATGCCGTCGTCGGTACGGCAGGCGGGAAGCGGCTTCCCATCGAGGTGCGACTCATCCGCTCCGGTGCGGTGGTTCAGACGTTCCGCGGCGACACCCCGCTCGCCCTGCGCTGGACCGACGCCCCGCTGGCGTTAGGATCGAAGAGCTTTTTCCGCCTGGACATCCGGGGGGCGGGTGGTCATCGGCTCCTGAGTAACCCCGTCTTCCTGACCGCACCCCGGGAGGGCCGCCCGTGAAGGTTGCCATCCATCAGCCGCAATATCTTCCCTGGCTGGGATACCTCGACAAGCTGGACTCGGCGGACGTGTTCATCATCCTGGATACCGTCCAGTTCAAGAAGCACGAGTGGCAGAATCGCAACCGGATCCGGACCAAAGAGGGCTGGCAGTGGCTGACCGTACCGATCATCGACCGGTTCCCTGAACGCATCGATCGGGTGGCGGTCAACGCCGGTGTGGACTGGGCGCGCAAGCACCGGCACACCCTTGCCCTGCAGTATGGAAAGGCCCCCTACTGGGAGCCGGTCGGCCCCGCGCTCCTGGCCCTGCTGGAGCGACCATGGACGCGCCTGTGCGACCTGAATGTGGCCGTACTGGATCTCCTCTGCGACCACCTCGGGATCGCCACGCCTCGGAGGCTGGCCTCGACCCTGTCGGCCCGAGACGAGCCGACCGACCGACTCATCGACCTCTGCCACGCGGTCGGCGGCACGACATACCTCGCCGGGCAGGGCGGCGCGGGCTATATGGACCTTGCGCGTTTCGCCCAGGCGGACATCGCGGTATCGGCCCAGGACTATCGGCATCCCGAGTATCCACAGCGATATACGCCTTTCGTTTCCCATCTGTCGGTGGTAGATTTGCTGACTCAATTGCGGTCCGGAGAGTCTGGCGGTTCTCCGGTCGGGCCGCCGATGGCACCCGGTGCTGTCGTAGCGGACGACCCCACGAGGTCCTGGCTGGCGCGAGACGCGCGGAGTCACCCCCATGCGCATCCTGGCGATTGGCGCACACCCCGACGACATCGAATTCGGCTGCGGCGGCACGCTGCTGAAGTACGCGCGACAGGGACACGAGGTGTTCCTGCTGGTCATGACCGACGGCGGGGGGGGCGGAGAGGGCCCGACCCGCCGGGCAGAGCAGGAGCAGGCCGGGCGGATCCTCCGGATCGCCAAGCTGTTCTGGGGCGAGTATCCCGACACCGCCATCCCGCTGGATCGCGAGAGCATCCAGCGCGTCGAGCGCGTCATCCGGCAGATCGGCCCCGACTTCATCTTCGTCCACCACCACGACGACACCCACCAGGACCATCGCCATCTATCGGTCGCCACCATCACCGCGACACGCTACACGCGGAACGTGCTCTTCTTTGAGGGCCCGACCACCCAGAACTTCTCGCCCAGCGTTTTCGTGGACGTGGACGGCAACCTGGAGGACAAGATCGCCGCGTTACAGGCTCACGCGTCCCAGGTGACCAAGACCAACATCGAGGGATTGACCATCGCGGATATCGCGCGGGCCTCCGCCCGATTTCGCGGCATTCAGGGCCGCGTTCGCAACGCCGAGGGATTCGTTCCCTTGCGGTTGTTTATCAACATGTCCCCCTGAGTCTATCCAGACGTCGATTCGTCGATGAATCAACGCGTCAATGAGCAAGAACGGCCGATCATCGGCCGGTTGTCCTGACGAATCAGTGCCTGCGAGTGGAAAACCGGAAGGCTGGAGCGCCGATCCTGGCGTTGGACCGCGTTGACGAATCGACCGATTGACCAGTTGACCACAACGATCCCGCATTCCCGCCCGTGGATCACCGCGGCGGATGTGCAGGCGGTTGGCCGTGTACTCCGGCGGGGCAGCCTGGCGCAGGGCGCGGAAGTCAGCGCGCTGGAGACCGAGGTGGGGGCCCGTCTCGGTTTGCCGCCCGGCGTGGCGGTGAATTCCGGGACGGCCGCCCTGCACCTGGCCCTCCTGGCGCTCGGGGTCGGGCCTGGGGACGAGGTCATCGTGCCCAGCTATGTGTGCATCGCGCCCGTCCACGCGGTGGAGCAGGTGGGTGCCACCCCGCGACTGGCGGACGTTGACCCGGACACGTACAATCTGGACCCTGGCGACGTCCGGCGTCGGTGCACGCGGCGGACGCGGGCGATCATCGTCCCGCACCTCTTCGGGCTCCCGGCCGACCTGGACGCCGTGCTCCGGTTGGGCGTCCCGGTCATCGAGGACTGCGCCCAGGCCTTCGGCGCAACGTACCGGGACCGCCCCGTCGGGTCGTTCGGCACGATCAGTATCCTGTCCTTTTACGCGACAAAGCTCCTGACCACCGGCGAAGGCGGCATGCTCCTCAGCCGCGATCGGCGCCTGCTCGCCTGCGCGCGAGACCTCCGCGATTACGACGAGCGCCGCCGCCACGCGCCCCGCTTCAACTACAAGCTCACCGACTTCCAGGCGGCGCTCGGCCGCAGCCAGTTGCGGCGCTTGCCGACGATGCTATCGAGACGGCACGCGATCGCCGCCCGGTACCGACGCGGCTGGGCAGCGTTGCCCGTGCGGCTGCCGCTCCCCGATGGCATCCGGACCCACGTGTACCACCGGTTCGTCTTGTCGTGCCCACGGACCGCCACCGAGATCGCCACACGGCTCGCCTCGCGCGGGGTCGTCGCCCGACCGCCCGTCTTCCGGCCCATCCACCTGACGCTGGGCCTGACCGGGTTCCCGGGTGCGGCGCAGGCCTACCGGCACGCGCTGTCGGTCCCGATCTATCCGACACTCACTCGAGCGGAGGCAGCGGTGGTGATCGGCGCCCTCCAGGCGGTGTTCGCATGAGCACCCCCGCATCCGAGGTCTCTGACAACGCGCGTTCTTCACACAGTGCCCCGGCCGCCCGATGCGGCTCGGCGTGGCTCAGCCTGACGCTCCTGGGCGTCGCCGCCGCGCTGCTGCTCCCCCCGGTCCGGACCACCTGGCTGTCGGTGTACGGCGCCCGCTGGGCCTACATCCTGGTCGTCTCCGCGCTGATCTCCCTTGGCCTGACGCCCGGGATCGCTCGCCTGGCGCATCGGGTCGGCGTCCTGGACCTGCCCGCATCCCGGAAGGTGCACGCGGCCCCGACACCGCTCCTCGGCGGGCTCGCCATTTACCTGGCGTTCACCGTGGCCATCCTGGCCAATTCCATCCTGGATCGTCAGCTCATCGCGATCCTCGTCGGCGGCACGCTGCTGGTGCTGGTCGGCATCCTGGACGACGTGTACCAGATGCCGGCCGCCGTCAAGCTGCTCGCGCAGCTCGTGGCCGTGGGCATCGTCATCGGCTCCGGCGTGGTCCTCACGCTGTTCCCCCGCCTGTGGCTGGGAAATCTGCTCGAAGCTCTCCTGACGATCCTCTGGCTGCTCGGCATCACCAATGCCATGAATTTCTTCGACGGGATGGATGGCCTGGCCACGGGGCTCAGCATCATCGCGGCGAGCTTTCTGGGGCTGTTCGCATTCCTGAGCTTCCAGCCGTTCCTCGGCTGGATCGCCGCTGCCGTGGTGGGGAGCTGCCTGGGCTTCCTTCCCTTCAACCTTCGCCCGCGGGCGCCCGCCGCGATCTTCCTGGGGGACGCCGGCAGCACCTTCCTGGGCTTCGTCCTGGCGGCGCTGGCGATCAAGGGGGAATGGGCCGAAAGCAACCTCGTGGATATCGCGGCCCCTGTGCTGATCTTCTGGGTCTTCATCTACGACATGACATACATCACGGCCGCGCGGATCCTGACAGGCAAGGTGCGGAGCTTTCACGACTGGATCGCCTACGTGGGGAGAGACCACCTCCACCACCGGCTCGCCGCCTTGCTCGGGAGCAAGCGGAAGGCCGTCCTGCTGGTCTTCGGCTTCTCCGTCTGCATGGGCCTGGCCGCCGTCGCCTTGGTGCACGCGCGCGGCTTCGAAGCCGCCCTGCTGATCCTGCAAGCAGTCCTCATCGCCGCCATCTTCTCGGTCCTGGAGCAAGCGGGAAATCGGTGAGCAGGGCAGCCGCGGGATGGATCGGCAGGCAGGCGCAGCGCCGACTCTGCACCGGAACATCGAAAATCTGGATCGGCAATTCTTCGCGTCGAGGATCGCCGGACGCGGCCGCCTCTCGTGCACGCTCTCCGTGGGCTCAGGCCGGTCCCACGCGTACCACGGCAGCCCGTGCCTCTGCAGCGATGAATGCGGCCCCCTCGCGGGCCACCGATTCGGCGCCGGCCAGCACTGTCATCCTCACCGCGACGGCTCCGATCCGGTGGCCTCTTTGAGCGCCCGATACCGACGGATCAGGCGGTTCGTCGAGCTGTCATGTCCCAGCGGGGGTTCCGCCGGGCTCTCGAGCTCCGGGATGATGCGTTGGGCCAGGACCTTCCCCAGCTCGACGCCCCACTGGTCGAACGAGTCAATCTGCCAGATGGCCCCCTGGGTGAAGACCGCGTGCTCGTACAGGGCGACGAGCTGGCCGAGCGTGTCCGGGGTGAGCCGTTCGGCAAGAATCGTGTTCGACGGCCGATTGCCTTCGAAGACCCGATGCGGCACGAGCCAGTCCGGCGTCCCCTCGGCCTTGACCTCGTCGGGGGTCTTGCCGAAGGCCAGCGCCTCGCTCTGGGCAAAGACGTTCGCCAGCAGCATGTCGTGGTGTCGGCCGAGCGGATTGAGGGACCGGCCGAACGCGATGAAGTCGCAGGGGATGAGTCGGGTCCCCTGGTGGATCAGTTGGTAGAAGGAGTGCTGGCCGTTGGTGCCCGGTTCGCCCCAGTAGATCGGGCCGGTCTGGTACGCGACCGGGGTCCCGTCGAGCGTCACGGATTTGCCGTTGCTCTCCATCGTCAACTGCTGCAGATAGGCCGGAAACCGCTTCAGGTACTGCTCGTAGGGCAGGACCGCCACCGTCTGGGCGCCGAAGAACTCGGTGTACCAGATCCCCAGCAGGCCCATCAGCACCGGCAGATTTCGCTCGAAGGGCGCGGTGCGGAAGTGCTCGTCCATCTGGTGAAAGCCGGCGAGCAGGGCGCGGAAGTGCTCCGGACCGATCGCCAGCATCGTGGAGAGGCCGATCGCCGAGTCCATGGAATAACGCCCGCCGACCCAGTCCCAGAACCCGAACATGTTGGCCGTGTCGATCCCGAACTCGGACACCTTCGCGACGTTCGTCGAGACCGCGACGAAGTGCTTGGCCACGGCTTTGGCATCGCCGCCGAGGCCATGGAGCAGCCAGGCGCGCGCGCTCTGGGCATTGGTCATCGTCTCCAGCGTCGTGAAGGTCTTGGACGAGACGATGAAGAGCGTCTCCGCCGGGTCGAGGTCGCGGGTGGCTTCCACCAGATCGGTGCCATCGACGTTGGAGACGAACCGGAACGTCAGGGCGCGGTCGCTGTAGTGTTTGAGCGCCTCGTAGGCCATCACCGGCCCGAGATCGGAGCCCCCGATCCCGATGTTGATGACGGTCGTGATGCGCTTGCCGGTGTGGCCGGTCCACGCCCCGCTCCGCACCCGGGTAGCGAAGTCCGCCATCTGGTCAAGCACGGCGTGCACCTGGGGCACGATGTTCTCGCCGTCCACGCAGATGGAGGCCCCCCGCGGCGCCCGCAGGGCCACGTGGAGGACGGCCCGCTGCTCCGTGACGTTGATCTTCTCGCCCCGGAACATGGCGTCGATCCGCGCGCGCAGGCCGGACTCGTCCGCCAATTGCAGGAGGAGGGTGAGGGTGTCGTCGGTGATCCGGTTCTTCGAGTAGTCCAGGTAGAGGCCCCCCGCCTCGGCGACGAGCCGTTCGCCACGCGTGGGATCGGCCGCAAAGAGTTCGCGGAGATGCCGGGTCCGCACCTGGCTGATAGTGCGCAGCCAGCGCCTGCCAGGCTGGGCGGGCGGGGAGGGGGACGATGGCTGGTGGCATGCGCGTGCTCCTGGCTTCTCACAGCCGGGGCGACCGGCGTCCGCCGACGTTCTGTCGTCGGCGGACGCGGCAACGCACCGTAAGTGATTCTTCGACAACGGCTTACTTGGCGAGCGGAATCTCCGTGGCCAGATCGAACTTCAGCACGGCCCGGATCTTGTTCTCGACTTGCAGGTATCGCGCCGCCTTCACCGGAGACACCACGGCCGAGAGCTTGGGCAGGTACGCGCGCTTCATGTCCACTTCCGCCTGCTCGATCTTCAGCGCTTCATCCGTGAGCGCCTGGGCCTTGTCGTTGGTAAGCGTGTCCGCACGGAAAGCCTCCGCATAGCTCTTGATGAGCTGGCCGAGCCGCACGTTGAGTTTCCCCAGGTCGGTCTGGTAGGCCTCGTACACCGGCCAGAACCCTGCCGCCTCGGCGTCCGACAACTGCATGGCCTGCGCGACCACGAGCTTCTTGTCGGCCTTCAGTTTCTGCCGAAGAATCTCCATGTCCGATGCGGTTTGCGCTTGCACGACACACGGGACAACCAGCACGCACGCCGCCAGCGCCAAAAAGGAAGCTTTCACGAAACGCATCGAGATCTCCTCCTTGTTGTAAGGTGTCGCCATGGATCAACGACCAGACAGTCGTCCCCGTGGCACAGGACAACGGCCCCGCAGGGAACTGCACGGGGTTACTTTCGGACTTGCTTGATGTACACCTCGACCTCCTGCATGGTGATCGCGCCGTTCTGGTTGACATCAATCGCCGCGAAGTCCTGGAACAGCGCGTTGAGGTACTCGTTCATGGTGAGCTTGCCATCCCCCTTGCGGTTGATCGCCTTGAACACCTCGGGCGACGCCGCCCCTTGAAGGTCTGTCTGGACCAGGTACCCCTTGTGGCCCTTGTCCCGGAAGTAGAACCCCTCCACGACCCAGTTCTGGAACTCAGCGCGGTCAATGCGGTTATCCCCGTTCTTGTCGTGGGCCCGGAACCCCTCTTTCCAGTCGGGCGCTGAAACTTGGGCCGGTACCGGGCCTGCCAGGCAGGCGACCGCCGCTGCGACAAGCAGGGCCGTCACGAGAATCCGTCTCATGTGTTCTCCTCCTCCCCCCGCGGGGGGGTCATGGTGTGCCAGCAGGATGCCGAAACACACACCATCGCCCAGGCTGCTCAAAAAGGTCCAGGTGCCAGGCGGCGCGCTGAAGCCCGAGCGAGGCGTACTAGAGGTACGCTGCAGCGAGCGGCGAGGCGGGCCAACGCAGCAGATGGGCCTTTTTCAGCAGCCTGCTACGAGTTCACGATCCGCCAGCTTCCGTCGGGTTGCCGGCAGGCGGTCCCGGTGGCTCGCTCGTTCTTGCCGTCAATGACGACGGTCGTCTGGTAGTCGCGGCAGTAGTTCCCGTTTGCGGTCTGGTAGGTCCGCGTTGGGGTCACCGTCCCGGAGTGGCCGCTGTCCGGGTTTTGCCACGCCACGGGTTTGCCGGTCGGCGTCGATTCCATGGCCCGGTGCGCCGCTTCGGCCGCCATTTGTTTGTCTCGCTGGTCCAGGAGGTTCCCGACCATCCCGCCGATGAGCATGCCCCCGATCACGCTGGCCGCGATGGCAGCGGGATTCCCGCCCGCGGCGGCGGCTATCAGGCCGCCCACCAGGCCGCCCCCGGCCGCCCCGATCGTCGTCTTCGGGTTGGCCTCCATCGTCGCGCACCCGGTCGTGACCAAGGCGACGAGGATTACGACCGCCACGCCCTTCAGAAGACCTCCACGCATGATATTTCCTCCTCTGACTATGTACGTTACGGCATCCGCGTTCCCGAATGCCCCGTCGCTCGGCTCCCCGCGCATCATTCCCGCCAGGGGCAGTGTCTGAATTTTATCAGGCCTTCGGCCGATTTGCGAGAGCAGAGGAGACCAGGTCGCCGATGATGATCGCCGGGTAGAGCTGCCCGATCAAGGCCTCGATCATGACCAGGGTCCGCGCCAGCGGGTGGACGGCCGTGATGTCGCCATATCCCACCGTGGTGAGTGTAACAAAACTGAAATACACGAATCGAGCGACAAGAGCCTCGGAATGGTCCGCGTCCGTCGCCACGCTGAAGGGATCCGGCAGGACCTGGGCGATGAAAGCGTAGGCAGCCGCCCACATCAACCCGAAAAGCAGATACGCGCAAACCGCTCCGTGAATGCGGTGGCGCGTGACGGGTCCGGGTTCGAACACCCGCTTCAGCACGATGGCGGCGAAACAGCCCAGCGTGACCACAGCCAGGAGCGATCCCGCCGCGGCGATCCAAGGAATGGCAAGCCAGGCCGTCGTCCAGCGAAGACCAAGGGCGAGACCAACGCAGATCCCGACGAGAACCCGGAGGAGTCTCCCGGGATGAAGTGCGAAGGCACCCCACACCAGGAGCAGCGAGAAGGCCGATTCGAACGACCGGTTTCCGAACACCCCGAGGTTGGCGAGCGGCGAGACGACGAAGAGTTGCAGCGCCAGTAGGCCGGTAAAGACGCTCAACCCGACCTCGGTGCCCCAGATTCGCATGACGCGCTCGACATGCCGTCGCGGCGCTTTGGTCACGCCGCCTGCGCGCTTCATCGGTTCGTCGTTCCAGCTCCGTGATCCACCCGTGAACATGCACCACTGCAGGATGCTGAAACCGTTCGCCCAGGCTGCTCAAAAGTGCCAGATGCAAGGCGGCACGCAAAGGCGGAGTAGGCGTAGTTCAGGTACGTCGCAACGCGCCAGCGCGCAACGCGCGATGCTCTCACGGCCGTAGCTGGCCGCGGCTCGGGTTGGCGGCGCGAAGGCGTCTCGGACTGCCACCCGCCGCCGAGGGCCTTGTAGAGCTGGACCACGCCCGCGTACTCGTCCCGCTGCGCTAGCGCCAATTGGAGTTCGGCATCGAAGTACTGGCGCTCGGTGTCCAGGACCTCCAGGTAGCTGGACACCCCGCCCTCGTACCGCATCTTGGCCACCTGGCTGGCGTCCGCCAGGGTCTTGGTGAGCAGTTCCTGCTGCTCCCGGAACTCCCGCCGCTTCCGGATCTCGACCAGCGAGTCCGACACTTCGCGGAGCGCTTGCTGGATCGTCTGCTGGTACCGCAGCACCGCTTCCTGGGCTAGGGCCTCGTTGAAGTCCACGCCGGCCTCCAGCGCGACCCATGTTGAAGATGGGCAGGGTGATGACCGGCAGGACGTTGAACACGCCCGTACGGGCCGAAGGTCGGAGCCGCTGATCACCGCACCGCCCGCGCCGGCGAATCCGGAGATCGTGACCTGCGGGAAGAGCAACGCCTTCGCGACGCCGATCTGCGCGTTCGCGGACACCAGTTGCTGCTCCGCCCCGCGGATGTCCGGCCGCCGCGCAAGGAGTTCCGACGGAAGCCCCGGCGGGCACCGTCGGGGCCGCGACCTGCTGGCCAAGGGGGCGACCGCGCGTGATGGGGCCGGGATTCCTTCCGAGCAGGATGCTGATGAAGTTCTCGGTCTGCTCGATCTGCCGCTGGATCTCCGGGATCGTCTTCGTGGCGCCATAGAGCAACGTCTCGGCCTGCCGCAGGTCGAGGATCCCGGCCACGCCGCCGTCCAGCCGGGCCTGCACGAGGTCGCGGGACTGCTCGCCGCGAGGTCACGGTACGCTTGGAGATTTCCAGCGTGAGGTCCAGGGTCCGGAGACTCGAGGTAGGCCTGGGCGACCTGGGCGACCAGGCGTCGTCATGACCGCGTACCGTACCTCCTCGGAGGCGAGCAGATTGGCCCAGGCCGACTCGGTGTTCCGGCGGAATTTCCCCCAGAGGTCCAGCTCCCAGCGCGACGCCGAGCCCGCCCTGGGGCTGCGAACGCTGTCGCGCGGGAGTCGTTGGGGGACGTTCGCCGCCCACGTAGCCGCGTGTAGGGGGCGTTGACGCCGACGTCCAGCCGTCGGGTACTGGATGCGACCGGGCGATCGTGACCTGACTCTGCGCCTGCAGGATGCGCGACACCGCGACCCGGAGGTCGTAGTTTTCCGACCAGGGCCGTCCGGATCAGCTCCTGGAGCTCCGGGTCCTGGAAGACATTCCACCAGGCGAGATCGCCGAACGAGTGCGGGGCGCTGGCGACCGGCGGCATCCGTGTCGGCCCCGCGATAGGCCGGCGGGACCGGGACCTCCGGCCGCTTGTAGTCGGGGCCGACGGTGCAGCCGGCGGCAACGAACCCGACAACGCAGAAGCAGGAGAATGTGATCGGCGGGTCATCTCAGTGCGCTCCTTCGGGCGATGGCGACGGCCGGCGCCGGCTTGGCGGCCTGCCGCCGGCGACCGAGTCCCTCGACGAACGTGAAGTTGCCGGGAATGATGAACACGCCCAGCGCGGTGGCGACCAGCATGCCCCAGAAGACGCCGGTGCCCATGACGTTCTGGGCCCCCGCGCCGGCGCCGCTCGCTTTCATCAGCGGCACGACGCCCAGGATGAAGGCGAAGGCCGTCATCAGGATCGGCCGGAAGCGCAGGCGGGCCGACGTCAGGGCGGACTCCTCCAGGGAGAGGCCCTCCTCGTGCTTCGCCTTGGCGAACTCCACGATCAGGATGGCGTTCTTGGCCGCCAGGCCGATCAGCATCACCAGGCCGATCTGCACGTAGACGTTGTTGTCGTAGCCCATCAGCCAGACGCCGAAGAAGGCGCCCAGGGCCACCAGCGGCGAGCCCAGGAGGACCGCCCAGGGCAGCCGCCAGCTCTCGTACATCGCGGCCAGCAGCAGGAACACGCACACGATGGCCATGATGAAGGTCGGCCCGGCGGGCGGGGCGATCTTCTCCTGGTAGGACATCGAGGAGTAGGCGAAGCCCATCTCCTTGGGCATCGTCTCCGCGAAGACCTGCTCCAGCGCGGCGAGGGCCTGCCCGGAGGTGTAGCCGCGGGCGGGCGCGCCGTTGGATCTCCACGGAGCGCAGCAGGTTGAACCGGGTCGTCAGCTCGGTCCCGGCGATATTCTTGATGGTGACCAGCGTGGAGAGGGGGATCATCTCGTTGGTCGTCTTCGACCGGACGTAGACCTTGCCGATGTCCTCGGCCTTCAGGCGGGCCGCCGCGTCGGCCTGCACGTAGACCCGGTACAGCCGCCCGAAGCGGTTGAAGTCGTTGACGTACGCCCCTCCCAGGGCGGCGGACATCGCCTGGAACACCTCGTTCACCGGGACGCCCAGCGTGCGCGCCTTCTCGCGGTCCAGGTCCACCCTGACCTGGGGGTAGTTCGGGTCGAAGGAGGTGAAGAGGTTCCCCAGCTCCGGCCGCTGCCTCCCCGCCGCGAGGAACTTCCGCGTCTGCTCGCCGAGCTGCTCGACCGTCATGGAGCCGCTGCGGTCCTGGAGGAGGAAGTTGAACCCCGAGGCGGCGCCGAATCCCGCCAGCGTCGGGATGTTGAACGGGAAGATGATCGCCTCCGGAATGGCCGCGAACTGCCGCTGCAGCTCCGCCATGATGCCCTTCACGTGCAGCGCCTCGCCCTTCCGCTCCTCCCACGGCTGCAGGCGCGCGAAGATCGAGCCGTAGTTCGGCTGATACGTGCTGGTGACCGCCCCGTAGCCGCCGATGGTCTGGAAGGACTCGATCCCGTCGGTCTTCGCCAGGATCTCCTCCACCTTCTTGAGCACCGCGCTGGTCCGCTCCAGCGAGGCCCCGGGCGGAAGCTGGACGGCGACGCCGAAGATCCCCTGGTCCTCGTCCGGGATGAACCCGGCCGGGATGACGCGCGCGAAGAGGCCGGCCCCCACCGCCACCACGGCGACGATCCCGATCGTGAGGATTCCCCGGCGCACGAGCAGGCGCGACGCGCTCACGTAGCCGGTCGTGGTGACGTCGAACACCTTGTTGAAGCCGCGGAAGAAGACGCCCAGCGGCCCCCGCATGGGGCGCGGCGCCTTGAGGAGCATGGCGCAGAGCGCGGGCGTCAGCGACAGCGCGTTGAAGGCCGAGAGCAGCACCGAGATGGCGATGGTCAGGGCGAACTGCTTGTACATGCTGCCGACCAGCCCGCCCAGGAGGGCGACGGGGACGAACACGGCGGAGAGGATGAGGGCGATCCCGATGACCGGGGCCGTGACCTCTTCCATGGCCTTGATGGTCGCCTCCCTGGGACTCTTCCCGTGTTCGAGGTGGTGGATGACCGCCTCGACCACGACGATGGCGTCGTCCACCACGATGCCGATGGCGAGCACCAGGCCGAACATCGAGAGGGTGTTGACGGAGAAACCCAGCATGGGGAAGAAGATGAACGTCCCGATGAGGGAGACCGGGATGGTGAGCATCGGGATGATCGTCGCCCGGATGTTCTGGAGGAAGATGAAGACCACCAGCGTCACCAGGATCAGCGCCTCGACGAACGTCTTCAGGATCTCGTGGATCGAGGCCTCGACCGCCGGCGTGGTGTCGTAGACGATCTTGTAGTCCATGCCGGGCGGGAAGAGCGCCTTGGCCCGCTCCATGGTCGCGTAGATCGTCTCGGCGGCCTTGAGCTGGTTGGCGCCGGGCAAGAGGTAGACCGCCATCGCGCCGGCCGGCTTGCCGTTCAGCCGCCCGAAGGAGTTGTAGTCCTGCGAGCCCAGCTCGGCGCGCGCGACGTCCTTGATCCGGACCACGGCGCCGGTGGCGCTCTGGCGGACGATGATGTTCTCGAACTCCTCCGTCGTGACCAGGCGGCCCGGCGCGCTGACCGTGTCGGTGAACTCCTGGTCCTGCGGCGTGGGGGCGGCGCCGACCTTGCCGGTGGGCGCCTGGAGGTTCTGCTCCTTGATGGCCGAGATGACGTCCGCCGGGGTCAGGCCCAGCTTGGCCAGCTTGTCGGGCTGGAACCAGATCCGCATCCCGTAGTCCGTCCCGCCGAAGAGGTCCACCTGCGCGATCCCGGGGATCCGGAGCAGCTGATCCCGCAGGTTGATGCCGCAGTAGTTGATCAGGAAGTTGGCATCGTAGGCGTCCTTGGGCGAGTAGACCGAGATCAGCATCAGGATGCTGGGGCTCTGCTTCTTGACGGTGACCCCCTGCTGGACGACCTCCTGCGGCAGGCGCGCCTGCGCCGCCGAGACCCGGTTCTGGGTGAGGACGTTCGCCATGTCCTGGTCCGTCCCGACCTCGAAGTTGACGTCCAGCAGCATGCGGCCGTCGCTGGTGTTCGAGGACTTCATGTAGATCAGGCGATCGACGCCGTTGACCTCTTGCTCGATGGGGGTCGCCACCGACTGCTCCACGGCCTCCGCGGAGGCGCCGGGGTAGGTGGCGGTCACGCGGATGTTCGGCGGGGCCAGGAACGGGTACTGCTCGATGGAGAGGCCCTTGATCGTGACCACCCCGAGCATGACGATCAGGATCGAGATGACGATGGCGACGATCGGTCGCCGGATGAAGAATTGTGCCATGGGCTATTTCCCCCCCGCCTTCTTGGCAGGCTTCGCCTCGGCCGGCTTCTCCGGGGCCTTGGCCTCCGCCTTCGCGCCCGACTGGCCGCTGGCCGGTGCCGACCGACGGGTTGACCGGGGACCCCGGTCGGGCCTTCTGGATCCCATCCACGATCACCCGCTCGCCCGGCTTCACCCCATCGCGCACGATGAGGAGGTCGCCGACGCTCTCGCCGGGGGAGATGGTGCGCAGCGTCACCACGTTGTCGGCGCCGACCACCAGCACGCTCTTGGTGCCCTGGATCTCCTGGACGGCCCGCTGGGGCACCAGGATGGCGTTCTCGGCCACCTCGGCGGCCGCCCGCACGCGGCCGAACTGGCCGGGGCGCAGGAGTCCCTCGGGGTTCGGGAACTCGGCGATGATCGAGAGGGTGCCGGTCTTCAGGTCCACGGCCCGATCGGCGATGACGACCGTGCCCTTGTGCGGGAAGACGCTGCCGTCGGCCAGGATCAGCTCCAGCGCCGCGCCGCCACTCGCCTGCCCCTTCTTCCGCATGCGCCATGAACCGGAGGTATTCCGCCTCGCTGATGCTGAGATCGACGCGGATCGGGTCGATGCTCGACACGGTGTCCAGAAGGGTGGCCTCGCCCTTGCCCACGAGGTTCCCGGGGGACACCTGGCGCTTGCCGATCAGGCCCTCGATGGGAGACCGGATCGTGCAGTAGCTCACGTTCAGCTCCGCCTGGACGATGGCGGCCTTGGCGGCCGCGATCGCGGCCTCGGCCTGCTCGATGCCGCTCTTCTGGTTGACCTGCGCCGTGTTGACACTCGACTTCTTGGACTGGACTTCGGCCCGGGCGCCATCCAGATTCGCGACCGCGTTGTCGTAGTCCTGCTGGGGTACGGCCCGCCGCTCGGCCAGCGGCTTCAGGCGCCGCTCGTCCGTTTCGGCCTTGCCGAGGCGCGCGAGGGCCACGTCGAGATTGGACTTGGCGCTCTCGACCAGGGCGTTGTCCTTGGCGAACGCCAGATCCGCCTGGGCCTTGGCGAGTTGCGCCTTGGCCTGCAGGAGCTGCGCCTCGTACTCGCGCTTGTCGAGCGTGAAGAGGAGCTGGTCTTTCTTCACCACGGTGCCTTCGGTGAAGTGCTGCGCCTCCAGGAACGCCGGCACCCGGGCGCGGATCTCCACCGTCTCCTTGGCGTCGGTCTGCGCGACGAACTCGCTGTAGATCGGCACCGTCTTCTGGATGACTTCCGCGACCACCACGGCCGGGGGCGGCGGGGCGGGCGCGGCCTGCTTGCTTCTCGGCCTCCTTGCCCCGATCGCAGGCAGTCAGCGAGACGGCCAGCCACACGACACCGAGCGCCGTCACGACCTTGGCCCACGATCGGCCATTCAGGAACCATCGGAAACACGGCCATCTCACTCTCCTCCTGAGACACTTCCCATGAGTACGCCACTCCAGAAGACCTAAACCGCCGGATTATAACCCGACAACATCCCGCCGCCTAGCACTCGCTGCTCGGAACCCGCACTATTCGCGACGCAGCTCGCGAATAGTGCGGGTTAACCATGGAACCCCATGGTCGGCAAGGCCCACGGCGATTAAGCGGCACGCCCAGCGACACGCCGCGGTCCGCTACCTCTTCTCGCCCACGCGCCAGCATCTGCGCGCCGACTCCAGCACGCCGCCGAGCGCCACGAGGTCAGCGTCGTCCGCCCGTCGCTGTACTTGCGATCCGTCGCCCCGCCGGTCGCCGGCAGCGTGACCGGCGGGTTCTCTGCGTCACGGTAGGCGAGGGCCACCAGCGACAGCACGATGGCGACGACGATACCCTGCAGGGTCCCCAGCAGCACCACGCCCCCGAGGGCTGCCAGGGCCCAGATGAACTCCGTTCGCCGGACCCTGAGGATGGTACGGAACTCCGCAGGCTTGATCAGCCCGATCGAATAGACGATGACCACCGCCGCCAGCGTGGCATGCGGCATCAGCCCGATGAGGGGGGCGAGGAGCAGCATCGTCACCAGCGTGGCCCCCGCCGTGACGATCTCCGCCAGCTGGGTGCGCGCGCCCGCCAGGCGGTTGACCGCGGTCTGGCTGGTTCCGCCGCCGCCGGGCATGGCCCCCAGCAGCGCGCCGCCCGCATTCGCGAGTCCCGTCGCCAACAGTTCTCGATTCGCCTGGACAGGCGGCTGTCGCTCGTCGCGAACCCGCGCCCGACCGCGATCGTCTCGGTAAAGCTCATCAGCGCAATGCCCAAGGCGCCGGGCCAAGCTGCGCGGCAATGGAGAGGTCGGGCCAGGTAAAGGATGGGAGGCCCTGGGGAATCTGGCCAACGGATTCCACTCCGTGCGCCTGCAGCCCGAACACGCCCATGCCGGCGATCCCGAGCGCCACCGCGATCAGCGCCGCCGGCGCCCGCGGAAAAAGCCGCTCCGTCGCCACCAGTATGGCTACCGTGACGGCCCCGACGGCCACATGTGGCCGCCGAGGTGTCGGGGATGGCTTGAACGATGGCGAGCAGATTGTGGACGAACGAGCCCTTGGGGAAATGGATACCCAGAAGTTTCGGAACCTGGTCCAGGACGATGACGAGCCCGATTCCCGCCTTGAAGCCGATCAGGACCGGTTCGGAAATGAAATTGGCGACGAAGCCCAGTCGCAGGAGCGACGCCAGCACGAGGGCGGCTCCCACCAGGAGCGTCAGCATGGCCGACGCACCCAGCAGGGACGCCGGATCCCCACCCGGGACGACCTGGCTGAGCCGCTCCCGTCTAGGATGGCGATCGTTGTGGTGGTGCTCACGCTGAGCGGCCGAGAGGTTCCGAGACACCGCATAGATCAGCATCGGCAGGAACGCCGTGTAGAGGCCCACCTGGACCGGCAGCCCGGCGATCGTGGCGTACGCCATCGCCTTCGGAATGATGACCGCCGCGGTGATCAGGCCGGCCATCACGTCGTAGCGCAGCCAGTCCTTCCGGTACTCTCGCAGCCATCCCTATGCAGGGAATGAGACCCGGCTGAGCGCGCTCGCTGGCAATTCTGCACGACTGGGGGCGTCATTCATTGGCCGACGTCTCTGTGCTCAGCGACTATTCACCACAACGTGGACATCGCGAGTACGGTCATCGCGAATATCGCCGCCATTCGCGGTGGGGTGTGCCCTGTTCAAGGAATCACTCCCGAATCAAGACTTGGAGGGTTTCGGCCCTTGATGTTCCGAGTCGTCTTGCTCTTCGACCCCACTGCCGAACGCCGACACTTGCGTCATCACCACCTTGTGCCCTGAACTGTCTTCCTCATGCAGCTTTCCTATGGCCTCGGCCATTGACTGCAAGTACGCCTCTCCCGACGTCCACTCGCACTGCTGACACACGGTCTTCCGCATGGTGGCACCTCTTGCACAAGAGAGAAATCGGACAAGCAGATTGGGCACGTGTCCGCGCCAAGCGCGCCAGTTTCACGTCCCGGATCAGACGTGGCGGCGGCGCTTGACGCGCGATTGCGCCAGGGAGCGAGCAGAGAGGCGTTGACGGAGGCGACTTCCTCGTCCGAAAGTTTTTCGCGGAGACGGCGGCGTGCAGCCGGGCAAGCTCCTTGTCATAGTCCTTCCGCTCCAGCCTCATCTTCGAGTCTGCGCCGCCCACTTTCCCTTTCTTTGTGTCAGCCGCTACCTTGCGTTCGGATTTCATGGCGTCAGCCCCCCTTCTCTGCCGCTGGTGACTCAGTAGGGCTCCGGGAACGTGTGGGTCTTCATTGCGATATCTCATACACAATTCGGCCACTACGCGTCTAGTAAGACCTTGGTCCCACAGGAGCGGTCGCAGAGGAGTTTCCCCCGGCGGTCATGGCGCCTCCGAATGTTCCCGCAGGATCCGGCGGACCTCCTCGATCGCCTCGGGGGTCTGCTGAACCGAATGGCCGGAGGTCACGACCAGCTCCGACGCCATGCCCTCCAGATGCGCGCTGGTGTAGGCCACGACTCCATCGGTCTCGTCTTCAAGCGGCCCGTCTCCCTTCACGGCGATGATGGAGTGCCCGATGACGCCGGGGGCCAAGGGGGCAGGCGCAAGCGCCGTCACCAGGGGGCTTCCCGGCGTCATGCCGTAGACGCTGCTGAACCGGTCGGCTGGGATGACCGCCGCCAACTGGGGGTTCGCGGTCAGTAGATCGTCCGCGTCGCGCCGCAGGGTGCCGGGCAGACGCACGAGGCGCGCCGACTGATGGGCCAACCAGTTGCCGGCCACGTAGCTCCCGCGGTGGGGGGTGGAGAGAAAGATCACGCGCCGCACGAACGGCAGCGGGCGGATCGCGGTTATACGGCGCAACAGGTCCCGGGTCTCCTCGGACAGGCGCTCCTCCACCTCCGGGGTCAGCCACCTGGTCGCCCGCGCCTCCAGGTCCACGACCATGAGTTTCACGAGGAGGCCCCCCTGGCTGTGCCCGAGGAGCACCATCTGGCGCAGGGCCGGGTCCTGGGCGGCGGGGTCGAGCGTCGCCACGGCGGTCTCGAGGGCCTCCCGGAGGCGCATGGCCGAGTAGAGGATCGGGTTCCCGGTCTCGTAGGTGAAGAACCAGAACTGGAACCGATGACGGATGCCGGGGTCATTCTGGAGCTCGTTGAACATCTCGGCCCAGCGGGCGGGGCTGGACGCCGTTCCGTGGACAAAGACCACCGGAATGCGCCCCGGCCGGTACGGTTCCAAGGATAAGAGTTGGGTCGGCAGGCGCTGGCGGAAGAGGTCCCCGGCGAGGAACCCCCCTAGTTCGAAGTCCCACACGTCCGCCCCGCTCAGCTCGGTGGCGAGCGCGGCCGTGGGTTCCGCTTCGAGAGGCACCCGCCGGTCGCCAACCTGGACGGTCTCGGTCTCGAACGTGCGGTAGAGTTCGAGGCGCGCCTGGAGGCGGCTCGTCCGCAGCTGCGCCCATGGGTCGTCAAGCCGGAGGAACGCAGTCACCGGCAGCTTCACACCCGCAGAGATCTCGAGGCCCGATCGTGCCGCCCCCGCAACCGTGGACGCTGCGAAAGGCGCCCCGAGGCCGGGGCGGCGGTACCGGTTCCGCAGCCCCTTGACCTCCACATCGGCGACCGAGACGAAGTCGGTCAGGCGCCGGTCGAGCCAGGTGAGCTGGGCGGCGTCGAAGGCCAGCTCCAGCTCGCCAAAGGGGAGCGGAAAGACGCCGCCGGCGAAATCCACGCTCTGCCCGTCGGAAGCGAGCAGGGCCTTCGTGAGCGCGCGATTGTACAGGTCGCAGGCAGCCCGGGATCGTGGATCGTACAGCTCCGGGGCCGGCACCTCCGGCGGCGGGAAGAGGAACGCATAGGCGTAGAGGGCCGCCGCGAAGTAGTACGAGCGCTGCTTGGTGCGCTCGGCGTGGAGGAACGACAGCTCGGCGAGGGCGAACAGGACCTGCGGCTCGTGCCACCCCGACACCGCCTCGGTGTGGAGCGTCCGGAGGGCGGCCTCGGGATCCTTGTCGAACCGCGCAGACAGATCGGCCCGGTTGAGGACGATCTGCGAGAACCGGCTCGGCTCGCCGGCGGAGAGGACGTTCCGGGTCAGCTCCCGCTGGGCGGCTTGCGAGTCGAGCCGGGTCACGCTGATGGGCGTGGCGCAGGCCGACGCGAGGACGCAGGAATCCAATGGGGCCGATCAGGCGCCAAGTAAACATGCAGTCACCTCGATTTCGCGGGCGGCATTCCGCCGCTCGCGGCAGGCCCCTCCGAACTCTCACCCTCATCGGGCGCCCCAGCCGGAGGGACGGGCGCAAGGATCGTCGGCGCGGCCCCGCGGCCGTGCACGATGTGCACCTCCTGCTGGGGGAAGGGGATATACATCCCTGCGCCTTGGAGCGCCGTGTACACGGCCGCCGCCACTTCGTTGTGGATCTGGGCCCACTGCTGCGAAGTCCTCGACCCAGACCCGCAGTTCGTAGTGGATCGCGCTTTCCCCGAAGCGCAGGAAGAATGCCCGGGGCGCGGGGTCCCTCAACACGCGAGGGTGCGCCTGCGCCACGGATTCCAGCAGCTGAAACACCTTCTCAAGCGGGGCGCCATAGTTCACCCCCACCGGCAGGTCGATGCGCCGGCGCCGATCGCTGAGCGTCCAATTCGTCACCCGCTCCGTGATCAACTGGGCATTCGGCACGATGATCTCGGCGCCCTGCCACGTGCGGACCACGCTCGCCCGGATGCCGATCCGGCGCACCTCCCCGGACAGGTCTCCGATATGGATGACGTCCCCCACGTGAATCGGCCGCTCGAAGAGCAGGATCAGCCCCGAGACGAAGTTGTTCACCACGCTCTGCAGCCCGAACCCGATGCCGACGCCGAACGCGCCGGCTAGGATGGTCACCTTGGTGAGGTCCAGCCCCAGCGCCCCCAGGCCCAGCAGGACTCCGAAGGCGATGAGCACGTAATTCAGGACGCTCGACAGCGCGTACGAGATGCCCCGTGGCAGTCGGACGCGCGGGAAGACGTCCTCCTGGAGCACGAAGCGGACGAACGCGGATACCAGGTACGCCAGCCACACCACCAGGACGAACTCGACGACGTCACCCAAGGAGAGGCTGACGGCACCCCGCTCGAGTCGTGCCGCCAGGACGGCGGCCCCGGCAGCGAGCGCCGGCTGGAACAGGCCGAGGTAGTCGAGTGTGCGGACCGTCCACCCGCCGATCGCCCCCCAGCGTAGTACCATGCCGGTACGACGCTCCAAGAGGTCTCGATGCCGCTGGACCATTTGGAGCAACTCCAGCGGCCACACCCGCAGGGCGAAGGCCACCAGGCCCTTGACCACCAGGACGCACGCGTAGAACATCAACGCCAGGGCGCCGCTGCTGAGAATGCCGGCGGCCAGCAGTCGCCCGACGCGCATGTATCCAAGAGGGCCTGCGATCAAGGCCACACTGAAGGCGCCCAGGACGAGGTAGGCCGTCCAGCGCAGAGCAGGAGACAGGTCGCCGTCGCCGCGTGGCTGGAGCGTGGCAGGCGCAACCGACCGCGGGTCAGCGCGTAGCCGAGCGCCGCGATCCCCGCGAGCATCTCTACCATGAGCACTGCTTGCTCAAATCCCGAGACCCCCGCGAGGTTCTGGCGAGCCACGTCGACGAGGAACAGGAGCCCCAACGTATAGAGCCACGGCGCCATCCGCCGATCCAGCATTGGCCGCGCCAGACGGATGGCCAGCACGAGCGCACAGATCTCGAAGAACTGCCGTAGCGTCGGCGGGACGGCAGACGTGGGAGAGGATGCGAGCACGATGGGGACGATCAGTGCCGCGGAATAGGGATACCCGAACGCCGCCGTGGCGGACGACACCTCCTGCCCCGCCGCGGTCCACTGCGGGAGCCCGACGCCGCGCCGCGCGGAAGACGCCCACCAACACGAGAAAGCTTCCCAGGTGTAGTGGCCACCCCAGAGAGGGATCGCGACCGTACCGAACCAGCGCCTCCCAACGGCTCGCCAGGACATCCTGCACGCGCCCGCGGACGACGGAGCGCCCCGCCGCCCATCCCTCGGCGCTCCAGATCGGAGGGCTGTCCCGTACCAGGATCCCCCCCATCGCCTGCCCCTGGACGTGCGCGATCTGCGCCAGGACGGCGCTGCACCGAGCAACCTCCCGGGCAACTTGGCTCTGAAGGTCGAGCGCCGCGGTGAGCTGCGCTTGAAGTTGCAGCCTGCGCGGCGGCAATCCCCGCGAGGAGATCCGCGACCTGTTGGAGAACGGGGACGGGCGCCTGTGACGCCTGCGCGGACGCCTGCGCCCGGCCCCATCTCGCCTGCAGCTCCGTCAGGCGACCCATCTCGGCCTGGAGGTCGGAGGTCCGCCGGGTGAGCGCACTCAACCACCGGTCCGTTTGAAGCTGTCTGGCCTCCCACAACTCTTGCTGCGAGGCGATCGCCGCGAGCGACGGCTGCCCCCGCAGCATGTGGGCCGTCGCTTCGCTTTCCAGTTCGATGAGCTTGCTGGCCTCGGGGAGCGCCCGTTGAATCCTCTCGATCTCGGCACTGGGGGCCAATCGCGAGGTCAGTCCTCGGAGGAACGCCGTCGTGGTCGCCGCTTGCGCCGCGATCTCTGCGACCGGGATCGCGTCCGATGACGGCGGCGCAGCCTGCGGCGGAGGGGAAGCGGCCGGCGCCTGGGCCCGCTGGTCCGCCGCGTGCCCGCAAACGGCGCACAGACTAGAACCCCACGATACCACCATGCCGGGCGACCTGACGACGCCCACCGCACGACCGACGCGATACGGATGTCGTTCGACGAGGCATCGCCTCCTGGTCCCGCCCGCAATGACCAGACGATGCAACCTGAGTCCCCTGTATTGCAGCTTCTCCTCAGTTCGGCACAAAGCCTACTCCGCGGCTTCCGATAGCCTCCTGACCGTCACTTCTCCGCCAGCAACGCTCGCTTCGCGGCGGCGAGCTCCTTGAGCTTCTCCGGACCGACCGCGGGGTACTTCACGTCGAGCGAGGCCAGCGCGTCGATGATCGCGGCGGCGACGACGACGCGGGTGAACCACTTGTTGTCGGCGGGCACGACGTACCAGGGCGCGTCCTTCGTGGCGGTGTTCCGGATCATGTCCTCGTAGGCCGCCATGTACGCATCCCAGTGGCCGCGCTCTTGGATGTCGCTTCCCGAGAACTTCCAGTTCTTCTCCGGCGTGTCGAGGCGCTCCAGGAACCGCCGCTTCTGCTCCTTCTTCGAGACGTGGAGGAAGAACTTGCGAATGGCCACGCCGTTGCGCGACAGGTACCGTTCGAAGCTGCGAATGTCCTGGAAGCGTTCTTTCCAGATGCCTTTCGTGACCAGGTCGGGCGGCAGCTGCTGCTTCTCCAGGAACTCCGGATGGACCCGGACCACCAGCGTCTCCTCGTAGTAGCTGCGGTTGAAGATGCCGATGCGGCCGCGCTCCGGCAGGCACTTCATGCAGCGCCAGAGAAAGTCGTGGTCGAGGTCCTCGCTGGTGGGCGCCTTGAACGAGAAGACCTGGCAGCCCTGCGGGTTGATGCCGGACATGACGTGCTTGATGGCGCCGTCCTTGCCCGCGGCGTCCATCGCCTGGAAGATCAGCAGGACGGCCCAGCGGTCCTGGGCGTACAGCATGTCCTGCAGCTGGGCCAGCGCCTCGACTCCGGTGGCGAGCGCTTCCTTCGCGCGCGGCTTGTCCTCCGACTTCAAGCCGAGCGTGTCGCCGGGGTCCACGTCCTTGAGGCGGAATTTGTCTCCCTTGGTCACACGGAACGGCTTCGAGAACTCGCGCGCTTTCTTGACGAACGTGTCGATGTCCATGGAGTTCTCCTGAGTGAAGGAGTTCGTTACACGTCGATCACGTCTCCCTGTTTCGGAAGGGACAGATACCGAAATATTCACATTTGCCCAGGCTGCTCAAAAAGGTCCAGATGCAAGGCGGCAAGCGGATGGCCGAGCGAGGCGTACTCCAGGTACGCCGCAACGAGTGCCGAGCGCGCCAACGCAGCAGATGGGCCTTTTTCAGCAGCCTGTCAATCGCCGAATGAGATCTCCAGCGCCCGCGCCGTGACGATGCCGTTCGAATTCGAGTGGCACGGTCTTCATCTTCGCCACCGCCTGCTTCAGCGGCACGTAGTCGATGCGCGGCGGATTCAGCGCGACCATCACCCCGTTCTGGCCCTCCGCCAGCGCCCGCACCGCGGCGGCGCCGAACATGAGGCCGAGGTTCCGGTCCATGGACGTGGGCGAGCCGCCGCGGAGCAGGTGGCCCAGCACCACGGCGCGGCTCTCCATGCCCGGTCAGTTGCTGCAGTTGCTCGGCGACCCGCTCGCCGATGCCGCCCAGGCGCTCGGCCCGGCCCGCTTCGCGCGCCTTCACGGTCACGTCCCCGCCGATCGGCTTCGCGCCTTCCGCCGCCACGACGATGGCGTAGGACCGCCGTCCCTCGGTCTTCCGCTTGAGGTGAGCCGCCACCTTCGCGAATGTCGTACGGGATCTCCGGGATCAGGATCGCGTCGGATCGCCCGGCAATCCCGCAATTGAGGGCGATCCAGCCGGCGTAGCGACCCATCACCTCCACCACGATCAGCCGGCGGTGGGCCTGCGCCGTGGCGTGCAGGCGGTCGATGCACTCCGTGGCGAACGAGACGGCGCTGTCGAGGCCGAACGTGACCAGCGTGGATTCCAGGTCGTTGTCGATGGTCTTGGGGACGCCCACCACCCGCAGACCCTGTTCGAACAACTGGTTCGCGATGGTGAGCGACCCGTCGCCGCCCACCGCGATGAGCGCGTCCAGCCGGTGCTTGCGGAACGCCTCCAGGACCGCGGTGGAGCGGTCCAGCTCGCGCGTCGTGCCGTCGGGCTGCGTGACGACGTGCTTGAAGGGGTTCCCCCGGTTCGTCGTGCCGAGGATCGTGCCGCCGAGATGGGCGATGTGTCGCACCGTCGAGCGCGTGAGCTGGACGAGCCCGCCGTCCGGGTAATTCTGGGGATCCAGAAGGCCGTCATACCCCTCCCGGATCCCGAAGACCTCCCACCCGATCGCCCGCGCGGCATAGACCGCGGCATGGATCACGGCATTCAGCCCCGGGGCGTCCCCGCCCCCGGTGTTGATGGCAATGCGCTTGATATCAACGGTCATGGCGATCCTCCCTGTATGAACGCTCTATCGTTTCGCGAGCACCCCAAGATTCCGCATGCATCTTTCGTGAATACTCTGCTGTCGCAGGACACTGAGGCATCTGCCTTCCCCCAGGCTGCTCAAAAAGGTCCAGATGCACGGCGGTTTGCCGGAGGCCGAGCGAGACGTACTGGAGGTACGTCGCAGCGAGTGCCGAGGCAAACCAACGCCGCAGATGGGCCGTTTTCAGCAGCCTGCCGGCATCGGCTGAACATGCCACACCCGCTCGCAGTAGTCGCGGATGGAGCGGTCGGAGGAGAACTTGCCCATGCGGGCCACGTTGAGGATGGACTTGCGCGTCCACGCCTGCGGGTCGCGCCACAGGGCGCTGACCTGGTCCTGGCACTCGACGTAGGCCTGGTAGTCGGCCAGCACCAGGAACGGGTCGTGCCCGAGCAGGTTGTCCACGAGCGGCCGGAACAGGTTCGCGTCGCCCCGCGCCAGCGCGCCGGAGGCGATGAAGTCCAGCACCTCGCGCAGCGTCGCGTTCTGCTTCGTAGTGGTCGCGCGGCCGGTAGCCGCGGGCTTTCAGCTCCTGCGACCTGCTCGGCGGTGAGGCCGAAGAGGAAGAAGTTCTCCGCGCCGACCTCCTCGCGGATCTCGACGTTGGCGCCGTCGAGCGTGCCGATGGTCAGCGCGCCGTTCAGGGCGAACTTCATGTTGCCCGTGCCCGAGGCCTCCTTGCCGGCCGTGGAGATCTGCTCGGACAGATCGGCGGCGGGATAGATGTGCTGCGCGTTCTTCACGTTGAAGTCGGGGAAGAACACGACCTTGAGCCGGTCGCGCACGTCGGGGTCGTCGTTCACCACCTCGGCCACCGCAGTTGATGAGCTTGATGATGCAGCTTGGCCATGAAGTAGCCGGGCGCGGCCTTGGCGCCGAAGATGAAGGTGCGCGGCGGGACGTCCGCCTGCGGATCGCGCTTGAGGCGCAGGTAGAGCGTGAGGATGTGGAGCACGTTCAGGTGCTGCCGCTTGTACTCGTGCAGGCGCTTGACCTGGATGTCGAAGAGCGACTCGGGATTCACCTGGACGCCGGTGCGCTGCTCGATGAGCGCGGCGAGACCGCGCTTGGCGGCGAGCTTCACCTCGCGCCACTCTCGCTGGAACTCCGCGTCGTCGGCCAGCGGCTCCAGCTTGCGGAGCTGGTCGAGGTCGCGCAGCCAGCCGTCGCCGATGCGGCCGCGTGATGAGCCGGGCCAGCGGCGGGATTGCTGACGGCCACGAACCGGCGCGGCGTGACGCCGTTGGTGACGTTGCAGAACTTCTCCGGCCACAGCTCGGCGAAGTCGCGCATGACGGTCTGTCTGCAGCAGGTCGGAGTGCAGCCGCGCCACGCCGTTGACGTGGTGGCTGCCCACCGTGGCGAGATGGGCCATGCGCACGTAGCGCTCGCCGCTTTCGTCAATCAGCGACATGCGGGCCAGGCGGGCGTCGTCGCCCGGGGAACCGGCGCCGCACCTCGTCGAGGAAGCGGCGGTTGATCTCGTAGATGATTTCCAGATGCCGCGGCAGCAGCCGGCCGAACAGACGCGCACCGGCCATTTCTCCAGCGCCTCGGGCAGCAGCGTGTGGTTGGTGTAGGCGAAGGTGTGGCGCGTGACGTGCCAGGCGGTGTCCCAGTCCATCCGGTGCTCGTCCACCAGCAGGCGCATCAGTTCGGCCACGGCGATGGCCGGGTGCGTGTCGTTGAGCTGGACGGCCCATTTCTCGTGGAACTGGTCGAGCGGCCGGCCGCAGCAGCCAGATGCACGCGGATCATGTCCTGCAGCGAGCAGGTGACGAAGAAGAACTGCTGCTGCAGGCGGAGGGTCTTGCCCTGGAGCACTTCGTCGTTCGGGTAGAGGACCTTGGTGATGTTCTCCGAGTGCATCTTGTCCTCGACCGCGCGGTAGTAGTCGCCGTGGTTGAACGCGGCAAAATCGAACGACTCGACCGCCTCGGCCTTCCAGAGCCGGAGCGGGTTGCAGGTGCCCACGCGGTAGCCGAGGATCGGCGTGTCGTAGGCCACGCCCTTGACGACCGTGTCCGGAACCCAGCGCACGCGGTAGCGGCCCTGCTCGTCGGTCCACGCCTCGGTGCGCCCGCCGAACTGCACGTCGTACGCGATCTCCGGCCGGGCGATCTCCCACGGGTTGCCGAAGCGCAGCCACTTGTCGGTGATCTCCACCTGCCAGCCGTCCTTGATGGTCTGGTCGAAGATGCCGAACTCGTAGCGGATGCCGTAGCCGATGGCGGGCACTTCGAGCGAGGCGAGCGAATCCAGGTAACAGGACGCCAGCCGGCCCAGGCCGCCGTTGCCCAGGCCGGGTTCCTCCTCCTGCTCGACCAGGTCGTCGAGGTTCAGCCCAGTTCCGACATCGCCTGCCGCGTCTGCTCGGTGATGCCGAGGTTGAGCAGGTTGTTGGCCAGGTGCGGGCCGGGCAGGAACTCGGCGGACAGGTAGGCCACCACGCGCGCGTCCTGCTCGGCGTACGCTCTCCAGCGTCCGGACGCCCTGCTTGAGCACGCGGTCGCGGACGGTCAGCGCCAGCGCCGTGTAGGCGTCGTTGCGCGTCGCGGCCATCGGCACGCGGCCGAGGCCGCAGAACAGGTTGTCGAGGAACGACTGCTTGAGGTCGGCGACACTCAGGCCGGTGCGGACACCGGCGGCGGGAGAGAGTTCCGCGGACGTCTGGGCGCGGCTTTCTCGGGAGGCATGGCCGGATTCCTCTCAGTTCGCCAGATGTACTTTTCTGCGATCCGCGGTGCCCGCGAGTGAACAGAACCACCACCGAGCGGGCTCCAGCCCGGTAGGTCAGTCCGGGAACCGGCGGCGCTTCGCGCCAGGGAACGATGTCGTTCGGCGTCTCCAGGGCGGTATCAATCCACCGGCGCCACGGGTTCCCGCCGCCCTTGCCGGCGGGCGGCAGTTCGAAGTCGAGCGGCTCCCAGTAGGCGTTCAGGATCAGGTGGAACAGGAGCTTCTCTTGGCGAATCTCCGCGGTGAACGCCAGGCTGCGCGAGTGGTCGCTCCAGTCCGGCTGGTTCAGGCGGACCCCGTGCCAGGCTTTGTTCGCTTCCTGGATGCAGGCGGTTCAGGCTCATCCGCTGGCGCTCGTGCTCCGTGCCGCGCAGCAGCCGCCGGGCCGTCAGCAGCTTCAGGAAGCGATGCACATCGGCGTGCTTCTCGAGCAGCGTCCAGTCGAACCAACTGGTTTCGTTGTCCTGGCAATAGGCGTTGTTGTTGCCGCCCTGCGTGCGGCGGACTTCGTCGCCCATCACGATCATCGGCACGCCCAGCGAGAGCAGGGTGACCGTCAGGAAGTTCTTCACCTGCCGGTTGCGCAAGCTTCTCGATCGCCGGGATCGTCGCTCGGGCCTTCGACGCCGCAGTTCCAGCTCCGGTTGTCGTTGGCGCCGTCGCGGTTTTCCTCGCCGTTCGCCTCGTTGTGCTTGTCGTTGTAGGAGACGAGGTCGTTGAGGGTGAAGCCGTCGTGGCAGGTCACGAAGTTGACGCTCTGCTCCGGCTCGCGCTCCTTGTGGCCGTAAATCTCCGGGCTGCCGATCATCCGGTCGGCCACGCGCTTGACCGAACCCTCGGCGCCGCGGAAGAAGTCGCGCACGTCGTCGCGGAAGCGCCCGTTCCACTCCTTCCAACTGTCGCCGACAAAGCTGCCCACCTGGTAAAGGCCGGCGGCATCCCACGCCTCGGCGATCAACTTCGTGCCCGCCAGCAGCGGGTCCGATTCGATGTCCCACAGCACCGGCGGGTTGGGCAGCACATGGCCCTTGGCGTCGCGCGCGAGAATGGAGGCGAGGTCGAACCGGAAGCCGTCCACGTGCATCTCCCCGACCCAGTAGCGGAGGCTGTCCACGATCATGCGGCGCACGACGGGATGATTGGCGTTGAGCGTGTTGCCCGTGCCGCTGTAGTTGGCGTAGCGGGAGCGGTCCGGCTCCAGGATGTAGTAGGCTTCGTTTTCGATCCCGCGGAAGCAGAGCGTCGGCCCGTTCTCGTTGCCCTCGGCGGTGTGGTTGAACACGACATCGAGAATGACTTCGATGCCGGCCCGATGCAGCGCCTTCACCAGGTCGCGAAACTCATCGAGCGGCCCGAGCGGGTCCTGGCGCGAGCTGTAGGCCTGGTGCGGCGCGAAGAAGGAGACCGGCGCGTAGCCCCAGTAGTTGACCCGGCCCGGCGGGCAGTCCTGGGCGTCGAACTGAAAGACCGGCAGCAGTTCGACGGCGGTGACGCCGAGTTCCTGGAGATACGGAATCTTCTCGATCAGGCCGGCGTAGGTGCCGCGCTTCGCCTCCGCCACTCCGGAACTGGGATGGCGGGTGAAGCCGCGCACATGCATTTCGTAAATGATCGTCCGCGCGGAGGGCCGGTGCAGCGGCGCGTCGCCTTCCCAGTCGTAGGCGGTCGGATCCGCCACCACGCTCTTCATCGCGGTGGCGGCATTGTCGCCGGGTCGTGCGGCCGCCTCGCGACTGTACTTCGGCGGCACCACCACGCCGCGGCCGTACGGATCCAGCAGCACCTTGGTCGGATCAAACCGCATTCCGCGCGCCGGATCGGACGGCCCATGCACGCGATAGCCGTAGAGTTGCCCCGCTTTCACGCCCGGCACGAATGCGTGCCAGTAGTGGTACGTCCGGTGGCTGCGTGGATCCAATTCGATGCTCCGGCTGGGGCGGGCGTCGTCCGCCCGATCAAAGAACAGCAACTCCACGCGCGAGGCCGAGCGGGAGAACAGGCTGAAGTTCGCGCCGCCGTCTGCTGAGGGTGGCACCGAGGGGATGGCTGCTGCCGGTGTTTGAATCGTGTTTCATGGCAGAGGCTCAGGGTCAGAGCTTCTCGAGCTTCTCGCCAACGCGCAGGAATTCGATGCGGTGGTTGGCGTCCGGGTTGCGCGTGGACGGGCCGGCCACCAGCATGGCGACGGCACCGGGCACCTGATGTTCGCGGAGCCAGCTGCCGGGCGAAGTCGCGCCAGTTCTCCGGATCCTCGGCGAGCTGGACCGGATGCACGCCGTAGGAGAACGCCAATCCCTGGCAGACGGCCGCATCGCGGCTCAGGGCGACAATCCACACCGGCCGGATTGAAGCGCGAGATCATCCGCGCGGTGGTGCCGGTCCGGGTGGGCACAAACACGGCGGCGCACGGCACCGTCTCCAGCGCGTGTTCCACCACCGAGGCAATCGCTTCGGCCGCCGTGGCCGGCTGGTGCTGGCTGGACATCGCCTCGCAGATCGTTGAGCCGCGTGGGCGGCCGGTGCGCCTCCGTGTAGGCGGCGATCTTCGCCAGCATCGCCACGGCTTCCTCGGGATACTTGCCCATCGCCGACTCGCCCGAGAGCATGATGCAGTCGGTGCCGTCGAGGATGGCGTTGGCCACATCGGTGGACTCGGCGCGCGTGGGCAGGCGGCTGGACGACCATGGATTCGAGCATCTGCGTGGCGGTGATGACCGGCTTGCCCGCGAGGCTGGCCTTGGCGATGAGCTGCTTCTGCAGGATGGCCATTTCCTCGATCGGCACTTCCACGCCGAGGTCGCCGCGCGCCACCATGATGCCGTCCGCCGCCTTCAGGATTTCGTCAAAGTGCTCGAGGGCGTCCGCGCGCTCGATCTTGGCGATGATGAAGGGCTGTTTGCCGATGGCCTTGGCGGCGGCGCGCACGGCTTCGATGTCCGCCGCCGTCTCCACGAACGACTGGCTCACCGCGTCCACGCCGTGCTCGAGCGCAAATTCCAGGCAGGCGCGGTCGTGGTCGGTGAACGCGCTGATGCCGAGATCAATGCCCGGCAGGTTGAGGCCCTTCCTGGAACGCAGCTCGCCGCCGACCGCGACTTTGCAGTGGACATCGTTGCCCGCCACGCGCTCGACGACGCAGTTGCACCAGTCCGTCGTTGAGGAAGAGCCGGTCGCCCGGCTTCACGACCTGGGGCAGCCGCGCGAAGCTCATCGAGACCCGCTGCGGCGTTGCCGACGATGTCCTCGCTGGTCAGCGTGAAGCGTCTCGCCGGGGCGCAGCTGGATCGGCTCCGGCTCGATCTTGCCGACGCGCATCTTGGGGCCGGGCAGGTCGGCCATGATGGCGACGCGCCGGCCGGTGGCCCGCTCCGCGGCGCGGATGCGCGCGATGCGCTCGGCGTGGCCGGTGAAGTCGCCGTGCGAGAAGTTGAGCCGCGCGACGTTCAGCCCGGCGCGAATGAGGCGCTCCAGCATCTCCGGCGATTCCGAGGCCGGTCCGATGGTGGCGACGATCTTGGTCTTGTGGTTTGGCAGCGACATCTCGCGATTCTCCCCTCAGCAGGCTGCTGAAAAACGCCCACCTGCTGCGTTGGCCGCCTCGCCACTCGTTGCGACGTACCTCGAGTACGCTCGCTCGGCCTCCGGCGGCCGCCTTGCATCTGGACCTTTTTGAGCAGCCTGTTCTGAAAACAAAGTCTTCAGCACACCGTTAACGACCGAGACATCCCGCCGGTTTGGACCGACCCGTCACAGTGATGCATGCTTTCCGATCATCCGGGCCACACGGTTGGTCACGCCTCTTGCGAGCGCATAGGGCGCAGTGATGAGCACCGGCCCGATCAGCAGCGCGGCGCCCGGGTGGACCTGCTGGAAGATGAGGAACTGCGCCACAACATCCAAGATGATGCCGACAGCGACGAGGTCCCGGATCGTCGTCAGGCCCGTCCGAACGTACTCCCGGCGGTGCAGGGGGTCGAAGAGCAGGCCCATCACGTACGGCGGGCGCCCTGCCCGGGCGTCGGCAAGGCCCCCTCGGAGACCCAGGATGATAGCCATGGTCGGCTGCAGGATGAACCGGAGGCGCCCCGGGCCGGTGAACCGCGCCGGGAGGTCCGCCAGGAACTCCCACGAGAACAGGTAGATCCGCCCGGTCGCGAAGGTGTCCTGGATCGCCGAGGGGATGGCGGCCAACAGGACCAGGGCCGCTACCCCCGTGATGATCGTGCTGCGCGTGAGCTTCATTCCGTTCGATGCCTCTCGAACCCTTCCACCCTTCGCGACAGTCGGTGCACTTGGTCCGTCAAGGCTCGCCCGATGCTGAACAACTCGCTTTCGCCCAGGCTGCTCAAGGGGCTTGACGTGTATTTCCCCAATTTCGGATTTCGAAATTCGGACTTCGAATTTGCCAAACGATGGGCCTTTTTCGGCAGCCTGGGGATCAGTTCAGATCGTCGTTCTTATAGTACTTCGTCCCCTTGGCCGTGAGCTCCAGGGCCACGCCGGTCTCGGTGAGCTGGTAGACCCAGACGCCGGGCGCGACGGGGAGGGCGCCCTGGAGCGCGGCACCCGTCTCGCCCGCCTTGGCGGCCACGCTCGTCTGGCCGCCCAGCTCCCAGCCGGAGTTGACGAACGTCGCGAGGGTCTGCGGCGTCTCGAAGACCCAGACCAGGCTGAACTTCTTGACCCCGAAGCCGAGGCCGGCCTGGAGTTCGACCATCTTCATGAACGTTTCTTTCTTGGTCTTGTTGTCCACGGCGACGCCCTTCCCCGTGCCGCTGCCCGCCACGAGGATCTTCATGCCGAAGTTGCTGAAGACCGCGTAGCCCGCCGCCTTCTCGATGGCGGCCTTGGCGCTCGGCTGCGCCTTGTAGAGGCGGGCGAGGATGTCCTGCGCGCCTTGCGGATTTCCTGGCGTTCGGCGCATCGCCCCCGCTGCCCCCAACGCCATTTCCATCTCTACGACTTCTTCTCGCTCTTCCTCACATCCTGGCCCTCGGTACCCTTCGGCTCCTGCTTGCGGACACCT
>CAVOIV010000014.1:0-69552 GCA_963695995.1 uncultured Methylomirabilota bacterium
GCGGACGATTTGTGGTGGTCGGCAAATCTCCCCTCACCGGTGCGGTCGGGAATCCCTGCTGCGGAGGTTACTTCGGCGCCAATTTGAAATTCGCCGGATATGATGCCCTCATCCTCGAAGGAAAAGCATCCGAGAAGGTTTATATCTCGGTGCTCAACGACCGGGTGGAGATAAGGCCTGCAGCCCATCTGTGGGGGGAAAACGCCACGGAAACAGAGCACGCCATCAGGGCGGAGATGGGGCCGGAAGCGGACCGCTGGGTAAAGAACATGCTGAGCATCGCCACCATCGGCCCTGCAGGTGAGAACCTGGTTCGCTTTGCCTGCATCATGGCGGACGGAGGCAGGGCAGCCGGCCGCTCCGGCATGGGAGCGGTCATGGGGTCCAAGAACGTGAAGGCCATTGCCGCCCACGGAACAGGGGAAGTGAAAGTTGCCGAGCCCGAGGCTTTCAAACAAGCCGTGATGGCCTTCTACCAGGAGGCGAGGAAAAACAAAGAGCTGGAGAAAAGGGCGATGTGGGGCACGTGGAGCCTGCCCGGAAGGGCCAACAAATCCAAGACCCAGGCAGCCTTCAACTTTCAGGACGGCTACTTCGAACCCTTCACCAAGTTCGAGGACCCTGCTTACATCCGGAACATGCTCAGGAAAAGAGACGAGGGGTGTTTCTCCTGTCCTTTCCGCTGCTCCAAGCGGGCGATGATCAATGACCCGGAATACCCATGGACGACCAAGGGGCCTGAACACGAGACCATGGCCCTTGTGGGCTCCAACTGCGGCGTCGGGGACCTCCAGGACATTTACAGGGCCAACTACCTGTGCAATGAACTGGGCATGGACACGATCACGGCAGGTGCCACGATTTCCTGTGCCATGGAACTCTTCGAAACAGGAGTCCTCAGCGAGAAGGAGATAGGGTATCCGCTCGGCTTTGGAAACGCTCCCAACATGTTTCGGGCCTTGCGGGAGACTGCGCTGCGCCAGGGATTCGGCAATGTGCTCGCAGAGGGAGGCGCGGCAGTGGCTGAGAAATACGGCCGGCCCGAGCTTTTCATGGGCGTCAAGAAACAGGGCATGCCCGCCTGGCATCCCCAGGGAATAGAGATCATCGGCCTTCAGTATGCGACCAGCAATGTGGGCGCCTGCCACACCAAGGCCACGCTGCCTTTCTATGAAGGCCGGATGGATCCGGTGCACCAAGTGGAATGGACAAAAGAGGATCAGGATTATGTGGCCATCGTGGATTCGGGAGTGCTCTGCTGGATCATTTACCACGGCCCTCTGTGGAATGAAAAGCCTCTCCAGTGGCTCAGGCTCACCACGGGGGAGGATTTCTCGGCAGAGGAATTGGCCCTGATCGGGGAGAGAATATGGAACCTTGAGCGGGTGTTCAACTTCAAGGCCGGTTTCAGCGGCAAGGACGACACGCTGCCCAAGAGGATCACCGAGGAACCGCGGATCAAGAATCAAGTGGTGCACCTCGCTCAAATGCTTCCCCAGTACTACCGCATTCGGGGGTGGACCGAAACAGGCGTGCCTACACCGGAAAAGCTTCGCCAACTAGGTTTGGAAAAGGAAGGCGCAGGGCTCCTATGAAAATCAAGATCGATCACACCAAGTGCAGCGGATGCAAGCTTTGCGAGGTGGCCTGCGCGTTGAAGCACACGGAGGGCGTCAACACGCAAAGGTCGCGAATCAAGGTTTTCGTCGAGGAAACCTTCTGCCTCCCTGTGATCGCTGGCCCCTACACAGAGGCGGCGTGCAATTCGAAGGGAACCGTCTTGGTGGACGGCAATGAGGTGGATGGTTGCGTGCTGTGCCGGGCTTCGTGCCCTGAGAAGACGATCTACAAGGAACCGGATACGGCCATCCCGCTCAAATGCGACTTCTGCGGCGAACCCCCTGATCCTGAGTGCGTGAAGTGGTGCGCGGCAGAGGCGCTGACTTTGGTGGGCGAGTAGGATCGATGATTGTCGATTGGTGATTGAAGGAATCTGTTTTTGGTTTTACCAATCGCCAATCAACAATAGACATTGAGCCTTGATTGATGATTGAAGAACTGCGCGAAAGCAAGAGGGTCTGAATGACACCGGAACGAGAACTTTTTTGGAAGATAGGCGCGGGCTGGCTCTTTTATGTCCTGGCGGCTGTGGCCATGGGCCTGCTTGTTGTCGGTGTTGCGGCTCATGTGCGAGTGTGGTTGAAAAGCGCACCCAAAGGCAAAGTCGCTTTTTCGGGAGAGGCCTTGAAGCGAACGATTTCCGATGTGGTCCTGGGCCTGCGGGTTCTCAAGGGCGAGGTGCCGGCCGGCATCATGCACGCATTGATCTTCTGGGGATTTGTGATCCTCACGATCGGCACCACGATTCTCGTGATCCACGAGCACCTGTTGTCCTTCCTGGCGGGCAAGAGCCATCTCCTTTTTGAGGTCTCCATGGAGATCGGCGGGCTGATCCTCCTGACAGGGATTCTCTGGGCCTTGGTTCGCAGGTACCTTCAGCGTGTTTCCAGGCTCGAACGCAGACTGGAAGATGCTGTGGTGCCCCTGTGGCTGCTCATAGTGGTGTTCTCCGGGTTTATCCTGGAAGCCGTCCGGCTGGCGTCTCAAAAGCCGGCTTGGGCTCAATGGTCTTTTGTCGGGGCATGGGCGGCCGGTTTCGTGTCCCCTGGGGCTGCGGAAGCAACCTATCCTTATCTGTGGTGGGGCCACGCCCTGTTGAGTTTGGGATTCGTAGCCGTGATCCCTTACACCAAGCTGTTTCACGTTTTAGGAGCGCCTGCAACCTATTACCTTCACCATACTCCGGACGCACAACCGGTGGTCGCCCCAGCCGCCCAGGAACTCGGGGAAGCGCCTCAGGAAACAGACGACGCGGCGCCGAGCACGGACGACGGATCCCTGGATTTCCTGGACATGCCCCTGAAACTGGGGGATGTCGTTTTCTATGATTCCTGCATGCGATGCGGCCGTTGTGTGCAGGCCTGTCCGTCCGCAGGCGCGGGCGAGGCGTTTGCCCCCCGCGATTTTATCCAAAATGCGATTCGCGGATTGTGGCAGGAGCATTCTCCTGTTGGAGACATTCGCTTCCTCACCAAGGATCAGCCCATAGACCCCAAGGCGCCATGGAACTGCACGACCTGCGCAGCCTGTCTGGAAGTCTGCCCGGTGTACGGCGCCACCTTCGAGTCTGTGTTGAGAAAAAGGGGCCTGCTCATCCAGGAAGGAACAGGTGTGCCTGATCTCATGAACCAGACCCTCGAGAGGCTCTTCAACTACGAGAACCCCTGGGTCTCTTCCAAGAGGGAGAAGGCTGTCTGGACAAAGGGTTTGGACATCCCTAGCCTCCCAAAGGGCGGAAAAGAGGGTCGACTCTGCTATTTTGTCGGATGCACCACCTCCATCGACGCCAGAGCCCAGGGCATTGCCAAATCCTTTTCGAACGTCTTGAAGCACGCAGGGGTGAACTTCGGGATTCTCGGTGAAAAAGAGCCATGCTGCGGGGACATCGCCAGGGTTGTTGGAGAGGTCGGTCTTTTTGAAGAAAAGAAGATGAACTGCATAGATCTTTTCGGTCAGTACGACATCAAGGACGTCGTGACCTCCTCCCCCCACTGCTTCCATGCGTTTCTCAACGAATACCCCCAGGAAAAGGGTTTTGAAGTGAGGCATTATTCCTTGCTGTTGAGGGAACTCGTGGGCGATGGAAAACTCAGGTTCAAGACGAACGCAAAAGTCAAGGTGACCTATCATGACCCTTGTTATCTCGGCCGGCACAATCGCATCTTCGATGAGCCACGGGAGGTCATCCGGTCTATCCCCGGAACCACTTTGATCGAGATGGAGCACCACGGTCCTGACAGCCTCTGCTGCGGCGCGGGAGGCGGGAGAATGTGGCAGGGGAAAGAACTGGATGGCAAGGCAAGAATGAGCGAGATCAGGGTGAGAGAGGCCCATGCGACCGGTGCAGAGGTCCTGGTCACGGCCTGTCCTCTGTGTCTCATCATGCTGGAAGACGCATTGAAGACCCTGGATATGAAAAAGAATTGAAGGTGCTGGACCTCAACGAGTTGGTTCTGCAATCGTTGGAACAGGCGGGGAATCCTGTGCCAACCTAGAGCAGTGTCGCAACCACCGCTTGTCATCTCGACCGGAGGGAGAGATCTTCTAAGAATGGTGAACCCCCAGATTTCTCACCCGCTCGGGCAGCAGGATCGAAATGACAATTTAACCGAGGTGTTTGAGAGACGGGGAACTGGTAATGCCATGGATAGGATTAAAACCATCAGACATAAGGAGGGCTGGGAGCGATGAGTGACTTATTGATATTGGTTGAGAGCAAAGGAGGGGCGTTGGAAAAGATGACCCTCGAACTGATACGGGGGGCCAACGGCCTGGCGAAAGAGCTGGGTACCGGAGTTTCAGCTGTGGTTGTAGGAGCTGAAACGTCCCAGTTGGCCGAATCGGTCGCGGGCTATGGATTGAACAAGGTCTATCGGCTGGAGCATCCGCTGCTCAAGGATTTTCAGCCTGATGCCTGGGTAGCCGGCTTGGAGTGGCTGTGCAAGCAGATCGCGCCGAAAATATTTCTCATCAGTCACGCTTTTGTAGGCAGGGAAGTGGCCCCCAGGCTGGCGTTTCGGCTGAATACAGAGCTGACCACGGACTGCACCGGCTTGAAAATCGACCCCGCGGACAAAGGGCTCATTCGCACCAAGCCCATTTATGGCGGCAACGCTGTGGCCATCGTGAAAACGGAAGGCAGTCCTCAGGTCGTAACCGTGAGGAAAGGAATCTTTGAGCCGGCAGAGGCGGCAACAGCGAAGGGCGAGGTGGTATCCATGGCCCCGCCTCTTGCCGACTCTCTCATAAGGGTCAAATCCGTGAAGACCGTGGAACAGGAAGTCGTCGAACTGGACAAAGCCAATGTGGTCATATCCGGTGGACGAGGGATTGCGGAGAAAGAGGATTTCGAAGTGCTCGTCGCCTTTGCCAGGGCGCTGAGCAAGACGCATGGAAAGGTTCTGATCGGATGCAGCAGACCGGTTGTCGACAAGGGTTGGATGTCCTCTGACCACCAAGTGGGCTTGACCGGCTCGATGATTTCACCCGATGCTTATGTGGCGATCGGCATCTCTGGGGCGGTTCAACACCTGGTGGGCATGATTCGATCAAAGAAGATCATCGCGATCAACACGGATCTCGGCTGCAACATGTTCAAGGTCGCCGACTTTGGAGTGGTTGCCGATTACAAAGAGATCCTGCCCGCATTGATCAAGAAACTGGAGGAGTGATCATGAAAGACGTGAAAATCATTGTTTGTGCGAAACAGATACCGGACCCGGAAGCGCCCTTCTCGAACGTCAGCGTCAATGTCGAGAAGAAAGAGGTCGTGGTAGACGCTCCGGATGTGATCAGCCCCTATGACGAAAACGCCCTGGAGGCTGCGATCAAGATAAAGGAAGAGGTGGGGGGGAAAGATCACGGTTTTGAGCATGGGGAGGAAAGTGTCTGACACGGTGCTGAGAAAGACGGTAGCCGCCGGCGCCGATCAGTTGATCCTTCTGGAAGATCCGGCATTTGAAAGGCTGGAGAGTCGTTCCATCGCCTACGTGCTTTCCGCCGCCATCAAGAAGATCGGGGAGTACGATCTGATTCTGACAGGGAGGCAAGCCGGAGACTGGGATTCGGGGCAGGTAGGTCTGATCCTGGCTGAATCGCTTGGAATCCCGGCCATCAGCCTGGCGCGGTCCATAAAGGTCAAGGACAGCAGCGTGGAGGTGGAGAAGATTGTCCCAGTGGGTTACGAGGTGGTCGAGGCAGGACTGCCTGCGTTGGTCACGGTGAGCAATGAGGTCGGGGAGCTGAGATATGTGGCGAGGACCAAGATGATGGCGCTTCTCAAGCGTCCCATGACCATCCCCAAATGGGGGACGAGACATCTGGACCTGAAAGTGGAGGCTCTCAAGCCTGTGCAGCTCACGGAGATGTGCGCGCCGCCGGACATGAGGAGAGAGTGTGTGTTCATCGAAGGGGCATCGCCGGGTGAAAAGGCCGATAAACTGGCGGCGGTCTTCAAGGGACTCAGATAACGGACGGGAACGACAAATCCCCTCTGTCTCCCCTTTACAAATGGGAGGACTTATTCGCGTTCCCCCCCTTTAGTAAGGGGACGGGGGGATTTGGAACTGGTAAGCAAAATTCATTTAGTGGGTTGTACTAACATCAACAAAATAAGTAGGAGGGAATGACATGGCTGACAAAGTTTACGATGCGATCATTATTGGAGGAGGACACCACGGGACCACCATTGCGCCATACCTGGCGAAGGCAGGCATGAAGGTTGGAGTTTTTGAGCGCTTGGACCATTTAGGGGGTGGAGCGATAACGGAGGATCTCCCTTCTCCCGGATTCCGGGGCAATTTCTGCGCCCACTTTACACGTTACTACGGCCATCCGGCCTACAAGGAATTCGATCTTCGAGCCGAGGGACTGGAATACACGTTTCCGGACACCAATGAAGCCATTATTTTTGATGATGGAACCAGCTTCGTGGCCTATGCGGCTTTCACCGTGGTCGATCCCAAGACGGGTGAAACAAAGTTCAACGAACAAAACGTCAAGAAGACCTACGAACAGATCAAACGGTTCTCCAAGGTGGACGCGGAAACCTATCTGGATCTCACCGCGAAATACAGAGACATATGGCGTCCCGCTTACGGCAAGTATCGTTATTCACCTCCCACGCCGTATGGAGTGCCTGATCCTATCGAAGCGCTTTGCTCCGATCCTGAGAGCGGATTGGATATCCCCATGCAGTTTATGACCTGCAAGCAGCTTGCCCGCTATTTCTTCGAAAGCGATGAACTGAGAATATTGACCGAGAGAGGATTTTGCACCTCGTGGGGTGCCTTTCCCGATGATATACCAGGAATATACATTGCGATTTCGACGATTCATTTGACCCTGGGCTGGGAAACAGCGGCGATTGCAAAAGGTGGAACTCAGGCTATCACCAATGCTCTGGTTTCTGCCGGAAAGAAACGCGGAGTTGAGTATCACATTAACTCAGAAGTGCAAAAAATCCTCATTCAGAATGGCAAAGCTACAGGAGTGAAGCTGTTGGACGGCACTGAAATTGCGGCCAAGAAACTGGTGGTGTCGGACAATGCCTCTCCTCAGCTTTTTCTGCGTCTGATAGGAGAAGATCGGATCACGGACGACATGAAACGTAAAGCTCGTGTCTACCAGTTCGACCGAGGGCAGCTTTTCTGGGGCACCGTTGGAGTTCATGAGCTTCCAAAATACACAGTGGCAAAGGATAACCCTGACGTCAATGCCACGCCTCGAACCTATTTCGCCCCCAAAGATCTCGGGTTCTTTGAAGACAAATACCAGCATGAGATCTTCCTTTTCGGCCTGCCTTCCAAAATGTTTATCCTCACAGCGCCTGACAGCATTTGGGATCCCAGCAGGGTGCCTGCAGGAAAGCAGTCTTTGCATGTCGAGGAATTCACCTGTCCTGCACGGTTGTTTTCAAGGAAGGAATGGAAGCAGATGACCGAGCAGTTTGTGGATGTTCTCTTCGAGCGGTGGCAGGAGTATGCTCCAAACATGACGAAAGACAACCTCATCGTCAATCGCATTACCAACCCTGCGGATATTCAGGACACTCACCTGGACATGAAAGAAGGGGGTTGGTGTGAAGGGAACTGCAGCGGTGTGCAGAACGGCCGTTTCAGAGGAATCCCCGGAGGGTACAGGACCTTTGTCAAGAACCTCTACCAGTGTTCATCCGGTGTCTACGGTGGGCCCGGCATAGCGCGTGGCTCAAGCTACAATTGCTATAAGGTCATCGCAGAAGACCTCGGGTTGCCTGCACCGAAATACTAATCCAAACACCCCTCACCCCCTCTCCCTCACATTGGGGGAGAGGCGGGTGACGGGAACCAATCCTACCGTCCGCCTCGCTCGCTGCTCATCAGGTTCCAGCTTAGAGAACCGCTTCTCACTTCAGAACTGTCTTGTGAAGGCCCCCCGGCGTGTGAGCTTTTTAAACACCACTTCTCGCTCTCTTGTCACTCTGCGTAGTACTGTTTTTCACAAATACAACCACAAGCTTTGGCTCACCACAGAGGCACGGAGGGCACAGAGAAGAGTTTTTGTTTGTCGGGAGATACCGACAAACAAAAATATTCTGTCCCAAAATGACTCGCAAAATAATCGACTGTGAGCACAAGAAGCTATAGAGGCGACATTGAAGCCCTTGGCAGAATTCGGAAAACTCCTCTTCCCGGTGTCTTTTTTCATGGCTATTGAGCAACTATGGCTTATTATGAATCGACGAGAGGTTATTTTCGTCTATCGGTATCTCCCGATAGACGAAAAAATAAAAAACCCTCTGTGTCCTCTGTGCCTCGGTGGTGAATACGTTAGTGTATTTATGAAAATGCTTACTTAGCGTGTGAGGGCTTGAAAATGATTTCGTCTTCCACGTCTCTGGCAAGGAGGTATCTGCTGTACGCGTTGAACGGTATGCCTCGCTTTCTTGCGAGGGCGAGGTTGTGTTAGAATAGCTTTGCCTGCTGGAAAAGGCGCACAGGAGAGGACGGTGTGAATTCAGGGGTTTCAAACTCAAGACTGGCGTTGAGGCTATTGGCGGCCTTTCTCGTCATGTCAGCGGCATTCTTCGGTTCAGCGGGGACTGTCGCCTGGTTCGAGGCTTGGCTCTACATGGCCATTCAGTTTTCCTTTTGGGCGGTGACGGGGTTGTGGCTGAAAAAACACAACCCCCAGTTGCTCAAAGACAGAATGGTGTTCCTGAAAGGGGAGACAAGAGGCTGGGACAGAATCATCATCATTGTCTCCACCATCCTTTTTGTTCCCTACCTGCTGTTGCCCGGGTTCGGCGCTGTCCGATATCAGTGGTCCTCGGTTCCGCTGCCCGTCTCGGTGGCCGGCTTCGCAGGAGTCATCGTTTCTTTGCTGTTGTTTTTTGCAGTTCTCCGCGAAAACACCTACCTGTCGCGATTCGTGGAGATCCAGAAGGAAAAGGGCCACAAGGTCATCACCACAGGGCCCTACCGGTACGTTCGCCATCCCATGTATGCGGGCCTGATTCTTTTTCTCTATTCGCTTCCACTTGCGCTGGGATCTCTGTGGACGCTTGTTCCGGCCTCAGTTCTTACTGTTATTTTCGTCATCCGAACTTACCTGGAGGACCAGACGCTCCGCGAAGAACTCGAGGGGTACCAGGCCTACTCGGCAAGGGTCAAGTATAGACTTCTGCCCGGGATCTGGTAGATTCACTCATGGAGCGGAGTATTGAGGAGGTACGGGTAGGGGAGGCGACACTATTTCTGCAAGGCCCGACCCTGCAAAGCATGCCCTGCTTGGATGTCCTTCCGGCCTGCCAAAGCCTTCACCTCTGGGCGCAATTGTGTGTATCCGCATCTGTCAGACATATCTCAGGTTTTTGAGGCGGATAATATCCTGTGGGTTCGCGTGGATATCTCAGGAAATCGTCATGGTGAAAACGCCGTCCGCGTCACTCTTTGCCAGGTGGTGAGGATTTTCTTGGACAGATGTGATGGCAGCCAACATTCTGTCGTTACGGCTCAGAAATTGCAATTCGCAACTCAGAAGAAATTCATATTGGGAAGGATCCCGAAATCACTTGCCATTTTGACTTTGTCCAGTAACATTGAAAGATGCAGTGATGCAGTTCGCCTATGTGCAAGCTGCAAGAATGGAGACCATTTCATGTATGAGCAGGGGGTCATACGGCCGCCGAGCGAGGCCCGAAGCATCCTTGTCAGGGTCACCGCAGGAATTGCCCCTGGAACCAGTGTCTTTTCTGTCCTGCTTATAAAGGCGTAAGGTTCTCGCGGCGCAGTGTGGCGGAAGTCAAGGCAGACATCGATGCCATGGCGAAGGAGTATGGGAAGCACGCTGAGATGATCAAAACGGCGTTCCTGCAAGATGCCGACAGCCTTATCCTGAAAACGGACCAGATTCTTGAAATACTCCGGCATCTGAAGACCAGGTTTCCCAGCCTTGAGAGAGTCACGACCTATGGGCGGGCGACGACGCTGAAGCGCAAGAGCGTTGAAGAGTTCATTCAATTGAAGGAGGCAGGGCTGACCAGGATTCATGCGGGCTTGGAAAGCGGTTCTGAAAAAGTGCTCAAGATGATCAAGAAGGGAATCACGCCTGACGATATTGTCGAAGCGGGCAGGAAAGTGATGGCGGCCGGCATCTCCCTTTCGGAATACATCATGCCGGGTGTCGGCGGCCGTGCATTGAGTGAAGAGCACGCCCGTGAGACGGCGCGTCTGCTCAACACAGTCAAACCTGATTTCATAAGGGTCCGCACCTTTGCGCTTCATCCTCAATCACCGATGAAGAAGATGGTGGACACAGGCACCTTCCTGCCTATGACGGATGAGGAGATCGTTGCTGAAATTAGACTCCTCGTCTCATGCCTCGACGAAATTCACAGCTATTTCTCCTGCGGCGATTACAGTCCCAACCTGCTCATGCAGGTGAACGGGTACCTGGACCAGAAAAAGGCCGACATGCTCGGTGAACTTGACGCATTCCTTTCTCTTACACTCGAACAGAAAAAGGTCTATACGCTGATCAGGCGGTCCAATTCGATGAACTACCCGGTCGAATATCGTCTTTGATGAGAAATTGATGAAAGAGGTACTGCCTGAAATCGAAAAGCTGGAGCGGGGCGACCCTGCTGGATTTATCCGTCTTGAGACGCTCATGTCGTACATGATCCCTCAGCCTCAGACGGACGAAGAATGGGATTGAAGCCCACGCATGCAAGAGCGGTTTTCTTGCCCAACGCTTTCTCTATGGATCGCTTACTACCGTCTCGGCCATGGTGTGGCCCCTCGTTCTCACTCTCTCGCTATCGCCCAAACAAACCGGGTACTGAGCAGATCTCTGGAAACGCGGATAGGCGCTGAGTCAGACATATCTAGGTTTTCTGGCAAACACGTATCCTGTGAGCTCGCCGAGTCATCACAGATGTCGTGAGAGCTTGATGGCAGCCTTCAGGTTTACAAGTAAGGAATGCGAGTTGTAACCTACATATCCCCTCCACGCCACCATGCGTAGTGGAAAGCGGAGTTCTTATCTCTCTTGCAATCGCTTACGGGTGCTAATCGAAGTGGAAAGCGGAGTTCTTATCTCTCTTGCAATAGCTTACGGGTGCAAATCGTAACGATGCGTTTAGACGCCCACCTTGCAACCGCCAATCGGCCATTGCACACGACCACTCGCGCAAATTGGAGGCGTGACACGTCATCCTACACGCCTTGTTAGTTCCTAAACCTTTCTGCCCGCCCGTCCATGGGGCGCAGGGGAGTTCCACTGGACTCGAACCGGAGGGATGGAGAAAGGCGCGTTGGGCGGCCTATCTTCGGCGCTCGGCCGAGTGCATCAGCCCAGACCTCTCAGTTCCGCCTCTGCCCTCTCCAGCCAGAAGCGCATATCCATCTCGCGGTACATCGTGGCTGCGGCGGTCAGGTGCTCGCTGGCCCTGCTCGAGTCACCCGTCCGTCTGTAGAGCCTGCCGAGGCCGAGGCGGCAGTGGGCTACGAGCGGCCGCATCTCGAGGTCATCGGCCAACGCCATGGCCTGCCGGTAATGGCTTTCGGCCTGCTCGAAATCGGGCGGATCACAACGCGAAATGATCTCCCCGACCAGGCGCAGCGCATACGCCTCAAAGCCGCGTTCACCGCGGCCCTGAGCAAGCATCACGGCGCGGTCGGCGCAGGAGCGGGCGTTCTTACTGGTCCGCGAGCAGATACGCCTCGCCGAGCTGCTCGACGCCTAGGGAGTGATGAAACCCAGTCCCTGCGGATTCATAGGTGGCGAGGGCCTGCTGCAGGCAGGAGACGCCTTCCGCAATACGTCCCGACAGCGCGTACACGTGCCCGAGAGGAGCCATTGTGATCGGAATGAGACTAGTGATGTTCCACTCGCGGCACTGTGCGACTGCGCGTTCGAGCAGACGGGCGGCTTGGCTCAGTTCTCCCCTAACGCTCTTGAGATACGTGAGATGGATACATCCAAAGACGGCGCTGTACGGGTGATTGAGTGCTTCGGCGATCCGGATCGCCTCTTGTCCGTGAGCGTCTCCTTCGTCGAATAGGCCGCGTTCGGCGAGAGCGCACGCCAAGTGGGCCCGAGCCATGACAGCGGGAAAGACCGCGAGGCCGAATCTCTCATGGGTCGGCTGGCCGTGTAGCAACTGCATCAGTTTCCGGCAGACATGTTCGGTCCCGCGATAGTCGCCTGAGAGGTGGGAGGCGGCGGTAAGGTAGTACTGAGCCGCGATCTGAAGCGGAACATCTCCGAGACGCTCGGCGATAGCCTCGACCCTTTGCGCAAACGTTCGCACCTCTGTGACGTGACCGCCGGTGTGCAAGTGATGGCCGCACATATAGGCCGACACCCATCCGAGTCGTCGCGGATCGTCAAGTGTTCTGGCCAGCCCTTCGGCTTCCTGGAGATACCGCGAGATCGTCGCGACCTCGTCCAGCGGGAAGAGCGACTGGCGAAGGTCAAGACGTAGATCGATCGCGGCCTCGACCTTCTGGCGCGAGTCGGGCAGTGGACGCAAAGCTACCAGTGCCTGCTCGAAGCAGGTCACAGCCTCCCGGTAGGCCGAGCGGGCGAGGGCCTCGGCGCCGGCCTGCCGGAGGTAAGTGACCGCCTTCCCCCACACCTCGCCCCGGAAGGCATGGTGAGCCAGGCGCTCGACCTGCTCGGCCAACCGGTCGGGGTGGAGGGCCTCGATGACCTCCACAATCCGGGCATGGAGTGCGCGCCGGCGGTCCTGGAGCACGCTCCCGAAGCGACCTCGTGGGTGAGGGCGTGCTTGAAGGTGTACTCGAGATCCGGGAAGAGGCTCGTCTCGTAAAAAAATTCGGCCGCCTGGAGGTGGGCGAGCCCTTGGCGAAGGCTGTTCTCGGGGACGCCGGCGATGGCCTGGAGGAGAGTGAACGGCACATCCTTCCCGATGACCGACGCAGCCTGAAGCAGCCGCTTGTCATCGGGTGGCAGTCGGTCGATGCGCGCCGCGATGAATCGCCTGGGCCGTCGCCGGGATCTGCCACGCCTCAGACACCTTGGCCATCCGATAGGCCCCCCGATCCCCAACGAGCACCTTCCGTCTCCACCAGGGTCTGCACGCTCTCTTCGATGAAAAAGGGGTTGCCCTCGGTCCGCTCGATCAACAGCCGCTTGAGCGGTTCGAGCGTCCTGTCCTGGCCCACCAAGGTGGTGAGCAGCTCTTCGGCGCTCTCGGGCGGCAACGGATCGATCCTGAGTTGGGTGTAGTAGGTCTTGCTCCCCAGGCGTGCTGGTATCGGACGGTAGTTGACGAGAAGCAGGATACGCGAGGTCGGGAGGCTCTCGACTAGGCTGTCGAGCAACGCCTGGCTCTCGGAGTCCATCCAGTGGAGATCCTCGAAGAGCAAGAGGAGCGGTTGGACCTGACTTTCCCGCAGGAGGAGTCGCTTGACCGCCTCCAGGATCCGCTGCCGGCGTTGGGGAGGGTCGATTGCGCCCCACGCGGTATCGTCGACAGGCACATCCAGCAGCGCCAGGAGCGGCGTCAAGAGCGGCTCCAGCGACCGGTCCAGGGTCAGGAGTTTGCCCGCCACTCGTTCATGAATTTCTCGCTGGTCGTCGCGCTCCTCGATCCTTAAGTATGCCTTCAGCAGCTCGACGACGGGCAGGTACGGCGTGGCCCCCCCATAGGAGACCGAGCCGCTTCCAAGCACCAGCCATCCGTGGGTGCGTTGCGAACGCGTGAACTCCCAGACGATGCGGGATTTCCCCACGCCCGCCTCGCCCACGATGGCGACCGCCTGCCCGTGTCCTGCACCGGCGTGCGCTCGATCGCCTGTGCCAGCTGCTGCAGCTCTCGCTCGCGCCCCACAAACCGGGTCAGGCCGCGGCCGGCGCCGGCCTGGAGCCGGGACCGGGCCGGCCCGAACCCGGTGAGTTCGTACACCTCAGTCGGGTTCTCGATCCCCTTCACGGTGACCGGCCCGAGTGGTCTCACCCGGACGTACCCTTCGGCCAGCTTCAGGGTGTCGCCGGTGACCAGGACGGACCCGGGCTTGGCCACCTGCTCCATCCGGGCGGCGAGATGCGTCGTCTGCCCGACGGCGGTGTAGTCCATGTGCAGGTCACTGCCGATGGCGCGCACGACCACCTCACCCGAATTGAGTCCTACGCGGATCTGCACCGGCGCAGCGCCCCCGCGCTGGAGCTCGTCCGCATAAAGGTCGATCCACCGCTGCATCCTGAGCGCGGCATAGCAGGCGCGGACCGCGTGGTCTTCGTGGGCCACCGGCGCGCCGAAGAGCGCCATGATCCCGTCGCCCATCACCTGGTTCACCGTGCCCTCGTAGTGATGGACGGCCTCCATCATCCGCTCCAGGACCGGATCGAGGAGTCTCCGCGCCTCCTCGGGGTCCCGGTCGGCGAGGAGCTCCATCGAGCCCTTGAGGTCGGCGAACAGCACGGTCGACGTGCTTGCGTTCGCCTTCGAGGGCAGTCTTGGAGGTCAGGATCTTTTCGGCGAGATGCTTTGGAGTGTAGGCATCTGGGGAGGCAAACCGGGGTCGGGAGGCGGCCGAGGGTTGTACGGGAGTCCCGCAGTTATTGCAGAACCTGGATCCTGAAGGAAGATCAGCGCCACACGAGCCACAGGTGAGGGTCAAACGGCCCCCGCACTCCAGGCAGAAGCTCGACTGCGGCGGATTGTCATGCTGGCATTGGGGGCACTTCATGTCGGAGCCTCCAGACCCAACACCTCCTAAGCTGCCTCATTTGAAGCCATTTGACGCAAGCTCGTGATGTCGCGCAGCGGCGGGGCACCGAAGAAGCGTTTATATTCGCGGCTAAAGTGTGCAGTATCATCGTATCCGACGCGGTAACCAGCAGTCGCCACGTCCAGCTCTTCACCTAACATCAAGCGCCGCGCTTCCTGAAGTCGCAACTGCTTCTGGAACTGCAAAGGACTCATGGCCGTGACGGCCTTGAAGTGGTGGTGAAAACCAGAAACGCTCATGCCGATTTGTCGTGCCATGTCCTCGACGTAGAGCGGCTGATTGAAGTCTCGGCATATCTTATCCACGGCCTGACCGATGCGATGAGTGTGACCGCCCGGCATCGTCATTTGGCGGAGCCGGTCGCCTTGTTCACCCACGAGAAGCCAATAGATGATTTCCCTCGTGACGAGAGGTAAAAGAAGCCGCGCTTGGAGTGGAGAATCGAGCAGCCTGACTAGTCTCACAACGGCGTCCAACAAGGTAGCGCCCAGCGCACTGACGGTGATGGCCTTCGCGTCCCCCTGACTTATAGGCGAGAGTCCACCCATTTCCACGATGACTGAACCGACGAGGGTGGGATCAAGACTCAGGCGCAACCCTAAATAAGGCTCCTCCCGGGACGCTTCCAGAACTCGGCCCACCACCGGCATTTCAAGAGTGGCCAGCAGGTAATGGTAAGGGTCGTATTGGTGGCATTTCTCTCCGAGACACACCTCTTTGCTGCCCTGGGCTATGACGCAAAAGCTGGGTTCAGTGGTGCCATAGATCGTGTCCGTTGTTGTGCAGAAACGGGTGAGGTGAAGCCTTGGGAGTGGCTGGGCTACCCCATCTTCGGAAATGGCCCGTGCCATCCGCTCCCGCAACTCTGCACGGTTGTATAGCTCCCTCTGCGTCTCGCGTTTTTTCTCTATCTCGCGCTCTCTCGCTTCGTGGTTCATGGTAGCTATCTTAGCTTCTGCATGCGTCTTAACACAACTATTATACAATGATTTGGAGAAAAATACAAAGACTTTGCAGGATTGTCATTGGAGCCACCATGCCATGGGGTGTAGAACATTTTAGAAAAAATGAAAGGTTGGGCGCCTGTTCAGAGGAACATATTTGTGTTTCCTGTGAACAAAATGGTTCAGCCGCAAAGAGATGAAAGGGGATATTTATGAAGCAGAATCAGCGAACAACTGGATCGAATACGCAAGACCGCCGGGACATCAGTCGCCACGACTTTTTGGCCACTATCGCCCTGATTGGGGCCGTATTGGCCATCGGGCAATTGGCGCAGGCCGCATTAGCGGCGAAGCCTCACGGAATCAACACGCGGAGTGATAAAACGCTCGTGAGAAAAGGAACCATGAAGAGTATTCAGTTCACGAACGGCACTCTCAAGATGGCCGGCAACCTCTATTTTCCGGAAGGATTTGACGCGAGCCAAAAGTATGCCGCGATTGTCACTGTGCACCCCGGCGGTGGCGTCAAGGAACAGACGGCGGGCCTGTATGCGCTGAAACTCGCCGAGCAGGGGTTTGTCACCTTGGCTTTCGATGCGTCACACCAAGGGGCAAGCGAGGGTATGCCCCGGTTCCTCGACGACCCGATGAAGCGGGTCGGAGACATCTATAGCGCCGTAGATTACCTAACCACCCTGGCCTACGTGGACCCGAATCGCATCGGCGCCCTGGGTATCTGCGCTGGCAGCGGGACCACAGTCAAGGTTGCTACGACCGAGCGCCGCATCAAGGCCCTCGCCACCGTGAGCGCGGTGGACGTTGGCGCTGCGACGCGGAAGGGGTGGGACGGCAAAGCCTCGGAAGCCGCTCAGATTGCGACGCTGGAGGCGGTGGCCAAGCAGCGCTCCGCCGAAGCAGCCGGCGCCGCGCCGGTCTATGTTCCCTATGTGCCCAATGTCGGGGATAAGACGGCGCCCCGCGATCTGCAAGAGGCGGCGGACTACTATCTGACGCCTCGCGGTCAGCATCCGAACGCCCCCAATAAGATGCTGTTGACCAGCGTCAGCTACCTGGTGTCGTTCACCGGATTCGACCGGGTCGATACGCTGCTGACGCAGCCCATCCTGATCGTCGCGGGCAGCGAGGCGGGCTCGCTTTGGCATAGTAAGGAACTTCACTCCAAGGCAGCGGGGCCAAAGGAACTGTTCATCATCGACGGTGCCACGCACATGGATCTATACGATGGCAAGGGCGCGGATCTTGCGATGAACAAGCTGTCGCCGTTCTTCAAGAGCAACCTCTGAACGATATGCGCATTGGTATCCTCGGATGTTGGGCGGCAAAATGTGTATGCAAGGGCGCTTGATTCAGTCACAAACGCCCTTGCAGCTTTCTCAACTAAATTTGACCAAACGCGACAGAACAAGGCGCTGCACCCACCGGCTACAACCTGCGCTTCGGTCGTGCCTCCCTTTGAAGGGCTCGTTCTACCTGCCTTTGGCTCTTCCGAGATACGATGTGATCATCCGCAGGGTTGACGGTTGTTGGCGACACCAGGTGCTTCACGCTGGGTTATCGCAAGAGGCAGGTGCCGCAAGAAGTTGAAAGGGGCTATTTATGAAACAAGAGAATAATCAGACATCGGGATCGAACACGCAAGATCGCCGAGCCCTCAGTCGCCGTGCCTTCTTGGCTAAGACTGCCCTGATCGGCGCAGGATTGGCCGTCGCGCCATCGTGCGCCTTATCGGATCAGTCTAAGCACATTACCAACGCGAGCGACAAAGGGCTCCGTGCAGGACAATCCAAAATGACAACACGGAAACTCGGAAACCTAGAAGTCTCAGAACTGGGATCTGGGTGCATGAGTATTAGCGCCAACTACGGACCGCCCGCAGACAGAAACCAAGGCATTAAGGTCATTCGTACAGCCTATGAGAAAGGCGTCACGTTCTTTGACACAGCGGAAGTGTACGGCCCCCATACAAACGAAGAGCTTGTCGGAGAGGCGCTCGCGCCGTTCCGCGATCAAGTCGCTATCGCAACCAAATTCGGGTTTGACCTTGATGCAGGGGGGCTGAATAGCCGACCGGAGCACATCAAGAAAGCGGTTGAGGGCTCACTGACGCGCCTGAAAACCGACCGCATTGAGCTCTATTACCAGCACCGAGTCGATCCCAAAGTGCCCATCGAAGATGTGGCTGGTGCGATTAGAGATCTCATCAAGGCGGGAAAAGTCTTGCACTTCGGCCTCTCTGAGGCGAGTGCCAAAACAATCCGCCGAGCGCATGCGGTTCAGCCCGTTGCCGCGGTTCAGACTGAATACTCGCTGATGGAAAGAGATCCAGAACGAAACGGTGTCCTCAAGACGTGTGAGGAGCTAGGAATCGGCTTCGTCCCATGGGGCCCCGTTGGAATGGGTTATTTGACGGGGAAAATAGATGCTCGCACGAAGTTCGACCCGAAAACAGACCTTCGATCCGAGTTCGAGCGCTTTTCTCCGGAGAACTTAGCAGCCAATAGGCCGGTTGTTGATCTACTGAGACGCGTTGCAGAAAAGAAGAACGCAACACCTGCGCAAATTGCCCTGGCCTGGCTGCTGGCGCAGAAGCCGTGGATTGTTCCAATCCCTGGTACGCGCAACATGGATCACCTGAACGAGAACTGGGGAGCAATCAATGTTCCGCTGACGCCTGCGGATCTTCGTGAGATCGAAACTGCGTTCTCTAGAATCAAAGTGCATGGTGGCCGTATGGGTGAAAAGTATATGCGGGACGTTGACCAATCGGTGTGACCAGTGGTTTGGACGAGTAGTGATTTTGTGGCCGGCGCGGCCTAACGCGACGTTAAGCGTTCACGCCACCGAAACCCCTTCCATCCAGCGCCCCCTCTTTGGGAGCCACGGGGGCCTCGAATTCCCGGCACCCAACGCAGTGCCCATCAGCTTCCATGGCCTGCCGTTGGCGGATCGAAAGGTTCGCTCCCTTATGGGTTCGTCCCCCCAAGACCAACCGAATACTTGGGGTGCGGAATTTTGCTCAATTGGAGTGCCGTCCCCCCGGACCGCTAATTGAGCAAAAGTGCGGGGGCATCCGCGGCGTAAGATTCTGCTGCCGTCTCCCGTTGCGACACTCCTCTTCAGGGACGTATCCTTTGACTCCCTCCTGTGACGCTTCCCGTGGGACGAAAATGGGGTTTGTTTGCGATTGACAGCGCGTGATAATAGTCTTACAAGACTATACGTATCCTCTATTCATTTTGTGGTTCTGGTGGGTGTTATACGGAAACCATATAACATCCAGACTGCTTGGGTGCCTTGTGTAACTCCCCGATTTGTCGGTGCTGTCTCCAATTCTTCACATGCGTAGTCGGGCGTCGCGAACGTGCATAGGATGAATATGGGTAAAACGTCCGACGATTCGTTGGACCAGGGGGCGACCGTTGTCATTACCCACAGAGTACGAGAGGGCAAGCATGCGGAATACGAGACTTGGCTGGACGAAATAGCACCACTTTGCAAAGCCTCTCCGGGCCATCTGGACTGGCACATCGTTCGCCCAATTCCTGGGCTAACAGAGACATATACAGTCATTATCCGATTCGATACGGCAGCGCATCTACAGCAGTGGATGGACTCCCCGACTCGGGCCCGCCTGATTGACAAAGTGCATCCTTTATTCGTTACAGGCGATGACTTTTTCGTCAGTAGCGGACTGGATTTCTGGTTTACTCCGGGAGGCGCCAAAGCTCAGGTGCCCGTACGCTGGAAGCAGTATCTCGTCACGTGGTCTGCAATCTATCCGTTAGTGCTCGGAGTACCCCTTGTTGTTACACCGCTGCTGCGGCGCCTTGGTGTTCCCGATAACCACCTTCTGACCGCACTCGCTGTTACGGGGACAGTAGTTTTTCTGATGGTCTACGTCGTGATGCCTCGCTACACGAAGCTCATCAAGCGGTGGTTATTTACTTAACCATGTCGTCGCCCAACAACAGCATCCAGCGGACGACGCCGCGCGCCGCCGCTGATGCTGGGCGTTCGGCGGCGAGACGCTCGGGGCATCCGAGCGGCGGAGGATCGATATGGTTACCAAGAAACTCGCGGGAAAAGTTGCCCTCGTTACCGGCGGCACCAGCGGCATCGGCTTAGCTACGGCGGAACGTTTCGCTGCCGAGGGCGCGCAGGTCTTCATCACCGGTCGGCGCCAATCTGAACTCGACGCGGCCGCCAAGCAGCTCGGTGCTAACGTCACCGGCGTGCAGGGTGATGTCGCGAACCTAGGCGATCTCGACAAACTCTACGACGTTATCAAGCAGAAGTCAGGTCGGCTCGACGTCCTGTTCGCCAACGCCGGCGGCGGCGAATTTCTGCCGCTCGGGCAGATCACCGAGGCGCACTTCGACAAGTGGTTTGGCATTAACGTCAAGGGACTGCTCTTCAGCGTGCAAAAGGCGCTGCCGCTGATGCCTGATGGCGCGTCGATCATCCTCAACGCCTCGATCGGCTCCGTCAAAGGCATGCCCGCGTTCAGCGTCTACAGCGCTACCAAGGCTGCGGTGCGGTCATTCGCGCGGACGTGGTCGGTCGATTTGAAGGATCGCAAGATTCGCGTAAACGCTGTCAGCCCCGGTGTGATTATCACACCCGCCTATAGCAGCTTGATGAGCGATGAACAGATTGAGCAATACAAGGCCAGCACATCGGCCAGCGCGCCGCTGGGCCGGCCGGGAACACCCGACGAGATAGCCAAAGCCGTTGTCTTCCTCGCGTCGGATGACAGCAGCTACGTCACGGGCATCGAGCTGTTCGTCGATGGTGGCATGGCGCAAATCTGAAGGCGCTGGATTGCCATCGTCTTAGCCGAAAAGCGCCGAACCAGGCGCTGCACCTGACCGGGGCCGCCCGTTCGGTTTTCCGGGGTTCAACGTCGCACCGGCAGCCCCGGCAGGTGAGCTAGGTCGTTAGACACCAGCACGGTGATCGGCGTGTGCTATGCGCTTGGGAGTTGGCCCCTACTTCGGAGAGTCAAGCCATGAGTCAACGCAAATATCTGGTCACCGGCGCCACCGGTAAGACGGGGCGCCACACGGTCATGAACCTTCTGAATGATGGGCATGCGGTTCGGGCCTTCGTGCACCACAAGGACGAGCGGAGTGAGGAGCTCCGCAACGCCGGCGCCGAAATCGTCGTCGGCGACCTTCTGGAGCATGACGATGTGAGACGTGCCACCGAGACTATGACGGGGGCCTATCTCTGCTATCCGGTTCGCCCGGGCTTCATTCAGGCCACCGCGTACTTCGCCGACGCGGCGCGCCGCGCCCGCCTGGACGTCGTCGTGAACATGTCCCAGATCTCCGCCCGCGAAGATTCCAAGAGCCACGCCGCCCGCGATCACTGGATCGCCGAGCGTGTGCTCGATTGGTCAGGTGTGCCGACCATCCACCTCCGCCCCACCTTCTTTTCCGAGTGGCTGACCTTCCCGTGGGTGCTCGATTTCATCGTGAAGGAGAGCAAGATCGCGCTCCCTTACGGCAACGGGCGCCATGCGTCGATCGCCGGCGAGGACCAGGCCCGCTTCATTGCAAAGGTCCTGAGCCAGCCGAAGGATCATGTCGGCAAGATCTACACGCTGTGCGGCCCGGTGGAGCTCAGCCAGCAGGAGATTGCCGATGAGATCAGCAAGGTCCTAGGCCGCAAGATCACGTACAGTCCGACGACCCTGGAACAGTATCGGGAGCTTCTGAACAAGTACAACGTGCCCGAGTTCACGATTCAGCACTTCATCGAAGTGGCCATCGATTACCAGAACGGCATTTTCAAGGGCGAGGACCGCGTGATCGCAGAAATCACCGGCAAGGCGCCGCAGACGGTCGAGGCGTTCGTCAAGGCAAACCGCAAGATGTTCGAAGCGTAACCGTCGCGGCGGAGCATGCGCGTAACAAATCTCCTCCGACCCGTCGAATCAGTTCTCCAGGCGAGTGCTTAGTGATCGTTTGTGTCGACGTCTGCAGCAGCGATGTCATAACCAGTAGCTCCAGGCCCGCTCCAATTGCGCATGGCGGTGTGCCGTCTTCAATTGGCGCCAGGAACGATGTCATTAATTCATGGGAAAGTATCGCGCACGATGCCGTCGACGGGATCCTGCTTCCGTTGATGGATGATCTCGAAGTGCGGTTTGATGAATTCATACGTGTCTCACGGTTGGCGACCTAACATCAGGATGCACCTGACAGCCGGGCGATTTCTCTTCCGATTTCCGTGTGGTATTCTGGCGCCCGTCTGCAGGTGATCCTGAGACGTTCGGCGGCCAAGAGAGGCGCAGTGGAGGTACACAGATGACCGCGTCCTTCGAATCCGAGTTCGCTGGCAAACGCGCGCTCGTGACCGGTGGCACGAGAGGTATAGGCGAAGCCATCGTCGAACGTCTCAGGGGTGCGGGAGCAAAGGTGATCACCACCTCTCGATCCACTCCCCATGGCCTGCGCCAGCCGGAGCTGTTCGTGGAAGCGGACCTCAGCACAGCCGAGGGGGTGGAGAAGGTCGTCAGCGGTGTGCGGGAGCGCCTCGCCGGTGTCGATATTCTGATCCACAACGTTGGCGGGTCTTCGGCACCGGGCGGAGGCTTCGCCGTTCTCACGGACGACGAGTGGCAGCACGCGTTGAACAGCAACCTGCTGGCCGCCGTTCGTCTCGACCGGGGGCTGCTGCCCTGGATGTTGAAGCAGGGAGCCGGCGTGATCATCCACATTTCATCGATCCAGCGCACACTCCCGCTCTACGACTCCACCCTTGCGTACGCCGCCGCCAAGGCGGCCCTGACGAACTACAGCAAGGGGCTCTCGAAGGAGGTCGGGCCCAAAGGGATTCGCGTGAACACGGTCGCGCCCGGTTACACCGAAACCCAGGCCGCGCAAGGTATGGTCAACGAAATCGCGCAACGCACGGGCAGCAGCACGGAGGCCGCACGGCAACGCATCATGGACGCACTGGGCGGAATCCCGCTCGGCCGGCCGAACCGCCCAGAGGAAGTGGCCGAACTGGTCGCATTCCTCGCCTCGGACCGAGCGTCTGCCATCAACGGAAGCGAGTATGTCATCGACGGGGGCACGATTCCGACCATCTGACGTCGGATCTCCAATGATCCCTCGATGGTCGCAGGACGAAGATCGTCTTACCTCCATGGAGAATGAGATGTCTGCCTTCACGTTCCCGAGCAGTTTCAAGACGCAAGAGATCTCCACCAACGGTGTCACCATCCACACTCGTGTTGGCGGCGCCGGGCCGGCGGTGGTGCTGCTGCATGGCTATGGAGAGACCGGGGACATGTGGGTGCCGCTGGCAGTCGATCTCGCTCGGGTCCACACAGTGATCGTTCCTGATCTCAGGGGCTTGGGGCGTTCCTCCAAGCCGACCAGCGGGTTCGACAAGAAGACCCAGGCTGGCGACGTGGCGGGGGTTCTCGCTGCGCTGAGGATCGAGCAGATCGATCTCGTCACGCACGACATCGGCAACATGGTTGGCTTCGCCTTTGCCGCCCAGCATCCGGAGCGGGTCAAGCGTTTCGTGCTGATCGATGCGCCGTTGCCGGGGATCGGACCCTGGGAGGAGATCCTGAAGAACCCGTTGCTGTGGCATTTCCGCTTCGGCGGTCCGGACATGGAGCGGCTGGTCGCCGGGCGCGAGCGCATCTATCTCGATCGCTTCTGGAACGAGTTCTCCGCCAACCCGAGCCGGTTCAGCGAAGCCGCGCGCGACCACTACGCGGCGCTCTACGCGCTGCCGGGCGCCATGCACTCTGGCTTCGCGCAGTTCGCAGCGTTCGATCAAGACGCGATCGACAATCGGGCTTTCCTCGCGAAGGGGAAACTCACCATGCCAGTGCTGGCCGTGGGCGGCGAGAAGTCGTTCGGCGCGACGATGGCCACCGTGATGCGTTTCGCCGCCAGTGACGTCCATGAGGCCATCGTGCCAGACTCCGGACATTGGATCATGGAAGAGAACCCACAAGCGACGATCCAGATCGTGCGCGGCTTCCTGGGCGCCTGAAGGTGCGCGCTTGGGTCTTGGAATCCGAATCGATTGAGTCATGGAGCGGTGTTCGGCGGTCGATAGCAGAGGCGATTCGCGTGCCGCCCAACAACAAAGCATCCAGCGGACGACGCTGCGCGCCGCCGCGTGATGGCCGGCGCGGCTTAACGCGCACTGTAAATCAACCATCTATCCCGAAGAGCACCGGCCGATCGTTTGGGAGCTAATGGGGGCCTGGACCAACCGTACCCGACCAATAACCATCACTTCATGGCGCCGTCGTTGGGGGATCGGAAGGTGTTTCGCTCCCTTTGGCGGTCCGTTCCCCCGAGACCGCCGAATACTTGGGATAGGGAATTTTGCTCAATTGGAGTGCCGCTCCCCCGGCACCCACATTGTGTAGACCGCCCTCGACTCGAGCGGTGGATCCCAATTGAAGAGACACGTGGTCTCCGCTGACCTGCTGGCAAACCTGCCCCTCTTGGACACATCGGGCCTCGTGCCGCTCGGCAACACCATCACGGATAGCTACGTTCAGGCCACATTCTTCCCGCACACCGAGGCCTCGCAGTTCCCCACCGTTCTGCGTGCGCTGGGCCGGAACCGTCCAGCCGCATGACGCCCCGCGCCTCGATCATCCTCCCGGGTCCCCCGCAGGAACCTCGTCCGGCCTCGCTGAGCCGGGTAAGCTCCCGCCCTCAAGGCCGTGCGTGAATCGGGATTGCAGCCGATCCGGCAAAAGAAGTACGGGAGTGTTCTTACCTCTGCGGGCCTTCGAAGAGCGTGGGCATCTGGGGCGGGTGAGGCTCGGGCTAGGCGGGGACGTGCTGATGTTCTTGGGGACGGGGCTCCGCTCTGGGGTCATCCCCCCGTCCTGTTCGGGCATGCCCGGGTACAACCCTTTCGCCGTGGGTCCCATTAACGTGCCGTAGAACCTACGCCCCCCATGACGAAACCAGGCGCATGGCCTTTCACCGGAAAACCGACCAAGTCGACGACTGCTTTCGGAGGAGGCCGGACTGAATCATCCGAGGCTTATGCCGGGCAGCTTGATCTCTTCCGCGCGATGGCAGGCGACGAAATGCCCCGGGCTGATTTCGCGGAAGTCGGGCGGCTGCGTGCGGCAGACCTCCGCCGCAAAGGCGCAGCGCGGGTGGAAGTAGCAGCCTGATGGTGGATTGGCGGGGCTGGGGACCTCCCCCTTCAGTTCGACATTGCCCGATTGCACGCGCGGGTCGGCCACCGGCACGGCCGCCATCAGGGCGGCCGTATAGGGATGCCTGGGCTGGTGGAACAATTCGCCGGTTTTCGCCATTTCGACCAGTTTGCCGACGTACATGACGGCAACCCGGTCGCAGATGTGCTTCACCACGCCCAGGTTGTGGGCGACGAAAATGTAGGTGAGATTCAGCCTCTTCTGCAAATCGAGCAGCAGGTTCAGGATCTGGGCCTGTACCGAGACGTCCAGGGCGGAGACCGGCTCGTCCGCCACGACCAAGCGCGGGTGGACCGACAGCGCGCGCGCGATGCCGATGCGCTGGCGCTGGCCGCCGCTGAAGGCATGCGGGAAACGCTGCATGTACTCGGGGCGCAGGCCCACCAACTGCAGCATCTCGGCCACCTGATCGGTGCGCTGCTTGCGATTGACCAGTCCGTTGACCAGCAGCGGCTCGCCGACGATCTCGAACAGGTTCATGCGCGGATTGAGCGAGCCGTAGGGGTCCTGAAAGATCATTTGCATCTGCGGCCGCAGCGGCCGCAGCGCGGCCCGGTCCAGCCTGGCCAGGTCGACCACCTGCCCTTCGCCGGTGCGGAACAGCATCTGGCCGCTTGAGGGCGCAATGGCGCGCACCACGCAGCGCGAGGCGGTGGTCTTGCCGCAGCCGCTCTCACCGACCAGGCCGAGCGTCTCCCCTTCCTCGACGAAGAAGCTGACATCGTCGACCGCGCGCACGTTGCCGATCGTCTTCTTGAAAAACCCTTTCTGGATCGGGAAATACTTGCGGAGATTTCTCACTTCCAGAAGCGGGGTGTTGTTGGCGCTCGTCATGCGGAAACCTCGACATCATGATAGAGAAAGCAGCTCGTCAACTGCTTTTCTCCCACCGCCTGGAGCGCGGGGGTTCGCACGTCGCACCTGCCCGGCATGCGCTTGATACAGCGGGGATGGAAGGGACATCCCGAGGGCTTGTTGAAGGGGTGCGGAATCGACCCGCTGATGGTCGGCAGGCTGACGCGCGGTTGCGAGCTGACGCTGGGGATGGAGCGCAGGAGCGCCTGGGTGTAGGGATGCTTCGGCGCATGGAAGATATCGTCCACCGGCCCCTGCTCCATGACCAGACCCAGATACATGACCATGACGTAACTGGCCATCTGGGCGATGACGCCCAGGTCGTGGGTGATGAAGATGATCGCCGAGTTGCGCTCCTGCTGCAACTGCCGCAGCAGGCGCAGCACCTGGGCCTGGGTCGTCACGTCGACGGCGGTGGTCGGCTCGTCGGCGATGAGCAGCCGGGGATTGCAGGAGAGGGCCATGGCGATGATGGCGCGCTGGCGCAGGCCGCCGCTGAGCTGCCAGGAGTATTCGTCCAGGCGACGCTCCGGCATGGGGACGCCCACGTCCTTCAGCATGTCGCACGCGAGACTCCGGGCTGCCTGCTTGCCGATGGATTGGTGGAGCATGATCGTTTCGACGATCTGGTTCCCGATGGTGTGCACCGGGCTGAAGGACGCCATCGGCTCCTGCGGAATCAGCGCGATTTGCGCGCCGCGGATCGAGCGTATCTCCCGGCCGCGCGCATCCAGCCCGGCCAGGTCCAGCTCCTCCTCGCCGCCCGTTCCATCCTGGCGGGATCGGCGCAGCAGGATCTGGCCGTGTACGATCTTTCCGGGGGCCTCGACGATGCGGAGGATGGATTTCACGGTCACGCTCTTCCCGCAGCCGCTTTCGCCGACGATGCCGAAAATCTGGCCGGCGTGCACGTCGAAGCTGACCCCGTCGACCGCCTTGACGACACCTTCGTCCATCAGGAAATAGGTCTTCAGGTCGCGTACGGACAGAATTGGCGCAGTTGCCGACACCCGGTCACTCACAGCAGGTCCTCATGCGTCTATCGAGTTCGGCGGTACTTGAACCGCCGTACCGTCGAACCACCGAACCTTCGAACCATCTCTCGGCAGGATACCGAAAAACCCGCTCTCGCCCAGGCTGCTCAAAAAGGTCCAGGTGCAAGGCGGGGCGCGAAGGGCCAAGTGAGGCGCACTTCAGGTACGCTGCAGCGAGCGCCCAAGCGCGCCAACGTAGTCAGATGGGCCCTTTTCAGCCGCCTGTCAATGCCCATACGGATCCGCGGCATCGCGCAGGCCATCGCCGACGAGATTGAATGCCAGCACCGCGACGATCACCACCAGCCCGGGGAACATCAGCCACGGCGCCAGCGCCACCGTCTGGATGTTCTGGGCCTCCTGCAGCAGCACGCCCCAGCTGATTGCCGGCGGCCGGATGCCCAGACCCAGGAAGCTGAGCGAGGTTTCGCTGATGATCATGACCGGGATGGCCAGGGTGCTGGCGGCGATGATATGACTGGTGAACGCGGGAACCATGTGCCGCAAGATGATGCGCAGGTGGCTGCAACCGGCCAGCTCCGCCGCCAGGATGAAGTCCTCCTCGCGCAGGGACAGGAAGCGCCCGCGGATCTCGCGCGCCAGGGTCGTCCAGCCGATGAAGGCGAGGATGATCGTGATGGCCAGGAACACCTGCTCCGGGCGCCAGTCCTGCGGCAGGGCCGCCGTCATCATGAGCCAGATCGGGATGGTCGGGAGCGACTGCAGCAGCTCGATCACCCGCTGGATGACCATGTCCATCCATCCGCCGAAATACCCGGAGATTCCACCCAGGACAACGCCCAGGATCATGCTCAGCACGACGGCCACCAGGCCGACCGTCATCGAGGTGCGCGTGCCGAACATCATGCGCGACCACTGGTCGCGTCCCAGGCGGTCGGTGCCCAGGAAATGAGGCCGTCCCTTGGAGTTCGGGTCTTTGGCGTCGATCAGGTGGATGTCGGTCTCGAAAAGATCCAGCACCTTGTACTTGTACCCCCGCACGAATAACGCGATCGGGATTCGCACCGTCTCATCGGGCACCCACTCCATTTTCAGGGTGACCGGATTGCGCTTGCCGACGACGTCCGGCACCGACGGGTTGAATCCCGTCTTGTCGAAGAAAGAAATCCGCTGCACGGGAATGAAGGCGAGAAAGGCATCGGTCGCTTCGGGGTCCTGGTTGCTGAAGAAGTCCGGCACCAGGACCACGGCGTAGAAAATAAGCAGAACGATTGCGCTGGCGACCGCCAGACGGTTCTTGCGGAATCGCCACCACACCAGCTTCCAGTTCGATGCCACGGAGACGCGGTCTTCGTCCTTCGAGGAGAGCTCCGATGGCGGTGCGATCGCGTCTTGAATCTCGTCCGCCATGGGTTAGGTCCCCTCCATCTGGATCCGCGGATCGAACAGCGCGAGCAGGATATCCGAGATCAGGGTGCCGACGATCGTGAGCATGCAGTAGATCAACAGGATGCTCCCCGCCAGGTACATGTCCTGCTGGATCAGCGAGCGCAGAAGCAGGGGGCCGATATTGGGCAGGTTCATCACGGTCGCCACGATCAGGCTGCCGGAGAACAACTGCGGCAGGTACCAGCCGACGGTGCTGATGATCGGGCTGAGCGCCAGGCGCACCGGGTACTTGACGACCAGCTTCCACTCCGACATGCCCTTGGCGCGGGCCGTCACGACATAGGGCTTGTTCAGTTCATCGAGCAGATTGGCGCGCATGATGCGCGTCAGACGCGCGGTGCCGGCCACGCCCAGCACGATCGCGGGCAGCCAGATGTGCTTGAGCAGATCGATGAATCGGCCCAGGCTCCACGGCGCCTGGGTATACTCGGGTGAGAACAGGCCGGTGATCATCAGGCCGAAATTGGAGAAGGCGACCCACATCAGGATGAGCGCCAGCATGAAGTTCGGCGTGGCCACGCCGATGTAATTCAGCACCGCGAAGATGTAATCCAGCGCCGTGTTCTTGTGCATGGCCGCATAGATACCGGCCGGAATGGCCACGATCCAGGTGATGACGAAGGCGAACAGGGCCAGCAGCAGGGTGACCAGCATCCGCTCGCCGATCAGCTCCGAACTTGGCCGCTGGTATTCGAGGGAGAGACCCAAGTCCCCCCGGACAATGCTTCCCAGCCAGAGGAAATACCGGACGTGGACCGGCTGGTCCAGGCCGAACTGTTGCTTGAGAGCCTCGACCTGGGCCGCGTCCATGGACGAACCGGACGAGGCCAGCATGGCCACGTAACTGGTCAGGAAATCACCCGGGGGCGCCTGGACCAGGGCGAAAACGACGACGGTGAACAAGAGCATCAGCAGCGGCAGCAGCAACAGGCGCTTGACGATGAAACGAAGCATACGCGGGGTTTCCCATAAAGACAGGGAGACGGGAAATGACCGAAGTCATCCCGCCTCCCTGTCACCTTGTCGAGAACCTGTTACTTAAAGAACCACACTTCCGGGCGGCCGTTGCCGGGCGTGCGCAACGGCCAGTCCTTGGTCAGGTTGGCCGGTACGTTGTGCAGTTTCACGTTGACCACGGCCACGCCCTGGTCCGTCGCGGTCAGGCCGACGGTGCCGATCTCGAACATGTTGTCCACCCACAGCTTGAAGATCTCCTGGGCGATCTTGATCTGTTCGGCCGGCCCGACCGTCTTGGCCTTGTCCTGCAGCTCGATGATCTTCTTGGCCTCCGCCGGCGGCTCGACGCCCTCCTTGCCGTTTGTGTCGTACCACTGCTTCCACAGCGGTCCGTAGGTGAGATTCCCGTACAGGTCCTTGCGGAAATCGTACTTGGTCGAGCCGGTGAACGGGAACCCGGCCGTGTCCTGGTTCCACAACTCGGCCTGCAGGTCGTTGGCCTGGCGCATCTGGAAGTGCAGGGCGCGCTCGCGGATCTGCATGTTGACCTTGACGCCGACCTTCTCGAAGTCCTTGGTGACCAGCGTTCCGATGTCGCGGTAGGGACCGAACACCTCGACCACCGAGAGTTCGATCATGACGCGCTTGCCGCTCGGGAACAGGCGGAAGCCCTCGGCGTCCTTCTTGTTCAGGCCGATCGAATCGAGCAGCCGGTTGGCCTCAGCCAGGTTCTGCTCGGTGTACTTGAAGGCATACTCGTCGCCCGGATAGTAGGGATGGCCCTTCTTCGGAACGGACTGGCGCGGCTGGCCGGTGCCGAGGAAGGCGGACTCGTTGATCTGCTTGCGGTTGATCGCCAGGGACATGGCGATGCGGAAGTCCTTGTTCGCCATCAGCTTGCCCAGTTCCGGGTCCTTGGCATAGGTCTGGTTGAAGACCACGCCGGCATCCTGTCCGCCGGGGCTCGACCACAGGAAGATCTTGTACTTGCCCAGCTTCTGCTCGTTCTCCTTGAGGACCGGGTAGTTCAGCAGGTTGATGTGGCGCTCCTGCTCGTCCAGCTCGCCGGCGATGGCGGCCAGGTTGAGCGCCTGCGCATCGGCGAAGAACTTGATCTGGACTTCGTCCAGGTACGGCAGCTGGTTGCCGGCCTTGTCCACGCCGACATAGTAGGGGTTGCGCTTGAGCATGAAGATCTGGTCGCTGATGCGGTTCGACGCGATCCAGGCCGCCATGCCCGGGCGCTCCGGGTTGTCGAAGGGGCTCTGCTTGTTGGCATACAGCTCCGTCCAGGTCTTGAACTTGGCGTCCGCCACCATCTTGTCCAGGTCTTCCTTCTTGGCGTAGCTCGCGTGGAACTGCTTCAGATACTTGGAAGGCTGGAAGATGGGATACTGCCTGTCGCCGTAGTCCTTGGTGGTGAGCTCCAGCAGGAAGTTGGTGTTGGGATCGTTGAAGGTCCACTTGACGGTCAGGGCGTCAACTTTTTCGACCAGGACGAGGGAGCCGTTCTTGTTCAGCATCCAGCTCGGGATGGCCGGCACGAGGTCCTTGTTCTGCAGGACGTCCTTGTACCAGTACATGATGTCGTCGGTGGTGAAGGGCGAGCCGTCCGACCACTTCATCCCCTTGCGCAGCTTGACGGTCCAGGTCTTGAAATCCGCGGACGGGGTGACGCTCTCCGCCAGCTTCATCTCGATCGTGGCGCCGTCCGGCCCGAAGCGGGCGAGCACGTCGTAGATCACGCGGTTGACGCCGTTGAAGTCCGAGGGCCCCACGAAGCCGCGGCGCCACACGCCGCCGTACTGGCCGATTTCATCGCCCGGGACGACGAGCGGATTCTCCGGCAGGCGCTTGTCGACCGTCGGCAACTTACCGGCCTTGACCAGCGCGGCCAGCACGGGCGCTTCTTTGTACTTGGTGGCGGGAGCGGCGGGCCTCGCGGCCGCCGGCTTGGTTTCCGCGCCCTGCGTTTTCGATTCGGCGGCAAATGCCGACGGAAGCGCGATGAACGCGCACAGGCAGGCGATCATGATCATTGTCAGTCTCTTCATCATTTTTCCTCCTTGAGTAGCCGTCAACTTCTTTCACTCATTTCACTCACGGGAAATCTTCTGCACTGTTACAAATCGATTATCTGTGATCCTCCTTTGTTGTGATCGCAATAGAATTGCAAAACGCTACACCCACCTATAGTGCTTGTCAACGCTGATTTGCCCTCAGGTCTTCTTCAAAACGTGTGGGTATATTGGCGGACAGTATTGCCTTCGTCAAATTCATGAAGGCAACACCGCAACACGTCCCGCAACACGACACCGAGTATCTCGAGGGGCTCGTGAACCCGCAGGACGGGGAGTGGACGTAGCAAGCCAGGGAGGAAAATGGAACTGCGATGTCACCGGGGACGCCGGAGCCGCTTTCCACCACTGACTCCGGCTTTTTTTGTATCAAACACGCAGGCGCTATGCTATACGGGAACTCGGATAACACGACGGGAACATAATCCAATAGGGTCTAAAGGTCAGTGACCCTTCGGAGGCAAAGCCCCGGTTCGGCACCCACCGTGCATTCGGGGCTTTGCTGTTTGGTGAGCGGGAAAGGGAAGGTAATGTCGAGGAGTCGAGGAGAACGACTCGGCCGTGTCAGTTCGCTCCACAGATACCCGGGTATTGGCGGGAGCGGTCAACCAACTGCCGCATCGAACCGACCATCAAAAGGGGATCAGTCCAGGAGGGCAGGTCAGACCAGGCTGCAGGTCAAAGGCTGCCTGCCGCAGTGGATATCGACCGCGAATGTCCCTTCCTCCCTGCGAAAGAGAGCGACAGAGGCATGCAGGACAGCGACTCCATGAGACGTCGGTCAGGCGCGGAAGCCGTGCACGTGAATACTGCCGGGCCAGATCGCGAGGTCGCCCGCCCGTCCCTGGTTCCCTGGGCGGCCCTGTGCGTCGTGTTGCTGGCGTGGATCGCCGGCAGTGGCTGCTCGCTGCTGCGCCGTTATGCGATCGACCAGCTCGCCAACGCCGTCGCCCACAGCGACACGACCTTGTCCAGCGAGGAGGACCCGGATCTGGTCAAGGCGGCCGCCCCCTTCAGTCTCAAGCTCATGGAGAGTGTGCTGGCGGAAACCCCGCAGCACCAGGGCCTGCTGTCCGCCGCGGCGAGCGGTTTTACTCAGTATGCCTTTGCCTTTGTGCAACAGGATGCCGACGAACTGGAGGCGCGCGATCTGGCTGCCGCCGAGGCGTTGCGGACGCGGGCCAGGCGCCTCTACCTGCGCGCCCGCAATTACGGCCTCCGCGGCCTGGCCGTGAATCACCCCGGCTTTCCCGAATGCCTTGCTGGCCGATCCCAGAGCCGCGGTGCGCGCCGCCACCGCCGCCGATGTGCCGCTCCTGTATTGGACCGCAGCCGGGTGGGCAGCGGCCATCTCCCTCTCCAAGGATAACCCTGAGCTCGTCGCGCAGATTCCGGCCATGGAAGCCTTGATGGATCGGGCGCTGGAACTGGACGACAGTTACGATCGCGGGGCGATTCACACGTTTCTGATCACGTACGAAATGAGTCGCCAGGGGGCGGCCGGCGATCCTGCGGCGCGGGCCCGCGCACATTTCGAGCGGGCGATGGCGCTTGCGGAGGGGAAGAGCGCCGCGCCTCTGGTGGCTCTGGCCGAAGCGGTGGCGGTACGGCAACAGGACGTGAAGGGATTCGAGTCGCTGCTGAACCGGGCGCTGGCCATCAATCCTGACGCCAACCCGGACACGCGGCTCCTGAATCTGGTCATGCAGCGCCGAGCGCGCTGGCTCCTGTCGCGGAAAGCGGATTTGTTCTTGATTGAGGAGGAGTGAGGCACGCCCGATGGAAAACCACAGCGTGGTGAAGTCGCCCCCCCAGGGACCGATCCCGACGGCCGCACCCGGTGCGGGCAAATGGGCGCCGCAGAACGTAACGACACTCAACGGACTCACGCGCAGAAGGTTCTTGCCCGTCGTGCTGGCCGTGGGACTGGGCGGCCTGTGGGGCTCCCTCGACCGCGTCTTCGGTGCCGGCAGCCCGGTGCAGGTGCGGCTGGGTACGCTTGCCCCGAGAGGCTCCTCGTATACCAAGCACCTTGTGGCCATGGGCGAACAATGGCGGCAAGCGCCGGGTGGGGGGGTGCTGCTGACCGTCTATCCCGACGGCGTGATGGGCAGCGAGGCCGACATGGTTCGCCGCATGAGATTGGGCCAACTGCAGGCCGGGATGCTGACCGCGACGGGCCTGGCGCAGATCGAGCCGGCTGTCACCGGCCTCCAACTCATGCCGATGATGTTCCGCTCGCTCGAGGAGGTGGATTACATCGGCGCGAGGCTGCAGCCCATGCTGGAGAAGCGACTGGAGGAGAAGGGGTTCGTCGTGCTGTTCTGGGGGGATACCGGCTGGGTACGGTTCTTCTCCAAGCAGCCCGTGATCCGCCCCGACGACTTGCGGAAGACCAAGTTGTTCGTCTGGGCGGGGAGCGTGACCGAAATAGAGGCTTACCGCTCGATCGGCTTCAATCCTGTCCCGTTGGAGACGGTGGACATTCTGCCCAATCTGCAAACCGGTTTGATCAACGCGGTTCCGTTGCCGCCGAGCATCGCCCTGGCCGGCCAGGTGGATAGCGTGGCGCCCCACATGCTCGACCTGGCCTGGGTACCACTGGTCGGTGCGGCGGTCATGACCAAGAAGGCCTGGGACACCATCCCGCCGGAGGGGCGGGACACTGTGCGCAAAACAGCCGCGGCGATCGGCACGCTCTTGAAGGCCGATGGCCGACGCGAGAGCGTGGAATCGATCGAGGCGATGCGGAAACGCGGGTTGCAGGTTCACACGGTCACCCCGGACGTCGAGGCCGAGTGGCGGCGCGAGGCGGAGGCGGCGTATCCCAGGATCCGCGGGGCGGTTGTCCCGGCGGACATCTTCGACGAAGTGGTCACCCAGTTGAAAGCGTTCCGCATCGCCCGGGACGGGGGCAAGAAATGAGCGACGGGGGCTGGCGGCGCTGGCTGCGGGACGCCGAGGATCTCCTCGTCGCGCTCGCGCTGGCCGCCTTGGTGCTCGTGCCGCTTGGGGAGATTGTCCTGCGCAGAGTGTTCCACACCGGCATCACCGGCGCGACCGCCTTCCAGCAACACTTGACGTTGCTCATCGGGCTGCTGGGCGGGGCGCTGGCAGCGCGCGAACGTCGCCTGCTCACGCTCTCGACCTTGCTGGATTGTCTCAAAGGGAAGGGTAAGCGGTGGGCGCGCGTCTTCAGCGGCGCTCTGGCGGCGGGCATCAGTGTCTTTCTCTGCATGGCAGCGACGCAGCTCGTGCAGACGGAAAAAGAAGCCGGCAAGATTCTGGCCTACGGAATTCCGCTGTGGACCATCCAGGCGGTCATGCCTGTGAGTTTCGGCGTGATTGCGCTCCGGGTGCTGTGGCACGCGGCGGACGGCTGGCGCGGACGGCTGGTCGCCGTGTTGCTGGCCGGTGGCATCGTGTGGACGGGCCTCCAGCCGCCGATCGCGCCCGACATGCTGGTCCTGCCTGCCCTGGTGACCCTGCTGCTGGCCGTCGTGTTCGGTGCGCCGATTTTCGTGCTGCTCGGGGGTGCGGCGCTGATCTTGTTCTGGGGGCAGGATCTGCCCATTGCGTCCGTTGCGCTCACCCATTATTCGATGGTGACCAACCCCACCCTGCCGACCGTCCCGCTGTTCACCCTGGCCGGCTTCTTCCTGGCGGAGGGCGGCGCGTCGAAACGACTGATCCGGGTCTTTCAGGCCGTGTTTGGACAGTTCCGCGGCGGGCCGGCGATTGTCACGGTGCTGGTGTGCGCATTTTTCACCTCTTTCACCGGTGCGTCGGGCGTGACGATTCTCGCGCTGGGCGGGTTGCTGATGCCGGTGCTGATGGGTGCGGGATATTCCGAGCGGTCCGCGCTGGGATTGGTCACCGGCTCTGGCGGGCTCGGGCTGTTGTTCCCGCCTTCACTCCCGTTGATTCTTTACGCCATCGTGGCGAGCCTCAACGCCAAGACTGGCGGAGTGACCATCGAAAAGATGTTTCTCGGCGCCCTCGGCCCGGGGTTGCTGTTGGTTGCCATGGCTGCCGGAGTGGGCGTTCTTCTGGGTCCGAAGGACACAGCCGAGCGGCCGGCGTTTGACCGAGTCGAAGCGGGCTACGCGATTTGGGGCGCCAAATGGGAACTGCTCTTACCCGTCGTGGCGCTGGTCACATTGTTCGGCGGATTCGCGACGCCGGTCGAAGCGGCGGCGGTCACGGCGCTGTATGCGTTCGTAGTGGAGGCTTTCGTCTATCGCGATTTCAAGCGGGCGCGCGAGATTCCGCGCGTCATGGCGGATTGTGGTCTCCTGGTGGGTGGCGTGCTGCTCATCTTGGGAGTGGCACTCGGGTTCAGCAATTACCTGATCGACGCTCAGATCCCCGCCCTTGCGGCCGAATGGGTCACGGGCGCGGTGAAATCCAAGTACGCGTTCCTGCTTGCGGTTAACCTGTGCTTGCTCGCAGTCGGCTGCGTGATGGACGTGTATTCCGCCATCGTCGTGGTGGTGCCGCTCATCGTTCCGCTTGGTCTGGCCTACGGCATTGATCCCATCCACTTGGGCATCATCTTTCTGGCGAACATGGAGCTGGGACTCCTGACCCCGACGGTCGGCATCAACATTTTTCTCTCCTCGTATCGGTTCGGCAAGCCAGTGCTTCAGGTCTCTCGCGCGGTCATCCCGATGCAATGCATGCTGGTGATCGGGGTGCTGTTGATCACCTATCTGCCGCCGCTCACGACCTTCCTGCCACGATGGTTGGGACGGTGAATGAGGTGAGAGGTCTGTTCCGTTAGCCGGGCAGTAGATTCACGGTCCGCCCACAAGCGAAGTCATTGTGGTCGCGGTACGCTCAGCCTCCTCACCTGTATCCGGCGTGGGTGGCCCGGAAGTTCAGAGACGTCCGCAAATTCCCCGTCCTCGCTGGGCGCTGTGTATATATAATTGATGCTGCCTTCGTTAACCTATCTGAAACCTTTGGGCTCGCCGGTGAACGACGGAGGGTGCCCCGGAGGGCCGCCGCGGGCTGACGGTAAGTTCGTGAAGGCAGCGCCGTCCCCTGACACCTCCGCCAATTCCGGACTTCCACTACGTACTGACCAGGACGGTTGCCAAAAGGGATGTCCCGCGTTCCGGCGCGCGTGCCAGTCTAGAGGTTCCGATCGCCAGGGTGTTTCCACTGTCGCCTCTGGAAGGCACCCTTCATAAACGTGATGACAAACGGCACACCGTGGTGTATCGTCTTTCCGTGAAAACGTTCCGCTGGAACCAGGAGAAAAGTGTAGAGATCAAGCGGGATCGTGGCGTTTCGTTCGAGGATGTCGTTCTGGCGATGAACAGCGGGGGGCTCCTCGATGTCGTGAAGCATCCAAATCGGCGGCGGTATCCTAGGCAGGCCGTATTTGTCGTTGTCGTGGCAGGGTATGTCCACTTGGTGCCGTTTGTCGAGGAACCGGATTACATCTTCCTAAAGACCATCATCCCCAGCCGAAAGGCAACACGGGAATACGGGATCAGGGGGAAGCCATGAAGGAATTGAACCGGGAGGAGCGGCAGATCCTTGCAGCATTTGAAAGCGGTGCGCTGAGGTCGGTGATTACCTCGGAGGTCGCCCTACGACGCTACCAGAAATACGCGCGGGCGACCCTCAGCAAGCCGCAACGGGTCAATATCCGCCTTTCGGCCCAAACACTGGCGGGCCTTCGATCGCGCGCCGCCGAGGAGGGCATGCCATATCAGACGTTAATGGCAACCGTGTTGCATAAGTACACCACGGGCCGGTTTGTAGAAAAACGGGTGGCACGCTCCGTGCGACCGAGCCGAGCACCCCGCAAGCGTGTTGCGGCCTGATCGAGAGCCGTCCCAATCGGTGAGGCGCCGGGGTGCTGGAAGGGCCCGCTTCGCATAAACCCGCCGCAAGTGTGTCCCTCCATCGCAACAGGTTTTCCCATTCCGGCCTATTCGAAAAAAGTGGGTAGGGGCCGCCGGCCACCGCTTTTCGAGGGGTGTCGGGCGTCTTCGTTGTTGGGGGGCGGGCCGTGTTCGAGAAGAATGTAGGTTTGCCTCGTCAGGATTGGCATCCAGGACAGGTCTGCAGACCGTTGCGCGGAGCGCTGGACGATTCCCGCCCATGTTGATATGATCCCGCCCGGTTCGCATCACACAACGCAAAGCCTGCCTGGAGGTCTGGATGATACCTCTCGACGATTTGAAGGCCTTGGCGCGACCGGCGCAGACGAAGATCGTCCTGCTGGTGATGGACGGGGTGGGGGGACTGCCCCGGGCGTTCGACGGAAAGACGGAGCTGGAGGCGGCGCAGACGCCGAATCTCGACGCGCTGGCGGCCCAGGCGATGTTGGGACTGGCGGATCCGGTGGCGCCCGGCATCACGCCGGGGAGCGGGCCGGGGCATCTCGGGGTGTTCGGGTACGATCCGCTGCAGTACCGGATCGGACGCGGCGTCCTGGAGGCCGTGGGGATCGACGTCCCCATGAGCGATCAGGACCTGGCGGCGCGCGGGAACTTCTGCTCGGTGGACGGGCAGGGGCTGATCACCGACCGGCGGGCCGGCCGCATCCCGACGGAGACCTGCGCCAAGCTCTGCGCGATCCTGGAGAATATCCGGATCCCGGGCATCCAACTGGTGGTCAAGCCCGTGCGCGAGCACCGGTTCGTGGTCCTCTTCCGCGGCGAGGGACTGGAGGAGGGTTTGTCCGAGACCGACCCGCAGGCGATCGGCAAGCCGCCGCTCCCAGTCCGGGCCGAGCTGCCGCACGCCGCGCGCGCGGCGGAGGTCGCCAACCAGTTCGCGGCGGAGGCGCGGAAGGCACTGGCGAACGAGCGCCCCGCCAACATGGTGCTCCTGCGCGGCTTCTCGCGATATCCGAAGATCGCGAAGCTGACCGACATCTATGGCGTGCGGGCGGGTGTCATCGCGGTCTACCCGATGTATCGCGGTCTCGCGCGGCTGGTGGGGATGGAGCCGATCCCGGCGGGCGACACGGTGGCCGACGAGTTCGCGGCGCTGGAGAAGCGTTTCGCCGACTTCGACTTCTTCTTCGTGCACATCAAGAAGACCGACAGTTACGGCGAGGATGGAAATTTCGACGGCAAGGTCCACGTCATCGAAGAGGTCGATCGAGAGATCCCGCGGCTCCTCGGCCTCAAGCCGGATGTCGTCATCGTCACGGGCGACCATTCCACGCCGGCGGCCTACAAGGCACACAGCTGGCATCCGGTCCCGGTCCTCCTCTGGTCGAAGTGGTGTCGACCGGACGGCGCCAAGGGATTTTCGGAGAAGGAGTGCCGGTTCGGCGGTCTGGGCCGGTTGCGCGCCGCGGAGCTGATGCCGGTCGTCATGGGTTACGCCGAGCGGTTGACGAAGTTTGGCGCGTAGGGTGACGAACCGATAGCGACAGAGAGATCCGACAGCAGGCGGAGTCGACTGGTTAACGGGTCAACTGGCTCTTCCCAAATGACCAATCGCCCAGTTGACGAATTGACTCACGATGCGCCGAGACGCGAACGATGGGCAAGGATCTCAAGGGGCGGGTTGCGGTCATCACCGGGGCGTCCAGCGGGATCGGCCAAGCCACCGCCGAGCGGTTCGCCGCCGAGGGCATGCCGGTTGTGATGGGCGCACGGCGGGTGGCGCGGCTCGCCGAGGTAGCGGAGGGCATCCGGCGGATGGGCGGGACGGCGCGCGCGGTCGAGACCGATGTCCGGCAGCCGGACCAGGTGCGACGCCTGGTGGAGGACGCGGTCGCCGCCTTCGGGCGCGTGGACGTGCTGGTGAACAATGCGGGGCTCGGGTACTTCGGCCCCGTGGAGTCCACGCCGCCGGACGAGGCGCGCTACCTTTTCGACGTCAACCTGATGGGGACGCTCCACGGCGTGCAGGCCGCGGTGCCGCACATGCGGCGGCAGGGGAGCGGCCACATCATCAACGTCGCCTCGATCGTGGGGAAGCGGGCCACGCCGGGAAACGGCGTTTACTCGGCCACCAAGTTCGCTCAGGTCGCCCTGTCGGAGGCTCTACGGCTGGAACTCGCGAGCGCCGGCATCCGGGTCAGCGTCGTGTGCCCGGTGTCCACCACCACGGAGTTCTTCGACGTGGCGGGTGCGCGCTCTCCGTTGCAATTCACGGCGACGGGTCCGACGTTTTCTGCGGCGCAGGTCGCCGACGCGATCGTGCGGTGCGTTCGTCGTCCCCGCGCCGAGGTGATGGTCTATCGGCCGGCGCGCCTCCTGGTGATCCTGAATGCGGTATCCCCCCGGCTGGTCGGACCGCATCCTGGCCGCGCTGTGGAGGAAAGTCCGCCCCGGCCTGGACACTCATAACGCAGCACCGTGACACGACCCCGAGGCGATGCGGAGGAACCATGACCGTCGAGGACAAAGGGCGCGCCTGGTCATCCACCATCCTGGCGGGACTCTGGGAAGGAAACGCCGCCGCCCGCGCGGCGCTGACAGGCGAGGTGCGCGGCCTCAGTGACGCGCAACTCGGCTTCCGGCCGACGCCGGGTCGCTGGTCGATCGGCGAGATCCTGGATCACCTGTGCTTGGCGGAACGCAGCATCACGCGCACGATCTCCCGCCTCCTGCAGCAGGCCGCGGGCCTGGGCCAGATCGGAGAGCCGGGAAGCCTGGAAATCCCATCGCGGCAGATTGACGTCGACGTGTACAATCGGGCGGCGTCGTCTCCTGAATCGGTGATGCCGTCGCCCGATCGACCGCTCGAGCGTCTCCTGGCGGGCCTGGACGAGAGCCGGGAGCGGTTGGTGGAGGTGACAGGGCGGGCGGACGCGCGTGTGGTCGGCGACGTCAGGTTGCCACACTTCCAGCTCGGAGAGCTGAATTTCTATCAGTGGCTGGCGGTCGAGGGGGCGCACGAAGAAAAGCACCTGGCGCAGATCCGCCGGATCAAGACCGACCCGGCCTTTCCGGCTCGGTAAACGGCGATCATGGCCTCTCGCTTGTCGGCGCTCCTGTGCCCGTCACCGCCACGCTCGCTCCCCTACAACCGCGGTATCAGCATCGGATTTCGCACCCTCCATCTGCTGGCCTCGAGCCTCCTCCTCGGGGGGCACGCCTTCGATGTGGAGCCGCAGCGCTTGGTCGCGCTGCTCTACCTCACGGTGGGGACCGGCCTGGGTCTCATCCTGCTGGAGCTGTACCGGTCGTGCGATTGGGTGTACCAGGGAATGGGGGTGTTGGTGATCGTCAAGGTGGTGATCACCGGGTTGGCGGGCCTGTGGTGGGAGCAGCGGGTTCTCTCTGCTGTCGCTGGCGGTCATCCTGGGGTCCGTCGGCTCGCACATGTCCGCCCGATACCGGCACTACTCGTTCCGGCACGGCCGCGTGCTCGATTCCAAATCGTCCCCGACTCAGTCTTCCTCACCCCTCACCCCTCACCCCTGACCCCTCTCGCCATGCGAAGCCGCCGCCTCCACACCTGGGACGTCACGCCGGCAGAAGCCGTCCGTCTCCAGGAGGAGCTTCGCCGCACCGTCGTGTGGCGGGACGAGGTGCCAAGAACCGTCCGGACGGTGGCGGCCATGGACGTCTCCTACGACCGACGGTCGCCCTGGATTTACGCGGCGGTGGTGGTGCTGCTGGTGCCGACGTACGAGGTGATGGACCAGGCGGTCGTCCGCAGCCGGGCGTCGTTTCCCTACGTGCCTGGCCTGTTGTCGTTCCGGGAGGCCCCGGCCGGGCTCCAGGCCTGGGAACAACTCCGGACACGGCCCGACTGCCTGCTCTGCGACGGTCACGGCTATGCGCATCCGCGGCGGTTCGGGCTCGCCTGCCACTTTGGGTTGCTCGTGGACCTTCCGACCATCGGCTGCGCCAAGAGCGTACTGGTCGGGGCATACCGGGAGCCCGGCCGGAGGCGGGGGAGCCTCTCGGATCTCGTGCACGGCGGCGAGGTGGTCGGTGCCGCGGTCCGAACCCGCGAGGCAACGTCTCCGGTCTTCGTGTCGGTGGGTCACCGGATCGGCCTCGCCGCCGCGGTTGCGACCGTCCTGTCCTGCGCTCCCCGGTATCGCATCCCGGAACCGATCCGCCAGGCTCACATCCTGGTGAATCGGACACGCCAGGCGGATCGAGCATGATGCTCAGCCGGACCCGTCGGGGGCGACGCGTTCCGGATTGTCCGGTGGCGCTTGTCCGTATAGGCTCGACATGAAGTGGACGCAACAATGGCTTTGACGCGCGGTTAGGAGCCGTTACGAAATAACTTGTCCATCTTTTTTAGTTGAAATTTTGTTACGGCTCCTTATGCCGTTCCCGGGATTTCTCCGGTCAAGTTATTCTTTGACAACGGCTCAGCGACGCACGCCCACGCCGAGCTGAGGGCAATCGGCGTGCACCGGGCAGGCGCTGCAGAGCGGCGAGATGGGCTTGCAAACGTTCTGGCCGAACGTGACCAGGAGGTCGTTGTAGGGGATCCAGTACCGGCGGGGGAGGACCTGACGGAGGGCGGACTCCGTCTGCTCGGGCGTGTTGGTGTCGACGATCCCCAACCGGTTGCTGATGCGATGCACATGAGTGTCCACGCAGATCCCGGGCATGCCGAAGCCGATGGTCAGGACGAGGTTGGCTGTCTTGCGGCCGACACCCTTGAGTGCCAACAGTTCTTCCATGGTGGCAGGAACCTGACCGCCGTGCCGCGCGAGGAGGGTCCGACAGATCTCTCGTATCGTCCTGGCCTTGGTCCGGTAGAATCCCGCCGGGTAGATGGCTCGGGCGATGGCGACGGCGGGAAGACCCACCATCGTCCGTGGGGTCCGAGCCAGGCGGAAGAGGCGAGCGGACGCCTCGCCGGTCACCTCGTCCTTGGTGCGCAGGCTGATGAGACACGAGACCAGGACCTGAAAGGGATCCCGGGACTCGTGCGCCACGATGCCGACCGCCGTCGGGTTCCAGCGGCGGCTGGTCCCGGTCAACGTGCGGACGATGCGGGTGATCTCGGCGACGGAACGCGGCATGGGGTGTTCCTTTCGTGAGCGGCAGGCGGTGAGCTGCCAGAGTATAGCACATACGGGGCGACAGCGACAGGGACAGGGACAGGGACAGCGACGGGGGCGAGCGGCCGGTTTCACTGTCCCTGTCAGATCTCCCTGTCGAGACACGGTGGACGAGGACAAAGTGCGGTCCGCTGTCCGCGTTCGCCGGGACGGGAGGGCGACGTTGGATCGGGGCTGGGTGGAAGCGACGTTCGAGGCGATCGGGCGGTTTGGCAAGGGGGAGCGGGGCTTCAACCGCCTGGTGTTTTCGGATGCGGACTGGGCGGCGTGCGACCACTTTGCCGCACTGATGCGCCAGGCGGGCCTGGCGGTCCGGACGGACGCCTGGGGAAACCTGATCGGACGGCTGGACGGGACGGAGCCGAGCGCGCCGGCCGTGGCGACCGGGTCGCACCTCGACACGGTGCCCGAGGGCGGGAACTACGACGGCGGCGTCGGGAGCGTGGCCGGTCTCGGCGCGCTGATGCGGCTCAAGGCGCGCGGTCGCTTCCGCCATCCCCTGGAGCTGATCGTCTTCCGCGGCGAGGAGTCGAGCCGGTTCGGCATTCACACCATGGGCAGCAAGGCCATGAGCGGCATGGCCACCGTGGCCGCCTGGCAGCGCCTGACCGACCAGACCGGCATCCCGCTCGCCCAGGTCCTGGCCGGCCGGGGCCTGGATCTGGCGCGGTTGCCCGAGGCGGTCCGGAGGCCGGGAGAGCTGAAGGCCTTCGTCGAGGTCCACATCGAGCAGTGCTTCGTCCTCGAGCAGGCCGGAATCCCGATCGGCGTGGTCGAGGCGATCGCCGCCCCGATCCGGTTGAAGATCACCGTCGAGGGCGTCGCCTCCCATTCGGGCGCCACCCCCATGGGCAAGCGGCGGGACGCCCTGGTCACCGCATCGCACCTGGTGCTCGCCGTCGAAGCGGAGGCCAAGAAGCGGACGGAGCGCCGGATCGTCGGCACGGTCGGCATCCTGAAGATCGCCCCCGGCGCGCTGAACGTGGTGCCCGGTCGGGCGGAGCTCTGGGTGGATGTCCGCGGCATCGACGAGGCGAGCCTGTGCCGAGACGGCCGAGGCCATCGTGGAGGCGGCCAGGCGGATCGCGGCGAGCGAGGGGACGCGAGTTCAGGTGGAGACCGTCTCGGCCGACACCCCCGTTCCGATGGATCCCACGGTCATCGGGACGATCGAGGGCGCCTGCCGCCGACTGGGATACGCCTTCCAGCGCATGCCCAGCGGCGCGGGGCACGACGCCATGAACATGGCGCGGATCGCGCCGGCCGGGATGATCTTCATCCCGTGCCGCGGCGGGATCAGCCACAACCCCGACGAGTACGCCTCGCCCGACGACATCGTGCGGGGCATGGATGTGCTCACGGAGACGCTCGCCGCGTTGGCGAGCAGTGAGTCGAGCTAGTCAATTCGTCGACGGGTCGATTGGGCAAACCGGAGCGGGAGAGAGGCCCTGCCCGTACCGAATTGACCAAATCGACCAGATTGACCGATCGCCATCTTTCCGGAGGAAAGACGATGCGCATCTTCTTCGCGGGAGCGGCCCGCACGGTCACCGGATCGCAGCACCTGCTGGAATTCGACGGCGTCCGGCTGTTGCTGGACTGCGGGTTCTACCAAGGCCGGCGGCGCGAGGCGAACGAGCGCAACCGCAACCTGCCGTTCGATCCCCGCGGCGGTGGACGCCATGGTGCTCTCCCACGCCCACATCGACCACGCGGGGAACATCCCGACGCTGGTGAAGCACGGCTTCCGGGGGAGCATCACCTGCACGCCGGCCACGCGGGATCTGTGCAGCGTCATGCTGCGAGATTCGGCGCGCATCCAGGAGTCGGACGCGGAGTTCATCAACCGGAAGTACGCCGACCAACTGGAGGAGCCGGTCGTTCCGTTGTACTCCGAGGCGGATGTCCTGAAAGCCTTGAGCCACTTCCGGACGCTGGATTACCACCAGCCGATGCCGGTCCTGCCCGGGATCACCTGCACCTTCCTGGATGCCGGGCACGTCCTGGGATCGGCCATCGTCCAGCTCGATATCGACCGGGCCCCTGACCGGCTGCGGCTGGTGTTCAGCGGGGACCTCGGCCGCCGCAACATGGCCATCCTGCGGGATCCGGAGATCCCCGAGTCGCCCGACGTCCTCCTCCTGGAAACCACCTACGGCGACCGGCTGCACTCACCCATGTCCGGGATGGAGGAGCAGTTGGCGGCGATCGTGAACCGCGCGGTGGAGCGAAAGGGCAAGATCCTGGTGCCCAGCTTCGCCCTGGAGCGCACCCAGGAGTTCGTCTACGCGTTGCACCGGCTGACCGTCCGGAAGGCCATCCCCCAGATCCCCATCTACGTGGACAGCCCGCTGTCGGTGAAGATCACGGAGATCTTCAAGCTGCACCCCGAATGCTTCGACGAGGAGACGCGGGCCTTCCTGCACCAGAACGGGGACCCCTTCGGCTTCGGGAACCTCCGTTACATCAGCGACGTGGAGGACTCCAAGGCGCTGAACGGCCAAGAGGGCCCGATGATGATCATTGCCGCCTCGGGGATGTGCGAAGCGGGGCGCATCCTGCACCACCTGCGCAACGCGGTCGAGGACGCCAAGAACACGGTCCTGATCATCGGCTTCCAGGCGCAGCACACCCTGGGTCGCCGGATCGCCGAGCGGCAGTCGGTGGTGAAGATCTTCGGCGTGGAGCGCGCGCTGGAGGCGGAGGTGGTGGTGATGGACGCCTTCAGCGCTCACGCCGACCGGGACGACCTGCTGGACTTCGTGACGCGGTGCCGGGGGAAGCTGCGCCGGACATTCCTGGTTCACGGGGAGGAGGAGCAGTCGCTGGCGTTCGGGACGCGGCTCACCGCCATGGGCATCCCGGAGGTCCACACGCCCATGCTGGGCGAGTTCGTCAGGATCTGAAGCGCGCGCGAGCGGCCCTGGGATTGACTTTTGAGGTTTGCCCTCCTACTCTTCCCCCCGACCCGTGCAACTCCGTCCTTCCGACGGGGCGCGAGGCGGGCGAGCAGCACACCACCCTCACCGTCGCGGGACGGCGACGGGATCGGTTGATGGGCGGGACCCGGACGCGGTCTCTGCCGGCGATCGAACCAGAGAGGATACCCCATGCAGGAGCCACTCCATTTCCTGACGTTTGGTCCGCACCCCGACGACGCCGAGATCGGCACCGGCGCCTTTCTCTTGAAGATGAAGGCCCGGGGGTACCGCACCGGCATGATCATCCTGACCGAGGGCGACATGGGCAGCGGCACGCCCGAGATCCGGCGGGAGGAGACCCAGCGCGCCGCGCGCGACCTCAAGCTGGACGTCCACGAGGTCCTGAACCTGGGCGACACGCGCCTGGAGGATTCCCAGGCGAATCGGCTCGTGGTCGCCTCGCTGGTGCGGAAGTACCGGCCGCAGATCGTCCTGGCGCCGTACTACGGGCTGGAGCCGGGACGGGGACGCGGGCACGCGGACCACATCGCCTGCGGCCACGTCGTCTCCCACGGCGTGAACTTCGCACACCTGGAGAAGTATCCGGCCGAGGGGCCGGCGCACGCGGTGAAGAAGGTGCTGTACTACTTCCTGCCCCCGTTCATGCGGCCCACCTTCATCGTGCCCGTGGACGAGGAGTTCCCACAGGCGATCAAGGCGCTGGCCAACCACAAGTCGCAGTTCGACCGATCGGATCGGCCGAAATTCTTCCCGACCCGACTGGAGGCGTTCGCCGGTTATCTGGGGGCGCAGGTCGGCGCGAAGTACGGGCAGGCGTTTTACGTGCAGGACGTTCTGAAGGTCGACGACCCGCAGTTGCTGTTCTCGTAACACAGCGCAGACGTGTCAGCATGCCGCAGTTCGCGGTTGCAACCGTGTTTGGTGGACGGCTGCACACTTCCGAAGGACCGAGCCCGTGGACGACCTCAAGCCGTGGACGCGTCTGGGAAGCCGGACGCTGCACCAGCACGACCGTGTGCTGATCCGGGAGGACCGGATCCGGTTGCCCGAGGGAGGCGAGCGACGCTACCCCGTCATGCAGCTCGGCCAGAGCGCCGGGATCGTGCCGCTCACCGCGGACGGGCAGGTGATCCTGATCCGACAGTACCGTCACGTGACCGGCGGCTTCTGCTGGGAGATTCCCGGCGGCGGGATGCACCCGGGCGAGTCCCCGGACGAGGCGGCGCAGCGCGAGCTGCGCGAGGAGGCCGGGTACCGCGCCGGCCGGCTGCGGCGGCTGGGCAGCTTCTGGCCGAACAACGCGTATCTGGATGAGGTCATCCACGTCTATCTCGCCGAAGAGTTGATTCCGGATCCGCTCCCGACGGATCCGGACGAGTACCTGGAACGGCGGGCGTTTCCTTTCGCCGAGGCCCTGGCCATGGCCCAGGACGACCGGATCACCTGCGGTCTGACCAAGCTGGCGATCCTGTGGGCCGCGGTCGCGCGGACCGCGGTGCCGCCGGCCTGACGGATGCGCGACGAGTTCGCATCCGCCCGCGCCGCACGGCGCGGCCGAACACCCTGAGGGCGCCATGCAGTTGCCGCGGTGGCTTGCGGGTTCGCAACCGACCAAGGAGACGACGGCCGACGACCGGCCCGCGACGTACGCCATCGGGGACATCCACGGCTGCCTCGAGTCCCTGGATCAACTGCTGAAAAAGATCACGCCGCGTCCGGAGGACGAGCTGGTCTTCGTCGGCGATTACATTGACCGCGGTCCGCAGTCCCGCGAGGTCGTGGATCGGCTGCTCACGCTGCCCCACCGGTGCGTCTTCCTGATGGGGAATCACGAGCGGATGCTGCTGGACTTTCTGGCCGGCGAGGACGAGGACATCTATCTGGAGAACGGAGGCCGGGCCACCCTGGCAAGCTACGGCGGGGACCCCGACGACATCCCGGCGGCGCATCTGGCTTTCTTCCACAACCTGCGGCCGATGTACGAAACCCCCGACTACCTGTTCGTCCACGCAGGGATCCGACCGATGGTCCCGGTGGCGGAGCAGGGGGCCCACGATCTCGATCTGGATCCGCCACGAGTTCTTCAAGTTCATCGGCAAGTACCCCAAGCCGGTGATCTTCGGCCACACGCCGCTCCGCCAGGTCCTGATGGCGGACGACCGCATCGGGATCGACACCGGCTGCGTCTTCGGCGGAAGCTCACCTGCGTGAAACTCCCCCAGCGCGAACTCATCCAGGTCCCCGGCTGGCGAGGATAGTTCGTGCCGGGCTCCGGCCCGTGCGAGTCACCGACCTGGCTTTCCGAAGGAACGTCACCGAGGATCGGGAGAGGTGGCGGGGACCGGCGGTCGTCGTTCGTTCTGGGTCCGTGCGCCGTGGTCAGTGTCCGGTCAACGGCGGCTACTCCGAGCGGTGGAGTTGGTCCGTGACGCCGCGGCGCGCGCCCAGGCGGTGGGGGATGATGTAGAGGAGGCCCAGGACGACGCCGGCGATGGCGAGGTAGCCGATGAGCCATCCGAGGTGCGCGTCGCCTTCCACCAGGGCGTCGCCGGCGATGACGAGCGCCGCTGTGCCGGGGATCATGAAGACGGCGGTGACGACCAGGTACGTCAGGAATCCGATGCGCGGTCAGGCCGTAGGCGTAGTTCTGCAGGTTGAAGGGGAAGATCGGCACCAGCCGCGTGAAGGCCAGGATGTACCAGCCGTGCCGGGCCACCGCCTCGTCGATCCGCGCCAGACGCGGATGCCCGGCGATCCACCGCTCCACCATCTGGCGCCCCCCGTGCCGCGTGATCAGAAACGCCAGCGCCGCGCTGATGGTGGCGGCGATGCAGGTGTACACCGTGCCCCAGAGGGGGCCGAAGGCGATCCCGGCCAGGATGGTGAGCGGGAGGGCAGGGACGAAGAGTAGTTCCATGGCGATGTACGCGGTCACGAAGGCGACCGGCGCCCAGGGACCGAGTCCGTCCACCCAGCGCTGGAGGCGGGCGAGGTTCTCCAGCCGGAGGTACTCGTAGACCCCGAGTGCCCAGACGAGGACGACGCCGGTCGCGATCGCCAGGACACAGATGAGAGGCCGCCAGCGACCGGGACGGGTCTCCACCGGCGGGAGGGCCGACCCTCTCGTGGACGAAGCGGTCTTCTGCGGGCCTACCGAGTCCAGGTCAGCCACTTCTGGAACGCCTTCTTGAGGAACGGCGTCAGCCGGGTCCGATTGTACTGCGTCCCCGAGCTTCCGGATGGCCTCGGCCTGCGTCGGATACGAGTGGATCGTGGAGGCGATCTTCCCCAGGCCCAGCCCGTGACCGATGGCCAGGGTCAGCTCCGGAAGCATCTCGCCCGCGTGCCGCGCGACGACGGTCGCCCCCAGGATCTTGTCCGTCCCTGCCCGGACGAGGACCTTGACGAATCCCTCCGTCTCGCCGTCCAGAACGGCCCGGTCCACGTCGCCCAATTCCTGCACGAAGGTCCGCACGGGAAGCCCCTTGGTCTGCGCCTCCCGCTCGTACATGCCGACATGGGCGATCTCCGGATCGGTGTAGGTGCACCACGGAATGGTGAGGGCGCTGGCCTTGGCTCGCCCGAGGAAGAGGGCGTTCTGGATCACGATCCGCGCCTGGAAGTCCGCGGCGTGGGTGAACTTGTACGGGGAGCAGATGTCCCCGGCGGCGTAGATGCGCGGGTTGGTGGTCTGGAGCCGGTCGTTCACCTTGACCCCGGTCTTCTCGACGGCGACGCCGACCGTGTCCAGGTCGAGGCCCTCGACGTTCGGCCGGCGCCCCACGCCGACCAGGATCTCGTCCACCGCGATGTCGTACTGCTGCCCGTGGGAATCGACCGTCAGGCGTTTGCCGCTCGGCACCCTTGGCGACCTTGAGGTCGCCGCCACAGCACAGGAGTGTGACGCCGTCCCGGACCAGAGCGCGCAAGACGATCTCCGCGGCGTCGCGGTCCTCGTTGGGCAGGATGCCGTGCTGGGCCTCGATAAGATACACCTGGCTTCCGAATCGCGCAAACGCCTGTGCCAGCTCGCAGCCGATCGGCCCGGCGCCGATCACGGCCAGGCGCCGCGGCAGTTCGGTCAGGCTGAACACGGTCTCGTTGGTCAGATAGCCCACTTCGGCCAAACCGGGAATCGGCGGCGCGGCGGCGCGGGCCCCGGTGGCGATGACCGCCTTCTTGAATCGCAGGATCTTGCCCCGCCACCTCCACGGCATCCGGGCCGGAAAACCGCCCCTCGCCCAGGAAGACGTCCACACCCAAGTCGCGAAAGCGTCGGGCGGAATCGTTCGGCTGATCTGCGCCCGCAGGCGCCGCATGCGCTCCATGAGGGACGGAAAAGTTCACCCGGGTCCCCGGAGGCACGTCCACACCGAATGCGCCGGCATCCCGGACGTCCGCCCAGGCCCGGGCGGCACGGAGAAGAGCCTTGGAGGGGACGCAGCCGACGTTCAGACAATCCCCGCCCATGAGGTGTCGCTCGACCAGGGCGACCTTTGCCCCCAGACCGGCGGCACCGGCGGCGGTGACGAGGCCCGCGGTCCCCGCGCCGATGACCACGAGATTGTAGCGGGGGACAGGTTCCGGGTTCACCCAGTCGCCCGGGTGGACGTTCCGGACCAGGGTCTGGTTGTGTTCGTCCCAGGGCTCCACAACGATGGAGCGTTCGGTGCCGTCCCCTCGCTGGGTCATGGGGTGCCCTTTCCCGATCAATCGGCGACCCGCCGTTTGAGCGCCGCCCGCGCGAGGCGCGTCACGTAGACCGTCACGGCGACGGTCGCGAGGAGGCCGACGACGGACAGCGCCCATTCCGCCGGGGTGCGCGCCTGCCCGCCGGCCCCGAGCGTCGCCAGGTCCCCGGCAAGCGAACCGATGTACACGTACATCAGCGTGCCCGGCATCATGCCGATCCAGGACGCCAGGATGTAGTCGCGCGGCGAGACCCGGGTCACCCCGAAGGCGTAGTTCAGGAGGTTGAACGGGAATGCCGGGGACAGGCGGGTCAGGCCCACGATCTTCCACCCCTCGCCGGCGACGGCCTCGTCGATCGCCTTGAAGCGCGGATTGGCCTCGATCTGCTTCACGACCCAGCCCCGGGCAAGATACCGGCCGACGAAGAACGCCGCCGTCGCAGCCAGGGTCGCCGAGCACGAGACGAGGATGGTCCCCTTGACAACGCCGAAGACTGCCCCGGCCCCCAGCGTCAGGATGACGCCCGGCAGAAGGAGCACGGCGGCGAGCGTATAGAGGAGGGCGAACAGCACCGCGCCCCACGGACCGAGATCCTGTATCCGTTCCAAGGCCGCGATGAGATAGACCTGAACATTAAGGGAGCGGGCCAGGATCAGGATGCCGACGATCACGAGGAGCCAGAGGATCGGTGTGATTCTCCATCCGGACCTGCGAGTCTCCGGCCTGTCGTGCGATGTCGTTGTCATTGAGCGGCTGGGTGTTTGGTCAATTGGTCGAATCGTCAATTCGTCGATTAGGCAACTGGGCAACCGGGTAAATCGTCAATTGGTCAATTCGTCGAGTAGTCGATTGGGCTAATGGGTAACTGCGTATTGGGTCGAATGGGCAATTCGTCGATCGGGCTCCGGGGTGTCCGTCGGGTTCGGCGGCGGCGCGCGCTCAGGCCGTGGCGCCCCCGCAGGAGCTGCCCGCCCCCGCGGTGCACCCGAAGCAGTGGCGCCGCGTCTGGATCCGGCGGGTCTGGAGCGCGTCAGGATCGAAGTCGCGGATGTGAGGCCACCGCCCGTCGGCCGTCGCCACAGGGATGTCGAGCATCTGGTTGAAGTCGCAATCGTGCAGCGTTCCGTCCCAGGACACCGACAGCGTGTTCCGGCACATCAGGCCCGCCACGGTCGCCGGATTGAAGAGGTTCGTCAGCCGCTCCATGTATTCTTGCAGGTTGCCGGTCTCGAGCAGCCACTCGAGAAACCGACTGATGGGCATGTTGTTCAGCGTGATCAGTCGGTCAAAGGTGATGCCGTGGTTCCGGGCGAGGTCGACCTTCCACTCGCGCTCCAGGGCGGCTTGGGGCGCCGCGAGGAAGGCGCCGACCGGGTTCGCCATCACGGTCAGGCGCCGCCGAGGGTCGCCGTGACCATAGCCGGCGGCATTCAGCAGACGAAGCGCCTCGATGGACTTCTCGAAGGTCCCATCGCCACGCTGGCTATCGGTGTTGCGCTTGCGACAGTGCGGCAGGGAGCAGACCACCTCGACCTCTCGCTCGGCAAACCAGACCGGCAGGTCGGCGAAGCGCGGGAGGAGCAGGATCGTCAGGTTGCAGCGGTCGATGACGTGCTTGCCGCGGGAGACACACTGGTCCACCAGATATCGGAAGTGCGGGTTCAGTTCGGGGGCGCCTCCCGTGATGTCCACCGTGTGGGCGGTGGTCTTGTCCAGGGCCGCGAGGCAGAGGTCCACGGTGCCCCGATCCATGTTCTCGGCAACGCGATCGGGCCCCGCGTCCACGTGGCAATGCCGGCAGGTCATGTTGCAAAGCCGGCCCACGTTGATCTGCAGGATCTCCAGCGGCGCAGGCCGAAACTCGCGCCACCCGCAGGCCGCCAGGGCGGCGTCGAAGTCCCCCCGAGCCAGCGGGAGATCGTTGAGCACTCGCAGTTGTGCCTCGGGCGGTGCCAGGGGCGACTCGCGCGCCCGGAGACTCTTGGTGCCCTTCGGCCCACTCTCCGCGGACGCAACCTCCTCCAGGATGGCCAGTTCTATGGGGGCGCGCACTTACATGCCCGCCTTTTTGGCGTGCTCCAGCATCTGGACGCCGTGCACCAGGCTGGCCCCCCCGCGGATCGCTGCCGCCACATGCACCGCCTCGGTCATCTGGTCCAGGTCCGCGCCCTTCTCCAGGCAGGTCTTCGAGTACGCATCTATGCAGTATGGACACTGTACGGCGTGCGCGACCGCGAGAGCGATCAGCGACTTCTCTCGCTCGCTGAGGGCCCCCTCCTTGAAAACGGCCCCGTACCAGTCGAAGAACTTGCCCGCGAGTTCCTTGTTCCCCTCGGCGATGGTCCCGAACTTCGCCAGATGGTCCGGGTCATAGTAGTGGGGCATGCGCGGTTCCCTCCCGGCGGATGCTGGTCGCCTTGTCAAAATGGTGCTTTCGCCACGGATAGCCCGGCTCCAGGATGGTCCCCGGCTCGGTGATGGTTTCCAGCCCGGCCAGCGCGTCGAGCAGGATGGTCCGCTGCTGCGCGACGTTGAAGGCTTCCCCCAGCGGGTGCCCGAACGGGTACCGCAGGAACACCGACCGGGGGGGCCGCACCTTCTGCGTGACCTCCTTCAGGATGCTGATGCCGACGGTCGGAATGCCTTCCGCCTCGATCGCCCGCTGGACCAGACCCACGGTCTGGTTGCACAGCCCTCAGGCGGGTGTCAGGATGACGGCCTCCGCCCGATCCTCCTTCAGGCGCCGGGCAACCTCCGGGGCCGTCCTCTCGATCAGCGTCCTGAGGTGCGGTCCATGGATGTGCCCCATGAAGCCGTACGCGAACGGCGCGATCCCGCCGATCCGCTTTTCCGCGAGCAGTTCTCGGATCCGATCCAGCGGCAAGACGACGTTGATGTCTCGGTCGGCCGCGGAATGGTCGTAGTACTTGTGGGTGATGGTCAGGTCCTCTTTCCGTACCTCCGACGGGATCGCGCGAAAACTCGGGTCGCCGTCCGGGTCCTCCATGTCGAACGGCTCCTGGGACTTGAGATGCACGCCGGCCGTCGTCACGAGGGCGATCACCGACTCGGCCACGGGCTTGCGCACGGGAGTCCAGGGGATCTCGCGGCCCTCGACGAACTGGTGACGCTTCGCCCAGCGTGACGCCAGCCACGGGAAATGCTTGAACGCTTGCACCACGAACGTGTTGGGCAGGCCGTGTAAGAGCCCCATGCATTCTCCCTCTTCGTTTCGCCCGCGGGCGCGTTCCTTGGCGGGGAGTTCCGCCTGACTGGGCTGCGGTTCGAAACGATATTCTAGTCCTGGAATCGATCTTAGCGAATCAAGTCTACTGACGATACAGGAAAGAGCCCGATATGGCTGTTGACGGGTCTCAGGCAACCTCCTATATTGCCCTCGATGAGCGCTGCTCGACCGCAGATCGAACGTGCGCTGCGTGAGGGCTGGGTTCCGCTTCTCCCTCGGGGCCGGCGACGCGGCGGCCTCCTGTTCGCCGTCCTTGTCGGCTTTGCCTGCATAGGATCCTCCTGCGCTGTGCCGACTCGTACGACGGCGCCGCAAACGCCAACGGGCGTAACGCACATTGTCCAGCCAGGCCAGAACCTTTTCCGCATCGGCCAGGCGTACAATGTCACCGTGGCCCTCTTGATCGAAACCAACCGCCTTAACCCCTTAGCCCCGCTCAAGGTTGGGCAGCGCCTGTTCATTCCTGGGGCCACGTCGGTCAAGAAGGTGGAGGTTTTCCGACAGCTCAACAACAACGAGCGCGCTGCACTGGAGCGGTCGTTGCGAGAGGATTTGACGCTGCCGCCGCCAACAACCGTGCCGCCTCCATCGCCCCCGCGGGTCAAGACCGATGCTGACTTCGTCTGGCCGATCCAGGGGCGGATCAACTCCCCGTTCGGACCCCGGAACGGCCGTCTGCACGCCGGGATCGATATCGGCTCGCCGCATTACCAGGAGGTGGTGGCCGCGGCCGACGCCGAGGTGATCTACGCCAACGACACCGGGGGACCGCTTGGCAAGGCCGTTGTCCTGCAGCACGGGCGGGGCATGCGAACCGTCTACGCCCATCTCTCCATCATCATTGCGCGCGAACGGGACACGGTCCGGCAGGGGCAGGCCATCGGCGGGGTCGGCGACACGGGTCGCGCGACCGGACCGCACCTGCATTTCGAGATCCGGCAGAACGGGGTCCCGCTGAACCCGGAGGGCTACCTGCCGGCGACGATCGACGAGTTGATGCGGGATCTTTCGACTCCCAGGTAGGCCGCAGGAAATGCAAAACCGACAACCGACATCCGTTAATGTAAAACCGACAACGGACAATGAAAAACCGGTCATTGTTCGGTTGTCAGTTGTCGGTTTTCAATTTTTCATTGGATTGGACCGACAGTGCGACTCCATTCGATCGATCATCCACCTCGACATGGACGCCTTCTACGCATCCGTGGAGCAGCTCGACCATCCGGCCTATCGGGGAAAGCCTGTGGTCGTCGGCGCCGACCCCAGGGGCGGCGCGGGCCGCGGCGTGGTGGCCGCCTGCTCGTACGAGGCGCGGAAGTTCGGGATCCGGTCCGCCATGCCCATCAGCCGGGCCTATCGGCTGTGTCCGACCGCCGTCTTCGTGCGGCCGCGGGGCGCACGGTACGCCGAGATGTCCGAGCGGATCTTCGCCATCCTGCGGGAATACACGGACCTGATGGAGCCGCTCTCCATCGACGAGGCGTTTCTGGACGTGACGGCCAGCCAGCGGCTGTTCGGACCCGCGGCGGAGATCGGCCGGACGATGAAGGCCAGGATCCGGTCCGAGCTCGGCCTGGTGGCCTCGATCGGTCTGGCGCCGAACAAGTTTCTGGCCAAGGTCGGATCCGACCTGGGGAAGCCGGACGGGTTCGTGACGGTGGCGCCCGGCCAGGAGCGGGCGTTCCTGGACCCGTTGCCGATCTCCCGGCTGTGGGGCGTCGGGCCGAAGACGGAGGCGCGGCTCCATCAGATGGGCTTCCAGACCATCGGGCAGATCGCTCGGACGCCGCTCGCCACGCTCGAAGACACCCTGGGCCAGGGCGGCCGAGACCTGTGGGAGCTGGCCAACGGGCTGGACGATCGGCCCGTGGAGCCGGAACAGGAGGCGAAGTCCATCGGCGCCGAGCACACATTCGCGGAAGACACCGCGGACCGGGAGCAGATCCGGCGAACGATCCTGGAGCTTGGCCGACCGTGTGGGGCGGCGCCTCCGACGCGAAGAGGTGCTGGCCGGCGGCGTGACGCTGAAGTTTCGCGATCATCGATTCCACACCGTGACCCGGGCGGCCGCCCTGGACCAGCCGACGGACGTGGGCGACACCCTGTTCCGGGAGGCATGGGCGCTCCTGGACAAGGTGGAGTGGCAGGGGAGCCAGGTGCGCCTGCTGGGCGTCACGGCAACGCGCCTCCGATCCGCCGCCGAACCTCCCGCAGGCCAACTCCCCCTGTTTCCCGGGGGGCCCGATCCCCGTCGGAACCTGGCGCGCACCGTGGACAAGATCCGTGAGCGTTTCGGAGGCGAGGCCATTACGCGCGCTTCGCTGCTGGCGGGGGATCGGAGAGCCGACGCGGAGAGAGCCGAGAGCCGAGAGCCGGAGAGCCGAGAGGAGACAAAGAGCCGAGAGCCGAGAGCCGAGAGCGGAAGAGCGGAGAGCCGAGGAACGAGAGCCAAGAGCTGAGACCGACGAGCCAAGAGGCGCGAATCGCGAAGAAATCTACGTAGGCTGCGGATCAGGCTCGCCAGGCAAAAAGGCTTGCCCGGCCCGGGCAATCCTGGTACTTTGGCACCCGGTTTTTCCTGGACTTGGCAGCCTCCGGGGTGCGGCGGATGTGTCAAGGGCGCCGCCGCGCGCAGGGAGGGAGCATCTTGGCATTCCAGAGGAAGGGGGAGGTCGTGAACCGACGAACAGTGCTCAAGGGCATGGGGGCGGCCGGCGCCATGGGGGCGCTCGGGTTTCCGGCGATCGTTCGTGCGCAGGTGAAGGAGATCAAGATCGGCTCGGTCCAGCCGATGACGGGCCTGCTGGCCGTGGTGGGCAAGACCACCCGCCAGGGGAACCAGTTGGCGGTGGATCACGTCAACGCCGAGGGCGGCATCAAGTCCATGGGCGGCGCCAAGCTGGTCCTGGTCCCCGGCGATCACCAGTACAAGCCCGAGGTGGCCCGCGCCGAGACCGAGCGACTCATGCGCGAGGGATGCCACGTTCTGGTTGGAGCATTCGACAGCGGAAGCATCAACGCCATGATCCAGGTGATCAAGCAGTCCGCGAAGCCCGATCCCCCTCGTGATCGACATCGGCTCAGCCGACCAGCTCACCCAGCAGGGGGTGAAGTACGTGTTCCGCGTCTTCACGACCAACTCGACGATGGGGCGCCGGGGCATCGAGTACCTGATGCAGCTCTTCAAGGACACCGGGGACCCCTGCAAGCGCGCCGTGATGTTCCAGGTGAGCGACCTGTTCGGCCAGGTGGGGCGCGAGCGGACGATGGAGTGGCACAAGAAGCTGAACGCCCCCTTCGAGGTGGCCGAGATCATCACCTACCCGGCCGGTACGCAGGACCTCTCCACCGAGGTGGCCAAGGCCAAGGCGCTGAAGCCGGACATGATCCTGGCCATCACGCGGCCGAACGACGCCATCCTGCTGGTCCAGGAGCTGTACAAGCAGCGCGTGGACATCAAGACGCTGGTGGGGCCGGGGAACCCCGGCTTCTACCAGCCGACGTTCGTGAGGGCCCTGGGCAAGCTGGCCGAGCACACCATGGCCAACGCCCCCTGGTGGAACCCCAAGTCCCCGCTGGGGCAGAAGGTGGCGGCGGACTACGAGAAGCGGTTCGGGGACCCGTTCACGACCGAGTCCGCCTGGTCGTACCAGGGAGTGCGAGTGATCGCCGATGTCCTGGAGCGGGCGGGCACGGTGGACCCGGACAAGTTCGTGGAGGCGGCCCGCAAGACCAACATCAAGGATCATGTCGTGTCGGGCGGCCCGATCCAGTTCGACGAGCACGGGGACAACGTGGGCGCCTCGTCGTCCATGGTGCAGATCCGCGACGGGCGGCCGAAGGTCATCTTCCCCAAGGAGGCGGCCGAGGTGCAGCCGGTGTATCCGATCCCCAAGCTGTGGGAGCGCGGCTGACGGGGCGACAGGGACAGGGACAGGGACAGCGACAGGGACAGGATAGGGACTCTAGGGCAGAAGGCGGCGGTTCGGACGGGCGACCGCCGCCTTCTGATTTCTATCACCGACGATGGAACTCTACGTTCAGGCTTTCATCAATGGCATCCTGACCGGCGGCGTGTACAGCCTGATGGCCGTGGGCCTCTCGCTGATCTTCGGGGTCATGCGGGTGATCAACTTCGCCCACGGAGACATGATGGTCTGGGGGATGTACCTCAGCCTCTGGCTGTTCACGACGCTGGGTCTGGATCCGTACCTGTCGATCCCCCTCACCGGCGCCGCCGTCTTCCTGCTGGGGGCGGCGATCCAGCGGGGGCTGGTGAATCGCATCCTCGCCGCGCCCCACGAGATGCAGATCCTCCTGATGATGGGCGTGGCGCTGGTCCTGGAGAATCTGGCCCTGATGGTCTGGGGCCCCGATCCCCGCCGCGTCAACGTGTCGTACGGCCTCAGCACGTTCTGGATGGGCCCGATCGTGGTGGACCTGCCGCGCCTGGTGACGTTCGCCCTGGCGCTGGCGCTGGCGCTCTGCCTGTATCTGTTCCTGCGGCGGACCGATCTGGGCCGGATGATTCGGGCGGCCTCGGATAACCAGACGGGGGCCCTCCTGGTGGGAACGGACATCACCAAGGTGTTCACGCTGGCCTTCGGCGTCGGCGCGGCCTGCGTCGGCGCGGCCGGCGAGCCTCATGACGCCGCTCCTGCCGTTCACCCCCAGCTCCGGCCTCTTGTTCACGGTCACCTCGTTCAACATCGTGATCATCGGCGGGATGGGGAACCTGCTGGGGGCGTTCGTCGGCGGGCTCCTGGTGGGCGTGAGCGAATCGCTGGGTGCGGTCCTCCTGGTGCCGTCGCTGAAGGAGATCGTGGGCTTCGTCCTGCTGGTGGTCATCCTGCTCTTCCGGCCGCAGGGCCTGCTCGGGGGCCGGCGATGACCAGGCGGCTCGGGGTGGGGCTGGGCGTCGGCGCGCTCCTGGTCTGGCTGCCGTTCACCGTCTCGTCGGTCTGGCAGAACCTCCTGATCACCACGTTCTACTTCGCGTATCTGGGCCAGGCCTGGAACATCCTGGGCGGTTACGCCGGCCAGCTCTCGCTGGGGCACGCCGCCTTCTTCGCCATCGGGGCCTACACCTCGGTGGTGCTGCACACGCCACCTGGGAATCTCGCCGTGGCTGGGGATGTTCGCGGGGGCGCTGCTGGCGGCGGCTGGTCAGCCAGGGGATCGGATACCTCGGTTTCCGGTTCGGTTTGCGGGGATTCTACTTCATCCTGCTGACGCTGGCGGCGGCCGAGATCCTGCGGCTGATCGCCCTGCACCTGCCCCTCCTGGGCGGCTACACGGGCCTGTTCATCAACTTCACGCCCAATCCGTGGCAGTTTCAGTTCAAGGGGAAGATCTGGTACTACTTCATCGCCCTGGGATTCCTGGTGGGGGCGTCTGCCGTCGTCTGGTTGATCGAGCGGTCGAAGTTCGGCGCCTACCTGGTGGCGATCCGCGAGGACGAGGACGCGGCCGAGGCCCTGGGGGTGGACACCTTCCGGTACAAGATGCTGGCCTATGCCGTGAGCGCGGCGCTCACGGCGCTGGGCGGGACGTTCTACGCCTATTACCAGTTCTACCTGCAGCCCAACACGGTGCTCAGCATGCACCACTCGGTGGACATCATGATCCGCCCCATCGTGGGCGGAAGCGGCACGATCCTCGGGCCGATCCTGGGATCGTTCCTGCTGGAGCTGCTGGGCGAGTTCTCGCGGAGCTATTTCGCCGAGGGCGCGGCCGGACTGTCCGTGGTGATCTACGGGGTTCTCTTGATCGTGGTGGTCCTGTTCCTGCCGCGCGGCGTGTACCCGACGTTGCTCGGGTGGCTCCGGCGGGCCACCGGGAGGCGCGCGTGAGCCTCCTGGCGGTCGAGGGCGTCAGCAAGTCGTTCGGCGGTCTGGCGGCGGTGCAGCGAGTGAGCTTCACGCTGGCCGAGGGCGAACTGCTCGCCCTCATCGGGCCCAACGGCGCCGGCAAGACGACTCTCTTCCACGTCATCTCGGGGTTCTTGGCGCCGGACGAGGGAGCCGTCCGGTATGCGGGGGAATCGCTGGCGGGCCTCCGACCCCACGACATCTGCCAGCGGGGCATGGTGCGGACCTTCCAGATCGCCCGACCCTTCAACCGGCTCACCGTCCTGGAGAACGTCCTGGTGGGCGCGCTGGAGCGGGTGGCGCACCGGCGCCAGGCGGTCGCGATCGCCGAGGAGGTCCTGGCGCTGACGGGCCTGGCGGAGAAGGCCGGCCAGTTGGGCCACAGCCTCACGCTGCCGGATCGGAAGCGTCTGGAGCTGGCCCGGGCCCTGGCCACGGGACCGAAGGTGCTGCTCCTGGACGAGGTCATGGCCGGCCTCAACCCGACCGAGACGATCCGGCTCATCGAGCTGATCCGAGCCGTCCATGGGCGGGGCGTGACGATCCTGCTCATCGAGCACGTGATGCGCGCGGTGATGGCCCTCTCGCAGCGCATTCTGGTCTTGAATTACGGCGAGCTGATCGCCGAAGGCACGCCCCAGACCGTGGTCCAGAATCCGAAGGTGATCGAGGCCTATCTGGGTGAGGGGTACTCCAGTCTCGATGCGTGATGGAACCGCGATGCTGACGCTTCGCAACGTGCAGACGTATTATGGAGACCTCCAGGCGCTCTACGGCGTCAGCCTGAGCGTCAAGGACGGGGAGATCGTCTCCGTCATCGGGAACAATGGCGCCGGGAAGACGACGACCCTCATGACCGTCTCGGGGGTGCTCCGCCCTCGCAAGGGCGAGGTCCAGTTCGACGGGCGGCGGATCGACGGGCTGAAGCCGTCCCAGATCGTGGAGCTGGGCCTGGGCCACGTTCCGGAGGGGCGTCAGCTCTTTCCGTCCATGACGGTGGAAGAAAATCTACTCATGGGGGCGTGCTCCCGCCGGGCCAGGGGCCGGCGCGGCGAGACGATGGGCCGCGTTAATGACCTCTTCCCGCGGCTGCACGAGCGGCGCCGGCAACTGGCCGGGACGCTGTCGGGGGGGGAGCAGCAGATGGTCGCCATCGGCCGGGGGCTGATGGGTTTACCCCGACTCCTGATGCTGGACGAGCCGTCGCTCGGGCTGTCGCCGGTGATGGTCACCGCCATGTTCGAAGCCATCCGCGAGATCAACCGCAGCGGGACGACCATCATGCTGGTCGAGCAGAACGTGTTTCGGGCGTTGAAGCTCTCCCACCGCGGCTACATCCTCGAGGATGGGCGGATCGTGGCGGAAGGGCCGAGCGAGGATCTTCTCCGCAACCCCCAGGTCCGGACGACGTACCTGGGCCTCTGACGCTAACGACCAATGACCAATGACGCAATGACCAATGGCAAATGACGACTGGCTGTCATAAAATGGTCGTTAGGCAATTCCCTCTGAAGGCTATTGCTGAACGCTGACCGCTGAAAGCTGATTGCTTATGTCGCTGAAGCTTCCCATCTACATGGACCATCACGCGACGACCCCGGTGGCGCCGGAGGTCTTCGAGGCGATGCGCCCGTATTTCCTCGAGCATTTCGGCAATGCCGCCTCGCGGAATCACGCCTTCGGGTGGGCCGCCGAGGGGGCGGTGGAGGCCGCGCGGGCCGAGGTCGCCCGCCTGATCGGGTGCAAGCCCATCGAAGTCGTGTTCACCTCCGGGGCCACCGAGTCGGACAATCTCGCCGTGAAGGGGGTGGCCGAGGCGTATCGGGACAAGGGGCGCCATCTGATCACGTCCCAGGTCGAGCATCACGCGGTCCTGGACGTCTGCAAGCGGCTGGAGAAGGACGGCTACCAGGTGACCTACCTGCCGGTGGACCGCCACGGGATGGTGGATCCGGCCGCGGTCGCCAGGGCGATCACGCCCAAGACGGTCCTGGTGTCCATCATGCTCGCCAACAACGAGGTCGGGACGATCCAGCCCCTCGCCGAGATCGGCCGGATCTGCAAGGAGCGAGGGGTGCTCCTCCACAGCGACGCCGTCCAGGGTGTCGGGAAGATCCCGGTCGCGGTGGATGCGTTGGGGGTGGACCTGCTCTCCCTGACCGCCCACAAGCTGTATGGGCCGAAAGGGGTCGGGGCCCTCTACGTCCGGATGGGGCAGCCGCGGGTACGCCTGGTCCCCCAGATTGACGGCGGCGGCCACGAGAAGGGGCGGCGCAGCGGTACCCTGAACGTCCCGGGCATCGTCGGGCTGGGGAAGGCGTGCGAGCTGGCCGGGCGGCTGATGGCCGACGAGGCGGTGCGGCTCTCCGCCTTGCGGGAACGGTTGCGGGCCGCGCTGTTCCTGCGACTGGACCACATCCACCTGAACGGCCATCCAACGGAGCGGCTTCCCGGGTAACCTCAACGTGAGCTTCGACTTCGTGGAGGGCGAGGCACTGCTCATGTCCCTGAAGGAGGTGGCGGTCTCGTCCGGGTCGGCGTGCACCTCCGCCTCGCTGCAGGCCAGCCACGTGCTGCGGGCCATGGGTCTGGGGGACGAGCTGGCCCACGCCAGCGTGCGCTTCGGCCTGGGCCGCGGCAATACCGAGGAAGAAGTGGATTATGTCTCCGATCGGATCGTGGAGGAAGTGACGCGCCTCCGGGCGATGAGAGCGGCGTAAAGGGCGGTCGGACATCCTGTGCGTCTTGTACTTCTTGTGGTGAAGCGTTCCGGCTGAAAGGAGGCCTTCCCGTGTTCCAGTATCGCCATCACATCTTCGTCTGCATCAACCAGCGGCCCGCCGGCCACCCCAAGGGGGACTGCGCCTCGAAGCAGTCCCGCGAGGTCTTCAAGAAGTTCCAGGAGGAGACGGAGAAGCGCCAACTCTGGGAGACGGTGGCCGTGAGCGGCAGCACCTGCCTGGGTCCGTGCGCCATGGGGGCGAACGTGGTCGTGTACCCCGAGGGGGTCTGGTACGGCCAGGTCGGCGTGAAGGACGTCGAGGAGATCGTCGAGCAGCACGTGGTCGGCGGGAAGCCGGTGGAGCGACTGCTGCTCTCGAATCTCATGCCGAAGGCGGGCGGATAGGCGTCCGCCGGAAGCGAACGGCCGCTTCTCGAAGCGCTTGCAGGGGCCGGAGCGGAGCGGTTAGAATGCGACCCGCACTGGGGGATCGTCCAACGGCAGGACTCCAGACTTTGGATCTGGCTATCTAGGTTCGAATCCTAGTCCCCCAGCCACACCCTCCTTATTGCCGATTTCAGATTGACGATTGCCGATTGCGGATCGGACGCGTCGCCGGAAATCGTCAATCGACAATCGTCAATCGCCAATCCCCTCTGTCGAGTACGACACATCCCCGGAGGTCAAATGAGCAGCGAGCGTCGCGCGCACCGGCCGGCCGTCATGGGCACCCGCGGTGTCGCCAGCACCGCGCATCCCTTGGCGACCGGCGCGGCCATGGAGATGCTGTGGCGGGGCGGAAACGCCGTGGACGCGGCGGTGGCCGCGGCCGCCACGCTGAACGTGGTGGAGCCGTTCATGTCGGGGATCGGCGGGGACGGCCTGCTGCTGCTGACGCTGGGGAAGACCGGCGAGCGGAAGGTCCTGGACTTCATGGGGCGGACCCCGTTTGCGGCGCGGCCCGAGGCCTGCCGCGCCGAGGATCTCCAGCGCGGGCCGAAATCCTGCCTGGTGCCGGGGAACTTCGCCGGGTGGTGGGAAGCGCTGACGACTCATGGGCGGTTGTCGCCCACGGAGGTTTTCGCCCCGGCCATCCGCCACGCGGAGCAGGGATTCCCGCTGACGCATCGGGGGGCGTTCTTCTTCGGCGAGCACTGCCAGCGTCTGACGCCCGAGGCGATGGCGCTCTTCTGCCCGGGTGGCGCCGTCCCGGCGCCCGGCACGATCCTGCGACACGGGAATCTGGGGAAGACGCTGCGGCGCCTGGCCGCCGACGGTCCGGGCCTGCTGTATCGGGGCGACATCGGGACAGCGAGTGTGCGAGGCCGTGCAGGCGGCTGGAGGGTGGCTCACCCCCAAAGACCTGGAGGCATTCCGTCCCGAGTGGACGACGCCCATCGTTGCCTCGTTCCACGCCCACGAGGTGGCGTCGGTCCCGCCGCCGGCCGCCGGGATCCAGGTGCTGGAGACGCTCGGAATCCTGGAGGGCTACGACCTGCCGGGCCTCGGCCACAACAGCGCGGACGCGTTGCATGCGATCATCGAGGCGGTGAAGCTGACCATGGCGGACCGGATCGCCTACCAATCCATCCCCGATCCGCCGGTCGCCGGGCTGCTCAGCAAGGCCTACGCCGCCGCGCAGCGCGCCCGGATAGACCCGAACCGCGCGGCGATCGGCGGCGGGGAGCGGTACAGCGCCTCGCCGCCCGCGGGCGCCGTGACCCCGGGCGATCCGTACGGCTACCAGCGGGAGCACACCACCCACTTCAGCGTGGTGGATGGCGACGGCAACGCCGCCTCCATCACCCAGACGCTGGGGAGTCCGTTCGGCTCCGGCGTCATCGCCGGCGACACCGGCATCCTGCTGAACAATCTGCTGATGTGGAACGACCTGGACCCGAAGAGCCCGAACGCGCTGGCTCCGCACCGCAAGGTGGAGACCCGGATGGCGCCCGTGCAGGTCTTCGGCGAGCGGGGCTTGATCGCGGCCCTGGGGACGCCGGGCAGTTACGGCATCCCCCAGACCACCACCCAGATGCTCCTGAACCTGCTGGTGCACGGCATGGACATCCAGGAGGCGATCGAGGCGCCGCGCGTCCGCGTGTACACGGACCGGACCGTGGACGCCGAGGCCCGCATCCCGGCGGAGGTGCGGGCGGTCCTGGAGGCGCGCGGTCACGTCATCCGGGTCCTGCCGGACTACTCCTGGGTCGTCGGCGGCGGGCAAGGAGTCACCCGCGACCCGGCGACCGGCACCCTGGCCGGCGGCGCCGACCCCCGCCGCGACGGGTACGCGATGGGGTGGTGAGCAAGCACAGGCCGGACCGCCGTCATGATGCGGCCGCCCGAGAACCTGAGAAGGAGTGTCGCCTCGGTTCACGGAACATCAATTGACATCCATACGGGTATTCGGTATCAATTGCCCCATAGCTCGAGCGATGTTGGTCGAATCCTCCCTATGATCCAGCGGAGGGTTTCGCCGTGGATACCGAGCGCCGCGCCCTCAATCCCATCCCGCTCGGCGGGCCCCAGCCGCCCCGACTGCTCGACCGTTTTCAGCCTTCTCGTTTCAACACGACCGCAATCCTCCACCGATCTTTTCCCGCGCATCTCCTCGAAGAAGACGGGTACGATATCCGGACCGTGCAGGAACGGCTGGGGCACAAGGATGTGACCACCACCATGATCTACACCCACGTCCTCAATCGAGGTCCCTCGGCCGTCCGGAGTCCCGCGGACCGGCTCCTGGCTGCCACGCCGTCCCCGGCGGAAATAGGCTGCACGAGCGCGCAGCCTATTTCGACAGGCTATCGTCCGCCCGATGGATGGCAGATTCCATATTCGCGGCCGGTTTCCGGCCGAAGCGAGAGTCCGCGTTCAGGAAATGGGCTGCAGCCTTCGCGGCGTTTGCGGTAATAGACAGAACTGTCTACTTGTAGTTAAACCGCTGAAGGAACAACATGCCAGAGGGCGGAAGATTCGACGCGTTTATAAACCCGCTCGCCTTTCTAGAAGTCGATGAACCTTGGGCATCCATCGACAAGACGCCGCCGACGGCCGAAACCATTCTGTCCTTTCTTTCGTCCGCCTGGAATGCCCGCAGATTCGGCTAGCCTCGTCGAACGATACAAGCGGATCAGCACGGAACCGGTGCGGTTGTTCGCTGCACCAGCCGAGCCCAGGATTCTTGAGAAGCTGGTTTGGCCTCTTCGTCATGCAAAGGCTTCGTACGTCGTGGGGAATAATCTGGCGGTGGTCGCCCTTTGCGGCATGGTTTCAGAAATGGTTGCCGTGCTTCTCTGGCAGTTGGCCGAGGCGAATCTTAATGGACGCCCCATGACTACCGAGGACGAGGCGGCCTTGTTCGGCAGCTCGTTTGAGAAACTGGGGCAGGAACGCCGTGTTCGCGTGCTTGCTTCGTACGGCATCGTCTCATCCACGGTCGTCGAAATGTTCGACACGATAAGGTTAACCCGACGGAAGGTACTTGCACCTCTGGTCCCAAGATCACGACCGTCTTCCCGACGACGCCGTTGCTTGCTTCCACGCAGGCATCGGTTTGGAGCGGCGATCGGCCAAGACATCAAAGATGGTGCGATTGTGCTCAATCCGAAGCTTGTGAAGTACTTGGAGAAGCAAGGCATGTACGAGCCACCGCGGGAGTCCGCGGTCTAACATCGGCTTGGAGCCGTCGCGCCAGCCGTCCTGGTGCGATCATGTCGCTACGGCGCGCGGCTCAAGCCGGACGTTCAGCCGCCCGCAGACGGCCGGCTGAACGGGGCGGCGGCTGAGCCGATGTGGGTTGCGGCCGCCTGCGGCGGCCAACCCGCGGCTGGAGTCGATGGCTCTGCGGGCCACGGCTCAGCCGCCGCCCCGTTGGGGCCTCTTGAAGAGAAGCGATGGCTGACGAACAGACGAACCTCGATGACCATACCGAGGATCAGTGCGTGATCCATGATCACCCTGTCACCCGGAGAACTTGATCGCTACGCTGTAGATAGCGATCCTCACTCCGAAATGGGACATTGCGCGATATGTAGAAATTGAGGCGCAGGATGAAACTGTCCAACACGTAGAAAGAATCAAACGTGAGATCGTTGGGGGGACGCCTATGACATCCTGGGACGTTATTACGGACAAGGATCGGTGGTGGGTCATAACGAATCTCACGAACTTGTATTCTAGAAGCATTTCCCAAGTCTTGACTACACGCTGTCATATTCCACATCGGTCTAATGACTCGCCTGAAAAGCCGTTCGGGGCGGGTTGATGCCAACGACCCGAGCCCATTTGACGAAGTTCTTAGGCGTGGGCGAACAGGCATAGCGATAAACACGACAGTCCGCTGTTGAAGTCGAAGACTATCAAACCGTCGGCATGCTGCTCCGGGAAAGCCTTTAATATTCGCTAACAAGTGCACTTCGTCGGCATACAGATGTTCCGACGGAAATAGAACGACCACAGGATTTCCAACTTCATCGCTCTGGGTGGAAACCTCGACGAATCAGCTTTGTGCTGGCGGCAGCAGCAAGGAGCTTCGGCAACACTTGAAAAACATCTGCGAAGGAAACCTGGCAACTCCGTAAACTGGCTAACTCACACAAGAAGTGCCAACAAGACCGCCTCATCCATCGCAATCCACGCTTGCCATACAACGGTCATCGGGGCACTTTCTATACAGATTCTGGAAAAGATACAGTCGCACAGATAAGACTAGAGGAGTGTCCAGTTTGTAAATTCGCGTGGACTTTCCTAAGAACGCACTACTTCGATATCTCCATCCCACCCGATGCGCGACTACTACGTGAGTTGCGGTGTGTGCGTCTGGACAAAATCAATCATCCGGGGCCATCCGAAGAGTAGCTATGCCCGGAGGCCCAACCCATCTCTTATTCCACCGGACGCTGCGCGATGGAAAGCCGCGCACCGCCGGTGAATTCAAACGTTCAGCCGCCCGCAGACGGCCGGCTGAACGGGGCGGCGGCTGAGCCGATGCGGGTTGCGGCCGCCTGCGGCGGCCGAACCCGCGGCTGGAGTCGATGGCTCTGCGGGCCACGGCTCAGCCGCCGCCCCGTTAGCCGTCAATCGAAAGGAAGGCATGAAAATGACACGGGTTCGAGTTGAGAGCTTTACCATCTCGCTTGACGGATACGGAGCCGGGCCGAATCAGGACCTCGACAATCCTCTCGGTGTGGGTGGGGAAGAGTTGCACGAATGGCTTGTCCCGACGCGCACGTTCCAACGGATGCATGGCGGGGGCGATGGCACCACCGGACTCGACGACGACTTTGCGGCACGGCACTTCAAAAACAACGTCGGCGCGTGGATTATCGGGAGGAACATGTTCGGGCCGGTTCGTGGGCACTGGCCGGATCTGAATTGGATGGGGTGGTGGGGTAAGAACCCGCCCTATCACGTACCCGTCTTCGTTCTGACACATCATCCGCGCCCTTCAGTTCGGATGGAAGGCAATACGACCTTCCATTTCGTCACGGAGGGTATTCAGGAGGCGCTTGACCGGGCGCGCGAAGCAGCCGACGGCATGGACGTGCGCATTGGCGGTGGGGCCAGTGTCATACAGCAGTATCTGCGAGAAGCCCTCATTGATGAATTGCACATTGCAATCGCGCCGGTGCTGCTGGGACAGGGGGAGCGGCTGTTCGAAGGGGTCGACATGCGAGCCCTGGGATACGAATGCGTTCAGTTCGGGGCATCCGATAAAGCCGTCCATGTCGTACTCCGACGCCGAGGTACAGACGACGTGGGAAAACGGTTGCAGTCGACGTTGCTCCGCTGCGCGCTCCGCAACGCGGCTGAACCCGAACGTTAGGCCCTGGAAGTACAGAGGGGAGAGCACGATGAGCAACGAACAGGTGGCACCTGAGACGAAAGGTGTTACGGTGAAGTTGCTTGCAACGGTTGACCTTGGCCCCGAGATCGAGGGCATGGCAGGGCGCCAACTTCGAATGCGGATGGTGACCATCGAGCCTGGAGGCGTCTTCGGCCCGATCCACGACCATAAAGGCAGACCGGGCACCGTCTACATTCTGCAAGGAACGATCACTGACCATCGAGACGGAGTCGCCACGGACTATGGACCGGGAGCGGGCTGGCCCGAGGATAGGAACACCACACACTGGCTGGAGAACAGAGGAACGATTCCGGCGGTGGAGATCTCGGTCGATATCGTCAGGCAAGAGTAGGCTCAAGCCGGCATCTAACACGGTCGGGCCTAACACGCGGCTCAACCGGACGCCCTTCAGTCGGCTTCGCCTTTTTTCGCGCGCCGGTTAGCCACAACGTTCGGCCGACCGCGGACGGTCGTCCGAACGGGGCCCGCGGCTGAGCGCCACCTGTTCGGCCGCCTGCGGCGGCCGAACACGCGGCTCGAACGGGCGGGCCTGTGGCCCGCCGCTCAGCCGCGGCCCGTTTGCCGCCCATGGCACGGAGCACTTTCCGGTCTGTTCCGATGATGGTAGGATTGCGGCGGCAAGTGGGAGGAGCAAGGAAATGCGAAAGATCACCCGAGTTGAGGTATTACAGGCCTATCGCGTGGCATTGACCTTCGACGATGGAGCACTGCCGGGACGGTTGACCTTTCTGACCTGGCCGGCAAGGGCGTTTTCGCCTGTTGGAACGATCCTGCTGCCTTCGGGCAGGTCCGGATCGGCTCGTCCGGCGAGCTTGTCTGGGGCGATCAAGTCGATCTCTGCCCGGACGCCCTGTATCTCAAAGTCAACGGGCAAGAAGCCGGAGGAGGTGTTTCCCGCGTTGCGCCACGAGCCCGCCCGTGCCTGAGATCAGCCGGTTCTTCGGCATCGTCATCAAGATGTTCTTCGACGACCACAATCCACCGCATTTCCATGCGGAGTATGGCGACAGCGCGGCGTTGATCGACATCCGCAACCTGTCTGTCTTTTCCGGTCGGTTGCCGCCTCGCGCGATGGGCCTGGTGATCGAGTGGGCGACGCTCCACCAGCAGGAACTCCTCGCCGACTGGGAGAGGGCGCGGGCCCAGCAAGAACTCCGGAGGATTGCACCCCTTGAGTAGAAGCGGCTAACAGCGTGGTCAGTCGGGCCGGACACCTCAATGAGACGCGAAAGGTGGTGGGTCTGGCCGATTGGTCTTCGGGCAATCCTGTCCGGCCGGTTACCCCGAGCGTTATCCCGCCTATGCGAAGCACAGTGAAGCAGCGTCGGAATGGTACGGATGTTGCTGTAACTGTGTATATTGACGCGGAAATGTTGGCCGAGCCAATGCGCCTTCGACTGCGAGCGCATCGTATGACTGCGGTTTTGGGCGGCTCATCTCGATGGAGACGTGACGTGGCGAAGCAAGCAAAGAACACGATCTGCCTCTGGTACGATGGCGACGCGGAGGACGCGGCGCGGTTTTACGCCGAGACCTTTCCCGATTCGTCCGTCGGCGCGGTGCACCGCGCACCGGGGGACTTTCCGTCCGGGAAGAAGGGGGACGTGTTGACCGTCGAGTTCACCGTGATGGGGTTCCGTGCCTCGGGCTCAACGGCGGTCCGGCGTTCAAGCACAACGAGGCGTTCTCGTTCCAGGTCGCGACCGCCGACCAGGCCGAGACGGATCGCTACTGGGACGCGATCGTCGGCAACGGCGGCCAGGAGAGCGCATGCGGCTGGTGCAAGGACAGATGGGGACTGTCCTGGCAG
>CAVOIV010000015.1:0-325814 GCA_963695995.1 uncultured Methylomirabilota bacterium
ACGGCGGCGCGAGCGTGGGGTTTTGAGGGCGATCAGCCATCAGCGGTCAGCCGTCAGCTTGAGACGACACGAACAGTCAGAGTCACCGTGCGAGACTCAACTCCTCGCACATGGCCACGACCTGCAGTATTCGCTCATCCGGTGTGCCGGCCTCGATGTCCGCGAGGACAAGATCGCAGGGCGCGTAGTCGCGCACGATCCGCGTGAGATCCGATCGGATAATCTCCAAGGGTTTGTTGGCCAGATCCATGGGTGTGTACATGATGGCCCGACGCGCGTGCGGGAAGGCTGCGCGGGCTCGCGGCAGATCCGAGTCCTGTCCCATGTCTACGTAGGCGAGGTGGGGAACGGCGGCGTAGTGCTCGATGTACGGATCGGCCGTCCAGGCGCAATTGTGGATCCCGATGCAGCCGTACGCCTCGGCGATGCGCTGGTCGAGAGGCAGGAGCAGGTCACGGTACTGGCTGGGTGACACCATGTTGACCAGACAGTTGCTGACAGTGAAGAAGTCCACCTGGACGCCGGTCGTGCGCTGGCGCGCGTGGAGCCTTCTGGCCATATCCAACATGGTCGTGGCGACGCACTCGAACAGGTGCCTGGCGCGGTCGGGCGTCTCCAGCATGTCGCAGAACAGCTGCTGCCCCCGCAGGCGATAGGCGTTGTTGAGGACTCCCTGCCAGTTGAGAAAGCCCTCCGCACGACCCTCGCAATCGGCGATCCAGTCCACCTGGTGCAGGAGATCGCGAAGGAATGCGCTACGATCGAGGTCGGGCGGCGTCAGCACGTCCACCGCCTCGGCGTCGAGATACCGGTGTGCGCAGTTCGGCCAGTTGTCGGCGGCATAGAGGACGGGGATACCGAAGACGGCTGCAATGCCGCACGCGCCGTACGTCCCGGTGAGCAGGTCGAGCGGGCCAGACCGGTCGATGCCGCCGATCCGCATTCCGGGGAAGCGGCGCGCCAGTTCTGCCCGCATGGCCACGATGGTCTCTCGCCGGTACGCCGGATCGGTGTGCCACCGCTCGCCGAAATCGATGCCGAGCGCTGTCCGATACCACAGCGGCGTGAAACCGATCTCGGGGCGCAGGAGCGCCTCATCGCCGGTTGCCGGGCGGCGGGTCGCCGGCGCGCCGGGAGCGATGTAGCTGACAAGCTGGCGATGTCCTTGGAACATCCCGGGGTCCTCGGTCAGGGTCCAAAAAGCAGAGCGGCCCGGTTGGGCCGCTCGTGGTTCTTGGTGCTGACCGCTGATGGCTGTCCGCTGAACGCTACTACGCCCCGTACAGTGCGCTCGCCGTCCGCTTCAACATCTCGACGCCGCGGATTTCGGTCTCGAAGAGGGGCAGGACGGCGCGGACCATGCCGGCGAAGTCGGTCTCGATCTGCTTCATGTAGTTGTCCTGCATGGACACGCGGTTGCGCACGAATTCGGGCGATTCCGCCTTGACCTGCAGCTTGTCGATCAGCATGTTCACCACGACGCCGCCGACGGGGATGCCGAACTCCTTGAACCAGGCGATGAACCGCGTGATCACGGCGATGGGCAGCGCCTCGGGCAGGGTGACGAAGAAGAAGGCGGTCTTCTCCTTGTCCGTGAGCAGAACCTTGGCGTTGGCCATCCGCGCCTGGAAGGAGAGGAGGTAATCCATCAGCGGGTCCTTCTCCTCCTTCTTCTTGCTGTAGGAGAGGACCTGCCGGAGGCCCTGGGCCTCTTCCCGGCTCTTCATCATCTTGCCGACCCAGAGCGAGTACACCGACGACATGCCCAGCAGGCGCCGGGCGTTGGCGGTGGGCGCCGTGTCGAAGACGTAGACCTCGTACTCGTCCTTGAACATGATGTCGATCATGTTCTCGAACATGGCCGATTCCTCGAAGGCCGGGTTCATGGTGGCGGATTCCACGAAAGCGTCCGCCTGGGTCCGGATCTCGGCGAACTTCAGGAACCAGCTCACTTTCTCCTTGATCTCCTTCTTGGATTTCTCGATGGTGTCCTTGGTGTCGATCTCGTAGGCGAAGAGGTTCGGCACGCCGGTCACCGGGACCACCTGCCCGAAGACGTTCTGATCGAGCAGGCCGCTCAGGCTGTGGACGGGGTTGGTGGAGGCCAGGAGGGTGCGCTTTCCCTGCTGCGCAAAGGACACGGCGGCCGCGCCGGCCAGGACCGTCTTGCCGACGCCGCCCTTGCCCCCGAAGAAGTTGTACTTCAGCTTGGGATGTGTCTTCAGGAAGGCCTGCATGCTCTCTTGGACCAGCGGATGCGACTGCGTCATGGAATCACGCTCCCCGGTGTAAAGAGGGGCCGGCCTAGCGGCTCGACCCGAACAGTGCCTCGGCCATCTTCTCGATCATCGGCAGGCCGGTGATGTCGCGCTCGAATTCGGGGATCCGGGCCAGGACCTCGTTCCCGAACAGCTCGTCGATCTTCTTCAGGTGCCCCTTCTGCATCACCAGACGGTTCTTGAGGTACTCGGGAATGTCCTGGCTGGCCAGGCTCTCGGGGATGACCCGGTTGACGACATAGCCCGAGAGCGGCACGTTGAACTTGGCGAAGAGCTGGGCCGCCTTCTGCGTGTCGATGAGGATCATCTCCTCGGGAATGATCACGAAGAAGAAGGCGGTCTTCTCCCGGTCGGTGAGGATGCTGGATGAGGTGCCGATCCGGTGCTTGATGTACTGCAACTCCTTGAGGATCATGTCCTCTTCGACTTCTTTGTCCCGGGAGATCTGTGCGGCCATCTCCTCGTACTGCCGCATGTCCTCGCGGAGCTTGGTGATCCGCTCGATCCACTCGTCGTAGACGCTGGCCATGGACAGGTAGTAGAGCGCGTGGCCGAGGGGCACCAGGTCGTAGATGTAGTAGTCGTACTCCCCCGCGACGACGATGTCCACCACCTCGTCGAAGATCGCGCTCTCTTCCATGGCCGGCTCGGCCGCGGCGGCCTGGATGTAGCTCTCGATCTCGTCGGGGATCTTGTCGAAGCCGTACATGTCGAAGATCTTCTTGCGGATCTCCGCCTGGTAGGCCTTGATGCGCTGGTCGGCGTCGATCTCTTGGGCGAAGAGATTCGGCATGATTTCGACCGCGCCCTTGCCGAAGATGTCCCGCTGGAAGATGTCGGACAGCGAGGCCTGCGGATCCACGGAGAAGACCAGCACCTTCTTGCCCTGCTTCGCCAGGTGGTACGCGGCGGCGGCGGAGAAGGTGGTCTTGCCCAGGCCGCCCTTGCCGCCGAACATGATGTAGCGTCGATTCGGGAAGTCCTTGAAGATCCGGCCGAGTCCCCCGTTCATACCAAGTCCTTTCCGTGCGAGAGGATCCGAAGGCGTCCGGCCGCTACGCCAGGGCGTCGGTCAGGTCCTTTTCGCGCAGCATGCGCCGTTTCCACGTGGAGATCTGCGGGACCACGTACGGCAGGAGGCGCAGGGAGTAGTACGGCGGCAGGATGGGCACCCCCAAGCAGGTCGCCCATGGTGATCAGAATGAAGAGGTGCTCCATGCTCCCCCGGGTCTTGAGCGCTTGGCGGGTCATTTCGTGGGCCGCCATCCCGTAGATGTAGTCCTTGAACTTGGCCTTGACGCCCCCGAAGAATCCCTTCTTCTCTTTCTCCTCGTTCGCCATCGTCTTATGCCCCTTTCTGCGGATGACTGAAGAGTCGAAAACGAAAGCCAAGCTATCGCGATCCTCCGTCCGGTGTCAAGTCTCGCGTGCGGACGGTCCGGTCGAGTTGCCATGGGACACAGAAGACAGTGCAGCCGGCAGGAGGCAGCGAGCGAGAGACGATGGCGATTGGTCGATACGTGCAACACGGGGCAATGGCGGCAGAGGCGAGCATGGTGCGCAGAGACGCAGGGAGCCAGTGGGCAGCCTGAGCAGGGCGAGCGGCTGCAGAGGCGCGAGGCGAACGCGCGGACCGGCGACGCTCGAACGCCGACTGGAACCGTGAACCGTGAACGTCAGAACTGATTCAGCGCGTCGATCAATTGGCGCAAGCGGCCGAAGTTCCGGCGATTGAAGCGAACGTGAGGCGCGGCAGATCCGCCAAGGCGGAGTCCTCGGCCTCTTCGGGATGCGCGGACCCCAGCGAGAATCCGCCTTCCGAGAGAATGTCGCGATACTCCACCTCCAGGCGAGCGATCGCTTCCGGGTTGGGGGCGTGGTGGAGGCGAAGCACGAGCCGATTCCCGACATACCGGCTCGAGTGGTAGTTCCGGTAGAACGTGAGGATCTCGCTCACGGCCTCGTCGAGACGGTCGGCGACCCGGTAGAGGGACAGGTCCTCGGGCGCTATCAGGCCACGTGCCAGCAGCGTCCCCCGAATGTAGGCATCCCAGGTGTGCCAGTAGTCTCCTCCTTCGCGGTCGACGCACACCAGGGGGAGCAGGGCAGCTCTTCCCCGTTTGGAGCAACGTGAGCGTCTCGAAGGCCTCGTCCATGGTGCCGAAGCCGCCCGGAAACAGCGCGATGGCGTCGGTCTCCTTGATGAAGACCAGCTTGCGCGTGAAGAAGTAGCGGAACGTGATCAGCTTCGCGTTGTTCTGGATAAACTCGTTGGCCGATTGCTCGAAAGGCAGGCGGATATTCACGCCAAAGCTTTGGTCTCGTCCGGCACCATCCTGGCCGGCCTTCATGATGCCCTCGCCGGCGCCCGTGATGACCATCCATCCCTGCTGGCTCATCCCGCGAGCGAACGCCGCCGCTTGGCGGTACTCCGGCGAATCCTCGGCGATCCGCGCAGACCCGAATATCGTGACTTTCCGGGTGCCGCGGTAGGGCGCGAAGACCCTGAAGGCATAGATCAGCTCCCGCAGTGCGGCGTTCAGGATCTTGATATCGCCGCGACTGGTCTGATTTCGGATCAGGCGGAGTGCGCTGTGGATCATCTCCTCCAGAAACTCGGCGTGGGGAGAGCCTCCGGCTTCCTCGATCAGCTGCGAAACCAATCCATCCAGGGCGCCGTTCGCGCGCGTCGAGGGAGACGCGCTGGTGTGATCGCGTGTCATGGTGCTCCTTAGGACTCGGTTCAACGGTTCGATGGTTCGGCAGTCCGACGGTTCTCCTGACCGGAACGGCCGAACCGCCGCACAGCCGAACGCGCGACCCCGTACCCCTTCAGCGCAACACCCGCTCCGTAAAGAGGCGGAGGAAGCGCTCGGCCTCGACGTCAACACACACATTGGCCGTGGGAGCACCGCGCTGTCTCCGTCGAAGATCGGCGACCGCCATTCCTGTGGTCAGGGCACCCCGGGTCTCCACGCCCACGGCCATAGGCTCTTGACGGACGATGGAGGGATCTAGGGCTACGCCCACTGCCAGCGGATCGTGAAGGAAGATGCCCTCGTCCTCCCCGTGCGTTCGGTGAAATGCCATCGTCGACGCAGTGATCTGTTTGACGAAGGCGTGGACTTTCCCCGGGGCGGGCATTCCATCCAGGTGCCGTCGCGTAAAGGACACCCGCTCCGTCACGTCCAAGGGGACCAAGGTCAGAGGCAGCCCAGCCCCCATCACGATGGCCGCCGCCTCCGGATCCACGGCGAAATTGAACTCCGACACGGGGCCCACGTTTCCCGGGACCCGGACGGCGCCGCCCATGACGATGAGCGTGCGCACTTGGCGCATGGTGTGGATATCCTTTTCGATTGCCAGAGCGATGTTGGTCAGCGGGCCAGTGGCAATGAGGGTGAGTTCCCCGGGAACGCGACGGATCGCTGCAAGCAGAAAACCTGCGGCGTCTCCTGCAGCATGCCGCTGGGACGCTGGGAAGGTAGCCGCCATACCACCCAGTCCATCCCCACCATGGACTTCGCCAGCGGTCATGCCGGGGCGCGCCAGCGGCGCATCTGCCCCCGCCACGACCGGGATGGCCGGGGCGTCGAGTACATCCAGAACGGTGAGGGTATTGGCCGTGGTGTGGCACAGCGGAGCGTTTCCGCTGACGGTCAAGATCGCCTGCACGTCATACTCGGGCGACCGGAGCGCCAGGATGATCGCGAGGGCGTCGTCCACCCCCGTGTCCACATCCAAGATCAACGGTCGCCTTCTCATGAAACGTCACCAGCTTCGGAGCACACGGACAGGCCCACCCGGGCCATCGCAGGACGGTGATCCGTAGCGAGAACAGGCGTGGAATGAAGCAAGACCTTCTGAGGAGGGCGCCGACCAGGCCAATGTCAGTTCTGGTCGTTGGATTCCAGGGCCCGGGCCAGATCCTCTTTCAGCCGCATGTTGATCTTCAGGCGATTCAAGAGGTCGGGCTGATGCGCCGACAAATACTGCAGTAGGGTCGTGGCGTCCAGCGGCGCAGTTCGTGGCTGCGTATCGAGTATCCAGTCGGCCAGCGACTCCTTATACAGCCGCCGGACCTGCGGGTCTTGGAAGATGATATCAAGAATCCGTTGAGCCAGAGGTTCGTCCACAGGTATCTCCTTCACATCAACCATGGCGGAGTATAACAGGCAAATCCGCCCTTGGCAAGCCATGCGACACCACGATGCCAGTGGAAGCGCAACGGACAAGAGCCTACAAACCAAATCTGCTGAAGTCAATGCGGTTCTGTGGTGGCGTCGATGACGCGCTTGGCGCGGCCGAGCACTCGTGAGAGCATCGCGGACGTCAAGAGTCCAGTCTGGGTGTTCCGTTGGCTGGGGTGATAAGAGGCGAGGAGCCTGATGCGGCCGGGCAATTCCGCCTCCGCGGCGTGGAGGAACCGCGGCCGTTCAGGTGGAAGCGGCCGTCCCGCGTCCGCCCACGCCTTGAGGAAGGCCTCGAAGCCGATGTGCCCCAACGCGATGACCACGCGGACGTCGGTCAGGAGGCGCAGCTCCTCGACGAGGAAGGAGCGACAGGCGTCGAACTCTGCAGGGGTCGGCTTATTGGCGGGCGGGGCGCAGCGGACGGCAGCGGTGATGTAGCAGCGCTTGAGGCTGAGGCCATCCCCTCGATGTGAGGACTCGGGTTGGCTGGCGAAGCCCGCCCGGTAGAGGGCGCCAAAGAGAAAATCCCCACTCCGGTCTCCGGTGAACATCCTTCCCGTCCGATTGCCGCCATGCGCCGCGGGGGCGAGGCCCACGATCAGGAGCTTCGCGGCGGGATCGCCGAAGCCTGGCAGCGGCCGCCCCCAATAGTCCTCTTCGCGAAAACGGCGAACCCTCTCCTCGGCCACGCGTTGTCGATAGGCCACGAGTCGAGGACACCGTCGGCAATCCACGATCGTCGCATGGAGACAGTGAAGGTCACGCGCCATGGAAGTGGCATTCACTCTGCGCTCACGCGTTTAATGAGGATGCGCGTGCCCCGGGCCGACGCCGCCTCCGCACAGCGGAGTTCGAGATCCGCCTCAACGCCTGGTCCCTCAACCTTGAGGGAGAGGATGCCGCCGTTCCACAGATGCGCGATCTCGTTCTTGGTCAGCCGGACACTCGCGCGAAGATCCGCCGACGTTTTGGCTTCCGAATTCACGATACCGTTTCCTCCTTTTTCCCGTTCCGGAAAGCCCCCGGTTACGTCTTCCGTACGACCCCCCGATGGAGGGGCGCGTCCGGTGCCTCCCGACCAAGCTCGCGGATGGTCCCGGCGCTCAGAAAGCGCGCCAGGTCGGGAAAGCGAAAGGCCACGCGCCAGCGTTCCGGATTGGTGATCGGGGCGGGAAGTGCGAGCAACGGGCCCAGATCAAAACGGTAGTACAGCGTGTCGGCGGTTCCCCGCCCCGACCACGTGAGGCCTGGAAGATCGCACCGTCGCACGCGGGATACGCGGACCACCTGTGCATATTCGCGAACGACGCCGGCTTGGGCGCCGAATCTCCCCGCCGGCTGGTAGAACGCGACGAACGCGACGTCGCTCCGCGATGCCGCGACGGCGGAAACCGGCACGTGATAGTACCCGTGTTGATGGATGAGGGCGAGATGCTCCGGTCCTCGGAGGGGCCCGATCATGACGGTGGCCGATCGCCCACCGTCGCTAACGGTCACAAACCGCGGGCGTCGCGATGGGGGATCCACACGGTACTTCATGGCGTCCCTCAGGTCGGAGCGGTGCGGGGCGTATTCCACCCCGCTACCATGGAGTGCGCCAGGTCGGCGCGACCGCTGCCGTACGGTAGCACAGGCTGCGCCTGTTTTCCATGCGTCCTTCGGGCCGGGCGAGCCTCACCGGGTTCAGGGGCACACTATGACACAGGGCCTTCGCATGTGGCTCTGTTCCCCCACGGAACAACCCACGCTATTGTGCGATAGTTGTGCCGGTCTTTCCATATGGTCTAAGGCTGTCCGCGCCTTTCCCCTGTCTCCTCCCCGCGCTCATCCTCCGCCGCAAACCGTCGGCGTCGGCTTTCGCCTTGACATCCGAGAGGGCCGATGCTAGCGTCCGCGCCGATCTGTTCTTCCGACTTTTTTTCCTCCGGTTCGGCCCCGCTCTGGCCGGTCCCGTCGGTCGGTTGCGGTCGCCTGCCGGATCCGGCGTTCCAACCTCCTATCCGAAGATACTTTCCTAATGATCGCAGTTGAACGGGGTCATGCGACTGCGGATGCGAGACTGGCGGCCCGAGACGCGGCCGCGGGTCGTCGTTTCCACCCGTGACTGCTGAGCATTGGCGGACGGCCCGCCGGGGATGCGCTCGGTTTCTCGTTTGACAGCCCCGGCGGATTCTGATGCGAATTGTCGGATGGGTCTACGTTGGTCAAGGAATCAGAGGGGGAAAGGAGAGAGAAAACCATGAGCCGTAAGGGGTGCCTGAGAGCCGTGATGGTCGTAGCAGTGTTCGCCGTGGTGGCAGGGTCGGTCTCTGACGGCAACGCCCAGAAGTATCCGAGTCAGCCCATGACCATGATCGTCGCCTGGGGAGCGGGGGGCGGAACGGACGCAGTGGCCCGCACGATCGCAATGCTGCTGGAAAAGGACTTGGGACAGCCCGTGAATGTGGTAAACCGGACCGGCGGCAGCGGAGCGGTGGGGCACACGGCGGCGGCGACGGCGAAGCCCGACGGATATACCCTGGCCCTCACGACCGGCGAGATCACGATGATGCACTGGATGGGGCTGGCCCAGGTGAACTACAAGGACATGAAGGGCGTGGCCCTGGTGAATTTCGACCCGGCTGCGGTCACAGTGCGGATGGACGCTCCCTGGAAGACTCTCAAGGAGTTGGAAGATTACGTCCGAGCCAACCCCGGCAAACTGAAGGCTTCGGGCACCGGCAAGGGCGGAAGCTGGGACCTGGCGCGGGCCGGATGGTTGAAGATGATCGGGATCCCGCAGGAGGCAATGCCCTGGGTGCCCAGCAACGGCGCAGCCCCGGCCATGCAGGAGCTAGTGGCCGGCGGCATCGATGTGGTCACCTGCAGCCTCCCCGAGGCCAGGGCCATGATCGAGGCCAAGAAGGCTAGGCCGCTGGTGGTCATGGGAGACAACCGGTCCGACATCTTTCCCGAGACTCCGACCCTGAAGGAGATGGGCAAGAACTGGGTGATGGGGGCGTGGAGGGGCGTAACGGCCCCCAAGGGGACTCCGGCGGAGGTAGTGGCCCTCCTGGAGAAATCGGTGGAGAAGGCTTACAACAACCCGCAGTACAAGGAATTCATGAAGAAGAACGGCTACGGCATGGTCTACAAATCCTCGGGGGACTTTGATAAATTCATGGCCTCCGAAGACGAGAGCATGGGCAAGCTGATGAAAGAGATGGGAATCGCAAAATGAGGGCCATAGCGGAACGACGATCTGGCTTCCGGCCGGGTCGTCGTTCCGTTCTTGGGGCAAGTTTTTTCCCAGCAGCTACCTCTAACGTCTGCCTCTGAAATCAGACTACTTTCTTCATCCATTGATTTCACTTACGAGGCGGTTCAGCCTTAAACCGACCCGGGATCTTCCGGATTGACTTCACGCTTGAGGAAGAGTCGACCATGGGACGCAAAGACTACGTCGGCGGAGGAATCTTCATCGCTCTCGGGATCTTCATTGCGGCAACGTCGTTTTCTTTCCCGGAGCTCGACGGAGGACACCCGGGGCCATCGCTGTTCCCGAGGGTTCTGGCCGTTCTCTTCATGTTCTTCGGCGGGATTGTCGTCTGGCAGGGCCGACGCTCGGCCGAGGCGCCGGCGGAGGATGCCTCCGAAGAGACGGGCGCCCCGCCGAACAGGTTCAACCCGATCCTGGTGATCATCCTGATCGCGGGGTTCATTGTCTTCGCGGACACGGTGGGATTCTTCATTGCGGGCTCCGTGGCTCTGGCCATTCTGATGATCAAGCTGCGGGTGCCCGCACTCAAGAGTGTGACCATTTCGATTGTCCTCGTGGCCTTCATCTACACGATCTTTGCCAAGGGCCTGCGGGTGCCCCTGCCCATCGGATATCTGGGGTGGTGATGCCATGGACTTTATGATTCAAGGCTTGGGGATGCTGATGGCCCCCAAGGTCTTGTTGGTCATCTGCGCCTGCTTCCCTCTACGGTCTGTTTGTCGGCTCCATCCCGGGGCTGAGCGCCACGCTGGCCGCTTCGCTGCTTGATTCCCTTCACGTTCTTCATGGACCCGGTCCCGGCCCTGGTCTCCATCGTGACCATGTCGGCCATGGCCATCTTCGCGGGCGACATCCCGGCGGCACTGGTGCGCATCCCGGGAACGCCCTCCTCGGCCGCCTACACCCATGACTCCTTCGCCCTCTCCCAGCAGGGCAAGGCGGAGATGGTCCTGGGGGTGGACGTGGTCTTCTCGGCCATCGGCGGTCTGATGGGGGCTGTCGTCCTCATGACCTCCGCCCCCCTGCTGGCGGAGGTGGCCATGAAGTTCTCCTCCTTCGAGTACTTCTGGCTGGCCGCGCTGGGGCTCAGCGCCACGGTCATGGTGTCGCGCGGATCCCAGGCCAAGGGCGCGCTGGCCATGCTGCTCGGTCTCTTCCTCTCCACGATCGGTGTGGACATCACCCTGGGCTACCCCCGGTTCACCTTCGGCAACGTGGACCTGCTGAACGGCATCTCCTTCATCCCCGCCATGATCGGCGTCTTCGGCATTTCCGAGGTCATGCGGAACGTGATGGAGAGACAGATGCAGTACTCCATTCCCCGGGTGAAGGCAGGGAGCATCTTCAAGGGGACGGGCAAGTTGTTCTTCCGCTACAAGTGGAATGTCCTGCGGTCGGGGCTGCTGGGGACCTTCATCGGCATCCTGCCGGGCGCGGGCGCGGACATCGCCGCCTGGCTGGCCTACGCGGTCTCCAAGCGGGCGTCGAAAGAGCCGGAGCTCTACGGCAAGGGATCGATCGAGGCGATCATCGACTCCGGCACGGCCAACAACTCCTGCCTGGCCGGAGACTGGGTTCCGGCGCTGGTCTTCGGGATCCCCGGCGACTCCATCACGGCCATCGTCATCGGCGTGCTCTTCATGAAAGGGCTGCGCCCCGGCCCGATGATCTTTGAGCAACAACCGCAGATCATCTACGCCGTCTATCTGGCCTTCATCGTGGCCAACATCCTCATGATCCCCTTCGGCTACCTGGCCGTGAAGACGAGCTCCCAGATGCTGCGCGTGCCCAAGAACGTCCTCATCCCCGCGATCCTCATGTTCGCGGTCACCGGGGCCTTCGCCATCAACAACAGCGTCTTTGATGTGGGGGTGCTCGGAGTCATGGGGATTGTGGGCTACTTCATGGAGAAGAACGGGTACCCGGTCGCGCCGATCGTGCTCGGCCTGGTGCTCGGGCCCATCTTGGAGCAGAACTTCATGACCAGCATGATCAAGTCCGACTGGAACCTGCTGCTCTTTTTTGTGCGCCCCATCAGCGCGCTTCTGGGCGGGATCACGGTGATCGTCTGGCTCTTCCCAGTCTACGCGGCCTTCCTGGAGAGGACGAAGAAGAACAACTTTGCCGGGCACTGAAGACCAGGAATCGGAGCCGAGGAATGTCCGACCCGTCCTGGCGTGTGGCTCCAGGGCGGGTCGCGCTTTTCAGGGGTTGGTGGGAAGAAGTTCGTCCAGGACGGCCTCGTAGGTGCGGAGCGCCGCCTGTCCGAAAAGGACGAAGCGCACGGCGCTGACCTCCGGATGGGTTCTGAGATATTGCAGGGCGGTCGTGAGCGCAATCCGCGCAGCCTCGGTCAACGGGTAGCCATACGCGCCGGTGCTGAGCGACGGGAACGCGATCGTCCTGATACCTCGCTGGCTCGCCAGCGCCAGGCTGTTCCGATAGGCGGCGGCCAGGAGTTCTGGCTCGTGGTGCTTGCCGTCCCGATACACGGGGCCCACCGTGTGGATCACCCATCTGGCCGCAAGGCGGCCACCGGTCGTGATGCGCGCCTCGCCGGTCGGACAGCCGCCGATCTTCTTGCACTCCTCGAGAATCTGCGGACCGCCGGCCCGATGAATGGCGCCGTCTACGCCGCCCCCTCCCAGCAGGCTCGAGTTCGCGGCGTTTACGATGGCTTCGGTGTCCTGCTTCGTGATGTCGCCCTCGACGAGTTCGAGGTTGGACGTTCCGATCTGAACCTGCCGCATGGAACCCTCCATTCCGGGTTCAACCATTCGCCGTGAACGATCAGGCCTCAGCTTTTCGGCTTTGGCTCGTCGCCCCTGCTCCCCAGCCCCTCGGCTCCCTTGCGGCTCCTTTCCTCCCACCGTCGGAACCATTGACCCACCCGCCGCTCGACCAGTTTCATGGTCAGGACGGCCAAGATTGGCAAGAGCACGAAAAGCACTGGCGAGCGCGCGCCAAGACGGGGCACAACCCAGATCGCTACGGCGACCGCCAAGAGGAAGAGGCTCACGCCAATCCAACGGCGCAAGCTTCGATGGTTAGTCACCCGACAGTTCCTTGAAGACGCGGTCATCCATGGTAAGTCGGTAGCCTACTCCGATCACGCGTGGGGAGCAAGAAGGACATCAGGCGCGCGCCGGCGATGTAGTGAAATGGCTTGCCAACCGCCGGTGAGTTGACTACACTACGCGCCCAAGCCGGCGTAGCTCAGTTGGTAGAGCAGCGGTTTCGTAAACCGCAGGTCCTCGGTTCAAGTCCGAGCGCCGGCTCCAACGCCTTAGGTTGTTCCGTATCACCCCTCTCCTCACGTGTTCTGGCGCAAGTGAGTTTCAAGCCGGTTTCCGGCCGGATCCACAGTTCGAATGCGGGACCGTGCCGCGCTGTCTTCCCGTCCGACGATCCGAATCAGAGCATGCTCTCTTCGCCTGGCCTGGCCAGGACAATAAACCCGTTTCATACAGAGAATTCTGTCCCCGGCGGCTCACCGCCGCTTTTGGGGTATCGAGACACCCATTTGGAGTAAGCCGCCAACCGCCGAGAGGAATCGGAACTGGATTCCGGGTATAGCCGAAGACGGGCAAGTCGCTGTTTTGATTTTGGTTTCTTGCGCTTTTCGGCGATTCTTGCCGCGATGTATTGCGGTGGCACGAGTGATGCTCTATTCCCTATCGTTCGCGTCGCTTGAGCCAAGGGGCGTTGCCCCCAAGGTTTAGAAGTGGCAGCCTCTTGCTGCCGGGTCCTCGACACAGGCGAGGGCCACAACCTCTTCGGATGTCAAAAGGAGGAAATCGTATGAAGAAGTTCGTTGCCGTGCTCGCCGCTGTGTTGTTTGTGGGCGCCCTGGTGGCCCCGGTGATCGCCCAGGCGCAAACGACGCCGTCAAGCGCCGGCTGCCAAGGGCACCGAGGGTCCGGATGTCCGCAAGACGGAGCCCAAGGGCACCGAGGGTCCGGATGTCCGCAAGGCCACCAAGAAGAAGACCGCCTCGTCTGCGGCCCCGAAGGCCAAGGGCACCGAGGGTCCGGATGTCCGCAAGACGGAGCCCAAGGGCACCGAGGGTCCGGATGTCCGCAAGGCCAAGAAGAAGACCGCCTCGTCCGCGGCCCCGAAGGCCAAGGGCACCGAGGGTCCGGATGTCCGCAAGACGGAGCCCAAGGGCACCGAGGGTCCGGATGTCAAGAAGAAGTAGTCCTAGCCTGTTTAAACTGTAACCCCCAAAGCGCCGGTCGGTCCCCGACCGGCGCTTTGGTATTTTGCGGGCTACATCTTCAGCGTCATGCCAGTCGCAACAAGGGAGGGCGCGCTCGTGGCGGGCACGCTGGTCGCGCGGTGCATCGATACGAAAGATAAGCAGCTCGACCGCCCCTTTTCGGGGATTCCCCTGGATGGGCGGGGAACCCTCGTGTATACTACCGCCACGCGGGGCGGGTCCTCGTTTAACACGGGGTTTAACACGAGTGAAAAAGGCTGGCTGCGGAGGGCGTCAACCGTGAAACGGTGGAGAGATGTGGCCGTATGCATATGTGTCCTCATCGTTCTCTTTGTGACACCGGGTTGGGTCCTGGGCCAGGAAAGCACACGACCCCCGAGCCCAAGCAAGGCACCGGAAGCCGGCAGACCGCAAGATGGTGCCAAACCACCGGATCGCGGGATGCAGGCCGAGGCCCATTATGAGCTTGGCGTGATGTATCACGAACGGGTCTTCGAGTCCCTGGATCTGGCCATCGCCGAGTACGAAAAGGCCGTCAAGGCGAAGCCGGACTACGCCGAGGCTCACTACAACCTGGCACTGTCCTATCACACGAAGGCCAAATTGGGCACCGACGACAAGGCGCTCTACCGCAAGGCGGTGGGCGAATACAAGCTGTATCTGAGATACAGTCCGCAGGGGGATCTGGCGGAAAAGGCCAAGCAAAACATCCGAGCGCTGGAGGCCAGGCTTCGCCAGTGACGGAATTGGACCGAGGGGGTGGCTCCATGGGATGGTGTGCGTTATGCGCGGGCGATGGCGGCGGATGGAGTCGCCGTCACTTCCTGTTCGCTTTGTCCCAGGCGAGCCTGGCCGCAGTGCTTCTCCCCAGGCAGGCCAGCGGCATCTCCATCTACGATGAGGCTGGCGATGCCACCATCGGCCGCGAGGCCGATCCGGAGATTCTCAAGCGATTCGGGTACTACGAATCCCCAGACCTCCAGAATTACGTCGCCCAGGTCGGCCAGCGCGTGGTGGCAGCCTCGGACACCCGTTTCAACTTCCAGTTCAAGGTGGTCGACCACCCGAGCATCAATGCCATGGCCTTGCCGGGCGGGTTCGTGTACGTCACGCGAGGCATCTTGGCAGAGATGAACGACGAAGCCCAACTCGCCGCCGTCCTCGGCCACGAGGCGACGCACGTCAATTCCCGTCATGGCGCCAAGCTCATGACCAAGGCCATGGCGACCCAAATCGCCACTCTCCTGGGTGTGGGCGCGGCGGCCGCGGCGGGTAGTGGGGGTGCAGCCAGCGCCGTGGCGATGATCTCCAACCACCTGACCACGTACATGCTTCTTGGGTACGGTCGTGACTACGAGGTGGAGGCGGATGAGGTGGGACTCCGCTACGCCAGGCGAGCCGGCTATGATCCGCGACGGATGGTGACTTTCCTGCGCTGGATGCGCCGGAATGACTTGCTCAGGGGGCAGCGACTGTACCACGGATTCGACGCCAGCCACCCGGACACGGCCATGCGCATAGCCAAAGCCGATACCATGTCACATCTCTTGATCGCGGAGCCGGGCCCGATGGAGGTCCGAACCAACGAGTTTCGGGCACACCTCGAGGGACTCCGGTACGGCGAGGCGAAAGACCAGCGACGCATCCGGACGTACGTGGTCAAGCCCGGCGACACGCTGGCCAGCGTCGCGCGGACCGAGCTGAATAACGAGGGACGCCGATACGAATTGGCCGGCCTCAACGACTTGCGCGACGACGCGACGCTCACGCCCGGCCTCCGTCTGAAGCTGGTCGTTTCCGGCGGTAGCTCAACGATGGATTTGAAGCTCACGCCCCAGTGAAACCACTTGCCCGAGCCTTCCTTCCTCTGCGGAATTGCCGGCGTGTCGCAGCGTTCCTGACGGGATGAGCGAGCAGCGGGCCGCGATCGAGCGCATGTTCTCGGCGATCGCCCCGCGGTACGATCTTCTCAATCGCCTCCTCAGCGCCGGCCGCGATCGCGTATGGAGGCGCGAGGCGATCCGAGCCACGGAACTTCCCCCCGACGGCCAACTCTTGGACATCTGTACAGGAACGGCGGACATGGCGCTGGAGGCGGCGCGGCGGTATCCGGGCGCTTTGATCGCCGGCGCGGATTTCAGCGGACCGATGATCGCCCTTGGGCGGAGAAAAGCGGCCGGGGCGCCAGGGGGCGACCGGGTGCACCTGGCCGTGGCCCCGGCCGAAGTCCTGCCATTTCGCGATCAGGTCTTCGACGCCGTCACGGTGGCCTTCGGCCTCCGCAACGTTCCGGATCGACCGCAGGCCCTGTCGGAGATGCGACGTGTCCTTCGGCCCGGCGGCCGGGCAGTCGTCCTCGAGTTCACCACGCCGCCCGGAAGGCTGTTCCGGGCCGTCTACCTGTGGTATTTCCATCGCGTCTTGCCTTTGATCGGCGGCCTCGTTTCCGGCCACCCGTCCGCCTATGCGTATCTGCCGGCATCGGTGACGGACTTTCCCACACCGAAGGATCTGGTCGCCGCGATGGAGCGCGCGGGCTTTCAGGACGTCTCGTACCGCTTGCTGACCGGCGGGATCGTGGCGATCCACGTGGGCGTCAAAGGCAGCCAATAGCTATCAGCGGTCAGCCTTCAGCCTGAGGAACACCCAGTGCCTCCAGGCCAGTAGCTGATCGCTGATCGCTGAATGCTGACGGCTATGCTGACGAAGCTGCGCACCTATCTGGAGATGATCCGATTTGCCCACACGGTGTTCGCGCTGCCTTTTGCCTTCATGGGGGCGCTCTTGGCGGCGGGCGGGATCCCCTCGGGACGGACCCTCTGGTGGATCCTGGTGGCGATGGTCGGGGCGCGGAGTGGTGCCATGGGGATGAACCGCATCGCCGATCGGCACCTGGACGCCTTGAATCCGCGGACGCAGGACCGGGCACTGCCTCAGGGGCGCATGTCACTCAGCGAGGCGATCCTCTTCGTGATCGGGTCGTTCGGAGTTTTCCTTCTGGCGGCGTGGATGCTCAATCCCCTCTGCTTCCTGCTGGCGCCGGTTGCCATCCTGATCGTGTGCGGATACTCCTACACCAAACGATTCACCGCCGGGTCGCACCTGGTGCTCGGTCTCTCCTTGGCGCTGGCACCCATCGGTGCGTGGATTGCCGTCACGGGGACGCTTGCCTTGCCAGGTGTCATGCTGGGCGCCGCAGTCCTGTTCTGGGTCGCGGGTTTCGACATCCTGTACGCCTTTATGGATATCGACTTCGACCGGCAAACGGGTCTCTTCTCCCTCCCAGCCCGTCTCGGCATGTCCAAAGGTCTCATGATTGCCGCGATCTTCCACACCCTGACCATCTCATTCCTCACCCTGCTGATCCCTCTTCTTCGGCTCGGGCCCCTCTATGGGCTCGGCCTCCTGGGTGCCGCAAGTCTACTCTTCTACGAGCACCGCCTCGTCCGCCGCCACGGTCTGGCCAAGCTAGGCATGGCGTTCTTCAACGTCAACGGCATCCTCAGTGTCGGGATATTCCTGGCCACTGTGGCGGACCTCCTCCTCAGATGAAGTCGCCGCGATGCCTCAGGGCCGGCTCGTCTCGCCGTGCGCCTCGCTGTTCCAAGTCATGAGCCCTTCTTTCCGTCAGGCCTGCTTCCCGGCGAGCTTGAGCGCCTCGGCCACCAATTCCTCGGGGGTCATGATCATGCCGCCTACACGACCGTAGAAGGCCACCGGGCGCTTGCCCATCACGTGGTACCGCACATCCTCCACCATCTGGCCGCAGGACAGCTCAGACACCAAGACGTGCTTGGCCTTCTCCGCCACCTTCGCCAACGCCTGCCCCGGGTAGGGAAAGAGCGAAATGGGTCGGAAGAGTCCGACCTTGACTCCTCGCTCGCTGAGGGCGTCGATCGCCGTCTTGCAGATGCGCGCCACGGTGCCGTACGCTACGAAGAGCACATCCACGTCGCCGTCGAGGTTCCACTCCTCGTGCCGGCACTCGGTCTTCGCCATCTCGTCGTACTTCTTGGCCAGCTTCCAGTTGTGCGCTTCCAGGGATTCGGGCGCCAGATGAAGCGAGTTGATGATGTTGGGCTTGCGACCCTTGGCGCCGGTCGTGGCCCAGGGTTTCTCCGGCAGCGCTTCCGGCTGGATGGAGCGCTTGAATTCGACGGGCTCCATCATCTGGCCCATGATCCCGTCGCCCAAGACCATCACCGGGTTCCGGTACTTGTCGGCCAGGTCGAAGGCGTCCTGAACGAGGTCCGCCGCTTCCTGCACGGTGGATGGCGCCAGGACCAGACAGCGGTAATCCCCATGGCCGCCGCCCTTGACGGCCTGGAAGTAGTCCGATTGGGACGGCAGGATGCCGCCCAGACCGGGTCCTCCACGCATGATGTTGACGAACACGACGGGCAGTTCGGCCGCCGCGATGTAGGAGATGCCTTCCTGCATGAGGCTGATGCCAGGGCCCGACGACGAGGTGAAGCAGCGGCACCCTGCGCCGGCGGCGCCGTACAGCATGTTGCTGGCTGCCACCTCGCTCTCGGCCTGGACGTACGTCCCGCCCACCTGCGGCAACCGCGCGGACAGGTACTCCGGGATCTCGTTCTGGGGTGTGATGGGGTATCCAAAGAAGAGGCGGCAGCCCGCCTGGATCGCGGCTTCCCCGATCGCCTCGCAACCTTTCATGAGCTTCTTGGCCATAGGATGCTCCTCAGCGCCCGGCAGGGGCCGTGGCCGTGGCTTGCCCGAGCTGCAAAACCACGGGCCAGTGCCGTGTGGTTGATCTCGACCAGTTTGGGCTTGGCGGCGAAAGACTCTGTCACGATGGCTCTGACCTGGTCCAAGTCCACAACGCCGCTCGCACCCAGGTACGCACCGAGGGCCACCATGTTGGCCGCCTTCGGGCTGCCGCACTCGATGGCCACCTCGTTGGCCGGTACCGCCACCACCGTGACATCCGTCCGGTGCGGCAGGCGATTGATGAGCGACGTGTTGACGACGATGACGCCGTCCGGCCGTACCGCGTCCTCAAACTTGTCCAGCGACGGGAGGTTCAAGGCGATGAGGGCGTGAGGCGACTTGCTGATAGGCGAGCCGATGGGCCGGGCGGAGAGCACCACGGTGCAGTTGCAGGTGCCGCCGCGCATCTCGGGCCCGTAGGCAGGCATCCAGGTGACTTCGCGGCCCGCCTTCATGCCCGCATAGGCGAGGAGTTTCCCAATCAGCAGGACGCCCTGGCCGCCAAACCCTGCAAGGATGATCTCCGTGTGCATGGCTACCGCTCCGTTTCTTTGACGACTCCCTTCTCGGGGTTTTTGAACTCCCCCAGGGGGTAGTAGGGGATCATGTGGTCCGCCAGCCAGCCGCACGCTTCGTGAGGCGGTAAGCCCCAGCCTGTGGGACAGGTGGACAGGACCTCGATAAGCGAAAAACAGGTGCCGTTTACCTGATGCTGAAACGCTGTCCGAATTGCCTTACGCGCCTGGAGGATTGCCTTGGGGTCATGAACCGCGACGCGTGCCAGATACGCAGGGGTTTTGAGCTCCTTCAACAGCTCGACGACCCGGATCGGATATCCGGCCAGGGCGACGTCCCGGCCGAGAGGGCTGGTGGACGCCACCTGTCCCGGCAGGGTGGTGGGGGCCATCTGGCCGCCGGTCATGCCGTAGATGGCGTTGTTCACGAAGATGACCGTGACCTTCTCGCCCCGGTTGGCGGTGTGGACGGTCTCTGCCATGCCGATGGAGGCGAGGTCGCCGTCCCCCTGGTACGTGAAGACGATGAGATTGGGCCTGCCCCGCTTGATCCCCGTTGCCACGGCCATGGCCCGCCCGTGCGCCGCCTCGTGCATGTCGCAGTTGAAGTAGTCGTAAGCGAGCACGCTGCAACCCACCGGTGCGACCCCCACAGTGCGCTCGCGCACCTCCAGGGCGTCGATCGCCTCGGCCACCAGGCGATGGATGACGCCATGGGTGCAACCCGGGCAATAGTGCATGGGAAGATCGGCGAGCGCCTCGGGCCGCTCCGACACCTTCCCCTTGTGCTCCACCTGGATGGCCACGTCCGGGCAGACGAGCACACAGTACCGGCAGCCGTTGCAGTCGTCCGGGTGCTCCACCATCGGGACGAAGTACCCCTTGGCATTGATCTCCTGGGACATGGCCAGCACGTGGGAAGGACATGCGCTGACGCACAGCCCGCAGCCCTTGCACCGGTGCTTCTCCACGAGCACGGTCGACATGCCTGACTCCTTTCTTGCCCTCAACTCATACGATGCTGGAGCGCCGGCCTGCGCCCGATGCGCTTCGAGCAAACGGGGCCACGACATACCGCTGCATGGCGAGGATCGGCACATGATCTGCCGCGCCCTGCGGTCCGCCGAAAGCGTCGGCGAGATCGCGCCGCATGGCACAGAATCGGACCGGGACGCCGGTCGCTGCTTCCAGCTCGCGCGCAGCCTGGATTCCTTGCCACACGGTCTCCGCGGTCGTCTCGTCCATCAGGTGCGTGTTGGCGACGAGGCCCGTGACGTGCATTCGAGCGGCGGCCTGGACATCGCGGAAGACCCGGTGCAGAGCGCTGAGATCCTCGGCGAAGGGTCGGTTCACGTTCACCACGAAGAGGAGGTCCGTGGACTGCCCGTCCATCAGGTCAGAAAGACTTCCCAGCGCCCGAGCACCGAGGTCGTTTCCTCCAACATCGAAGATCAGCCGCGTGCCGAGTCCTCCCCCATCCCGCGCGGCGGTGCGCGCCTCAGGGAGAAGGATCGGGAGGTCGGCGTAGAAACGGTCGCCCCCGGGAGCCACCAGGCGGGCGCCCCGGCTCTCCAAGTCCTCTTTCGCCATTCGACAGCGAAGGTAGGGTTTGACGAGATCAAGATCCACGAGTGTCACCTCGGCCCCGCGATTTCGCCATCCGAAGGCGAGGTTAACCGCGATCTCGGTCTTGCCGCTACCGAAGTGGCCTACCAGAATGATGACCGGGCGCGTGAGTACGTCGAGGGCCGATCCCCCGCTCTCCGAACCGACCAAGAGCATGTCCCATCCCGCGTCCGGTGATGTCTCAACGTATCGCCACGGACGTCCCATGCTTGTCCAGGGGAGCGCCCTGTGGATATCCCAACGCGCATGAACATAGGCTGGGCGTTCGTCGAAGTCAAGCGGGCGAGACGAAAACTGAGCCCGATAGAACATCTCGCCTGGTCGCTAGTCATGTGCGTCGTACGTCTGCCGACCTTCGTGTTCCCAAAAACAACGGCCGGTCTCCATGGACTGAGACCGGCCGGTATCGTCCGCACCCCCGATCTATTTGAGATCCAGCTTCTGAATGATCCGGCGGTAGTTCAAACGCTCGCGGAGCAGCTCTTGCGCGCGACGGACCTTCGGGGCTTCGCGTATACGGATGCGGCCCAGAACCGCCTCCAATTTTTCGACCGTGGTCAACGTGTCGTGTGACACCACGACGATGGGAACGCCCGCTTCCCGCGCGCGGGCGGTGATGATCTGGTTGGGCATCTGATCGCCGGTCAGCACCAGACAGCGGGTTGACGTCTCCAGCGCTGCGAGCTGAATGTCGGCGCGGTTGCCTCCCGTGATGACCGCCTTGTTGGGGAGCCGTTGGAAGTAGCCCAACGCTGCGCCGGTATCCATGGCGCCGACGCTGAAGCGCTCCACGAACTCGTCCAGCGCCGTTTCACCGCAGATCACCTTCCCGTCCAGGATCTCGACCATCTGACGCACGGTAACGGCATCCAGCAACCGGTCCAGCGGAACGACACCCAGGACCTCGATTCCCTTGGAGACCAAGAAGGAGACGATCACTTGCTCGACCTCGGGGAGGTTCTGTGGCGTCACGCGGTTCAGAACGACCCCTGCGAGCGTGTCGCCAAGCATCTCGCGGGCCATCAAGATTCCATCGATCGAGGTCTCGTTTTGGTACGGGTCCACCAAGAGGACCGGCGCCTTGAACTCCTTGATCAGGCCGACGGTCGGGATCCCGAGAAAGCCGCCATCGGCAAGCGTGCCAGCGCCCCCGATGAGCAGCACGTCTTTGCCAGCCGAGACGGTTTCAAAGGCGGACTGGATCCGCTTCCGAACGTCGGTCGCCTCGCCGCGGAGTCCCCGGAAGAAGAGGTCCTGCGTGACCACGACTGGGCAAATCTGATCCAACGGCTCTGCCAGGTGGAGCGCCTCCTTGAGGAACTGCGCGTCGGCGTCCACCACTTTCCCTCCCACCGTCGTCGGCTGCTTCCCGAGGGGCTTGAAAAACCCGACCTTGTAGCCATGCTCCTGCAGGGCAGGCGCGAGTCCGATGGTGATCATGGTCTTGCCGGAATTGCCGAGGGTCGATCCGATGAACAGGGTCCGCATGATGGCCTCCCTTTTCTGATTGCGTGACGCGCCGTCCTCCTGCGTCACGCCTTTGTGCCCCACGGCGTCTGCCGAGCCGACTGGCGCGTCGTGTTCCGTGAGGACCCCCTGCGGGAAAACGGTCGAAGTCCGGCCCGGGTTGTGATCCGGTCGTCTCGTCCTAGGCGTTCGCCTTCAAGGCCAACCGGGCGTCAATGGCCACGGCGCCGCCACCGTCGGGTTTCACCAAGAGCGGATTGACGTCCAGCTCAATGATCTCCGGAAAGTCAGTGCAGAGCTGGGACAGCCGCTCCATCGCCTCCACCATGGCGCTCATGTCCGAGGGCTTCTCACCGCGGACCCCGCGCAGCAGGGGAAACGACTGGATCTCACGGATCATGGCCTCGGCCTCGTCCGGCCCAATGGGAGCGACCCGGAACGCCACGTCCTTGAGGACCTCGACGTAGATGCCCCCCAGGCCGAACATGAGGAGCGGGCCGAAGGAGGGATCGCGGGTCATCCCCAGGATGACCTCTTTGCCACCCACGACCATTTCCTGCACGGCGATCCCCTGGATGATCGCGTTGGGGAAGAAACGGCGCACGCTGGCGTCGATACCCTGGAAGCCTTCCGCCACCGCGTCGGCGTCTGTAAGGTTCAGGCGGACGCCGCCCACATCGGTCTTGTGCAGGATATCGGGCGAGACGATCTTGAGGGCCACTGGGAAGCCGATGCGCGTCGCAATGGCCACTGCCTCATCCACGGTGCGCGTCAGGACGTTCTGGGGGAGGCGGAAACCGTATGCCGAAATGACCTCGCGGGCCTCGCGCTCTCCCAACTGCGTCCGCCCCTCGAGACGTGCCGCCTCCAGGAACCGGGCCACCCGGTCCTTCTCCACGGTGAAGTGTCGCGGCGGGGCCGGCGTGGACTCGAGCCAGTTCCGGTACTTCACCATGGCCTCGAAGGTCTTGACGGCCGGCTCCGGATAGGGGTATTGGGGCACGCTGTACCGTCGCAAGATCGTGCGGGCCTTGGTCAGGCTCGCCTCTCCCATGAAGGCGGTGAAAAGCGGCTTGTCACTCGATTGAGCGGCCTGCCCAACCGCCTCGGCGAACTTGTCGTAGTCGGTCATGGCTTGGGGGGTCGACAAGGCCAGGACACCGTCCACACCCGGATCCTCCGCCACGGCATCCAGCGCGGCTTTGTATCGGTCCTCTTTGGCGTCGCCGATGACGTCCACCGGGTTGTACAGGGCCGCCGTCGGCGGCAGGGCGGCGCGCAGTCGCTCCACAGTCGCCGGGCTCAGGGAGGCCATCTTTACCATGGACCGCTCCACGGCATCCGCGGCGATGATCCCCGGACCGCCGGCGTTGGTCACGATGCAGAGGTTCGGCCCTTTGGGGAGCGGTTGGTAGGCAAAGGCCCGCGCGAAATCGAACAACTCCTCAATGCTCTCCGCCCGGAGGACCCCGGATTGGCGAAACGCGGCCGTGAAGGCCTTGTCCGAGCCAGCCAGTGTCCCGGTATGCGACGAAGCGGCGCGAGCCCCGGCAGAAGTCCTACCCGACTTCACGATGATCAGGGGCTTCTTCCGACTTGCGGCCTTGGCAACCTCCATGAAGCGCTGACCGTTCTCCACACCCTCCACGTATCCGATCACCACCCGCGTCTCAGGATCCGCAGCCAGCGCCTCGATGAAATCAACCTCGGATGTATCCGCCTTGTTCCCCAGGCTGATGAACTTGGAGAAGCCGACGTCGTTGCCGATGGCCCAGTCCAGGATCGCCGTGCAGAGGGCGCCGGACTGGGAGAAGAAACCGATCTCGCCCACCGGAGGCATTCCGGCAGCAAAGGTGGCGTTCAGCTTGCTCTTGGTGTCGATGACCCCAAGGCAGTTGGGGCCGATGACGCGCATCCCCAGTTCCCGGACACGGGCCCGGAGGGCCTTCTCATATTCGGCTCCTTCTCCGCCCACCTCTTTGAAACCCGCCGAGATGACGATGGCGTACTTGATGCCCCGCGCGGCGCAGACGTCCAAGGTGGGGAGGCACGCCTTGGGCGGAATGACCAGGACCGCCAGATCGGCGTCCGCCGGCAGCGCGTTCACCTCGGCGTAGCTCCTCAGGCCGAGGATCTCATTCGCCTTGGGATTGACGGGGTAGATGGGACCGGGGAATCCGCCTCGGATGAGGTTCATGGTAATGCTGAAGCCGACCTTCCCCTCTTCTCGAGATGCGCCGACGACTGCAACCGCCTTAGGCTTGAAGAATCCGTCCAGCATGGCGTCCTCTCTCTCCAGCGCTCGACACACTCAAAGTGAGAACTCCCTGCACACGCGAGGGAATTCTACCAGAGTTGCAGAGCCCCCCTGCCTCGCTTTGGATGCCTTGCGATGACGACTGTGCCACCTGGGCGAAGGCATTACGCAGTCCGTGCGGCGATTGCCGTATGCCGCATTGCGGTCACGCGATTGAAAATGAAGTGGCTGTGAAAAGGTCTCGGCTCCGCACGCGATGCCGGTGGCTAGTGCTCGACGTGCACGCCGCAACGAGCGCGCGGCGCGCGCTATTGTACCCACGGCAACGATGCGGGCGTCAAGTGGCATGCGATCGCGGTGTCGTTTGCGAGCGCGGAACGGTACAGGACGTATCTGTGCGGACGAAGGCGCTGCCCGCGCAGCCGTCAATGGGGCGGCCCTACGCGGTGACCGAGAGGACGGTGTGCCCACCTGCCTCGAGCTGTTTCACAAGCGAGTCCGACGACAAGGCCTTCGAGGCGGAACACCACGACCTTCTTCTGCTCTCCACCGATCTGTGGCCGTGGCGGTGACCACGCTCGCGATGTCGCCCCCCTGCTCTTGGATGATCCGGCAGACGTCCAAAAAGGCGCCGGCACGATCTTCAAGGACCAACTCCAGTCGGGTCTGGTCCGCGCTGGATTCCCATCACGTCCACGAAAGCCTGGAGCATGTCAGTCTCCGTGATAATCCCGACTAAGACCCGTGCCGCAGAGTACCGGCAGGCTGCCGATCCGATGCGCGAGCATCAGACGCGCGGCCTCTTCGATCGGCGTGTTCGGGGTGACCGTGATCACCTTGGCGGTCATGACATCGCGGACCTTGACCTTTTCCAACAGGTAGTGAAGCTCGTGCATCTCCAGGCTGGTAGCGGGCGAGGGGGACGCCTGGCGGATGTCGCGGTCGGTGACGATGCCCACCAGTCGACCGTTGTCCACCACGGGCAAGTGACGAATGCCACGCTGACGGATGAGATTCATGGCGTGTCGAAAGGAGTCGTGCGGGCCGACCGTGATCGGATTCGGCTTCATGCGTTTCTCGACAAGCATCGCTGCCTCCATGCGCCGACCGCGGACTGCGGGCGGCGGCGGTGCCTTCCGCGATCACATGGCAATACCCTTGTCGCCTCCGTTCCCATGATGTCGAGGTCGGGGCCGTGCGTCCCGGGCAAAGACATCCTCCAGCCGGCGCCCTACGGCATCTCGAACTTCATGGTGGGATGCTTGACGGTCAAGACGGGACACGGTGCTTTGCGGACGACCTTCTCCGCCACGCTGCCAACGAGGGCATGGGCAAGGCCGGTCCGCCCGTGGGTCGCCATGACAATCAAGTCAATCTCCTGCGTTCGAGCGTAATCGATGATTTCGTGAAAATCCACCCCGAGGCGCACCTCCGGGCGGAACTCGATCGTGCTATCCTTTGCCGCCGCTTGGACCAAGCGATCCAGAGACTCGTGGGCCTCGGCGGTGAGTACGGCAGCGAATTTCTGGGGATCAAATTGCAGGGAATACGCCTCGGTCAGGCGTGGGGGAGGGGCCACGACGTGTAGAAGATGAACCTCCGCTCCGAATTCCTGAGCGAATTGTAGCGCGAAAGGCCAGGCGTACTCTGCGTGTTCGGAGAAATCGGTGGGGAAAAGGATCCGTCGAATCTGTCACCATGGCGCCCTCCTTCCTCGACGTTCGAGGCGCCCGGCGAGTTCAAGGCGATGCGGTTGCGCCCCGCCCCGCCAGGGTGGTGTGCACAGCGGAGATCAGCTCAGACATCCGTAAAGGCTTGCTGATGAACGCCGCCGCTCCCAGCTCTAGGGCCCGACTGTAGCTGTCCCAGTCCCCAAACGCTGTCACAATGATTACGGGGAGGGTGGGGAGGGTCCGGTGAACGGTTTCCAGGAGTTCCAGACCCCCATGGTGGGGCATGCGCATGTCTGTTACGATGACGTCGAAGGCTCCTCGCGTCACCGCGGCGAGTGCCTCGTTACCGTCGCTGGCGAGGGACACCCGATAACCCTCTTTCTCGAGGACCTTCCGCAAGAGGTCGCGCATCTCCCCATCGTCTTCCACGACCAAGAGATGCTCGCTAGGATGCCGCATGGCACGCCACACCGTATCGGGTTCTTTCCTGGATCATCGCGAAATGCCAGAATTGCATAGCCAATGCCACGGTCGCATCGCAGGATGCTCAAGAGAGGGACGCACGCCTCGGGCAACCGTCGACTTTACCAAACGGAGCAGAAACGATGGCTTTCACAGCCGAGAGAGCGGATGGCATCTGGGATGGTGCGTCGGACGCCTGTTCTGCAGCGGACCTGCGTTTCCAAGTGTCCCAGTTCTGTGGGGACTGAGACCCTTTGTCTCAGGCGATCCAACCGCGTTGACCGATGGCTCGGAAGGGTACAGGCGGCCGGTGAGGAGATCGAGTTGTGCCGCGTTGGGCGAGGTTCTCGGTCGAGTCCTGACAAGAGCGGTCGTGAAGGGGCAGACAATGGAGAATCAGCTAGGCAGCGCCCACCAGGGCGAATCCGGCCTCAAGGGCACGGCGATTGAGGTCCTCCGTACCTTTGGGAACGCGGGCGAGGATGGCGCGCTCTATCGCGGAGCGGGAGACGACCTTGGACAATCCCACGATGGCTCCCAGGGAAACGATGTTGGCCACCATGACCTTGCCGACAGCCTCTTTCGCCGTTTCGAGGATGGGAAGGCGATGCACGGCGAATGAGCCAGGCGGTGGGGACGCGACCTTCGCGGAGTCCACAATGACGATTCCGGAGGGGCGGACTTCGGCGCCGTACTTGTCGGCCGCCGCCTGGGTGAGAGCCAAGAAGAGGTCTACGGATGTGGCCTTGGGATAGTCGATCTCCTCATCGCTGATGATGACCTCTGCCTTGCTCGCGCCCCCGCGCGACTCCGGCCCGTACACCTGGGTCTGCGTCGCATTCTTCCCGTCGAAGATGGCGGCAGCCTCAGCCAGGATCACGCCTGCCAGGACGATGCCCTGCCCGCCCTCTCCGGACAACCGAACTTCGTAGCGGTAGCTCATGGGATGGCACTCCGATGTCTTGGGGCGTCCTCGCCCCAGCGCGCAAGCGTGCGGACGTTCCTGGTCACTCCGGGATTCAGACGGCCGCCCCCGCCTTGGCTTGGGCGCGGGCGATGAGCTGCTCGTATTGCGCCACGTATTCTTGGCGGCCGGATTGGTGGAGCAGGCCGGTCAGGATCTTCCCCTGCAGCTGCTCCGGCGTCATCCGCTCGGCGGCCTTGACGTTGAGGGTGTTGTTCTTCTCCCACTGGAGCAGGTCAAGCAAGCCGATCTTGTTGGGCCGACCGTAGTAGGTATTGCAGTTCTCCAAGATCTCGATCAGGGCAAATCCTTTGTGTTTGATGCCGCCTTCGATCAGTCGGTCGAGCTGCTGGGTGTGATACGACGTCCCCCGCGCCACATAGGACGCCCCTGCGCCGATCGCCAACTGACACGCGTCGAACGGCGGATCAATACTTCCCTGCCGGGCCGTGCTGGCCACCTTCCCGGTCGGGGTGGTGGGGGCCAACTGTCCGCCGGTCATGCCGTACGTCGAGTTATTGAAGAGCAGAACGGTCAGATCCATGTTCCGCCGGGCGGCGTGGATGAAGTGGTTTCCGCCGATGGCCAGGGCGTCGCCATCGCCCGTGACAACGATGACCGAAAGTGAGGGCTTGGCCAGCTTGACCCCAGTGGCGAAGGCGATGGGTCGTCCGTGCGTCGTGTGGAGCGTGTTGAAATCCACATAACCGGTCAGCCGGCTGGAGCAGCCGATTCCCGAGACCATGCAGACCTGGTCCTTCTGCAGGCCGAGGCGGTCGACGGCCCGGATCAGGCTCTTCATCACGATCCCGCACCCGCAGCCCGAACACCAGATGTGCGGGAACATCTCCAGCCGAAGGTACTTGTCGTAATCGAACACGCGGTCCTCCTGCCCGGCTGTGATCAGCCCCGGGCCAACTCCTCGATCTTCTCCAGGATCTGTTCGGGAGGAATAGGCTCGCCGGTGACCCGGTTCACCCGATGGATCGGACAGAGGCCGTGCGCCACCCGCTCGACCTCCAACGCCACCTGGCCGAGATTCATCTCGACCACCAGGATGTGGTGCATGCGCTTGGCCAAATCCTCCACTGGGCCCTCGGGGAACGGCCATAGAGTCACGGGTCGGAGCAACCCGACCGGAATGCCCTTGGCGCGGGCAAGGCGAACGGCTGCCTTCGCGGACCGAGCGGAGGAACCATACGCCACGATCCCCAGCCTTGCGTCTCGAAGGGCCAGCGAGACCATCTCGTATTTCTGAATTTCGGACGCGCCCATCTCGATCTTGCGCATCAAGCGTCGCTGGAGGGCATCCACGATGTCCGGGCTATCCTTGGGGAGGCCGCGTTGATCGTGATAGAGGCCGGTCACGTGGTATCGGTAACCGCTGCCGAAATCCGCCATGGGCGGAACGCCAGAGGGCGTATCTTCGTAGGGAAGATAGCGCTCCGGCGAGACCGTGGGCCGCGGCCGGTCCCAGAGCGTGATCTCGCTCGGGTCCGGGATGACAATCCGCTCCCGCATGTGAGCGATGATCTCGTCGATGAGGAGCGTCACGGGGACACGGTAGCGCTCGGCAATGTTGAAGGCCCGGATCGTCTCGTCATACACCTCGCGGACGGAGGCGGGGGCCAGGGCCACGGCGGGGTGATCCCCGTGCGTTCCCCACCGCGCCTGCATGACGTCGGCCTGAGCCGGCATGGTGGGAAGGCCGGTGCTGGGCCCCCCGCGCATGATGTTCACGATCACGCACGGGATCTCCGCCATGGCGGCGTACCCGATGTTCTCCTGCTTGAGCGAATAGCCCGGGCCGCTGGTTGCCGTCATCACCTTGGCCCCCGTCATGGCCGCGCCCAGGATCGCGCCCATGGCGGCGATCTCATCCTCCATCTGGATGAATCGGCCACCGACCTGGGGGAGCCGGACGGACAGATGCTCGGCGATTTCCGACGAGGGGGAGATGGGATACCCGGCGAAGAAGCGGCAACCGGCAGCGATGGCGGCCTCGGCACAGGCCTCATTTCCCTGAAACAATTTGACTACGGCTGACTTCGTTGGCGAACTCACGCTGGCTCACCTCGGGGGGCGGGCTCCCAGACGCGCGGCGACGGAGGGCGCGCGAAAGATGATCCCGGCCCCGTGTGCTGAGGGGTTAGCCGCCGGACTTCCCGGGCTCTCCGTACACCACGATGGCGAAGTCGGGGCACAACTGCTCGCAGCGGAGGCACTTGGTACACGCCTCCAATGCCTTGACCTCCACCTTGTCCATGGGCGTCATCTGCAGGACGTCCTTGGGGCAGAACTCGACACAGATCCCGCAGCCCTTGCACCATGCATCGTTGATTTCGATCGTGACGCCCGCGCTCACGTAGCTCTTGGTGGCCTGTCGAGCCCTTTCCAGTACGTCCTCCCGTGTACGAAGCTTGGTGATCGTGGCCATGGGGATGGGCCCTTTCTTTCCTGTTGAACCGTTCTTATGACCGCGTTCGTTGATGAGCGCATATCGCCGCCGGGCCAAATGCGCTCGTGGTCTCTGGCGTTCGACGCGAGGCTACGTGTTCCCTGATCCGGCGGGAGTACGAGCGAGCGCGGACTACCTCCTGTTTGGCCGATTGGAGTCCGAGCGCGCGTTTCTCTCAGCAATGACCGTGCCACGGAAGCCCGCACGGCGGCTAGCGCCGCGGATATTCCGATGCGTCCATCTATGTGATTTTCAAGCATGTACCCAACAGAGGTGGAAAGCACGGGGATTCAGTCTTCTTATCTGTCGGGTCTTTCTGTCCCTTTTGGGTGGGATTCGGACTTTTCCCTGTGGGAAATGACGCACGAGGCCGTGCGCCGATCCCATTCGGGACTGGACAGGTTAGATTGCGCGCGGGCTCGATGAAACTCAGCGCTCGGGGATCGATGCGACTGCTGCGCGCCCTTACCGCCGGCTGATTCCCGCGAATCACTCCCCTGCAGACGTGACGTTGGTTTCCTTCGCCTCTACATCGTTTGCGGCGCCCGGCACAACCGCAAACGCCTCGTGGGGGCAAGGTCTCAAGCCACTTGAGATGCTCCATCCGCGCGTACTCTTCGGTGACAAAACCGCGTGCGCATGGCGGAGAGGGCGTCGTACAGGAACGTGAAGTACACGTGGCCGATCAGCAGGACTGAGAGGCCCAGCATGGAGAGATCGTGCACCATGGCTGTGCAGGCAAGCCCGTTAGCACCCAGCCGACCTTTCCCGAACCACAGGACGAAACCGGACGCGGAGACGGTGACGAACATCAGGAACGTGCTGGCGTGATGCAGCTTCTGTCCGGCGTTCAAGCGTCCCTGCGGCGGCAAGTCCCGCGTCCGTCCCAACATGTACGCCGGCATGTGCTTGAACCACTCCCAATCCTCGCGGCTGTACGCGAATGATTCGATCAGGAGTTCCTTCGTCTGCTCGGGAAGGAGGATGGCGTACGCAATCGGGAGCACGACAAAGGGGATCACCGCGACCTGATGAATCAGGCGGGATAACCCTCCGGCCGCTAGGAAGGAGAGCGGCGGGAACAGCAGCGCGATCCCGCTCACGAGCAAGGTGAGGAACGACGCGACGCCGATCCAGTGAATCAACCGTTGCGCTGGCACGTATCGTTGCACGAGGCGGGGAGCTTCGCTACTCATGGTCTTGCCCTGTCACTGGTGTCTCTTCGGATTGAGGAGTGGGGGCGGCGTTGGCGGACTCGCGCATGGCCGCCTTCTCGCCGGCATGCTGCCGTCTGGCAACAATGAACATGAGGCCCATCGCCGCAGCGGCCAGCGCGGACAGTCCCGTCGCCGCCGGTTGCACGACGTCCTGCCAGACAGTCAGAGTGGAAGGCACTGCCGGCTTGGCCGGTAGACCGTACGCCTCGGGTCGATCGAGCAGGATCAGTAGGAGCCCCAGACCGCCCAGGGCTGTCTCCCCGTAGACCGCCGCGTTGGGGTAGCGCGACCGGAGGAGGGCAGCTCGCGCCTTCGCCTCGGCGAGGAGCTTGTCTCGCTCGCCGAATCGGAGCGCCTGGCTGGGGCAGGTTTGCACGCACCACGGCTCCTGGCCGTCCTTCAGGAGCAGAGCCGCGCGCACGTCCGGGACGGGAACGACCTTCCCGCTCGGGCCAAGGCAGGCGGTGCATTTCGAAACGCGGTTGTTACGGATGTGTGGGACATCGAAGGGACACGCGTCGGTACAGTATCCGCATGCGCTACACTTTTCGGGCTGGATGACGGTCAGCCCATTCTGCTTCGAGAGCGCGCCTGTGGGGCAGACGGTCACGCACGCCGCGGCATCGCAGTGGAAACAGCGATGATGGACAAACGAGCCCCAGAGGCGCTCGCCCTGTCTATGCACCGCGTCGGACACGGTGATGAAAGTGTCGCCAAAAGCGAGTTCGTTGCCGGTCTGACATGCGACCGCGCACGCCTGGCAGCCGACACAGCGGTCGAGATCGATAGAAATCGCGTACCGGACCGCCATGTCACGCCTCCCGGACCAGCTTCACGAAGTTGACCCGCAGCCCCGCTCCGCCGCTGATCGGATCGAGGACATACCGTGTTTGCAGCTTGGCGTCGCTGGCGCCCTTCGCGTGTGCACGGGTCATTCCGGGCGCGTCGTGACCAAAGCCGTGCACCATGTAGACACAATCCGTTCGGATGCGAGGCGTAGCTTTCACCCTGATCGGGCCGCTTCTCGCGCCGTCCTGGTTTTCAAGCCATACCCGGCTCCCATTCTTCAGGCCGAGCCGCGCTGCAACGGCATCGTTTACCCAGACTTCGTTTTCCGGTTGCAGCTCGTGGAGCAGGGGCGTGTTCTGGGTGCGCGCGAAGGTATGCACCGGGCTACGCCCGTAGAGAAGTCGGAAGTAGCCGGCCGGCCCCTCGGCGGGCGGCTCGTACTCGGGTAACGGCTTCTCACCCGCACCGGCCAGCGCCTCGGAGTACAGTTCCACTTTTTGGCTGGGGGTATTGAACGGCGAGCCGCCTGTGGCTTCGAAATCCGCGAGATACGGCTTGCCCTTCTGGATGATGACGCCGCCCTGCTGGCGGAGTTGCCCGAGGTCCGAGCCGATCGAACTCAGGCGTTGGTTCAAGTACTCTTCGGCGGTCTGCCAGGGGAAGAAGGCTTCCAGGCCGAGTCGCAGCCCCAACTCTCGCGCCATCCACCACCCCGGTTTCGTCTGGTAGAGCGGCTCGATCGCCGGCTCACGCAGCGCGATGTAGGGCGTCTTGTGTCCGCACGCCCACAGCTCGTCGTAGCGCTCCAGGTAGGTGGCTTCCGGCAGCACGACATCCGACCAGGCAATGTGGTCCTGCGGCAGGACGTCGACGGTGAGGACGAAGTCCAGGTTCTTGAGGGCTTCCTTCGTGCGCGGCACGTTGGGCACGGTGTGGAACAGATTGGTGCCATAGAGCACCAGGCCCTTGATCGGATACGGCTTGCCCGTGATCATGGGCTCGATCAGTTCCTGCATCGCGGTGGCGCCGCGCAGGAACTTCTGCCGCGCGCCGTCGGCGCGAACTTTCCCAGTCGGCCCAGGAGGCAACCCGGCCTCCTCCCCAGGGGTGGTCGCTCACCCGCCCGCCCCGCCGACGACGGCGTAGGGCGCGTGTGGATGCTCCTCCAGGTACGGTGGGCTGGTTGAAGTAGAGCCCGCCGGGCCGGCCGTACGCGCCAAGCAGCGCGTTGACGATGTACACGGCCCGCATGCGCTGCGTGTCGTTGCCGTACCAGACGACGTGGCGGCCCGGCACGATGACCGATTGCGGCCGCGCATGTCCGAGCGCTCGCGCGCTTTCGCGGATCAGGTCGGCCGGAAGGTCAGTGAGCGGGGCGGCCCACTCGGGCGTGAGTGTCGCGACGTGCGCCGCGAGCTGTTCGAAGCCGATCGTCCATTTGGCGATGAAGTCCCGGTCGATAAGGCCGTCGCCGATGAGGACGTTCATCCAGGCCAGCAGCAGCGCGGTGTCCGTGCCGGGCTTGATGGGCAGCCAGTAGTCGGCCTTCATCGCCGCGGAGGAGAAGCGCGGATCCACGACGATCAGCTTCGCGCCGCGCGCCCGAGCGTTGGCGAGATCCTGCATCATCGTGTTGCGGGCGTCCTCGCCGATGTGCGTGCCGATCAGGACCAGGCAGCGGGCCTGGTCCCAATCCACCGGCTCGTGGTTGCCGATGGTCCGGCCGAAGGTGAGGAGCGCGGCCTCTTCCCGCGGGCTGGTACAGAGCGACATGGATGGCTTGGCCGCGTTGGGCGATCCCCACGCCTGGGGCAGATAATCCACAAACCAGAAATCGCCCGACGTATGCCCAAGGAACGCCACGGCCTCGGGGCCATGCTTGTCCTTGATGGCGACGCAGCTTCTTTGCGCTGTAGTCGAGCGCCTCTTCCCAGGTGGCCTTCCGGAACCGGCCTTCGCCGCGCGCCCCGGTCGCGGATCATGGGCTGCTTCAGGCGGTCGGGATCGTACAGGAACGAGACACCCGCCTGCCCGCGGGCGCAGAGCTTCCCGCGGCTCTTGGGATCCTTCGGGTTGCCGTCGATCTTGCAGACGCGCCCGTTCACGCTCTTGACGATGATGCCGCAGCGCCAGGGACACATATCGCAGTAGTTGTACGTCGTCTTCTGCGTCTGACGATACCATGGCGTGCGCACACCCCGGCGGGCAAGGAAGCCGGAGAGCGCCTCTACCGGCTTGGCCACGCCGAGCGTGCTCAGCGAGAGGGCCGATCCTTGCAGGAGGCGACGGCGTGAGATGGCTTTCACTGGCGCAATCCCCTCAGCGGTATTCGGTGTCGATGATCCTTCACGCCCGATCGCACCGATCGCGCGAACGGTCTGACGCGGCACGGGCGGCCCGCTGATCGAGCCGCCCGCGCCAGAGAGCTATGACTTCTGAACCGGCAGCCCGGCCTTCTCCCAGCCGTCCAGACCGCCCCGGATATTCTTGACATTGGTGTAGCCCCACATGCGGAGCAGTGTCATCCCCATGCCGCCGCGATATCCGACCTGGCAGTAGACGAGGATGGGCGCCGTCTTGCTTTCGGGCAGCTTGGCGATCATCTTCGGCAGGTCGCGGATCGGGATGTTTACCGAGCCCGCGATCTTGCCCTTGGCCATCTCCGCCGTCTCGCGCACGTCCAGAACGATCGGCTTGGCGTTTTCGATCTGCTGCTGCGCCCCCGCCGGATCGACCTGGTAGAAATCGGCCGGCATGGTGGAGAGCATCTTCTCGGCGGCGGTCACCAGCGCCTTGTCGACCTTCTCGGCACTCGACGCCGGCAGTACGAAGCTGGCGGCGAAAGCCAGGAGCAACATGACGACCACGGACGTCTTTCTCATGGCATGTCCTCCTGCACGCGGTGCGTGCGGTTGGGGTGTGGCCTGCCGTCTTCAGGCCTTGCTGGCAACGTCGACCAGTCCGAGCGGAAAGCGAGGCCGCCGATTAGGGCGAACGCGCTCATGTAAGCTCAATTGACGGATCGAAAACCGAGTCGTCCGTTGACGTTACCTCGGTGACGCGATCCACCGCTTGTATGGCCGACAAGGCAATTCGTATTCCACATGGACGATAGTGGCCAGAGTGATTCCAACTCGTTGAAAATGTGGGTTCTCGAAAATCATTGGATCCCGTCCCACCTCGGATGTGATGTTGCATGCAACGCGACGTATGGCACAGCCAAGAATTCACGCCGGCGTCAGTGTTATCGGCTAGTTAGTCTGCTCTGGACGCGAGAATAGGCGTGTTGCGGTCAAGCGAATTGCAACGTGGCGAGTTCAGGTAGGATGATTCGAGAGGAACTGGAGGGCCGACCGGCCCCACGGCTCAGTGTCAGCCGCAGTCGGACCACGCGGGGTCCCACGGGACGATTTGCTCTGGCGGATGCGGCGCCCCGCCTCGCGCACTCGGGTACACGAGCGTGAGCCCGCAGAGAGGGCACTGGACGTCCAATTGGTCGGGGTTCTCCGTCGTGATCAGAAACGCTCGTTGACACGCACGGCACGTCACGGTCTGTTGGAACATCCAGGTCTCCGCGAGGAACCCTGTTGCGGAAGCCGGCTCAGCTCCGCGGGGCCACGATCTCCCAGCGACGCATCTTGCGCCAGAGCGTGGTCCGATCGATCCGTAGCCGCGCCGCCGCCAGGCCTCGGTTCCAGCGGCATGCCTCGAGTGCTCGGACCAGCAGATCCTTCTCGTTCGTCCTGAAGACCCGAGGCGCGCGATCGCTTGGGACCGTGGAGATGGCCCTGGTTCGCGGCGAGCATCGATCCGGGCAGCGCGTCCGGCTCGATCACGCTGCCCCGAGAGCACACCATAGCATGCTCCAGGGCGTTCTCCAATTCACGCACGTTGCCCGGCCAATCATGGTCTATGAGAACGGACATGGCGCGTGGCGAGACGGATAGTGCCTTGCCTTTCCCTTTTGCGACGAGCCGCTCCAGGAGGAATTCAACCAGCAGGGGGATGTCGGCCTTCCGCTCCCGAAGGGCAGGAAGGTGGATCGGAATCACGTTCAAGCGATAATAGAGGTCCTCGCGGAATTTCCCCTCGCGCATGAGTCTGGGCAAGTCGCGATGGGTGGCGGCGATCACGCGCACGTCCACCTGGATGGTCTCGGTCCCCCCGAGCCGCTCGAACTGCTGTTCCTGCAGCACCCGGAGCAGTTTCACCTGTACCGTGGGGCTCACGTCTCCAATCTCGTCCAGGAAGATGGTGCCTTTGTCCGCCACCTCGAAACGTCCTTTCCGCTCCTTGATGGCGCCCGTGAACGCCCCTTTTTCGTGGCCGAACAGCTCACTCTCCAGCAACGTTTCAGGGAGGGCGGCACAACTGACCTTGACGAAGGCGTGGCGCTCCCGCGGGCTGAGGCAGTGGAGCACGTGCGCGAACAGTCCCTTGCCGGTCCCGCTCTCGCCCTGCAGGAGGACCGTGGAGTCGCTGTCCTTGATCATCTCCACCATGTCGAAGATCTCGCGCATCCGGGGGTGCTTCCCGATGATTCCCACAAACGGCGTCCGCCGCCGCCGCTCGTCGACGATCCTTTCGATTTCCCGAAGGTCGCGGAACGTGCACACGGCTCCTAGAGTGGATCCGTTCTCGTCACGAAACGGTCCCGTGCACACGCTGAGCGGAATCGTCTTGCCGTCGGCGAGGGTGACAGCGAGTTCCCTGTTGCGGACCCCGCCGCCGACGTGGAGCGTCTCGTGGAGAGGCGAGGCGTCTCCGCAGATCTCGGCCGGAAACAACTCCGGGGCTCGCCGGCCCAGCACCTCTTCCGCCACGCAGTTCCAGGATCCGCTCTGCCGTCCGGTTGAAGCTGGTCACTCGGCTCTCGCGGTCAACTGTCAATATGCCCTTCGGCAACAGAATCGAGAACTGCCTGCACCTTATTGCGCTGCTCGCTCAGCTCCTCGATCAGGCGGTTGATGTGGGTGACGACCCGGATGGTCTCGACCACGCCGACCACCTCCCCCTTGGCGTTCTTGAGCGGAGAGGTGTTGATGCAGATGGGCGTCTCGGCACCGTCTGGTATCCTTCGCCATGATGTTGAACGTGGTCACGGTCTCGCCGCCCAGCAGCGAGCGCTGGAACGGACAACGCTCCGTGTCGCAGATTTCGCTCCGCAAGATCTGGCCGCACGGGCGGCCGACGGCTGTCGCTTCGGCCGCCATCGTCAGGACTTGCGCTGGCTCGTTCAGCCCGATGAGCCGCTTCTCGGCATCGATGGTCAGAACCGAATCCGGGATACTGCGCAGGATGTCGAGGACATCGAGGGATTCCGTGTTGATGGGCATCTTGGCCTCGCTCGCACTATTTCGGCTACTCTATGTTGTAGGAGCGTTGCAGCAAGGTTCGTGCCCACGGATTGGCGAGGCGCGATGCTGTAAGTGGCTGTATTTCCCAGATGATACGATGTGAATTCGCGAACGGTCTTGCGGCAAATGCAACGTCCATGTTGCAACATACCACCTGCAACGTCGTTTGGCGGCCTCCGCAACAACAAAGTCAGCAGGCTCCGGGCAACCCCGGAGCCTGCTGACTTGGCGGACGATCATCTTCCGGCATAGACCCCGCGGGGTCCGTCCGATTGGCTTCTTACACCACGCAACAGTCGGCGGAGCCTCCTGCTCAATCCACCTTGATCCCGAACTTCTTAAACTTCTCCGTCTTTGTCTTCTCGAAGGCGAGGGCGTTCTCCTTGGTGATCACGGTCGCCATGCCCGAGCCGACCAAGGTGTCCTTGGGCGGTTTCACGTCCTTGAGCAGGTACTTGGCCGTGAGGTCCACCGCCACAAAGCCCTGGTCGAAGCCGTTGCTGTCCACAGTGCCGGCCACCTCGCCCTTCTGGATGGCCTCTAATGTCTCGGGGATGGCGTCGATGCCCACGACCATCATCTTGCGTCGGGCATCCTTGATGGCCTCCTTGGCGCCGAGTGCCATGGCGTCGTTGGCGCAGAGGACCATGTCGATCTCGGGGAAGCGGGTCAGCAGGTCCTCCATGACCTTCATGGCTTGCTGGCGGTTGTACTTGGCCGTGGTCGAGGCGAGGACCTTGATGCCTGGGGCCTTCTTGAGCGTCTCCGTCACTCCCTGCTGACGCTCGATGGCCGAGGAGGCGCCGGTTGTCCCTTCGAGGATCACCACGTTGCCTTTCCCCTTCAGGGTGTCCACCGCCCACTGCCCCTGGATGCGTCCGAGCTGCACGTGGTCGATGCCGGCGAAGCCGATGACCTCGCCGCCCGTCGCCAGGGTGTTCAGGTTGAAGACCGGGATCCGGGCCTTGTTGGCCCTCTCGATGCCGGAGACGATGCCGGCGCCGTCGATGGGGACGATGACGATAGCGTCAACCTTCTTTTGGATCAGGTCCTCCATGATCCGGATCTGATTGTCCACCGCGTACTTCTCGGGCGCGAGAACGGTAACCTTGATCCCGTGCTGCTTTCCGGCCGCCTCGCCGCCCCATTTCATCTCCACGAAGAAGCGGTTGGTGAGGTCTTTGACCACCAGGGCCACGTGGACGTCTTTGGCATCCTTGGCCGCCAGGACGCTCCCCGACAAGGCCATGACGCCGACCAGCGCCAGACATGCGAGCCAGACGAAACGTTTCATGATGCGCCCTCCTCTAAGACAGCGTGTGAGTGCAGAGCCAGTCACGTCTGACGCGGCGCAGTTACGGTGACACGTCCGGTTCCCCGGACCACCCCTCGGACGCCTAGCGCCTACACCCACCCTGTGGGTGGCCGACCCGGTGCAACACCGGGCGGGTGTGGTGCGGCGTCGGGCGCCGGGGGAACGGTCCCGCGAGGCCAATGACTACGTCGTCCGATTTGCAGACCGCCACTTCGCAGCCTTCCCACGCTTCTGCGTGAGGTGGTCGATGAGCACCACGAGAATGATGACGAAGCCGATGAAGAAGTCCTGAAAGCGGGCCGGGAGGCCCAACAGGTTCACGCAGTTTCCCACCACGGCCATGACGAGCCCCCCCAGGACGAGACCCAGGACGTTCCCCTGGCCTCCGGAGAAGGCAATCCCGCCGATGACCGCTACGGCGATCCCTTCCAAGGGCCACATCATGCCCAGGTCCGCGTCCGCGGCGTTCAAGCGTGCGATGTAGATCAGGCCGGAAAGCGCCGCGAGGAGGCCCGACAGCGAGTAGACCTGGATGATGTTCCGGTCCACGGCGAGACCTGAGAACCGGGCCGCCTCCGCATTCGCCCCTACGGCGTATGTGATCCGGCCGAACGTGGTCTTGGTCAGGACGAGGTGGAGGGTCCCAAGGACCACGGCACCGACGATGACCGGCATCGGAATAGGTCCCAGGAAGCTCTTCCCGAGCCAGGTGAAGCTCTGCAGGGAAGCCGTGGATGGACGTGCCCTGGGTGTAAGTCAAGGCCAGGCCGCGGATGATGAACATCATGCTGAAGGTCATGATGAAGAATGGGAGCCTCAGCTTGGCGATCATGACACCATTCAGTAGACCCCCCAGGGCGCCGATGGCGAGTGCGGCGACGATCCCCACGAGCACGTGACCCTGGACGATGAGGGCGGCGCCGAGACACGACGACAGGGCGGCCACGGCGCCGATGGAAAGGTCCAGACCCGCCACCAACATGCTCAAGGACACACCCGTGGCGACCAAGGCGAGCAGGAAAGCCTGACGCAGGAGGTTGATCAGATTCGATTCCGTACCGAACCGCGGCACCAGAATCCACGCGGCGGCCAGGATGGCCGCGACGGCGCCCAAGCGGTAGAGGCCACGGGTAGAGAGCTTCACCTAGGCGACCTCGGCGCCTGCGGGTGGCCCGGTCAGGCGCTGCTTGATCCCGCGAAGGAACTGCACCAGACTCTGGTTCTCGGTGACGTAGGCCAGGATCAGGACCACGCCGATGAAGACCAGTTGCAGGTAGAGGTTGACCCCCACCATGTTCAGGCCGTTCCTGAGCGTGGCGATCAGCGTCACGCCGACGACGGTCTGGGCCACACCGCCCTTGCCTCCCATGAGCGAGGTTCCGCCCACAGCCACAGCGGCGATGGAGTCGAATTCGTAGCCAATGGTGTCGATGGCCTGGGCGGCGTTGGAGCGAGCCAGAAAAAGAATCCCGGCCACGCCCGCCATGAAGCCGGAGAAGGTATAGATCAGCGTCTTGTGGAGGCGGACCCGGATCCCCGAGAGACGGGCCGCCCCTTCGTTGCCCCCGATGGCGTAGGTGGCAATGCCGGCGGGGGTGGCCTTGAGGAAAGCGTGCAGGACCAGAAAGATCGCCGCCACCAAGAGAAGCGGAGCCGGCAGTCCCAGGAACTCGCCGTCGTGCAGAATCCGCAGCGTCGACGGGAAACCCGTTATGACTCGCTCTTCCGTGATGATGAGGGCTGCGCCCAAGGCCATGCCCCACATGCCGAACGTCGGCACGAACGGGTTCAGGCCCAGGAAGCTGTGGACGAGGCCGTTTGCGAGTCCGCACGCGGCGGCGGCCCCGATGCCGATGACGGCGGCCAGGACGGGCGCGAGGTGCGCCTTCTGCATGAGCGTGGCGGTGAGGCACGAGGTGAGGCCCATGAGTGCGCCCACCGAAAGGTCAATGCCGGCCAACAGGATGACGAAGGTCTGGCCGAAGGCGACCAAGGCCAAGACACTGGCCTGGCGGATGATATTCACCGCATTGGACAGGGAGAAGAAGTTCTCCGAGAGCACCGAGAACACCGCGATCATCCCCACGCAGATGATGATCGGGCCGGAGAACGCGGAGCGGAGCTTGGTGGTCAGACGATGCCATGTTATCCTAATTTCCTCTCTCCAAAATCCCCCGTCGCAAGGAACGCTACGAACCCTGGATTCCCCGAAACCACAGATTTCACCGATTTCACAGATCGATAAGGGAGAGCCCCGGATAAATCTGTGTAATCTGTGGAATCTGTGGTTGCCCAGCGGTTTAACCTCCCACCGCGCACTTCATGATGCGCTCCTGGCTGGCCTCGTCGTGGGCGAACTCGCCGGCGATCCGACCGTCTCGCATGACGTAGATGCGGTCACTCATGCCGAGGATCTCCGGCATCTCCGAGGAGATCATGACGATGGGGGTTCCCTGGGCCACCAACTCGTCCATGAGGCGGTGGATCTCCAGTTTGGCCCCGACATCGATGCCTCGGGTGGGCTCGTCGAGGATGAAGATCCTGGCCTGCGTCGCGAGCCATTTGGCCAGGACCACCTTCTGCTGGTTGCCACCGGACAGATTCTGCACCAACTGGCTCAAGCTGGGAGTCTGGATGCGAAGGCGATTGACGTAGTCTTGGGCCACGGCCCGCTCGCTCGCGGCGTCGATCCATCCCCGCGGGAAAAGGCGTCGAATGGCGGCCAGGATGATGTTGTCCGAGACCGGCAGGACCTGGAAGAGGCCCAGCGCCTTGCGGTCTTCGGTCACGAAGGCGAGGCCCAATCGGCTGGCGGCAAGCGGTGAGCCGATCCGGACCGGCTTTCCAAAGATGCGAATCTCGCCCGAGTCGGGCCGGTCGATACCAAAGATCACCCGGGCGAGCGCCGTCCGACCCGACCCGACCAAGCCGGACAGGCCGACGATCTCGCCCCGATGAACGGTAAGGCTCACGTCGTGAAGAGCGCCCTGCAGGGACACGTTTCTGAGCTCCAGCGCCACGTCCCCCCGGGTTTGGCGGCGGCGCGGAAACTGGTCGGTGATCTCCCGACCGACCATCATGCGGATGAGCTCATCGGTGGCGACCTCGGCGACCGCGCGTGTCCCGATGAGGTGCCCGTCGCGGAGCACGGTCACCCGGTCGCCGATCTCTTGGATCTCCTCGAGTCGATGAGAGATGTAGATGATGGCCATGCCCTTGCTTTTGAGCAGTCGAATCATCCGGAAGAGGGCTTCGGTTTCCTTCTCGGCCAGCGTGTCGGTAGGCTCGTCGAAGATGACGATGCGGGCAGCCATGGACAGGGCCTTGGCCACCTCCACCATCTGCTGCTGGGGCACCGAAAGCGTCTTGACCTGGGCGTCCGGGTCGATGTGCTGGCCGAGGGAGGCGAGGAGTTCGACGCTCCGACTGCGCGCGGCCTTCGCGTCCACGAACAGCCCGCCTCCCCTTCGGGGCTCGCGCCCCAGCAGGATGTTCTGGGCCACGGTCAGCTCGGGGATAAGATTCATCTCCTGGTAGATGGTGGCCACGCCCAGTTCCTGGGCGGCGCGGACCGATCCGATGACGACCTCTTGGCCGTCCAAGAAGATGCGGCCTTTGTCTGTGGGGTAGACGCCGGCGAGGAGCTTGATCAGGGTGGACTTGCCAGCGCCGTTCTCGCCGATGAGGACGTGGACCTCGCCGGGATACAGATCGAAGTCCACGTTGCTCAGCGCCGCCACGCCGGGGAACGACTTGGAGACGCCTTCCATCCTCAACAGCGGCTCAGCCATGTATTCTCTCGCGCACCGGGGTTACCCTTCGGAGGCGCGCCACCCTGTGCTCCGGTTGGCGGTGCGCGCGCCATCGCGAGGTACGGCTGGAATGGTGTCGGAGCATGTCGAAGACGCCGACGAGTGTCAAGCAGCGAGGCTCGCTTTGTATAGCGAGCCCAACCTCCGCGTGCCTGCGTTTCCCGCTGCGATTCATCGCTGGCACCCAGTTCCCACCCAGCCTCCATGGAACAGGGCCCATCGTCCCCAGCAGTCCTCGGCCTCGGTGCGTCATCATCCGGAGGTGGTCATGACCAGACGTTCCGTCCCGAGTTGGACCCGTTGCTTGCGCCACGCGAGACGCTCTGATATAGCTCTCAACGCTTGACCCGTACTGTTTGTCGCCTCGTTACAGAACAGCCAGGATCCTGCCTCTTGGAAGTGTCAAGTTGCGAGGAGGCACAATGACTCCGGACACCGCCTCGGTTCTCCAACTCAAGGTGGTCTTGCGCGGCACGCGCCCGCCGATTTGGCGACGGCTCCTGGTGCCGAGCAGCATCACGTTGGAGCGGTTCCATCACATCCTCCAAGTCGTCATGGGTTGGACGGACAGCCACCTGCACGAGTTCCGGGCCGGTGACACTCGGTATGGGACGCCCGAGCCCGACTGGGACGAGGACGAAGTGGTGAGCGAGAGGCGCGTGCGCCTTGGTGAGCTGCTTCAGGAGCCCAAGGACCGATTGCTCTACGCCTACGACTTTGGGGATAGCTGGGAGCACGACATCGTCCTCGAAAAGATCCTCGCCCGAGCCGCGGACATGAAGTACCCGTACGTGCTGGCTGGGAAGCGGGCGTGCCCGCCGGAAGACGTGGGTGGAACCTGGGGGTATGAAGAGTTCCTCGAGACCATCCGGAATCCCAAGCACCCTGAGCACGAGGACAGGCTGGCGTGGTGCGGCGGCTCGTTCGACCCCGAAGCCTTCGACGTTCAGGCCATCAACCGGGCGTTCCACGGCGGCTGGGCCCCCGCAACGCTACCAGAGGAGCGCCCGGCTGCACCGAAAAGGAAGGCCACGCCTAAGCTAGTAGGCTTCGGCGTTATGGCGCAGCTTCCGACCGCGAAGATCCTGTCGGAGGATGAGGTAACTGCGGTATCGGAGGGCCTGCGGGGGTTACTGGGCGAAGAGTTCCTGCGGGTGTCGAAGGGGTTCGATCTCGACGCCTTTGTCCGCTTCCAGGCGGTGGCGGAGAAGTGCCGCCAGACGCGCGAGGCCCGAGGCGTGGCCGTGAAACAGGCGGCGCAAGCGCTGGGGGTCCGGCAAGAGGACCTCAGGCGGATCGAGGGGGCCAGCGTCGGGCAGCCTCAACTGGGACCTGCTCGTCGCGATACATCGGCCTTGCTCGGTCTGCAGCGCTGGTTCGGCCGCTGGAAGGCCGCCAATCCCGACGCCGTCGCGCGGCTCGGCCTCGCGGCGCCACGGACGAAATGAGGGTCGGCGCTCGGGGACGCCGGTTCATCCCCGGGCAATCAGCAATCCCATTCGGCGTGCTCCTTCCCCAAAGGCCTCGTGGAAGGCGCAAAGCATGCCTTTTCCTTGAAGCGCATGCACCCTTCTGGTATAAGCGACGCAACACTTCGGATACCCCCGGACATGGCGGGAGGGTAAGTCACGCGATTCGTCTGGAGGGAGCCAAGGATTCGACAAGCGCCGATTCTCGCCTGAGGGTCGGCGTTTTTTCATGGTGTGTATCGCGTTGTCAAGCATGTGACGGTTGACGAGTGATCGGGAGGTTGAGCTTTTGGCGCAGGATGCCAGGCCAGGCACCACCGAATGGTAACCGAAGCCGATACCTGCCGGAAATACGTCCTTCCTAAACTCTACGCTGCTGGTTGGAACGACGACCAGATCAGCGAGCAGAAGTCTTTTACGGATGGCCGCATCATCGTGGCGGGCGCCACGGCTCGTCGGGGCCCGCAGAAACGCGCCGACTATCTCTTGCGCTACCGCCCCAGTCTGATGCTGGCAGTCGTCGAGGCAAAGGCGTTCCGCAAGAGCTCCCGCGACGGCCTCCAGCAAGCCAAAGAGTACGCCCAGTTCCTCGATCTCAAGTTCGCCTACGCGACGAACGGCCACGGGATCGTCGAGCACGACTTTCTCACCGGTCGCGAGACTGACCTGGAGGCGTTTCCGTCGCCAGAGCAGTTGTGGAACCGGCTGCAAACCCATCTGGGGCTGAAGCGGCCGCAGGACCAACAGCGTTTCCTCACGCCCAGCTTGCCGGTTCCCGGCAAGCCCCTCCGGTACTACCAGGAGATCGCGATCAACCGCGTGATCCAGGCGCTTCTCCAAAACTGCCGCCGCGTCCTCTTGACCATGGCTATCGGGACGGGCAAGACCGACGTGGCGTTCCACATCTGCTGGCGCCTGTGGAGTTCGCGGTGGAATCGTACGGGAGAGACACGGCGCCCACGGATTCTTTACCTCTCGGACCGCTCCATCCTCGTGGACGACCCGAAGGACAAGCAGTTCGCCCCCTTCGGCGACGCTCGCTGGAAGATCGAGGGCGAGGCGATCAAGAGCCGCGAGATTTACTTTGCCACCTACCAGGCCATTGCCAAGGATGAGCGCCGTCCCGGCCTCTACCGGGACTACACCCCTGAGTTCTTCGACCTGGTGATCGTGGATGAGTGCCATCGGGGCAGCGCCCGAGACGAGAGCAACTGGCGGGAGATCCTGGAATACTTCCACCCGGCCTACCAGCTCGGTATGACCGCCACGCCGTTCCGGGAAGAGAATCGGGACACCTATCGGTATTTCGGGAGCCCGGTCTACACCTACAGCCTCCGGCAGGGGATCGAGGACGGGTTTCTTGCCCCGTACCGCATCCACCGGATCGTGACCGATGTGGACGCGACCGGCTGGCGGCCATCCAAGGACGAACTCGACCGCGTTGGGCGCCCCATCCCCCGACGAGGAATACGAGACGCCGGATTTCGAGCGGCTCGTGGCCCTCAGAGCGCGGACCCAGGCAATCGCCAAGAGCATCACGGAATTCCTTCGCAAGACCGATCCATTCGCCAAGACCATCGTTTTCTGTGTGGACCAGGAGCACGCCAAGAGATGCGGCAGGCGATCAACAACCTGTCTGCCGATCTTGTCCAACAGCGCCCGATTACGTCGTGCGCATCGTGGCGGACGAGGGACATTGGCGCGGTACCTGAGCCGCTTCCAGGAGTTGCCATACCACGGCGAGATAATTGGCTCACGTTCAAGAATAGGTACGATCTTCGTTTACAGGCGAACTTGAGGAAAACAAAGTTTCAACTCTTTTCTCGGGAACCACCACGCCATTTCCCGCGATGGCGGGACAGCAGTCGTATGATAAGAGCGCAGTGTCTTCATGTCTCTCGCGTATCGCGTTAATCGGCAGCTGGTAACCCGTCGGCCCCTAAGTGATCAAAAGCACGGAGGCGATCTCTGATTCTCTTGGCGAGGCGGCCACTGGCATTGCCTGATATGGAACGGGTCGTTGTTTCAAATCCTTGAATTTCTCAACAGCCGGTGCCATATATCCGATGGTCATTGCCATCAATCCTCCTTCCAGCTTATGCAGGGAATTGCCGTGAGCACGAACATTGAAAACTTGGCCGAGCGGATCAGGGATCGGCGTAAGGCTCTTGGATTGAATCAAAAGAGCTTGGCGGAATTGGCCGGCTTCTCGGCACTGCAAACCGTCTCCCAAATCGAGAAGGGCCAGCGAGATGTCAAGGCTTGGGAGCTGGTGCGGCTCGCCAAAGCGCTTCGCACTTCTTTGGCCGATCTGCTGGCGGAAGAGGGGCCGAAGTCCGTACCAGCAGTCTTGTGGCGAAATCCCCGAGCGAGGTTCGAGCGGAACGCGAGGGCGCCTTCCTTGAGTCATGCCGTCGCTACGCCCACGTCTCACGCGTGATGGGGGCCGAATCGCGTCAGTCTCTCCCGAGCATGCCTGTGAATCTCGATACCTTTAACTGGGGTGATGCGCAACGGACTGCCCACGAGCTTTGGAAACAGTTGGGGCTTGGCGCGCGGCCGGCAGCGTCTTTGGCAGCGATCCTCGAGGAACGGTACGGCGTTCAAATATGGTATATGGATCTCCAGCGCGAGGGGTCTGCGGCTTGCATTGTCGGGGAATCCGGGCCCTGCCGTTCTGATGAATCGTTCAGAGGCACCCTGGCGACGAAACTTTAACTTCGGTCACGAATTGTTTCATCTGCTGACGTGGCATTCACTTCCAGCAGAAAAACTCCGGGAAGGTTCAAGTCTCGAGGACCGGGTGGAGAAGCTAGCGAATGCCTTCTCGTCCAGCCTCCTCATTGCCCGCAGAGGTGGTTATCCCAGAGTTCGACCAGCGCGTGGTGAAAAAAAGGATCAGTTACGGTGAGTTGATTGGCTTCGCGACGGGAGTTCGAGGTGTCGACAGAGGCCCTGCTCTGGCGACTCGTCACTCTTCGGCGGGTGACTAAGGAAACGGTCGAGACATTGCTTCAAAACGAGGCCTTTCGAGAACTCGACCGTGCCTCAATGCGTGGGAAATGGTGGGATCCTCCCCCCCTGCCAGAGCGATTCGTCCGTCTAGCCTTTCTGGCGTACATGAAGGGGAAGTTATCTCGAACGCGACTGGCTCAGTACCTCAATACCAGCCTTCCTAGCCTAACCATTCGCCTAGCGGAATACGGCCTTGACGAAGCCGCGGACTACAGCGCCGCTCTGCATACTGCTTGACGCCAACGTCATCTTCGAGGCCTACCGTCAAGGCATCTGGCTGTCTCTCCTCCAGAAAGTGCATATCGCCGTCCCCTCGATCATAGTTCGAGATGAGGCGCTGTTCGTCGATATCGACGGGACAATACTCCCCCTGAGACTCGTGGACGAAGTCGAGGCGGGCAAACTGCAAGAGATCGCTGCAGAGGCGGCAGCGATGGGCGATGTGCAGCGACTATTCGACCGAGCTTTCGTGGAGGGACTCCACGAGGGCGAGTTGGAGGCCTTAGCCATCGTCCATACGAGCGAAGAGGGCATCCTCTTTTGTACGGCCGACCAGGTGGCCATCCAGGCCCTCGCTATGCTGGACCACGCGAACAAAGGCGTTTCGTTTGAGGCGATTCTTCGCAAAGTTGGTCTATGGAGAAAAATGGCGCGGCATTTCGGTGAGAAGTACTTCAAGGAACATACCGAGAGAGGTAAGGTACGACGAATCAGAGGAGAGGGGATCCGCACGTAACCCTCACGTATAGGAGAACCGCCCGCTCCGCCGTTGTCAGCTCTAGTGAGCTCGATCTTCCCACCCGATCTCTCTGATTTTCCGAGTCACCTGGGAGCAGCCATGACACGAGCTTCCGGCGCTCGCAAACACGCTCTTATGATATCCTGCCCGCAAGAGAATCTGCGCTGATGGCACAGGGGTCGAGCATCGAGTGGACTGAGTCCACCTGGAATCCAGTGACCGGCTGCACCAAGGTGAGTCCCGGCTGCAAGCACTGCTACGCCGAGCGGATGGCGGCGCGCCTGCAGGCGATGGGGCAGCCCAACTATGCGCGCGGCTTCGAGGTGACGCTACACGAACGTGCTCTGGAGCTTCCGCTGGCCTGGAAAAAGCCGCAAACGGTATTCGTGAATTCGATGAGCGACCTTTTCCACCGAGAGATGTCCCCGAAGACTTCATCCGCCGCGTGTTTGACGTCATGCGAAGAGCGTCGTGGCATACCTTCCAGGTGCTGACCAAGAGGGCCGAGCGCTTGGAGACGCTCGGGCGGAGCCTCGACTGGCCGGCGAACGTGTGGATGGGCGTCAGCGTCGAGACACGGAAATATCTCTTCCGCCTCGACCATCTGCGGCGAACGCCAGCGCACGTCAAGTTCATCTCATTCGAACCGTTGCTTGAGGGTTTGGGGACGATCAACCTCGCCGGCATCCACTGGGCCATCGTCGGTGGCGAATCGGGTCCCGGGGCGCGGCCGATGGACAAGGCCTGGGTGGTGGAGATCAGAGATCAGTGCCTGGCCGTCGGAGTGCCATTCTTCTTCAAGCAATGGGGCGGAACCAACAAGAAGAAGGCAGGGCGCCTACTCGATGGACGCACGTGGGATGCGTTACCGAAGGTGCTTGCTCCATCGCCAAAGGCTACCGTTGAGCGTCCGTCCAACGTCCGTAGCGCTGCGGATGGACGAGCCGCCATCCGCGAGGGCGCTTTCTCCCTCCACGGCTATGACCACCGAGGCAGCGCCTGAAAGGGATGACGCCACGTGGTGCAACCGTATACTCCCAAGCAGGGGCAGTATCTGGCGTTTATCCACCACTATACCCAGGTGAACGGACAGCCGCCTGCTGAGGCCGATATCCAGCGCTTCTTTCGCGTCTCGCCGCCGACCGTCCATCAGATGATCTTGACTCTGGAGTCCAGGGGACTTCTCGCTCGAACACCCGGCAAGCCGCGTTCCCTTCGGGTCCTCCTGCAGTCTGGGAAGTTACCAGAACTGACGTCACCCGGAACACCGCCCCAGGAGTGCCGTCCCAAGGGAGAAGCGGGAGTGCGTGAAACGAGGACGACGAGTAAACGGGGGCCAAAAGCGTCTCCCCTGCAGCAGCTCAACGATGGAGAGGCGGCCGAGCTCTTTCGCTCTCTTTTGGCGAAGCACCCCGAGCTGTTGGCGGAAGCCGAGACGTTGGCCGCATCCGTCATCGAAGACGTGGCCATGGAAGACATCGCGCAAGAGACGGAGGATGCCGTCCGGATCCTCGATCTGGACGACCTCAACTCCCGTGCCGGCTCCCGTTCGTATGGCAATGTGGAGCCGACCGAAGCCGCCTGGGAGTTGGTCGAAGAAGCCGTGATGCCTCTCATTGACGACATCCAGCGGCGGCTCGACGCGGGACAACCGGACGCTGCGCTGGCGACGTGCGCTGGCATTGTCTTGGGCCTCTATCGCATGCGTCACGACGCGAACGACGGCTGTTTGGGATGGGCGCCTGACGCGCCCGCCGAGATGGGCGGCGAGGCAGTCTGCGCGCTGCGCAAGGCGTTGCGCAAGCTGGGGGTGCCGAAGATTGGAGGCCAATCCTGCGACGTTCTACCGACCGTGCTGCGCGACGCCGCCCCGGAGTGGGCTGACATGATGGAAAGATGCTGGCGGCAATCAACTTGAGATCGCTCAACGAAATGTGTGTCCGGACCGAGGGCAGGTTTGAAGACCAAGACCAAGCGCGCGACAGAACGACGAACCGGCAGCGAGCCCGCCAACGCAGGAGGTCGCATTAAGAGGGGAAGGCAGGTATGGCCGAGCGACGCGTGAAGATTTGGTACGATCCGGAAGGGGACTATCTGGAGGTGGTGTTTGATCAGAAGCCGGGGTATTTCCGCGAGACGTCGAGCGACCAGGTCATGGAAAAGGTGGACGACACCGGAAATATCTTGGGCTTCTCCGTCATGAAGGCTTCCGAGTCACCCCTTCTTTCTCGCGACCCTCTTCCTGCCGCAGATGCGGTCGACACCGGACCGGCCGCATCCGCTGCTCGCCGGCTTCGCCGCGGCCGTGACGGCTGGCTCACGCTGAGTCACGCGGGACCCGATAGGAACTAGCGGGATGCTGAAAAACCCCCTCTCGGTCAGGCTGCTCAAAAAGGTCCAGATGCAAGGCGGCTCGCCGAGGCAGGGCCGAGCGCGGCTGGCAGACGTACTTCCGGTACGTCGCAGCGAGTGCCCGAGTAAGCCAATCCGCCTGAGGCGGACAGATGGGCGTTTTTCAGCAGCCTGCTAGTCGATCGCGGCGGGCTCTTCCAGACCCTTCTCGGCTTCCTTCAGGAGGAGGACTCGGTCTGCGGTCTCTTCGAGATAGGGCAGGCCAAGACGATCCTCGGCCAGCGTGAAGCCGACTTCTTCTTCCAGGAACATGTGGTGGAGGAATTCCTTGACCAGGGCCACGCCCTTTTCCTGGACCAACGGCGCAATCTCAGCGCTGATGGGGTACCGGGTGAGCGCCTTGAATTCCTGCAAGCGGGCATCCAGGTCCCGGTGTTCTTGCTCCATCTGAGCGACAACCCCCGCCGCGTCCGATCCGGTCTCTGCCAGCGGCTTGAAGATCCAGCGCTCCTCCGAGCCCCAGTATTCGCGGAGTTCGATCTCCAAGTAGCCCGCGAGATTCTTGGCGATGAGGCTCCAGTTCTGGCTCTTCATCAGGAGGGCTCGGTCGAGCGTCACGAGGGCCTTGCGGATGGTGCGGTGGTTCTTCCGGAAGATCTCCGTAGCCGTCATGTGCGACTCCTCGGTGAGAAGTGCCGAGTGCCGAGTGCCAAGTGCCGAGAGGTAAGAGACGGCCGACCGCCGGGCATCGCCGAGACACGACATGACTGAGGTAGCACCAATCCGGCTGCCCGCGCACGTCGAACGCGACTACTCGAGCGCTCCGAGCGCGCGTCCACCAAGCATCCGGACCGTAAGCGGGTTCGACGGAAGGCACGCGCGTGCGCCGCTCACTCCTCGCCCAATTTGAGCTTGTACCGCCGGATCTTTCGATACAGCGTGCGACGATCAATCCCCAGAATGGAGGCCGCACGGATCTGGTGGCCCTTCGTGCGCCGTAGCACCATGGCAATATAGTCCTTCTCCAGGTCTTCCAGCGTGGCCTCCTTGGCGAACGCCCGTTCCACTGGGTGGGTCCCGCCCGCCAGGTGCGCCGGGAGATCGCGCGGCTCGATGGCCGGCCCATGTCCCAGCGTGACGGCCCGCTCGATCACGTTCTCCAGTTCGCGCACGTTGCCGGGCCAGGTATGACTCATGAGGATCGCCATGGCCTCTTTGGAGATCTCGCGGATGGCCGGGTTGGACTCCTGGGCGAACTTTTGGACGAAGTGATTGGCCAGAAGCGGGATGTCCTCCTGGCGGTCCTTGAGGTCGGGCAGCGTGATGGGCACCACGTTCAGGCGGTAGTACAGGTCCTCCCGGAAGGTCCCCTCCTCGATGGCCTTCTTCAGGTCCCGGTTGGTGGCGGCGATGACCCGGACGTCGATCTTGATGGTCCGTGTGCCCCCCACCCGTTCCACCTCCCGCTCCTGGAGGGCGCGGAGGATCTTTGCCTGGAGGTCTATCCGCATGTGGCCGATCTCGTCCAGGAAGAGGGTCCCCCCGGTGGCGTGCTCGAACTTCCCCACCTTGGTGGCGATGGCGCCGGTGAAGGACCCCTTCTCGTGCCCGAAGAGCTCCGACTCGAGGAGCTCCGACGGGATGGCGGCGCAGTTGACGGCGACGAACGCCTTGGCGGATCGCGGACTGTTGTAGTGAACGGCCTTGGCCACCAGCTCCTTGCCCGTCCCGCTCTTCCCGTAGATCATGACCGTACTGCGGCTACCGGCGACCTGCTCGATGAGGCCGAAGATTTCCTGCATGGCATGGCTTTTCCCGATCAGGTTTTCGAAGTGATATCGCGTACGCAGCTCCTGCCGAAGGCTGCTCACCTCGTGACGCAGGCGTCGCTCGTCCAGGGCCTTCTCGATGGTGAGGAGAATCTCATCGATCTTAAAGGGCTTGTTGATGTAGTCGTACGCGCCATCTTTGACCGCCTGGACCGCCTGATCGATGGAGCCGAAGGCGGTCATGATGATGACGACGACCTCAGGGTTCAGCTCTTTGATGGCGCGCAGGGCCTCCATGCCGTTCAGGCCCGACATGCGGACGTCCGTGACGACCAAGTCCACGGGCTCCTTCTCCAAGAATGCGACGGCCTCCGTGCCGTCCCCGCACACGGCCACCTGATAGCCTTTGCGCTCCAGGACCTTCGCGAGAAGGTCCCGCATCTGTTCCTCGTCGTCCACGACCAGGATGCGCTCGTGCGATGTCATGCTGTGGTTCTCCCCACTGGCAGCCAGATCGTGAAGGTGGTCCCCCGCCCAAGGGTGCTCGCCACCTCGATACTCCCACGGTGGTCTTCCACGATCCGGCGGCTGATGGCCAAGCCCAGGCCTGTCCCCTTGCCGACGCCCTTGGTACTGAAGAACGGGTCAAAGATCTTCGGGATGTGCTCGGGCGCGATTCCTGTCCCGGTATCCTCGATAACGACCTCCACGCCCGATTGGGCGGCCCGCCCGACCCGACGATGCCGGTCGGATGCCGGGACCGCGCGCGTGCCCAGCATCAGGTGGCCACCCTCCGGCATGGCGTGCCAGGCGTTGATGATGATGTTGAGAAAGGCTTGCTCGAGTTGATTGGCATCCCCGGGGATCTCGGGCAGATCGGCCTCGAAGTCCGTCTTCACGCTGATCTGCCCTTTGGCGATCTGGTGCTCCGTCAGGGTGAGGACCGCCTGGAGCAACTCGTTCAGGTCGAGCGGCCGTACCTCCATGCGGCCCGGTCGGGCGAAATTCAGCAATTGCTGGATCAGCTTGGTGATGCGATCGGTTTGAGCGATGATGATCTCCAACTCTTGGGGGCGTTCCTCTCCTTCGCCCCATTCCATCATGAGGTACTCGGCGGAGCCGGAGATCACGTTCAGCGGAGTGCCGATCTGGTGGGCAATTCCAGCAGTGAGCTGGCCCACCACTGCCAGTTTCTCCGCTTGTTGGACTTCCTGGGCCAGGGTCACTCGATCCGTCACGTCCTCGATCGCCAAGACGGCTCCCGCGATATCTCCCGTGGCCCTCCGCAGGGAACTCCCGCGGATGTTCAGGACGACGCGGCCCCGGTGGCGGCTCTCGTGCTCGAAGTACCGCAGCAGGACAGTCGGCTTCGCGCCGGACAACAGACCTTCGACTTCCGGCCGCAGCCCTTCCGCTGCGAGGGCGGGGAAGGCGTCGAAGAGATCCCGGCCCAGGACTTCGGCCTCGGAGACACCGTATCGGTCCGCGATGGCTCGGTTCCAGGTGCGAATCCGACCGGCGGCATCCAGACCGATGATACCGTCCGTAATGCTCTGGACAATACTGCCTGCGTGCTCGGCCTCCTCGACGAGTCTGCGCCGCGCCTCCACCAAGCTCCGTCCGAGGGCGTTGAAGGCCTGAGAAAGCTGGGCGACCTCGTCCCGACCGGATATGGCCACGTCCTCGACTGGATTCCCGCTGGCCAGGGCCGAGATGCGATCTGTGAGCTGGTCCAGGGGGTGGCTGACGGTGCGATGAATGACGGCGGAGACCAAGACGATCAGGATCAAGGTGATGGCGGCGAGCGTTGCCAAAAAGGTGTTCCGCTCGCGAGCCAGGATCGCCTGGATGTCCTCCAGGCTCTTCGTCACCTTGAGGCCACCCAGAACGATGCCCCCGGCGGTCAAGGTGATGAGATGGCTCTGCGCCGCCGTGTCGCCCATCTCCTCCAGCCGGCCCAGACCCCGTGCGAGATTCAGCACGGGCCCCAGATCTTCCCGCCGAAGGGATCGGTTGCCGGCAAACAGCCCCCAGGTGAAGAAGGGATTCCCTGCCGGGTCGTATACGGCGACGCCGAATCGCTCGGCATCCAGGGTGGACCGCTTCACGATCTCGGAGAGGTCCGGTGGGGCGTTTCGCTGGAGCGCTTCAGCCACCGGAATGGCCAACGTATTCGCGAAACGCTCCACCTCTGCCGCGGCGTGCCGGTGGTGGGTGTCGCGCTCACGCCGCATGGTCAGAGTGGCCAGCGTCAACAAGACACCCAGGAGTGGGATGAGCAGCCACAGAGTGAGCTTGGCGCCGAGACTCATCCCTGATATTCCTTGAGAGGCAATCCGAAGGCGTGACGGGTGTTGCGAGTCGTGAGCGTCGCCGCACAGTCCGGCGTCACATCCCAGAGCGCCGCCAGCCGCTCCACCACGAGACCGAGATACCCCGGTTCGTTTCGCTTTCCCCGATGCGGTGAGGGGGGGAGGTAGGGAGCATCGGTCTCCACCAGGACACGATCGCGCGGAGCCCCCGTGAACACACTCCGCAGCCGGCCGGCATTGGGATATGTGAGGGGGCCTCCCACGGCGGTATAATAGCCGCGCCGCCACGCCTCCGCGGCCATGGCATCGTCGCCGCTGAAGCAGTGCAAGACCACGGCGGGGAGACGGCCGGCCTCTTTGGAAAGAATCCGCATGGTGTCCGTGTGGGCCTCCCGATCATGGATGGTTACCGGCAGGGACAGCGCCTCCGCCATGCGGAGCTGGGTTCGAAACGCGGCCTCCTGAACGTCTTGGGGTGACAGGTTCCGATGGAAATCAAGCCCAATCTCTCCAATCCCTATGACCTTTGGATGGGATGCCAATCTTTCCAGCTCGATGAGTGCGTCGGCGGTTGCCTCGGCGGCATGGTGCGGATGGATGGCGACACAGGCGTACACGTCTGGCTCCTGCTCCGCCAATGCAAGCGCCTGCCGGTTGGAGGGCAAGTCGTATCCTATGGCGATAAAAGCAACCACGCCCTGGGCCCGGGCGCGACCCAGAACCTCAGGCCGATCGAGATCGAACTCCGGCATGTACACATGACAGTGTGAATCAATCAGCACTATTGGGCACCTTTTTGGGCATTCTAACCGATATGCTGCAGGCTGGCAAACGTAACCCTTGAACACGACCGTCCCATTGGGGTCACAATGTCCCGTTCGTCGTGTCCAACATCGCGAGACCAACTTCCGCTTGGATTGACCGAATTGTTTCACCGCCGAGGTCGCAGAGGCCGCAGAGAGAGCCACTGATGCAAGGAGAGGCCCTCCCTCTGCGTGCTCGGCGCGCGCTGCGGTCGAACTGCAACGTTTGGGATTAAAGCTGTTGTTTGACGAGGAGGATGGCCCAATGCCTGGTCGCTGGTTACTCAAGACAGAGCCCGATGAGTACTCGTTCGAAGACTTGCTGCACGACGGGAGAGCCGTCTGGGACGGTGTGACCAATGCTCTCGCATTGCGACATCTGCGCGAGATTCGACGCCATGACCAGTTGCTCATCTATCACACGGGGAAGGTACGTGCGGCCGTAGGGCTGGCTGTCTCCGCGAGTGATCCCTACCCGGACCCCTCGAAGGCGGATCCGCGGGTCGTGGTCATTGACGTCGTACCGGTGAGGGCACTGCCACAGGTGGTCACGTTGGCCGCAATCAAGGCCGATCCGCGGTTTCGGGATTTCGACCTCGTTCGGCTGCCCCGCCTCTCGGTCATGCCGGTTCCCGCGGGCGCGTGGACAGCGATCATGGCCATGGCGGGGAGTGTCAGCTGAAGAGTCTCGCGGTCCACCCGGGCGGCCGCGACCTCATGCGGACGCCCGGGAAAAACACTTCGCGCTCGCCGGTCTTACGCGCCAGAGGCACGCGACCGGGAGCGAAGATCACTTCCCGCCTGAGACCTTGGTCACCGCCTCGATGAGCGGGGCAGCGTGCGGGTTGGTCACCTCCCGGGAGATGAGAATGGCCGACGGGCTAAGATCCCTTCCGTAATATGCCTGGTTCAACGAATCCCGCGTGGCCACCACCGCCCCGTTCACCGAAACTCCAGCATATAATCCCTTCGCCCGCGTGTAGCTGACGATGTCCGCGCTCAGGTTGGCTGTGGCAGCTTCAGCGCCCACCCCCACGGGCCCCATGGTGACACCGACGTCGGCCCCGAGTTTCGCGCTGGTGGACAGGAGTGCCGAAAGGCCTCGATCCGTGAGGACGGCGAGGACCACGTCGGCGGAATCCCCACCAGCCTGAATGCCGAAGCTGCCCTGCCCGATGGTGTAAAAGGCCGGCCCCCCCCACACGTTGGTCTTCTCATCACGGGCGAGCAACACCCCGCTGCCACCGGACCCACCGAAAATGAAGGCCAGGCGGAGGATGCTTGGGTAGATGAGCACCGCCTTGGCCTCTCTGACAACGGCGCGCAAGCTGCCCCCCATCGACTCGTCCGCGAGGAAGGCCTCGAATGCGAGGCGGGCTCTCTCGACCAGTTGTTGCGCTGCCAAGACATCGTCCGCGTAGGCGGGTGTCACGCCGACGGGACCGGGCGCGATCGCACACCAGCCGACCAGGATGCTCATGATAATGACCGTCCAGGGACGCCAACCGTGTCTCGCGCTCATGGCTTTCTCCTCATGTGTGCGGCTTACGTGCGGTGACGGTCCACGCGCAATCTGAGCCGACCGAGAAGACTGCGCCCGTCGCTGGTGGAAACTCCGAGTAGTGTACCTCGGAGAACGGGACTGCGTCCAGAGGGAGACCAGAAGAGATGAATGGGACAGGGGGTGATCGGGAGACTGGGGGTTCCCACTCGCCCTGTCGCCCGATCCCCCGATAGCCCTTCTTCCGGAGGGCCGAATCGGACGGCGGGTACTCGAGGGTGTCGACGATCTGCTCGATACGCTCGGGCGGAAAATCTGGGAACGGCAAGTCGTTCTTGGCACGCCACTGGTTGACCTTGGCGATCGCCGCCTGGCTTTTTTCGGCGTTCAAGCCGGCATCCCGGGCGAGGTAGGCGGTCTGAGAGGGGAATGCAAGGCTCGTCCCGCTACCCTCAATGATGTCCATGATGCGCAAGAGGAGATCCTCTTGGACTGCCAGGAAGACGGCATAGTCGACGGCGCTGATGTATGCGAAGATTTCAAGACTGAGGGACGAGCTGGCGAACCCGACGAAGCGCACGCGTGCGGACTGGGACTCCACCTTGGGATGTGCGTACAAGAGGTGCCGGATTTCGGTGAGCACGTAGCGCAGCTGGTCTGCCGAGGTTTCGTATCGGAGCTGGATCATCGGGTGAAACCAGATCTTGTCGCGGAGCGCAAAATTCTCCAGGCTCATGGAGGCGAGTTGTCCATTGGGAACGCTCACGACGGTGCGATCCAGGGTGCGGATGCGGGTGGAGCGAAGACCGATGTCCTCCACGGTCCCGAGCTGATCGCCGAACCGGCAGAAGTCGCCCACCCGGATCGGTTGGTCAGACGTGATCATGACGCCTCCGAAGAGGTTCTCCAGGGTCTTCTGGGCGGCGAAGGCGACGGCCAGGCCGCCGACACCGAGGCCGGCCAAAGCTGCCGTCAGGTTGAAGCCTAACGAATGGAGAAAAACAAGCGCGCCGGCCACGATGGTCGTCGCCGTGACCATGCGCCGGACCAGGCGCACGATCGACAGGTTGGCCGTCCGTCCCGTGCGTTCGAAGTGTCGGGCGCTCAGTTCCGCCACGATGTGGTTGAGGCGGATGAGGAGCCACGTCGTCGCGATGATGGTCAGGGTGACGGCGACGCGCGCCCAGAAGCGGCGGGCCAGAAAGGGAAGAACGAGCAGGGACATGCCCCAATATATGGTGACGACTACTGTGAGGAGTCGCGCCGGCCCTTCGATTCGAGAGAGCGCCCGGTCGTCCTGCTCCCGCGTCAGGGACCGAACCAGGGGCCGTATGGCGGGAATGAGCACGCGGTTGATGGCCTTCGCCAGACCGAGTGCGACCGCGATCACCAGGAACATGGCCATCCACTGCCAGAGCGAGAACGTCAGGAACCGTGTCTCCAGGAGCGCCGCGGGGAGGTGTGTCTCGATCCAGGGCGGGCCGATCTCCGCGTACATCTCCGGCACGTTGCGGAGGGTATCGGCGGCGAACAGCCACAGCGGAGGCCCCTGACCCCGCTGGAGCCGGTCGACGTTGATTTCGAGGCTCTTCCCTTGGTTCGTCACGACGCCCACCAAGTTCCGGTTCGGGTGGGCGATGTTCTCCAGGTCGCCCTCGGGCTTGCTGCTGAGGGAGTCAAGCTTGATGTTCAGTCCACGGTCGAGGACAACCTTGAGCTGCCGCGCCAGCTCCTGGGGATGGGAGGTCGTGTGTCGGACGTCGAGGTAGTCCACCGCACGCGCATAGTCCCCCACTTGGGCGGCCGTGAGGAAGCCGAGGACGGTACCTCGCGGCGTCGTGCGTCCCAAACGGTCTGGCGCCGTGGCGTCGGGCTCCGCAGGTTGCGAAGGAGGCGTGGCCGGCTGGGCGAGGGTGCATGGGCCGAGCAGCAAACTGAGGATGAGCCAGAAAACGGTACGCCGTGTGCGCATGGCTTTCTCCTTCGGGTGTCCCGTACTTCAGTCCAATCTCCGGAGCATGTTGAAGCGTTGGTTTCCCGATACGAGACGGATGTCGCCGGCAGCGGTGGTTCCTCAGACGCCGTGCGCTCTGCAAGCAGCGCGGCTCAGCGGCAAGTCGCGCGGAAATGCGGTCATGCTACTCGGCAAGCCTCGTACGGTCAAGGTGGCCATGGTGCATCTGTGGCCATGGTGCATCCTTCCGGCGGGGGAGTGTGGGAGCGGGTAGCGCGACAGCAATGGACCTTGGCTTGCTCGTCGCTCCATGTTACACTCCCGTCCCGTTTTGCTCCGCGGATCGGCAACGCGGTCTCATTGTCTGAAGTGGAGGGTCACTCGAATGGAGCCACACGCAGTCTCCGACATTGTTGCTGATCTCCGGAGCTTGGGGTTGTCCCGTGGACCGGTTCCACGGTTGCCGGCCGGTGCGCGGCCCGCCGCCGGACTGCTGGACCGCTGGGCGCGTGCTGCTGCGCTGGCCGAGCCGGACGTCCGCCAAGCAGCCATCTGGGCTATCCGGGAAGCGGCCCACGCGTCGGGCATCATGCCGGCCTCCATTCACGGGCTCTATGTTGCCCGTGGACGGGGACAGTGGACCGATCGGACGGTGCCGGCCCTGAACCTGAGAGGCTGGACATACCAGACGTGTCGGGCGGCGTTCCGTGCGGCCCGAAAGATGCGTTCCTCGTTGTTGATCTTCGAGCAGGCGCTGGCGGAGGCGGTCTATGCCGCGCAGCGCCCGGCGGAATACACCGCTGGCGTCCTGGCCGCTGCGATGCGCGAGGGGCACCAGGGCCCGCTCTTCCTCCAGGCGGATCACGACCAGGTGAACGCGGGGAACTTCGCCCGAGACCCTGCCAAGGAAACGCAGCGGCTTGCGGATGTGATTCGCGAACAGATCGCGGCCAGTTTCTTCAACATCGACGTGGACGCCTCGACGGTGGTGGACCTCTCGCTTCCCACACTGGTGGAGCAGCAACGGCTCAACGCGGAGCTCACGGCCAAGTTCACCCGCCTGGTCCGCGAGCTGGAGCCGAAGGACGTGACCATTTCGGTGGGAGCGGAGATCGGCGAGGTTGGCGCACACAACACGACGCCGGACGAGCTGCGGGCGTTCATGGCAACCTATCCAAAAGCGCTGGCCGCCGCAGGGGGCGGCGCCGGGATCACCAAGGTCAGCGTGAATTCGGGGACGTACCACGGCGGGAAGGTTCTGGCGGATGGGACGTTAGCCAAAGTGCCCGTGGCCTTCGATGCGTTGGCGGAGATCTCCCGCGTGGGCAGCAAGGAGTTCGGTCTGGCCGGCGCCGTCCAGCATGGCGCATCCACGCTGCCCATGGACTACTTCGGCAAGTTCCCCGAGAGCGGGACGGTGGAGATTCACCTCGCGCTCGGCTTCAACAACCTCATCTTCGATCATCCCAAGCTGCCCCAATCGGTCAAGGACGAGATCCGGGCATATTGTTTTGCGCATCACGCCCCCGAGCGAAAATCCGATCAGACGGAAGCCCAGTTCCTCTACACCACACGCAAGAAGGCTTGGGCAGGCTTGAAACAGCGCTTCTGGGATCTGCCGGCGGACATCCAGGAGGCGCTCACGGACTCGCTGGAGGACATGTTCCGTGACATGTTCGAACGCATGAAGGTCGGGGGCACGGACGAGCTGGTCGCCACATTCACGCAGGCGCCGGTGGTGCCGGTGCCGGTCCCCGGCGCGCTGGCACAGGCGCTCCAAGGATAGGTAACGACGAGGCGAAGACCAGGAGAAAGGAGTCGGTTCATGTCACGCGTGTGGCGCATGCTGACGGTTGCTGTTCTTGCCGTGGCGGTGGTCGTTGCGCTCGCCCCGGCGGTCCAGGCCGGCCAGAAGGCCGAAGTCCGGTGGTTCCAATGGAAGACCACGGAGGTGGGCGAGAAGCTGATGAACGAGCTGAAGGCCGCCTTCGAGAAGGAGCATCCGGACATCACCCTGACCCTGGTGGACAATCCCTTCCAGGGTTTCCACGACAAGGCCATCACACTCTTCCAGGCGCAGAAGCTGGCGGATGTCCTGATGGTCCAGGTGGACTGGGTGGCGGAATTCGCCGACCTTGGGATGTTCGAAGCCCTTGATCCCTGGCTGGCCAAGGAGCCCAAGGAATTCATGGCGAACATCCCGGAAGCCTTCCAGCAGAAGTGGAAGGGGAAGCAGTACTACCTGCCGCTCCATTCCGGCTGCGTGGCCCTGTATTGGAACACCGAGATCTTCAAGAACGCCGGCGTGGCCGGGCCGCCCAAGACCTGGGACGAGTATGTGCAGATTGCCAAGAAGGTGACGAATCCGGAGAAGAAGATTTTCGCCACGACTGCCACCCTGCAGATCGAGCCCCCAACCAACATGACCTACGACATCTACCCGCTCATCCTCCAGGCGGGCGGCGACATCCTGGATTCCAAGGCGAACAAAGCCGCCTTCAATAGTGCGGCTGGTGTCAAGGCGATCGAGTGGTATGTGGATCTCGTCAACAAGCACAAGGTGGCGGTGCCCGGCGTGCTGTCCAACGGGGAAAAGGAGAAGCGCGCCAACTTCGCAACCGGCAACATCGCCATGATGTTCGAGGGCCCGTGGGGTGTCGCCATCCAGAAGAACCTGAACAAGGACCTGAAGTACGACACGGCTCCACTACCCAAAGGGATGACCTCCGGCACGGTCGTGCGGGGTTCCCTCAACACGGTGACCAGCCAAGCGCAGAACAAAGAAGCCGCCTGGAAGTTTATTCGCTGGATCACCGGTCCGGTCGGGAACGAGATGTGGTCGAAGGGGACCGGTGACTTCCCGGCGCGGAAAGACGTGGCCGAGAAGCCGTTCTTCAAAGAGAACAAGCTGGCGCAGGCTTTCGTGCAGCAGATGCAGCAGCCGAACGCCAAGTCGCCGTTCCTGGGGATGCCGAACGCCGTCCAGATGAACAAGATCATGACGACCGAGGTGCAGAACGTGGTTCAGGGCAAGAAGAACGCCAAGCAGGCCCTGGACGATGCGGCGGCCGAGTGGAACAAGATCCTGGCCAAATAGCCAGCATTCTCATCAACCTGATCAGTAGACATCGAGCCGCTCCGGTTTGGCTCTGGCGCGCCGGAGCGGCTCGGTCGTCGCGCCCATGACCCTGCGCCACCGCTTTCGCCACGAAGTCCAGGCCTACGGCTTCCTGGGGCCGGCCCTCCTGCTCCTCGGCCTGCTCATGGTCTATCCGCTGCTCCAGGTCCTCCGGATGAGTCTCTACGAGGTGAACCTCCGGAAGGAGGTCTGGGTCGGGTTGGGCAACTACTCGGCGTTGCTCCGGACCGCGCTCTTCTGGCAGGTTCTCTGGCAGACCGTCCTCTTCACGGTGGGCAGCGTGGTCATGCACCTCGTGATCGGGATGGGGCTCGCACTCCTGCTCCACACCAAGATCAACGTCCGGATCCGGAACTTCCTGCGCGGCCTGCTGATCATCCCGTGGCTGTTCGCTCCGACCGTGGCCGGCATGATCTGGGTCCTGATGCTCGCCCCCTTTGGCGTCCTGAACGGCCTGCTCACCACCCTGGGCCTCCTGGACCCGAACGCCACCATCAACTGGCTGGGGAGTCCGCAGACGTCGCTCCTCTCGGTGACGGCGATGAACATCTGGCGCGCCTTCCCGTTCTTCATGGTGATGCTCTTGGCGGGGCTCCAGGCCATCCCCGAGGACGTCTACGAGGCGGCGGACATCGACGGGACCACCCCGCTGCAGAAGTTCTGGTACATCACCATCCCGGCGCTTCGCGGCATCATTCTGACGGTCGTCCTCCTGGATTCCATCTGGACGTTTCGGGCCTTCGACCCGGTGTACGTCATGACCGGCGGGGGCCCGATCAATTCGTCCCAGGTGCTCGCGACGGTGATCTACTTTGACGCCTTTCAGAAGCTGCAGTTCGGCTACGCGTCGGCCGAGGCGGTGATCATGTTCCTGATCCTCTTTGCCTTCAGTGCGGTGTACGTGCGCCGCGCCGTGCGGGAGATCGCGTAGCATGGGCCGCGAGAGCTGGGGAATGCGGACCCGCCGGCAGGTCGCCCACGCGGCCATCTATAGCCTCTTGGCGGCGGTGACGGCGATCATGCTCTTCCCGGTGGCCTGGATGCTGACTGTCTCCGTGCGGCCGAACGTGGAGGTCATGAAGATCCCGCCCCAGTGGATCCCGACCGTCTTCACGCTGGAGCCCTATCTGAAGGTGCTCAGCAGTCCCCGCTATATGTGGACGTTCGTGAACAGCTATTTCATCGCCGGGGTCGTGACCGCCTTTTCGCTGTTCGTGGGCGCGCTGGCGGCCTATGCGCTGGCCCGCTTCCGCTTCAAGGGACAGCGCGCCGTGATCATGTTCCTGATCATCACCCAGATGTTCCCGCTGGTGCTCCTCTGCATCCCGTATTTCCGCGTGGTGGTCCGGCTGGGTCTCTACGACACGCTCACGGCCCTGATCGTCGTGTACACCACCTTCACGCTGCCCTTCTGCATCTTGATGCTCCGAAGCTACTTCGCCCAGATCCCCAAGGACATGGAAGAGGCGGCCATGGTGGACGGGTGCACGCGTTTGGGCGCCATCGCCCGGACCCTCATCCCCATGTCTTTCCCGGCGCTGGTGGGCGCGGGACTCTACACCTTCCTGCTGGCCTGGAACGAGTTCCTCTTCGCCGTGGTGTTGATCGAATCCTGGGGCAAGCGGGTCCTCACCATCGCCATCTACAGTTTGCTGGCCGAGTTCGTCACCGAGTGGAGCATGATGATGGCCTTCTCTGTTCTGGCCAGCGCCCCCCTGGTGGTCGCGTTCATCTTCCTGCAGCGCTACGTCGTCCAAGGCATGACGGCGGGGGCGATCAAGTCATGAGTCCCCGGGATCTGGCGAGCAGGCCGTTTGACGTCGTCGGCTTCGGGGTCAACGCGCTCGACCTCATCGCCATCATCGACGGCTACCCCCAGCCGGACACCAAGGTGCAGTTCCAGACCTTTGATGTCCAGGGGGGCGGGGTGGTGGCCACGGCCATGGCAGCCTGCGCCCGCCTTGGCCTGACCACCCGGTACATCGGGAAGGTTGGCGGCGACTTCTGGTCCCGCGCCTCCATCAAGACGCTGACGCGGGAGGGCATCGATGTCCGGTACGTCATCCGCGACAAGAGCAGCCCGGGGCACGTGAGCCTTGTCCTCGCCGACCGTGCAACCGGCCAACGGACGCTGTTCTTCCGCCGGCCGCCGGCGTACGCGATCGAGCCGGAAGAACTCCAGCGTGAGGCGATCACCTCCGGTCGACTCTTGCACGTGGACGGGATCGACGCGGCGGCGGCTCTCCGTGCGGTGCAGTGGGCCCGCGAGGCGGATATGCGGGTCACCATGGACGGGGAGCGGATCGTGCCGGGGATCGAGGACGTCTGGCCGAAGGTGGACCTCTTAGTGTGCAATCCGCGGTTCATCCGGGGGACGACCGGGCACGCGGCGGTCGAGGACGGCCTGCGGGAGATGGCGGAACGGGGTCCGTCCCGCGTGGCCGTTACGCTGGCAGAAGAGGGCGTGCTCGGTTACGATGGAGACCGGCGGGTTCGCGTGGCGGGCTTTCGGGTCGAGCCCGTTGACACAAATGGGGCCGGCGACGTCTTCCACGGCGCGTGCGCCGTGGGCGAGCTGCGTGGCTGGTCTCTGGAGTGGACCCTCACCTTCGCCAATGCGGTGGCCGCCATGAAATGCCGCGTTCTCGGGGGCCGCCGCGGCATTCCTCGCCTACCCGAAGTCGCCGTGTGTTCACCGACGGCCATCAGCATTGTGGCGTCAGACCAGGCTCGACCGAGTGGAAATATTTTGCCGGGCAATGCACCTTCTGTGGCGCTGCGCGGAGTACTGCCCCACTGGAGCGATCGACTTTGACAGGAGCGCTCCCCAGTCACGGGGATCCCTCGCAACATCGCGTGGCGCATGCGGTAGTCTTCCCGCCGTGCCAGCGCTGCGGTCGACCCGTGCTGCCCATGCCGGCCACGCTCCTCGTGCGGCTTTACGGTGAGCCCGTGCCGGAGGCGGTCCAGGCGCGCAGGCGACTTTGCGAGCGCTGCCGGGGTCGGGCTTCGGCAGAAGCTATGAAGGTGCAGATTGGGGCGCGGCTCTGTGAATGAATCGCACGTCATTGCAGAATTGACCATGCGGTTCGGTCGCCTCCCGGGGGCGACCGCCTGGAGCGTCGGCCGGACGGATGGTGGATGCGAGCACCCCTTCTCGACATCGCGGCGATGGCCGACACGATGCATCAGACTCGGTGCCCGCCTTGGAACGATGACGGGGTGCGCCTTGCAGAGCGACGAGACTGCGGTGATCTATCATTATATTCTGGGGTCCGCGGCCGTCAATATCCGGACGGAATCGCGGGACCGGTCGCTTCCGTCGATCACGGCGGTCACGCAAGCCGCGGATTGGATCGAGCGCGAGATCCACGATCTCTTCGGAGTGGACTTTGTCGGCCACCCGAATCTGACCCGGCTCATTCGTCCTCCCAGGTGCCCAGGGCTTTTTTCGCACACCGCGGAGTGCGGCCGAAGGGACGCAGGCCTGAGCCGCCCAGCGGGCTCAGACCTTGACGCGTGGAGAGCAGATGCCGTATCATATCCCAATCGGACCGTTCCATCCAGCGCTGGAGGAGCCTACAAGCTCACCGTTTCTTGTGAAGGGGAGACAGTCCGGGTGGCATCGAGTGGATTCAGTTTTCGGAGACCGAGTTCCTCGCGACCCACGGGCATCGCGATCTGGCCGAGGCTCTGGACTGAGCTTCCCCTCGCCGCCCGCCCGCCAGCGTTTTCCTCGGGCAGCCATGGAGCGAAAGGCGCAGGCTCCGTCCAAAAAAGCCGCGGGTCGTACCCATGCGGGCACGACCCGCGGACCATGACGCATCTCCACTCGACGACGACTTCGCCGTTACCGCGCCAACAAAGCCAGAATGGCGCCGCCGGCCATCACGGACCCGATCTGCCCCGCCGTGTTCGCTCCCATGGCATGCATCAGGAGGAAATTGTTGGGATCGGCCTCCAGGCCAACGCGGTTCACGACACGGGCCGACATGGGGAACGCGGAGATCCCGGAGGCACCGATGAGCGGGTTCACCTTGCCGCGGGAAAGGATGCAGAGCAGTTTCCCGAATCCGAGCCCGGCCACGGTGTCCAGGGAAAAGGCGACGAGTCCCATGCCGAGAATGAACAACGTCTTCGCCGTCAAGAACTGATGGGCCGACATGGTGGAACCGATGGTGATGCCCAGAAAGATGGTCACGATATTGATCAATTCGTTTTGGGCGGCGCCGGAGAGCCGCTCCACCACGCCGGCTTCTCGCAGCAGGTTGCCGAACATCAGCATTCCGATGAGTGGCGTGGACATGGGGGCGATCAGACCGCAGACCAGCGTGGTGACGATGGGGAAGAGGACTCGCGTCGTTTTCGACACGGGTCTCTCCGTGTAGGGCATGACGATGGCCCGCTCCGCAGGTGTGGTAAGCGCCCGCATGATGGGCGGCTGGATGATCGGCACCAGCGACATGTACGAATACGCCGCGACCGCAATAGGAGCCAGCAGGTCGGGCGCGAGGATGGAGGCGACGTAGATCGACGTCGGACCGTCTGCCGAGCCGATGATGCCGATGGACGCGGCCTGGTTGATGTTGAAGCCGAGCAGGGTGGCCGCCAGCAACGTGCCGAAGATCCCGAACTGCGCCGCGGCGCCCAAGATGACCGTGTAGGGCCGTTCCAAGAGCGGTCCGAAATCCGTCATCGCGCCGACACCGATGAAGATGAGGAGGGGAAACAGCTCGTTCTTGATGCCCATGGCGTAGAGGACACCGAAGAGGCCCTCCGCCTCGGTCATGCCCGTGACGGGGATGTTCGCCATGATGCAACCGATTCCGATGGGGAGCAGTAAGACTGGCTCGTACTCCTTGACGATGGCGAGGTAGATCAAGATCCCGCCAACCAGGATCATGATCAGATGCCCCAACCCGAAATTCACGAAGCCCTCGACCAGCTTGGCGGAGACCTTCGGATCAATCATGCCGTATCACCTGTCAGCGGAGGAGTTAGCGAAGCAGCCGGCTCTTGTGGCGGGGCCGGCCCGGTAGCCGCGTCAATCGAGCACGACCAGCGCTGCGCCGAACGCCACGGTTTGGCCCGGGGCGACCCGGACCGCCCGTATCACACCATCCCGCGGCACCTTGACGCTGTTCCCCATCTTCATGGCCTCGATCACGCAGAGCTCGTCCCCGCGCTTCACGCGGTCGCCTGCCTTGACGGCGACCGACAGGATCTTGCCGGGAAGCGGGGCGTTGATCGGCTCGCCGCCACTGCCAGCCGGGGCGGCAGCCGGCGCCGCGAGCCCACCTGCAGCCTGGGCCGGCGCCGCGACGGCGTCACGGGTGATCTCCACCTTCTCGGTTCGTCCGTCGACCACGACGGTCACCGTACTCCCTGCCCTCTCCCTGACGTCCACGGTGTGGGCCTGGCCGTTCACCACGACGCGGGAGGCGTCCACTTTGTCGCGTTCTACTCGATAGGGCGTCCCGTCGAGTACCACCGAGGCGGCGCCATCTCCCCCGACGATCTCCACCTTGTGCAGCTTCCCACCGAGAGGTCAGGCTGAGCGCCCGTGGCGCCGTCTTCGTCTGCTGGCCCATCTCCAGCTTGTGCGTCACGCCGTCGATCATCACCGTCACCGCGGTCCCCGCGATTTCCTTGACGTTCACCGTGTGAGCCTGACCATTCACGACGAGCTTCGTGCGATCGCCGGCGTCGCGCCGCACGTCATAGCGCGCGCCGTCGAGCAGCACAGTGAGCGCGCCGACGCCGGCCGGTGCGAGCTCCACAGCGTGGGTCTTCCCCGCGGCGCCGAGGGTGAAGGCCGCCGCTTCCGCGACGGGGGCGACCGGGGCAGCGGGAGCAGCGGAGGGTGCCGGCGGTCGGGGGGTTGCCGCGGTCGCGCTCGACGCCAGGAACACCAGGGGCGCGCCGAACGCCACGGTGTTCCCCTGAGCGACGCGGACATCCACGACGAAGCCGTCCCGCGGCGCTTTGACGCTGTTGCCCATCTTCATGGCTTCGATCACGCAGAGCTCGTCCCCGCGCTTCACGCTGTCGCCCACGTGGACGGCGACCGACAAGACCCTGCCTGGGAGTGGGGCAATAACCGGCTCCGCCTCTCCCACGGTCGAGACCGGAGTGGGAGCCAGGGTCACGGCCGCGGGGGCCGCGCTTGCCGGCGCAACCAACAGCGGGGACGGGACCGCGGGTGTGGCAGCCTGCGGCGTCGCCAAAAGGTCCTTGCCCGTCACCACGGCGAAGATTTTGCCGAGGAGCATGATAGCGACCATGAGCACGAGCAGGGCGAGGAACACGATGCCCAGCCCGTAAATCGTGACATTCAAGGCCAGCATGAAGTCCATGCTGTCATCCCTCCATCACGCGTAGTCGGACAGCGCCCATCCTACTTCGCACCCACGGCGACGGCGATCGCAGCCAGTTGGTCTCCGCTCAAACCGGCGGGCGGCTTTCCGCGATTGGCGAGGAACTCCTTGGCGACTTGCGGGAAAAGGACATAGGAGATGACGTCCTCTTCATTCTTCGCCAGGTCGCCGATCTCTGCCTTCGCCTTGGCCAGCTCAGGCTCCAACAGGTCGGCGGGGCGGCCCGTGATGGGAGTCTCGTCGCCCAGGATCTGTTTCTGAAAGGCCTCGCTGATCGGGGCGGGGGTCCGGCCGTACATCCCCTTGACGATGTTTCGGACTTCCTTGGGGACCATCTTGTATCGCTCGCCCGTGAGGACGTTGAGCACCGCTTGCGAGCCGCAGATCTGGCTCGACGGAGTGACCAGAGGGGGATAACCGAGATCCGCACGCACCCTCGGGATCTCCTTGAGCACCTCGGGGAGCCTGTCCTCCTGCCCCTGCTCGCGCAACTGGTTCACCAGGTTGGAGATCATGCCACCGGGTACCTGGAACTGGAGGACGTTGGTGTCCACTCCGTACGTCCTCATCTCCAGGTGGGCATATCCCTTCCGCACCGAGGCGAAATGCTTTCCGATTGCCGACAGCTTGCCCAAGTCCAGGCCGGTGTCCCGGGGTGTGCCCGCCAGCGAGGCGACGAGGGTCTCCGTCGGGGGTTGCGACGTACCGAGGGACATGCTGGAGATGGCACAGTCGACGATATCCACGCCGGCCTCGGCCGCCTTGAAGTATGCCATGGAGGCCATGCCGCTGGTATAGTGGGAGTGAAGGGAAATGGGGACGTCGGTGACGGCCTTGAGTCGCGTGACCAGGTCGGCGGCGTCGGTGGGGGAGATGAGGCCGCCCATGTCCTTGATGCACAGCGAATCCGCCCCGTACTGGAGGAGCTCCTTAAACGTTTTCACGAAGCCCTCGTTGCTGTGGACGGGGCTCAACGTGTAGCACACGGAGGCCTGCAGGTGGCCGCCCTGCTTCTTGACCGCCCGCATGGCCGCATCCATGTTCCGGATGTCGTTGAACGCATCGAAGATGCGGAAGACCTGCATGCCGTTCTCGACGGCCCGGGCCACGAACCGCTCCACCACGTCGTCGGCGTAGTGGCGATAGCCCACGACGTTCTGCCCGCGAAGGAGCATCTGGAGCCGCGTCTTGGGCATCCGTTTTCGCATGACCCGCAGCCGCTCCCACGGGTCCTCGTTGAGGAAGCGCATGCAGGCGTCGAACGTGGCGCCGCCCCAGACCTCCAGCGCCCAGTAGCCGACGTCGTCCAGCATTTCCATGGCTGGGATCATGTCCTCGGTTCGCATGCGCGTCGCCAAGAGCGACTGGTGACTGTCGCGCAGGACGGTGTCACAGATGCCCAACGGCTTCTTCGATTGTACAGCAGCCACGGGTCTCCCTCCTTCCCGGCGGTTGCCGGGGTCGCCACCCTCACCGGCATTCCAGGTGCCGCGTCGGCCAATGCACGGTCGAGCAGTGGGTGGAACAGATCAGCTCAGTGGACAGCCGAGGTGGGCGATCGGCCAACGGTGGTGCGGGAGCTGCTTCGCCCGAGGCCTCTGGCCCGCCACTGAGCAGTGTCGAGTCTCCGCTCAGAAATCCGTCAAGCGATGATCAGCTCGTTGTGTGAGCGACACAAGTACGCGCCGACATGCACCGATCCGGCGCCGGGTTCCAGCGCACGAGATGGGCGCGCCGAGAGAGAGCATGGCCGCACCCAGGGTGTCGTGTCAAGGAGAAATCCTGCGCGATCGTGCAACGTTGTGGAAGGCGGACGTAGCCTGTCAGTCGCCGCGCGATGTGTCGCGGCCAGCGTGACCCAGGTCGGAGCGCACGTTCCGAGACAGCCTCGTGCAGATCTCGTCACATAGCATGTACCCCGTGGACGTCAGGCGCAAAACGCGGCCGTCGCGAACAGCCAATCCGTCTGCCACCACGTCTCGTATCAGCTCGCCCTGGTGGGCCTCCAGGTTGTATCCCAGCTCGGCATGCAGGCGCGCCAGGTCCAGCCCGCTGCTGCGAAGGCCGAGGAGAATCCTCTCGTGGGCGAGTTCCCACGGACCCACAGATTCCTCGTATGCGATGGGCGGGCGGTCGCGCTCCAGTTGGTCCACGTACGTCGCAAGATCCGCGACGTTGCACCATCGCCTGCCCCGTCCGCCATCGCGCGCCTTCCAGAACGAATGCGCTGACGGACCGAGGCCGAGATAATTCTCGTGGCACCAATAGGCGCAATTGTGCCGGCAGCGGAATCCCGGGTGGGCGTAGTTCGAGATCTCGTAGTGGTCGTACCCGTGCGCGGCGAGGAGGTCCATGGTGCGCTCGTACATGGCCGCTTCGAGCTCGGTAGCGTTCGGGCGCACGGCGCCGGTCCGGACGGACCGGGCGAGGGGCGTGCCCTCCTCGACAATCAGGCTGTACGCCGCAATGTGCCGGGGATGAAGCCCAATCCCCGTTCGCAGATTGTCTTCCCACTCAGGCAGCGTCTGGCCCGGTATGGAGTAGATGAGATCGATTCCGATGTTGTCGAATCCGGCGCCGCGGGCCTCGCCCACGCAGCGCAGTGCCTGTGCTCGGTCATGGATCCGTCCCAGGAAGGAGAGTTCACGATCGCGGAACGATTGGATCCCGACGCTCAGCCTGTTGACCCCCAAGGAACGGAAGGCCCGGAGCGAGTCCTGGTCCACCGTACCAGGGTTCGCCTCGAGCGTGATCTCAGCGTCGGATGCGATCCGGAAGGTCCCGTGGAGGCGGGTGAAGATGGCCTCGAGTTGTTGCGGCGTGAGGAGGGAGGGCGTACCGCCACCAAAGAAGACGGTCTCGTAGGTCGCCAGGCGGTCGTGGTGGCCTCGGAGCGAGATCTCGCCCGCCAGTGCCACGATGAAGGCGTCGACCGGCTCGGTGGTCGCCACCGAGTAGAAGTCGCAGTACAGGCATTTGTGCTCGCAGAAAGGGATGTGAATGTACAGCGAGGCCAGGGCAGCCACCTTTCCCGCGTGTGGTCGCGAATTGCGAACCAGGGTCGCTCACGGGCGCCGCAAGGCCGATCACGCCCAGGGGCGCTCCAGCATCTCTCGGGTCTCCTCGACCGCTACCTTCCAGATGGCGTCCATGTCGGCATCCGGGCGCTGGTGATAACCGCCGTAGTTGCCGTCGCCGAGCAAAGCCCGCAGGGATGGGGGATCGCACAGCCGCACGCGGTCCAGATCCACCATGGGCTTTCGCTCTGCGGGTAGAGCGATTCCTTCAAGGCGGGTCCAGGGGAAATTCTCCATCCAGGATCCGTGGGACGCCACCGGGTCGATCTCCATGACCTTTGCCCACGTGCGCGGAGCGTTCCACCAGTTATGGAAGCGGACACGCACTCCCGCATGATCCGCCATCCATTCACCGGCCAGCGCCTGCGCGGGCGCGTTGCCCCCATGCCCGTTCACGATCAGGATGCGGCGGAAACCGCTGCCCGCGAGGCTGTCGAGAATGTCACGCACCACCGAGAGGTACGTTTCGACTCTGAGCGAGATCGAGCCCGGGTAGGCGCGGAAATAGGGGCTGATGCCGTACGGGAGCACAGGGAATACGGGCACGCCGACTGGCTCGGCCGCTTCGACGGCCACGCGCTCGGCCAGGATGGCATCCACCCCCAGGCTCAGATACGCATGCTGCTCGGTGCTTCCGAGGGGGAGTACGGCGCGATCCTCGCGCTGGAGATTGGCCTCGACCTGCATCCAGTCCTGCTGGAAGATTCTCATCCCGCTCCTTTCGTCCGTGGGCTAGGAGCCACGACCCTGCGCACGCACCGTAGCGAGGCGAAGCAGGCGAATCACCACGTCCATCAAGCGCATGTCAAGAATCGGGCTGAGCATCGCGCCTCGAGTCGGCATTGTCAAGGACGGCTCTTCCGAAGGGTCTGGGATCCGTTGGAAGGCGAGTGTGGCAGGTAGCCAGCAAATGTTACAGGTGAGAATGGTATGTCTTGCCACACCGGGTCTGTGTCATTCGAGACAGAGTCAGGATGAAGTATCCAACGCGTTCACGCAGAAAAAGCACATAAGTTCTGTTTTTTTCTGGATAATATCCTATATTTTTTCTAAACTTGTAGACGCTCGACCTGTGCGTTGATGGCGATGAAGCATCCAGGGTGACCTGGCATGTATGTTGCGGGGCGTTTTATGCCGTCTGGTTGGGTCAGAGGGCATTTCTGTAAAACTGGAAGAAGGCCCCGAGGTAACGCCATGAATCTCACGTGGCTCGATGCTAGTCTGTTGACGCTGCTCTTCGGGTTGGGCTCCGTAATCGTTCAGAGTCTTAGCCGGGGGATGCAGGAAAGCCGACAGCAGCCGCAGGTGGCTTGCCACAGACATGACTGGGTCCGACTGGATTCCCACGGCCTGGTCTGTCAGTCGTGCGGCAAGATCCCAGGCTAACACCACTGCAGTAAGCTTTTGACGCGCGGATTGGCTCACGCGTTCGGCGCTTCCCTCGGTTTTTCACTTCTACTCTTCTCAGCTTCCCTCTTTTCAGTATCGTGATCGTGCCGATTTTTGGCCGGCCATTTGCCTTGACTTTGCCCCACCCGAATTGTAACCTGACCGCTACCAAAAAACGGGTGGGCGCGAGAGGTTGTGGCAATGTTTGGCATCGGGATGCCGGAACTGATCATCATTTTCGTGATTGCCCTTCTGGTCTTCGGGCCCAAGGAGTTGCCCAAGATCGGCAAGACCATCGGGAAAGCCATGGGCGAGTTCCGCCGCGCCTCGGATGAGTTGAAAGAAGGCATCCAGCGCGAGATCGACATGGCGGAACGGGAACAAACCGAAACGTCAACCTCCGCGGAGACCACTCCCACGACCGTGCCGGCGGAGCCGCCTGTCACCACAGCGGAATCGGTGCCGGAGCCACAGCTCGAACTCCCGATAGCTCAAGCGTCCGGGTCGTTCGCTCCGCCTGCCGGCGCTCCGGCGGCCGACTCCGCCGAGGCGGTCGCCGAGACACCGCCGGTTTCATCGGTGACGACCGCGCTGCCCGAATCCCCCGGTCCCCCCCAGACTGCCGCGCCCCAATCGACAGAGACCAAGCATGGCTGATGAGGCCCGGATGCCCTTCCTGGCTCACCTCGAGGAGCTCAGGAAGCGGCTCATCATCTGTTTTTCCGCTGTCGGCGTTGCCTTTATTCTCGCCTTCAACATCAGAGAGTACTGCATCCGCCTTCTGCAGTGGCCCCTTGCGACGGACATCGTCATGGGGCGCAGATTCCCGTTTATCATTTTCAACGAGAAACCCCCCATCGCCAAGCTCACCGCGCTCGGACCCGCCGAGACGTTGTGGACCCATTTCAAGGTGGCGTTCATCGTCGGCGTCATGCTCGCGCTGCCCGTGGTCCTCCATCAGATCTGGAAGTTCATCGAGCCCGGTCTCTTGCCGAAAGAGAAGCGCTTTGCCCTGCCCTTCGTGATACTCTCGACGGTCTCGTTCTTCATCGGCGTGACCTTCTGCTTTCTGATCGTCCTTCCCATGGCGATGCAGTTTCTGCTGACCTTCGATCCGGCGATTCAGCAGATGCCTCGGTTTGGGGAGTATGTGGATTTCACACTCAAATTCCTCTTGGCGTTCGGGGTGATCTTCGAGTTACCTCTGGGCATCACCATGGCAGCCCGCCTCGGCATGGTGACGCCGCAATTCCTGGCGCGGAACCGGAAGTATGCCATCCTCGTTAACTTCGTCGTGGCGGCCATTCTCACGCCCACTCCAGACGTCTTCAACCAAGCCCTCATGGCCCTGCCGATGTGCGTGCTGTACGAAGTTGGCATCCTGGCGGCGCGCATCGTCGTTCGCCGTCCGAGGCCCGCCGAGCCGTAATCAATTTCTGCGCGCTCCGGTCTGTGGAGAACACCAGAGTGGTTGGTCCGGCTGAGTCGGCGTTCTACTACGGGCTGGACGAGGCCCCGCCTTTTTGGCGGACGGTGGTGTACGGCGTGCAATGGGCCTTGATCATGGCCCCGCCGCTCGTGATCGTGGCCTCCATTGCCAGCGAGGCCCTGCACCTCGGGCCCGAGGGCCGCGTGGCCTTCTTTCAAAAGACTCTGCTTCTCTCTGGCGGCTTCACCTGTCTCCAGGCTGTCGCTGGCCACCGGTTTCCCATTCAGGAAGGGCCCTCCACCGCGCTGCTCCTCACGTGTGTCATCCTCGCGCCCCAAGGGTTGGCGGTCATCCAGGGCGGGTTCCTCTGCGGCGCATTGCTCTTATTCATGGCGGGGTGCTTTGGCTGGATGGGCCGTCTCGGGAGATTCTTCACGCCCAACGTGGTCGGCGTCATCTTGTTCCTCATCGCCTTGACATTGATTCCGTATCTCCTGCCACGGCTCAGCGGCATGTCGCTGGCACACCCGCACGGCGAGGGAATCGTCCTGGGCGTCTCCCTGCTGCTCGTGCTGTTCATCACGTGTCTGTCCTATCGGCTGCGCGGGTTTTCCCAAACCGTTGCCATGATTCTGGGTATCTCCGTGGGAAGCCTGGGATACTGGGGTTGGGGCCGCATGGATCTCGAGCCGGTATGGCAGGCGTCCTGGGTCGGTCTCCCGACGGCGCTCTGGGCGGGAGCGCCCAAGCTCTCCCCGTCGCCAGTGTTGGCGGCTGTCCTCGCATACCTCGCCGTGGCCGTCAACGCCGTGGGAAGCATTCAAGGAGTTGCAGGCATTCTGGGTACGGAGGGCATCGCTCGGCGTATGAATCGCGGTCTGGCGATGACCGGCCTTGCCGGCGTGGCAGCATCAGCGCTGGGCGTGGTCGGGACGGTGGGCTATTCAACAAGTCCTGGAGTGATCCTGGTGACGCGAGTGGCCAGTCGGCGCGCCATGGTCATGTGCGGGGTGGTTCTCATGGCGGCGGGACTGGTTTCACGTCTCGGCGCCCTGCTCGCGGCGGTTCCCGCAGCCGTTGTGGGTGCCGCCCTGTGCGTGGTCCTGGCCTCTCAGGTCGGTGCGGCCATCAGCACGGTAACCACTGATGGGCGTAAACTCTCGGGTCGCGATTACCTGGTCGTGGGGCTTCCGGTCCTGTTGGGCACCCTGGTCGCGGCCCTGCCGCCCGCCTTCTTCGCCGAGTTTCCGGCCGGGCTCGGCAGTCTCGTGGGCAATGGCCTGATCCTCGGAATACTCCTCGTCCTGCTGTTGGAGCACGGCCTGCTTCACGTACGCCCTCCGAAGGCGTGACCCGTCGCGAGCGCCTGCCTCAACGGCGACCGACCACCTCCTCCACGAAGTAGCGGTGAAAACGTCGCATCCGCGGTGAGTTCGGGATGGAATGCGGTGACCAACAGCCGCCCCTCGCGGGCTGCCACGCGCGTGCCGTCAGTGAGTTCGGCCAGCACTTCGACTTTGGGGCCGACGTCCTCGACGATCGGCGCACGGATGAAGACAGCGTGAAATGGGACATCTCCCAAGATCGGGACGGGCAGGTCGGTCTCGAAGCTATCCACCTGGCGTCCGAAGGCATTCCGCCGCACCGTGATGTCCATCGCCTGCAAGGCGGGAATGCCCGTCTCGTCCAGGCGTTTGGCCAAGAGGATCATGCCGGCACACGTTCCCCACATGGGAAACCCCTCGCCTGCAAGCTTCCGGAGCGGATCCAACAGGTCCGACGTTCTCATCAGGCGGACGATGGTCGTACTCTCGCCGCCGGGGATGATGAGGCCATCGACGCCGTCCATGTCGGAGGGGAGCCGCACTTCCCGCACGGCGACTTCCAGGCGGCGCAACGTTTCGCGGTGCTCCCAAAAGTCGCCTTGAAGCGCCAGCACGCCTATTGTAGTCATCGAGCCTCAATGGCCAATGACCAATAACCAAATCCCAATGGGTTCGCCCCCCTTGGTCATTTGTCATTGGCCATTGGGATTTGCCGTTGCTGCTACCAGCCGCGTGTCGCCAGCTGCTCCTCGGGTTTGAGCGTGCGAATCTCGATCCCGGGCATCGCCTCGCCCAACCCCCGGGAGACGTCGGCGATGATCTTGGCGTCTTTGTAGTGGGTCGTGGCCTGCACAATGGCCTTGGCACGGGGGGACGGGTCGCCGGACTTGAAGATTCCGGACCCCACGAAGACCCCATCCACTCCGAGCTGCATCATGAGGGCCGCGTCGGCCGGAGTGGCGATTCCGCCGGCAGCGAAATTGACGACGGGCAGGCGGCCGGTTCGGGCCACTTCGGCTAGCAATTCAAAGGGGGCGCCGAGCGTCTTGGCCTCCGCCATCAATTCCTCCCTGCCCATGCCCTGCAGCTTTCGGATCTCGCCCAGGACGGCCCGGGCGTGCCGCACGGCCTCCACCACGTTCCCGGTACCAGCCTCGCCTTTGGTGCGGATCATGGCCGCACCCTCGCCGATCCGACGCAGCGCCTCGCCGAGGTTCCGGCACCCACAGACAAACGGAACCGTAAAATCGTGCTTCCAGATGTGGTGCTCCTCGTCGGCAGGGGTCAGCACCTCGGATTCGTCGATGTAATCGATCCCGAGCGCCTCGAGGACCTGCGCCTCCACGAAGTGGCCGATCCGACATTTGGCCATGACCGGGATGGTCACCGCCTTCTTGATCCGCTCGATAACGGTCGGGTCGGCCATGCGGGCCACACCGCCCGCGGCCCGGATATCGGCCGGCACGCGCTCCAGAGCCATCACGGCGCAGGCTCCGGCGTCCTCGGCGATCTTGGCGTGCTCCGGCGTCACCACGTCCATGATGACCCCGCCTTTGAGCATCTGGGCAAGGCCGACTTTCACTGTCCACGTCCCTTTCTCCATGCTGTTCTCTCCTCTCACACAGCCCAATCGCACGACGCGTGAGGCTGCGGCACGCAGTCAGTTTGGGGACCACGATCCGCTCAAAGCGGTCAAGATCGATTCCAAAGGTAACTTATTCTAATACGTTATGCCAGATTTGTGACAAGGAGATGACAACGGCAGTGGTCATGAAGATCTCCTGCCGGGATTGGGCGTGTGAGAGGATCGGTGCGTGCCTGGTTTCTCCTTGACATACGCAATTCCTGTGCGGCATCCTGCGGCCGCGCCAAAGGCGAACGGCGCGTGTCCGGTTCGTGCTCGGTGTGTGTTGTGGCTCCGGTGTCACTGGCGTGAAACGAGGAGGTCTCTCCGAGATGGGCAAGTTCGTCGGGATCATCACGTCAGGGGGCGATTGCCCCGGCCTGAACGCCGCGATCCGCGGAGTGGGCAAGGCGGCGCTCGGTTTCTACGGCATGCAGGTCATCGGGTTTCGTGACGGATTCCGCGGATTCATGGAGAACCGCACCATGGATCTCGACGGCGACATGCTGTCGGGCATCCTGACCCAGGGGGGCACGATCCTGGGCACCAGCCGGGACAAGCCCCATCGCATGCCCGTGGGCGGCAAGATAATTGACGTGACCAATGTCATCGTGGACAACTACCACAAGCACCACCTGGACGTGCTGGTGTGCCTGGGCGGAGGCGGGACACAAAAGAACGCCTATCGTCTGGTCCAACAAGGCTTGAACGTCATCACGCTGCCGAAGACCATCGACAACGACGTGAGCCTCACCGACGTCACCTTTGGCTTTGACACGGCGCTCGGCGTCGCCGCAGAGGCCATCGACCGGCTGCACAGCACGGCGCACAGCCACCATCGCATAATCGTCGTGGAGATCATGGGCAACAAGGTCGGCTGGCTCGCGCTGGGCGCGGGTATCGCGGGCGGCGCCGATGCGATCCTCATCCCGGAGATTCCGTACGACGTGGACAGCGTCGCGGATGCCATTCGCAGCCGCAGCCACCGGGGGAAGCGCTTCAGCCTCGTTGCCGTAGCGGAAGGCGCCATATCGAAACAGAACGTCCAGGCGCTGCGGGCGGCAGAGGAAAAGGTCGCCAAAGCCAAATCACCCGGTGCCCAAGGGAACGCCGAAACCGAGCTGAAACAGTTGGAGGCCGAGCACTCGGGCAACACGATGCGGCTGGCAAAACAGCTCGAGAAGTTAACCGGCCTCGAGTCGCGCGTCACCATTCTCGGCTATCTCCAGCGCGGCGGGACGCCGTCGGCGACGGATCGGTTGCTTGCCACGCGCCTGGGTACCGCGTGCGCCGACCTGATCAACAAAGGCCGATACGGGGTCATGGTGGCGGCGCGCGCGGACGACACCAAGCCGGTGCCGCTCGAGGATGTCGCCAAGAAGCTGAAGTTCGTCCCACCCGATCACCCCTGGGTCGCCACGGCTCGCCGCGTCGGTACATGCATGGGGGATTAGCGGCGCCGGAATCGTCATCCCTTATCACCGCACTCGTCGAAGAGGGGGCGAGACTCCATGAAGCTCGACAAATTCATCCGCCGATTCGTCGTCCCGCCGGGCAAGAAGATCTCGCTGAAGAAGGACTACGATCCGCGGTACACGGCCACGTTCTTGAAGGAAGAGGACGCCGCCGAGTTGCTGCAGCGCGGTGTACAGTTGCTGGCCAAGTATCAGGACAAGCTCTATGCCCAGAACACCCACGCGCTGCTGATCATTCTCCAGGCCATGGATGCCGCCGGCAAGGACAGCACCATCAAGCACGTCATGTCCGGGCTGAACCCGCAGGGCTGCCAGGTGTACAGTTTCAAGGCTCCCTCCGAGGAAGAGTTGGATCACGACTACCTGTGGCGCAATTGCCGGGTGCTGCCGCAGCGGGGGCGCATCGGCATCTTCAACCGATCGTATTACGAAGAGGTACTGGTCGTGCGGGTCCATCCCGGCATCTTGGAGCGGCAGCGCTTGCCGCCGGAGTTGAAGGACAAGGACATCTGGCAGCGCCGTTTTCGGGAGATGAACGACTTCGAACGATACCTGAGCGACAACGGCACCACGGTCGTGAAGCTGTTCTTGCACGTGTCGAAAGCGGAGCAGAAGAAGCGCTTTCTGGAACGGATCGACCGGCCGGAGAAGAACTGGAAGTTTGCGGCGAGCGATGTCAAGGAGCGCGCTTTTTGGAACGACTACATGGCGGCATACGAGGACATGTTCAATCACACGAGCACGAGCTGGGCGCCATGGTATGTCGTGCCGGCGGACAGCAAGTGGTTCACCCGCCTGGCCGTCTCGGCCATCATTGCGGCGACGATGCAGGAGATCGATCCAAAATACCCCACCGTGAGCGAAGAGCACCAGAAGGAATTGCGCAAGGCAAGGAAGATGCTCGAACAGGAGAAGTGATTGCCGCCCCTCGTCTTGTCCTGCGGAGATCGGACGTCGTCCCAGACACGTGCCCGTGACGGTCGTGGGGCCCCCTCACCGGCCCTTCACCCGGCTTGACGGTGCGCGTCGGACCAGTTAACCGGCAGCCGCCAGCCGCGCGAACTGCCGCTTCAGCGCGTTGACCCGCGCGAGGTAGTGGCTGACGTCGTGGTCGCCGCATTGCTGGCGGACGGTCAGGCGGAAGCCGCGCGCGGCATAGGCGTCGCCCGCCCGCGCTCCGCACAGGTGGATCACGGCGGCCAGATCCTGCTGCTGGCCCGGCGTGGCCGCCACCAGGCGCCGGCCCTCCAGCGTCCGGGCAACGCCGCGATCCAGCAGGGCCGCGGTCAGCTCGATGGCGTGGCTCGGCACGACGCGCGTGTAGAGGCTGTTGAACCAGCACGAGCGCACGTCGTGCCAGGGGCCGTCCTCGACCACCATGTGGTCGTGGATGCAGTAGCGCTTTGCCGCCTCGGAACGTCCCATCGGTGATCTGGTACATGCCGACCGCGCTCGACGCCGGTTGGTACCACTCCAGGGGATTCGACCTCGGACGCCACCGCCAGTACGTCCGCGCCACGGGGTTGCCTCCGCTTTCGACCTGGGCGAGCGCGGCCAGCAACTCGGGCGTGATGACGGCGGTCGCATGCGCGGTGAACAGCGGTCCGTACGTCCGCCACGTCTCGGGTGGGCTCTTGGCAAGCGCGCCGCTCACCGGAAAGAACAGCTCGGTCGGCTTGCGGATCACCTGGTACCCCCAATTGACCGCAGCCCAGACCGCCAGGATGACGGCCGCCCCGCCGAGCACCCGGAGCGCCAGCGGCAGGGAGCGCAGTGCGAGGATCGCCCGCCGGCACGCCCGCGCGAGTCGCCGACCGGCCGGCACCCCGACCGGACGCCGGCGCGGACGTCGGGGCGTGCGTTTGGAGACGCGCGAACGAGACCTAGATGCCATGACTCCTCGAGACGTAGAGATGGAATGTCGTATCTGCAGGCCGCGCTTGCTCTAGCGTTCCTTTCAGCGAGAGAGACGCCCCCAGAATATATCATATGCCTGTCCCCAGCTGCAGACTCGACCACGACCGCAAGCCTCATTCCAATGTCCAGCCCAGAAGTCGACAAAGCGCCGGGGAGCCGCCCCGGAGGCCGGCCTCGATCGCCACGCAGGCGGAGGAGCTCTCGACGCAAGTGGCGCAGTTCACGTTGGCTCAGACGGCCGCAGGCCCCTCCCGAATAGCGAGCCCGCCGGCCAGGAAGGCCGTGCCGGCCGCCACGGGGACGGACGGGTTTGCAGAGTTCTAGCAACCGACGAGGAGCCGGCGGCGGGTAGTAGGCTGCGCACGGGGAGGGTGGAGAGCAACTGCCAGGCTCTCTCCCTCGGGGAGAGCGGGACGGACGCCGTGCCGCCCCTCGCCGCGGGCGCCTGGGACGCCCTCGGCCTGCCGCAGGCGGCGCTCGCGCCTCTCCTGGAGGAGCTGGACGGGCACGTGCGGCCAGTCCTGACGGACGTGACGGGGTGGCTCCGGACCGTTCCGGCTTCGGCGACGCCCTGAGCGAGCTCCTCACCGGTCTCGCCCCCACCGGGGAGCATGGGGAGAAGCTGGTGATCTTGCGGGACATCGACAAGAGTGCTGACGACGACCGAGGCGGTGGCAGCCGTGGTGGCGGCGGGAAAGAACTGAGACCAGCGCGCTGCGGTTCAACTGCAAACTGTGGGCGTACAGGACTTCAAGGCGCCTGGTCTATCCCGCACTACTGTGACCAGGCCCCTGGGGCGAATCGCCGGTGCCGGGCGCCGGCGGCGAACTGACCTCCAGCGCGGCCAGGAATTTCCGCGTTGCGGGTTTGTCGAACTTCCGCCACAGCTTGAGCAGGCGACCGCGGCGGTCCGTCGCGATCTCCCGTTGTACCTGGATCAGGCCTCCGAGATTGAGAAGTTGGTCCGACGATAGTGCTCCCCGCTGGACCAGGCCTTTGGCCAGTTCTTGGATCCGACCGCTGGCCACCACCGCGTCCTGGTGTTCCCCCAAACAGTCCTGGAAACGCACCATGGCCGCAATGTAGTCAGCCAGCGGATCCTGCCCAGCACTGGGGTCCGCGAAGGCCTCCCGGAAAAACTCACACGTGTACCGGAGCCGCTTGAATAGGATCCGCAGTCGGTGGAGGTCCGTGGCGGGCGAATTGGGGGTGATGGTACGCCCCAGTCTGAGCACTCGTTTCTGTGCCTTTTGGAGGAGCACGGGTGCGGCCTGGGCCACGGTAGCGCTACGGTCGCGGCGGGGTAGCGGGGAGGACGCCAGGGCGTCCAGGCGATGTATGAGGGAAGCGAAACGGCGAGAGGCGAGGGCTGACTCGAGCGCTTCCCGCGCCGGCCCCCGCTGCCGGTGCAATTCCTCCGCCAGGAGCCCTGCGATGCCACCGGCCTCGGCCAGCCGTTGGGACTGCGCCTCAAGATTGCTGATGAACACATCCCGGTCGCGCACGGCGCCCAGGAGTCCGGCGATCCAGCTCAGCTCCACACGCAGCGACTCGGACCGTTTGGGTCCGAGCACCGCAGCGAAGAGCCGCAGTCCCGATCGGAGCCTGCGGGTGGCTACGCGCAAGTCGTGGAGATACTCCGGGTCGAGATCCTGCAGCGTGCCCCGCACGTTGGCCCGTATCTTCAAAACTTGTTGGCCTACGACCTTTCTGCCGGCGAGCGCCATCGGGTCCGCGGGACATATTCGTAGGGCAGTGGGAACGGGGGCGCCTGGTTCGGGAAGGCCCAAAGCCTGAAGTGCCGTCCGGCACAGGTCTCCTGAGCCCAGGGGAAGGCCGAGTCGGTCACGCGCGTAGGTGGCCAAGTGAAGGAGAGCGTCCGGATTACCTTCGAGGAACCTGATGCTGAGTACGCCAAGAGGCCACGGCCCTTTTGGCAAATCATCCCATGGTGCCGCTGCCACGGAGCGCTCTGCGCGGAGCGACAGCCGACTCCCCGAGGGGCTCTGGAGACGGACGGTTTGCGCGACAACTTTCAGGCGCACCAGCGGAAAAAGCAGCCGCCCGCCCACCAGTTCCTTCACGGTGGGAGGAAACCCCTCCGTGTCCGAGGGGAGACTAAGCAAGGAGAGGTCGCCGCCGCCGAAAGGCTCCTCGTGGTCTCCCTCGCGGCCCTCGAAATGCAGGGTCAGCCCCTGTCCCGTTCGCCGGAGGGCAAGTCGGCAACCCTCTTTCGCCAGGCGTCCATCCTGGGTCTCCAGGAATACGCATTCGTATCGCGACGGGACAGGCGTTTCCCAGTGGTAGCCTGCGCGGGCGAGCGTGCGCAGGATGCGCACAAGGGAGTGCCCTGCCGAAAGGCCGAACCGGGCGACAGCGTTTTCGGTGTCCATGTCCCGTTAGGAGCCGTTACGAAATTACTTGTCCATCTTTTTTAATTTCGTTATGGCTCCTTATGCCGTTTCCAGAATGTCTCCGGTCAACGTATTCTTTGACAACGGCTTACCACCGGCCCTACGTGGTCCATCGTTCCGTCAACTGTCCTTGGCCCTCGTGCCCGTTCGGTAATCCTGCGGAAGACTGCCCTTCGCGCCCCTGGCCTCGAGATCCGCTATCACCGGTTCCACGGGATAGGCGAACCGCACGATCCGGCAATACACCTTCCCCTTGCCTGCAAAATCACACAGGGCCAGGGCGCCGCGCAAGTCCCCGTCCACGGGCCGACCGATGGAACCGCAATTCACGACCCGGACTCCGGCAATCTCCTTCGTGAACGGAACATGGCTGTGGCCGCAGACCAGAACCCGCGGACGAACCTCCCCCAGCTTGATTGCCAAGGCCCGCGCGGTGAGGCTCGGGTAGATGTAATCCGTGTCCGACAGCGGGCTGCCGTGCACCACCCAGACGTCGGCACCGTTTGCGCTGAGCCGCAATTCCTTGGGGAGCGACGCGAGCCAGGCGCGTTCCGCGTCACCCAACGCCAGGGCGGCCCACGCTGCGGGCGCGTGAGCTTTCTTGTCCAGGTGCTTCTCCAGCTTGGTGGGAGATTCCAGGAGGGCGAGAACCTTGCGATCCACGTTGCCGAGGATGGCGTCGACCCGCTGCTCCATGAGCAGGTGCACCACCTCCGTCGGATGCGGGCCGTGGCCCACGATGTCGCCGGCGCAGATCAACCGGTCGGCGCGGTGGCGCTGAGCCCAGTCCAGCGCTCGGCAGAGAGCGGGAAAGTTTGCGTGAACGTCAGAGAAAAAGACAACGCGCATGATCCCTGCCCTCACCGCCCTGGGGAAAACGACACCTCTCCGAGCGCCGCCTGGACGTCTCTACCGAGGTCGAGTCGCACCGATACGAGGGCCTCCGAAGGGAGGGGATCCGAGCGCCAATGCACTGGGGCTCGCGTGTGGGGAACTGACCTCTGGCGTTGGTTTCGCCACAGAGGGGACTTCGCCGGTGCCTCTCGCCGTATGGACGCGTCCCCAGAGGCGGCAAGAAGTTACCTCAATATTTACCGTGTCCCCGTCCCGTTTGCAAGGCAAACGGTCGCCTGAGGTATTGAGTTGACGATTCAGCGTGATGTGACCACGGCAACCGAGTGAGCGCGCCGTGGCTCTCCAGTCAGAGGATACTGACTACGCCCCTACGCGCCGGGCTGGGATGCGTGGCGAATGTTTTTCCCTTCGGCCAGGAACACGACCATCTCGGCGATGTTGGTGGCGTGGTCGGCGATTCGCTCCAGGTACCGCGACACCAGAAGGAGCCCGATGGCGCGCGGGATGGTGCTCGTGTCTCCCATCATGAAGGTGAGAAGTTCCCGGAACACCTGATTCTTCAGCGCATCCACCTTGTTGTCTGCCGCGATGACCGCGCGTGCCAGCTCCGCATCCTTGCGGACGAAGGCATCCAGGCTGTCTCGGAGCATCTTCTGGGAGAGCTGGCTCATGATGGGAATGTCGATGTAGGGCTTGAGCTGCGGCTCTTCGTTCAGCTCGAGGGCGCGCTGCGAGATGTTGACTGCCTGGTCGGCCATGCGCTCGAGATCGGTAATGATCTTCAGGGCCGTGGTGATGAAGCGCAGATCGCCGGCGGCCGGCTGGTGCAGGGCGAGCAGGCGAAGGCAGTCCCCATCGATCTCCACCTCCAGATGGTCCACCTTCTCGTCGAAGGCGATCGTTTCCTCAGCCAAGTGCGAGTCGCGATCCACGAGAGAGGTGACCGCCCGCTCCACCATGTCTTCGACCAGACTGCCCATGCGCAGCGTCTTCTGCTTGACCTGATTCAGCTCTTCGTGGAAATGCCGCTCCATGGCTCCCCCGTCGGTGCCCCTGGCACCCCTCAATCGTCAGCTCCAGACATCAGCCGATGCCACGGCCGCCGCGTCGCGATGGAATCCGGATTACCCGAAGCGCCCGGTGATGTAGTCCTCGGTGCGCCGGTCCCGCGGGTTGGTGAAGATCCGGGTCGTCTCGTCGAACTCCACCATCTCGCCCAGCAGGAAGAAGCCGGTGTAGTCGGACACCCGGGCGGCCTGCTGCATGTTGTGCGTGACGATCACGATGGTGTACTGGTTCTTCAGGGTGTGGATCAACTCTTCGATCTTCCCCGTGGCGATGGGGTCGAGGGCGGAGCAGGGCTCGTCCATGAGCAGCACCTCGGGCTCCACGGCCAAGGCCCGGGCGATACACAGGCGCTGCTGCTGGCCGCCGGACAGTCCGAGGCCGCTCTCGTGCAGGCGATCCTTGACCTCGTCCCAGAGTGCGGCGGCCGTGAGGCTCTTCTCGACGATCTGATCCAGGCGGGAGTTCCGGATGCCGTAGATCCGGGGCCCGTAGGCCACGTTGTCGTAGATGGACTTGGGGAACGGATTGGACTTCTGGAACACCATGCCGACCCGCTTTCGCAGCTCGGAAACATTCACCGTCGGATCGTAGATGTCCTGGTTGCCGATCCGGATGGAGCCGGTGATGGTGACGTTGTCGATCAGGTCGTTCAACCGGTTGAGGCAGCGGAGGAGGGTGGTCTTCCCGCACCCGGAGGGGCCGATGAAGGCGGTGGCCTTCCTTCCGGGGATGTCCAAGTTCACGTTGAAAAGCGCTTGCTTGGCCCCGTATTTCAGATTGACATCCTTGACCTGGATCATGGGGTCCGCAATGACGAGCATCCCGGCCTCTCGTAGGCGTTCCTCACGTCGTGGGATATTATCCTGCCGGGTCTCGGAACGCGTCAACGGTAGATTGAGCAGCGACATGGCACGTCTCCCAGGGCTCAGAACGACACGCCGGCGAACTTCTTCCGCAGGCGATTTCGGATCACGATGGCCGTCAGATTCAGGATCAGCACCACCAGGAGGAGCAGGAGGGCGGTGGTGAACACCATGGGTCGAGCCGCGTCCACGTTCGGGGACTGGAAGCCGACGTCGTAGATGTGGAAGCCGAGGTGCATGAATTTCCGCTCCAAGTGCAGGAACGGGAAGAAGCCGTCCACGGGCAACGAGGGGGCCAGTTTTACCACGCCGGTGATCATGAGGGGCGCCACCTCGCCGGCGGCCCGGGCCATGGCCAGGATGAGCCCCGTCAGGATGGACGGCATCACGGCGGGGAGCACGACGCGCCACGTCGTCTCGAACTTGGTGGCGCCCAAGGCGAGGGAGGCCTCGCGCGTCACGCCAGGGATGGCGGCCAGCCCCTCTTCGGTGGCCACGATCACCACGGGAACGGTGAGGAGGGCCAGGGTGAGGGACGCCCAGAGAATGCCTCCGGTCCCGTAGGTCGGTGTCGGCAGCACCTCGGAAAAGAAGAACCGGTCGATGCTTCCGCCCACGAAATAGATGAAGAAGCCGACGCCGAACACGCCAAAGACGATGGAGGGTACGCCCGCGAGATTGTTCACGGCGATGCGGACCGCGCTGACGAAGGGGCCCTGCTTGGCATACTCGCGGAGGAAGAATGCGGCGACCACGCCCAAGGGGGTGACGACGAGGCTCATGATCACGACCATCATGACGGTGCCGAAGATGGCCGGGAAGACGCCGCCCTCGGTGTTCGACTCACGCGGGTCGTCAGAGACGAACTCCCACGCTTTGCTGACATAGAAGCCCGTCTTGGTCACGGTGGTCATGGTGTTCGGCCGATAGATCCGGACGATCTGGCCCAGCGGGAGATCCTTCTCTTTGTCGCCCGTCGCGGCGATCACGACGCTCGCCGTCTGACGCCGCGGAGCTGGGCGAGCTCGGCCTCGTGGGCCTTGTGCTTCTCCTGCGACTGGGCGAGCTCGCGCTGGAGCCGGTCGACCTCGGGGCCGGAGGTGATCCCGCGCAGCTCCAAACCCCGCAGGCGTAGCCGGACCTTCTCCTGAGCGTAATTGTCCCCGCCGATCTCGTCCTTCTCGATGCGATGGATCTCCCGGGAGAGACGGGTGGCCTCTGGCAGCCGAGCCTGCACTGCCGCCCAGCCCGCCTCTGGGCCCTGCGCCACGACCTGGCTGTTCGTCCCGGACCTCCTTGATCGTGCCGTAGAGGTTGCCCCACTCGCGCCGCTCGATCACGACGGCGTCGGTGGGGACGTCGCGCTTGGCGATCGTGTCCTCGTCCGCCCACACGAAGTCGGCGCCGTAGAGGTCGCGGTTGCCGACCTTGAGCTTGATCCGGTACCGTTCTGACGTGCCGGGGGCCGCACCGGGCTGCGGGATTGCCTCGCGGTCCGCCACCTCGCCCAACAGGACCTTACCGTCGTTGAGCGTCAGGCGGAGGATGTCGGAGGGCCAGAAGAAGCCGAGGCCGTACACCAGGACCAGATACACCAGCCCGGCCACCATGATGAGGCTCAGTCCCAGGGCGCCGCCGGTGAGCCAGATGAAGGGATCGCCGCTCTTCCAGAATCGGTTCATAGGTATCGGTACTTCCGGCGGAGCCTCAGCCGCACCAGCTCCGCAACCGTGTTCACGATGAACGTCATCAGGAAGAGGAGCAGCGCGGCCAGGAAAAGCACCCGGAAGAGGGTGCCGCCCTCGGGGGCCTCGGGCAGCTCCACGGCGATGTTGGCCGAGAGCGCCCGGAAGCCGTTGAAGATGCTCCAATCCATCACTGGCGTGTTTCCTGTCGCCATGAGGACGATCATGGTCTCGCCCACCGCCCGGCCGAAGCCGATCATGATCGCCGAAAAGATGCCAGGGCTCGCCGTGGGCAAGACGACCCGCAGGGCCGTCTGCCAGGTGGTGGCGCCGAGGGCCAGAGAGCCGGCCGTGAGGTGCTGGGGCACGTTGGAGAGGGAGTCCTCGGCAATGGTGAAGATGATGGGGATGACGGCGAAGCCCATGGCCAGCCCGACAACCAGGGAGTTCCGCTGGTCGTAGGTGAGGCCCAGCGCACTGAGCAGCCAGGCCCGGTAGTCGCTCGCCCAGGAGGAGTCGCTCGCAGAGGCCGCCAAGCTGGAAGGACAACCAGCCGCCGATCAAGACCACCGGGATGAGGAGAGCCGACCTCGGTTCCCGCCTTGAACCGCCGGCGAAAGGCTCCCGGGCGCGAACCGCCAGCCGTACACCGCGAGAAGGATGAGGAGCGCCGAGTGACGACCGGCATGATGAAAAGGCCGGGGACGACCGTCTCCACCTGAGGCGCCAGCCAGAGGCCGGCCAGGAATCCGAGGACCACGCTGGGAAGAGCGGCCATGATCTCAACGACGGGCTTGACGACCCCCTTCAGGGTGGGATGCATGAACTGGGAGGCGTACAGGGCGCTCAGGAGCGCGATCGGCACGGCGAAGAGCAGGGCATAGAACGTGCCTTTGAGCGTGCCGTAGATCAGCGGCGTCAGGCTGAGCTTGGATTCAAAATCGTCGGTGCCTCCGGTGGATTGCCACACGTATTCCGGGGCGTTGTACCCCTCGTACCAGACCTTGGCAAAGAGACTCCGCAGGGTGACCTCGGGGTGGGGATTCTGGATCGTCCACTGCGCGGTGCGTCCCGCGCCGTCCGCCAGGAGGAGGCCGTCGGCCTTGGGGGCAAAGGCGAGCGCCCGCACGTCCGACGAGATCGGATCTCACGGTGAGCAAGGTCTCGCCCGTCGTCCCGAAGTTGAGATGGACCAAGCCGGACGCGTCCGCCGTGAGGAAGCCCTTGTCGCGCGCAGATGGCTCGATGGCCGACGACGGGAGCGGCATGGCGGGTGAAGGTGTGCATGCGGACGAGCCGCCGGTCCCCGTCCTGACGCGGTTGGAGCACCTGCCAGGTGCTGACTCCGCCCGAGGCATCTCCCACCACCAACGTCCGGTCGCCGATGAGGAAGTTCATCGCCGTCACGGCGGCCCCGGGCTGCGCCGCAGCCTTGAGCGGAGGTGTGACCCTGGGCTTGTCGCGTTCCCGGACGTCCACTCGGACGACCTCGCCGGCCGCGGTGCCGACGAAGAGGTCATCGCCGCGGCCGTCCAAGGCCAGGGCCGTGATCTCGGCGCTGCCGGGGATCGTTAGGGTGGTCCGGGTCTCCTCCTTGGTCGAGGGGCCAATGAGCGCCTTCCGCTCCTTGACGGTCACGAGGATGACTTCGCGGTTCCCGACCACCGCGGCCGTGATTGGGCCGTCGCTTGGTGGCGGCATAGGCGAGCCGCCGGATCGGGCGCCCCTCGGGATCGGCCTTGAACGGGTTCGCCTACGATGGGGTCAGGGGTCACCGTGCGCTTCGCACCCTGGTGGGTCGACGGAGAACTTCACCTCGACGGGGATGACCCGGCCGTCCGACGTGCCAAAGGCGCCCGGGCCACGGCCGAGGGGCGAAACCGCGACAATCCTGGCGCCGTCGAGCCCAGAAAGGGCGGAACCCGGGATCGGCTTTCCGTCCTTGGTCGACAGGAACTGCAACCCGGAGGCCGTCGCGAGGTACGCGACCTCGCGGTATTCGTCGACGCCGAGGGCGAGCGGAACGGCGCCGATGCCAGGCAGCGCACTGCCCACCGGCACGGCCGTGGGCTTCTTGAACAACGGGTAGACCTCGTACGCGATCACGACCAAGATCGCCAGGATGGAGCCGATGATCAGCACTCCACCGAGGGTGACCATCTGGCGGGCGAATCGGTCCACCCACAGCCGACGAATCAGCGATTGTCGCGAAACAGCAACCGGGCGAGCCGCGGGAAGCGGCTCGCCCGGCGTGAGGACCCTGGTTTCGTTCAAGGCCGAAGTCTCCCTACATCACCTTGCCGATCTCTTCCTTGGCGATGGTGCTGGGAACCGGGAAATACCCGTCCTTGATCACCGCTTCCTGCCCGTCCTTGCTGAAGACGAAGCGGACGAACTCGCGCATCAGCGGATCGAGGGCCTTGCCGGGCGCGCGGTTGATGTACACGAACAGGAACCGGGCCAGCGGGTACTTGCCGGCGTAGGCGTTCTCCGCCGTGGCCTCGACACACGAGGCGCCGGCCTTCTCGGCCAGGGGAACGGCCCGCACGCCGGCGGTGGCATAACCGATGCCGCTATACCCGATGGCATAGCGGTCCACGGTCACACCCTGGACGACGGACGCCGAACCGGGCTGCTCCTTTACCTCGTCCTTGTAGTCGCCATTCTTGAGGATGTGCTCCTTGAAGAACCCGTACGTGCCAGAAGCCGAGTTGCGGCCGAAGAGACTGATCGGCCTGTTGGCCCATTCCCCCGTGAGGCCAAGCTGTCCCCACGTCTTGATGTCCTCCTTGTAGCCGTGAGCGCCGCGACTTGGAGAAGACGGCGTCCACCTGCTCCGCGCTCAAGCACTTGATCGGATTGTCCTTGTTGACGAACACCGCCAAGGCGTCCACCGAGGTGCGGAGCCCGACCGGCTTGTAGCCGAACTTCTTCTCGAACTGATCCACCTCGGTCCCTTTCATCTCGCGGGACATGGGGCCGAGCTGGGCGGTGCCCGCGATCAAGGCAGGCGGGGCCGTGCTGGAGCCTTTGCCCTCGATCTGGAGCTTCACGTTCGGATAGAACTTGCCGAACCCCTCGCCCCAGAGGGTCATGAGGTTGTTCATGGTATCGGAACCCACGCTGGACAGGTTTCCGGACACCCCACCGCTCGTCTTGTAGGTCGCCAGTGCCGGATCGAGCTTCACCACATCGGCGGACCAGGCGAGCGGCGCCAAGACGAGCGAGCCGAGGAGCACGCTGAGGCACGCGATTCTGGAACGCATGAACCCATTCCTCCTTCGTGTGATGGTTTCGGGATTGTCTTCTTGGGTTGAGGAACTCGCAGAGCGAGGCGCCCCATGGCGATGGACGCTCAGGGAAGCGCCCCAATCTTTGCGGCGAAGAACACTGCAGCGCCCAGCATGACGCCGGTGACCAAAGTCACAAACCACACCCCGACGTCTTTTTCCGCACGGAACTCGTCCCGTCCGGCCACCCCGAGTGCACGGGCCCTCGTGCGCCGGTACTGACCGGCCGCGTACACGACGCCGAGATAGACCGCAAGCCAGGCGAAGAGCAGGATGACGTCGAGGAGGGTCTTCATGGCTGGCGCCCCTTATGGATGGGCTGACCGCAATGTCTATTCTGAACCGTGAGAAGCATCGGCCAGAAGTGTTACAGTTCGATGACACGACGGTGAATTCTCTGACGCACCATATTTGGCACCGGGTTACGCCGCCATGGCGCGCCGTTGGAGGAACTCGCTCAGGATACCCTGAACGGGATGCCGAAATGCCCGGACCGGCGGTAGATTGGGCTCTGCCTGGCCCCCTTTGACGAGGTAGCCATCGGCGCCGGCGCGATAGGCGATCTCCGCCTGCAGGGTGAGCATCACCACCTTCACGAGGGGTCCGTCGGGCGAGCGCTTCACTCGGCGGCAGACCTCCCAGCCACTCAGTTGCTGAAGCTCAGGATTGAGAAGGATCAGGTCGGGCTTTCGCATCCGCGCTTGGTACAGGGCATCCACACCCGTCCGGGCAGACAGGACCCGGTACCCTTGGCCGGTCAACAGCCGACCCATGGACTGCCTCCATATCTCATCGTCATCGGCAATCAGGATACTCGCTCCGCACGACATCTGATCCCCTCCCCTCGTGCGCCCCTCGCGCGCGCCGCAGGACGGCCCGGGAGCGGGCGATGACCTCTCGTACGCTGCAGGGCTTCACGATGTAGTCATCTGCTCCCGCCTCGAGCAAGTTGATGCGGTTACTCATGTCGCTGTTCGCCGAGAGAATGACGACTGGGATCTGCTCGGTGGTCTTATCGGCTTTCAGCGATGAGAAGACGTCCCAGCCGCTGAGTTGCGGCAGCATGAGGTCCAGGATGACGAGGTCTGGTCTGTGCCGATGGATCGTGGCCAAACCGGCGCTCCCGTCGTTCGCCGTCGTGACCTCGAAACCCTCGCAGGCGAAGCAATGGGCCAACAGGCCGGCGATGTCCGCCTCGTCCTCGATGATGGTGATATGGCGCATGCGTTCAGTTCCGTTCGAAGCCCGGCTCATGAACGGGAGTGTACGGCCCTCGCGATGACGAGGCGATGACGGACCGATGATCTTTGTGTGACGGATGCGGCTATGGCAGGGGTGCGGAAGCGAGGTTGGCCGCGGGAAGCATGATGCGGACCCGCGTGCCCTCTCCCAGCCGGCTCTCGATCGCCAGCTCGCCGTTGTGTGCGGCGACCAGGTGCTTGACGATGGCGAGCCCGAGGCCCGTTCCGCCCATCTCCCGGGAGCGGGCTTTGTCGACCCGGTAAAACCGCTCGGTAATCCGAGGGAGGTCCTTCTCGGGGATGCCGATGCCGGTGTCGGTGACGCTAAACTCCACGAGGTCAATGGGTGGAGTGGTCACGTTGTCAATTGGGGAAGCCGTAGAGTGCTCCGCGGATTTTACCGAATCGACAAGTTGACCTGTTGACCGGTCGACTCTCCGCACGGCCACCGTCACCTTTCCATTGGCCGGCGTGTATTTCAAGGCGTTGTCGATGAGGTTCACGAGCACCTGCACGAGCCGGTCCCGATCACCCAGGACGGGCGGCACGTCCTCTGGGACGGAGGTGGAGAGGTGGATGCCCTTCTTCTCGGCGTGGGGAGCGAGGAGGGTCACGCCTTGCCGCACGACGTCCCCGCAGGCGACAGGCCGAAGATGCAGCGGTGTTCGCTCCAGCTCGATGTTCGACAGCTCCAACAGGTCGTTGAGCAGCCGCCCCAGCCGCTCCGCGTGCCGGTGGATGATCTCCAGGAACTTACGCGCGGTCTCGCGGTCCGCCAGGTCACCATGCAGCAGGGTCTCGGCATACCCCCGAATGGCCGTCAGAGGAGTGCGCAGCTCGTGGGTCACGTTCACGACGAACTCCATGCGGATCTCCTCCAGGCGCTTGAGCTGCGTGATATCCCGGAGCGCCAGGACGGTGCCCTGTACGACGCCCTCGACGTCACGCATCGCGACAGCGGTTCCGGCGAGGGTCCGTCGCTGCGGATGGACCAAAGTGATCTCGGCGTTGGCTCCCCCCTGCTGGCGGCCCGCGGCCTGCAGCAGGTCGTCCATCTCGTAGCTTCGAACCACCTCCAAAGCGGTCCTCCCCAGGGCGGTGTGTTTCGAGACGCCCAGGAGTCTCTCGGCCGCGGGATTCAGCAGCGAGACCCTTCCGCGTCCGTCGAGGACCACCAGTCCCTCGCCCATGCTCTCCACGATGGTGCGGGAGCGCCGGCCTTCCTCCTCCAGGCGCTCGAGGGTCGTTTTGAGGTCTGCGGCCATGGCGTTCAGGGCCACGGCCAGATGCCCGAGCTCATCCTGCGAGCCGACACGGAGACGGTCGGGCATCTCGCCGCGGGAGACACCTCCGGCGAACGCTACCATGCGTCGGAGTTGACCTGCAATGCCCCGGGCCCAGAGGACAGCGATCGCTGAGGCCGCGAGAAGGGACAGCACGGCGATACCCAGGAAGTCCCGCCGGAAGTCGCCGGAGCCTTGGGATACCTCACCCAAGGGGACCGACAGGCGAAGGATCAGGGGTCCGCTCACCGCTGTGGGGACGCTGCGGGCCACGTAGACGAGGGGGCGATTTAACGTGTCGCTGAAACGGACGGCCCTTCCGGACCCCGTGCGGAGAGCCGCAGACACTTCGGGACGCTCGCGATGGTTGTCCATCTGAGTCGATGGCTCGTCGGAGTCGGCGAGAACTCGTCCGTCGGATGCGATCACCGTCACACGGCCCTTCGTCCGGGCCGCGGCGCCACGCGCCCAGGCGTCGCCGAAAACGACGCTCTCGGGAGCCTCGGCTGCGAGGAGAGACGCCTGGGCTTCCAATCGGGCGGCGACCTGCTTGACGAGGGATTCGTGCTCCCGGCGCTCCAGATACAGACCCACGAGCGCCAGGCTCAGAGCGATGAGCACACACACGGTCAGAACGGATTTCGCAGCGATGGTCAGACGCATATTGACCAATGTCCAATGACCAAATCCCAATGACCAACCGGATCTGTGGCGAGCGGCGAAGCGTCTTGCCAGTTGGTCATCGGACATTGGTCATTTGTCATTCGGTATCCTGGCATTTGTACCCCATCCCGCGGACTGTCAGGATCAGCGTGGGTTTGCGCGGCTCATCTTCAACCTTCTCCCGGAGCCGGCGGATGTGAACATCCACGGTGCGGGGCTCGACGAAGCGATCCTGGCCCCAGACTTGGTCCAGAAGCTGCGTCCGGGTGAATACGCGGCCGCGATGGCGGAGGAAGAACTCCAGCAGCCGGAACTCCATGGCGGAGAGCTCGAGGGACTTGTCATTCTTGGTGACCTCGTGGCGCGCGGGATCCAAGCGGAGGTTCCCGGCGCTGACGGGCGCCTCGCTGGGGCTCACCGGCGCGGCAGTCCTCCGCAGGACCGCTTTGACGCGCGCCACGAGCTCGCGTGGACTGAAGGGCTTGGGCACGTAGTCGTCCGCACCCAACTCGAGACCGATGATCCGGTCCACCTCTTCACCTCTGGCGGTCAGCATGATGATAGGGATGCCCTGCGTGGCGCTTTGAGCGCGGAGGCGCCGACACACTTCCAGTCCATCGAGGCCCGGCAGCATCAAGTCCAGAACAATCAGGTCCGGGTGCTCCCGCACGATCAGATCCAAGGCCCGCTTGCCGTCGGCCACGGTGCGGGCCGTGAAGCCCTCCTTTTCGAGGTGGTACTTCACCAAATCGGCAATGTCTTCTTCATCTTCGACGACGAGTATCTTGCTCATGGAATGACTCCGTGATTCGGTCTGGGGCCGCCGCCTCTGACCTTAAGCCGGCGGCCCCGCGGCCCGGCCGGTCGGGATGCGGCGGTTGGATGATAGAGAGAAAAGGATCAGCGCCGCAAGGGAATTCCCCCACGGGATGCCGTATCATCCCGATACCTTGGCGGAACGCGCCGCCGCGCATCGCGCACGAAACTCCTCGGAGTGCGCATCAACCACACCAAAGCGGTCAACACGGAAAGCCTCCAGATCGAAAGAGAGAGGCAGACCGCCGGCGAGCTCCGCGATGGCGAGACCGATCCCGCCGGACGCCGCAATGCCCGCCCCGCAGCAACCGGCGGCGACCAGGTAGCCTTCTAGCTCCGGCACCGACCCAAGGAGGAAATTGCCATCGGGCGTGTAGGTGGACAGCCCGGTGATGAACTTGGTGAAGCGCGCCTCGTCGAGCCCCGGGTAGAACGCCCGGAGCCGTTCCCGGCTCTCCATGAGGATCTTCCAGCCCTCCGCTTCGTCACCAAAGGATACCCCGGTGATATCCGCCGGAATCGTGAGCGGGTCAACGCTCAGGGAGGCCGACTCCCGGACGCCGATGATCAGGCCGCCGAGTTCGCCGCGCACGTACGCACGGGCGTCGGGCAGCACGGCGTACGGCATGTCGCGTGGAAAGCCCGAGTCAGGGGCGGTGACCCAGTAATGGCTTCGAACGGGTGCCATCGGAAGGCGGACCCCGGCTTCGCAAGCGAGAAGCCCGCCCCACGCGCCCCCCGCATCGACGACACGGCGCGCGCGAATGTCGCCCTCACTCGTTCGAACACCCCGGACAGTGCCGTGGCGAACGAGGAGCCCCGTCGCGGCGATGTCCGTTCGAATGGTCGCCCCACGGGAGCGCGCCGCCCGAGCGTAACCGTTGGTCAGCAGGAACGGGTCGATGATGGCATCCTCAGGCATGAACGCCATCCCGACGGCCGCGCTGCCCTTCAACCAGGGGACTTTCTGCGAGACGTCCGCCGGATCCAACCACAGAAAAGCAAGGTCGTGGCTTTCGGCAACCCAGCCAAGATTCAAGAGAGCGTCTTGGCTTTCGGGCGATGCCGCGACATGGAGACTCCCGACTCGGGAGAGGGCGGGGGCGTCCTCGATCTCGTCCTGCATTTCTCGGATTGCCGCGTACGTCCTCAGGACGAGCGGTATTTGGTCGGTCTTGGCACGGACTTGGGTCAAGAGCGCCGCCGCCCGACTGGTCGCGCCGGATGCCAGGGTATTCCGCTCCAGCACGAGGACGGGATGAATACCGAGGCGGGCGAGATGGTACGCGACGCTACAGCCGATGACCCCGCCTCCAACCACGATCGTATCGACTGTTGAGACGCTACGCGAGTGCGCCATGACCCTTTGGGTTACGCCGCCAGAAGTATGATCGGCACGAAGAGGGCTCGGCTGTCCCGTCGGGTTGCGGACGCGAAAGCCCCCGACACCAGCCGAGAGCCCGGTCACACCGGTACGCAACGCGCGAGGCTGTAACAATCCCCGTAATAAGTGGGGTCAGATCGTTACGGGACCATGTCTCCAATGTTTCACAGTCATGAATTCCCCCTTAGCTCGCCTTTTTTTACACGATACTGCCGCACGATGGGTTGGCAGCCCACCATTCATGGAATTGTCATCAGAAAGACATGCTGGCTTCATCGCGGCCTGCCAAAAAATGACGATTCCCCGCACTGTCCAATCACCGTTGCCGTCCAACACAGGGGGTTTCACCATGCGGACACTGTACTCGCTTCTCTGGGGCGGGATCGTCGCCCTGACGCTCGGTCTCCTCGCTTCGGTCGTGCAGGCCGAAGAAATCCTGGTCTACACCGCGCTGGAGGACGACCAGATCCCACGTTACCTGGAGTCGTTCAAGAAGCAGCATCCCGAGCATCACGGTCAAGATCGTGCGAGACTCGACAGGGATCGTCACGGCCAAATTGCTTGCCGAGAAGGCGAATCCGCAGGCGGATTTGGTATGGGGTACGGCTGCCACCAGTCTCCTGATCCTGGATCAGGAAGGCATGCTGGCCCCGTATGCTCCCCAAGGAGTGGACAAGGTGGCGGCGCAGTTCAAGGACACGCGCAACCCCCCACAGTGGGTGGGCATTGATGCCTGGGAGACCGGCTTCTGCGTCAACACTGTCGAGACGAAGGCCAAGAACCTCCCGATGCCCCAGTCCATGACCGACCTCATCAACCCCGTTTACAAGGGGCACTTGGTCATGCCCAATCCGGCCTCGTCCGGGACCGGATATCTGACCGTCTCGGCGGTCCTCCAGTTGATGGGCGAACCGAAGGGGTGGCAATACCTGGACGATCTGCACAAAAACATCGGCATCTACACCCACTCCGGTTCCAAGCCCTGCAAGCAGGCCGGCGCGGGCGAGTTCCCGATCGGTATCTCCTTCGGATATCGGGGCATTCAGGAGAAGATGCGGGGCGCGCCGATCGAGACGGTCTTTCCCAAGGAAGGGTCCGGCTGGGACCTGGAGGCCAACGCCCTGATGAAGAAGGCGCAGATCAAGCCAGGGGCCAAGGTGTTCCTGGATTGGGCCATCAGCATGCCGGTCATGAAGGAATACGCCAAGAGTTACGCTCTGACCAGCGTCCCGACCGGAGAGCCTATCCCGGAAGGGTACCCCAAAGAGCCGCTGAAGCAACTCATCAAGAACGACCTGAACTGGGCGGCGAAGAATCGCGAGCGGATTCTGAGCGAGTGGACCAAACGCTACGACGGGAAGAGCGAGCCCAAAAAGTAACAGCCACGCGGTCCGCCTCGGATTGTCTTCCGCCCCTGGCCCGGGTCGACTGCGATCCGGGCCAGGGGACGATCAGCATGGGAATGACTCAGCCACGTTCCTCAGACTCACAGTCCTACCTTCGCGTCGTCGGCGTCACTAAGACGTTCGGGCGATTCACCGCCTTGAACGGTGTGTCGTTTCATGCCGAGCGCGGAGAATTCGTCTGCATCCTTGGGCCCAGCGGCTGCGGGAAGACCACCGTGCTGCGCGCGGTGGCGGGGCTCGAACGGCAGGATTCCGGGCGGGTGTTCATTGCGGACACGGATGTGTCGTCTCTGCCTGTCTCGAAGCGGAATGTGGGAATCGTCTTCCAGTCCTATGCGCTCTTCCCAAACCTCACAACCGTCCAGAACATCGGCTACGGTTTGAAGAACCTCAGAAATGCCAGGACCGCCATAGGGAAACGCGTGGACGAACTCCTACGGCTGGTTGGTCTTGAAAGCATGGGACACAAGTATCCGGCCCAGCCGTTCACTTTTACACGGTGAGCTTCCTCACGGCAACCACGGCCCTGAAGCAGTTGGACAAGGAGTTCGAGGCGGTCTCCGAGTCCATGCGTGTGCCGTTCTATGTAACGTTCGTGCGGGTGACTGTCCCCGTGTGCTTGCCCGCCATTCTGGAGATCGCCATGTATTACTTTGTGAACTCCATGGCGACGGTCTCGGGGGTCATCTTTCTGTATTCGGCGGATTTGCCTTTGGCCTCGGTCGCGGTGGCCAACATGGACGACGCCGGGGACGTGGCGTCGGCTGCGGCCATGTCCGTGCTCATCGTGCTGGTGAACATGGCGGCTCGAATCGGGTACGGGCTCCTCACGCGGGGTCTGCAAAAGCGGACGCAGGCGTGGTTGACGGCCTGAGCCGACCGCTAACTCAAAGGAGAGCGTGATGGATATTTACGTCCGTAACGGCGCCTACACCGGCCCGATTCTCGCCGTGATCTTGGACTGGGCCGGCACCGCCGTGGACTATGGCTGCGTCGGCCCGGTCGCCGTCTTCATCGAGGTATTCAAGCGCCGTGGAGTGGAGGTGACCACGGCGGAGGCGCGCGGACCCATGGGCCTGATGAAGAAAGACCATGTGCGGCGCATGTGCGAGACGGAGTCGGTGGCGGTCAAATGGCAGCAGGTCCACGGCCGGAGGCCGGACGAGAACGACGTGGAGGCGATGTATGGCGAGGTTGAGCCGCTCATGGTGTCCAGTGTTGCGGCAACCGCCGAGCCCATCCCGGGGCTCCACGAGGCGCTCAAGGAGTTTCGAAAGGCCGGGATCCGCATCGGCTCATGCACGGGCTACACGGCGCCCATCATGGCTGTGCTCGTCGAGGAAGCGCGCCAGCGGGGCTACGCGCCCGATTCGGTGGTGTGCCCCTCGGATGTGCCAGCGGGGCGACCGTACCCGTGGATGTGCTACCAGAACGCCATGAACCTCGGCGTCTACCCCATGGAGGCCATGGTGAAGATCGGCGACACCGTGAGTGACATCCAGGAGGGACTCAATGCGGGCATGTGGACCATCGGTGTGACGAAGACCGGAAACGAGCTTGGCCTCACCGAGGCGGAGGTCGCCGCGCTCGCGCCAGAGGAGTTGCGGACGCGACTCGAGCGCCGTTGAGTCGCGTCTCCGCAAGGCCGGGGCGCACTACGTGACCGAAAGCATCGCGTCCTGCCCGGATGTGATCGCGGTCATCCGCAGTCGCCTCGCGTGGGGAGAGCGTCCGTGACGCCTGGCTGGCACTCGTCGCCAACCGCGTCGCGATCGGAGGCGATCGTGAACATCAACGCGTTGCCGGACAACCCATACCTGCTGCTGACGCCGGGGCCGCTCTCGACCACCAAGAGCGTCAAGGCCGCCATGCTCCGCGACTGGTGCACGTGGGACGAAGAATACAACGCAATCGTCCAGGATCTCCGCGGGAAGCTCGTGCGACTCGCAACCCGGGCCGACGGGTACACCGCCGTGCTCATGCAAGGCAGCGGCACATTCTGCGTGGAGGCGGCGATCGGGACGGCGGTCCCCGCGGATGGTGCCTTGCTCGTCCTGGTGAACGGTGCTTATGGGGCCCGCATGGTGGAGATCGCTCGGCGCTTGCAGATTCGCGTCGTGAGCCAGGACAGCGGCGAAGCCACGCCACCCGATCTCGCGCTGCTCGACCGAACGCTGGCCACCGACCCGCGGATCACCCACGTGGCCGTCGTGCACTGCGAGACCACCACGGGTATGCTCAACCCCGTGGAGGCGGTCGGCAAGATCGTGAAGTCGCACGAGCGGCACCTCATCGTCGATGCCATGAGCACCTTCGGCGGGGTTCCGTTGGACGTGGAGGCGATGGGCGCGGATTTCGCCATCAGCAGCGCCAACAAGTGCATCCAGGGTGTGCCAGGCTTCGGCTTCGTGATCGCTCGCCGGGAAGAGCTTGAACAGACGAAAGGCCGTGCTCGCTCGCTGAGCCTTGACCTCTACGACCAGTGGCGCGAGATGGAGGAGAAGGGAGGCAAATGGCGCTTCACCTCTCCGACGCATGTCGTGCGCGCGTTTGCCCAGGCCCTGCGAGAGCTGGAGGAGGAGGGGGGCGTGGAGGCGCGTCACCGCCGGTATCAGGAGAGCCATCGCATCCTGGTGGAAGAGATGGGTTGGCTGAACTTCTCCTGCCTGCTGCCCAAGGAGTACCAGTCTCCCATCATCACGACGTTCCTGAGCCCCGCGCATCCCGCCTACGACTTCTCGAAATTCTACGCGGCCCTCAAGGCGCGAGGCTTTGTGATCTATCCCGGGAAGGTGACGTCCCTGGACACCTTCCGCATCGGGACCATCGGCGACGTCCACCCGGCCGACATCCGTCGACTCGTGGCGGCGATGAAGGCGTGCATGTTCTGGCGCGAGGACCGCTTGTTCGCCGAGCCGGCCACGTGGTCGTGGCGTTAGGCAGCCCCTGACGGGCCGTTCGCCACGTCGAGATCCCTTCCGCACGTGGAGTCCAGCCTCGAGGATACGCGTTCCTCACGGCGCCGCCGCCTCATCGGTTGGCGTGATGCCGTCGGTCGGCTGGCGTACCCACTCCGTCCAGACTCCGGAATCGGCAACTGCCCGAGCTCCATCCCCTCACTGCCCGCACCCTCCATCCAGCAACGGTTTCTCAGCCGTTCTCGGTGACAAGAACGTGCTCGTGGAGGCGACACCGTTAGCCGGTGTCGGGAGCGATATGGTGTGCGTCTGCCCTCGGCGTAATCGCTCCTTCTGATATCCGGTGACCCGTTTCGAGAATTTCCCGACGCGACCGAACTTCACCGACGTGCAATCAAGGTGTCATCCGCTGCCGGTACACACCAGCCATGAGTGTGTGCCGGGTTCTCACCTCAGGCGCGATGGGCGAGGCGAGGGCGTCGCAAGACCACCCGAATCAAACACCAGAAAGGAGAACAATTCCCGGAACGCACGGATCTGAACCAACACCCAGCTATCCGATTGGAGGTAAATCATGAGACGTTGTGCGCGCTTTACGGTCTTTATGCTCGCGGTGGTGTTGCTGGTTTGCCCGGCCGCCTCGGCGGAGCCGTGGCGTTTCGGCGTCATGTCCGACACCCAGTGGAAAGCCAACGCGGACGGGCAAAACCCAGGCACGGTGGCGGTCGGGATCATCAACCAGCTCAACGAGCAATTCATCGACCACGATGTGAAGTTCGTGATCCAAGTCGGCGACCTGGTGGACAAGGAAACCGACAGCCCGAATGATCTGCCAAACGAACGCACCATGGGCACCAGGGCCGCGGCGGCGCAGGCCCTGTACGACGCCGGCATCGGCTTCTACCCGCTCCGGGGTAATCACGAGGGCTCTCAGATCGCCGCGGCGGAATTCCAGACACTCTACCCGCAGACCGTCGGCAGCGGCGATCACGTGTTTGGCGCCAAGAACTTCAGCAGCCCGTTCGCGAACTTGAACGGGCTGAGCTACTCCTTCGACTACAAGAATGCTCGCTTCGTGCTCCTCGACCAGTTCACGCGGACCGACGGCACGAACAACGCAAGGCGGCTCCGACAACAACATCCTCGACCAGCAAGGCTGGATCGATACGCAGCTCTCGACCAGGGGGCGCCAGAAGCACGCCTTCGTCTTCAGCCACAAGAACCTCATCGGTGAGAACCACACCGACATCCTCTTCGGTGCCAATCCCGCCGCGAACCCGGATGGCCAGAACGCATTCTATCGGCAGCCTCCAGAGCAACGGTGTGCGCTATCACTTCGGCGGTCACGACCACATGCACCACCGCGCCGTCGTGCGTCAGCCCGGACAACAATTCCAGCGTGCAGGAGATCATCGCCGCGTCGAACAGCTACAAGTTCTACATTCCGCAGATTCCGACCAACGACACGAAGTACAACGTTCCCGCCTTTGGCGGCACGCGTGAGACTCCCATCGCGCAGGAGCTCTTCACGGTCGGCTACTACATCGTCACCGTGGACGGTCCGCGGGTGACAGTGGACCACTATGCGTCCGACAACGGGTGCGGCGGCAGGCTCGGCGCCGGGGTGGACTGCGATCTCCTCGCGACGCCCGCCCTCACGTTCGTCAAGCGCGAGAGCTTCGGGTACAGCCTGAACGGGAAGGAGTTCCTGATTGCTCAGGGCGCCCCGTACACGGATGTACGGGACGGCTTCGACGGCACCACGGCGAGGATCCTCTGTTGCGTCAACGGGAGCACGGCAACGCTGTACGACGGTCGCCACACGACCAAGGCGGTGAATACGGGGTGGGCCCACAAAGAGGACGAGCATCGCTGGGGCCATGGGCACGATCGCGACCTCGCGAGCAATATCCTGAGCCTGTGGGGCCTGGCGGACCTCGGCACGGATCAGACCGACACGTACGTGCTCTCCATGTCCTACGACATCGTTGCGCGGCCACCTTCGGGACCTCTTCCGTGGGGAGTTCGGCTTGGCGGTCCGGAATGACCATGGCAAGTGGATCAACGCGGTGGACGCGAACTTCGGCGGGACGAAGCGGTTCGTCTTGGGGCCGTGGCGACCACAGTACACGCTCGGAACATACGGCGTGGACCTGTCCACGCGCACGGCCTGGGCCGTCGTCAACCATACGGGGGACTTTGCGGTTGCCGAAGACCTGGAGTGGGAACGGCGCAAGTAGAATCCGAGGCGCGAACGCCCCAGAGACATCTGCACAGCGAGATCGAAAGGGGGGGGCACCACTGAGATGCCCCCTCTTTTCTTCCCCGGTCCGACATGCGTTGCAGAGCTGTGGAGGCGCTCAGTTACATCCGGGGCCGGAGCTTGGCTGGACAATTCATCGTCATCGACGAAGCACAGAACCTCACCCCCCTCGAAGCCAAAACCATCCTCACGCGCGTCGGGCCGGGCACCAAGATCGTCCTGAGCGGCGACCTCAGTCAGATCGATACGCCGTACCTCGACTTTGCCTCCAGCGGCTTCACCCACATCATCTCGAAGTTCAAGGACGAGGCGATCGCGGCGCACGTCGAGCTGGTGAAAGGTGAGCGCTCCGCGTTGGCCGAGCTGGCTGCCGACCTCTTGTAAGGCCTGTCACAGCGGGCGGGTCGACGAAGGTACGGACAAGCCGATGCTACCGGATGACGCCGCTGTGAGCTAGCAGCCTGGCCTCGCCCGTCGCTCCCTACACAACCTCACTTACCGTCAAGAGGGACCGAGCGCGAACCCGCCGAGAGAGCTGTCCGTGACCGTGATCCGACCGTTCCGGGACGGCGCTCAGGGTCCTCGCTCTCCACGCCGCTTCTTCGGGGCCGCGGTAGCGGGGGGGAGCACCGCCTCCTTGAACGTCTTGACGAACCGGAAGTGGAGCGTGGTCTTCGGCGGGATGTCCATCGGCTGCCCGGTCCGCGGGTTCCGGCTCCGCCGGCCCCACGCACCCACGACCGCGGTGTACAGGACGCCATCAATCGGCGTGAGCCGGGCACGCGACCGTGGCGTCATCGGCTCAAACCATATCTGTTGTCCGACAGGCTGCACGGAAGCGCCCGCATACCTGGGCAGGGTGTCCACGACATCCGGTAGACCGCCAACCTTGCCTGCACTGTGATCGGTTAATGTGCCACGTTCACTCATCTTCATCAATTCGCGGCGCAAGGGCAGGCGATCTGCCGCCAAAAAAGGAGTGCTGCCGGTTCTGCCTCGCACCCCAAGCTTGACGACGCCTGCTCGACGGGGTCAGACGCCAATCTCAGTCGCGCATCCAATGGCCGAACCGGTCCAGTGCGCTTTCCAGGCGTGCCCGCAGGGAGCGGTGGCCCCGCCCGGCTCGCGCCGCGCGTAGTGCCTCTTCTATCCGCTGCTGGACTATCCGCAATGTAATCTGCTCGTCGAACTCGATCACGGTTTTCCTCCTTGGCACGACTTCGAGGCGGGGGCAAGACGTTCAAGGACGTCCGATCCGACCTCCCCGCCAAGCCGATCGTCGTCCTGATGCGTGACATGGCCGGCGGCTCGACCGAGATGCTCCAGGGTATGGTCCTGAAGGAGAAATCGTTCTCGCCGTCGGCGATTCAGGTCCCGTCGCAAGGGGCCAACATGAAGAAGGTCGAGGAGAACCCGTCAGCGATCACGTACATCTCGCCCGTCATCGCGCTCCAGAACCGGAAGCTTGCTGACGATCGCTCAAGGGCGAGGACCCGTTCGCCGGCGCCGAGGAACGCTTCGGCGATCGTCGTCGCCGGGTCACGTTGCTCCCATCACGGTGACCATGCCGTCCTCCTCATGGCGCGACCGTTTCTCGGGTCGACGCAGGCTGGCGCTGCCAGACTATCGCGACGCTGAACGGGAGGGGCAGGTAGCCGGTCCATTTGGGTTTCCGCTGCAGCCAGGCCTCGTCGATCAGGCCTTCTGCCATGTCCCGGAGCAGCCAGCCGCCCGCATGCGCGGCTCTTACGTGGTCACTCAGGAGGTGAACGTAGGTCCTGATGGTCACCGACTCTCCTGGCGCCCGGTCAAAGTGCGTGGGCATGCCGGTCATCAGAAACTGCGGGTGCAAGCTCACGTTGACGAAGAACCCTCGGGGCTTGGTGACGCGGGCCACCTCGCGGTACAGCGGCTGCAGATCGCGCAGGTGTTCGTCCGCGAGCGACTGCAGGCAGAGACCATACGTTTCGGCCGGAAGGCCGGTTTGCGAGACATCGGCGAGGCGCAGCGACCGGTAGAGCCGTTTTCGCCGCGCGACCGCGAGCATTTCCGGCGTGAGGTCAACGCCGTCGATGGCGGCGTCAGACCGGCGGCGGAGCAGGTTCCGATCCGCCCCGTGCCGCACGCCAGATCAAGCACCGTGCGAGACGTCGCCAGTCCACCGTCTGCAGTCGGTCCAGCAAGCGCAGGTCTAAGTCATCGGCACCGTCTGCTCATACGTGCGGACCCAGGCGCTATATCCTTCCTGACGTCGACGATGGGGTATCTGCGCGTATCGTAGATGACGTGGTCCACCGGTGACCTTCGCGCTCGGCAGCTTGTCGAGTCAGCCATGGGAATTGCCTCGCAGAAGATCGTTCCTCCGCAGGGCACCCCTCATCCGCTTAGCCTTCCCGCACCCTCTAGAACCCGCTAGCAAATCCGGCAAGGTCTCCACTGATTCGCGGCGTTCGCCGTCCTCGTTGCCCCAGTCCGACAGGCATCGGCACCTCGCCCTACTTGTTGCTCCCTTCGCCGCCCAGTTCGCGAGCTCGCCTTCTCATCCTATCGGATGGGCCGGCATCCATCCAGGCTGTGCGACGCAAAGCCCACTCGACCTCGGTCCACCCGCGCGCGCCGCTCCCGCCCAGCCCCTCACGGCGGGCCACAATCTCGGCCCCGAACCAGCGGGCCAGCCGTTCGACGCGGGTGTTGCTGTTGGCGGTCTGTCCCATGACGACGTCCACATCGAGGACGGCGAACGCATATTCGAGGAGGGCGCTCACCGCGTCGATTGCCACCCGGTAGCGCCCCCAGGTGTCGGGCGTCAGCTCGATCCCCAGGACGGCCGTTTGCTCGGGAGCACCCGACGTGCGGAGGCCGCAGCAGCCGCAGAGTCGGCCGGTCGCGGCTTCGAAGATTCCCACCTGGAAGTCCGCGCGCGGATTCTGGCGCTGCCACGACTGGAAGCGATCGAACAGGTCGTGTGCACGCCTCACGTCATCCGCCAAGAAGCCGTAAAGGCGTCGATACCGCGGGTCCATCTGGTACGCGATGAATGCCGCCCGATCCTGCTCTCCGAAGTCGCGGAGCACGTGCCGAGTTGTGCACAGGCAGATCGGTCTCGCCCCTGCTTCGAGCATCGCCACCACCATGTATGTCAGTCACGTGCGGACGGACCGCGAGCTGTGCGGTCAATCTGCCGGATAGCCATCCCACGATAAGCCAGGTGCGCGGGGCTGGCGATGACGCACGTCGACGCGATGTCACCGAGGTGCCGAGGTTATTGCACCTCGGCCAGGCACCGACTGGCCCGCCAGCCACTGGCCGAGCCGCACCAGAGCGCGCCCGAGACGAACCCGCAGGGCGCGGCGCGGTCCACCCGCCCGGACGGTTCGCCGTTCCTCTGCCTCGCGCACGGCATCCTCTATCCGTGCCTTGGCCATCTGGAGGGCAATCTGTTCAGGGATGTCCATGATCGTCACTTCCCTCGGGGCGCCGGGCTGCCGGCGCCCCGACCTCGTCATTCCCGTATCCGGTGCGGTGACCGGACCGGCCCGGGTCAACGGGGTCAGGCGGCGCCGCGGTCGCCGGCCCAGCGCGTGGCCGGCAGACCCGCGCGGCGCCGGTCTATCGCGCGCGGCGCATCCTGCCCCGGACTAAGCACGATACGGTAGGCGTCCCCGTTTCCCCCCGCCATCTCGGCGAACACCTCGTGCAAAACCACGAGTATGCGGGCCACCGTCGTAGCCCGATGCAGCGGGACGGTGAGCTGGATCTCCCACGGACCGAAGAGCCTTTTCCTCACCACCGGCGTTACCAGCGGGCCGAGCTGCCTGTCCAGAGCGTCAGTGAGCGCGATCTGGCGGTCAATCAGGGTCTGGCGCCGCTTTCGAGACCAATCGGCCAGGAGCATCGGACCCCCTATCAACGCGAACCCGATCAGCACGAGTACCGCCACACCGACCACCATCACGCCCGCGTCCATCTCCGTCTCCCTTCCGCCTGCACGCACTCCCGGGCGGATCTCGGACAAGGTAAATCAGCCCAGGGCCGGGGCGTCCAAAGCGAGGGCTCTCGAACGGCGGCAGCGGGCGGGCCATCGCACCGCCTTCAGGATCGGACGGAGAGACGCGACGTTCCCCGGCGCCGGAAGCCCGAGCTACCCATGAAGAGGAGCGCCAGCACCACGAGGGTCCCGCCAGGCACCAGCAGTTCGATGAGTACGAGCGTTAGCACTCGCTTGCCGATCCCGATCACCTTCGCCGTCATCCCACGCTCCTTTTCACTCGGGGGTCTGGCTTTTCCCTGGTGCGATGCAGAAACGGCGCCAATCGTCGAGCTACGGTCTAACCGCCTGAAACCACAGCGTCGCCGGAATTGACCGAGGAGTTGGGTCGGGCGGGGTGTGTACGGGCGTGCGGATCGCTGATCAGTGGTGGACGGCCGGCCTAGAATCACGCAGTGATCTACGAGGCGAAGCCCAAAACGTTTCACGCGGGTCTGCAGCTTGGTTCGGGTGATCCCGAGCAGTGCCGCGGCGTGAGTCTTGTTGCCTTTGCCGCGCTCCAGGGTGACCTGAATGGCGCGCCGTTCCAGGTCCGCCAACGCCTCCGGCGGAGACGGAACGGAGGCCGGCGCGTTCGCCCCGCCTACGTTCGAAGCCCTCCAGGCCGAAATGCGCTGCGGTGAGGAGGGCCTCCCTCGGCCAGGACATCCGATTCCACATAACGGGCCTGCTCATGGCAACCTCTGGTACGGATTTCGTCGCCTACCGCCTTGCTAGCCGCCGCCATGTTTGCGTAGCACCTCTGCCGACAACCGATCAAGAAGCTGCTCGTTTGCCGGCACTAAGATTCGCTCCATGCGGCGACCAACATCAGGATTCTCGAAGTCCTGAGTCCAACCGACCAGAGTCCCACCATCAGCGGTTGGCTCTAGAGTTACGGTCAGGAGATACCGTGGCTGTGATACGTGGTGGAGAACGATCCTCTTGGGCGGCTCAATCTCCGTAATGACAATTTCATTGGGATAGTTCTTCCCGTCCGGCCCGTGCATCATGAACGACCACTTCCCGCCTGGCGTAAACTCAAAAGTCTTGAAGGTATTGGTGAAACCAGCCGGTCCCCACCAAACCGCTAGGCGAGCGCTGTCCTCGAACGCAGCAAAGACACTCGATGGAGGTGCGGCAATCTTACGTGACGCCCGGAAGGTCATAGTATTTACGCTCCTTGCAACCCGACGTGTCGTTCCGCTGCACGCTGAAGTGAGGGTTCGAGCCGCCACCCCGCGTGCTCATTTCTCGATGACGTGGTCCGCCCGCGCGCGCACCGACGGTGGGATCGTCAGGCCGAGGGCCTTGGCAGCCTTGAGGTTGATGACCAGCTCAAACGTCGTCGGCTGCTCCACGGGCAGGTCGGTGGGCTTCGTACCCTTGAGAATCTTGTCCACGTACGTAGCGGCGCGCCGATACAAATCCGCAATGTTCGGTCCATAGGCCATAAGGCCCCCGGCCTCGACAAACTCCCTCCAGGGGTACACGGCCGGCAGCCGGTGCTTTGCGGCCAGGTCCACGAGGCGTCTGCGCTCATTGACGAACACGTGGCTTGGCAGCACCGTCAGCGCACCGGCGCGTGCCCTGGTCATGTCCGAGAAGGCCCGGTCGAAATCGGCGAGACCTCGCGCCTCAACGAATTGAAGCCGCACCCCCAGCGCCCGCCCCGTGACTTCTGCGCCCTTCCGCATGTCCGTATCCGTGCGTTCGCCGAGGACTCCTGGCGTCCAGAGGACCACGACCCGGCTGACTCCCGGAACGGCCTGCGCAAGCAGCTCGAGACACTTGCCGACGAGGTCCGAGGCGAGGATGGACAACCCCGTCACATTGCCGCCCGGCCGCGCCAGGCTAGTGACGAGCCCGCTCGCAATCGGATCGGCAGCAACTGCGACGACAATGGGGAGGGTCGTGGTCCCTTGCTGGGCGGCCTCGTCGGCGTGGGGGGCCGCCGCCAGGCTTTGCGTCAGGCGCCCTCGACGTACCCGAGGTCACGCAGGCCTTGACGTGATGCTCTCGGATTGCGCCCACCTCGTTCCGGTCTCGTCCTCGAAGCCTAACGACCAGCTCACCTGCCCGGCGGGCGCGGGGAGTGATGAACATGGGAAAGCCTACATGCCCGCCGACTCAGGTGCAGCGGCTGGCTCGGCGGTCCACCAGCCCACGGGCCACCGGTCACGAGAACTGAGGGGCGTTGTCGCGGGCGAACTCGGCGAACGACCGGGGGGGACGGGCGAGCGCCTCCTGCACCCCCGACTCAACGCCGGATGCCCCGCCGCGCCGGTACATGGCGAACTCCTCGGTCAGGCCATCCGCCTGCCACTCTGGTGTTCCCAGCCCCACCAGCGCCGCCCGCATCGCCTCGGGCGGCACGTCAATGTAGGCCACCGGCCGGCCGATGGCCGCCCCGACCTGGCCCGCCATCTCGGCGAACGACAGGGCGGCGGGGCCGGTGAGGGGGTAGGCCTTGCCCTCGTGCCCCGCGCCGGTCAAGGCCGCGACAGCCACATCGGCCAGGTCGCGCGTGTCCACCGCGCTCACCCGGGCGTCGCCGCCGGCCAAAAAGATGGCGCCCTTCTCCCGGACGCTGTCCCGTAACCCCAGCAGCGCCTGCATGTACAGGTTGGGTTGGAGGAAGGTGAACGTCAGCCCGGCGGCCCGCACAAACTCCTCGACGGCCCCGTGGTACCGAAGGAAACGCAGCGATGAGCCGGGGTTGGCGTGGAGCTGGGATAGCACGACCAGGTGCCGCACCCCGGCCTCCTTCGCCACCCGGACGAACGCCGTCTGCTGTTGTTCGGCGCGGTCCGTTGAGTTGGTCAGCAGGAACGCCCGCTCGGCCCCTTCGGCCGCTCCCCGCATCGACGTCGGGTCATCGAAGTCGCCGCGGACGAACTCGATGTGGGGCAGCGGAGTCACCTTCTCCGGCCGGCGGGTGACGGCCCGGGCGGGCACGCCGGCGGCGGAGAGCCGCTTGACAACCTCGCTGCCAACTGCCCCAGTTGCCCCGGTGATCAGGATCATTGCCACGCCTCACAAGCTTCTGCAAGAAGATCCCGCCGCCCGTCCGCATTCTGCCGCCGAACGTTCAGGCTGAGCGGCCGGCGTAGCCGGCCCGAGGACGTGGCAATCGACACGGGGCTTGCTCTCGATGCGCGCGAACAAATGCACACGCCCAGTCCCGCAGGGCCCGCGTTCGATCGCCGGTCGGTAGCGGCCACGTCAATCAAGGAGCCGAAGCACACCGAAGGGGGGAGGTGACATGGTTCCGGCTACGCTCTGTCGCTGTCGGCCGGCCTAGCGTGAGGGTGCCATGGCCCTCGAGCCTTGGGTGGCCGTGAGGATGAGCCCGGCCACCGCCGCGGGCTGGGACACGTAAATCGCGTGACTGCCCGCGACTTCGACGACGGTCGCCCCGGCCCGCGTGGCCATGACCCGCTGGGCGGGCGGGGGAATCATGCGGTCCTCCGTGGCGACGAGGTACCAGCTGGGCTTGGCCTTCCAGGCGGGCGTACTGACAGCCCCGGTGAGCGCCTCCAGGCCCCACGGCGCCTGGGCGTCCGCCATGAACGCGGCCTGCTCGGGGTCGAGGTCCGCGGCGAAGGCGGCGGGGAACTTCCCCTTGTCGAGGAGGAGATAGCCGTCCTGCGGCGGCAGGATCGGGGGCACCGGCGCGCCGGGTGGGGGATCTTTGATCAGGGTGGCCACTGACTCGCCTTGGTCGGGGGCGAAGGCGGCAATGTAGACGAGGCCCACCACCTGGAGATCATTGCCGGCTTCGGTGATCACCACCCCCCCGTAGGAGTGGCCGACGAGGATCACCGGACCGGGCTGCGCGGCCACCACGCGTTTGGTCGCGCGGACATCATCGGCCAGCGAGATGGTCGGATGCTGGACAATGCTGACCGTCAGGCCCTCTTTGCGCAGGGCTCGGTAGACGGCCTCCCACCCCGAGCCATCGACGAAACCGCCATGGACGAGCACGACGTTCCGTGCCGCCGAGCCAACAGTTCCGGACATGGGGCGCTCCTTTCATTGTACGCGTTTCGCCGGAGTGGGGGCGGTGGCGCCGCTCCTGCGGACCACCGATCCCCCGGACGGGCCAACGTGAGTCCGCGCACCGGTTCCGGCGCCTATCCGATGGGGCGAGACTCGACGGGAGATCCGCGGTTTCCCGTCTCTCCCGCGGACCGCGACACCCTCCACGGCATCCGCCGGGGGTCGGACGCCCACGCCGCGCGGCGTGAGGACGGCGGTCGAGCACCTGGTTGTGTTGACACCCGTATGGCCGCGGAATGTCCTTCGCAGGAGGGGCCAGCCGTGAACGTGAGCGGAGGCTACGGCATGAAGCGCGCCACGTCAAACCTGTTGAACAACCTGTTGAAGAACACCGTTGAAGAACGCAGGCTGGCGGCCGTCGTGCGACATGGAGAGATCGAGTCCCTCCCGGTTTCCCGCGTAGACCAAAGGTGGGCACTGGTGGGAACGGATCCTGCTCTGGTGATCGCAGCGTCTGCACGAACCGCCGCGCGGCTACCCATGGTGCCGCAGACGAGACGCCGCAAATGCGGGTGAGAGGTCCGGTCGTCGGGGGCCAGCGATTGTCCAATCCTGCACGGTCTGTCCGTCTCTGCGCGGTCAGCCGCGCAGCGATGGACGCCTACCCCTCCATCGCCCGATAGGCATACCCTCGATCCAACAGCAACGAGAGGTTGCAGCGGTCTCCCCGCCTGGCACCGCCTCTGCACACTGCACGGTCGCGATCGGCTCGACGAGGTGAGCACCGCGGTCCGGATTCTCGATCGCGTACATCGAAGCCTCGAACCTGACCCACGTTGCCCGGGTGTCGGGACTCGAGTGCGTCTCAGCGGGCCGCAATAGACGAGGCTCCCGGGGAGCCACGGGCGAGAGTGGAGTGGGCATTGTGTTGCCTAGCCACAGAACACGAGGGGAGGCTTCCACGGCCTCACGGCCGGCCTTCCTTCAAGGAGACGAGTCATGCGTGAACGCATCAAGGGTAAGACGTTGATCGCCACGGACGAGGGTGACGTCGTCAACGGCGTCGTCATCAAGCTGTACGGCGAGGAGACGAACGGGGCCATCTCGATTATCGAGCAGCCGTTCGAGCCGGGTCTTCTCCTACCGCCACACGTGCACGAGAACGATGTCTGGCTCCACGTGCTCGAGGGGGAGATGCACGCTCGGGTCGGCGAGGAGGTCGTCAAGGCGACACCCGGCTGCTGGGTCCTGAAGCCTCGCCGGATCCCCCACACCATGTGGAACGCGGGGCCCGAGCCGGCACGCATCATCGAGCTGTACACCCCAGGCGGGTTCGAGCTCTTCTTCAAGGACTTCGGAGAGCGGCTGCGCCAAGGGCCGATCGGGCTCGACGAACTGAATCGCCTGGGCAAGCCTCACGGGATCCGTTTCTTCGACGACTGGATTCCCGACCTCAAAGCGGCCTACAACGTGCGTGTCATCGGCGAGTAGCTCCGAGGCCCCTACCCTCGCCCCGCACAGCGGGGATATGGCCATGACGATGACGGCGTGAGCGGTTCGACGCGTGACGCCTCACGCGTCTGGCGTGGCCGACACGCGACGGTGTCGTCGGGGACGTTCAGCATCCGATGATTTGAGACGGCCACACGGTACGTGCAAGACCACCGGCCACAGCCCCACACACCGCTTGAAACGCGTCGCGTCACCACAACAGGTGTCCAATTCTGAACGATCCGTCTGCTACTACGCAGCCATTTGCATGCCGGCACGCATCGCGCTTACCTCCCCCAGCGGACGTCGCTTCCGAAGACGCCCTTTCAGCGAGTTACGCGACTGACGGCCCTTGGCACCGCCGGTGCATTCCCGACACCGTGCAAGGAGGACACTCCTCAGTGGGAGGAGGGGCGGCCGTTGGGCCAGGGGAGCCGTGGAGGGGAAGGCCAGGTTACCGCGTCGGCCCTCGTGGTCGAGATCAGCCGATGCGTACGCTGCTCCAACATCACCTGAATAGCCTGCATGTAATGGCGCGCCTGACGCGCTTGGGGGTTTCCCGGCCCCGCGCCCGTGGTTGGGCTTGCCGGTGGGAAGCCCTGGCACACGCCTGGCTGTACCGTGCACAAACAGGGGCGCCCGCCGCGCGTCCTGCCCGCGGGACAGCCGAATCGGGCGGACCACTTAACTGCGCATCGCTGGTGCCGTCAGCAAGCCGCTGTCCCTGAGTGAGAGCGTGGTGGGACGTGCCAGTCGGGTCTGTCCCACAGGAGCAGACAAGCGTGCGAACCGCTCCATGGCTCGCCGGGTTGGCAGTGCTCTGGGCCGCGGCAGCGGGGGCAAACGAGCCCGCGCACCACGCCGTGCTCGAGCAGGTCGTGTCGGTCCGACAGGACGAAGTCCGGGAGATCCTGACCGACCCGACCTTCGTGAGGCGTCTCCGGCTGGAGGCAGTCGCGAACCCCCAGGTCTTCATCTACTTGCTGGATCACCCGGACATCACTACTGCGCTGGCGCGGATACTTCAGATCGCGCCGACCCGGCTCTGGCGGGTGGGCCCCGGGCAGTACCAAGGGAAGGACGGAGACTGGAACGCGGGCACGCTTGAAGTGCTGGCGGCGGACGGGGACCGGCGTGTCTTCTTGGAACAGGGCGTCTCCCGCGGCTGGTGGTTTGGCGATGTGGCGGGCCGCGTGGTCGCGGCGGTGGATCTCTCCAGCGAGGGCGACCGCATCCGCGGGGAGGTCACGGTGTGGGCCAAGATCGACCACGGCGCCCTGGATCGGCTCCTGCGGATGGCCGCCCCTGTCCTCGGGGGATTCCTTGACCGCAAACTCGAAGAACAGTTTGGCATAACGTTCCGAGTGGCTGAGCGTGCCAGCCGTGATACACCGCGGTTCTGCCACTTCTTGGCGGTGGTCCCAGATGGATCGCGCGAAGAGCGGCAGGCACTGGCAAGCGCGGCAGCCTGTCCGGGCCGCCGGGCTGACCACGATCTCCGCGCGCGCCGCGTGGCCGCGAGCACAGCCCCGCCAAGAGGGGACTGAGCGGAGGTCGTTGGCCACCCCGAGCCGGACTCCTTCCGGTGTCCAGGCTAGATGCACAAGGACTGATGCCTGCTTTGACTTCCCGCCCTTGGCGGCCTATGCTTACGTGTCTTCGGCTCTCCGCTGAGGATTCTCCCGTCCCCCGCGTCGGGAGTCCGTGCCGTGGCGACTCCCGTGTGCGGATGAGGCGCTGGGCGGGGGGTCTCCAGTGCGTGAGGGGACCCGAGCACAGAACGCCAATGGAAGTCGAAGTTGCCGACCCGGATCTGCTCGTCTCGGTGAGGGCGATCGGGCGCGCCATACAGGCGGACTTCGAACCCCAGCGGTTCCTGGACGAGTTCTCGGCCCAGATCCAACGCTTGGTCCCGCACGACCGGCTTGTTGTTGACCACCGGCACGAGGACGGACGGACCTTCACGGTCTTTGCCGAGCACGCGCCGCCTGGCCTGGTCCTCCACGACGAGCACTACACCACCACACACGCCTCCCACGCCCGCTACATCGTGGAGGAGTGGGTGCTCCGGTTCGTCTTCGCCGGCGAGGCTCTGCTGATCCACGACTTCGCGACCCACCCCCACTTCTCCAGCGGCAACCCGTTCCATCGGAAGATGCATGAGAAAGGGATCCGGTCGGGCCTCCTGGTCCCGCTGGAATGCGGGGGCCGGGTGATGGGGGCGATGGTGGCGACCAGCCTCGCCCCCCACGCCTACACGGAGACCCACCTCGCCACCCTGCGGCAGCTCGCCACCCTGATCGCGCCGTTCATCCAGAGCACCGTCCTCCTGCAGCGCGAGCGCGAGCGCCAGCGCCGCCTCCAGGCGCTCGGGAAGCTCACGGAGGTGCTGGGAACGAGCCTCGACACCCGGGACGTGTTCGGCGGTCTCGCCACCGCCGTGCAGCCGATCCTCGACTTCGACGTCATGGGGGCGCTGCTCATCTCCAGCAACGGGAGGGAGCTAGAGTTGCTCGCCAGGGTGGGCCCGCCCGATATCATGACGCACCCGGCGCGGGTCCCACTAGACGATTACTCCTTTACGCCGAGGGTGGTCGCAGGAGAAGCCGTAGTCGTCCAGGACGCGCCGGTCGAGCTGGACCCCGCCTTCCCGGGCGATCGGCGGATCCTCGACGTGGGGGGTCGCTCCTGCCTGATCGTGCCGCTCCGGTTCGGCGAGCGGGTGGGAGGGGCGGTCTACTTTGGGAAGCGGTGCCCCTACTGGTTCGAAGCGCTGGACGTCGAGCTGGCCACCGGCGTCGCCGCCCAGGTGGTCGTGGCGGTGCAGCACCAGCGGCTGGCCCAGGAGCGGGAGCGCCGGGCCCTGGCCGAGGGGCGGGCCCGCAAGCTGGAACAGCGCGTCGCCTCCCTGCGGAACGCCCTGGACGAGCGCTACGGCTTCGACCGGATCGTGGGGCGGTCCCCCGCCTTGCAAGCGGCCCTGGCCCGCGCGGCCAAGGTGGCCCCCACGGAGACGACGGTCCTCCTCACCGGGGAGAGCGGGACCGGGAAGGAGGTAGTGGCACGGGCCATCCATCATAGCAGTGCTCGTGCCGAGGGCCCCTACATCGCCGTCAACTGCGCCGCCCTGCCCGAAACGCTGGTGGACTCCGAGCTGTTCGGCCACGAGAAGGGCGCCTTCACCGGCGCCGACAAACAGAAGGCCGGCCGCTTCGAGCTGGCCGCGCGGCGGAACGCTCTTCCTGGACGAGGTCACGGAACTTCCGCCGACCGTCCAGGCCAAGCTCCTCCGCGTCCTCCAGGAGCGCGAGTTCCAGCGCGTGGGGGGCACCGCGACGCTCCGCGCCGATGTCCGCCTCCTCACCGCCACCAACCGGGATCTGGCGCAGGCCCTGGCGGAGGGCAAATTCCGTGAAGATCTGTATTACCGTCTGAATGTCTTCAGGGTCCACCTGCCCCCGCTCCGCGAGCGGGGCGAGGATATCCTGCTCCTGGCGCACCACTTCGTGGGCGAGCTGGGGTCGCGCATTGGCCGGGGGGAGCCGGGCCTCAGCCGCGACGCCCAGGAGTTGCTGCGCTCCTATCCGTGGCCCGGGAATATCCGGGAGCTGGCGAACGCGGTCGAGCGCGCCCTCATCGTGGCCGAGGGAGGCCTTCTCACGGCGGCCCAGTTCGGGCTTGAAGGTGGGAGGGGTTCGCGACTAGAAGGCGCAAACGAGCAGGCATTGGATCAGTCTGCACCTGGGGCGTTGGCTGACCTGGAACGGAGCGCCATTGTCGGCGCCCTCGAGCGCACCCGGGGCAACAAGACGCAAGCTGCAGCGCTCCTGGGAATCACGCGGACGATGCTCCACACCCGCCTCAGGCGCTTCGGGCTTGCCTCGTAGCCCATCGTCTACCCCTCCGCATTACCAGCACTGACCAGCGACCCACGCAAGGAGGGTATATGAACATCGCGGTCCTCGGCACCGGCATGGTGGGCAACGCGATCGCCACCCGACTCGTCAACATCGGGCAGCACGTCATGATGGGCTCGCGCACCGCCAACAGCGATGCAGGTCAGGCATGGCTTCGTTCCGTGAGCGGTAAAGCGCAGATCGGTACGTTCGCCGACGCGGCGGCCTTCGGCGAGATCGTCTTGGACTGCACCAACGGCGCCAACTCGCTCGCGGCCCTTCGGCAGGCTGGCGCGGCCAACCTACGGGACAAGATTCTGATCCACGTCTCGAACCCGCTGGATTTCTCGAAAGGCATGCCGGCGACGTTGACCGTCTGCAACACCGATTCGCTCGGGGAACAGGTGCAGCGAGAATTCCCAGATGTGCGGGTCGTGAAGGCGCTCAACACGGTGAACTGCGACATCATGGTTGATCCATCCAGCATTCCCGGAGACCACAGCCTGTTCATCTGCGGCAACGATGCGGCGGCCAAGGGCAAGGTCGCCGACTGGCTCTGCGAGTGGTTTGCTTGGAAGCGCGGCAACATCGTGGACCTCGGCGACATCACCGGTGCGCGCGGCATGGAGATGTGGATGCCCCTCTGGCTGCGCCTCTACGGACAGATCGGCCACCCGCATTTCAACCTGCGGCTCATGGTGGGACACACGTAACCCGACTCGCGAGGTAACCCATGATCCTGATTACGGGAGCAACCGGGAACAACGGACAAGAGCTCGTCCGCCAACTTACCGCGCTGGGCGAGCGCGTTCGCGCGTTCGTCCGCACGCTCGCGACCGCGCAGCATCTCGCTGGCCCGAACATCGAGCTGGCTGCGGGCGACTTCGATCACCCGGAGAGCCTCGACACGGCTTTGCACGGCGTGGAGAGGATGTTTCTTCTAACACCCGTTGCGGAGCACGGCGCTCGATGGCAGAGAACTGCTATTGAGGCCGCCCAACGCGCCGGAGTGAAGCACCTCGTGAAGTTCTCGGGCATGGGGGCTGACGCTCGCGCGGACGCGGAGCTCCTGCGGCTCCACGGCGAAACGGACGACATGCTGCGCACCTCGGGCGTGCCGTTCACGATTGTGCGGCCGAATTCGTTTCATCAAAACATGCTCGCCTCCGCGGACACCATCAAGACGCAGGGCGTCTTCTATTGGCCGCTCAAGCACGCAGCGCAAAGCACGGTGGACATCCGCGACATCGGCGCCGTCGCGGCCGCGATTTTCACCAGCTCCGGCCACGAGGGGAAGACCTATGTCCTCACCGGGCCGGAAGCGCTGACCTTTCACCAGGTTGCCGAGAAACTGTCGTTAGTCCTTGGCCGGCAAATCCGGTACGTGGACGTGCCGCTCTCCGCGGCGGCGGATGAAATGCGGAAATCGGGAATGCCCGAATGGAACGTTCGGGCCGTGAGCGACTTGCTCCGCTATTTCGCCAGCGGCGCCGCAGCTACCGTCACGGACACCATTCCCCGCTTGCTCGGTCGGCCCGCAATCTCGTTTGAGCGGTTTGCGCAGGACTATCGTACGACGTTTGTGCCCTAGGTCTGTCCGGCGCTCCCTTGCACGCGGAGGCTTTTGAACGAGCCTATCGTGAGGTGGAAGCCATTCTGCACACATCGACACACTGCCTCGGCTATGAGCTCCTGCACGGGATTGAAGAACCCGAACATTGGACTCTGTGCTGGGATTCGGTCGAAGGGCATGAGAAAGGTTTTCGGCGCGAACCTGGTTCCCTGATTTCTTCGATCTTGTGAGACCGTTTCTCAGCAAATCCGGGAAATGACCGAACCGAGGACGCAATGGGACGCTGACTATGAAATTGACAGACAAGACCGCTCTGGTCACCGGCAGTAGTCAGGGCATTGGCCAGGCGGTGGCCCTCCGCCTGGCCGAAGAAGGCGCCGATGTGGTCGTGAATTATCACAGTCACCCCGAAAGCGCGAAGCGTGTGGTTGACGCGATTCACGCCCTGGGACGCAAGAGCGTTGCTATCGGCGCGGATCTGGGACGTATCGAGGACATCCGGCGACTCATCCAGGACAGCGTGCAGCAGCTCGGCCGCCTCGACATCCTCGTCAACAATGCCGGCGTGGAGGTCAATGTCATCACCGGCACCACGGTGGTCGTGGATGGCGGGTTGCTGTGGAACTACGAGGAGCAATGATCGCCGAGCAAGAACGTCTGGACGCCGATGCTCGCCGCAGCGCGAACTGGAAACGCTGGGGGCCCTACCTGTCCGAGCGCCAGTGGGCCACCGTGCGCGAGGACTACTCGGCGGCGGGGAGCCTCCTGGGACTATTTCCCGCACGACCAAGCGAGAAGTCGAGCCTACCGCTGGGGGGAGGATGGGCTGCTCGGCATTACGGACCGCGAGTGCCGGCTCTGCTTCGCGCTGGCCCTATGGAACGGGCAAGACCCGTTCTTGAAGGAGCGGCTGTTCGGTCTGACCGGTCCGGAAGGCAATCACGGCGAGGACGTGAAGGAGTGTTACTACTACCTGGACTCCACGCCAACCCATTCCTACATGAAAGCGCTCTACAAATACCCGCAGGCCGAGTTCCCGTACGCGCGGCTCGTGGAGGAGAACCGCCGCCGGGGCAAGCACGAGCCCGAGTTCGAGTTGCGCGACACCGGCGTCTTCGACGGGGAACGGTACTTCGACGTGTTCGCCGAGTACGCGAAGGCCGGCCCGGATGATGTGCTGATCCTGATCCGCGTGGCAAACCGCAGCGGAGCGGCGGCGCCCCTCCATTTGCTGCCGACACTCTGGTATCGCAACACGTGGGTCTGGGGCTGCAAGCACGATGGGTGCTGGATCAAGCCGAGCCTCCGGGCCATCGGAGAGTCGACGGTGCAGGGAGACCATGTCGCGTTCGGCCGACATTACTTCGTGGCCGGCCCGGGACCTGACGGGAAAGCCCCGGAGCTGCTCTTCACCGAGAACGAGACCAATACCCGCAAGCTCTTCGGGGCGGACACCTGGACGCCGTTCGTCAAAGACGCGTTTCACGAGTACGTGGTCCACGGACAGACGGCCGCCGTGAATCCCCGGCACGTGGGAACCAAGGTGGCTGCGCTCTATCGACTGGAGGTCCCAGCGGGCGGCGTAGCGACCGTTCGCCTCCGCCTGGCGACGGATGCCCTCTCTCCCGGTACCAGCCTGGGCGAGGAGTTCGACCGGGTGTTCACGGACCGCAAACGGGAGGCCGACGCCTTCTACGCGGACCGGCTCCCCGGCGGGCTGACGGAGGCGGAGCGCGGCGTGATGCGCCAGGCCTATGCCGGACTCCTCTGGGGCAAGCAGTTCTATCACTACATCGTGCAGGACTGGCTCGAGGGCGATCCGCAGCAACCGGTCCCACCTGCCAGCCGCTTCGCCGGCCGCAACGCGGACTGGCGCCACCTCTACAACCGGGATGTGATCTCCATGCCAGACAAGTGGGAGTATCCGTGGTATGCCGCCTGGGACACGGCGTTCCACATGATCCCACTCGCAGGGATCGATCCCGAGTTCGCCAAGCAGCAGCTGGTGCTGTTCCTGCGCGAGTGGTACATGCACCCGAACGGCCAACTGCCCGCCTACGAGTACAACTTCGCCGACGTGAACCCCCCCGTGCACGCCTGGGCCTGCTGGCGCGTCTACAAGATGACAGGGGACCGGAGCGGGCGGGATCGCCTGTTCCTGTCCCGCTGTTTTCAGAAGCTGATCATCAACTTCACCTGGTGGGTCAATCGGAAAGACCTCGAGGGCAAGAACCTGTTCGCCGGCGGCTTTCTAGGGCTCGACAACATCGGCGTGTTCGATCGGTCCCGGCCGCTGCCCACTGGCGGTCACCTGGAACAAGCCGACGCGACGGCCTGGATGGCGTTCTTCTGCGCGACCATGCTGTCGATTGCGCTGGAGCTGTCCCGGGACAATCCGGCCACGGAAGATATGGCCTCAAAGTTCTTCGAGCACTTCGTGGCCATCGCCGACGCGATCAATACGCACGGCGGCACGGGCCTGTGGGACGAGGAGGACGGCTTCTACTACGACCAACTCCGTGTGGATGGGCGCAATATCCCGCTCAAGATCCGCTCGCTCGTCGGGCTGATTCCCCTGCTGGCGGTCGAGGTCCTGGATGACGATCTCCTCCAAGGCCTGGCCGGGTTTCAGAAGCGGATGAACTGGTTTCTCGAGCACCGACCGGACCTGAGCGACCACATTTCGTATTGCTGCTTGCTGGAAAGCGGCGCGGGCCACTGCCACCGCTTGCTGGCGATTCCGTCGCGCGACCGGCTGGAGCGCGTCTTGCGCTACCTGCTCGACGAGCAGGAATTCCTCTCGCCGTACGGCATCCGCTCCGTCTCACGCGTCCACCGGGACCGGCCGTATGTCTTCCGGGTCAACGGCGAGGAGCATCGCGTGGACTACGAGCCCGGCGAGTCCACGACCGGCCTCTTCGGCGGGAACTCCAACTGGCGCGGGCCGGTCTGGTTTCCGGTCAACTACCTGCTGATCGAGGCGCTGGAGCGCTATCATCACTACTACGGCGACAGCCTACGCGTCGAATGCCCCACCGGTTCCGGCCGGCGCCTGACCCTGCAGGAGGTCGCCGACGAGCTGAGTGCACGACTCGCGCGCCTCTTCCTCCCGAATGCCCGGGGCCAGCGCCCCTGCCATGGCGACGACCGTCGCTACGCCGAGGACCCGCACTGGCGCGACCTGGTGCTGTTTCACGAATACTTCCACGGCGACACGGGCCGCGGCCTGGGCGCGAGCCACCAGACGGGGTGGACCGCGCTCGTCGTGCAGCATATTCACGACTTGGCGAGACGGCGCGGCTCACCCGTGCAGGAGGTTGCGTCCATTCCCTCACCACGCTGAGCCGCCAGGCACCGCCACGGTTCTCGCATGGCTGCGGGCGCCGCAGGAGGAAGTAGCGTCATTGGCGGGAGTCAGGAGTGTCGCGGATGCAGCGTATAGCGCGTCGTTCGCGAAGGCCTACAATCTGCGCTGGGGTGGGTTCGCCCGGCAGGTCGCTCCCGGGATTCGCGCGCTGTATGAAACGATGCCCATAAGCCACGCCAACCGCACGGTTTTGGATTTGTGTTGTGGGACCGGCCAACTGGCCGTGTGTTTCCTGGAAGCCGGCTACCACGTCATTGGGCTGGACGCGTCGGCGCCCATGTTAGCCTATGCACGGGAGAACACCAGTCGCTTTCACGCCTCGGGACACGTCCAATTTCTCCAGGGGGATGCCCGTCGGTTCACGCTGACGGAGCGCGCGGGCTTAGTGGTCTCCACTCAATCATTTGGAGAATGCGGATGCGTTGACGAGTTGCTTGGTGTCGGTATTCGCCGTCTTGGAGGCTGACGGGCTCTTCGTGTTTGATCTGAACACGCGCCTGGGTCTCCGACGCTGGAACGGGATGACGCTGGATGACAGCAGTGAGGAACTGCTGCTTCTTACGCGCGGGATCTACGACGGCCACAGCGAGAAGGCGTGGACACGCATCACCGGATTTCTGCGCGAGGATGGTGGGCTCTATCGGCGGTTTGACGAGACCGCGTTCAACACGGTCTTTGACTTGGCCTGGGTGAAGGCGACCTTGTTGGCAAGGGGGTGGAAGGACGTCTACTTCACAAGCAGCCAGGATCTGATGACACCCCTGTCCGAGCCGGAAGAGCAAGGGCGTGTCTTTGTCATCGCACGAAAGTAGACGGACCCTGCCTTGCTGCCCTGGCAGTTGCGGCGGGTGTCGCTTAAGGCGCGTCGTGCGCCCGGGGATTTGGGACGCGCCAATTGACGGACGTGGCGCGTTACCCGACTGCCGTCGCAACCATGTCCAGTTTGCGGTCCAACATCGCGGCGACCGAATCGATCCGGTGATCGTGGAACTGGCCCAGCACGGAGGACGGCCGGTCGTACTCCAGGCACGTCTTCCCTTCCGCGTCGTAGATCAATACCCGCCCGGCGGCAACGTTGTGCTGCGTCATTTCGACGGCGATGAGCGGGTTGCCGATCGTTCGGATGCGTTTCATGAGTGTGGCTTCTCCGGTGCTCGTTACGACGGGAAACATTTGCCGAACGCCAAGAGCAACTTCGGCGAGCCCTTGAGGCGCAGTTTTCGGCGCACGAGCCCCCAGAGCAGGTTGCGTTCTTTCGCCAGAAAGCCGAGCCACCACTGGCTGTCGACACGCACGCGCAAAGCGGGGGTCCCCACGTGGCCCTCGCTGACCTGAACGGTCTGGTCCCGGATCACCACCGTGGCGTCACACTCCTCCACACCGGTGAAAGTGAAGTGGTACGTGGCATCCAGGCCCTGGGCCTGGCCCCGTTGAAAGGTGCGCGGCAGGCCCCGCAGAAAGAACGGGATCGAGCGTGGGTGCAGGCCGTTGCCGACCCGCTTCGTCGTCTTCTGGGGGAAGCGCCGCGCGACGTGGGCCTCGACGTCCGAGCCGGCCACGACGTACACGGTCTCCGCCTTCTCCTGTAACGGCCGGACGGTGGCTTGCAGGTGGCCCGCTTTGTCCATGAGGTACGGCCCGATGACATCTTCCCCCGCCGGACAGACCGCCAGGCAGTACGCCGCTTTGTAGTTGGCGCCGAAGGAGAGGCTTTGCCAGAGCGACGCCGACTCGGCGTCGGTCACTCTCGTCCGATAGTCCAGGGCGTTCTTGCTGTCGGCCACCTGCTCCACCCAATCCGTGAAGCCGCCCATGAACTCCCGGTAGTTGTGCGTGTAGCAGGCGGAGAAGTTGAACTGGCCATCGGAGGCAATCGCCCCCGTGGGGCACGCCGCCACACAGAGCTTGCACTCCAGACACGGGTTGTACGCGAGCGGTTGATCGTAGGCCGTCGCCTCCGCCTCCAGCAAGACGGTCCCCAGCAGGATGAAGCTGCCGAACCGGGGGTGGATGACATTCCGGTGGATCCCCATGTGGCCCAGGCCGGCCGCCACCGCCACTGGCTTGTGGGAGACCACCCAAATCTTCTCCGTGTTGAAGCGGTCCATCTCCATGGGGAACCCCATCGCCGGATTGACCGCCCGGATGCCATGGCGTTCTAAGGTGGCGACAATACTCTTGGCGACCTCATTGACGTGATCGCCGGCATGGTGGAACTCCAGGTTCGCCACCGAGCGAGCCGGGCTGCGGATCGGCTCTCGGTTCAGGCGGCAGACGAAACTGAGGAGCGTGCGGGTGGGCGGGAAGAACCGCAGGATGTCCTCCCGCTGGTCGGCGAGGGCGGGGCGGCTGATCTCGACGAGTCCCACGTCGTCGGCCCCGGCGTCCCGAGCCACCTGGCGCAGCCAGTCGGCCTCCAGTGTGACAGGTGCAGCGGGCAACGGGGTGCGGGCGGCCTTCTCGTAGAACGCCTTGACCGTGGGGTGTTCCGCTAATGCCATGACTTGCTCCTTCTCGTTGCATATGCAACTATCAGCGCCCAAGAAACGGCGCGCGACACGTTCGCCTGCGGCATCCGCAACATCCTGCCCACGTTGGTGAGCAGGGCCTCGCGTTCGGCGCCCAGGACTCCGTGGCCCGCCGCTGTGCCTCTTCCCAGGCCGGGAGGTGCCTGCCTCATACTCGGGCGCGCCCGCGGTGCGGGGGCCGCCTTCCACAGGACGTGGCGAGGGAGCGCATGGGTACCCCTCCGTGTCAATGCAAACAAAGGACCATCTTGGTGATCGTGCTTTGATCCGCCATCGCGTGGCGCCAGGCATCACGTCGCATTCGCGGCGTGAGTCTCAAGTAGGCTCAGAAGCTGACGGAATGGTCACCACGTAGGCAGCAGCCCTCCTCGGAATCGGTCGGACATCGCTCCCCGCGTGAAGCGCTTCCGTCGCCTCGCAGACACAAACGTCCAATCCTGCACGATCCGTCCATGGCTACGCACTCTTCCGCACACGCCCAGACACCCTCAGGGGGCCGCGACGGGCGGTGCCGTCTTCCCCACATCCGCGCATTCGGTGAAGGTACACGGCGAGTGCCACTGGCACTGCCGATGCAATACCACTCCTTGGGCTGAGAACGGCATGTGATGAGCCAGGTGAGCGTGGAGGGATCCACCGGAAATGGTCACGGTCAGGATTGCCGGACGATTATTCCGAGATCGGCGCGCGGGAGTTCGTTCCGCGTGAAGGAGAACGGACGCATAGGCCAACCACGGTTGTCTTGCCCCGAACAGCACGCGGCGCGTGCGCCATGCAGGCGACGAAGCGGGCACCATGCGACAGATGTGGCTCTGGTTGCTGCCCACTTGGCCAACCCTATCGTTCCTAAGGAGCGGGGAGAGGCATAGGAATTCCGGTCAAGAATTCCGAAGACATCTGCCGTCTGTTCCAGCAGTACCTGGCCGGAGGTCATCTTGACATAGCGGAGTTGCCATCATACCAGGGTTGACCAGCAGGCAAGTGAGAGGCTGACGATGCGGTGGTTGCTTGGGTCACGTCGTCGAGTGATGCTCGTGGTCCTCGGGTTGCTACTGCTACTCGACCTGGGTCGCTCGATCTACGCCAGGCTGGGGTATGCACGCCCCCTGGAGATCTGGCAGCCCGTGGCGACGCTCTATGCGGACCTGACCTGGCCGCCCGGCGCCGACCTCCCGTCAACTGCCCCGCCGGGCCAACGCATCTATGCGCAGCGCTGCGCGGTATGCCACGGACCCGACGGGCGGGGCAACGGTCCGGCAGCACCTTCGTTAATTCCCCGCCCGCGCGACTTCACGCTGGGCCAGTTCAACTACAAGTCCACCCCAACCGGCCAGCCCCCCAGCGACGCTGACCTGATTCGCGTGGTCTCCAACGGCCTCCAGGCGAGTGCGATGCCGTACTGGCATGATCTCCTGAGCCAAAGCGACATTCGCGAAGTGGTGGCGTACATCAAGAGCCTCTCACCCGTCTTTGGCGGCCCGCCGCCCGCGCCGCTAGTCATCCCCCGCCGCGTCCCGCCCGATGCGGCCAGCCTCGCCCGTGGCCGGGAACTGTATGGCGATGCCTGCATGGAATGCCACGGCCCGGATGGGCGGCGGAACGAGACACTGAAGGACGCCAAAGGCTACCCCGTCATCACCCGCGACCTGACCGCGCCGTGGACCTTCCGCGGCGGAAGTGCGCCGGAAGAGCTCTGGTTGCGGTTGACGACGGGCATGACCGGCAGCCCCATGCCCTCATTTGCCGACGCCACCACACCCGAGGAGCGCTGGGATGTGGTGAACTACGTCCGCTCGCTGGCCCGTCGCCCCCCCTGGGAGCCCGGCGGCAAGCTGAATGGTCCAGGCCAGCAGGCCGACCCGGGCACACGCGGGGAATACCTCGTCCATGCCGAGATGTGCGGGCTGTGTCATACCCAGATCAACCGCACGGGCATCTACCGCGGCGATGACTTTTACCTGGCGGGCGGGATGCGGGTGGAGGCGTATCCGCACGGGGTGTTCGTCACGCGGAACCTGACGTCCGATACGGAGACCGGGCTGGGCACCTGGACGGAGGCCCAGATCGCCGCGGCCATCCGTACCGGCCGGACGCCCGATCGGACATTGAACATCTGGGGCATGCCATGGATGTTTCTGCATCGCCTGACCGAAGACGACGCGCTGGCCATCGCCCGGTATCTGAAGACCCTGCCCCCGGTGCGCAACCAGATCCCCGCGCCCCTGCACTACGGCGTGGTCGAAACGATTGTCGCCAAACTCACGCGCCCCTTACCAGCCGCGAATCCAACCGTGCTCGCATACGCCGACGGCAACTTCGGCGCGACCACGCCCGGCCCACCGCGCGACCTCCCACAACGCGTGCTGATCGGCGGGCAGTGGGTGGTGTTACTTGCAGGAGCCGTCGCCTTCGTCCTGGCCGGGCCGCGGGAGCGTCGGTTCCCCCGCCGGGCGCGAGGCTGGCTCCTCACCGCCCTGGTGGTCGTCGGGCTCGTCGTCTGTGGGCTGATTGGCGCTGCAATCTATGAATTGCCTGCCCTGCGGGTCATTCCACCCGAGCGGCTCGCGAATGCCGTGACGGCAAGCATTCCCAAGCCGGCCCCGGCGACGCTCAGCAGTCCAGAGGAGGCAGCATTGGTGGAGCGCGGGCGATACCTGTTCACCGTGGCCTCCTGTGCCTTCTGTCATCGCAATGACGGCAGCGGCGGGGCGAAGATCAGTTGGACCGCCTTTGGGACCCTCTGGACGCGCAATATCTCGTCTGACCCTGGGACGGGGATCGGCGCCTGGAACCACGCGGAGATTGCCCGCGCGCTGCGCAGCGGCGTCACGCCGGATGGACGGATGCTCCACTGGCAGGGCATGATTTGGGATCACGCCTCGAACTGGGATGAGGAGGACGTGCGCGCGTTGATCGCCTACCTGCGCACCCTGCCACCGGTCCGGCGAGCAATCCCGCCGACTCGTCCGCCGGCAGCGGATGATTGCGGAGTCTATACCTTCTGGGTCACGGAGAGCGCGAGGCCCGGGTGCCGGTAGCCTTCCTGGGGCGTGGCGATGAAGACCCGACCGATGTCGTACATGGCGTTAGAGCGACAGGGCGCGCCATCCGCGTCGCCCTGGAGCCCACGAAGGGCAGCACGACCCGGACGGCGGTGCTCCTCGGCATCACCCGCACACCGCTGCACACCCGGTTGAGCGCGCCGCGTCGCCAACAGGTGTCCAATTCTGCACGATCCGTCTCCTGTTACGCAGCCACGCGTCTGCCCACACGCATCGCCCGTGCGCGCGTTCTGCGACCGTGGCGTCCGAGGACACCCTTTCAGCGAGTTACATGGCTGGCGGCCGTTGGCACCGACGGTGCATTCCCACGCCCCGTGCACGCAGGACTCGAACGCGGCGCTGGAGCGCCAAGAGAATTGTGTTTCCAAACCGTATTCAAGGAGCAGAAATGACCGTCCTCTCTGATGTGGCACTGCCGCAAATAAGTGTTCTGGGTTCCACGATGGCCTACCGGGAAGCGGGAGATCGCGAAGCACCGGTCGCGCTTTTTCTGCACGGGAACCCGACCTCGTCGTACATATGGCGGAATATCCTTCCGCTGGTTGCACCGGTGGCGCATTGCATCGCGCCGGATCTCATCGGGTTCGGCCAATCGGGAAAACCCGACATCGAGTATCGGTTTGCCGATCATGTACGGTACCTCGATACGTTCCTCGATCACGCGGGAATCACCTCAGCGTTCGTCATAGCGCAAGACTGGGGAACCGCCCTGGCATTTCACCTGGCAGCCCGCAGGCCGGAGTTTATCCGTGGGCTGGCGTTTATGGAGTTCATCCGGCCCATGCCTACCTGGAAGGATTTTCACCCGGATGCAATCGAGACCTTCCAGAAGTTCAGGACGCCCGGGGTGGGCGAAGAGATGATTCTTGAAGGCAACGCATTCGTGGAGGGGGTTCTTCCCGCGGCAACCGTACGAAAACTGACGGACGAGGAGATGGCTGTTTACCGAGCACCCTTTCCTACTCCCGAGTCGCGGCGACCCACGTGGCGGTTCCCGAATGAACTGCCGATCGCGGGAGAACCGGCGGATGTGTATTCAACCCTGGAGAGAGCACACCGTGCTCTAGCGCAGTCGTCTTACCCGAAGCTGCTCTTCGTGGGAAGTCCAGGCGCTCTGGTATCACCGGCTTTCGCTGAGGGCTTTGCGAAGGGGCTGAAGAACTGCAGAGTGGTGCAGCTTCGCTCTGGGATTCACTACTTGCAGGAGGATCATCCTGATGTTATCGGCGCCAATGTCAAACAATGGCTCATCGAATTGGGGGTTGGTTCCATGCCCTGAAATCTACCGGTGAGGTTGGCAGAGTCACAATGACCGCCGGCCTTCTCGCCCAGTCGCAACCGGGTCAGCGGGACGAAGATCGACGGCCAGCAGAATGAGATCTGTTATGGAGGAAGAGACAATGAATCCAGTCGTTCACTTCGAGATGCCATACGATAATCGGGAGCGGATGGCGACGTTTTATGGGACGGCATTTGGTTGGCAGACGCAGATACTTGGGGAGAATATGGGGAACTACGTTCTGGCAACGACCACTGACACCGACGAGAAGGGCCCCAAAACACCCGGCACCATTAACGGCGGCTTCTTCCCAAGAAAGCCCGATTGGCCTGCGCAACATCCGTCCGTCGTTATTGCGGTGGACGATATCAAAGAATCAGTGAGAAGAGTCACAGATGCGGGTGGTAACGTGCTCGGCGAGCCGGTGGAGATTCCCGGTGTGGGGCAATATGTTTCGTTTACCGACACCGAGGGCAACCGCGTGAGTCTGCTCCAGCCCATCCCGCGCAATTGGCATGCGCCGAAGGCGGGGTAAGGGAATCAGCGGAGCTGGGGGAGCGCCGCCTGCGTCATCGCCATACGCCGAAGGTGTTGGTCTCGAACACCTCGCGCGTCGTCCGGCTCGTCTGCGCCGACGCGGCCTTCGATTACTGGCACGTGGAGTCGACGGGGATCTCGGAGCCGCTGCCCGGCGCGGAGCCTCGCCTGGGCCGGCGGACGGTCCTCACCTTCCCGCTCCTGCCTCCTCCGCAGAAGAACTGATCGCCGCCATCGGACTCGAGCCCCGAAACGCCCACTCCGGGCGGCATCTCGAGCCTCTCCAGGACCTCTCCCGTTCGAGGATCGACCCGCCTCAATTCGCTCTCGTCACCTTCCCAGGTGCCGTGCCAGAGCTCTCCGTCGATCCAGGTGACCCCGGTGACGAAGCGGTTGGACTCGATCGTGCGAAGAATTGCCCCTGTTTGGGGATCGATTTGATGGATCTTCCGGTCCCGATACTGCCCCACCCAGAGCGTCCCTTCGGCCCACGTGAGCCCCGAGTCCCCGCCGCCGCCGGGCGCCGGGATCGTGGCGAGCACACGGCCTGTCTGCGGATCGATCTTCTGGATGCGACCCTCGGCGAGCTGAAACAGGTGCTGGCCGTCGAAGGCCGTGCCTGCACGCGCGGCGACATCGATCGAGCGCAGCAGTCTTCCCGCTCGCGGGATCGAAGGCGATCAGCTTGTCTCCCGCAGCAAACCAGACGTGCTGACCGTCATACGTGACGCCATGCACGTGGTCGACACCCGAAAAGGGTCCATACTCACGGACGATCTCCGCGGTTGATCGGCTCATGGTTCCCTCCTAGTCAATCGGCAGAGGAGCGGGGAGTAACAAGGTCGTCGTGAATCCCGCCACGGGCGGGGTCATCCAACGACGAGCTCGCCCGCGCCCGAACGACTGCACCTTGCCTGCGGCCGCCAGCGAGTCGAGCGCCCGCTGCACGGTGCGCTGGCTCGTTCCCAGCGCAAGCGCCAGGGCCGAGCTCGACCACGACTCACCGTCGGCGAGGAAGGCGAGCACCGCCGCATGCTCCTCGTCGACGGGCCGCGCCAGCACGACGACCTCGCGGGCGCGGCGCGGCGCCAGCGCAAACCCTCGCTTCGTCGCGCTCACGCCGGCCAGCGTCCGTAGCGCCGTGCGAAGCCGCCCGACTTCGACGCGCAACCGCGCACGATGCGATTCATCGGTGAACTTCGATCCGAACGCGCGCGCGATGAGCGTGTCCCTCGCTGCGTCCCCCGGCCACGCTTCGCCCAGCGCGCGTGCGAGCGCGAACAACACCGGACGCCTTGCGAGCGAGACCACCGTGCCTTCGTCACGCACGACATGACGGCACGCGTCCACCACGAATGCGTTCGACGCGAGCAACGCTTCGACCTCTTCGAGCAGGAGGAGTCGCTCCTCGCCACGCGCAATCAAACGCGCGGCGGGCGTGTTCAGGACGAGGACTGCGCTGTCGACCTCCGCCGTCAGCGCAGGGATACGTGCGCGAAGCGCGGCGCGCTCAGCCCGAGCGAGCGCCGCGCGCGCCGCCTTCGTCCGGAGGCGGCGCATCGCGATCCCCGCGACCACCAGCTCGTGGGCGGTCTTCAATGCGGGAGAGAAGGGCGCGGGGTCGAGCTCGGCGAGCGTACGCTCGGCTTCGTCGAGGCGCCCGATCAGGAGGAGGCGCCGGACCTCGAGATACCGCGCGTGCGCGGCGTTCACCCGGTCGCCGTGCTCTTCGAGCGTCGCCCGCGCCGCGTCGAGCGCCTTCGCAGCCCAGCTCAGGTCGCGCGAGACGAGCGCCACCTCGGCCTCCGCGACGACGCACCTCGCGCGGGCCACGGCCGCTTGCGGACCGAAGGCACGCGCCGCACGTCGCAGGAGGGCCTTCGCTCGAACGAGATCGCCGAGCTGCGCCATCGCGATGCCTCGCAGCGCGAGAGCCGGCGCGTCGTCGCGCAAGGCGACCCGCTTCAACGCGCCGAGGGGATCGCCCGCCGCGAGTGCCCGCGCCGCGGCGGTGATCAGCGAGTCCATCGGAATCGCGTCACACTTGTCACTCCCGCCGTTCGGGTACCGGGACTACATTGATCCTATACCAACAACCGCCAAGATGCATCGAGAGGCGTGGTAGCAAGCCAACAGGAGGAATCGGACATGGTGGACATCCTGCACAGAGTCGGGATCAAGGCGTCGTCCCCGAACGACACCTACAACGCTTTGGCCACGCGCGACGGGCTCGCCGCGTGGTGGACGAAGGACACGCAGGGGGAGGGCAAGGTCGGTGAGATGATTCGATTCCGCTTTGGGGAGCGGGGCGGCTTCGAGATGAAGGTGCTCGAGCTCGATCCCTCCCGACGCGTGCTCTGGGAGGTGGTCGGCGGGCCCGCGGAGTGGATCGGCACCAAGGTGCGCTTCGAGCTCCGGCAGGAGGGCGGCTACACCATCGTCCTCTTCGCGCACCAGGGCTGGAGGGAGCCGGTCGAATTCATGCACCACTGCAGCACCAAGTGGGCGACCTTCCTGATGAGCCTGAAGTCGCTCGTCGAAACCGGGAAGGGCGACCCCTGGCCGAACGACGTCCAGATCAGCGACTGGCACTGAGGCCATACGGCGTTCCAGATCGGTCCGCGATTCGATCGCGCGCGGCGAGGGACCCGCCGGTCCCGCCGTCGCCATCACGGGCAACAGCGGCCTGGAGGCGATGGAGGCGATCCTCCGTTGAGCGTCCTGAATCTGTGGCTCACGCATGGGATTTGAAAGGAGGGTCGACATGAGGATCGGAATCATCGGCGCTGGAAGCATGGGAGGGATACTTGCGCGCCACCTCGCCAAGCTCGGCCATCACGTCTCGATTGCGAACTCGAGGGGGCCTGAGAGCCTGACCGCGTTGGCGGCCGGGATCGGCGCGACGCCCGTTTCCGTTGTCGACGCCGCCAAAGCCGCAGAAATCGTCATCCTTGCGATCCCAACGAAGGCCGTCGCCGATCTTCCGCGGGGGCTGTTTGCGAACGTGCCGAGCAGCGTCGTCGTAATCGATATCGGCAACTACCATCCCGAGCTTCGCGATGGCCACATCGATGCGATAGACCGGGGCATGCTCGACAGCCAGTGGGTCGCGCAGCAGATCGGGTATCCCGTGATTAAGGCGTTCAATAACATCTTCGCCAAGAGCCTTCTCGAGAAGGGCGTTCCGAGGGGAACGAGGGGGCGGATTGCTCTCTCGGTCTACGGCGATTCGTCGGACGCCAAGGCAGCAGTGCTTCGCCTCGTCGACGATCTTGGCTTCGAGCCTGTCGACGGTGGCGTTCTGGAAGACTCCTGGCGGCAGCAGCCCGGGACGCCGGCTTACTGCCGCGATCTTGAAGCCGCTGTTCTCCGGCGCGCGCTCGCCGAAGCTGACCGGAGCCGGATCGCCGAATACCGCGCCGAACAGGAGGCTCGTATCAGAAAGTCGTTGTAACGATGAACACTGCATTTTAGACGCTAACGGAGAGAACCATGAAAGACTTCATGAGGAGTGAACCCGGAGTACCTGCGGTGGTCGATCGGGGTACCTTCCAGGCCGAGCTGGACGCACTGCGGGTTCGAGAGAAAGCGCACACACGAGAAGGCGACGCGATTGCGGCCGCCCGCCGACGGCTGCCCATGGTCGAGGTGGATGGCACGACACCACTTATCGGCGAGCGTGGCGCACTGACGCTGTTGGATGCATTTGAGGGGCGCCGGCTGCTCATCGCGTACTACTTCATGTGGTACACCGGCCGCCCGGCGGCGGAGCAGTGCGAGGGTTGCACCTTGTATACGTCGCAGGTCCGCGAGCTGTCCTTCCTGCATTCCCGTGATGTCACTTACGCCACGTTCTGCCAAGGCCCGTACGAAGAGAGCGTCCGGTACCGCGACTTCATGGGCTGGGAGATGCCTTGGTACTCGGCCCAGGACTCGCTCGACACTCTCTTGGTTGGACGCCGGGTGGGCATGATGCACATCGTTTGCTACCTGCGACAAGGATCCAGTGTCTTCGAGACTTACTGGACGACGGGTCGCGGCGTCGAGGCGATGGACAACAGCAACGCTTGCTCGACATGACGGTTTACGGGCGGCAGGAGACGTGGGAGGACTCGCCGACCGGCTGGCCACGAGTGGAAAGAAACAACCAGTACCGTACCGATGGACGTCCCATCGTCCAGTGGTCTCGCCTGAAGGCCGGACGCTCCGACGACCTAGGCACTGGCAGGCGCTGACTTTGTCCCGTGAGCATCAAATACCGGATTGTATCGAGTAAACAATGGACAAGAGGGAAGGAGACATAACGATGACGAAACACGTAACCGGGACACGTAACAACTGGCTCGCGGCGCGGCTCGAACTGCTCGAGGCGGAGAAGGAGCTCACACGGCGCAGTGACGAGCTGGCGCGGCGGCGGCAGGAGCTGCCGTGGGTTCGGATCGACAAGGAGTATCGCTTCGAGACCGACGAGGGGAGCGCCTCGCTGGCGGACCTCTTCCGAGGGCGCTCGCAGCTCCTCGTCTACCACTTCATGTTCGGGCCCGACTGGACGGCCGGCTGTCCGTCCTGCTCGGCGATCGCGGACGGGTTCAACGGCGTCGTCGTCCACCCGGCCAACCACGACGTCATGCTGTCGGCGGTGTCGCGGGCGTCGCTCGCGAAGTTGCAGGCGTACAAGCGGCGGATGGACTGGACGTTTCCCTGGGCGTCCTCGCTCGGCGGTGACTTCAACTCCGACTTCAACGTCTGGTTCACCGAGGAGGAACAGCGCGCGGGGGGCGTCGAATACAACTACCGGCGCGAGGCGGTGTTTGAGTGGCGCGCGGGTCAGGAGGGTGGCGGCGGGGGGGGCGGAGGCCCAGCTTGCGGCGATGTCCGGAACCGACGTGGCCTCGTACCATCGCGATAGGCCGGGTATGAGCGCGTTCGTGCTCGAAGACGGCGTCGTCTACCACACCTATTCCGCCTATGCGCGCGGAGTGGACTCGCTCTGGGGCATGTACCAATGGCTCGACCGCGCCCCCAGGGGACGCAACGAGACGGGCGTCTGGTGGCGCCGCCACGACGAGTACGACAAGCGCTGAGCGAAGTGGTTGTCGTGGCGCAACTGCGGCACTGAGATCTCACGACACATGGCCTCCGAGCGAGCTTCCCAGCAAGCCTTCTTCGGCGTCTCGGCGCTGCTCTTCGCTGCCAGCGCGGCGGTCACGATCGTCTGGTGCGCGTCCATGGCGGCGATGGGCGAGATGCCGATACCCGGTCGCTGGGCGATGTCGATGGCGTGGATGCCGATGCCCGGACAGACGTGGCCCGGCCCGGCGGCGTCGTTCCTTGGCATGTGGGTCGTGATGATGATCGACACTTGCAGTTCTGGGGTCACATCTCGACATTTGACAATTACCATGCGGACCGGTCGATTGTTCCTCGCTCATCTGCCTTTGGACGAAGGCGGACGGTCCCTACGTATCCGAGGATGACGGAATCCGATTAATCGAGGAAAATAGGCGCCTCAGAAATGCAGTCTCAAGCATTGTGCCAAACAATGGAGCGATCTGATCTATATGGCAAAGCCGATCTTGCTCAGCGTGGATGATGATTCGGACGTGTTGCGCGCGATTGAAAGCGACCTCAGGTCGAACTACGGCGACCGGTATCGGGTGCTCAGTGCGAGCACGCCACAAGGCGGCCTCGACGTCCTGCGGCAACTCAAATTACGGAATGGTGCGGTTGCCCTTCTGTTGGCCGATCAACGAATGCCGCACATGGATGGAGTGGAGTTTCTCTCCGAGGCCATGCAGATCTTCCCGGACGCGAAGCGAGCGCTCTTGACCGCGTATGCCGACACGAACGCGGCGATCAGCGCAATCAATCAGGCGAACATTCATTACTTTTTTCTGAAGCCGTGGGATCCACCTCAGGAGAATCTGTATCCGGCGCTGGACGACCTGCTGGACGATTGGCAGGCATCGTTTCGTCCCACGTTTGAAGGCATTCGTGTGCTGGGAACGAGGTGGCACCCCAGGAGCTACGAACTGCGGGAGTTTCTTGCGCGGAACCGCGTGCCCTTTCAGTGGATTGACGTCGAGTTGACGACAAACGATGCGGAAACGCAGCGACTGCTTGCGGCGCTGGGGGACGAGGTGAGCTTACCCGTGGTGCTTTTCCCGGATGGAACGAAGCTGCTTGAGGGCACGTCTACCGAGGTGGCCGCGAAAGTGGGCCTCCGCACCAGGGCACAAACGACCTTCTACGACCTGGCAATCATTGGCGGCGGTCCGGCGGGACTGGCGGCTGCAGTGTATGGAGCCTCTGAGGGGCTGAAGACTGTCACCGTGGAACGCGAGGCACCCGGCGGGCAGGCTGGCTTGAGCTCGCGAATCGAAAACTATCTGGGATTTCCGGTGGGACTGAGCGGCGCAGATCTCGCGCGCAGGGCGGTGGTGCAGGCACAGCGGTTCGGCGTCGAGATCCTGGCGCCGCAGGAAGCGGTTGGGTTGCGAGTGGATGGTCCCTACCGCATTGTGAAACTCGCGGACGGAGGCGAAATTTCTTGTCATGCACTGCTGATTGCGAGCGGCGTGCAGTGGAGGCGCATGCACGTGCCCGGGATGGATCGCTTACAGGGCGCAGGCGTGTACTATGGCGGCGGCGCGACAGAGGCGATCGCATGCAAGGGCGAGATGGTGTATATCGTCGGAGGAGCAAATTCTGCTGGCCAGGCCGCGATGCACTTCGCCAAGTTCGCCGAGAAAGTGGTCATGTTGTTCCGCGGCAAGTCGGTTTCGTCCACGATGTCGCAATACCTGATTGATCAGATCCAGCAGACACCGAACATTCAGTTGTGGTCGAATGCATCGGTGCAGGAAGTGCACGGCAGCTCGCGCCTTGAGGAGATTTCGGTGCTGTGCTCGGATACGAACAAGGTTGATCGCGTGCCGGCGACGTCGTTGTTCATCTTTATCGGCGCATTACCGCAGACCGATTGGCTGGCGCATACGGTCGAACGTGACGATAAGGGCTTCCTGCTTACCGGACCCGATCTTCTGCGCGAAGGCAAGCCTCCGAAGGGCTGGCCGCTGGAGCGGGATCCTTACCTGCTGGAAACGAACGTGCCCGGCATCTTCGCGGTTGGAGACGTGCGACACGGTTCGGTCAAGCGAGTCGCGTCGGGTGTGGGTGAAGGCTCCGTGGCGGTGCAGTTCGTTCACCAGTATCTAAGCAAGGTCTAGCCGATGGCGAGTGTGGATAAAGCTGAGTTGGCCAAGGTGCCTGCGTTACAGGGCCTGCCCGAAGAAGAATTGCACTGGTTCCTCGAACAGTGTGAGGAGCTCACTCTTGCTCCAGGTCAGATCCAATTTCGGGAAGATGATCCCGCTGATTCGATGATTGTGGTACTGGAGGGTGAGATCCAGGCCCGATGGGAGCAGGGCGGAGACGTGATGTCTTGGACGATCGGTCCGGGCACTGTTTCGGGCAAGCTGCCTTTCTCGCGCATGACGCACTACACGGTCAGCACCCGCGCGATTCTGCCAAGCAGAATTCTCCGCTTTCAGGCGACGCGCTTCGATGAACTGATTCAACGCTGTCCGGAGTTGGTGCGACGACTGGTCGGCGTGATGTCGGATCGGATCCGCGAGGCGACCAGGATGGAGGAACAACAGGCGAAGCTGGCCGCGCTTGGCAAACTCTCGGCAGGACTCGCACATGAGTTGAACAACCCAGCGTCGGCTGCAAAGAGAGCCGCGAGTCAAATGCGACGCGCATTGGAGCGCATCCGGGATGCGAGCCATGAGCTGGGGAGGAAGGACCTAAACCCCGCGGACAAGGCGAAGATCGATTTGATCGAGCAGCAGTTTCTCAGACAGGACCGCACGCCGCCTGACACGCTTCGTGTAAGCGATCTGGAAGACCAGATCGACAGCGCCCTGCGGGCCAGAGGTTTTGAGGACATGTGGCAACTCGGGGGAGACTTGGCCCGTCGCGGCTTCGATGCGGCGGCGCTGACTCCACTGCTGGACGGCTTCAATGCCGGAACTGTGAGAGCCGCACTCATGCGTTTCACGGCGGCACTCGAGATATGGAGCTTGCTGGACCAGATCGAAAGCAGCACAGCGAGGATCTCGGAACTGGTGAGCGCGATCAAGGAGTACACCTACATGGATCGGGCTGCGATCCAGGAGGTGAATATCGTGCGGAGCATCGAAAACACGCTGACGATCCTTACCCACAAGCTGAAGCGGGGGATCACGGTCCACCGCGATTATGCCGATGAAACGCTGGTCGCGACGTCCTTCGGGAGTGAGCTGAACCAGGTGTGGACCAACCTGATCGACAACGCCGCCGATGCCATGAACGGCAAGGGAGACTTGGACGTTAAGGCATTTCGAGAAGACGATTGTGTGGTGGTTGAGGTGGGCGACAACGGGTCAGGGATACCGGCTGAGCTGCAGCCCCGAGTGTTCGAACCATTTTTCACGACGAAAGCGGTCGGCCAGGGGACCGGACTGGGACTCGACACCGTGCATCGGATCGTACGCAAGCATAAGGGCACAGTCAGTTTCGAGTCGCGTCCCGGACGCACAGTGTTCAGAGTACGCCTGCCCATTTCGAGTTCCGCAGTGCAGCTTCCCTAAACAGTTGCAAGCGATGGCCCAGCGTGCGTCACATCACAGGGGGGTGAACGGCGCCTCGAACCGACGATGCATGTCCCAGCAAGCGGGGACTCTGCGGCAGGCGCCGCTCATACTTGCGGTCTCGGTCCCGGTCTGCCAAAGCCATCGCGCGCGTTGCGGTGCGGGACCGGACGCTGGCCCCCAGAAACGGCATCAGACTGATCAACATTGCCGATGCGGAAACCCTTGGCGAAGCTCTCGACACCAACCGCCTCCAAAGCCGGCCGACATCGCGGATGCAACCATGTTTCTCAACGAACGTGTTGGCCAAGCCCGACCGCGGCCTTGCAGTGATTGGCTTCTCTCTGGGTGCCTATTATGCGCTGGACCTCGCCGCCGCCGATTCCGAACACATCCGTTCCGTCGTCATCTTCTACGGGACCGGGGGCGGCGACCAGAGCAACTCAAGAGCAGCCTACCTCGGTCACGGTATTGCTCGCGTTGAGCTCGAGGAGATGGATCTGATCGATGCGGCCTCCGTCGACGCATGCGCCAACGCTTCCTGACTCCGGACGGGTGTTGCACATCCTCATCAACAACGCTGGCATCATGGCCGCTCCGCTGGTGCGTGATGCGCGCGGGTACGAGTCGCAATTCGCCACCAACCACCTCGGGCATTTCCAGTTGACGTCGCGGCTCTGGCCAGCGTTGCGCCGTGCGGGGCGCGCTGGAGGCGCACGGGTCGTCTCGCTCTCCTCAAGCGGCATGCGCTTCGGCGCCGTTGATTTTGACGATCCGCACTATCAGCGACGGCCATACGATCGGTGGAACGCCTACGGCCAGTCGAAAACCGCGACCGCGCTGTTTGCTGTCGCATTGGACAAGCGCGGCCATGGGGACGGCATCCGCGCCTTCTCGGTACATCCGGGCGGCATCCACACGGACTTGGCGCGCTTCATGTCGGAGGACGAGAAGCGTGCATACACAGGGCCGCTCAAAACCACTGAGCAAGGGGCTGCGACCAGCGTGTGGTGCGCGACGAGCCCTCAACTGGACGGCAAAGGCGGCGTGTACTGTGTGGATTGCGACATTGCGGAGGTCATCGAGCTCCAAGCCCTGGAAGGGCTACATCAGGTCCTCAATGGCGTGATTCCGTGGGCGATCGATCCCGACTCGGCGGAGCGCCTCTGGCAGCTCAGCGAGGAGATGACCGGCGTGAAGTTCAGCAGCTGAGTGACAGCAAGCGCCGCCGAACCAGGCGCTGCAGCCGACCGGGGCCGCGACATCAGGTTCTCCTGGGACAGGGTCGAGTCAGTGAAGGCGGCCCCGGTCGGCTGAGCGTTAGGCGGCGCATATTAGAATCGCGTGGGTCCGCACTCGAACTGCGGCGAGGTTGCCAACCCAAGTCAGTATGAGGAGGTTTCTATGAGCCCAAAGAAGGACACGCAGAAGTCCGCCAAGAGCACCACCGCGACCGGCAAGAAGTCCAAGGGATTCACGGACGAGGAACGAGCCGCGATGAAGGATCGCGCCCAAGAGCTGAAGGCGGAAGCGCGCGCGAACAAGGACAAGGCGGAAGGGGAAAGCGCCGTGCTCGCGGCGATCGCCGCGATGCAGGAACCGGATCGCGCCATGGCCAAGCGGCTCCATGCGATCATCAAAGCCAGCGCGCCAGCCCTCTCGCCGAAAACCTGGTACGGGATGCCCGCGTATGCCAAGGACGGCAAGGTCGTCTGCTTCTTCCAAAGCGCGCAGAAGTTCAACACGAGGTACGCGACGTTCGGCTTCAGCGACACGGCGAACCTCGACGAAGGCGCCATGTGGCCGGTCGCCTTCGCGCTGAAGGAGTTGACTGCCACCGAAGAGGCAAGGATCAGCGCGCTCGTGAAGAAAGCGGTGAGCTGAGGACTGATCTCGCCACTGGCTCCTCTATTGCTGGAGTGTGACGGGCGCATGACACGTCAATGAAGCGCCCGTTTGGGCGAATCCTTTCGGGACGCCGCGGTGCGGCACACGTCGTGCGAGCGGCTTGCTCACCAATCCCAGACCGGACTTACGAAGCGACGCGAGATCACCTGCGCGCAGCGAGGACACCAGTAGGCCACCTCGACGACCGGGATCCGACCCTCGGCGTGGTGAGACGCCATAGGCTCGGCGGGGGTCCGGCATGTGTGACAGCGTGGCGGGTGATGGGTCAGGTGGAAGTGCCCGAGGAGCAGGCTGCCACCGAGGATAATCAAGAGCACTGCACCCCAGAACAGGGGCATGGAGCCCTCCCTTAGACGGCGGTGGACGAGAACCGCGCGTCCTGTACTCCGATCTCTACGAGTTGCTCAGCGACCGTCCGGTCGTTCGTCACCCGCGGCACCTTGTGCTGATCGCCGAGTTTCCCGACGCCGCGCATCCACCGGTAGAACGTCCCAGGAGACAGGTCGATCACCTTGGGCGGCAACATGCCCACGGCACCTTGCCGCTTGGTGTGGTAGTCGGTGTTCAGTTCCATCAGAACGTTCCAAAGGAATAGCGACAACCCGTTGCGCTTGGATGACTTCGCGATGACGTGTGGGTGAATTTGGCGGGTTTGTTTGCGTCCTCGGTACACCTTGGGATACCATACGATGCCACCCATGTGTGCGCGGGTGGGTTACGACTGCCGAGGTCGCCGGGGGACCGTGTCTACCGAAGCCCGGGTTAGCTGCGCGGGTGCCTCCGACGAGGTGCCAGGCCGTCCAGGAGGGGTCAGCGTGGAACCGAAGCTCTATTTTTTGCGCCATGGTCAGGCTGGAAGCCGGCAGGACTGGCACGGGGATGATGCCAAACGACCGCTGACAGATGCGGGCAAGGAGCGCATGGCGCGCGAGGCGGCCGGCATTCGGGCGTTGGGCCTGTCAGTCGATCTCATCATCAGCAGCCCGCTTGTGCGTGCCCATCAGACGGCCGAGATCGTTGCCAAGGCCCAGGATCCTCCTGTTCGGCTGCTGCAGGATGCCCGTGTCGGACCGGGCTTTGGCCCGCAACACTTGACGGCTATCGTCCGGGAACATCGTCGCGCTGCGGCGCTGATGTTTGTCGGGCACGAGCCGGATTTCAGCGAGACGATCGGTGAGGTAACGGGCGGTGGACGGGTGGCGATGAAGAAGGGCGCCTTAGCCTACGTCCAGCTCGATCATGTGGCTTCCCTTCGGGGCACACTGGTGTGGCTGATTCCAGCCAAGGCTCTCGAGCGCTGATCGCGGATCACGTGCAGGGGCGAGCGGCTCGTTCTTGGCTTCGAGCCATGAAAGCGGCGACGAATTCATTCACGGGAGGTGAGGTGTGGGCGTTCTGGATTTGTTCCGGCTCGACGGGAAAGTGGCGCTCGTGACGGGGGCGGGGCAGGGGATCGGTCGGGAGTTCGCCCTGGCGCTTGCCGAGGCCGGGGCCGACGTGGCCGTGGCCGACATCAACGAGAAGACCGGCTCTCGTGTCGCCGACGCGATAGGCTCCTTGGGCAAGCGATCGCTGTTCGTCAAAACTGACGTCGCCAAACCCGAAGAGATCGAGGTCATGGTCGCGGTCACGGTGACCAAGCTGGGCGGCGTGGATATCCTGGTCAACAACGCGTGGGCGGGCGGCCGCTATATCGCGCCACCCGCAGCCGAGGACTTCCCTCTGTCGGACTGGGACTTCAGTCTGAACCTGGCCCTGCGAGCCCCGTTCCTCGCGTGTAAGGCGGCGGCCAAGGTGATGATCGCGAAGGGCCGGGGCAAGATCATCAATATGGCCTCGATGTCCGCCAGCATCGCCAATGCGAGTGTTGCCTATTGCACGGCCAAGGCCGGTGTCGTCATGCTCACCAAGCGTCTGGCGGCCGAATGGGGGAAGTACAACATCAACGTCAACTGCATCAGCCCGTCGTATACCCTCTCACCGGCCAGGCGAGTGGACCCGCAGGAGAACCGCGATCTGATCCGGTCCCTCCACCCCATGGGCTGGCATGAGCGGCCCAGCGACCTCTGCGGCACCCTCATCTATCTGGCCTCCGACGCCTCCAACTATGTGACGGGCCGCGATATCCTGGTCGACGGCGGTCACACCCTCAACGTCTGGCTGAGCCCGCTCGCCCGCGCTCACGCACCTCTGGTCAGTCCGGACCAGGAGATCGAGTCGCTGATGCATGACCTCGACGTGCTCGGCATCCCGCACGACGAGAAGGGAGTGGCGTCGCGGTGACCCACTGGTCGTGGGACACCAGCGCAATTGCGTGCTGTGGCGTCCTGCCAAGCGGGTACGCTCGCGATCAGGTGGGATGGCCTTGCACTCCGAGAGATCGGGTGTCCCTGCGGCCGCTCAGCGATTCTTCGAGAGCAACGAGGAATGGGGTGAGGGCGAAGGGCGTTGTTGGGGGGCCGACTCATTGGTGGACCGACGTGCAGTGGCAGAACACGCGGAGGCTCACGGCTCGGGTGCGCGGAGCCAGCGGCGCACGTACTCCCAGCATCGCACGGCGGACCGCGCCCAGGGCTGAGGGATCCCCCAGCGAACGAGCCGCGCCGTGATGTGGAGGGCGTTCATGCGGTGCTGAAGCACCCAGACCCCTGTGGCGGGCCGCGTCGTCGCCCACCCGCGGGACGGCCGGTGCGCGGATGTCCGGCTGGTCCCCATGGACGCGTTGCGCCGCCGCCTGCCGGCGCCCCTCAGCGCGGCGTGCGCGGACCACGCGTGAATGGACACTACGCGCGCCGAGTTCCTCCCACGCAGGCCCTTCTCCCAATCAATGTACGCCACGTTCCTACGACCTCCTTGCTCCGATTCAGTCTTCCTGTGAAAGATATCGGGCTTATATGCGACCAAAGCTGTGTGCAATGGCGATGCCGAACACGCCTCCACGACAATCCGCCCGGCCGTCTCGGCAAACACCCCGTTCTTTCTACAAGTTGGGTGACTTTGGACTCGTGGCGTTACCGTCGATTCGCTTTGCGGCTCTGTGGCAAGAGGGGCGTATTGTGTGCCCCCTGCCTCACATCGCTTGCTCCTGCGCGTCGCGAAATGTCTCCGTCGCGTAACCGATCCGCCGAGGCCACCCATTACCGCGTCGGTCGCGTGGAATTCCTTTTTCCCATCACCTGTCCGGGGTATAGTGAGCCATCGAATTGGAGGGCCCTGTGGCGTGATAAGGATGCGAGGTGAGCTGTGAAAGCCAAGCTCAAGGTGTGGGTGGTCTTCGACGACAAGGTGAAGTTCGGACAGGGGCGTGCAGCATTCCTCCGTCTTGTCGACGAATTGGGCTCGATCAAGCAGGCCGTGGAACGCTTTGAGATGTCCTACCGGAACGCGTGGGGGTACCTGCGGGAGCTGGAACGGGCTGCAGGTTTTCGCCTGCTGGAGCGCCACCCGGGCGGCGGCCGGGCCGCCGGCGCACGCCTCACCGCAGAGGGCCGGGAGTTCCTCGACCGGTACGAACGGCTCGTGCGGAACCTGGAGGGGAGCATGGCGCGCTCATTCGACCGGACATTCCCAGCGCCGGCGCGGCGCGCACGTCAAGCGCCGAGTAGTGCCGCCGTGGCTACCGCGCGAGCCCAACGATCCGGGAAACCGTCGCGTCAGAGGGCGTAAGTTTCGGCGCGATGGTCTCGCGTCGTGCAGAGCCAGAACGGGGCGGCCGCTGGATGCGGCCGCCCCGTTCTGGGGTGAAGTGGTCTCTGATCAGTGTTGGCTACCGGGACGGCACAGCTTGGCGTGCTTGAAGCAAAGCCGATGGTGGTGGCAGACGGGTGGCGGTGGAGCCGAGCCTTCCGTCTTGGCGATGTTCAACAGGACGGACACCTCGTTGAGTGACCAGTAGATCTGCTTCTGCAGGTCGCAATCGATAATCAGATCGTCGCTGTGGCGTGTTGGACGGACATAGCAGACGTCGGCTTCCGGGAGAAGCTCTCGCTGAAGCGTGCCGAGGGCCAGCGCATACCATCCCCGCTTGACGAGCCACTCGACCGTCTTGACCTGTCGGACCAATAGTTCCTTGAACGCACGGTTCCGGAAGTCCTTCTTGGATGCGGCCTCGAGAGCCGCCTGGATCGCGTCGAGTTTTTCCAGGATGTTCGGCACCGGATCGATGGCGCCATACACGACGATTCGCCTCATCCACATACGGCCAGCCAGCCTCCATCACATTGATATCGGTCGTGCCTTCGGGCAACGGCTCGACCTTGATAATGGTGGTCGAGCGGGTCGAGAAGCCAGCGTTGTGATCGGCATTCACGTTGTACGGCCATACACCGGTCCAGTCCTTTACGGTGGAGCGCTGATCCGGCTGCCCCGGAAGCTTCTGCGGAGGCACAACCCGAAACGGCCCTTCGCCGTCGAGCTTGTTCTGCAGGGTCAACACGCCCGTCGTAAGGTTCTGCCCATCTCGTTTGATAGCCAAGAGCAGCTTGAGGCCATCCGCATTGGTGATGGGATCGCCGTTCGATCTCCCTGCCGCGGATGGGGCATCGTATCGGCACCAACCGGTCGAGGGATTCTTGGCCATATCCGCGGCACTGTTGTAATAGTACTCCGCACTCGGGTAATCGCCGAAAACGTGATAAAGCGCGGGCGCGGAATCGGGATACAGCGGGTGGTACTGCGAGAAGCCGTCCGGGGCATAGGCCGTGGCACCGGTTGCCGACTCAAGCAAGAGATCATCCAGAAGGCTTTCCAGCGTGACACCGCTGTACAGCGCGTAGAAGTCATCCGATTTGCTGGCGTTCATCAACTGGAACTGCCTGTGTTGCGGCATCTGGAGAAGCTGCTCGCGGGTGAATACGCGGTACGGCGCCGGAACCTTGGTCGGGTCGTCCGCCGGATCTCCAGGGTACCGCACGGCCGCAACCTCGTCGGCATTAGTGTATCCGTCACCATCGGAATCCTGACCAGCGATGTTTTGCACCGCGGTAGCGCTCCGTCCCGCCAGCCTGTAGTGCAAGCCGTACAGATTCAAGGTGGCTTCGAGGTTTTCCGGTGTGCTCTTTTTGCCGTATTCGGTCTTGTAGTGGCACCACTGGCAGCTCCCCAAGGTCACAGTCTTCTTGGTATTATCATCGACGTACGAGCCACCACTGTGGCACAGATTGCAGCTATCGAGTTTGGTGCCCGCCTTTTCGGGGTAGACTGCGAGAAAGTTTCCGGAATCAATTTCCCCCATGTGGTGATAGGCGGAAAAACTCTGCCCGACCGAGAGCGACACGAGTGTGCATGCGGCCATCAATACCAAGGCCGCTGTTCCTGCGGACCACGTCCTTCTTCTGCATCTCATTCTCGCCTCCTTGTGCGTGTGGGTGGTGCGCGCCAGAGCCATTGTACGATCTCACTGCTGCCCGCGTGCTTCGCTCCCGTGCGCATGGGCGGTCCGTGGAGCAGACGTATTTCATTATATGCTTTCAAAGACATAGTCAAGCAAAAGTCCGACCCGCTCGTGTTGTTCGGATGAAGCGTTCGCGGGAGGGAAAGCGAATGGTGCGCGGGGCCGTGGATCTCGAAGGCGCCGGGACGCGGCTACGTGGCGCGGATGAACAGCCCTCCCCTCAGATCAGTCGAGAGCTCCCACAGGGCGAGCCATTTCTTCACCTTCATTCCCAACTCCTCATTGAGATAATATGCCCGCTCCGCCTGTGCCCACGCTTCGCCGTTGCGTGCCAGCCGCCGGAGCTTGGCGCGGAAGGGCCGGCCGTGGCCCACGGTTCCGATGTGACACATCTCGTGCAGCAGGGTGGCGCGGACGTCCGGAGGCGCACAGATCCAGATGGTCCTCGCTTCGTCGTCTATGAAGCCGTGCTCGCCGCGGTGCGGCGCACGCCGTCGCACCTGGTATTTTTGGAGGCGTCCCTCAAACAGGCTGGTATTCAGCGCATCAAACAGGGTGTCCAGGTCGGTGTCCACGTCCCCATCCCCTCTCCGCCATCGTGGTCACGCCAGGTCTCGGTTCGTGGGTGCCCGATATCCGGCGCGTCTCCTCCCGTCTCGGCGTGGCCCTACCACGTGTCGCCCGGCTTGGCGGCCCACTCGATGCCCAGCTCCGTCAACTTCGCGAAGGTCGGCCAGCCGGTCTCGGGGTCCCATCCCTCCATCTGGTAGTAGAGTCGGAGGGCGTGCCGGAACAGCTCTGGCTCGACGCGAACATCCTTCAGGGGACCACTCGTGAAGGCCTCGTGCAACCGCTTGGGAAGCTGGTCATCTTTCGGGGTGAAGCCTTCGCGCGAGTTGAACACCCGGGCGAGCGCCTTGGAGCGCTCGCCCACCTTGATGAGTTCCCAGAGGCTCGTATCCCAACCCGTCACCGCGCGCATGGCGTTAACGATCAGCGTGAGCCCGACCGCGTTGCCCGGCGCCGAGGCCAGGTGGCACACGCCCATGCAACTGCACAGAGCCCACCAATGGCTGGCGTACTGGAACGCGCGCACCTTGCGCGGGCTGAGCTCCAGCTTGGAGAGCGGTTCGGCCAAGCCGAGCGGTTCCAGGGCGTGCGCCCCCTGGGGATGGAATCCCGCATAGGCCGGATCGTGCGGGGCGCGCATGTGGTCCGCCCCGGCAGGTGCGGTCGCGTAGGCCAGGGATACGCCCTGCTTCCCCCGGGGCTCGTGCATGGGCAGTTCTTGCTTCTTGACCGTCAGGGCGAACTGTTCGGCGCCGCGCCCAATGTGCTTCGCCGCGCGCGCCGATCCCAAGGCCAGGAGGTCGCCGAAGCCCTCCCGCTTGCCGATCTTTTCGGTGAGGGTCAGCATCGCCTCGGCGTTCCCGAACCGGAGGTCCAGCCCGTCGGTGTCGGCAGTGGTCAGAATGCCGGTCCCGAAGCATTCCATGGCGAAGGCGATGGTCATCCCGACGGAGATGGTGTCCATCACGTACTCCCCGCAGATCTGGTGGAACTTGGCGATGGCCCCGAGGTCGCCGATCCCGCAGACCGAGCCGCTGGAGCCGATGGTTTCGTACTCCGGGCCGCCGTATTTCGCGATGACGCCCCGCCCCGGTACGTCCACGTCGCGTTTGCACGCGATGGCGCAGGCGTAACAGGTGCCCTCGTCGGTCAGGATCGTCTCCGCCATGGTCTGCCCGCTGATCTCCTTGGCGTACTCGAACTGCCCCTCCCGGAAGTTCCGGGTGGGGAGGATGCTGTCGGCGCTCATCGCCATCACGTTCCGCGACGTGCCGAACTTGTGGAGCATGTCGGCATTCCGGTTGTAGTGCTCACGGAACCATTTCAGACACGTCTGGAGGCCCTCCTTATCCTTGGGCTCCAGCCGATCGTGACCGCGGACCGCGATGGCCCGGAGTTTCTTGTTGGCCATGACGGCCCCCAGTCCGCTTCGGCCATTGAAGTGCTTCAGTTCGTTCACGATGTTGGCCATGAGATTGCCGCGCTCGCCGGCGATGCCGCACTGGAGGACGCGGGCGCGCTTGTCGGTCTCGGCGGTCAGGAGATCCTGCACCTCGCCGGACAGTTTGCCCCAAATGTGCGCCCCGTCGCGCAGCTCCACGTTCCCATCGCAGATCCACAGGTAAACCGGCTTGGGCGACTGACCCGTCACGACGATGCCGTCGAACCCGGCATACTTGAGTTCCGGCCCCCAGTAGCCGCCCGCCTCTCCCTCGCCGTACCCATCCGTCAGGGGCGACTTCGCGGCAACGCTAAACCGAGTCGTCCCCGAAAGCGGGATGCCGGTCAGTGGGCAGGTTGCAAACACCATGATGTTTTCCGGGCCAAGCGGGTCGACCCCCGGCGGAAGCTCGCGCACCAGGATGGCAGCGGCCATGGCGGCGCCGCCCATGTACAGACGATATGTCAACGCGGGGAATTCCTCGACCGTGGTCGTCCCCTCGGTCAGGTTCACCCGGAGGTACTTGCCAGCAAACGCTCCCTGCATGGTTAGCCTCTCCTTTGTGCCCGATACGTATCTCTCCCAGATCTCCGCCGGGGCTCGTGCCTTCTCCTGTTGGGCAGACGCACTCGTTCGCAGCCCGGCCGTGGGCTGCGAACGAATAACGGCAGCAAGGCAACACACCAAGATCGCCCCGCCGTCTCCTTGTTGAGGCGCGCTTTCCTGTGTGCTTCAGCCGCGTACGCAGGGTCGCGGCCATCAGAAGCGGATGGCGTGTGCTTTCCTGCGGGATCTCCGTTCGCGAGTGGATTATGCTACATAAAGCATACAGAGTCCATGCGGTTTTTTTGGCCTCGCCTCGGTGGACCGGCTGGAGGACTAACCCAGCGCGCTTGTCGCTTCTCCCCGACGACGACGATGCGAAATGGCCCCTCAGCAGGCCCCAAGGGCTTCCCATCTCGTCGGTCGGCGAGAAGGATCAGCCGATCCGTAAAGCCGGATCGAGCTCGGCCAGCGCAAAGGCCGCCCGGTACCCGTCGGCAGCTCCCACCAGAAGCACGAGCGTCAGCTTGTCAGCGCGGAGCTCTTTCCCGAGCGGAGCACCGAAGCGTGTGAGTATGGCGGCCACCGGGACCCCGTCGAAGCGGGCATGCTGCCCATGATCCTCCACGTCCACCGACACCCGCGGCATGGCGGAAAGCTCCACATCGGAGAGCTGTCCGGGCTGGAGGCCGGCCCCGTGAATCTGCACGGCGGCACTATCCGCTGCGGACGAGTTCCGTTCGAAAGCAGGGTCACCCGCTCCCGCAAACCAGAGGGCGACGCTGGCCACCATCGCCACCCACGGGGCTGAAATCGTACGTTGCCCGTGCATTTCACCCTCGCTTTCCCCGCGCAAGAGGCGACCATCCGCTTGCCGTCGAAAACTCCCGACCCGACCGGGTCCATCCTCGCCGCGCGGCGCGTTCTTGGGGTCATGTGCGAATGCGCGGCGCGTACCGAGGCAACAGCGGCGGAAGAACCAGTCGCGGCGCCTCGGTAGGTCCTTCTGCCGCGTAGTCCTCAAAGTCGTGCGCCATTATGATCCCAGCGATGACTGGGCGCCTGATGGTCCGGAGGGGACGGGCGTGGCACTCTCGATGGTGCCCATTGAGGTCGCGCACCGGAAACCATGCTGTCCAAGGAGCGCTCTGGCAGTTGGCTCCGCCAGGAGTTGACGGAAAACCTGGACTGCCGGGCGATGCTGGCGCGCGGCAGACACGACGAAGTCGAATTCCTCTTCGCGGAGCGGCAGAAAGCCGAGGCTTGCGTCCTGCGCCACGGTTTCGATAGCGATCCCCCAGTCGGCGCGCGCTTGGGCGACCGCTGCAGCGACGGCATTGTGGGATTTGACCTCAACGTAGAACCCCGGCGGCTGGTGCCGCGCCTCGCCGACCTGGAGCAGGCGGTCGATGAGCACGCGCGTCCCACTCCCGCGGTTGCGATTCACCATCCGACACGTCGGGTCCGCGAGGGCCGCGGCCACGGCCGTGGCGAGGTCACACCCCTGAAAGCGCGGGTCGCCTCGTCGGAACACCAAGCCCTGCATGCGCGTATATCCCTTGATGAGCAGAAGATCCGGGGTGAGGAAGGGACGGTTGTAGCTGTCGGTGGCCGGATCGAGCAGGTGCACGCCGGCGAGGTCGCACTCCCCCCGCCGGGCCGCCGCGAGCCCGCCGGTCGAGCCCACCGCCATCGATTTCACGCGGAAGCCGCGTCGCACCATGAGGCCCAGGAGCAGATCCTGGCCGACACAGTGGCTCCCGATGACCGCCAAGTCGACTGGCTCGAGCGATCGTCCGAGGAGCTGGACCGTCACGGGCGCGTCCTCCTCGAGCTGCTCGTCCTGCCGGGGGATGACCACAAAGCCGTCCGCCCGGCTGAACGCCGTCACCGATCCCGACCCCTTGCCCATTGGGTACGCCGCCAGGCCCCGCGCGCCATCCACCAGGCTGACAAGGAGGTATTCGGTCCGGCCCCGCTCCGAGTTCACCCGGACGGCCAGGTGCGCCGGCACCGTCCCCGTCGCTGTGCGCGGACGGCCACCCAGCGCGCGGATCACGGGAGCCACGAACTCGTGGAAGGTGAAGATCGCCGATGTCGGGAAGCCCGGGAGGATCACCACCGGGACGGGCGGCCGGTCCAGCGCAACCCGCGTAACCGCCAGACAGATGGGTTTGCCGGGCTTGAGGGCGACCCCATGAGCCACGATCCCGGGGGCCGCCAGTTCCGCCACGACTCGATACGACAGATCACCCGCTCCTTTGGATGTGCCGCCGGAGAGGAGGACTACGTCGTACTGGAGCGCCGCCCGGAGAGTCTCGCGGAGCTGGGACTCCACATCGGGCACGATCCCCAGACCCACGGGTTCCCCACCCAACTCCTTCACGGCATCCGCCAGAATCGTGGCGTTCGAATCGTACACGCGTCCCGGCTGCATCGACTCTCCGGGAGCGATGAGCTCGTCCCCGGTGGACAGGATGGCGACCCGGGGGCGGCGGTAGACGGGGACGCGGGCGAGACCCAGTGCGGCGAGGACGCCCGTCTCCCGGGAGCTCAGCCATTCCCCCTGTCGGAGCACGATTTCCCCGCGCCCGATATCCGATCCGGCGAAGGTGATTGCCACCCCCGGCGCCACCGGTCGGAGGACCTGCACTGCCTCCCCTTCAACATGCGTGTGCTCCACCATGACGACGGCATCGGCGCCGCGGGGGAGCATGCCGCCCGTGGCGATCACCGTGGCGGTGCCGGGGAGCACCTCCGACCGCGGGACCACCCCGGTGGCCACCGCTTCTGGATTCAACCGGAGGCGGCGCGGGCGTTCTTCCTGCGCCCCGAAGGTGTCGGCTGCGTGGACCGCGTAGCCATCCATGTTCGAGCGATCGAAGAAGGGCACATCGACTGGGGCCGCGATGTCCTGGGCCAGGACCCGGCCGAGGGCCTGGTCTACGGGGACAACCTGTTCACCCAGGGGCTGCAGCGCCAAGGCTGACTGGAACCGCCGCTCCGCCTCATCGCGATCGATGACGTCCAGAAACTGCTCCTGTTCGCGACCTGATGTCGGAGAATGTGTCACTTCCACTCCTCAATCGTAGAGGTAGACGAGCACGTCCTCGCCCGGCGCGTGGCCCTCACTGTCCCGACCGACGATGACGAAACCGTCGGCACGGATTGTGGAAGAGAGGATCGACGCTCCGCTGATGGCGAGGGGCTCGACGCCCTCGTCCATGAGGCGGACCCGCACATAATCGACGCGCCCGACGGCGGACGCGATCTTCCGGACGAGACGGGCGCGGACCTGCCGGTGCGGCCAGTCGGGGTTACGCCCCCCGAGGAGCCGGATGGCTGGCCCGGCAAAGAAGTCGTACGCACAGAGGCAGGAGACGGGATTGCCGGGCAAAAGAAATACCAGTCGTCCTCCGAGGCGGCCCATGCCGGCGGGGCTGGAGGGCCGCATGGCCACCCCATGGACCAGGAGCTCCCCGTGTTCGGCCACGACCACCGGCGCATGATCCTCCGCACCGACCGAGGTTCCCCCGGAGACCAACACCAGATCTCCTGCGGGATCAAGCAGCGCGGCTTCGACGCTGGCGCGCCGGTCGGGCACGATGGGGGCGCGGAGGGGGATGCCGCCGTCCCGGCGCACCAGGGCCTCCAGCATGAGCGAGTTGGAATCCACAATGTGGGTGCCTGTGGGCACCGACCCCGGCGGGAGCAATTCATCGCCGGTGATCACCAGGCGAACGGCGGGTCGACGAATCACCGGGACCGCCGCGAGGCCCACGGACGCCAAGGCCCCCACGTCCTGGGGGCGAAGGATGCGACCGGCGGACAAAAGATGTTGCCCGGCCTCGATGTCCTCGCCGATCTGGCCGACATGGCGGCCGGGAGGCACCGCGTCGGTGACGGCCACGTCACGGCCGCCCGACCCCTCGTCCTCGCGCGCAACCTCGGCCATCACGACGGCATCGGCGCCCCGGGGGAGGGGAGCGCCCGTCATGATGCGCACCGCCTCTCCACTTTTGAGGACACCCGCGAACGGCCGGCCGGGCATGGCTTCGCCGATCAGGCGGAAGGTCAGAGGAGTGTAGTCTGATGCCCCGAAGGTCTCCTCCCCCCGAACCGCATACCCGTCCATCGCCGACCGGGGGAACCCCGGCACGGGGACCGATGCCGTCAGATCGCTGGAAACCACGCGCCCGGCGGCGTCCGCGAGCCCGACCGACTCAGCCTCCAGGGGCCTGGCCAGCTCCCGGACGAGCCGACAGACCTCGGTAACATCCATGCGGCTGGCGAAGCCTCGCATCCGCACATCTTTGTGGGTTGAGGGTTCGGTCATCGCTTGCATTCCGGGCGGAGAGGGAGGATGGCCAGTATGCAACACATCAGCTTTCACGAAGACGACTTCGAGAAGCCGCCCTGACGGTTGCCTCCGGAGTCATTGCGTGCTGCACCGAGGTCTTGCAGCCAGCCGCGGCGGGGATGCTCCGGCGATCAACGGGCCTGGTGTCGACCGGCGCCAGACAGGTGCGAACGCACCGCGGACGCGAATGGGAATGAGTGGAGTATGGCTTGGCAATCCTGAGAATACAAGTTGCCCTTTCACGGATTTCCGTGCCTGCCGGGAGGAAGCGACCAAAGGTCCGGACAGGGCGTCCTACTGTTCGCGAACGGACCTTTGGCCCCAATCCGAAAGCCTTGAACCGCTTCAACCCTTGGGCGCCCACCTCCTCGACGTACCTCGTGGCGAAGGCATCGTAGATGCCGCGTTGGATGAGCAGGCGGTTCGCACGGACCCCCGGTTGGCCGGCGCTCCAAAACGTGGACCGGAGCGCGCCGTGAACGGCGTGCTCGACATCAGCGTCCTCAAAGATCAACAACACCGCCTTTCCCCCACGCTCCACAGCGATCTTCCCGGCGGCGTCGGGGCGGCCTCGCCGGAGGCGTTCCCCGATCTCGGGCGCGCCCCCGAACGTGAGCTTCCGGAGCTGGGCGCTCGCCGCGAGTTCGCTCGCGATCGGCCCCGTGGGCCCAACGACCATGTTGAGGACCCCCCGCGGCACCCCGGCTTCCTCGGCTAGAGCCGCCAGGGCCAATGCCGAAAGCGGCGTCTGCGGAGCAGGGTTGAGGACAACGGTGCACCCTGCGGCGAGGGCGGGGGCTGCCTTCCATGCGACCATCGAGGACGGGAAACGCCATGATGTGATGGCCGCGCAGACCCCCACCGGATGCAGCAGGATCAGGCGTCGCCTGTCCGACTGGGGTGATGGGACCCGCTCCGCGTACACGCGCTTGGCGGCGTCGGCGAACCGCCGCACACCGGACGCAGCGAGAGCGATCTCCGCCATGGCTGCGGCCAGCGGCTTCCCTTGCTCTACGGTTACGAAGTACGCCAGGTCCTCGAGGTTGGCCAGGATCAGTGTGGCCCAGCGGTGGAGCATCGTCGCCCGTTCCCGGACCGGCTTGGCGGCCCACGTTGGGAACGCGGCCCCCGCTGCCGCGAGCGCCCGTCGGATGTGAACCGCGCCGAGCCGGGGCACGGTGGCGATCACCCTGCCGGTGGCCGGATTGGTCACGGGAGCTCTCTCGCCACTCTCCGCCTCGACCCATTCACCGCCGAGAGGGCAGCGGTCGCGGAGAAGCGTGGGATTCCCCAACTGCAGCGGCTCCCGTACTGTGTCCGTCGGATGCGTCACGGATTCTCCCGCGCACTGTCCGCGCGCGTCAGGCCCGTCGTGCCGACCGCGCGTCTCCAGGCAACCGCCCCGATCCCGCAATCGCCTGATGGACAGCACCCCGATCCCGCGGGACGGGCCTTTTGGGCGGTTGAATGTGCTCCCGCATTACCCGCTCACACAAATCGGGGTCGCGGAGGCGCAGGGCCGTCACGATTCGCCCGTGACCTTCCACCGTGCAACGACCCCCGTCCGTGTCCCACGTCGAGCTATCCCAGTATCGGAACGCGTACTGCCGCATGGTCACGATCTGATCATGAAGGCGTCGCCTATCGCTGATCAACGCGTGGAGGGTCTCATGGAATCGGTTGTTCCACTGAAAGACGTCACCCAGATGGCGCCCACGCAACGCCTCCTCGGTCTGTCGAACCGTGTCGTCGAGCTCGAGGATTTCCGGCTCGGTCAGGCGCCCGCAGATGACCCGCAAGGCATGCCCCTCCAAGAGGGCGCGTAGCTCGAATAGTTCCTCCCTCTCCTTCTCCAGCTCCTGAGCGGCGCCAAACCCCCTTGCCGCCAGCGAGTTGATCAATCCCTCGGATGCCAGCTTGTGGAGGGCCTCCCGGATGGGGGTCCGACTGATCCCCAGGCTTTGCGCCAGAGGCTCCTCTGCCAGGCGCTGTCCGGGGGGAAGCTGGCCGGTAAGGATGAGGGACTTCACATGTCTGTACGCTCGTTCCCGCGCGGGCATCGTATTGTGGATCACTAGCCCGGTCGTTTGCGACGTATCGCCATTCGGCCAGTCGCTCATGAAGAGTCTCCGATGTTGTCGTTCTTCGGCCGTGGGCGCCGGCTTTTCGAAAGAGAGGCAGTCAGACCGGCTCAGTTCCGTTGCAGGCATCGCTGCTGCCTTGCGTCAATACCGCGGCCATCCTATATGCTTAGTGAAGCATATTGAAGTGCAAAACAACAATGTTTGCTTAGAGGTACCGCCTGCGACGGATGGAAGCATCGATGGACCCTTGCGTGGTGCAGGAGTCTTCGCATGTCATCGAGTCCGGAAAGTACGAGCGTACCGGGCCCGACGGGCGGACACGCCTCGCAGGCCGCCGGCAGAACTGTGAGCCATGCGCATCGGCGGAGTTTTTTCTTGACTATGCCCCTCCAAGCAGATACAGATCACCAACACGATGGGCTTGTCGCCTCCGTGTGCGTCGGTGCCTCCTGCGTGGCTCCCAACCATGACTCCGTGCACCCCTGATTGTAACGCCGATGTGGATATGTGCCGGGAAGGAGGTCTGCATGATCCGCACGACCGCTATCGCTCGATCACCCTGGATACTCCTGCCCCTTGTTGTGCTCGGCACGCTGCAGGCCGGGTGCGCGGGGTCTTCGTCTAGCCCCGTGGCCACCTCATGGCGAGCACCATCGGACCCATCGATGCCGGCATCGTGGGTGCGCTGGAAGACGCCTATTTTGCCAAAACGGGGGTGGTGGTACGCCATGCGGGCGCCGGGACAGGGGCGGCGCTGGAGATGACGAAGCGGGGTGGCTTCGACCTCGTCATGGTCCACGCACGAGCCCTGGAGGACAAATTCGTGGCGGACGGCTTCGGCGTGGACCGGCGCGACGTGATGTACAACGACTTCGTGATCCTCGGTCCGGCGGCGGATCCTGCCGGCATGCGGGGGGGGACGCAGGCGACGAGCGCGCTGGCAAGGATTCCGCGTGCCGAGGCGCTATTCGTGACCCGCGGCGACAACTCCGGTACGCACGTCAAGGAGATGGAGTTGTGGCGGAAAGCGGAGATTGCGCCCAAGGGAGGGTGGTACGTCACGTTCGAGAAAGGGGCGACCGGGAATGCGCCGACGACGCGGTACGCCGACGAGCGGCAGGCATACGTCTTGATGGACCGGGCCACGTACCTTACCCTCAAGAAGGAGATCGGCCTGCAGGTCCTGGTCGAGAAGGACCCGGACCTCCTGAACTTCATCGCGGTCATCCGCATGAACCCGGCCAAGTTTCCCCGAGCCAACGCGGCAGGCGCAAAGGCCTTTGTGGACTGGCTGGTCTCGGAGGAAGCGCAACGGCTTGATCGCGTCCTTCGAGAAGCAACGATACGGCGAGTCACTGTTTTTCCCGAATTCCGAGGAGTGGAGAAGGAAAAATCCCGCGTAACGTGCTGATCGGGCGGAGATGAATTCAATTTTAGATGTTGGGCCGCGCAATCAATCACGAGCGGCACAAGTGGGACTGCGAGGAGGATGAAATGAAGAGCATGCCGAATACGGTATCCCGGCGACTTCTGTTGTGCAGCGTGGCTCTGGCTCTGATACTCTGGGGACTGATCGGGGTCGCGCCCGTGCACGCAGGGCAGGCGGTCATCCTGTCCACGACGACCAGCACGCAGGACTCCGGGCTGCTGGACGTGCTGGTTCCCATGTTCGAGAAGACAACCGGCTACACGGTGAAGACGATCTCGGTGGGGACGGGACAGGCCCTGGCCCTGGCGGCGAAGGGCGAGGCGGACGTCTGCCTGGTCCACGCGCCGGACTCCGAGAAGAAGTACGTGGCGGACGGTCTGCTGCTCAACCGCCGGCTCGTCATGCACAATGACTTCATCATCGTCGGCCCGGCGGAGGACCCCGCGAAGATCAAGGGCCTTTCCAGCGCCGTCGACGCCATGAAGCGCATCGCCGAGGCCAAGGCGACGTTCGTCTCCCGCGGGCGACAACTCGGGCACGCACCAGCTCGAGAAGAAGCTCTGGAGCGAGGCGAAGGTCGAGCCGGAGGGCGCGTGGTATCTGCAGGCCGGCCAGGGGATGGGCGCCACGCTGGGGATCGCATCGGAGAAGCGCGGCCTACACGGTGACCGACCGGGCGACCTTCCTGGCCTTCCAGAAGCGGGTGCAGCTCGTGAACCTCGTGGAGAGGGACCGCATCCTCCTCAACATCTACTCCGTCATGGAGGCGAATGCGGCCAAGTTCCCGCGGGTGAACGCCGCGGGCGGGAAGGCCTTCGCCGACTTCATGGTCTCGAAGGAGGTGCAGGAGGTCATCAAGACGTTCGGCGTGGACAAGTTCGGCGAGCCGCTGTTCTTCCCGGATGCGGGCAAGCGAGAGGAAACCCTCTAGGCTGCTGAAAAAGGCCCATCTGCTGCGTTGGCGCGCCTCGGCACTCGCTGCGGCGTACTCCAGTACGCCTCACTCGGCCTCCGGCACGCCGCCTTGCATCTGGACCTTTTTGAGCAGCCTGACCGACAGAGGGCTTCAGCAGCCTGCTAGAGCCGGGGGCGCTGAGACGCAGAGGCGCAGGGGCGCTGGGGAGACGATGATCGGACAGCCCCTGAAGCGCTGAACCGTCGACCGTCCGAACCGTCGAACTTCGACACTGTGAACCGATAACCACGACCCATGGAACTGATCTGGCAAGGCCTCGTCGAGGCGGTCCGGCTGATCCTGTCGGGGGATCCGGCGGTCCTGCAGATCACGTGGCTCTCGATCAAGGTCTCCGGGAGTGCCACGTTCCTGAGCCTGCTGGTGGGGATCCCGCTCGGGAGTGGCCCTCGCCCTCACCCGGTTTCCCGGCCGTGGCCTGCTGATCGCCCTGGTCAACACGGGCATGGGGCTCCCGCCGGTGGTCGTGGGCCTGTTCGTCAGCATCTTCCTTTGGCGGAGCGGGCCGCTCGGGCCCCTGGAGCTTCTCTACACTCCAACGGCCATCGTCATCGCCCAGTTCGTCATCGCCGCCCCCATCGTCACCGGCCTCACGATCGCTGCCATGCAGCAGCTCAATCCCAAGCTGCGTCTCCAACTCCTCGCCTTGGGCGCCTCGCGCTGGCAACTCCTGTGGCTGCTCATGCGCGAGGCGCGGCTCCCCCTCCTGGCGGCGGTCATGGCGGGATTCGGAGGGGTGATCTCCGAGGTCGGCGCCTCCATGATGGTGGGCGGCAACCTCTTGGGGCATACGCGCGTGCTGACGACCGCCACCGTCCTGGAGACCGGCAAGGGGAACTTCGACATCGCCATCGCTCTCAGCGTGATCCTGCTGGCCCTGGTCTTCGGGGTGAACTACCTCCTCACCTGGATCCAGCAGCGAGGGCGGACGCCGTGAGCGACGCCATCCTGGACGGGATGCGACCTTCGAGTCGCCTACGCGAGGCCAGACGGTGCTGGACGTGCCCCAGGTCGAGGTGCGGCCTGGCGAAGTCCTGGCGCTTATCGGTCCGAACGGGGCGGGAAAGTCCACGCTGCTTCGGGTGCTCGGGCTTCTGGAGCTGCCAACGGCGGGCGACGTCCGGTTCCGGGAGCAACCGGTGCCACGGAGTTCCCGCGACCTGCTCTCGATGCGTCGCCGCTTCGCCTGTGTCTTCCAGGAGGCGCTCCTCTGCGACACCACGGTCGAGGCCAACGCGGCGCTGGGGCTTCGACTGCGGGGCCGGCCGGCCGCTGAGGTCGCAGACCAGGTCGGACCTCTGGCTGCAGCGGTTGGGGGTCGCGCATCTCGCCGATCGGCGCGCCCGAACATTGTCCGGCGGCGAGGCGCAGCGGATGAGCCTGGCTCGGGCTTTCGCCATCCAGCCGGAGATTCTCCTCCTGGACGAGCCGTTCGCCGCCCTCGACCCACCGACGCGCGAGGAGCTGCTCGACGCTCCTCCAGGAGCTGCTTCGCCAGGCCGGGTGCACCACTATCTTCGTCACTCACGACAGGGAAGAGGCCCTCCAGCTGGGTGACCGGATCGCGGTGATCATGGACGGACGCATCTGTCAGATTGGTCGCCCCTCCGAGGTGTTCGGGCGTCCGGCGACTGAGGAGGTCGCGCGATTCGTCGGTGTCGAAACGATCCTCGACGGTCGCGTCGTCGGTGAACGTGACGGTCTACTCAGTGTGGCAGTCAACGGCGCGACGATCGAAGCACTGGGGAATGCCAGGGCGGGAGACCACGTCTTGGTGTGCCTGCGACCGGAAGACCTTGTCATTCGGCGCCACGGGAAGCCCACAGCTCCCGAAAGCGCTCGGAATCACCTGGACGGCCGGGTCCAGGACGCCACGCGTCTCGAAGCGCAGTATCGGGTCCAGATCGCGTGCGGCGCGCAGGTGGTTGCCCTGGTGACGAAGCAATCGTTCGAAGAAATGGAACTCTCGCCAGGCACGCCGGTGGTCGTCACGTTCAAAGCCTCGGCGGTCCACCTCATCCAGCGCTGACGCTCGGTTCATCACGCAGGCGAATCGTCCAGCGCAGCAGCCTTGTGGAACCGCGCTTAACACGGCATACTTACACGAATAACGGTCCGGCCTCACTCGCCGGCCGACCCGTCCCGTCTATCGTCCGCAGTTTCCAGGAACCGGAGGAGGGTGAGCCATGAAGATCAGCGCTCGTAATGCGCTCAAAGGCAAGGTCAAGCAGATCGACCAGGGGGCGGTCAACACGGAGGTTACGATTGAGCTCCCCGGCGGAATCGAAATCGTCTCAATCGTCACGAAAAAGTCGGCCACCAGCCTCGGTTTAGCCAAGGGCAAAGGACGTGTACGCGGTCATCAAGGCCTCCAGCGTGATGATCGGGGTTGACCACTAACGGGTGCGGTAAGGCGAGGCGTTGTTCTGCGGACTGATCGCTGGATGCGGTGTGCAGTGTCCGGACGGAAGGGGTGATCCGGCATGATCACTGAGCAAGCGGTGCTTCAGGCGTTGTCGACGGTGCAGGATCCGGAGATCCACCGGGATCTCGTGTCGCTGAACATGATCCGCGACCTTCGCGTTGACGGGGCGAGCGTCAGCTTCGAAGTCGTGCTGACCACTCCGGCGTGTCCTTTGAAGACGCAAATCGAACGCGAGTGTCGGGACGCCCTCGGGCGCGTGCCCGGCATCGGGCGGGTCGACATCCGGATGGGGGCCAAGGTGGCGGCGGCCCGTCCCATGGCCGGCCCGGCGGAATCCCGGGGGTCAAGAACAGCATCGCCATCGCCTCGGGAAAGGGCGGTGTGGGCAAATCCACGGTGAGCGTGAACCTGGCCGTCGCGCTGGCCGAAATGGGGGCGTCGGTGGGTCTCTTGGATGCCGATGTGTACGGGCCGAGCATCCCGTTGATGATGGGGATTCACCGCATGCCGGAGATGGATGCGGGGCAACGCATCATCCCGCTCGAGGCTCACGGCGTGAAACTCATGTCGCTCGGGTTCGTCTTGCCGGATGCATCCACGCCGGTGATCTGGCGGGGCCCCATGATCGCCAAGACACTGAACCAGTTCCTCCGCCAGGTGGCATGGGGCGAGCTGGATTACCTGCTCATCGACCTCCCGCCGGGGACTGGCGACGCGCAGCTCAGCCTGTCCCAGACCCTGGCCATGTCGGGCGTGGTCATCGTGACGACGCCGCAGGATGTGGCCAGGACCATCGCCAGCCGGGTCCTGGTGATGTTCCGAAACATGAAGGTCCCGATCCTCGGGATCGTCGAGAACATGGGCACGTTCGTCTGTCCGACCTGTCACCATGAGACACCGATCTTCAGCCAGGGAGGGGGGCGAAAGGCGAGCGAGGAATTGGAGGTCCCGTTCCTGGGAGAGATTCCGCTGGACGGCGAACTGTGCGAGGGCGGGGACGACGGGAGGCCGATCGTGCTGCGAAATCCCGCATCGCCCGTTGCCGAAGTCTTCCGGCGTGTGGCCCGGAACCTGGCCGGGCGTGTGAGCGTAGAGGCCGTGAAGTCTCAGGAAGGGTTCGGCCGCCGCTCCCATCGTGCAGTATCAGGCGAGGCCCTAGCGGCGAAGGGCCTCCTGCGACCGGAGCCGCTTCATCTCCGGATGCGGCACGCAGTAGGTCTCACGGTCGGCAGGACCTGCAAGGGCCAGCGATCCCGCATCCTGTTAGGCCTTTTCATCCCTGGCCTTTTTGGCTATACTGCCGCCCGGCACGCCGATTCGCCTCAGTTCGCTCGCACGCCCCGCGCCCAAGGAGCCCGTCATGGCAAAGCGTTCCGGCAAGGCCCCGGCTGAGACGGCCCCCGAGGCCGTGAGGAATTCGCCCATGGACAAGAAGGTCATGGTGGATCTTCTCTATCAGATGCTCTTGATCCGTCGCTTCGAGGAGAAAGCGGCCGAGATGTACTCGCAGGGGAAGATCGGCGGCTTTCTGCATCTCGTGGTGGGGATGGAAGCCTCCTGCGTGGGCGCCATCTCGACCTTGCGGCCCGACGACTACGTTATCGCAGGATATCGAGAACACGGCCACTGCATCGCCAAAGGCAGCGATCCGCGTCGGGCCATGGCGGAGCTGTTCGGCCGGATCGACGGCCTGTCGAAGGGCAAGGGCGGGTCCATGCACTTCTTCGACAAGGAACGGAACTTCCTGGGGGGCACTGGAATCGTCGGTGGGCAGATTCCCATCGGGACAGGCGTGGGGTTGGCCATAAACTATCAGGGGGGCGATCAGGTCTGCCTCGTGTTCTTTGGCGATGGCTCGGTGGCCCAGGGGGTGTTCCACGAGTCGCTGAACCTGGCTTCGCTCTGGCGGCTGCCCGTGATCTACGTTTGCGAGAACAACCTGTACGCCATGGGGACAGCCTTGAATCGGACGCAGGCCGTCACCGATCTCTACAAGAAGGCGGAGGCGTACGGCATGCCTGGCGAACAGGTGGATGGGATGGACGTCCTCGCGGTGCGCGAGGCCGTGGGGAAAGCAGTGGATCGCGCTCGGCGGGAAAAGACTCCGACCCTGATCGAGACGCGCACCTATCGGTTCCGGGGCCACTCCATGCGGGACCCGGCGGCCGCCTTGTACCGGACCCGCGAGGAAGTGGACGAGTGGAAGAAATCGGATCCCATCGTCCTGCTCTGGGATCGGATGAGCCGGGACGGGATCATCAGCGACGCCGAATACAAGGATATGGACAAGGAGATCACCCAGGTGGTGGAGGAGGCGGTGCGCTTTGCCGACGCCTCGCCGCCACCACCACTGGAAGAGCTGCTGACCGACGTGTACGTCTAGGAGAGCCGAGATCGCGACCAGAGCCGGCAGCGAAGTCGAGCGGAGCGGTGCACATCGAGACGCTCGAACCTCGAATCCGCGAACGTTGAACCTGTCGAAGGCGGAGCCGAGCATGGCCATCATGACGTATCGCGAGGCACTCAATCACGCCATGCGGGAAGAGATGCGGCGGGATCCCCGCGTCTTCCTCATGGGGGAAGAAGTCGGGGTGTACCAGGGCGCGTACAAGGTCAGCCAAGGCCTGTTGGAGGAGTTCGGGCCGCGGCGGGTGATCGACACCCCGATCAGCGAGGCCGGCTTTGTGGGCGCCGGGATCGGGGCCGCCGTGGTCGGTCTCAGGCCCGTGGTGGAAATGATGACCTTCAACTTCGCCCTGGTCGCCATTGATCAGATCGTGAACCACGCGGCCAAGATCCTGTACATGTCCGGCGGCCAGTACAGGGTTCCGATGGTGATTCGCGGGCCTGGCGGACCCGCGGTGCAGGTGGCCGCCCAGCACTCGCAAAGCATGGAGTCGTATTTTTACCATGTGCCCGGACTCAAGGTCGTCCGTCCTTCGACGCCCCGCGACGCCAAGGGCCTTCTGAAGAGTGCCATCCGGGACGACAACCCGGTCATCTTCATCGAGTCGGAGACGCTCTACGGTATGAAAGGCGAGGTCCCGGAGGAGGAGTACACGATCCCGATCGGCGTGGCGGAGGTGAAGCGGGAGGGCGCCGACGTCACGGTGGTGGCCTACATGGGCATGTTGCACAAGAGCATGGAGGCCGCCGAGGAGCTGGAGAAACAGGGGATCTCGGTGGAGATCGTGGACCCCAGGACGCTGCGGCCACTGGACAAAGGGACGATCCTGGAATCGGTCAGGAAGACGCACCGGGCCGTCGTGACGGAAGCCGGGGCGGGATTCGCCGGCGTGGGCGCGGAAATTGCGACGATCATCACCGAGGAGGCTTTTGACTACCTGGATTCGCCCGTGGTGCGGGTGACCGGCGCCAACGCCCCGATGCCGTACGCCAGGAACTTGGAGCTGGCGAAGACCCCGGACAAGGCAGCGATCATCAACGGCATCAAGCAGGCCCTGGCCATCTAACCCCTACCGGGAAAATGGCAACTCCAACGAACGACGGACAACTGACAATCGGCGCCAGCGCCTCCGGCCGCCTCTTCAATTCTCAGTTGTCTGTTCAACAGCCTGGATTGCAGCGGAGCTGACAATGCCATCACAAGTGATCATGCCGAAGCTCTCCGATGCCATGGTGGAGGGACGGGTCCTGCAATGGCTGAAGAAGGAGGGGGATCGGGTCCAGGGTGGAGACGTGCTGGCCTCCATCGAAACGGACAAGGCAGAGATCGAGCTGGAGTCCTTTAGTTCCGGTGTCCTCCGGAAGATTCTCGCGGCCGAAGGTGAGACGGTTCCCGTAGGCAAGCTTATCGCGATCGTCGCCGAGCCGGACGAAGACATCGCGTCGCTCGTGGCCGGGGCACCTGCACCCGCCCCGGCGCACGCCCAAAGCGGAGGCAAAGGCCCCGGCGCCACCGCCCAAGGCGGAGGCAAAGGCGCAGGCGCAGGTGCCGAAAACGGAGGCGCCAACCACGACGGACTCTGCGCCGGCTCCGGCGGCCACCGCTCCGCCGCCTTCGCCGCCGCAGCCAAAGGCGGCGAAAGCGCCGGCGCCACCCGCCACCGCGGAACGGGCGACCGAGTCGGGCTGGATTCCGGCGTCGCCCATCGCCCGGCGCATGGCAAGGGATGGGGGTGTGGATCTGGGCAAGATCACGGGCAGCGGACCAGGTGGGCGCATCCTGGAGCGCGACGTGGAGGCCCATCTGGCCACCCAGGCCCAACACATGGGTGGCGCGGACGTCCCCACGGGGGCGCGTGACTTCGAGGACAAGGATCTCAGCGCCATCCGCAAGACCATTGCGAGCCGCATGGTACAGAGCAAGGCGCCCATTCCGCACTTTGCCGTCACGGTCGAGGCGGACATGGGAGCCGCGCAGGACCTTCGGACCTCGCTCAACGCCGTCGACTCCAACGCGGAGAAGCTGAGCGTCAATCACATCCTCATCAAGGCCGTGGCCCTGGCACTGAAGCGGAACCCGGCCATCAACGCGTCGTACCACGACGGCAAGGTGCGTGTGTTCAGCCGGGTGCATATCGGGGTGGCCGTGGCCCTGGAGGATGGGCTCATCGTGCCCGTGATCCGGGAGTGCGATCGAAAGAGCCTGGGAGAGATCGCGCGCGAGGCGAAGGGACTGATCGACCGCGCCCGCAGCAAGAAGCTCCGCCCCGAAGAGTATTCAGGCGGGACGTTCGCCATCTCCAATTTGGGCATGTACGACGTGGTGGAGTTCACCGCGGTCATCGACCCCACCCACGGCGCCATCCTGGCTGTCGGGGCCATCGAGGAGAAGCCGGTGGTGATGAATGGCCAGATCGTCGTCCGGCACCGGATGCGCCTGACCGGCTCGTTCGACCACCGGATCATCGACGGCGCCATGGGCGCCAAGTTCCTCCAGGAGGTGAAGAAGATCCTGGAGAACCCCGTCCAGCTCTTGCTGTAGCGTGCCACGGGTCTGTGCTTCAACGCCCTCTCACGGTCCAGTGGGGGGGCGTTTTTGCTCCTACGGTGAGCGTGTCAGGAAAGGCCATGGGCGAGGTTTCCCACGAGGAGCTGCTGGAGAACCTGTTCGACGGGGTGTACTACGTCGATCTAAACCGGCGGATCTCCTTCTGGAACAAGGCGCCGAGCGGATCACGGGGTACCGGAAGTCCGAAGTCGTGGGCTTCTGCTGCGCCGACAACATCCTCCGCCACGTGGACGACCAAGGGCGAACGCTCTGCGTGGAGGGATGCCCCTTGACCGCCACCATGCACGACGGCCGCGGCCGCGAGGCGACTGTCTACCTCCACCACAAACAGGGGCACCGGTCCCGTGTCAATCCGCACGTCCCCCGTACGGGACGAGACGGGCGCCATTGTAGGCGCGGTGAGATCTTCTCCGACAACTCGAAAACCGTCCAGATCCTCCGGGAGCTGGAGGCCCTGCGGCACGAGTGCTACGTCGACAGACTGACCAGCGTGGGGAATCGGCGCCACGGCGGATGTCTCTCCACACCCGCGTCTACGAGCGGCAGACCTTCGGGAACCCTTTCGGCGTCATCTTCCTGGACATTGACCACTTCAAGCGCTTCAATGATACCTATGGCCACGCCACCGGGGACGCTGTTCTCGCCATGGTGGGCAAGATCTGGTCAACCTCCTCAGACGATCGGACACCGTCTCGCGCTGGGGTGGCGAAGAGGTTCGTGGCCATCCTCAGACCGAATCTCACGGCGGAGCAGTGGGAAAGCACCGCGGGCCGGAGCGGCTCGGAGCTAAACGGAACGACGGCCGCGCCGCGCCGGCATGCGGCTATCGGTGGGATAGCAATGAACGGACGATCTTTGCGGGCAGACAGGTACATGCCGGTGTACGACGTGTATGAGCGTCACGAGATCCGCGTGGCGGCAGCGGCAGAGGAGGCATACGCCGCACTCCGGTCATTCGATCTGAGCCGGTCCCGCACTGTGCGCGGACTCTTCGCACTTCGCACGCTGCCCAGCCGCCTCAGGGGGAACGCATCGGGGGCACCACAGGGTCCCTTTCTCGAGCAGGCTCTTGCGCTCGGTTGGATCATTTTCGAAGAACGCCCCGGGCAGGAGCTCATCGCGGGGACAGTGACCCAGCCGTGGGCACCTGTCGTGAAATTCCGAGGCATCCCGCGAGATCAGTTCGCCGCGTTCGCCGAGCCTGGGTTTGCCAAGATCATTTGGGTGATTGCCGCTCATCCAGCTGGTCCGGCGAGGTCGGTTCTCAGCACGGAAACGCGGGTCCAGACGACCGACCCTGCCTCGCGCCGCAAGTTCCGGGGATATTGGCTCGTGTTCGGTGCTGGCATCCGTCTCATTCGATTTCTTGCGCTTCGGTTAGTCAAACGAGATCTGGCCCGCGTTGCGCCGCGCGGCTGAACACGGGCGCCTGGATCCCGGCGCAAGGAGGGAGATCCCGATGACGGAGCCAATCGATCCAGGGGTGGGGATCGGTCACGTGCACCTGAAGGTCGCCGATCTCGACCGCGCACTCCACTTCTATCGAGACGTTCTCGGGTTCCAGGTCGTGCAGCGCATGGGCTCGCAGGCTGCGTTCCTGAGTGCCGGCGGCTACCATCATCACCTGGGCCTGAACACGTGGGAGAGCCGCGGTGGCGCGCCTCCGCCTCCCGGCAGCACGGGTCTGTACCACGTGGCCATCCGTTATCCGGACCGGCGGAGTCTCGCCGACGCCTACCGGCGTCTGGAGCAGGGAGGGGTTTCCCTCGATGGCGCCGCAGACCACGGGGTCAGCGAAGCCTTGTACCTGCGGGATCCCGACGACAATGGCGTGGAGCTCTACTGGGACCGACCACGCGAACAGTGGCCTCGCACACCGGAGGGTGCTCTGGCTATGTACACTGCGCCCCTCGATCTCTCCACGCTGCGGGCCGAGCTGGGGTAGAGCCGCGTAGCTTTGGCGGCTTCGCAGACGAGACTTCCCCAACGTTTCTCCTTGACGCGATCTCAAGCGTGGGATAAATAGCACTGCGGCATCGTCTCCATCCCAGGAGCCGCCCTTGCGCGAGGTGTCCGGTTCCCGCATGGCTCGCGGTCCCGCCGGTCCGGTCGATCCCGCATTTCGTCTCCGCCGACTGGAACTCGGTCACACATCTGTTCCCCAGCACGAGGCTTCAGGCTGCCCTCCGACGCTCGCCGAGGCGCGTCTTCGGCTCACGCTCATTCGTATGGCCGATAACCGACACTGAACGGGGGAATACCATGCCGCCACGCACACCGGCTCGGACGAAATCCGCCAGCGCAAGAACCGCTTCCAGCACCAGCGGCACTGCCAGCGTCGTGAAGGTGGGCAAGAAGCGATGTCGGCCCTTCCTTCTCCAGGTCATGGTCTTCTGCCCGGAGGCCGGATACAAGTTCGAAGTCGTCGTGGAGAAGGCGTGCACGCCGGAGAACGACCCCATTTGGAAGCTCGTCTTCGATCTCTACAAGAAGAAGGGGGACGGCTTCGATCAGATCGTCCACGTCTCGTTCAGGGCCGGCACCGCCGAGGAGGGCGAGGGCGTCAAGCGCATGGCGCTGGAGGGCGTCTCCGACAGGCAAGCCGATCTTCTCACGGGCCCGGTGTACGATTCCGCCAAAGCCCTGGAGGGCGTCTCGACTCCGACTCCAGAGCAGAAGGAGAAAATCCGCCAGACGATGAGCGCAGTTGCCATCGTCGAAATGTGATCCGACGGGAAGGCGTCCGTGGCTGCGCGTCGGCTGGGCTCTCGGTGGTGCTTCCCGCTGGTCGTGTGCCTCGCCCTCTCGCTCGTGCGGGTCTCACCGGCGAGATCGCAAACCGATCAGTGCAGGGCCGACATCACCGAAGCCGACGGCTATGCGATCCGAGCGATGCGGGTTGAAGGCCGGTGGACGCCACACCTCCCACTGCCGAGCGGAGCCTACTCGCCGGAGAAGGTCTCGGAGGCCATCGAGCGTGCGCGCGCAGCGCTCGACGCCGATCGCAATCGCGACGCCGAATTCGAGAGCCTGGGCGCGGTGTCCGTCCTGTATATTGACTCATGCGTCCAGGTGGTCGAGGAGGCGACATGCCGGGAGGCCGTCGGGCAAGCCAAGTGTGTTGATGTCGCCATCCGACCCCACGCCCTCCGCCTTCTTCTGCTGGAGGTAGGCTCGAACGTCCTGCCGATTCCCCGCGCCAATCGCCCGACATTCTTCGATAGCGTGCCCGCGCCGCTCCTCGCGCTCAACCCCAGGTTCTCGACAGGCTACGACCGCGAATTCGGGCTGTCGCAGAGCATAGGCATTGCCGCGAATCTGCTGGATCTTCCCAAGACCTTCAAGGGGGAGCCGGTCACGCCGGGCGAAACGAAGCTCCAGCTCCAGGCGGGCGGTCGCAAATCGCTGACCGAGTCGTTCTACAACGCCAACACGGACCTGGCGTTCTCGCAACGTCGCGTCGGCCAGGTCGTTGAAGACCTCGGGTTGAGCGGCCACTATGCGGCGGACGATCAACCCCTCGGTGACGGTCGGTACGTGAGGTACGCCTTTGGTGTAGGCGGGAGTGTCGGCTTTCAGCCTCGGATCGAGCCGTTCAAGCGTCTCACGCTCGGAGGAACCTACCGCTGGTCGCGGAACGAGCTCTCCACCGACACCGAACCCGAGATCGCCTCGGAACACGCCGGGGAAGGCCGGGTCGTGGCGGACGGGTACTTGGCGGGTGGCTTCCTGCGCGCCGGCTTGTGGGGCGACGTCGCGGCGCCGATGGGTACCTTCAGCTCGTACCAGCGCTTCGCCGGATTGGTGGGATACGCCAGGGAGTTTCCGATTGCCTTGAACCAGACCGTCGGTGTGGAAGCCGTGGCTTCTGGGGGATACGCCTGGGGCGGCCCGCCGGAGTACGCCCGTTTCTTCGGGGGGAACTCCGCCAAGAGCTTCCTGTACGATGCGGTGGATGCGCCGACGCTCACCTCGTTCCCCCAGGGGCCGTTGATCAGGAGCCTGGGCGAAGGGCAGGCCGGCGTGAGCACAGGATCGGGACGCGCACCCGGGGGCACGTCGTTCTGGGGAGTGAGCCTGAATGTCAGCCTCCCGATTCCTCCTTGGTCCCGCCCGTTGATTCCGAGCGAGGTGGTGGAGTCCCTGGAGGACTCGGAAGGCGGACAGCGGGATGTGACTTTGAAGGAACTGCTCAAGAAGCAGGTGGCCCAGGGGGAGCGCCTCCTGAGGAGCTCTCTCGTTCGGCAGGGTGTGGCTCCGGAAGCGGCGGCAGCCCAAGCGCGGAGTACCTGGAAAGAGATCCAGCCCGTCGCCAACTTCATCGCGGATCAGGCGAATCTCTACTCCGTGAAGCCGCTTCTCATGCTGGACGTCGCGGAGATTCTGGGCGCTGCGAACGGCGATGCTCGGGTTCGCGTGGCAGTGGGGGGCGGACTCCAAATCACCGTTGTGGTCGCCCGGTTCGAGATCGGGTACCTCCACACAGTGCAACGTGCGCCCGGCGACGATCGAGGGAATCTCTTCGTCCGGTTGACGTTCCAGAATCTGTTTTGAGGGCGTGCACGAGTTCACCTCATACCGTTCCAGAGTTTTCCCTCATTGCGACTCGTCGTCTGAGGACGCTGCGCCAGACCCGATCGCGGTTCGGGTACCCCCCCGGCCGGGTCCGAAGGCAACCGGGAGATCCCCCGGCTCCCCGCAGACTCGCGCTGCCCGTCCCATGCACCAGTATCGGCGCGGCTACCCGGTATGCGCAATGGAGCCAGGCGTCGGAGGGGTGGCACTGAGGCCAGGAAATCCTGGTACGATAGCAGTCTTCATCGACGTTCCATCTCTCATGTTACACCCCCTTTTGTTACCGAAACGGGGGTGTGTTTGTCATTGACGCCCAGTTGCCGTCTATTTATCCTACAACGCTCTCCCGTTTTATGATGCGCTTCAGGGGAGCCTAGATGCCGCGCGTAGTGTTCGCGCGGAAACAATATATGCGTCATTGCGGTAGCACCCCCGCTTCTCGGTCTGGATCCGGGATGGGCTCCCGCGGATGGCCCTCGACCGCAGCCGTGCAGAGGTGACCCCATGAACCCTACGCATCGCCGCTGGCTCGCCCTCCTCTCCGCCCTGGGCCTGGCCCTGGCCGCCTGCGCGGGGCCGGTGGGCACAGTCCGGGTGGACCCCAAAGTCGTCCAGGCCGACCTCGGCCGGAGCGCCACCACCACGGGCGAGCCGAGCTGGCCGACGCGCAACGTGCTCTTCGAGCGGGGCCTCTTCGACGCCTTCGCCGACGAACCTGAGGCCGCCCTGGCCGAGCTGCACCAGGCGATGGTCGCCGCAGCGGGGGATCCGGATCTCCTCTTCGCCCTGGCCGAGCTGTCCTACATCCACGGGCGGGCCGCCGCCGAAGCGGGACTACACGCTCGCGGCCGCTCGTCTACGCCTACGCCTTCCTCTTCCCCGAAGGCGCCGGCGCGGCCCCGGGCCGGTTCGACCCCCGGCTCCGGATCGCGGCGGACCTGTACAACTGGGCCCTCGCCGCGGGCTTCGCCTCCGCCGACGGGCTGGAGGTCGTCCCGCAGGGCGGTACCTTTGCGCTGCCCTTCGGGCGGCTCGAGGTGGCCTTCGATCCCGGCCGCGCTCCGCGCCGGGGACCGCGAGCTCTACCGGTTCATCCCGATCGCGGAGCTGGAGGTGCACGGGCTGGCGATGCGGTATCGCTGGTCCGGCCTCGGCGCCCCGCTCGCCGCCTCCACCCGGCCCCTCGAGTCCGCGCCACCCGGGCGCGATATGGTGGCGCCGCGGCTCCAGGTGCCGGTGACCGCCCTCCTGCGGCTCGCCGAGGCTCGGCGCGCCCTCGTGCAGGGCGAACCGCTCGCGGGCCGGCTGGAGCTCCACCTCGCCTGGGACGCGGAGGCGGTCGCGATCGCCGGGGAGCAGGTGCCCCTCGAGAACGAGCCGACGGCGGCCATGGCGCTGACGTTAACCGACGTGCCGGTCTTCGAGATCGAGACGTTCGGGTTTCTCGGCCGACTCACCGGGCTGATGGCGGAGCGGCCCCCCCTCGTCTCCACCACGCCGTACAAGCCCGGGCTCATCCCCGTGGTCTTCGTGCACGGCACGGCGTCGAGCGTCGTCCGCTGGGCAGAGATGTACAACCGCTTGCTGGCCGACCCCGAGATCCGGCAGCCGCTACCAGTTCTGGTTCTTCCAGTACGACTCCGGCAACCCCATCCCGCTGTCCGCCCTCCGCCTGCGCGAGGCGCTGACGGCGGCGGTGGCGCGGCTCGACCCCGCGGGCACGGATCCGGCGCTCCGCCGGATGGTCCTGATCGGGCACAGCCAGGGGGGCCTGCTGGTCAAGATGCAGGGCATCCACAGCGGCGATCGGATCTGGAACGCGGCTAGCCGCCGGCCGTTCGACGACCTGGTGCTCTCCGACCAGACGCGCGACCTGCTCCGGCGGGGGCTGTTCGTCGAGCCGCTGCCCGAAGTGTCTCGCGCGTGGTGTTCATCTGCACGCCGCATCGGGGCAGCTTCGTGGCGGGGCGCAATCTCATCGCCAACCTCGTCCGGCGGCTCCTGACCCTGCCCGTCGCCCTCACCGAGGCGGCGGCGGACCTCGCCCGGAACCCGGACGCCATGGCGAGGCGGCGGGAGCCCGGTCATCCCGTCGGCGGTGGACAACATGTCGCCGCGGCACCACTTCATCCGGGCCCTGCAGGAGATCCCCGTCGCGCCGTCCGTCACGGTCAACTCCATCATCGCGGTCGAGGGGGACGGCCCGGTCGCGGAGGGCGACGACGGTGTGGTGCAGTACGCGAGCGCCCACATCGAGCCGGTCGAGTCCGAGCTGGTCGTGAAGTCGAGCCATTCCGTGCAGGGCAATCCCCACGCCATCGAGGAGGTCCGGCGTATTCTCCGGTTGCACGTGGCTGAGGACAGGCGCGGAGCCGTCGGGACCCTCCCGTAGGCAGTATCTTTGGCGTACGCCTTGCGCCGTCAACTGGGCGAGGCGGGTGACGACGCCCGATCGGTCGCGATCCTCCCGGCATAGCGGGGTCCCCTCAGGTCCCTGGGCAGCATCACTCATCCAACGTCCTGGATTGCCGAATTGTTTCACCGCCGAGGTCGCAGAGGCCGCAGAGAGAGCCACTGATGCTCCCACCCCGCTGCCATGGCCTTGAACTCCGGGGAATAGGGGGATTCCTCTGCGTGCTCGGCGCGCTCTGCGGTCGAACTGCAACGTTTGGGATTAGCGCACAGGCGATACCGGTGGGCGTCCGCGCAGGAGAACATCCGGAAGTGAAGCTCGGCGACACCACCTCGACCTGGTCCGGGATAACCGGATGCCAGGTCGAGGCAGATCAGCATAAGACCTTTAAGGCCTATCCTCTGAGATCACGCAAGGTCGAAGCGATCCAGGTTCATCACCTTGTTCCAGGCCGCCACGAAGTCATCGACAAACTTCTTCTGCGCGTCCGAGCTTCCGTAGACTTCAGCCAGGGCGCGGAGTTGGGAGTTTGAACCGAAGACGAGATCGACACGCGTGCCGGTCCACTTGAGTTTGCCCGTCTTGCGGTCGCGCCCTTCGAACACGTCCGCGTCTTTCGAGACCGCCTTCCACTCCGTGCCCATGTCGAGCAGGTTCACGAAGAAGTCGTTGGTCAGCGCCTCCGGCCGCTTGGTGAAGACGCCGTGCTGGGACCCTCCGAAGTTGGTCTTCAGGACGCGCATGCCGCCCACGAGCACCGTCATTTCGGGCGCGGTCAGGGTCAGCAATTGCGCCTTGTCAACCAGCAACTCCTCGGCCGATACGGCATAGCTGGCCCTTGAGGTAGTTGCGGAAGCCGTCCGCGATCGGCTCGAGCACGGCGAAGGAGGCCGCATCGGTTTGCTCCTGCGAGGCGTCCATGCGTCCCGGCGTGAAGGGAACCGTCACCGCATGGCCGGCGTTCTTCGCCGCCTGCTCGACGCCCGCGCAACCGGCCAGAACGATCAGGTCGGCCAGCGAGACCTTCTTGCCGCCGGAGGCCGCGCTGTTGAACGCGCTCTGGATGCCCTCCAGGGTCTTGAGCACCTTCGCCAGCTGGGCAGGCTGGTTGACTTCCCAATCCTTCTGCGGCGCCAGACGAATGCGGGCGCCGTTGGCACCGCCGCGCTTGTCGGAGCCACGGAAGGTGGACGCCGACGCCCAGGCGGTCGAAACCAGCTCCGAGACCGACAGACCGGACGCCAGGATCTTGGCCTTGAGGGAGGCGATGTCCTGCGCATCAATCAGTTTGTGATTGACGGCAGGGATGGGGTCTTGCCAGATGAGATCTTCCTTCGGAACCTCCGGGCCGAGATAGCGTGCGCGCGGGCCCATGTCGCGGTGCGTCAGCTTGAACCAAGCGCGCGCGAAGGCATCGGCGAAGGCCTGCGGATCGTCGAGGAACCGGCGCGAGATCTTCCCGAACTCCGGATCGAAGCGCAGCGTCAGGTCGGTGGTCAGCATGGTCGGCTTGTGGAACTTGCCCGGGATGTGCGCGTCGGGAATGATCTCCGGCGCGTTCTTGGCCACCCATTGCTTGGCGCCGGCGGGCGACTTGGTCAGCTCCCACTCGTACTTGAACAGGTTCTCGAAGAAGTTGTTGCTCCACAGCGCCGGGGTCTTGGTCCAGGTCACTTCGATGCCGCTGGAGATGGTGTCCTTGCCGTGCCCCGAGCCGTAGTTGCTCATCCAGCCCAGGCCCTGCGCCTCGAGCGGCGCGGCTTCCGGATCCGGGCCCTTGTGGGATTCCGGGGCGGCGCCATGGCGACTTGCCGAAGGTGTGGCCGCCGGCGATCAGCGCGACGGTCTCCTCGTCGTTCATGGCCATGCGGCCGAAGGTGGCGCGGATGTCCTTGGCGGCGGCCATGTAGTCGCCGCTCGCGTTCGGGCCCTCCGGGTTGACGTAGATGAGGCCCATGTGGGTGGCGCCGAAGGGCCCCAGATCCCGATCGCCGGTGAAGCGCTTGTCGTCGCCCAGCCATGCGATCTCCTCGCCCCAGTTCACGTCCTCGTCCGGCTCCCACACGTCGGCGCGGCCGCCGCCGAAGCCGAAGGTCCTGAAGCCCATCGACTCGAGCGCCACGTTGCCGGCGAGGATCAGGAGGTCGGCCCAGGAGATCTTCCGGCCGTACTTCTGCTTGATCGGCCACAGGAGGCGGCGCGCCTTGTCGAGGTTGACGTTGTCGGGCCAGGCATCGAGCGGCGCGAAGCGCTGCTGGCCGCGTCCGCCGCCGCCGCGCCCGTCGGCGATGCGGTAGGTGCCGGCGGCGTGCCAGGCCATGCGGATGAAGAGCGGGCCGTAGTGGCCGAAGTCCGCCGGCCACCAGTCCTGCGAGTCGGTCATCAGCTTGACCAGGTCTTTCTTCAGCGCCTTGTAGTCGAGGCTCTTGAACTCCTTCGCGTAGTCGAAGTCTTTGCCCATCGGGTCGGACTTGGAGGAATGCTGGTGCAGCAGCTCCAGCCGCAGCTGGTTCGGCCACCAGTCGCGGTTCGTCCTGCCGACGCCTGCGATGTGGGTGAACGGGGATTTTGCTTCGGTTGACATGTGTTCTCTCCTTTCGGGTGAGGGGTTGATGTGGCGAACGCGGTCCCGGATCAACCGCAGGCGATCCGGAGCGCACTCAGTAGGTGGAGACCTCGGAGTTGCGATAGCTGGCTGGCCGTTGTACCGCGTCTGTCACGCCTCATGGATACTCGACTGGATCTAGACTTAGACACTGTCCACATCTCGACGCAAAAAAAACGCTTATCGCCGCCTCCGTCCCCGCATCACGACCTGGTATTCGCGCACCTCGAACCCATCAACCGTCGCCGCACCGGCGATCTTGACCGCGTTCCAGGGAACGTCAAAGACCTTCCCGGTCTCGTCGTCGATGAGGTGGTGATGCGGCTCGACATGTGCGTCGAAGACGATGACGCCATCCTTCAGGGGTTGCAGCTTGAGCAGCCCCTTCTCGGCAAAGAGATTGAGCGTGTTGTAGACTGTCGCGCGCGACAGCGTCGGGCAGCGGCGGCGCACGGTTGCCCAGACTTCATCCGCCGTGGGATGGGTATCCGTTTGCAGGACGAACTCGGCAACGGCAACTCGTTGCGGAGTGGGCTGAATTCCGCACTCTCTGAGCGTATCCATCGCTTTGTGCATGACGCATTTAGAATATGTCTAAACTCACATAAAGTCAATACCGAGAACCAACAGAGTCCGGTCAAGGGGGAAGGGACCGAATTCTCTCGGTCGGGTCTTGTCGCCGCTCCAGAGGTCCTCGGGGAAGTCCATGGCCCTGAGCAGCCCCCCAATGGAGATGCTTGCGGGCGAGGCAGCCTTCAAGTAGCATCTGCGACAGTGAAAGGCATTCATGGCTAACACGCAAACCGGATAGACGCGGATCGGCCTGACGGCGTGAGCGATCAATACGTGTGACCGAAAGGGGGTGCGTGACGAAGCGTCTCAGCCTATGGCGTGGCCGGGTGGGTGCCGCGGATAACAAGGAGGGAACCATGAATCTTGCCATGGGGAACAAGAACGTGGTGCTCGGATTGATCGTGATCGTGGTGTTTCTCAGTATGAGTATTCACATCGAGCGCACCGCCAGCCAGCACGCCTTCCACGCCAAGGCAGCCGCGGTGACGGTGGACACGAAGAACACGCCTGACCTTCTCGACGACCAGATCACCGACGTCCGCAAGGGGCCCGCCTACCGGACCGGCGGGATCTATTTCACGAATCATTACGCGGCGTCGTACGTACCCGTTCCCAACAACTTCTATTACACCGCCTATAACATGCGCCTGAACGCGTGGCTCTTTGCGCTCTTCGGCATCGCCGTGGGGTTCATCGTGGGGCTCCAGACCCAGGCAAGCCTAGCGCTGCGGCAGTGGGCATCTTGGCTGGCGGTCGCCGCCGTCATCCTGTATCCGATTCGCGACCTGTATTTCTTCTGGGGACGCTGGATGGATCCGGCGTTCTCGGGCGGCTGGGTGTCGCAGGTCGTCTATCCTCTCAAGGTGCTCGGCGGTGTCGCCATCGGGGTGGCCCTCCTCCTTGCGCTGATCGTGTTTCTCCAGGGGTCGCGACGGGCGGCAGCCTGAGGCGACGGGGCCGACGGGTTTCGCGGGCGGTCCCAATTGCTCGCGTGGGGGATGGAGGATCGCGCTTGCGGGGGGTGGTGCGCGCGCCGAGGCCGTCCTACGCAGGGATCCCGCTCCCTGGGGTGGCCGCGACAACTCATTGTTGATCAAGGGCAGATTAGCCCTGAGGAGCGGAGCATGCGACACAATCTTGCCAAAGAGAGATTGGCGGCGGGAAAGCCGGTCAGTGTGGTGGCGCCAGGGTACAGCTCGGCCGGACTGGTCGAGTTGCTAGGGCGAATGGGTTTCGACGCGATCTTCATCGATTGCGAGCACGGCCCAGTCGGTTGGGAGGACGTCGAGAACATGGTGCGGGCGGCCGAGCTTGTCGATGTCACGCCGATCGTCCGGGTACAATCGAACGATCACTCGACGATCACCCGGGCGCTTGACCGCGGGGCCGGCGGGGTGCAGGTGCCCCACATCAACACCCGTGCCCAGGCCGAGGCGGCCATGCGGGCGGCCAAATTCGCTCCCATTGGCCACCGGGGCTACGCCGGGGGTCGAGCTTCCTTGGGCGTGAAGGGGAATTTCACCGTGCACGCCAATGCGGAGACGATGGTCATTGCCATGCTGGAAGAAGTCGAAGCGCTCAAGAATCTGGACGAGATCCTGAAGGTCGAGCACATCGACGCCTTCTTCATCGCGCCCGGCGATCTCGCCCAGTCCATGGGCTACCCGGGGCAGATGGATCACCCGGAGGTCCAAGCGGCCGTGCAGGATGCGGTCCGCCGCGTGCGGGCGGCGGGCCGAGCGCCCGGCGTGCTGGCCACCAACGGGCCGAGCGCCCGCCGTTTCCTCGAGCTGGGCGCGCTCTTCATCTACGTCGCGCTGGCGAGCCTGCTCCAGCCGGGCGCGCGGGACTTTCTGGCGGAATTCAAGTGAGGCCATGCGGTCTGGAGCGTTCCGGTGTCGGGTGCGGCGGTCCCGGAATGTCGTCTCGTGGCCCGTAGTCATAGCCGGGGGCCTTTCATGACACTCACGTCCGAGATGGTGATGCGGATCGACGGGATCCTGGCTGCCGCCCAGGCAGAAGGGCGGGGCACCTTGTACGAGCACGAGGTGTACGGGATTCTCCAGACGATCGGTCTGGGAGTCCCACGCCATCGGTTCGTGCGTGACGTTGCCGAGGTCACCCCGGAGGTATTGTCGGGCGTCGGCCACACGGTGATGGTCAAGGTCGTCTCGCCTGGGATTCCCCACAAACAGAAGGTCGGAGGGGTCCGGAGGGTCGCCGCCTCGGATCCCCTCTATGTGCAGTTCGTTCTGACGAGGATGCGCGAGGAGGTCCTCTCACATTTCGCGCCCGGCGAGGCGCCCGAGATCGCCGGTTTTCTCCTGGTGGAGTACGTCCCGCACACACAGGCCATCGGTTACGAGGTTCTGGTAGGATTCCACGAGGACGCCGCCTTCGGGCCGGTGCTCACGGTCAGCAAGGGCGGGGAGGACGCCGAGTTCTTCGCCGCGCATTACGACCCGGCCAACCTCTTTCTTCCGCCGGTGGAGTATCCTGACGCCCTGGCCTTCATGGAGTCGCTGCATATCCGCCACAAATTCGAGCAGACCGGCCACCTGGAGTTCTTGGAGCACATGGCCAAGGCGGTGGCCGGCATGAGCCTGCTGGCGTTTCGCTACTCGCCGATCGCTGCGGAGCCCCGGTTCATCTTCACCTCCTTCGAGGTCAACCCGTTCGTGATCTCGAAGGACAACCGATTCGTGGCGCTCGACGGCCTGGCGGAGTTCCGGGCGGCGTCCGAGGAAGACGCCTGGGTTCCCCGCGGGAATGCGGCCAATCTCGAGGCCTTCTTTCGACCGCGGGGAGTCGCCGTGGTCGGGGTGTCGGCCGATTCGTCCCGGTACAGCCTGGGGCGGGACATCGCGGCGCTGTTGCACGACCTGGGCCGGGACGACCTGGTTCTCATCAATCCGAAGGGTGGCGCCGTGAGATTCGACGGCGCGGTGTATCCCCTCTACCCGAGCCTGGCGGATCTGCCGGCCCCCGTCGAACTGGTCGTGTACGCGGCGCCGGCGCCGAGCGCCCCGGACTTTCTGCGGAGCCTGGCAGGAAGCAAGGTGAAGGCGGTGATCCTCATCCCCGGCGTGCTGGCCTCGGTGCCGTACGCGGAGTTCGCCCGCCAGCTTCGGGAGGCGACGCCGCCGGGCGTACGCCTCATCGGACCCAACTGCATGGGGGTCTACGTCGCGCCCGAACAGGACAGCCGCTCTTCCGTTGCCGGGCGTCAACACGCTCTTCGTCAACGAGAAGCGTCTGGAGGTGCGATCGTCCGACCGCGCCAATGCCGTGCTGCTCACGCAGAGCGGCGCCCTGGCGGTGACCGCGCTGGACAAGCTGCGCGGCTGCCGACCGTTTCGCTCGGTGGTGAGTTTCGGCAACAAATGCGATGTGAATGTGGCAGACCTGCTGGCGTACTTCGAGAGCGACCCGGCGGTGGGCGTGGTGGCTCTCTACCTGGAAGGCTTCAACCCCGGGGAGGGCCGCCGGTTCTACGACATGGCCAGGAACATGGATACGCCGATCGTGGCGTACAAGGCGGGCCGAACGCAAGCGGGCGCCCGGTCGGCGGCGGCTCACACGGCGGCGTTGTCTGGTAGCTACGAGGTGTTCCGCGCCGCCTGCCAGCAGGCGGGCGTCATTCTGGCCGAGACCATCGAGGCGTACTACGATCTGGTGAAGACGTTCGCCCTGCTGGCCGCCAAGCCGCCCGCGGGCAATCGGGTTGCCGGCGTGGTGAACGCGGGGTTCGAAAGCACGGTGGGCGCCGACGAGCTCAAGGGGCTCACCCAGGCGCAGCTCGCCGCGGCGACCATCGAGCGGCTGAATGCCATCAACAGCTACGGGTTGGTGGATACCTCCTCGCCGTTTCTCGACGTCACGCCCATGGCCGACGACCGGATGTATGCGGAGTTCGTGGAGGCGGTCATTCGCGACCCCGGTGTCGACTGCGTGTTCGTCGCCGTGGTTCCCCACGCGGTCTCCTTGAAGACGGACCCCGAGACGTGTCGGGATCCCGACGGATTGGCGAGCCTGCTCTTGGATCTCGCGGTGGAGTACGGCAAGCCGATGGTCGTATCGGTGAACGCCGGCCGGTATTACGCCGACTTCGTCTCGGTCCTCGAAGAGGGCGGACTGCCGGTGTATGCCGACATCCGCTCGGCGATCGCCTCCCTCGACACGTTCGTGTCATACCGGCTAGGAAAACACGGCGCACACCTGAGCTGACTGGCCTGTCTCAGGGAGCATGCACGGTCATGACTCTCCAGCGGTGATGTACCGGGGACCGTCGGAGGCGCAACGTTCGGCGGACACTTCCGGTCCTCGTGGGCACGGTTCTACGCCACCGCAAGATAACCATTGGAGTGAAGGTGCGGACTCGCGAGGTGTGGTTCATCGGACGCGCGGGATCGCTGGATCGTCTGGCGCGGCGCTCCGACAGCCTGCCGGACCCCGGCCCTGGCGAAGCCCGGATCGCGGTGAAGGCTATCGGCCTGAACTTCGCCGACCTGTTTGCCGGCCTCGGGCTGTACTCCGCAACCCCCAAGGGCGCCTTTGTTCCCGGTCTGGAATGCGCGGGGACGGTGGAGGCGCTCGGTCCTGCGGCATCGCCGTCCGGCTCCGGGGACACGCCGGGACCGCTTCTCCGGCAGGGCGACCGGGTCATCGGCCTGACGCGTTTCGGCGCATACGCCACCGCGATCAATCTCGACGTGCGCTACCTCTGGCCCCTCCCGCCGAACTGGAGCTTCGCGGAGGGCGCGGCGTTCCCGGTGCAATCGCTCACAGCCTGGTACGGATTGATCGAACTGGGCGCGCTCGCGCCCGGCGACACGCTCCTCGTGCACTCCGCCGCGGGCGGGGTGGGCCTCAACGCGCTCCGGATCGCCGACACGAGGGGTGCGCGTGTCATTGCGACGGTGGGACGCACGGCCAAGCGCGATTTCCTGGTGGAGCACTGCGGGCTCGCGCCGGATCAGGTCATCGTTCGCAATCGCCGCCGGTTCCGAACGCAGCTCGACGGCGCGCTCACCGCCCTGGGCGCCGAGGGGTTCGATGTGGTGCTCGACGCAGTCGCGGGCCCCTTCTTCCGGCCCGCGTACCAGCGGTTGCGGCCCGAAGGGCGCCTGGTCCTCTACGGCGCCGCTGATCTGATGCCGAGGCGCGCGCGGCCGAACTATCTCCGCCTGGCGCTCAAGTACCTGCGCCGCCCGCGGTTGGACCCGCTCCGGATGATCGCGGAGAACAAGAGCGTGATGGCGTTCAACCTGATCTGGCTCTGGGATCGAGTGGATCGCCTGTCCCAGGCGTATGGCGAGCTGTCCCACCTGACGCCACGTCCGCCCTTCGTCGGCAGCCGTTTCGCCTTCGCGGACGCGCCTGCCGCGCTCCGTCATCTGCAAAGCGGCGAGAGCATCGGCAAGGTCGTGCTGGAGGTATGAAGGCACACGGACGGGTGCGGTCAACGGAGGCTTGACCCAGGCGTTACGGGGCGACTGGGCCCCGCGTGCCACCCAGCGAGGGAAATCCGCCGGGGGTCATATCCTGCCCCGCCTTCAGGATCTCCAGCCGCTGCCGCATGGTGACGATCTCTGCCTGCTGGGCGGCGATGATCTCCTCGGCCAGCCTTCGGACCAAGGGGTCCCGCCCGTGAAGCAATACGAGCCGGGCCATCTCGACGGCGCCCTCGTGGTGAGGGATCATCATGGCCAGGAAATCCTTGTCGGGATCGCCGGTCATCGGGGCGGATTCCATGTCCCTGGACATCTTCGTCATGGCGGTGTGCATTTCTGCGGAGAAACCCCCGCCGTGTCCCGCCAACCCCTGACCGGCGCCGCCGTGTCCCCCGTGCTGCTGCGCCCACGCCCCGGTCGCGATCATTCCAGCGGCCAGCAGCGTGACGACGAGCCTCCACATCCGTCGCATCTTTACGTTGTGGCTTTTCATGATCTCGTCTCCAATCCCTGACCCCTGATTCCCAATTCCCGCTTTCACCCGCTCTGGGTTTTCGCTCCCGGCCGCACGTACACCAGGTTGATGCTCTTCTTGTTTCGCAGTTCGCCGGAGGGTAGCTTGAGCGCCCCAAGGGGAATCTGCGCCAGGAATTTCGGGTCGAACGGATCGGACACGTCGAAGGCGGAGCAGACGGTCTGTCCGGCATTGGAGGTGCTGGGCAACTCGTCCTGTTCGTGGGCAACGTAGAGCAGCGTGTGCGTTGGGTTGGTCCACACGCCGTGCGCCTCTCGCCCGTGCGTGAAGAAGGTCTTGACGACCTTGCGTGCGCCGGCTGCGGCCGAGTGGTCAATGACGGCGAGTTGGCTGGAGGCGACGCCGCCAGGGCCGCCGTCGTCCACACGGGCAAGGCTGACGAAGACGGCCTTCCCCTTGGCGTTCTGAACGAATTCAAGGTGATTGGGCCGGGCGAGGTTTCCGAGGGGTACGACGTCCACCGTTCGGTGCGGGTCGCGAGTGTCCAGCGCCGATACCTGATCCGCGAGCTTGTGGGAAAGCCAGACCTCTGCGCCATCCGGAGACGACTTCAGGAACGGCGTGAAGCCCGGCTTGTCCGCCGTGCTGATGTCCAGGGTGACCTTGCGCTGGGGCTGAGAGTAGCCCTGCGCATCTGGTCGGATCTGGAAAACGTCCACTCGCGACACCTTCTGGCTGGCCACAAAGGCCAGGCTGCCTTCCGCCGAGAACCACACCTGAGCCGGTCCGTTGATGGTGGGAAGGTACATCCGGATGGCGGTCGCGGCGGCACCTCCGCTGGCCTTGATGACGGCCTCGACGTCTAGGATCGCGATCCGGTCCTCCCCGCGCACGGCCACCCAGACCTCCTTGCCATTCCGAGTGAAGGTGGGCTCGTGAGGCTCGCGGCCGATGAGGACGCCGCTGGTGAGGCGGTCGCCACCCGTGGTCGGGTTAGCCAGGGGGTTGGGAGTATTTCCTACGACCTTTTTCGTCAGGGTATCAATCAAATAGAGATTGCTCGATCCACGGCCTGCCGTGGCGAGGAGCTTGCCGTCAGGCGACGGAACCACGCCGTGGATGTCGATTGCTCCGTGGTAGAGCGGCTTGTGAATCATCGCCGCGTGGGCGGGCATTACCCCGCCGGTAACAAAACGGAAGGGCGGGCGAGGATCCTCGTCGAAGCTCGTCAGGTTGATGGTGGTATCCACCGTATTGGTCCGCGGATCGATCACGCTGATGGTGTTGGAATCCTCGTTGGCGATGAAGACGCGGTCGTTCTCCTCGATCGCGCTGCCGCCCGCGGATTGCGCAGAGGCAAATCGCGCCCCCGCGGCAACGGCAAGGGCCCCGAACGCCGTGGCCTTCAAGACGGTGCGTCGCGTAACTTCCACGTCTCCCCTCCCCGGCGCGCGTTTCGTGATGGCGATCAGGTGTAGCTGCGAGCGGACCGAGCCGATAAGCACTCCGGTGCCCCAGTCGAGAGTATGCGACCTTTAGCCGAGCGCCGCAAGTGCGTGTCTTGTTGGAGCCGTCCCCCCAGGTGATCGAATGCACCGTCGCTTCCCGCCGGACCCGTGGCGCGCCTGGCGTCAAGTGCCCGAACACGCCGGCGGCCACAATGGTTCCCTGGGAACGTCTTTTTCTTGCAGTTGGCTCCCGGTTGTTGTCATCTCTCGTCTGATCTGAGAGGATACAGTCGGGAAGCGGCAAGGCACCGGAGGAGGGGAAGGATGCGGTGGCGCATCATCGGTTTTGCGGGTGCCGGGCTCGTACTGACTTTGCTGGCAACCGGCCTAGCCGCGTCGGAGGACGCGGCCTGGGACGCGTTACGCGGCGGTGGGCAGGTCGTGTTGATCCGGCACACGTCGACCGTGGCCGGCCTCGGGGACCCGCCCGGCTTTCGTCTGGACGATTGTGCCACGCAGCGCAACCTCTCCGACGCCGGTCGGGCCGAGGCGCGCCGGATCGGGGCCGCCTTTCGGCGGCACGGAATCCCGGTCGACCGGGTCCTGTCCAGCCGCTGGTGCCGATGCCTGGAGACGGCCAGGCTGGCGTTCGACCGGGTGGAGCCCTGGCCGGCTCTGGACTCTTTCTTTGACGACCGCGGTCGCGAGCCGGACCAGACGCGAGCCGTGCTCGCCGTGATGGCCGAGCCGCTGCGCGGCGGGAATCTGATCCTCGTGACGCACCAGGTGAACATCACCGCGCTCACCGGGATCGGCCCCGCAATGGGCGAACTGATCGTGCTGACCCCGCAACCGGGGGGCAACGTTCGGATCGCGGGCCGTCTCGGTCCCGCGGCGTTTTCGAGGAATTGATCGTCTGTCAGGAGGTGCCGGGCGGCGAGTGGTCGCGCTTTCACCCCCTGCGGGGGCGGCGAACCCCTCGCCGATGGCTGCTGGAGAGACGCCGCGTCAGTTGGTCGGTCAGTTCACCGTGCCGGGCCTGGCTACCGGACGAGTTGGCCGGGTGCGAGGCGCCGCCGATCTGGCGCGCTTTCAAGCGCGGAAAGTGCTAGTCTGTGATGCCATCCAGCCGACGATAACCCATCGGGTGCCCTTGGCGGCTGCGGTGGTTGGAGCGGCGGGGCGGTATGCTGATCCATGGCGCCATCATCGCGCGCGCTGGGCATTCCGTGCGTCAACGGCATCGCGGATGCGGCAGAGATCCTGGCGGACGGGGATCTGGTGACCGTGATGGCCACCTGGGGATCGTCACGGTCGGGGAGCCGGAGTTCGACCGGGAGTGCCATGCGGCTGGAGCGCCAGCCGGCGGGATACGGTAGTAGTCCACCTAGACACGACCAAGAGAGAGGAGGCGTCTGTGCTCACCGTAGATGAACTTGCCCAGATGATCGATCACTCTGTCCTGTTACCCCAGCAGACCGAGAAGGATCTTGAGGAGGGTGTCGCGCTGGCCTGCCAAGTACAATGTGAAGTGCATGGTCCCGAAGATCTTCCAGATTCCCCAGGCCAAGAAGCTCCTGGCGGGATCTTCAGTGCGACTCTGTGCGCCCATCGCCTTCCCTCAGGGACTGAACCCCCCGGAAGCCAAGCGGTACGAGGCGGAGTGGGCGCTCGGCGAAGGGGCCGTGGAACTGGATATGGTGATCAACATCAGCGCGTTGAAGTCCAAGCTCTACAATTTCGTGGAGCGGGACATCGCCGGGGTCGTCGAGGCGGCGAGCCGGTACGGGGCCCCCGTCAAAGTCATCCTGGAGACCTGCCTCTTGACCGACGAGGAGAAGGTGGCGGGGTGCAAGATCGCCGAACGGGCCGGTGCAGGCTTCGTGAAGACCTCGACGGCTACCCAGCCGGGCGGGGCGACGGTGGAGGACATCCGGTTGATGCGGGCGACGGTGGGCCCGACGGTGGTCGTGAAGGCATCCGCCTACGTGACCGACATCGACAAGACGCTGGCCCTCTACGAGGCGGGTGCGCGCCGGTTCGGCACCGGTTTCACGGCGGCGATCCTGGAGGGGTTGAAGAAAAAGCTCGCCGGCTCGACCGGGAAGGGCTAGACCGCGCCGGCCGCTGCCGGCTGGCGGCGGCCGATGGAGCCAGACAGCCAGCGCCCTCCCCGGGGCGGACACGAGTCCGGAGAGGGCGCTGGTCGGCGCGATGCGACGGGACCGGTTAGGAGCCGTTGCGAAATAACTTGGCCGTTTTTATTTCGTTACGGCTCCTTATGCCGTTTCCGAGATATCTCCGTCAAGTTATTCCTTGACAACGGCCTACTTCGCCTTCGCGAGATTTCCCGCCACGAAGTCCCAATTCACCAAGTGATCTAGGAACGCCTGCACGAAGTCCGGGCGGCGGTTCTGGTAATCGAGGTAGTAGGCGTGCTCCCAGACGTCCACGGTGAGCAACGCCGTCTGCTTGCCCGCCATCGGCGTGTCCGCGTTAGCCGTGCTGACGATCTTGAGCGCGCCGGCTTCCGTCACCAACCAGCCCCACCCGCTGCCGAACCGGCCGACGGCAGCCGCCTTGAATTGCTCGACGAACTTGTCATAGCTGCCGAAGGTACCGTCGATCCGCCGGGCCAGCTCCCCTTGCGGCCGTCCGCCGCCGGCCGGCTTCATGCAACTCCAGAAGAACGTGTGATTCCAGACCTGCGCCGCGTTGTTGAACATGCCGACCCGCGACGCGTCGCCCGCCGAGGCCAGGACGATCTCTTCCAGCGACTTCCCCTCGAACGGCGTTCCGGCGATCAGCTTGGTCAGATTGTCCACGTAGGCCTTGTGGTGCTTGCCATAATGAAAGCTGATGGTCTTGGCGGAGTAGTGCGGCTCCAGCAGGTTGTCGGCGTAGGGAAGCGGGGGCAGTTGAATGGCCATGGCTCTTCTCCTCTCCTGGTTGGGACGTGAGACTCTGGCGCGAGGCGTCCGGACACCGATCGGTCCCGCTGCGCCGTGTTCCGACATCTCCGGGGACGACTGTAGGCCGGCACCGTCCGCCCAAGGCGTCCGGTGCCGCCGCATGTCGGAAGCATAGCTCCGGTCCGATCCGTCCTGCAAGGGAAATGGCTTGAAGGGGTGTTCGGAAAGATTCGCTTGGTATCGCGAGCGGCTCTCGTTACAATCCCCCGCGGGTCGCGCCTGCACCTCGGCGCAGCGTTTCGATAGGGGAGTCGCGGAGTCATTCGACTGAAACACGGGGAGGCGTCATGATCACTCGTCAGGCGTTGAAACTGAACTGGGACGGGACGAACCGGATCCTGCAGGCGGCGGTCCGGAAGGCGGAGGAGATCGGCGTGCCGATGAGCATTGCCGTCGTGGACGAGGGGGGGCATCTCTTGGGATTCGTGCGGACCGATCAGGGGAAGGCGCACAACATTCCCATGGCCCTCGCCAAGGCGCGGTCCGCCGCCTTCAAGCAAATTCCTACGGGAAAGACCGGCACGCTGGGGAACCCACTGGACGATCACATGGCGATCGCGCTGACCCTGGCGGGAGGCCCGGAGAATTTTGTGACGTTCAGCGGCGGATTCCCCATCTTGCTGGAGCGGCACTGTGTGGGCGGCGTCGGGGTGAGCGGCGGTACGGGCGAGCAGGACAACGCCGTGGCGCAGGCCGGCCTCGAGGCGCTGACCCGGTGACGGCGCGAGCCGCCAAAGGGAGAGGTGACGACGGCATGCTGCGCGTGAACTTCCCACGGCTCAAGCGAGACCTTGCGGAGCTGGCGACGATCGGCCGGACTCCCGAGGGCGGCGTGTCGCGCCCGTCCTGGAGCGATGCCGACATGCAGGCCCGCAGGTGGCTGCTCGACCGCATTGCCGTCGCAGGGCTCACGTCCCGGGTGGATGCCGCGGGCAACATCCTCGGTCGCTGGGAGCAGGGCGGTCCGGCGGTCCTGGTGGGCTCGCATCTGGATTCGGTGCCGAACGGCGGAGGACTGGACGGGGCGTTGGGGGTCCTGGCAGGGCTGGAGTGCCTGCGGCGAATCAAGGAAGCCGGGGTATCGCTGCGCCACCCGCTGGAGCTGGTCGCCTTCACGGACGAGGAAGGGGCGTTCGGCGGCTTCTTCGGCAGCTATGCGTTCACCGGATGCCTCGAGGCCAAGAACATCCCGCACCTCACGGATGCGACAGGTGTCCGGATCGCCGACGCCATGGCCCGACACGGTCTGGATGCGCTGCAAGCCCCCGCGGCTTGCCGGAGCCCAGAGGACATCCGGGCGTACGTGGAGCTCCACATAGAACAGGGGCCGATCCTGGAGGCCAAGCAAATTCCCATCGGGGTGGTGGACGCCGTCGTGGGTATCCGCCGTTTCGGCATCACATTCTGGGGGCGGGCCGACCACGCGGGCACGACGCCGATGACGAACCGGCGGGATGCGTTGCTGGGAGCATCGGACCTGATCCAGCAGGGGCGCGAGCTGGTCCTCGCCGAGGGAACCCCGGCCAGCCGGCTGACGGTGGGCATGCTGCACGTCAAGCCGGGCGCGGCCAACATCATCCCGGCGGAGGCCTTTCTCACCTACGAGCTTCGAGAGGTATCCAGCGAGATGCTCCGGACCCTCGCCGATCGATCGCGGACGTTGGCCGCGGATGTCGCGACGGCGTGGGGGTTGACGGTGGCGATCGAGACCGTCATGGACATCGAGCCGGTGCCGCTTGCCGCCGACGTCCAGGCCGGGATCGTCTCGGCCGCGGAGGATCTGGGACTCCGGCACATGCGGCTCCCGGCCATGGCGGGCCACGATGCGCAAGTCGTCGGGCGCGTCGCCCCCGCGGGCATGATCTTCGTGCCGAGCAAGGACGGGCGCAGCCATTCCCCTATGGAGTTCACCGCGGATGAGGATCTCGAGCGCGGAGCCAACGTGCTGCTGCTAACGCTGCTGAAGCTGGCCGGTACGGCGTAGCCGAGGACGCCTTCGTGGATCCGATCCTGATCGCCATCCATGCGCTGGTTGCGTGCCTGCTGCTTGCCGGTCTCGCCGGCTCCGTCCTGCCGTTCCTTCCCGGGACGCCGCTCATCTTTCTCGGCGCACTCGTCCACGCCCTGGCGACCGACTTCTCCCCGATCACTGCCGGGCGCCTGCTTCGTCCTCGCCGGGTTAACAGCGTTGGCGTATCTGCTGGAGTACGCCGGCGGGGCCCTCGGAGTCAAGAAATTCGGCGGCAGCGCGTGGGCGGTCGCGGGGGCGTTGGTCGGGGTGGTGGTTGGCCTCTTCTTCGGTCCTCCGGGGCTTCTGATCGGCCCCGTCGTCGGGGCGGTAGCGGGGGAACTGACTCAAGAGCGGTGAGCTGCGACATAGCCTCAAGGCGGGTATCGGCGCGCTGGTCGGGATGGTGCTTGGACTTTTCGCCCGCGTTATCCTGGCATTCGCGATGGTCGGCCTGTTCCTTTGGTGGCTGTGGGTGGTGTGAAGATAGACCCATGATCTGTCGTCCGGCGCAGTCGCGCCTTTGCGTCGACTTCGTGGCCAGATCATCGCGGCGCGACAATCCGTCGGGAAACGCTAATCCCGCGACGTCCTTCGCACGGTCCAAGATCACGGGAACCCCCAATCCGACTGCCGTTCAGTACACGCGGTGGGGAGCACGAGGGGACGAGCCTGTATTACTACCGGGCGCGGTACCAGGATTCAAGGCGAAATTGCTTCCCCGCCGCGTTGGGGTAGCCCGCGCATGGTCTCCGCAGCACTGACTTCGTGTCATTTCCTGCCGCCGCTTCTGCAGGCTTTTCTGGTTACCGGCTGACGGCTCGACTTCTCGCATTACGAGAAACCCCTTCTGTTTTGAGGGGATTCTGACGATTAGCCTGACAGGGTGGGGTGGAAACTCACCCCGGAATGACTATTGCATTTCAGAGGAGCCCGGCGCCGAGATTGCGGACACTTGAACGGGTTGGGGTTTCGCGGGAACCCAGACAGCGGGTTGGAGGCAAGGCCGATGTTGAAGACAGTGCTCGGGTTCACGACTCTCGTTCTGCTCCTGTGCCTCATCGGCTTTGCGACCAGTGGGGCGCCCTCCGACCCGAACCAATCCGATCTCGGGCTGACAGCCTCCCCGATCCGGCAGGGGAACGGTGCGTGGCTCCTGCAGTTTGAGCTGCGGTACACCGGAGAGGCCCCCCTGACCGTTGACGAGCGGTCCCTCCCCTGGAGAAGCCCCCGAGAGCTCCTGATCGAGGCCTTTCAGCTGAATCCTGCGGGCACCCGGCTGGCACATCCCGAGTCGCGTACGCGGGACCTCCCTCGCGCCTCGCTGACGCTGAATCCCGGCGACACGGTCTCGGGGCAGGTGAATCTGTCCGCCAGACTGCCGGAACTTGCCGCGGCGATCCAGGAGAGTGATGTGGTCCTGTTCTGGAGCCATCAAATGAGATCGGGTGACAGCCAGGCCCTTCCCCGGCTGAACGGGGGAGTCGTCATCCCGAAACAGAATTGACCTGCCCGCCCGGCTCTCTGCCAGGCACCATCACGCGGGTTTCGGCGGGAACCGAACGGAACCCCCCTTCCCACTAGACGTGCCGGTCCCCCTGTCCGAAGTCCGATCTTTCCACTCCTGTTGCCCCTGCGGTTCAAAAGTGTCACCGTCCTATACCCCTCCAATGCGGGCCGTCGCAGGAAGCGGCGATCGGATTTGGCATTGACAGCCGATCGGGGACGCCCCATCTTTCCTGTGGGGCACGGACGGCAAATCCGTCGCCGACGCGGGAAAGGGAGCGTCGGTCGGAGGTCGGGCGTCAGCAGGTTAGGCCCCTCAGACATCGCGAAGGAGGGCGACCATGTCCATCATTGCCATTTCCCGTGGGACGTTCAGCGGCGGCGAAGCGGTCGCCAGGGCGGTTGCCGATCGGCTCGGGTACCGGTGCGTGAGTCGAGAGGTGGTCCTCGAGGCGGCCTGGGCGTACGGCATCCCGGCCGAGGAACTCATTGACGCAATGGAGAAGCGTCCGCCGCTCTGGCAGCGGCTGACCGGCGAGCGGAGTGACCACATCACCTTCGTGCGGGCCGCGCTGTGCGAGCACGCTCGCGGCGGAAAGTTGGTCTATCACGGGTACGTCGGGCACCTCTTCCTGCCGGGCGTCAGCCACGTCATCGGCATTCGGGTCATCGCCGATATGGAGTTTCGCGTCACGGCGGCGATGCGGCAGCGGAACTTCATGCGGAAAGAGGCGGTGAGCTACATCGAGAAGGTGGACAAAGAGCGGCGGCAATGGACCCGGTTCTTGTTCGACGTGGACTGGGACGACCCGTCACTTTACGATGCGGTCCTGAATCTCGGTCGGATGAACATCGCCACCGCATGCGACCTGGTGGTCCGACTGACCGAGCGGGATGAGTTCAAGCCCACCGCGGACTCCACAAAGGCGATGCAGAACCTCGCGCTCAGCAGTCGGGCGGCGGCAGTGTTGGCGCGGGATCCCCGCACGCGAGGCGCCGTCGTGCAGGTCGTCGCCAACGATGGGGTGGTGACCATCACCGGAACCACCCAGTCGCCGTCGGTGCTGGAGGCCATCCCGGCGGCGGTGCGCCAGGTCGAGGGGGTGACGGACGTCAGGAACGAGGTGCGATTCCTTCGCGCGGGAACCGCCGGGGCGCCCGACTGATGGGGTTGTACCGCCGTGGGCCAGGCGCGCGCCGCCAGTCGGACGGGACTGGGAGCGCGACGATCCGGTACCTCCGGTCTGCGGGGGGGATAGGTCGCGCGCTATCGAGCGGCGGCCCTGGCCCGACGGATCTGATCGGCGTGGGTGTGGGCGTGTTTCGCGTAGATTTCGAGCCAGTGCTCGACCGTGTACCGTCCGCTTTCGCTGTGGGTGCCCTCGCGGGTCCAGTCCGTCTCGGTCAGCCTCTCGAGGATCTCCGCGGTCGTCTGCCGGGCTGCCCGAAAGGCGTCCAACGATGCCTGGATGGGGCGGTCGTAGGCCAGGCGGCGTGCGAACTCGTCCTGGTCGTATCCCTGAATCACGGGACGCTCTTCGGCGATCAACCGACGCAACCGGATGGCGGACGTCATCTCGCTGTCCGCGAGATGATGCACGATCTCCCGGGCCGACCACTTGCCCGGCGCCGGTCTGGCGTCCAGTTCCTGGTCTGAGATCCCCCGCAGGGCGTCGTTGACGACGCGGTAACCTTCCCGGTACTTTTCGATCAGCGCCTGCCGTGTGGCTGTGTTCATGCCTCACCATCACTGTGCGGGACGGGCGAGCCGAGTGCCCCGCAAACGGCGGGGCACTCGGCGCAACCCGCCCAGTGTGCGTCAAGGAATCAGGACGATCTTCCCGTAGGCCCCCGGCGCCAGGACCTGGACGTGGGCCTTGGCCGCTTCGCGCAGGGGAAGCTCCGTTCCGACCACCGGCTTCAGGACGCCGCCTGCCAGGCCGGCGCCGATGGCCGCGTGGAGCGAGGCCAGTTCCCGGTCGCTGGAGTTCCAGAGGGCCATGCCCAGGACGGTGGCTTCGCGCCCCATGGCGTCGCGGGGATTGATCTCGATCGTGCCGCGGTTGCCGATGACGACCACCCGGCCGAACTTCGCGACCACGGTGAGGTCCTTGGCCAGATTCACGTTGGCCAGCATCTCCAGGATGACGTCGGCGCCCCGCCCTTCGGTCAGCTTCATCAGTTCGTCCAGATAGTCCGGCTTGGTGTGGTCGAGGACGTGCTGGGCGCCCTGCTGGGTGACGAGCGTGCGACCGCGTTCGCTCCCTGCCGTTCCGATGATCCGCAACCCGTGGGCGCGCCCGAGCTGGATGGCCGCGATCCCCACGCCGCCGCTGGCGCCATGGACGAAGAGCGTCTCCCCCGGGATGGCGCGGGCCTTATGATGCAGAGCGCGGGCCGCGGTGGCGTAGTTCACGCCCACGGCCGCCCCCTGCGCAAAGCCGAGCGGTGCCGGGAGCGGACACACCAGATCGGCGTCGCACGCGAGCAATTCCGCGTAGCAGCCGTTCAGCAGGCGCGCGTTCCCGCCCGCGGTGTAGACGCGGTCGCCGACCTTCACGCGCTGCACGCCCGCGGCGACGGCCTCGATGACGCCGGCGGCGTCGCCGCCGGGGATGTACGGGAATGGCGGGCATCTGCGCGTACCGTCCCGCCCGGATGTAGGTGTCCACCGGGTTGACGCCGGCCGCCTTGACGCGCAGGAGCACCTGCCCGGGTTTCAGTTGCGGGTCGGGCGCATCTTCGTACTGGAGGACGTCGGGTTCCCCGGCTTGTGGACACGGATGGCTTTCATGGCTGATCCCTCCTTGATTGGTGCACTGCCTCTACAGTAGGGGTGCGGTCAATCGCCGCACGCTCTCGTCGACATCGGCGAAGCTGGCAAACAGGAGATCCGGATGGGTCGCGTCGAGATCGGCCACGGAATGCTGCCCGGTGGCGACGGCGACGGCGACGCAGCCCGAGGCCCTGGCGCAGTCCACGTCCAGCGGGGTGTCCCCGATGATGACGATCTCCCGGAAAGGAATCTCCCGTCCCACCAGCTCTTCGGCGCGGCGGCGGGCGATGGCCGGCAACCGCCGCCGGTCACTCTCGTCGGAGCCGAAGGCTGCCACGCGAAAGCACGACGCGAGTCCCGTGGGCTTGAGTTTCACGTTGGCGCCACCCTCTACGTTTCCCGTCAGGATCCCGACCACGGCATCCGGCGTGCGACCCAGCCGGCGGACCAGCTCCGGAATCCCCGGGAGAACCGTCACCGGGTGGCCGTTGGAGAGTCTGGCGTCGAGCAGTCGGACGTAGGTCTCGAAGCAGCGCGGCAGTTGCTCGCGGATGGTCTCGTCGGGTATCCGGGCGGCGCGGAGAATGTCCCGGACGATCAAGGGATCGGTTTTTCCACGCCAGTCGTACCCTGCAGGATCACCGGCGGTTCCGAAGACCGTTTGCATGGCCCCGACCAGCGAATGGTACCCAGCCCGGTGGGCGTCCAGCAGCGTGCCGTCAATGTCGAACAGGAACAGACGCATGAGTCACCCTCGATCAACGCAGAAATGGGCGCTGTGGCGCTTAGGCAATTCGGCAATTCGGATAGTCCCGGGTGTCCGGTTGCCGGATCGCCTGGTGGCCGAACCCTAGCAGAATGCGAAAAACCGTTTTCCCTCAGGCTGCTCAAAAAGGTCCAGATGCAAGGCGGCACGCCGAAGGCCGAGCGAGGCGTACTGGAGGTACGCCGCAGCGAGTGCCGAGGCGGGCCAACGCCGCAGATGGGCCTTTTTCAGCAGCCTGCTAGTGCATCACGGAGCCGCCCGCGACATTGATGGCCTGACCGGTAAGGTACTCGGCGCCGTCGGATGCCAGGAACGCGACCACCTCGGCCACGTCCTCGGGCCGGGTGAGGCGCCCGAGCGGATTCAGTGCCTCCCGCCGGCGGATCTCCGCGGCGCGCGACCTCCTCGTCGTAGCTGCCGTCCGCCCGCCGGCCGAGATAGTCCAGCCGCTCCGAGTCCACGCCGCCGGGGCAGACCGCGTTGACCGTGATCCCGGCCGGCGCCAGTTCCATCGCCAGGCGACTGCGTGAACCCGACCAGTCCGAACTTGGAGGCGCAGTACGCCGCCAGGTTCGGGGTGCCGATCTTGGCCCGGTCGGAGGCGATGTTCACGATGCGGCCCCGGATCTTTCCGCTGGAGCATGACACGGGCGACGGATCTCGACACCAGGAACGTGCCCTTGAGGTTGGTGTCCAGGACCGCGTCCCAGGCCTCTTCCGGCAGATCCACGACCGGGACGCGGTCGGCGCCGGGCGGGGAGGCGGCGTTGTTCACCAGGATGTCGATCCGACCGAACGCCGCCAGGGCCTGGGCGACCACGCCATCGATCTGGGGCGCCGAGCGAATATCCAGGAGGGCGGTGATGGCCCGCACGCCCTCGACCATGGCCTCCGCCGCGACGGCGGGAAGGCCGCCCCACAGGCCGATCGGCTTGGTTGCCAGAACCGGCGTGCCGGTCGGGACGATGTCGGTGAGGACCAGATCGGCTCCCCCAGCCGCCAGCCGGCGCGCAATCCCACGGCCGAGACCACGTTCGCCCCCACAGCCCGTGACCATGGCCACCTTGCCCTGGAGGCCCGTCATCGCCCTCTCCGACGGCGCCGGCCGGGATCCTCGCCGGGCGCGCCCGTGTTCGCCCCCGCACTTTCTACCGTGGTAACGGCTGCCTGTCCAGATGTACGATCGGCCGGCGCCGTCACATACGTCCGGGTGAGGTAGGCCACGATCTGGTCGAGCGCAGCCTGGTCGGCGCCCAGGCCGTTGTCCACCATCCGGGCGACCAGATCCCGGGCCGCGGCCTCCGATGCCGGCGGCGCCTGCTCCACGGTGCTCAGCGAGTGGCAGCCGTTACAGGTGGACTCGAACACGGTCTTGGCCTTGGTCAAGTCGGCGATCTCGCGCGGCGGCGCGGCGGGGATTCTGGCCTGCACGGCGGGCGTCTTGACGGTCGTCGCGCGGACCTGCACGCGCTCCTGCTGTCGCTTGAGCCGGACGGACTTCTGGAGGTCCGGGGAGATGGCGACCAGATAGGCCGTGGCGTACCACTGCTCCGTCTCCGAGATCGGGTCAAAGACCGAACGCTCCGCCATCCGCTTCACGAGATCCACCCAGTTCTCGGGCGTTCGGGGTTTGGCCAGGATCGTGCGCAGGTCGTGGCACTGGACGCACTTGCGAAGCAGCACGCCGCGCCCCTGGCTCAGGCCGGAGGGACTGGCGATCTGCTGGAGCGGGATGTCGGCGGGCAGGCCGGCCCCGGGCAATAGCGCCTTCACGCGCTCGACGCCTCGATCGCCGAGGGCGGTACCCGCCGTCGCGTGCCGGCTCATGTAGGCTTCGCGGAGCGCCAGGGGGGCGGACAGCCCGATGAGCATGGTGGTGCAGACGAACAGGGTGATGCCGAGCAAGGGCGCGGTGCTGGACTCCAGATGCCGGAAGACGCGGACGATCAGGATCTTCACGAAGAGCACGGCGCCGATGGCGAGCCCCATGACGAGGTGCGCCACCGTCCGCGCGGGCAGCTCCACCTGGTACGCCCACAGTCGTGGCACCATCTGGAACATGAGGGACAGGTAGATGGCCAGGAAGACATACCCCAGGACGCGGTGGAGCAGCATGAGCGATCGCGGGGCGGAACTGACCAGGCGCTCGTGATCGAAGGGGTAGCCCCAGAGCTTGAACATCAAGAGGACGTTGGCCAGGCCGACCACCCAGAACGCGATGCCGAGAACGGTGTTCTCCAGTGTTCCCATGCCTACCTCGATGCTACCAGGCTACTGAAAAGGCCCATCTGCGGCGTTGTCACGCTCGCCACTCGCTGCGACGTACTTCCAGTACGCCTTGGCCGATCGCGATGGCACCCCGCTCTGGCTCGCCGCCTCGCACGGGCCTTCTTGAGTAGCCCGGGCGAGCAACGCGTCCTTCAAGACATCCGCTCGAGTCCGGTGCGAATCTGCGCAATCTGCGTAATCTGCGGATAAATCCCGTCGGGCCTACACGGGCCTCACGTGCTTCAGCGCTTCGAACATCGCCACGATGTTCTGAGGAGGAACCTCGGCCTGGATGTTGTGGACGGACGCCGGGATGTAGCCGGGGCGCAGGTCGCCGACGCGCCGCGCGACCTCGGCGCGGACTTCGTCCGGCGTGCCCTGGGGAGGACCCGCTGGGTGTCGATGGCGCCCCAGAAGACGAGGTGCTTGCCGAACTCTCGCCGGAGCCGCGCCGTGTCCATGTCGGCCGCGGCGACCTGCACCGGGTTCAGGACCTGGACGCCGACGTCGATGAAGTCCGGGATCAGGGCGTAGACCGAGCCGCAGCTGTGGAACGCGATCGTGGCCGGGGAGCGATCCCGCAGGAACTGGATCAGGCGGGCCATCCGCGGCTTGAAGATCGTCCGGAACAGTGGCGGGGGAGATGAGGGGGCCCGTCTGGATTCCATAGTCGTCCGCCAGGTAGAGGATGTCCGCGGCGTCTCCGACGGCCTTCAGCGTCTCCTCGGCCATGGCGAGCTGGATCTCCAGGGCCCGGTCGAGCAGCGCCTCGCAGAACTCGGGATTGACCTTGAGCTGCACGAGCCAGTTCTCGAAGCCGCACATGAACTGTCCGAGGGAGAAGATCCGCCCGGGGACGTGGACCACCAGGGCGCAATCCGTCTCGCGGCGGAGGCGCTCCGCCTCGCGGCGGAGACCGGCGGCGTCGGTCTTCTTCGGCGAGGGCCACGAATGCGCATCCAGGTCCGCCAGGCGTCAGGTCCTCCTTGTCGAACGGGGCGTGCGTCACGTAGTAGTGGCCGTGCGGCGGGCGCCGGCGCACCACACCCCACACGTCCGTGTACTCCGCCTCCTTCCCATAGGCGGCCTCGTCGAAGATGCCGCGGCTGCCGGAGTCCTCCGGCGTGTGGGCGACGACCAGCCGCAGGTCCACATCGAACCGCTCCAGGATCGCGTCGTCCGGCCAGGCCAGGAGGGAGCGCTCGCTCTGCACGCGCACCGCCCCCGGGACGCCGAGGTGCGCCTTCAGCGCTTGTAGGCATACAGATTGATGCCGCTGGCCGGGCAGCCGCCCGAGATCGATGGGCAGACGATCCGGCGTCTCGTGGTTGAGGACGGTCAGAACGCGATCGCGATGCGAGAGAGCGCTCATGGGTTGACCTCCGTTGGGCGTGGGGGAATGCTGATTCTCCCCGGGACTATAGTGAAGCGGGGCTTGGGGGTCAATGCGCTTCCCGCGCGGCGCTGCGGGGCGGGTCCCGCATGAAGAACGCGAAGGGGAGTGTGGCGAGAGGAACGAGGCCGAGGAGATTGAAGGTGGCTTGGACGCCGATACGGTCGGCCACCATGCCGAAGAGCACGGCGGCGAGGCCGGTGGCGATGTAATTCAGGCTGAAGTAGAGGCCGCCGGCCAGGCTCCGCGCCTCCGGCAGCCACTCCTGCAAGGTGGCCAGCGCCACCGGGGTCGTGCTGAACACGACCAGGCCGGTCACGGCGAGCAGGGGAAAAATGAGGAGGTTCGGCCCGAAGGCCATGGCGCAGAAGCACGGGACGGCGACCGTCTGGGCGAGGAGAAGCGTCCGCCGCCGGCCCAGCCGGTCGGAGATGGTGCCCCCCGCCATCGCCCCGGCGGCCCCCGCCAACTCGAGGACGCCGTAGCCTACGGCCGCCTGCGCCAGACTGAAGTCCCGCGTGGTGAGGTAGGTGGGCGTGAAGACCCCCAGGCTGCCGACGAGCAGGGCGCGGGTCCAGACGAATGCCAGCAAGAGCAGCAGGGGTCCGCGGCGATCGCGCAGGATCGCCCGGAGGTCGGCGTGCTCGATGGGCCGTGCGGCGCGCGGGATCGGCCCGACCATCCGGAACAGGAGGATCGAGAACAGCACACCGGGAATGGCGGCCAGGTAGCTTCGCTCCAGGCCGACCCCTTGCACGATGAGGACGATCAGGATGGGTCCGAGGGCCCGCCCCAACTCGCCGCCGGTCATGAAGAAGGACATCCCGGCGCCGACGCGCTCCCCGCTCACGTGGGCGATCATGGCGGGGGCCGGGGCATGATACGAGGCGTGGCTCAGGCCGACGAGGAAAAGGAGCAGGGCCACGAGGCCGTAACTGGGAGCGACGCCGACGAGACTCATGAAGACCGCCGTCGCGCCGGGCGCCAGGATCACGAAGAGTCGGGCGCTGGTCCGATCGGCCAGATAGCCGATGAAGGGCTGAACCAGCGACGAGGATCGCAGGAAGGTGGCCAGGGAGCCGGCGAGCGTGTTGGACAGGGAGAGCTTCGCTTGGAGGAGCGGCAGGAGTGGCGCCAGGAAAGCCGGATACATGTCATGGATCGCATGGCCGACGGAGAGCAGGATCACCCGGGCGGTATGGAAGGCGTGAGGAGGGGAGCTCAATCAATCCTCCGATCGAACGGGAAGAATGCGCGCGGGACCCCCGGTGCCTGCGCAAAGCCGTGGACGGGGCCTCTCCGCTTTGATATCGTATCACGGCGATGGGCGTTTCTCGAACCGACTTTCTCTGGATGTTTCGCACCACAGCCAAGCATAGAGCTCAGAGGAGGGACACAGGATCATGGCGGATCGACTGCAAGCGGGCATGACATGCGAGAAGACAATCACGGTGACGGACGCCCTGTCGGCGAAGCACCTCGCCGGGCAGGGGGTTGCGGTGTTTTCCACCCCCGAACTGGTGCGATTCGTCGAGATCTGCGCGCTGGAGGGGGTACGGCCGTTTTTGGAGGACGCTCAAGAGACGGTCGGCACCCGCGTGGACATCCGGCACCTGGCAGCGACGCCGGTCGGGATGCGGGTTACGGCCAGATGCACGCTGACGGAGGTGGACCGCCGTCGCCTCGGCTTCACCTTCGAGGTGCACGACGAGGTGGACAAGATCGGCGAGGGCACCCATGAGCGGTTCATCATCGATCGGGAGAAACAGCAGCAGCGCCTAAAGGAAAAGCTGACGCGCTGGAATCCCGCGAAGTAACAACACCGCACGCGTCGCCCTCTTGAACGTGAGACGCCGCGCGGGATGTGTCGTTGTCCGCACACGACCGTCACTTGGCGCCCGGGGGATTCTCTTCCCGGGCGCCAAATGTTTGGGGGGGGGTACAGCACTAGAGCGACTTGTGCGTTCCGTCGCAGCGGGGTTTGTTCTTCGAGTGCTTGCACTGACAGAGGTAGGCGGTTTCGGTCTTCTCGGCCTTGAACACCACCGGCTTCAAATCGGTGACCTTGTGGGACCCGTCGCAGAAGGGTTGTCCCTTCGACAGACCACAGGCGCACCAGGCGTAGGTTTTCCCGGCTTCGAGCGCGACGGCGGCCGGCTGCTTGGCAGCGGTCTTCGGCTCACTCATGGCGGCCCCCTGAAACGAGTGGCGACGCCGCATCGGCCGCGACCAGCGGCTGACGCGGCGTTCCGAACATGAACCGGTCGAGGATGAAGAACTTGAACACCCAGATGATGCCGAAGGCCGTGAGGTTCACGAGGTTGAGGACGATCTGAGCGTCGGAGTACCGGCTAGCGAATCCGGCAGCGAGAGTGGAGGCCACGAGACCGAGGAACGCGAGCCCCCAGAACGGAGCGATCTCCTTGACGAGGTGATTCTTGGAGGTCTTTTCCCACACCCAGTACCGCGCCAACACGTACGCAGGGCCGGCGCTGACCGCGACCGCAAAAATGTTCGACGTCACGAACGACCACCCGAACGCCGAGTAGGCAAGCACCAAGAGGCTTTGGCCAAAAGCGACGTTGAACAGGGACACGACGACAAATCGACGCGCCTTTTTTCCGTACGCGCGCGCCACGCGCGTCACGAGCGGCGCTGGGGGTTCGGGGATAGTCATCTATTCACCTCTCCATGGCTCCACGGTGGGCGTCCGATGTTCCCGCGCGCCGGGCCGCGATGACTTGTACTTCCGCGTCGGTGCCGGTTCGCGAAGGCGCCCGACGTCTTGGCGGCACTGCCGCACACGAGGAGTGGAGTATGCGCGGGGAGGCGCTGGCTGTCAAGGAACCGTGCGCCGGACTGCGCGCTGTATGCCGGAGCGCACTTTGCCCCGAAAACTCCCCTCGCACGCGCGGGGCACTCAGTGCCCGGCGGCAGCAGCCGCGCGGAGCGCGTCGAGCCCCGCCTCCAGGCCCTCTCTCGTGACGCGGATGGCCACGGGCCGGGAGAAGAAGAGCGTGGAGATGTCCTCGTGCTTGGGTACGACCGGGTGGCCCATCTTGGCCAGCGCGGCGAGCGCTTTCGCGCCCACCCGATCGTCCACCCAGAGGTCACCACCCTCGGTGTGCAGCCGCGGCGCCTCGATGGCGGCCTGAGGGCTCGAGCCGCATATCGGCGAGGTTGGAAAGGACCTGCGGGATCGCCGAGATGATCTTGCGACCTCCAGGAGCCCCGAGCGTGAGAAACGGCTCGCCCCGCCGGAACGCCAGCACGGGGACCATGTTCACCAGCGCGCGCTTCCCGGGGGCGATCGAGTTGGGTTTCCCCGGCTCCGGGTCGAACCAGAGCATCCCGTTCGAGAGGAGGATTCCGGTGCCCGGCACGACGACGCGCGATCCGAACAGGGACACGGCGGTATGGGTGAGCGACACCAGATTCCGGTGGCGGTCCACAGTCCCGATGTGCGTCGTGCAGTCGCCGGCCGGCATTGCCCGACCGGGCCGGTCGGCTGGCTCGCGGCTCGTTGGTTTGGACGAGCCACGGGTTGGGCGCCGGCTTCGCGGATCGCGGGCCGCGGGGTCGGAGGCAGGCCGCCACGGCGGCGCCGTATTCGGCGGACGCCAAGGCGCTCCACGGCGCCTCCACGCACTCCGGGTCGCCCAGCCACGTCAGGCGATCCTGGAACGCGTATCGCACCGCTTCCGCCCGGAGATGGAGGCCGTGCGCCGAGTCGTATCCGACCTGTTCGGACGGAAACGCCGAGAGGATGTTCAGGATCTGCAGGGCCGTGGGCCCTCCGGTCGCGCCGGGCGAGAAGTGCACCTCCAGGTTGCGGTACCGGCCGACGAGAGGCGCCAGGATCCGCACCTGATACCCGGCGAGATCCGCCGCAGTCACGAATCCGCCGTGGGCCGCTCATCTCGGCGCAGATGGCCTGGCCGATGGCGCCGCGCGTAGAAGGCGCGCGGCCCGTCCTTGGCGAGGAGTTCGAGGCTGCGCGCAAGATCGGGCTGTCGGACGCGATCGCCATCCGCCAGGGTCGGCGGTCGGTGGATATAGTGGCCGGAGCGCAGGTGCGTGCGGGCCGTTTCGGAAAAGGCCGCGAGCTCCTCTGCGTGGACCGCCATGGTGAGGGCGTGGTACCAGTCGGGGACGAAGCCGTCGCGCGCCAGCGCGATGGCGGGCGCCATCACGTCGGCCAGGTCCATGGTGCCGTACCGCTCCAGCGCCAGGGAGAGCCCCGCCACCGAACCCGGCACGGCCACGGAGCGATGGCCGAAGATGTTGGCGTCGTCCGCGACCTTGCGCCAGGGGAAGAGATCGGAGGCCACCCCGTCGGCGAGCGGGTACACGGTCTCGTGACAGGCCGCCGGCGCCTGGACGTTGAAGTCCAGGGCCACGGTCTCGCCTCGCTTCGCCAGGTGGATGAGCATCGTGCCGCCGCCGGCGATGGAGGACATGAACGGCTCCACCACGGTCATGGCGAAGGCGGTGGCGACGGCGGCGTCAATCGCATTTCCCCCACGCTGCAGGATGGATGCGCCCACCTCGGCGCCCAGCGCATGCGCGGCGACCACCATGCCGCGGCGGGCGCGAGGGGTGGTTTTCGTCGACGAGGGCTGCTGACCGGATCATGCGCTCCGTCTCCCGGTGGTGGAGGTTGTGGGCAAGATCGCCACGAACGCAGGGGCGGATCGTGTCTGTCGCGCGCGTTTCGGGGGTGCAAGGTTCGTGGGACGCCTAGGCGGCTCCGAGGACCTTGGTCGCCTTCTTGACGTCCCGCGGGTTCACCCACAGGATCATGCCGAACCGGTCGGCGCCGGCCATGATCGCCTGGGTTGCGGTGACGTTGATCTTTTCGCCTCGGCCAGCGTCGCCAGGAGGTCGGCCACGACGCCGACGCGGTCCTCGCCGTAGACCAGGAAGCACTTCTTGGGGCCGACCGTCTTCCACCCCGCCGTTCGTGCGGCGGCCTTGAAGGCCGGGGCGTTCGCGGGGACAAAGTCCAGTTGCGCTCGGCGGCCTTTCGGGAACCCCGAGAAGGCGAGCAGGAACACGCCCGCGTGTCGCAGTTGATCGAGAATCCGTACGGCCTCTCCCGGCTTGTCCGGTGCTTCGATGTAGTAGTAGTCCACCAATCGAATGGTCTCGGTCATGGGGCCCTCCTTTCTTTCGGTGAAGCGTGTTGTCGCCGGCGCGGATACCGGAACGGTGGAGGATCCGTCATCGGCACGCTGCCTCCCCGGAGTGCCTCAAGCAGGGAGGTGCACGCGAGATAGGGGACCTATATCAGGCCCTCGGTGGGTGTCAATATGCGCTGGAATCACGGGGGGACACCAGGGGAAAGGAACACGGGGCGGCATCCGCGGATGCCGCCCCGCTGGAGGCGCAGATTGAACCCGGGCTACGTTCCGAACGTCAGGAAACGCGCCGCTACTCGACCTGTATCAGCGTAGCGAATAGCCGACGTTACAGAACGCCACGGCGTCGCCGAACTCGCGGGCGAGCTTGGCGCCGGCCTCGAGACCGGTGCAGTGCGAGAGACCGAGGCGTCGGACCCGGCGTTCTCTGAGCGTGGCGATCGTCTGGTGAAGTTGCTCCGCGGGCGCAAATCCCAGGTGTGTGCCGCCGATGACGGTGTGGATCGGTTTTCCGGGAAGCCGGTCGCACACGTGATCGAGCGTGTTGATGAGCCCGGAATGACAGCAGCCCAAGATGAGCGTCAGGCCGTCGGCGCCCTCCACGACCATGGAGAGATCGTCGCGAAACGGATCGCGCTCGACGGTATCTCCGCGAGGGACAAAGAGACGATCATCGCCCGTCTCGTAGGTGCTCCGGCGCGGGACCTCACCGGTCAGGTGGACGCCCGGGGCGATCTCGCGAAAGGCGGGTGCGAGGTCGAAGGTCGCCCCCATACCCTCCAGGGCCTCCCGCTTGAAGGGCAGCCCGGCATATTGCACCTGGCCGTTGGCCCGCTTCCCGAAACGGTCCGCGAAGATGCCGGGATGGCCGTACACCGGGATTCGCTTGCCGATGGCGCCCAGCGCGGCCACCAGGCCTCCGGTGTGATCCTTGTGCCCGTGGCTGAGGACGATGGCGTCAGCCGTCCGCAGGTCCTTGCCGAGCCGAGCCGCGTTGTGGAGCAGGGCGGCCCCGGCGCCCGTATCGAAGAGGATACGTCGGTCCGGCCGCTCGAGGAACAGCGAAAACCCGTGCTCGCCGATCAGACCATCCGATTTTCCGGGGACCGTGTTCTCGACGAGGATCGTGATCGTGGTGGACATGCCAGCCTCCCAGGCGGCGAGGTCAGTCGCTTCAGGTGTCGCAGCACGCGGTCGGTGTGGCGACTTCGGCGGCCTGCTGCGCCCGGTAGAAATCTGCCAGGATATTGCCGGGGTTGCACGGCTCGCAGCCGAGGCAGGCGTGCGGACTCCGGACATTCATGGCGTGCCGGACCTCGGACAGGAGTCGCTCCTGGTCCGCGCTCCGAGGGAGATCCTCCAGGGTCAGCCGAATCTCCATGAGCGCCCCCTGCAGGCACTCGCACCGGGAACACTTCTCCTCGCGCAGGCAGGGCAGGATGGCGTTCCAGGTTGTCTCGATCAGGCGCAGGTTCGCCGCCATTCGTCCTCCCCTTCCGATCAGGAGCGCGCCTCGCGGACGCCGAGCTTGCGCAGGATGTCTTCCATCAGGCACCAGCGCGTCAACGCCGACTGGAACAGGTTCGCGCCGACGAACGCCGTGAAGAAGAGCCAATACGGGCTGTGCAACTGGCTGAGCGCCAGGCTCGCCAGGACGAACGTGCCTGCAATCAATCGAATCCAGCGTTCGAGGGTCATGAGTGTACCTCCGCCTTCCGCATCGTGCCGCTAGGGTTTCTTCTCTGACGTAGGTTTCGCTTCCTCGGTGCTCGACGAGCACCCGGTGGCGACGCCTCAGGTGGGCAGCCCGGCCTTCCGCATGATGAACTGCAGCACCAGCCAGATGCCGATGATCAGGACGATCGTTCCAATGGCTTCCACGATAAGTCTCCTTTCCGTCGGGAGTCGTAGATAACGTGACTAACTGACAAGCGATCAGCGATCGGCTTTCAACTAGAACGCACATCCTTGTGCTCTCTTCGGCTGAATGCTGATGGTTGAGCGCTGAACGCTTCACGCATTCGTTGCCGCGCTGTGCGCGGCCTCGTGCCGCTTCTCCATGTAGTATAGCACCGGAACAGCCATCCGGCTCAGCAACGTCGAGGCGACCTCGCCGGCCATGAGCGAGATGGCCAGACCCTGGAAGATCGGGTCGAACAGGATGACGAAGGCGCCCACCACCACGGCCGCGGCCGTGAGCAGCATGGGCCGGAACCGGACCGCCCCGGCGTCCACGACCGCCTCTTCCAGCGGCATCCCCTGCGCGATGCGGAGTTCGATGAAGTCCACCAGGATGATGGAGTTTCGCACGATGATGCCCGCCCCGGCAATGAACCCGATCATGGACGTGGCCGTGAAGAAGGCCCCCATCAGGCCGTGGGCCGGCAGGATCCCGACCAGCGTCAAGGGGATCGGCGCCATGATGGTGAGCGGGGTGATGAAATTGCGGAACCAGCCGACCACCAGGACGTAGATCAGGACGAGGACGGCGGCGAAGGCGATCCCCAGGTCGCGGAAGACCTCGATGGTGATGTGCCACTCCCCGTCCCACTTCATGCTCAGCGTGTCGGTGCGGAACGGCTGCTCGGACGAGTAGCGGGTCAGGTGGTACCCTCGGGGAGCCGCATGGCATCCAGGGCGCGGTTCATCTGGAAGATGGCGTACACCGGGCTCTCTTCCGCGCCCGCCACGTCGCCGGTCACGTACACCACGCGCTTCATGTTCTTCCGGTAAATGCTGTGTCCTTCAGGGGTTTCCTCGAGCCGGACGATCTCGCGCAGCGGCACCAGCCGACCGCCGCCGCCGATGACGTTGATCTCGGTGAGGGATGTGGCGCCGGACCGCTCCTCGCGGGGCAAGCGCAAGAGGATCGGGACGTCCTCCTTCTCTTTCGCGAGGTGGACCAGGCCGATCTCCGTCCCGCCGACAGCCATCCGCAGCGTCTGGACCACCTGCTCGACGGTGACGCCGTTCAGGGCCGCCTTCTCCCGATCCACCACGAAGCGGACGCGGGGCTGCGGATCCTCCATATACCAGTCCACGTCCACCACGCCGGGCGTCTTGGCAAAGAGCGGCCTTGATGTCTCGCGCGACCGCGATCTGGCGGTTGTAATCCGGCCCGTACACCTCGGCCACCAGGGTCTGCAGGACCGGCGGGCCCGGGGGGACCTCCGCCACCTTGGCGCGGGCGCCATACCGTTCGGCGATCGCTTGGATACCGGGACGGACGCGCTTGGCGATGTCGTGGCTCTGCGTGCGGCGCTCGTCCTTGGGCAAGAGGTTCACCTGCAGGTCGGCCTGGTGGGGGGCCTGGCGCAGGAAGTAGTGACGGACCAGACCGTTGAAATTGTACGGCGAGGCGGAGCCGACGTACATCTGGTAGTCCGTCACCTCGGGCACCGTCGCCACGTACTGCCCGATCTCTCGCGTGACGCGCGCCGTCTGCTCCAGGGTGGTGCCCTCGGGCAGGTCCACGATGACCTGGAACTCGCTCTTGTTGTCGAAGGGGAGCATCTTGACGTGCACCAGCCCGAAATAGACCAGCGACGCGGCGGCCAGCAGCAGCCCGACGACGCCCCCCAGAAAGACCCAGCGCTTCCAGACGGAGCGGATCAGCGGCGTCATGATGGCCCGGTAGAGCCGGGTGGTCCAGTCCTCGTGCCCCGCGGCGTGTGCCGCGGTCTTCTCCCCCTTCAGCATCCGGTAGGCCGCCCAGGGGGAGATGATGAAGGCGATGAAGAGCGAGAAGAGCATCGCCACGGAGGCGCCGACCGGGATGGGGCGCATGTAGGGGCCCATCAGGCCGCCGACGAATGCCATGGGCAGGATGGCGGCGATGACGCCCCAGGTGGCCAGGATGGTGGGGTTTCCGACCTCCGCCACCGCCTCGACCGCCACCCGGACGAGCGGCCGCCCGTGATTCTCCGGCAGGTGGAAATGGCGCGAGATGTTCTCGACCACCACGATCGCATCGTCCACCAGGATCCCGATGGAGAAGATCAGGGCGAAGAGCGTGACGCGGTTCAGTGTGTATCCGTACAGGTAATAGAGCAGGAGCGTGAGGGCCAGCGTGACCGGCACGGCCAACAGGACCACGACGGCGGAGCGCCAGCCCAGGAACACGGCAATCAGGATGGCCACCGACACCGTCGCCAGGATGAGGTGCTTGAGCAGTTCGTTGGACTTCTCCTGGGCTGTCTCGCCGTAGTTCCGCGTGACCGACACCTGGACATCGTGGGGGATCAGGACGCCCTTCAGCGACTCGACTTTTGCCACGACCTTGTCGGCGATGACGATGGCATTCGTGCCCTTCCGCTTGGCCACCGAGATGGTGACGGCCGGGTAGTCCTGGCCGACCGGCCGGGCACCCGACCCCTGGGCTATGTGGCCCTGGGCGGCCGCGGTGTGGGCCGCCGCGCCGACGCCGAAGAAGACGTACGAGCGCGGCTCCTCCGGCCCATCCACGATGCGGGCCACATCCCGGAGGTACACCGGCCGCCCGTCCGCGGCCCCGACGACCACCCGGCTCACGTCCTCAGCCCGGTCCAGGAATCGGGCGGCGTCCACGAGGATCTCGCGGTTGTCGCTGCTCACGCTGCCGGCCCGAAGCTCTCGGTTGGTCGCGGTGAGCGCCCCCGCCACGACCGCCGGCGCCAGTCGGTAGGCCGCCAGGCGCGCCGGGTCGAGGAGGACTCGCACCTGTCGTCGCTCGCCGCCCAGCAGCCGGGTCTCGGAGACGTCGGGGATGTCCTTGATCTGATCGTCGAGCTGGGCCGCGACCCGCCGCAGCGTGTACCCGTCCACGCGGTCGCTCCACAGGGTAAAGGCGAGGATGGGCACGTCGTCGATGGAGCGGGGCTTGATGAGGGGCGTCGAGGCCCCCGGCGGGATGAGGTCGAAATTGGCGTACATCTTGTTGTAGAGCTTGACGATGCTCTTCTCTTCATCCTCGCCCACCTTGAAGCGGACGACGGCGAAGCTCTGGCCCGGGCTGCTGGTGGAGTAGACGTACTCCACGCCCGGGATCTCCATCAGCTTCTTCTCCATCGGGATGGTGACGCGCTCTTCGACCTCTTGGGCGCTCGCCCCCGGCATCTGGACGAACACGTCCATCATCGGAACGATGATCTGCGGCTCTTCCTCGCGCGGCGTGGCCACGATCGCGAAGAGGCCCAGCAGGAGCGACGCCACCACCAGGAGCGGCGTCAGTCGCGAGTCGATGAACGCCCGGGCCATGTGGCCGGCCAAGCCCAAGGGGCCGGTATAGGGTTCAGATTCTGGCGGTGGGGTTGTTTTCGGTTGTTCGTGAGTCATCGCGTCTCGCTGTCAGGTATGGCGGCTTGGTTCGACGGTTCGGTCGTTCGGCAGTACCGTCGAACCGCCGAACGTTTCTTCATTATCGTTGAATCCGAGCGCCGTCGGTCACGCGTTCGACGCCGCCGGTAACCACCTGCTCTCCGCTGGTGAGACCGGAGAGAACTTCGACGCCTCCTTGGTGTGTCGCACCCGTCCGGATCAGGCGGAAGCGGGCGATGCTATCCTGGCCGACGACGTAGACGCCCTGGAGTTGGCCGCGCTCGACCACGGCCTGGCGTGCGACCTGGATGGCCTGCCGGCGGCCGGCGGTAATCCAGGCCCGGCCAAAGAGGCCGGATCGAAGTTGCGGTGAGGCGGGGAGGTCGAGTCGAACCAGGGTCGTACGGGTGGCCTGGTCGGCGGTGGGGACGATCTCGCCGATGGTGGCGGCTCCGGAGAAGCCGGCCCCCTCGATCGTCACCCGCAAGGATTGACCGCGCTTGAGGCCGGCAATCTGGGAGTCGGGGACCGCCGCTTCCAGCCAGTAGCGCCGGTTATCCTCCAGTGTGAGCAGGGGGGCGCCGGGTGCCGCGAGCCCTCCCACGTCGGTGTGCTTGGTCGTCACGATCCCGGCAAACGGCGCGGCGATCTTGGCGTAGCCGCGCATGACCTGGGTGCCGGCGATCTCGGTCCGGGCAGTCTCGATCCTGGCGAGGACCTGCGCGCGCTTCGACTGGATCACCTGGCCCTCGGCGATGGCGCGATCCACGGCCGCCGCCGCCGCTTTCTGCTGCGCCGCCACCTGGTCGTATTCTTGGGGAGCCACGGACTTGCGATCCAGGAGTCGCTGATAGCGGGCCAGGGTGGAGACGGCGAGATCCCGTTGGGCCTCCGCCGCGGCCTGGCCGGCGGCCGCGGCGGCGATCCCGCGATCCACCTCGGCCATGGCCGCCTCCGCCTCGCGGAGCCCGGCCTCGGCGCGTCGGGTCTGGGCGGCGATGTCCTGGTCGTCCAGCTCGATGAGGAGCTGGCCGGCCTGCACCACGCTGCCCTCGCGGACATGCAGGGCGACGATCCGCCCCACGATCTTGCTGGAGAGGGTCGTGACGGTCCGGGACCTGACGGTGCCCGTCACCTCGGCCAGGTCATCGAGGTCGGTCGCGGTCGCGGCGCCGACGGTCACGTCGCGAACGACCGGCGGCTCCGCCGCCTTGGGCGGGTGCGCGGAATCCTTCCCGCAGGCGACCAGGGACAGAGCAATCAGGGACAGGGCAAACGCGCGCCGTGAGATGGGCATGGCTCAGAACCTCGCGCGGTCGAGTTGGCCCAGGCTGAGATCGAGCCGGGCCTGACTCACCGTGGCGTCGTACAGCGTCCGGGTCAGGTTGGTGCGGGACGCCGTCAGGGCCGTCTCGCTGTCCAGCAGTTCGACGATGGTCGTGAGTCCGGCGTCGTACCGGTCCTGCACGATGCGCAGGCTTTCCTCTGCCTGGCTCACGGCCTCCCGGGCCACCGCGATCCGCTCCCGCGCAGTCTGGTGGGCCAGGAAGGCGTCGTGGACCTCCAGGCCGATGGCGTTGCCGAGGCGCTCGCGCTGGGCCATGGCCCGCTGGTGGTACGCCTGCGCCTCGACGATCCGGGCGCGATCCGCTCCGCCGTTGAAGAGGTTCAGGTTGAGGATGACGCCGACCGACCAGCTATCCTGACCGCTCCCGGCGAACCGGTTGTTATTGATCTCGTAGTTCCCCATGAGGTGCATGGACGGGAGGAGGGCCCCCTTGGTGCGGAGGACCTCCTTCTCCAGTCGCTGGACCTCCAGGTCCATCTGCCGGTAGTCCGGCCGGTGGGCGCGGGCCAGGTCGTCGAGCCCTTCCAGGCGCTCGTGCGTGACGGGCGGAATCTCCAGCCCGCCCGCGACCTGGTGCGGTTGCTCCAGCGGAAGGCCCATCGCCTCGTTGAGCGCGACCCGGGACAACCGGACCTGATTGGCCGCCGCGATGGCTTCTTCCTGCAAGCGCGCCAGCCGGACGCGGGCGGCCAGCGCATCCGAGGCCACCACGACGCCGGCGTCGTAGCGCGCCTCGGCTGCGGCGAGGTTGGCCTTGGCGGTCCGGACGGCCGCCTCCACCGTGGCGTGCGCTTCCCGCGAAAGCAGGACTGCGGAGTAGGATCGTATCACTCCAAAGATGACTTCCTGCTCGGCCCGGGACACGACCGAGCTCCGCCACATCGCGGCCGAGCTGGGCCTGCTGGTAGCCCAGGACGGTCCGGCCTCCCAGGAAGAGGGGAATGCTGCCGCTCAGGTTGGTTCGCCAGTTGGTGATGGGGTCGGGGTGGTTCAACTTGTCCACGGCGAAGTCGGCGGAGGTGAACCGGCCCTGGTTCAGCAGGGAGCCGAAGGCGTAGACCGGGTTGTCGCTCTGCATGACGCCTTCGGAGACGTCCACCCGGGGGAGGAAGCCCGCCCGCGCCTGCTCGACGCCGGACGCGGCCGCCGCGGCGTGATACTCCGCGACGCGGAGGGCCGGGTGCTTTTCCAGCGCGATCTTGATCGCACCGGGCAGGCTGAGGTCGGCGGCCGGAGGCGCCGCGCCCCAGGCCGGCACTGCGACGGCTAGAATGCCGCAGAGGACGAGGCCGACACACTGCGCGCAGAACGCTCGCCACGCCATCATGACAGTCTCCAGCACTGTTAGTGGTTTCTGGTGTTCTCTGGTTCGATCCACGACCGCCGAAAACGATTCACAACGTTCGTCGTGGTGCCAAGAGGGTGCGGCGAAGAGGGGAACGGTGCCCCGTCGGCTAGATCACGGGCCCGACCACATAGATGTCCATGGACTTGGTGTACCCGCAGATCTCGGCTTTGGTGAGCCGTCCGGAGGCGAACTCCACTAATTCGCCGTACAATCGGTGACCCGCCGTGGGTAGGGACTCCGTTCCTTCCATGATCGTGCCGACATACGAGTCCATATGATCCCGGAGCTTCTCCCAGGTGACCCGGTTCCCGGTGATCTTCACCACCGGGACAAAGGGGAAGCCCTGCGGCGCCCCGCGCCCCGTCGCGAAGGCGATGAGGGTGCAGCCTGCGGCCGCGAGGCCTGTCAGGATCTCGGGCTCCCGCCCCGGGGAATCCATGACCACCAGGCCGTTGACCGTCGGCGGCACGCCGTACTCGTAGACCGCCTGGATCGGAGCGGTCCCGGCCTTGGCGATGGCGCCCAGCGACTTCTCTTCGATGGTGGTCAGGCCACCCTTGATGTTGCCGCCGGTCGGCTGGCCGCCGCGCATATCGCAGCCCATCGCCTTGGCTCGCGCCTCCATGCGATGCACGAGTCCGAGGATCTCTCCTGCCACCGCGTCGCTCTTGGCGTGCCGCACCAGGATGTGCTCCGCCCCGATGAACTCCGTGACCTCTCCCAGCACCGACGTTCCCCCGGCGGCGACCACCAGGTCCGATGCGATGCCCACGGCCGGGTTGGCGAACAATCCCTGGGTGGTGTCGGAGGCTCCGCACTTGAGGCCCAGCCTCAACTCGGATATCGGGCACAGCGTGGCGGGGAGGGTCGAGGCCTCCATCACCAACTGCTGTGCCAGGAGCTGTCCGCGGGCCACGGATCGCGCGGCTCCGCCTTCTTCTTGGATCACGAGCTGTTCGACTCGCTTCCCTGCGGCGGCGATTCCCTGCGCCACCTCCTCGAGGACCACGCTCTCGCAGCCCAGGCTGACCAGCAGGACGGAGGCGAGGTTGGGGTTCTTGCCCAGGTTGACGAGCGTCTGGCTGACCCGCGCCACATCCACCGGCGTCTGGCCGCAGCCTTGCTGATGGAGGAAGGCGGCCGTCCCCTGCACGCCGGCCGCGATGCGCTCGCTCGCCTCGTTGGCGCACACCACGGTGGAGAGAATCCCCACGTAGTTCCGGGTTCCCACGCGCCCGTCCGCCCGCCGGTACCCCTTAAACTCCATGGCTGGTTCCTTTCGCCTCGAGGTCGCCCCGTCCGCGGAGGCTCTCGATATTGTGGATGTGCGCGTGGGCGCCCGCAGGGATTTCCTGGGTGGCGCGGCCCATCACCTCGCCGTATTTCAGGATGTCTGTCCCCGCCGGGATGTCGGTCAGGGCGAGCTTGTGGCCGAAGGGGATCGCCTGGCGCACGTGCACGGACAGCATGCGGTCCGCCACGCCCACCACGATCTCCTCGCCGACCGCAAGATCGCGGAGCGCCGTCGCAACGTTGTCGTTCTCTCGAATCGCGATAGCGTCAATGCGGCTCTGTGATGACACGTCGTCTCCTTCTCAGCCGGTGCGCTGCCCGGCCGATTTCACATGACCTTTTGTTCGAGTTTCCGGATCGGTCGGGTTAGTACCTCCCGTGGAGGTGAGCGCGGCCCGGGTTATCCTCGGTGAGCATACCACGAACCCGTGTCGGCTTCCGCCAAGGCTAATCCGGGCCGCGCCACCGGGACCGGCTTCCACTTTCGACCAGGCCGTTCAAAACGGTCCAGGTGCCAGGCGGTACGCGATGGGCAGAGTGAGGCGTACTGGGGTACGCCGCAGCGAGCGCCCAAGCGGAGGGGTACCCATCCGGAGGATGGGTCCCCGCAGATGGACCGTTTTCAGGGGCCTACTAAAGCCCCTTGCGGTCCAGCCAGACGAGCAAGGCGCCACAGCCGACGACCATGGGAATGATGACCACCCAGTGGTTCACGTCCAGCAGACCGGGGAGTGTGAGCTTTCCGTACGTTCCGATCTTCAACAGGTTGTTCTGGATCAGCGGATAGACCTCCGAGTACAGCCCTGCACCGATCAGGATTCCCAGGATGCCGCGCAGCAACCCATCCACTCGACCCTCACCGAGGGCCCCGGCGCACGTGCCGGGTCAGAACCCGAGGAGCAGCATCCCGATGCCGAAGATCACTCCGCCCAGGATGTTCGCGCTGAGGATGGTCGGCTTGATGTGCAGGTTGACGAGCCCGAGATCTTTGAGGAGATAGACTCCTACCATCCCGGCCAGGATCCCCCCGAACATGACCTTGAGGACGGTCAGGTCCGTGAGCCGGAAAAAGGCCACGATCTTGTCGTAGCGCGTGACCTGTGCCTTTTGCAGAATGAACCCGAAGGCGATACCCGTCGCCAGCCCGAGAATCAGGCGGCCATTACCCGTGATCTCTAGCGGTCCCATGCTCAGGCCCTCCGGAAGATCAGCCGCGCGGCGAGGATCCCCGCGGCCATCATAGCGATCAGAAAGAGAAAGCCGCTCGCGGCAAGCTGCAGGCCGCCACTGAGCCCGTGGCCGCTCGTGCACCCATCGGCGAAGCGAGCGCCGAATCCCACCAGGATCCCGCCGAGGATTCCGAGGGCCCATCGCCGGCCACCACTCGTGCCAAAGCGGTTCACCCAGGCCTCGGGCAGCTTGTTGGAGAAATGAACCGCTCCTTGGCTCAGCCTGGCCGCCAGGTAGGCTCCAACGGGGATACCGAGCACGAGCAGGAACTGCCAGTCCAACGATGGGTTTGGTGGTCTTGTAGTAGGCGTTTTGCGCCACGTGCTCGGGCGCCACCACGCTCAGAGCCATCCCCGCCGCACGCGAGAACGTCGTGGAGGTCCCGAGCGAGGTGTTGGCGGTGTAGAAGATCACCATGCTGAGGAGGCCCAGGAGCAACCCTGCCTGCCACCAGGGCCACTCGGTCTTGCGGAGCCAGTTCATAGGCTACGCTCCTTTCGCCAACGGAAACTGACCCTGGGAGATATCCATGCGCCGGCCGATCCGGCATGGAGTGGTTCAAGAATAGTCCTTGCCGTTCTCGAGCGCAAGCGGCCACCGGATGGTCGCGCACCACGCACTCCTCGTTGTGCTTTGTCCCCGCCGAGCCCCTGAATACGCTGTTGAAGGGTTTGCAGTATCCACTCCAGATACGTCATGGCGCTTTCTCCTTGTCGTCTGACTCGCTGGCCGATATCGGACCGTCCTTCAGTTCTGTGGTCTCTCGGGGAGTTCACTTCTGGTTATGGCCCTGGGGAGCGCTAGGCGTTTGTCGACGCCGGCATCGGCCACGACAGCCGGGCATCCTCCACCGGGCATCGGACAGGCGCTTCATTAAGTACGCCTGCAGAACGCCCTCTACAGGACCCGACACCCACGGAGTCACGACCACGCCCGACGCAGAGACCATCTCTGCTAACGCTCGCGAGATTGCGCCGCAAATGAGGACGTCGACCTTAAGTTCTGTCAACTGCCTCGCACGCTGCGTCGTGGAGCGGTCCGCCCCTACCTCCACGGTACGACGACCCGCCTCGGCTCCGTGCTCCACCGCGACGAGGACGAGCCGACTCGACGTGTCAAAGACCGGCGAGATGCGATCATTCCATACCGCGATGGCCACGCGCATCGGCTCTCCTGCGTTCATTGGCATGCAAAGCATCCGACCTGCCAACCCATCGCCACCGCGGTATTCGCGAGCACGGGAACGCATGGGCAGAGACTCGATGAGGGCGCGGGTGACTTGGACGAAGGATCAGTCTTCGGCCAGGCGCGTAGACTCACCGCAGAATGTGGGTTCGAACAAGGTTCGCCACTCCGGAGCGTTCCTTCGCTCAGAACAAGGTGAAATCGCCCGGGTAAGAGCAGGACTCACTTGCCCCGGTATTCGGTATCTCACTGGTAGTGTCCGGGAAGCATCACGCGTGCCAACGGCGTAAGGGAAGGCGGAATCGGAGGGCGAAAGGCGGATGTCGGATGGTTAGGGGATCTGGTGTGAAAGGCGCGGGCCAGGCGAGCGCGTGGAATTGCACCATCGCCCGCGGACCGGGGTAGCGAAGGTGCAACCCCGGGTGGGTGGGGAGTCCGCAACCAATGCCGAATTCTCTGTCGTCAGGAAGGCGGCGGTCCGGTGAATTTTCAGGATAATCGGGATTCTCTTCTCGTTTTTGCGAACAGCCTGGAGGACGAGAATGCCTGCCCTTCCTTGCCGGGCGAGTCATCTGCAATTCCACGCGACCCCAAAGGCCGCGCCCCGCAAGAGACCGAAACGGCGTGACAACGCCGCTCGATCTTATGTGAAGCGCGGCCGCGTTGTCCTACGAGTACACGAACTCGATCGGCAGCTCCACGTTGCCGTGCAGCGTCTGATGGACGGGGCAGGTGTACGCGGCCTTCTCCAGCTTGGCCTTCTGAGGCTCGGTCAGCCCTGTGGGCATCACGATCCGGGTGGCGAGCCGGGCGATCCGCCGGGGCGGCTCGGCCGACATCTCCTTCTGGACCGTGATCCGCATGCCGGTCAGGTCAATCTTCTCCCGCTCCGCCACGATCCCCATGATGGTTGGGATACACACGCCCAGTGCCGTCGCGACGAGGTCCGTAGGCGAGAAGCTCTCGCCCTTCCCGTGATTGTCCACTGGCGCATCGGTCACCAACCTCGTCCCGCTCGGCCCATGCACCGCCTCACAGCGCAGCCCCCCTTGATACACGATGTCAATCTGAACCATGCGAAGTCCTCCAAGAATGCGTTGGGATCAGAGCCCGGTGCCCGCCCGGAACGGATGCCGCGCATGATACCACGTCCGGGATCGTCAACCAGGCGAAGAAAGCGAGGCGAGCCGGATGCACCGGCTCGCCTCGCTGGGAGCCTGCGAAAGGGGATGGTTACCCCATGAACTCCTTCAGCCGTCGCATGGCCTCGCTGAGCCGCGCGGCCGGATGCGTCAGGGCGATCCGGAAGTAGCCTTCGCCGTGCTTTCCGTACATGGAGCCCGGGATCATCCAGACGTTGATGGCGTCCAGGACCTTGAAACAGAAGTCGTACGAGGTGAATCCGGCGGGGATGGGGGACCAGACGTAGAACGTGGCCTTGGGCGCCTCGACATCCAGGCCGACATCGCGCAGCCCCCGCACGACGACGTCCCGCCGCTCCTTGAACGTCTCGTTGCGCGGGTCCATGAAGTCCACGGGGCCGTTTAGCGCCGCCGTGGACGCGACTTGCAGGGGATAGTACATCCCGCGATCGGAGTGGGACTTGAGCTTGGCCATGCCGGCGATGACATCCTTGTTGCCCACCAGCATCCCGGTGCGCCAGCCGCAGCAGTTGTAGCTCTTGGAGAGGGAGTTGAACTCCACCCCCACCTCCTTGGCTCCGGGGAACTGCAGGAAGCTGGGCGTCCGGTAGCCGTCGAAGACGACCTCCGAGTACGGGTTGTCGTGGACCACGATCACGTCGTAGGCCCTGGCCCATTCGATGAGTGTTCGATAGAACTCCGGCGTGGCCACGGCGGCGGTCGGGTTGTTCGGGTAGTTGACCCAGATCATCCGGGCACGCTTGGCGATGTCGGATGGAATGGCGGCCAGGTCGGGGAGGAAGCCGTTCTTCCGGAGCAATGGCACCGCCTCGACGCGACCGCCCGCGATCTTCACCCCCGCCTCGTAGGACGGATAGGAGGGGTCGGGGACCAGGGCGGTATCCCCCGGGTCCAGCAAGCAGAGGTGGATGACGAAGAGGCCCTCGCTCGAGCCCAGCAGTGGCATCACCTCGGAGGTCGGATCCAGCTCAACCCCGAATCGCCGCTGGTACCAGGCGGCGATGGCTTCCTTCAAGGGCCGGTTGGAGTAGAAGCTCGGGTAATGATGATGGTCGGGGGCGCTGACGGCCTCCCGCAAGGTATTCAACAGATGCGGCGGTGGCGTGACGTCGGGATCGCCCAAGCCCAGATTGATAACGTCCCGTCCTTCCTCGCGCATGCGCGTGAGCCGCGTATTCATTTCCGTGCCCAGGTACGCCTTGAAGTCCTCCAGCCGCTTTGCCACGTGCATATACGCCTCCGATCCTTTCAAGTGAACGCATTCATTGAGCCGACCCTCGCCTGGCGCCCTCCACTTTGCGAGGGGGCGCCGGAGAGGGCCGTGGTGGTCAAGGGGCAGCCTTAGGGTGCGGTAGGATATCCGCTTGTGAAGCAGAGTTCGCTTCCCACATGGGCGTAGCGCAGCCGGTCGCCGAACGCCCGCGACAGCTCAGCCATGGCCTGATCGCCCGTGCAGTGGAGGGGAACCAGCAGGTCGGGCTCCAGTCCCCGCAACGCTTCGATCGTCTTCTGAATGCGGTCGGGGGTGGCGCGGAGCAGATGGAAGCCGCCGACGACGGCGGAAAGTCGCGTCGCCCCGGTCAACTCCAGCCCGAACCGGACCGTGTTCACGATCCCCGCATGGGCGCATCCCGTGAGGACCACGAGGCCCGCGTCCGGGAGGTGGATAAAGAGCGCCTGGTCGTCACAGAGGTCGTCCCGCTCCATGCGCCCATCCCGCAGCGTCTGGAATTCCTCGGGTCGTTCGAACGAGTTCTTGCGAGGAATCTCGCCACTGGTCCGCATGAAGGAGGTGAGGGGGAGCGATTCGCGGGTGACCAGCAGGGACGCGGCGTCTTCGAGGTGCGCCTGCCGGTGCGGGATTCCGATCTCGCGGAGGACCGGAGCCGTCTTGAGCTTGGGGAGCAGCGCATCCGGGTGAAGCAGCACCGGGATGCGGCGTCCGCAGGAGCGCAGCGCCTCCAGGAGGCCGCCGGTGTGGTCCGCATGGCCGTGGCTGATGACCACCGAGTCGAGAGCGGCCCAGTCGGTCTTGAGCGCGCGGGCGTTGTGCGCCAGGACCTGGGGGGTTTGGCCGGCATCGAACAGGAGGCGATACTGGAGTGGCCCTGCGGTCACGTGCACCCAGAACGCCATGCCATGCTCGGCGAGCCATGGTCCTTCGATCGCGGCATCATTCACGAGCACCCGGACCGTCGCCGTATATTCTCCCATTCTTTCCTCTCCTCTGTGCGGTTGGCCCGGCGTCCATCCGAAGCGTGCTGCGAATGGCGGTCTGCATTCGGGATCGGCCCGAGAGCGGCGAGGCGCTTGGGCCGTGGGATGCGCCGTTGTTCGCAGGGATTGCGTCCGAGGGAACACCGCACCAGCGTCTGACTCCAGCAGGAAAGATGCCAAGTCCGCGAGGCGGTGTTGGCGAGATTTCCAGGCGGAAATAGGCGAGCGGGAAACCAGAGGGCGACTTATTCTGGTATCAGAGGTTGCAGGAATGCAGCGGCGCTGGCCGGCGTTGATTGCAGATGTGCACCATCGAAGAGGTCATTCTGCGGGGATGACGATCCCCAGGTTCCGGATCTTCCGCCACAACGTGGTCTTGTGGATCCCGAGCTCGTTGGCCGCCGCCCCCCGGTTCCACGCATGCCGGCGCAAGGTCTCGTGAATGAGTCGCGCCTCCAGCTCGTGGAGCGTCGTGACACCGGTGGGGACCACGGCCGGTGGTGCTGGGTGGAACGGCTCCGGAAGGTGTCCGGGGGAGATCAGTCCTCCCGCGCAGAGGATGAAGGCATATTCGATGATGTTCTCGAGCTCGCGAATATTCCCTGGGTAGTCATGGGCGAGCAAGATCCCCAGCGTCTCCGATGTCACGCCGGCGATCTCGCGCTCCCGAAGGCGGTTGAAGCGTGCGATGAAGTGTTCGACGAGCAGCGGGATGTCTTCGCGCCGCTCGCGCAGGGGGGGTAGCGCGATCCGCACCACGTTGATACGGTAGTAGAGATCCTGCCGAAAGGTCCCGGCCTTCACCAAGTCCGCCAAGTTCTTATTGGAAGCCGCCACGACCCGGACATCGGCTCTGAGGGACTCCGTTCCCCCGAGCGGCTCATATATCTTTTGCTCCAGGACGCGGAGGAGGCGGACCTGCAGCGCTGGCGAGACGTCCCCGATCTCGTCGAGGAAGAGTGTCCCTCCCTCTGCGAGGGCAAACCGCCCCGGCTTATCCTTGCGCGCGTCCGTGAAGGCGCCGGCCTTGTAGCCGAACAGCTCAGATTCGAGCAGGGTGTCGGGAAGCGCGCCGCAGTTGACCGTCACCAGTGGTTTGTCCCGACGGGGGCTCAGCGCATGGAGGGCGCGTGCCACGAGCTCCTTACCGGTTCCGCTCTCTCCTTCGACGACCACCGTGCTGTCGCTCTCCGCCACGGCCGGCAGCATGGCGAAGATCCGTTGCATGTCTGCGTTCTTGCTGAGGATGTCGCCGAAGGTGTGCTGGTGGGCGATCTCGGCACGCAGTTGCTCAACCAGCCGAAGATCCCGAAACGTCTCGACCCCGCCCAGGATCCGGCCCCGTCGATCCTTGAGGACAGCGGTGCTCACGCTGATGGGGACCCGCTCGCCATCCGAACGCAGGATATACACCTGCCGATTCACGACCGATCGGCCCGTCTGCATCGTCTCTTTCAACGCGCACTGCGCCTCGCAAATGGAGGCCCGGAAGACCTCACAGCACGGCTGGCCGACCGCCTCGCGGCGGGGGACGCCGGTGATCTGTTCGGCGGCGTGATTGAAGGAGGTGATCTGGAATCCGTCGTCCACGGTGAACACCCCGTCGGCAACCGAATCCAAGATCACGGCCACCTCGTCGGATGACAAGGCGGGATCTTTCTTGGTTATTCCCATACCAATGCCTCATTGCTAACGCTGGTGCCGATAACCCAACAAGACTCCTCCGTCAGTCGGCACCCGGATCATGTCACCAGAATTCTAGCCGAAACCGGCCATCCGCGCCACATCGCTTTCCGCGTTGCGATTGTGGCCTTCCAGGTCGTGCTGGGATGCGTTGAACACCCGCTGAACGTCACCATCACCGGCCCGGCTAGTGACGCGTTGAGGTCGGGGATGCTCCCTCTCTGCTGGTCCGGTACGCCACGGCGCTCCCACCGCTCGGGGTCTCCCCTTCTCCTGTGGAGGGTAGTTCTTTCTCTAAACGGTCGTGGCGAGATTGATTTTCCGGACGTCCGAATCCTTGTCGGCCGTTCCGGATCACACCTTTATCAGAAGAAGGTGGTCAAGAAGTCATTGGGGGATTTCCGATGCCGATCTTCGAGTTCCAGTGCACCCAATGTGGGACAACGTTCGAGCAGTTCACGCAACGCGCCCAGGAGACCCAGGTTCCCGCGTGCCCGAGGTGCGGTGCCGACCGGGCGGAGCGGGTTCTCTCGGTCTTTTCCGGGCAGGCAGGGGCGGGGAGCGGGTGCGGGGCGCCGCCCGGCGGCGGGTGAGGGTTCTAATGCCGGGGCCGGGAGCCTCACAGGGCGGCATAGATACCATTCCTGAGCAACGCGACGTTTTTCGAGTTAGGCGAATCCCATGGTTCGACAGGCGGGTGGGCGGCGCGGTCCTCGCATCGCCCGGGTTACCGCTTTTCTGCTTGTCCGGATCAGCGGAGGCGCTGACGCCTGACTTGACAGCGACCGGGTACGCGCCGGATACTCGTCTGGACCCGAGGGCGCGAGGTCGGGACCCGGGCGAGGGGCAGCCGGGGAAAGCGTGAGGTGGGCCGCCACCGCGCCGCCGATGGGTTGACCGCGCGCCGCAATGGGAGATCGAGCATCTTACTCGAAGGTGGAGGAACGAACATGCGTGCAACCTGGATCGTAGTGCTGGCCACAACCCTCGTCGTGGTGCTGGGGGCTCCCGCGGGGGCCGGGATGATGGGCCAGATGCAACACAGCGGGCAAGCGGGCGGCATGGGTGCCGGCGCGACGGGGGGGATGAGGGGCGGGGAAAGGATGGGACACGGGGACGGATGATGGGCCACGAGGGCCCGCTCCTGACGATGATGCTGAGCCATAGCCAGGACCTTGGCCTCAGCCCAGATCAGGAACAGAAGCTCCGCGCCCTGCGCACGGCGTTCGCGAAGGAGGCGGTGCGCCGGACGGCGGAGATTCGCGTGGCCCAGATTGACCTGGAGGCGCTTTTGGAGCAGGAGCGGTGGGACCTGGCACAGATCGAGCCAACGGTGAAGCAGGTGGCCGCACTCGAGGGGGACCTGCGCGTGGCCCGCATCAAGACGCTGGCGGCCGGCCGGGCGCTCCTGACCCCCCAGCAACTCGAGAAGCTGAAGCAGGTCGGCCACCACATGCGATCGATGGGAGGCCCGGGGGGGATGGGCCACGGCATGATGGGCCCCGGGTCGCCGGCGGCGCCGGGAACGAATGTGCCCGGCGGTCCACCAGCCCAGCCGCACCGACATTGAGCCCTGGCCGATGGGACTGGGGCGCCGCGGGTGAAGGCTGGGCAGGGGCGGCGCCTGGATTCCGCGTTCGACCCGGAGTGGTCGACCAGCCGGTCAGTCGCCGAGACAGGTGACGACGCGCCGGGCCGCCGCGACCCATGCATGGTCGGGCGGGGCTGTCGTCCGCAAGAACGCCCACCGCGAACCAGTCTCGCGGACATCGCCACCCGCGAGGTGGAGGGCCCCTACGAGATACGATCGACCGCCACCGGAACCGTTAGCACCGCATCCTCGTTGTGGACGTTGTTCCTATTGCGTCGGCCTGTAAAGGCCACTAGCAGATGGTAACCCCCTGTTCACAGTTTCCACCCCGCACGCCGAGGGCCGCGGCGAAGTGGCTCTCCCTTCCCTCCCACCGCCGCCCCGCCTAGGCGGCCGCGCGGGCGGTGCGAATCTGGTCCGCATGGGCGTGGGCATGCGGGGCGTAGATCTCCAGCCATTTCTCGGGCGAGTACCGCCCGCCCTCGCTCTGGGTGCCCGGCCGGGCCCAGTCCGCGTCGGTCATCCGGTCCAGGATCTCCGCGGTGGCGCGCCGGGCGGCCTGGAAGGCGTCGAGGGAGGCCTGGATCGGCCGGGTGTAGAAGAGCCGCCCCGCGTAGAGCTTCTGGTCGTACCCGCGGATCACGGCTTCGTCCTCCGCGAGCAGCATCCGGAGCCGGATGGCCGCGATCATCTCGCTATCCGCCAGGTGATGCGTGATCTCCCGGGCGGACCATTTCCCAGGCGCCGGTCGGGCGTCCAGGTCAGCGTCGGTGCTGCCGGCGAGGGCCTCGGCCACCACACGGCTCCCGTCCTTGTACTTGGCGATCAGGGCCTTCCGGGTTGTGGTATCCATGGTACGTCCTCCGTTACAGGTTGGGTCCGCGCCGCCGGCGGGATCCCACGTCTGCACCCCCGGCGCGCGGGGTCGGGACGGTCCCAGGTGGGATGCCGGGAGGATAGCACGGCAACGACCGCGGGGACAGGCACCGGTTTCATCCGCTCCCAGGCTTCGCTCAGCGACAGGTCCGAGTAGAGACTCGACGCCGCGTGGGCGGTGGAACCGTGGGCGGCGCGCCTGATAAAGGAGGGAGGCGGAAGACTCTTCCTTGACGAACGCACGCTCTGGCCGAACGGGCAATTTGTGACCGTCCATCTGTTGGCGAGCACGAAGTTCCTCAAACAGCGCCCCGACCTCGTGAAGGCGTGGCTGGGCGTGCAGGTTGAGCTGACGCACTCGTGCGGTTAAGGTCTTCAAGCGGTCGCGCGATTCGAGGCGGGAGCGGAATTCCAATCGCCCCAGGTGCACAAAGGTAAACACGAGCCCTGTCCTTCGCAAAAACCCCCGTCCGCCCTCGCTGCGCAGTGGTAAGCCCCCGCCCTCATACTGGTGGCAGAGAACCTCTTCCTTCGGAAACACGTGGCGCTCTATCGGGAGCGCCACGTGAAGCCCCGACCCGCGTCGCGCTGGTCCTGCTGGCCCGGTGCTTCGCCTGGCGCGAGGCGCTCACGATCGTCCAGCCGGCGACCCTCCTCCGCTGGCACCGGCGGGCATTCCGCCGCTTCTGGCGCCGGCGGTCCCGGCCGGGGCGACCGCGACTCCCGGCCGAGCTCCAGCGTGGGATCGCGGCAATGGCCCGAGACAATCCGAGTTGGGGCGAGGAACGGATTGTGGCGGAGTTCCTCGGTCCGGCAGGCGGGTGGGCGGCGCGGTCCTCGCATCGTCCCGGCTAGCGCATATCTGCTTGTCCGGACGAGCGGAGGCGCTCGCATTGACTTTTGTCGGCCGTTCGCACTACTCTTCGCCCTGACGTCATACGCATCAGGAGGTGTCTTCATGCTGCGACGGCTCGTGCCAATTCTGGGTCTGTTTGGCGTCTTGCTGTCTCCGCTTCTCGGGTTGGCCGCGGCGGACCACAAGGAAATGATCTCCGGCCCATTCAGGAATGGACCCGAGGTGACCGAGGTCTGCCTTGGCTGCCACGAGCAGCAGGCCAAGGATTTCATGAAAACGGTCCACTGGACCTGGCAGGAAAAACAGCAGGTCCCGGGAAAAGGAGAAGTGAGCATCGGGAAGATCAACCTGGTGAACAATTTCTGCATCGCGTTGCCGGCGAACTGGCCCCGCTGCACGAGCTGCCACGCCGGGTACGGCTGGAAGGATGCCTCGTTCAAGTTCGATGACCCGAAGAACGTGGATTGCCTGGTGTGCCATGACACGACCGGAGCCTACGTGAAGTCCCCGGCCGGCGCGGGGAATCCGGATCCCAAGGTGGATCTCGTCAAGGTGGCGCAGAGTGTCGGCAAACCCACCCGACAGAATTGCGGTGCGTGCCACTTCTTCGGCGGCGGTGGCGACCACGTCAAGCACGGCGACCTGGATAGCTCGCTCCTCAACCCGAGCCGCGCCGTGGATGTCCACATGGCGGGCCCGGCGCCCGGCATGAGCTGCCAGGACTGCCACAAGACCAAGGATCACGTCATTCCGGGCGAGTCCATGGCGGTTTCCCTCGGCAAGGGCGCGCGGGTGGCGTGTCGCGGATTGTCACGGCGAGACGCCCCACAAGATTCCGACATACAACCGGCACACCAAGCGGGTTGCCTGCGAGACTTGCCATGTGCCGGTGTTCGCCAAAGGGCTGCCGACCAAGGTCTGGTGGGACTGGTCGAAGGCGGGGCAGGATCGGCCGCCGGCGAAGGACAAGTACGGTCTCGAGACCTATGTGAAGATCAAGGGCGAGTTCAAGTGGGAGAAGGACATCCGGCCGACCTACCTCTGGTACAATGGCGAGACTGCGCGGTACCTCATGGGCGACACGATCGATCCGTCCAAGCCGGTGCCGCTCAACAAGCCGCTGGGCGATCGGAAGGATGCCAGGTCCCGGATCATGCCGTTCAAGGTCATGCGGGGCAAGCAGCCCTATGACAAAGCCCTCAAGACGATGGCCGCGCCGCACCTCTTCGGCGGCTACTGGAACCACTTCGACTGGAACCGGGCCATCGCGGACGGGAACAAGGCTGCCGGGCTGCCCTACAGCGGGCAGTACGACTTTGTCGAGACGGTGATGTACTGGAAGGTGAACCACATGGTGGCGCCGAAGCAGGCTGCCTTTCGGTGCACCTCGTGCCATCGGGACAAAGGGGGCATCCTGAACTGGAAGGCGCTGGGATATGCGGGTGACCCGGCGCAAGCGCCGGGCAAGTAGGGCTGTCCGGAGCGGGGCGGATCGTCAGACGGTGTGGATGCCCGGACGCTGAACACGCAGGGTCCAAACGACCGACCGTCGTCGCAGGTTGACGACGGTCGGTCTTTTTTGGATCCGGCGAATCGAGCCGGTGCACGCAGTGCGCGGCATGCGTCGCGCAGCTCGGCCCGCTCGGCCCGCATCCGGCTTGACAGGCTTCCGGAGCGGATGCTAGGGTCGCCGACACTCTGTGACTCTCCGAACGGGGCGGCGCCCAACGCGTCGGGACCGGCGCGCGAACGGTCTCGAAAAAAGGGGCGTTCCATGTCACAGTACGCCGAACTGGCGGCCCACAACCTCGTCCTCGTACGCGAGAAGCGCCCGCTGATTCACAACATCACGAACTACGTCGTCATGCATTACACGGCCAACGCCTTGCTGGCGCTGGGCGCCTCGCCGGTCATGGCCCACGCGGTCGAGGAGATGGAGGAGATGGCCTCCCTGGCCGATGCCCTGGTTCTCAACATCGGCACGCTCTCCGGGCCGTGGATCGAGGGCATGCTCGTGGCGGGCCGCACGGCCTCCCGGCGAAAGATCCCCATCGTCCTGGACCCGGTGGGCGCCGGCGCGACGACGCTGCGCACGAGCACGGCGGTGCGTCTGCTCGACGAGTGCCGGGTGACGGTCCTGCGCGGCAACGCCTCGGAGGTGCTGGCCGTGGCCCAGGGAGCCGGCGGAACCCGCGGCGTGGACGCGGCGCACAAGGTCGAGGACGCGGTGGAGGCGGCCCGGGACTGGGCGCGCACGGCGGGGCGTCGTGGTGGCGATCACGGGAGCGGTGGACCACGTGACGGATGGGCGCGCGGTGCGCCGGGTGCATAACGGTCACCCCCTCATGGGGCGGATCACCGGGTCGGGATGCACCGCGACCACGGTCATCGGCGCTTTCTGCGCCGTCAACGCCAATGCGGTGGAGGCGACGGCGAGTGCGCTGGCGTTCTACGGCCTGGCGGGCGAGTACGCGGCACGCGCGGGGAGCCTGCCGGGGACATTCGGCGTCGGCCTGATCGATATGCTGCATGCCGTGACGCCGGATCAGGTCGCCCGCGAAGCCCGGATCGAGGGTGAAGGGTAGGGGGAGGCAGGCGTGACGACTGCGTTCCCGGAGGCCGGCCGGCCGACACCGGATTACTCGCTGTACCTGGTGACCGATCCGGACCTGTCGAGGGGCCGATCGCTGCTGGACGTGGTCCGTGCCGCCGTTGACGGCGGCGTCACCTGCGTGCAGGTGCGGGAGAAGACGGTCTCGGCGCGAGACTACATCGAGCGGTTGTCGGCCGTCCGAACGCTGCTCCGCGAACGCGGCGTCCCCCTCTTCGTCAACGACCGCGTGGACATCGCGCTGGCCGTGGAAGCCGACGGCATCCACCTCGGCCAGACGGACATGCCGCTGGCCCTGGCCAAACGCATCGCGGGCGACCGGCTGATCATCGGGATCTCGTGCGAAGCTCCGCAGGACGCCGTCGAGGCGGAACGCGGGGGAGCCGACTACGTGAGCGTGAGCCCGGTGTTCGCGACACCGACCAAGACCGATACGGCGCCGGCGCTGGGACTCGACGGCGTCCGCGCGATCCGGGCCGCCGTCCGTCTGCCGGTGGTGACCATCGGCGGCATCAACACGACGAACGCCGCCGACGTCATCCGTGCGGGGGCGGACGGGATCTGCGTCGTGTCGGCCATCGTCGCCGCGCCCGACCCGTGCGCGGCTGCCGCCTCGCTCCGTCGCATCGTAGAAGAGGCACGCCATGGAGCTTAGAGAGATCGGCGAGTTCGGCTTCATCCGACGCGTGAGCCGGGGATGCCTGGTCCGACCGGAAGGCGTCGAGCGGGCCATCGGCGACGACGCCGCCGCCTTTGTCGTGCCGCCCGACGAGTTGACACTGGTGACGACGGACCTGCTGGTGGAACGGGTCCACTTCCTGCGGGACGCGACCACGCCGTTCAACCTGGGCCACAAGGCCATGGCCGTCAACCTGAGCGACATCGCGGCCATGGGCGGCATTCCGCGGGAGGCGTTCGTCAGCACCGCCATCCCCGCCGGCTGCCCCGTGGAGTATCTGGACGCACTGTACGACGGGATGAAGAGCCTGGCGGCTCGCCACGGCGTCAACATCTTGGGGGGCGACACGACGGGTTCTGTGGCCGACCTGATCCTCAACGTGACCGTCGTTGGCCATGTCCGCCGCGATGAGGTGCTGTATCGCTCCGGGGCCAGACCAGGCGATATCGTGTGCCTCACCGGCACGGTCGGAGACAGCCGCGCCGGCCTGCATTTCGTCCTGGAGAAGCTCCACCCCTCGGACGCGGCCATGCGGACGCTGTTCGACGCCCACATCCTGCCCCGCCCGCACCTCGAGGAGGGGCGGTTTCTGGCAGCGACGCGGGCGGCGACGGCGGCACTGGATCTCAGCGACGGCCTGAGCTCGGATTTGATGCACATCGTCGAGGAGAGCGGGGTGGGAATCCGCGTCCACGCCGACCGGATTCCGATCTCCGCCGAGCTGCGGGAGTTCTGCGCAGGGCGCGACCGGGACCCCTTCCGCTTCGCCCTCGCGGGGGGCGAGGATTACGTGCTGGCCGTCACCGTGCGTCCGGATCGGATCGGGGAAGTGGGGCGAGACTTCGCCGCGCGCTTCGGCCGTCCGTTGCACTGCATCGGCGAGGCGACCGACTCGGGACACCTGGAATTAGTCACGCCGGACGGTCAGACCGAGATCGTGCGCCCGACCGGGTGGGATCATTTCGGCGAGCACGGGGTCTGACGGGCTGACAGGCTGCTGAAAAAGGCCCATCTGCAGCGTTGGCGCGCTCGGGCACTCGTTGCGGCGTACCTGAAGTACGCCTCACTCCGCCCTTCGCGCGCCGCCTTGCATCTGGACCTTTTTGAGCAGCCTGGGCGAAAGCAATTCTTCGGGCAGACCGTGGGAGCTTTACCTCGGACGGGGCAGGTGGTCCGAGAGGAAGAGACGCAGGTCGGCGGCCACCGCGGGCGGGATCGGCTGCGCTGGAAGGCGCCGGCAGAGATTGGCCGTCGCCTGCAGGGTCTTGGCGAAGTTGACACAGGGGTCGCAGCCGTCCAGATGTTTCCGGATCTCCTGGCAGATCTCCTGCGAGAGTTCTCCGTCCACGTATTCCGACAGTCGCTCGAACAGTTCCCGGCAGGTCATGGACATCCCGTCGTGCGAATGATCATGGGCCCGGTGTGCGTCACTCATCAGATGTGATCCAGACATCGCGGTTTGGGTTCGCGCCTTCTACGAGTTCTGTGACCCTGTCAGGTAGTCGGCAAGTTCCCGCCGGACGAAGACTCGGGCGCGGTGCAGCCGGGACTTGACGGCAGGGACCGAAAGCCCCACCGCCTGAGCGGTCTCTTCGGCGGAGAGCCCCTCCACGTCTCGGAGGACGAGGACGATCTTGTAGTCCTTGGGCAGCTTGTCGATGGCGCTCTCCATCCGCGCGGACAGCTCCCCGGTAAGCAGCGCCCGCTCGGCGTCCCCGGACCAGTCGGGAATCTCCGGTTTCCGACCATCGGCATCCGGTCGGGGCATCAGATCATCCAGCGAGAGCTCCTGCTCGGGGGTCGGATCGTGGACCCCGCGCCGCCGTTTCTTGAGACAGGCGTTGGCGGCGATCCGATAGAGCCAGGTGCTGAACTTGCTCTCCTCGCGGAACTCCCGGATCGAGCGGATCACGCCGAGGAAGGTGTCTTGCAGGATATCCTTGGCGTCTTCGACGTTCCGGCACATGCGCATCGCGAAGCTGTACACCCGGTCCTGATGGCTCCGGACCAGCGCCTCGAGGGCCGCCGGATCGCCGTCCCGGGAGGCGGCGACGAGGGCCCGCTCATCCGTCATGGCGCCTCCGTTGCGGGGGACCGCCGGAACCGGTCGGATCGCCGAGCGGCGCCACCGTCGCGCGGGTGACACGGATCAGGTCCTGGGGGGCGAGGATGATCTGCATGCCGCGCATCCCTGCGCTGATGCTGATGGTCGGCTGTTCCATGACCTGCGCATCCAGGTACACGGGATACGCTTTTTTGCCGCCGAGGGGCGAGACGCCGCCCCGGATGTACCCGGTCAACCGCAGGATGTCGTCGGTCTCGACCAGCGCCACCTGCTTGTTGTTCGAGGCACGAGCAAGGGACTTCAGGGAGAGCGTGGTGGTTCCCGGCAGGCACGCCAAGACGACACCAGTCCGGTCCCCCCGGACGACCAGGGTCTTGCAGACTTGGTCGAGGGGGATGCCGAGCTTTTCGGCCACCTCCTCGGCGCCGAGTTCCTCTTCCTGGAACTCGCGGACGGTGTAGGAGACGCCGGCTCGTTCCAGCACATGCATGGCGCGCGTCTTCATCGGCAGGAAAGCTAGCACCGGCTGCCAATGGGCGTCAAGACATGCCTGACGAGCACCGGCGAGAGGAGCGGCCCGTCGGGGCGGGGACCGCCGCGAAATCCGCTTGACACACCCCCGGAGCCCGCAGATATTCACACAGGGGCCGCCGCGGGCGGCTCGCGGGCGGGCCGATTCGGCCCTGGCATCCGAAAGGGGAGGCAGCCATGGCGACACCGAAGGTGGGGACATTACGGCATCAAATCGCGGGGATGGTGCGCGAGTACGAAGGGCATCTCTTGCGACTGGAGGGGCAACTCCTTGTCTTGCGCGCCAAGGCCACGCGCGCCGGCGCGGACGCCGGGGCCCGGTTCGCGGGTCTTCTGGCGGAGGTTGAGCGGGAGGCAGAGGCGACCAAGGAGCTGGGCCGGTCGGCCGTGGCCGGCGTGGAACGCGCCACGGAAGCCGCAAAGAAGTGTCTGGCCGACCTTCAGAACCGATTCGCGGAGGCGAACGCCGAGACGCCGACGGTGGTGGCCAAAGGGAAAGCCGTCGTGCGGCGGGCCACCATCGAGGCCAAGGCGCTCCGGCATGGGGTGCGAGTCGGGCTGCGCGTGGCCCGGCGGGTGTCGAGACGCACGAAGACCGCGAAGGGGCAAGCCGTTGTCAAAGAATAACCTGACCGGAGAAATTCCGGGAACGGCATAAGGAGCCGTAACGAAATTTCAAATACTGGCCAAATTGTTTCGTAACGGCTCCTAAGGCCCCACGCGAGGTGGATCCGGGGCGAGGAACACTCAGGAAGGACGGGAGATGCGAACCGTACTCGTGGTGTTCATGGCGGCGGTGTGGGTCTCGGCGGCCTTTGCGGGAGCGGTGGAATGGAAGGCTCCGGCGTCCGTCAAGGCGACCAAGAACCCCCTGGATCAGGCCACGGGCCTCAAGCTTGGACGTCCGCTTTTCCAGGAGAACTGCGTGATTTGTCACGGCAAAGCCGGCAAGGGTGATGGCGAGGCCGCGGCCGCCATGAAACCCCGGCCCAAGTCGCTCGCCGACAAGGCAGTCCAAGCGCAGACGGATGGCGAGCTCTTTTGGAAGATCTCCGAGGGGCGCGAGGCCATGCCGGGCTGGAAGAGCATCTCCGAGAAGGAGCGGTGGGCGCTCGTCCACCAGATCCGCGGCCTCGCCGGGAAGAAATGAGCAGCCCGGTGGTCTCCGCCGCGTGGGGCTTGATCCAGGTCAAGGACCGGGCCGCCCTTTCGCGGTAGCGTGTGTGCATCGCCGTGCACGACTCGGAACGGAGAGATGGATAGGGTGAGATCGCAGACTGCCAGGAGCCCCATGGGCGACGGAACCATCGGTCGGCCAATCGTTCCGAAGGAGCACGGCGCATGGGCGGTGCTCTATGGCGCGTTCCTGGCGGGGGTTGGTGTAGCCGGCCGGCTGACGGTGCCCGTGATGCTGCTGTTCGGCGCGGTGACCCTCCTCGCTTTCGCCAACGGTCCGCTCGTTCTGCTCCTCCGGCCGACGGGGGGGCCGATGCCATCCACCGAACGCCGGCGCGCGTTCGCATGGATGACGATCTACGCGGCGGGCGCGGCGGCGTGCATGGCCCCGCTCCTCGTGGTCTTTCAGATGGCATTCCTGTTTCCCTTCGGGATGGCGGCGGTCTGCTTCTTCGTGCTTCGGGCGTTCTTGGTCCGAGAGGGAGACGATCGAAGTCTTCCGGGTGAACTCGTCGGCACGGCCGCTTTGACGCTGGTCGGCCCCACCGCGCATGCCGTTGCGGTCAACGGCGCGCAGTCAATCGGGGCCGTGCTGTGGCTCCTCTTGAGCCTGTTTTTCGCCAGCGGCGTGTTCTATGTGCGGATGCGGGTCCGCCTCATGATGGCCCAGCGACGGGGCGTCGCGGGCGCGTCGAGTCGCGCGCGATGGTCGTGCCTGGTCTTTCACGCCTTCCTGCTCGTGCTCGTGCCTGGCCTGGCCGCAGCGAGTCTCATCCCCTGGGCGGTCCTGCTGGCGTTCGCCCCCGCGCTCTGGCGGGCGGCCGCCGGTCTGCGGCGGCGGGACGCCACGCTCAACCTCAAGCGGCTGGGCTGGTCCGAAGTCGGACTGACGGCCGTCTTCGTCCTGCTCCTCATCTCCTCCCTCTGATCATCGACAGCATTCTGCGACGGCGCGGCGCGCGATCCGGTCGGATGCCTCGTGCAATGAGGTTGGTGGCGCGGTCTTTCTGTGGTAGAAGTCTAGACGAGAGGAACTTCACATGGCGGTACCCATCGTTGCCATCGTTGGCCGGCCGAACGTCGGTAAGTCCACGCTCTTCAACCGCCTGGTGGGCGGGCGCCGGGCCATCGTGGACGACATGCCCGGTGTGACCCGCGACCGCCAGTACGGCGAGGTGGAGTGGGCTGGACGCCGGTTCACCCTGGTGGATACCGGCGGCTACGAGCCCGAAGGGACGGGAATCCTGGCCCAAGTGCGCACTCAGGCGGTTCAGGCGGTGGCCGAGGCGGACGCGATCCTCTTCCTGGTGGACGCCAAGGAGGGTCTCACGCCGACGGACATCGAAGTGGCGCGCCTGCTGCGTCTCGGCGCGACGAAGCCGATCCTGCTGGTCGCCAACAAGGTGGACTCCGTGAGTCAAACGGCGCTCACCGCCGACTTCTACCGCCTCGGCTTCGACCCGGTTCATCCCGTGTCGGCGGAGCAGGGGCAGGGGACGGGCGACCTGCTGGACGCCGTGGCCGCTGCGGTGCCGGAACGCGAAGCCCCGGCGGACGCCGCCGGCGCGATCACGGTGGCCGTCGTCGGACGCCCGAATGTCGGGAAGTCGTCGCTGGTCAACCGGATCCTGGGGGCCGAGCGCGTCGTGGTGAGCGACGAGCCGGGGACGACCCGCGATGCCATCGACACGCGGTTCACGTACCAGGGGACGGACTACATCCTGGTAGATACCGCGGGAATCCGTGCCAAAGGTCGCCTCGGCCGGTCGGTGGAGCGCTACAGCGTCTCCCGGGCGCTGGCGGCCGTGCGCCGCGCCGACGTGGTTCTGACGCTGATCGACGGTGTGGAGGGCGTCACGGCGCAGGACGCCAACGTCGGCGGCGAGGCCCACGAGGCGGGTTGCGCCAGCATTCTGGTGGTAAACAAGTGGGATCTCCGCAAAGGCGAGGCCGAGGCGGCGGACGCATTCCGGCTGGCCCTGCAGGACAAATTCAAGTACCTTGCCTACGCGCCGATCGCCTTCATCTCCGCCCTCACCGGCCAGAAGGTCCTGTCCCTTTTCGAGTTGATCGACGCGGTGGCGGCGGAGCGGGCACGCCGGATCCCGACGGCGGAACTCAATACGGTGCTCCTCGAGGCGGTGGAACGGCGCCCGCCGCCGGCCGAGCGGGGCCGCGCCGTTCGCATTCGCTACGTGACACAGACCGGCATCAAGCCGCCGACTTTCGTCTGTTTTGCGACGAACCGGGACGATCTGCACTTCTCGTACATGCGCTACCTCGAGAACTGCCTGCGCCAGCGCTACGGGTTCCGGGGAACCCCAATTCGCCTGGCCATTCGGGGCCGGGAATGAGTTCCGACGCGGAGGAGTCGAGCCGCGAATTCGCGACGACACCGGAGGGTGGCGCGGGCGTCTTGCCTTCGAATCTCCCGGCCTCTGACCGGTCTGAGACTGCGGCGGGACAACGGGCGGCGGCCGCGGCGGGCAATACGCCCGAACGCCGCTGGGACGTCGTGGTGGTCGGGGGCGGAATCGGCGGACTGGCTGCGGCCAGCCTCTTGGCCAAAGCCGGTCGACGCGTGCTGCTCTTGGAACGGTCGTCGCAGGTGGGCGGGGCGTGCGTGGGTGTCCTGCAGGACGGGCACCGGTACGATCTCGGCGTCAGTCTGATTACCGGTGTCGGTTCCCACGGTGCGGTGGCCGGGTTGTGCGAGCGGCTGGGAATCAGCGTGCCGACGGCCGCCTGCGATCCGACCGTTCAGGTGGCGCTGCCGCGCCATCGGCTGAGCTTGCCGCTGGCGGTGGACGGTTGGTGGCCCGAGATCCATCGGGAATTCCCCGACGACGAGGCCGGCTGGCATGCCCTGCTCTCCGATCTGGCCGTGCTGGCGGGCGACCGGGATCAGCTCGCACGGAGCCTCCCGCCGCTGCCGCCCATGGGGTGGCGTTCGCGGCTGCGGTGTTGGCGTATGCTCCGCCTGCCAGGGGTGTCTGCACCGACGCGGCAGGCGATCCGGCAGTTGCGGAAGGCCGCCGCCACCCCGTTCCGCGACACGCTGGAGGAGCATGGTTTGGGCGCCGCGAGCCGGCAGGCGCTGGAGGCGTGTCTCTGGTACCTGCTGCTGCGGGGTGCCGGCGAGTGTTCGACGCTGGAGGCCGCTATCGCCCTCCAGCGGTTGCGGGAAGGGGTCGCGGTCATGCCCTCCGGTCCTGCGGCCCTGGCCGAAGCGCTCGCCGGGCAGATCCGAGAGTGTGGCGGCGAAATCCGTCTGGGGACGGAGGCTGCGGGTTGTATGGCGGACCGAGGACGGGTCGTGGGAGTGACGACGACGACGGGCGAGACGCTCCGCGCCCGCTGGGTCGTGACGGACGTTCCGCCCGGCACCCTGACGCAGCGTCTGCTGCCGACATCCCGTGGCTGGTTCCAGCGACACCGCATCACGTCGGGGCCCTGGCAGCCCCGCTACCTCGCCCAGGTCATGGGGGTGACGATCCCCCAGGCCTTCCTGCCGTCGGAGCTCGGATTCCAGTGCTTTGTCGTCCGGGACGCCGGCCGGTCTGCGCAGGCCGAGAACCTGGTCTTTGTCCGCAGGGCCCACCACGGCGACGACCCGGGGGCGACCGGCAGGCTCGCCCGCTTGAGCATCGGCCGGTTCGTTCCGCCCTCGGTGCCGACGGAGGCCGCCGCGGTGGAGGCCGCGCTCTTGGAGGCGTTGGACCAGATCCTCCCCGGAGCTTCGGATGCGGTCGTGCATCGGGTGCTGCTCCCGTCGTCCGTCCTCGGGGACGTGTGGGGGAGGCCCGCGGCCGCGGTGCGTTACGAGGTCGACTCCCGCGAATGGCTGGGGCGACGGGGACTCGCCCACGAGGTCGGTTGGCCCGGCCTCTTGGCAGTCGGCGAGTGGACGCATCCGGGGCGCTTGGTGTCGGATGTCGTGGAAGGAGCCATGTACGTGGCGGACGTGATCGCCGCCGCAGCGTGAGTCGGGACGGGGCGGCCCTGCGAGGACCAAACGGCCGGGAATGGCCTTGACACCTCCGGACCCCTGTGTTACGAGAATCGGACCGCGCGGCTCCGCTTTCCGTTGTGATGTTGCCTGGCTGAGAGAGAGGGTCCGCGCGGTGACGGGCTCCACGTTGGCCACCTGCATCAGCGCATCCATGTAGCGTCCTGTTCTCTGGTGGATCGGGAAGGAGGCGAAGGCTATGGCACGGAAAAAGATCGCCCTGATCGGCGCGGGGCAAATCGGCGGAAACCTGGCGTATCTGGCCGCGGCCAAGGAATTGGGTGATGTCGTCCTCTTCGATATTCCGGCCGCCGAGGGGCTGGCCAAGGGCAAGACGCTGGACATCGCGCAACTCTTGCCGGTCGCCGGCGCCAACGCACGCCTCCTGGGGACGAGCTCCTACGACGACGTCGCCGGCGCCGACGTCTGCATCGTCACCGCCGGCATCCCGCGGAAGCCGGGCATGAGCCGCGAGGACCTGCTGGAGACCAACATCAAGATCATCACCGACGTGGCCAACAACCTCAAACGGACCTGCCCGGCGGCGTTCTGCATCGTGATCAGCAACCCGCTCGATGCCATGGTGTACGCCTTCAAGCAGGTGACGGGCTTCTCGAAGCACCAGGTGGTGGGCATGGCCGGCGTGCTCGACTCGGCGCGCTTCCGGACCTTCGTCGCCATGGAGCTCCAGGTATCCGTGGAGGACGTTCAGGCCTTCGTCCTGGGCGGCCACGGCGACGACATGGTGCCGCTGGTGCGATGTTGCTCCGTCGGCGGGATTCCGGTGAGCGAGCTCCTCCCGAAGGAACGCATCGACGCCATCGTGGACCGTACCCGCAAGGCGGGCGGCGAGCTGGTGGCGCTCTACAAGACCGGGAGCGCGTATTACGCGCCCGCCGCTGCGGCCATCGCCATGGCCGAGGCCTACCTCAAAGACCAGAAGCGGGTGCTGCCGTGCGCGGCGTATCTGGACGGCGAGTACGGAATCCGGGGCACGTATTTCGGCGTGCCGGTCGTCATCGGGGCGGGAGGTGTCGAGAAAGTCCTGGAGATCCGCCTGACGGACGAGGAACGCGCCCTGGTGGCCAAGAGCCTGGAGAGCGTTCGGAAAACGGTCGCCGAGACCAAGCTCTAACGGGTTGCTGAACAATGCCCATCTGCCGGGGACCCATCCTGTGGATGGGTGCCCATCCTCCGGACGGGTACCCCGCGTGCTCGGGCGCTCGCTGCGACGTACATGGAGTACGTCTTGACCCACCGTCGGTGGGTACCCCGCCCTTTGGCCGCCGTCCCGCGACGTCGCGGGACATCTGGACGTTTTTGAGCAGCCTGAGGACACGGGGGTGTTTCCGCGGAGGAGGTACGGTCAGCATGCGAACGCGATTTGCGAGTCTCGGAACTGCGCTGCTCATGACCTTGGCGGTCACGGGGTGCGGACCGGACGTCAAGAAGGAAAACGACCAGCTCAAGGCCCAGGTGGCGACGCTGCAGAAGGAGAATCTGGCCCTGAAAGGAGAGGCCACGTCGCTGAAGGCGGACGCCGACGCTATGAAGAAGCGGTTCGAGGCGATGAACACGGAGAAGCAAGCGCTCGAGGCGAAACTAAGAGACGCCGAAGCGAAGATCGCCATCAAGCCGGGGACCAAGCCCCCGCTCAAGCCCAAGAAGACGTCCTGACGATTGGGAGGCCATGGTTTTTTCGGGTTCCTGGTGCATGATGCCACCGAGCGCGCGGCCGGGAGTCGCCAGGAGGGGTCGGGTCGCCGAGGGTCCGAGGGAGGGGCGCGCATGGTGACGACGGACATCCAGCACTACTACCTTCGCCGACTGCATTCGGCTACCGGCATCTTTCCTCTGGGCGTCTTTCTGCTCCAGCACTTTTTCGGCAACGCCTATGCGATCCGGGGGCCGGAGGGGTTCAATCGCCACGCGGAGTTCTGGTTGGGGCTGCCCTACCTGCCCGTGCTGGAGATATCCATGGTGTTCGGGCCGCTCCTGTTTCATAGCCTCTACGGGCTGGTGATCACGGCGGAAGGGGATCTGGCTCACCCCGGGCAGGGGCTCGGTCTCCGCTATCACAACTTGGCTTACCTGTTCCAGCGTGTGAGCGGGATCCTTCTCATGCTGTTCATCGGCTACCATGTGTGGAACACCCGGGTGCAAGGAGTCTTCTTCGGCCACACGGTGGATTACGCCTACCTGGCCCGCTACTTCGCGCCGGCGTACGCGAAGGCGATCTACATCGTCGGCGTCCTGTGCGCGTGCTACCACTTCGCCCATGGACTGTTCAACGTGACCTACAAGTGGGGGATCACGGTCAATGCCCGGGCGCAGCAAGGGATGATCTACCTCAGCTATGTCGTCTTCGCGGCCCTGAGCGCCGTGGGTATTCACATTCTGTATTCTTTCAAGTGACGGAGGGGCCATCATGGCTGCGCGGCCCAGAGCCATCGTCGTCGGGGGCGGCCTGGCCGGCCTGATGACGGTCATCAAGCTGGCAGAGGCCGGGCTGTCCAGTCAGCTCTTCTCCTTCGTGCCGGTCAAGCGCTCCCACTCGGTCTGCGCCCAGGGCGGGATCAACGCCTCCATCAATACCAAAGGGGAAGGGGACAGCCCGCAGATCCATTTCTACGAGACGATCAAAGGCGGGGATTTTCTGGCCAACCAGCCCCTGGCCAAGGGGATGTGCGAGGCGGCCCCCGGGATCGTGTACCTCTTGGACCGGATGGGGGTGCCCTTCAACCGAACGCCGGAGGGCCTGCTGGACTTCCGGGGGTTCGGCGGCACGCTGTACCGCCGGACGGCGTTCGCCGGGGCGACGACGGGCCAGCAGCTCCTCTATGCCCTGGACGAACAGGTGCGGAAATACGAGGCGGCAGGGCTGGTGGAGAAGTTCGAGTTCTGGGAGTTTCTGTCGGCCATCCAGGACGAGGAAGGACTCTGCCGGGGCATCGTGGGTCAGGACCTCCGCAGCATGGAGATCCGCGCGTTCTCCGCCGATGCCGTCTGTCTCGCCACGGGCGGCCTGGGGATGATCTTCGGGAAGAGCACGAACTCGGTGGTCTGTACCGGCTCGGCAGCCTCGGCGGTCTACCAGCAGGGAGCGCTCTTCGCCAACGGCGAGTTCATCCAGGTGCACCCCACCGCCATCCCGGGCGAGGACAAAGTGCGACTCATGAGCGAGTCGGCCCGGGCGGAGGGTGGCCGCGTCTGGGTTCCCAAGGACGGAACACCATGGTACTTCCTGGAAGAGAAATACCCGAAATACAAGAATCTCGTCCCGCGGGACATCGCGACGCGCGAGATCTTCCACGTCTGCCGGGTGCTCAAGATGGGGATCGATGGCCAGGATATGGTCTACCTGGACGTCAGCCACATCCCCAAGGAGACGCTGGACCGGAAGCTGGGCGGGATCCTCGAGATCTACGAGAAGTTCATCGGCGACGATCCTCGGAAAGTGCCCATGCGGGTCTTCCCCGGGATGCACTACTCCATGGGCGGCCTGTGGATCGACTACGAGGCCGACCACCACGGCAACCCCGTGGTGGGGAGTCCCCGGAACCAGCAGACGAATATCCCGGGCCTTTTCGCCGCCGGCGAAGCGGAATACGAGTACCATGGCGCTAACCGCCTCGGGGCGAACTCGCTCCTGTCCTGCTTCTACGGTGGGCATGCTGGCGGGCCCGGCCATGGCGAGCTACATCAAGGGGCTGGACCGGTCGGCGGAGGCGTTGCCCTCCACGGTCTTCGAGGGGGCGGCGCGGCGACAGGAGGCGGCGTACGCCCGCATCCTCGGCCTCCACGGGTCGGAAAACCCCTACGTGATCCACCGCGAGCTCGGCGAGATCATGACGGAGAATGTCACGGTGGTTCGGTACAACGACAAGCTCCAGCGCGCCGACCACGCCGTTCAGGGGTTGATGCAGCGGTGGCACCGGATGGACATCAACGACATCTCCCGCTGGTCGAACCAGGCCGCCTCCTTCACGCGGCAGCTCTGGAACATGCTGGAGCTGGCCCGGGTCATCACGCTGGGGGCGTTGCGGCGGGACGAGAGCCGCGGCGCGCACTACAAACCGGATTTTCCGGACCGGGACGACGCGCAGTGGCTGAAGACGACCCTGGCCACCTGGACGCCCGACGGGCCGAGGTTCGCGTACGCACCCGTGGACACGTCACTGCTCACTCCCGAGGCGCGCACGTACTGACGGAAGAGCCGGGAGCCAGGAGCCGAGATCCGAAAGGTGGAAGGCGAGGGGTGAAGGACCGAGGGGACGCCCGCATGGACGGCAAGACGATGACATTCAGGGTGAAGCGGCAGGATGGGCCGAGTGCGCCCGCTCGCTGGGAAGAGTTCCGGATCCCCTACAAGGCGAACATGAACGTCATCTCCGCCCTGATGGAGATCCAGCGGAATCCGGTCACCGTGGACGGCGGCAAGACCACACCGCCGGTCTGGGAGGCGAGTTGTCTCGAGGAGGTCTGCGGCTCCTGCACCATGATCATCAACGGCAAGGTGCGCCAGGCCTGCAGCGCCCTCATCGACGACGCTGGAGCAGCCCGTCGTCCTGCAGCCCATGCGCAAGTTCCCGCTGATCCGCGACCTGGCGGTGGACCGAGCGCGCATGTTCGACGCCCTAAAGCGCGTGCGGGCATGGATTCACCTGGACGGAACCTACAATCTGGGGCCGGGGCCGCGGGTCGACCCGGAGGCCGGAGCCGTCGCCTACAGCCTGTCGCGGTGCATGACGTGCGGTTGCTGCTTGGAGGTGTGCCCGCAGGTGACGCCGACCTCGTCCTTCATCGGTGCGGCCGCCATCTCCCAGGTCCGGTTCTTCAACATGCACCCCACCGGAAGGATGCACGCGCGCGGAGCGGCTCGACTCCCTGATGGGCGACGGTGGCCTGGCGGACTGCGGCAACGCACAGAACTGCGTGCACGCGTGTCCCAAAGAGATCCCCCTCACGGAATCCATCGCGTCCGTGGGACGCGACATGACGCGGCACATGCTGAAGCGATTGCTGGGAGGATGACGGGAACGGCCGAATGACCAAGGAGCAAATGACCACGCGCGGGGCACCTCGCTGCCAACGGGTCATGGTGTGATGGGTGTGAGCCACACGTCGAAAACGGAGCGAGCATGAAAATCCATGAGTATCAAGCCAAAGCGATCCTGGCCGAGTTCGGCGTGCCGGTCCCCCGGGGGCGTGTGGCCACGACCCCGGCCGAGGCCCGGGTCATCGCCCAAGAGCTCGGCGGGCCGGTCGTCGTGAAGGCCCAGATCCACGCCGGCGGCCGCGGCAAGGGGGGCGGCGTGAAGCTGGCGCAATCTCCCGACGCAGCGGAGCAGGTCGCCGCCCAGATCCTGGGGATGATGCTCCGGACGCATCAGACCGGCCCCGAGGGACAGCGGGTGCGGCGGGTCCTGGTGGAAGAGGGGATGGCCATCCGGCAGGAGCTGTATCTCGGTATCGTGATCGATCGCGCCACGGGCCTGCCGGTCATGCATGGCCTCGGCGGCGGGCGGCATGGACATCGAGGAAGTCGCCCGGACCCGGCCCGACGCCATCAGCAAGGTCCGCGTGGATCCGGCCACGGGCCTCCGCCCCTTCCACGCGCGCACGCTGGCCTTCGCGCGTGGGGCTCACGGGGGAGCCGGTCAAGGCCGCCGCCGCCGTCATCGCCAACCTCTACCGCGCCTTCGAGGCCAAGGACTGCTCGCTGGCCGAGATCAACCCCCTGGTGGTGACCGGCGACGGGCGGCTTCTGGCGCTGGACGCCAAGATGACCTTCGACGACAACGCCCTGTTCCGCCACCCGGAGGTCCAGGCCCTGCGCGACCGGGACGAGGAGTCTCCGCTGGAGGTGGAGGCGTCCAGGTTCAATTTGAACTACATCAAGCTGGACGGGACGGTCGGCTGCATGGTCAATGGGGCGGGCCTGGCCATGGCCACCATGGACATCATCAAGCTGGCGGGCGGCGAGCCGGCCAACTTCCTGGATGTCGGCGGCGGGGCCAGCGCCGAGCAGATCGAGAACGCCTTCCGCATCCTGATCTCGGATCCGAACGTCAAGGCGGTCCTCATCAACATCTTCGGCGGCATCCTGCGCTGCGACCGGCTGGCGGAGGGGGTCATCAAGGCGGTCCGGACCCTCGGGGTCACGCTCCCCATCGTGATCCGCATGGAAGGCACCAACGTGGAGCTTGGGCAGCAGATGCTCCGCGAGTCCGGCCTCAACTTCATCGCGGCGCAGGGCATGCAGGACGCCGCCCAGAAGGCGGTCCGGGCCGCGCGCGCGGCCTGAGCCGAGAACCCCGCGGCACGCGGAGGCGTCTATGAGCATCCTGGTGGATCAAGAAACGCGCCTGGTGGTCCAGGGGCTGACCGGCAAGGAGGGGACCTTCCACGCGCTGGCGTGCCGGGAGTACGGCACCAAGGTCGTGGCGGGCGTGACGCCGGGCAAGGGGGGAATCCTCCATGAGGGGATCCCCGTCTTCGATACCGTGGCGCAGGCCGTGACGCGAGGAGGGTGCCAACACGGCGCTGATCTTCGTGCCGCCCGCCGCCGCCGCCGACGCCATCCTGGAAGCGGCCGACGCCGGGATCGGGGTGATCGTCTGCATCACCGAGGGCGTGCCCACCCTGGACATGGTGCGGGTCCACCGCGCGCTGGCAGGGCGCCCGTGCCGCCTGATCGGGCCCAATTGTCCGGGGTTGATCTCTCCCGGCAAGGCCAAGGTCGGGATCATGCCCGGCCGGATCCACCGGCCGGGTCGGGTGGGCGTGATCTCGCGGAGCGGCACGCTCACCTACGAGGCGGTGGGGCAGCTCACGGCGCGAGACATCGGCCAGTCCACCTGCATCGGCATCGGCGGCGATCCGATCATCGGGACGACCTTCGTGGATGCCTTGCGGCTGTTCCAGGCCGATGCCGAAACGGATGCGATCCTCATGATCGGGGAGATCGGCGGCTCGGCGGAGGAGGACGCCGCGGCCTTTGTCAAGGCGCATCTGACCAAGCCCGTGGTGGGGTTCATCTGCGGGCAAACGGCCCCGCCGGGGCGCCGCATGGGCCACGCGGGAGCCATCATCTCGGGTGGGAGCGGGACGGCGGCGGCCAAGATGGCGGCCATGGAGAAGGCGGGCATCACGGTCGTGGCGAGCCCTGCCGAGATGGGAGCCGCGGTCGCCCGAGTGCTGGCGGCAACCCGCCCCACCCCGCGCCGCCCGCGGCCCGCCGCGAAGACGCCGGCGCAACGCACGCCCGGGTGCGAAGCCGGCACGGACCACGGGCAAGCCCGCGGCTGCCACGGCACACCGGGCGCCTGCCGTGCGGCGGTCGGGGACTGCCAAGGCGCCGCGGAAAGCCGCGAAACGTTGAACGGTGCCGCCGGTTGAGGGGCAGACCGAGATCGACGCGGGGCGACCGAGAGGACGGCCGGTTGCCTTGTGATTTTTTTCCGCGAGCACCAGACGGTGGTTTCATGGTCCGACACCGCAGTGAGGAGAAAGCATGACAGAGCGCACATTGGTGATGGTGAAGCCGGATGCGGTTCGCACGGGGCACATCGGAGAGGTGCTCAGCCGATTCGAGGCGGTCGGGTCTGACAATCCGGGCGCTGAAGATGGTGTGGCTGGACCGACGGGAAGCGGAGGGGTTTTACCAGGTCCATCGCGACCGGCCGTTTTTTGCCGGTCTCACGCAGTTCATGTCCTCCGGACCGATCGTGGCCGTGGTCCTGGAGGGGCCGGGGGCCATCGCAAAGGTGCGACAACTCATGGGGGCCACCGATCCGGCCAAGGCGGATCCGGGGACGATTCGCAAGGCGTTCGCTTCCAGCATCGAGCAGAACGCGGTCCACGGCTCGGACTCGCCCGAATCCGCGGCCTATGAGATCCCGTATTTTTTCGGGGCGCTGGAGCAGCACGCCTACCAGCGGGGGAACGGCTAGCGCTCCGACCCCGGCAGGCAGGGTCCCGTTCGGTGGAAATCGAGCGCAACTCATTGTCATTCTTGGAGTTTCCCGGATGTATGTCCGCGCCAGGACCGGGGGTTTTTCCTTGACACCCCTGGGGGCCGTCAGTATACTACGCCCGCTTTTTGTCAGAGGTTACAGGGATTTCTATGCTCATTGAGGTGTCGCAGATCCCGCCCGAGGGGTTGGATGTATCCCTGCCGGCGGAGCCGTTGGACCTGGGGGATTCCGCAGGCGTGTGGGAGGGGCCGGCGTCGGTTCGGGCCGACATGCACCTCGACCGTTCCGGACGCGGGATCGTGATCGGAGGGACCTTCGCCGGAGAGGTGGCGCTGGTCTGCAGCCGATGTCTCGAGCCGTTTCGGTTCGAGGCGCAGGACCGGTTCGACGTGTATTGCGACGCCGGCCTTCCGCCTCCATCGGGGGAGGATCGGAAGCTTGACCGCGGACGAACTGGATGTGACCTATCTCGAGGAGGGCCGGATCAACACGGATCATCTCCTGCGCGAGAATATCCTGCTCAGCCTGCCCGTTCAACCACTCTGCCGTGAGGACTGTCGGGGGCTGTGCCCGCAGTGCGGTGCGAACCTGAATCTCGGATCGTGCGGCTGCCAGGTGCCCCGCGTGGACCCGCGGCTGCAGGTCCTACGGAAGTTGCGGTAGGCTCCGGCCTGCCGCGCGCCGCGCCGTTTTATTCACCGAACGACGTTCCTAGCGAGGTCATGCGATGCCACTTCCCAAGCGACGCCACAGCAATGCCCGAACGGCCAAGCGCCGCGCGCACGACGCGATCAAGGCGGCGGGGCTCTCCCGCTGCCCCCACTGCCAGGCGATGACGCTTCCCCATCGCGCGTGTCGAAGCTGCGGATATTACCGCGGGCGCGAGGTGGTGAAGCGGGCCGAAGAGTAAACGTCATCGGGCCGACGCATATGCCGCCACAACGCACGATCCGGGTCGCCCTGGATGCCATGGGCGGGGATCGCGGACCCGACGTCACGGTGGAGGGGGCCGTCGCCGCCGCCCGCGAGCTGGGCTCGACGGTCATCCTGGTCGGGGACGAGCAGGTCCTCCGGACGCAACTGGCCCGCCACGACGTGGGGGGTCTGGATCTGGCCGTGCGGCACGCGCCGGAGGCGGTCGACATGGGGGAGAGCCCCATGGCTGCGCTCCGGAAGAAGAAGCACTCCTCCATCCGCATCGGCCTGGACCTGGTGAAACGGGGCGAGGCCGAGGCCTTCGTCAGCGCGGGGAACACCGGCGCGGTTATGGCGACCGCCGTGGTGGTCTTGGGGCCGCTGCCCGGCGTCGAGCGTCCCGCCATCGCCGTGGTGGTCCCGACGCTCACCCACCAGGCGATCCTGTTGGACGTCGGCGCCAACGTGGACTGCAAGGCGCGGCACCTGCTGCAGTTCGCCATCATGGGGAACGTGTACGCCCGGGACATCCTGGGGCAGACGCAGCCGCGGGTCGGGCTCCTCAGCATCGGCGAGGAGGAGATCAAGGGGAACGAGTTGACCCGCGAGGCGTTCAAGGGGATGGCGGACGAGGCCTCCTTGAACTTCATCGGGAACGTCGAGGGGCGCGACGTCTTCAACGGCGCGGCCGACGTGATCGTCTGCGATGGATTCACGGGCAACGTGGCGCTCAAGATCTCGGAGGGTCTGGTGGAGACCATGTTTCATCTCCTGCGCGAGGAGGTGAAGAAGGATCTCCGCGGACGGGTGGGCTCGCTCCTGCTGATCCCCGCCTTCCGGCGATTCAAGCGCCGCATCGACTCGTCGGAGTTCGGCGGGGCCCCGCTCTTGGGGGTGAACGGCGTGTGTATGATCAGCCACGGCCGCTCCACCGGGAAGGCGATTCGGAACGCCATCCGGGCGGCCGAGGGGTGTGTGAACAACGCGGTGATCGCCCATATCCGCGAGGGCATCGCCCGTGGCTAGGCCGACGCGAGGCGGGGGCCGTCCGCGTCGGGAAGGATGAACCGTTGATGCCGAGCGCCAGGATCATCGGGACGGGGGCGTATGTTCCCGAACGGGTGCTGACGAACGCCGATCTCGAGAAGCTGGTGGACACCAGCGACGAATGGATCGTGACGCGCACCGGGATCTCCGAGCGGCACATCGCCTCGGACGAGCAGGCGACGTCGGATCTTTCCTACCACGCCAGCCGCGCTGCCTTGGAGGCGGCCGGCCTCGATGCCGCCGAGCTGGACATGATCCTGGTGGCGACCGCCACGCCCGATATGGTCTTTCCCTCCACTGCCTGCGTGCTCCAGGACCGCCTGGGGGCGCGAAAGGCCGGGGCGCTGGATCTCTCGGCAGCCTGCTCGGGGTTCGTCTACGGTCTGGGCATGGCCAACGGCCTGATCCGCTCGGGCGCCATGCGCACGGTGCTCCTGCTGGGCGCCGAGACGTTGACGAAGGTGGTGAACTGGCAGGACCGGAACACCTGCGTCCTCTTCGGGGACGGGGCGGGTGCGGTGGTGCTCCGGGCCGACGACGGGGAGCGGGGCGTGCTCTCCGTGCACCTCTACGCGGATGGGAGCAAGGCACCGCTCCTGATCCTCCCGGGCGGCGGCTCGCGACATCCGCTGTCGCAGGCCGTGCTGGATGCCGGCCTTCACAAGATACAGATGAACAGCGGCAACGAGGTGTTCAAGCTGGCGGTCCGGGCCATGGAGGATGCGGCGCTCACCGCCCTCAAGCAGAACGGCTGCGAGATCGGCGAGGTGGACTTCATCATCTCGCACCAGGCGAATCAGCGGATCATCAGCGCCTTGGGGCAGCGGCTCGGTCTGTCCAGTGACAAGATCGTGGTGAACGTGAACAAGGTCGGGAACACCTCGGCGGCCTCCATCCCGCTGGCACTGGACGGGGCGGTGCGCGACGGACGGATTCAGCCGGGGCACCTCCTGCTCCTGTGCGCATTCGGGGGGGGGCTCACCTGGGCGTCGTCCCTGATTCGGTGGTGAACGCTCTATGACGCGCATTGCGTTTGTGTTTCCGGGGCAGGGCTCGCAGGCGGTCGGCATGGGCCGGGAGCTGGGCGAGGCCTCGCCGCGCTGGGTGGAGGCGAACCGGGCGTTGGGTTTCGATCTCCAGCGGCTCGTCTTTGAGGGGCCGGAGGCGGACCTGACGCTGACGGCCAACACACAGCCTGCCATCCTGACCGCCAGTATCGTGGCCTTGGACGCCTTGACCGCGACCGGGGTGCGGTGCGATCTGGTCGCCGGCCATTCCCTGGGCGAGTATTCCGCGTTGGTCGCGGCGGGCGCGTTGGATTTCGCCGACGCCGTGCGGACGGTGCGGGCCCGCGGCCAGTTCATGCAAGAGGCCGTGCCTGCCGGGGAGGGGGCGATGGCCGCCATCCTCGGTTTGGATCGCGCGCTGGTGGCCCAGGCGTGTGACGAGGCCGCGGACCTCGGCCCGGTACAACTGGCCAACCTCAACGGACCGGGTCAGACGGTCATCGCCGGCGCCACGCTCGCGGTGAAGAAGGCGACGGACCTGGCCAAGGCGAAGGGGGCCCGGCGTGCGGTGCTCCTGCCCGTGAGTGCACCGTTCCATTCCGTCCTGCTCAAGCCGGCGGCGGCGCGGCTGGGGACGGTGCTCGGGGACATCCGGTTCCGGGATCTGACCGTTCCCCTGGTGACCAACGTGGACGCGGATCTGCTGACCGAGGGGGCGCGGGTGTTGGATACTCTGGTGCGGCAGGTGACCGCCCCCGTCCGCTGGGAAGACGTGGTGCTCCGGTTGGCGCAGGAGGGGGTGACCACCTGCGTGGAATTGGGGCCGGGGAAGGTCCTGTCCGGGCTGATCCGCCGGATCGTCCCCGAGGTCCGGGTCCTGAACGTAGAAGACCGCGCGTCGCTCCACACGACCGTGGAGGCCTTGCGATGAGCCTGCAGGGACGGGTTGCCCTGGTGACCGGGGGATCGCGCGGCATCGGCGCGGCATCGGCGCGGGCGCTGGCCGCCGCGGGCGCGGCAGTGGCAGTCTGCGCCCGACACGGGGACGCGGCCGCCGCGACGGCCGCCGCCATCGTGGCGGAGGGCGGGCAAGCGCTCGGTATGGCGGCAGATGTGAGCCAGGCAGCGGATGCCGAACGCGTGGTGGCAGCCTGCACCGAACAGTTCGGGCGGCTGGACATCCTGGTGAACAACGCCGGGATTACGCGGGACGGCTTGGCCCTGCGCATGAAGGACGAGGACTGGGGGGACGTCCTGGCCGTGAATCTGAATGGCCCGTTTTACTGCGCCCGGGCGGCGCTGCGCGCCATCCTCAAACAGAAACAGAGCGGGCGGATCGTCAACATCGGGTCGGTGGTGGGGAGTATGGGGAATGCCGGCCAGGCCAACTACGTGACCTCCAAGGCCGGCCTGATCGGGCTCACCCGGGCCCTGGCGAAGGAGGTCGCCTCGCGCGGCGTCACGGTGAACCTGGTGGCCCCCGGCTTCATCGAAACCGACATGACGGCGGGCCTGCCCGACGCGACGAAAGCGGCGTACCGGGCCCAGATCCCGCTGGGCCGGTTCGGCACGGCCGCCGAGGTGGCGGCGGCCGTGGCATTTCTGGCGTCGGATGCGGCCGCGTACATCACTGGCCAGGTCATTCATATCAACGGCGGCATGTGGTCCTCGTGATGGATTCATCGACGACAGGGCATTGCGCATTTACCGAAAGAAGGAGGCAATCGTGAGCGCGACTATCGAAGAGAAGGTCAAGAAGATCATCGTGGATCAGTTGGGTGTAGACGAGGCGGAAGTGACCCCCGACGCGAAATTCATCGACGACTTGGGTGCCGATTCCCTGGATACCGTCGAGCTGGTGATGGCGCTGGAGGAAGAGTTCGGGATCGAGATTCCGGACGAGGACGCGGAGAAGATCACCGCCGTCAAGGATGCCACCGAGTACATCGTGAGCCACAAGAAGGATTAGGAGCCGTTACGAAATAACTTGTCCATATTTGTAATTTCGTTACGGCTCCTTATGCCGTTTCTGAATTTCTCCGGTCGAGTTATTCTTTGACAACGGCTTAGGGAACCGGCGGGGGTGGGGTACGGACGGCCGGGAGGGAGTGTCGCCGCAGCGCGGCAGAAAGCGTTAGGGACGCGCACATGGCACGTGTCGTCATTACGGGCTTGGGGGCGGTGGCTCCCAATGGGATCGGGGTCGACCGGTTCTGGGATAATCTCGTCCACGGAGTCTCGGGCGTTGCGACCATCACGCGGTTCGACGCGAGCAAGCACGACGTCCAGATCGCGGGCGAGGTGAAGGGGTTCGATCCGCTCCAGTGGGTCGAGAAGAAAGAGGTCCGGAAGATGGACCTCTTCATCCAGTACGCCATCGCCGCCGCCCAGATGGCGTTCGACGATGCGGGCTTGAAGGTCACCGACGACAACCGTGAGCGCATGGGCGTCTTCGTTGGGACCGGCATGGGCGGGATTCCGGCCCTGGAGGAATCCCATCGGATTCTGCTGGAGCGCGGCCCCGGCCGGGTCAGCGCGTTCTTCATTCCGTCCATCATCACCAACCTGGGCTCGGGCCAGATCTCGATGCGGTTCGGGATGAAGGGGCCGAACTCCTGCGTGTGCACCGCCTGCGCCACGGGCAACCATGCCATCGGGGACTCCTTCCGGATCATCCAGCGCGGCGAGGCGGATGTCATGATCGCCGGCGGGACCGAGGCCGTCATCACGCCGCTAACCATCGCCGGGTTTTCGTCCATGCGTGCCCTGTCCACCCGCAATAGCGAGCCTGCTCGGGCCAGCCGGCCCTTCGACAAGCGCCGGGACGGTTTTGTGATGGGCGAGGGCAGCGGACTGATGGTGCTGGAGGCTTTGGAACACGCCCAGCGGCGCGGCGTTCGGATCTACGCCGAACTCGTCGGGTACGGCATGTCGGCGGACGCCCACCACATCACGTTACCGGCCCTGGACGGGGCGGTACGCTCGATGCGGTTGTCCCTGAAGGATGGCGGGGTGGCTCCCGCGGAGGTTGAGTACGTCAACGCCCACGGGACGTCCACCCCGGCGGGCGATGCGAACGAGACGCAAGCCCTCAAGGAGGTGTTCGGCGAGCATGCCAGGACGCTGCCGGTGAGCTCGACCAAGTCCATGACCGGGCACCTCCTGGGCGCCGCCGGCGGGATCGAGTCGGTCATCACGGTGCTGGCGATCACCAAGGGCCTGCTGCCGCCCACGATCAACTACGAGACGCCGGACCCCGAATGCGACTTGGACTACGTGCCCAACACCGCCCGGGAGACCCAGGTGCGGGTTGCCATGACCAACAGCTTCGGGTTCGGTGGGACCAACGCCACGCTGGTTTTCAGGCGCTTCGAGGGGTAGCACGGGTTTGCGCGGACGGGTTGCGGGGGAGGGTGGCGCCCGGGCGTCCCGACCTTGCGACCCGTTTCGACGGTCCGGTCACCGCTTTCGCACCGCGGGGTGTTATCCGGCCTTCCGAGACGTCCGGCTTCCGGAGGGGTCATTTCATCATTGGCGATTCACAGGAGGAGCAGACAATGCCGAAACTCGCTGCCAACTTGACGATGCTGTTCACCGACGTGCCGTTCTTGGACCGTTTCGCCGCGGCGAAGCAGGCAGGGTTCAAGTACGTGGAGTTTCTCCTTCCGTACGACCACCCGGCGGAGAAGGTGAAAGAGGTCCTGGACAAGAACGGCCTCCAGGTCATTAATTTCAACCTGCCTTGCGGCAACTGGGCCGGCGGGGACCGGGGTATCGGCGCCAACCCGAACCGGGTGGAAGAATTCCGGGCCGGCGTCAAGACCGCGGTGGCCTACGCCAAGGTCCTGGGCACGCCGCGCCTGAACTGCCTGGTGGGAAAGATGGTGGCCGGCTGCTCCCGCGAGGAGCATCGGAAGACCGCGGTGGAGAACCTGAAGTTCGCGGCTGACGCCGTGGGCCAGATCGGCGTCAAGCAGATTGTCGAGCACATCAACCCCTTCGACATCCCGGGGTTCTTCCTGAACCGGGTGTCCGAGGTGCTGGAGGTGATCGCCGAGGCGAATCGGCCGAACCTGTATGTGCAGTACGACATCTACCACGCGGCGCGGACCGAGGGGAACCTCACGCTGACGCTCCGCGAGCAGTTCGCCAAGATCGACCACATCCAGGTCGCGGACACCCCCGGGCGGAACCAGCCGGGTACGGGCGAGATCAATTTCCCGTTCCTGTTCGCCGAGATGGACAAGTTGGGTTATCAGGGGTACGTCGGGCTGGAGTACGTTCCGAAGCCGGACACGCTGGGCTCGTTCGGATGGATCAAGCAGATGGGTTGCCAGTTGGCCTAACGCGTTAACCGTCATCACGAAGGAGCAGAAGACATGGCAAAGATCGGATTCATCGGATTGGGGATCATGGGCAAGCCCATGGTCAAGAACTTGTTGAAGGCCGGACACGAGGTGGTGGTGTACGACGTCGTGCCCGCCGGCGTGCAAGAGGTCGTGGCAGCGGGCGCCAAGGCAGCCGCCTCCTCGAAAGCGGTCGCCGAGCAGTGCGCGCTTATCATCACCATGGTGCCGAACTCGCCGCACGTGAAGGCGGCCATCCTCGGTCCCAACGGCGTGTTGGAGGGGGCGAAGGCCGGCTCCCTGGTGGTGGACATGTCGTCCATCGATCCCACCGTGTCAAAAGAGGTCGGCGCCGAGCTGGCCAAGAAGAAGATCCGGTTCGTGGACGCGCCGGTGTCCGGCGGCGAGCCAAAGGCCATCGACGGGACCCTGTCCATCATGTGCGGTGGGACCAAGGCGGACTTCGACGAGGCCTTCCCGATCCTGAAGTGCATGGGCGCCAGCGTGGTTCTGTGCGGCGCCGTGGGCGCCGGCAACGTCACCAAGCTGGCCAACCAGATCGTGGTGGCTCTGAACATCGCCGGCCTGTCCGAGGCCATGGTCCTGGCCAGCAAGGCCGGGGTGGATCCGCAGCTGGTCTTCGACGCCATCAAGGGCGGTCTGGCGGGCAGTACGGTGATGAATGCCAAGGCCCCCATGATGCTGGATCGCAATATCAAGCCGGGGTTCCGGATCAACCTCCACATCAAGGACCTGGACAACGCCATGGCTGCCGGCCACGCGGTCGGGGTGCCCCTGCCTCTCACCGGTCAGGCGCGCGAGATCATGGAAGCCCTCAAGATCGACGGGATGGGTGATGCGGACCATTCCGCCATCGTCCGCTACTACGAGAAGCTGGCCAAGGCCGAGGTGAAGAAGCAGGGGTAGTCCGCTCGGCTCGAGCGATACCGAACGGGCGGGGCACGGGGTGCCCCGCCCGTTTTTCCATTGTGCGCTCCCGAACCCATGCCCCCGGTGCGGGCACGCGCGCCGCCACTCAGCGGAGGGAACATGGAATCCGTGACGTCGATTCGGGTCCGGTATGCGGAAACCGATGCCATGGGCATCGTCCACCACGCGGTCTATCCCGTCTGGATGGAACTGGGCCGCTCCGATCTGTTGCGGGAGCTGGGGCAGAGCTACGCGGAGTGGGAGAAGCGGGGTGTGATGATGAGCGTGGCGGAACTCCGCGTGCGGTACCGCGCGCCCGCCCGCTACGACGAACTGGTAGAAGTCCGCACCCGCCTGAAAGACGCCGGACGCCGGAAGGTGGTGTTCGCCTACCAGGTTGGGCGAGGCGAGACACGGCTGGCGGAGGGGGAGACCACCCACCTGGTGACCGGACCCGACGGCCGCGCGCGGGTCATGCCGGAGGAACTGCTCCGCTTGATCTCCCGCGCGTTGTGAGCCGTTGTCAAAGAATAACTTGACCGGAGAAATTCCGGTAACGGCAAAAGGAGCCGTAACGAAATTACAAAAAATGGACCAGTTATTTCGTAACAGCTCCTAACGGAAGGCTTCGTCGACGGGCACGCGCCAGCCGGTCACCAGGCGGTTGGTTTCACTCGCCATCCCGACCACTGCCAGCAGCTCGCCCAGCATCGCCTGGGTCATTCCGCGCTTCTTCGCCGCCGCGGTGTGGGACGCGATGCAGTATTCGCAGTTGTGGGCCACGCTGACGGCGAGGTAGAGCATCTCCTTGGTCAGGGGGTCGAGCGCGCCGGGCGCCATGACCTCTTTGAGGCTCTCCCAGGTGCGCTTCAGTGTCCGCGGGTCGTGGGCCAGGAACTTCCAGAAATTGTTGACGTCCGGGACGTCGCGGGTTCGCTTGATGTCGTCGAAGACGGCGCGCACTTCCGGCCCGGCGTCGGCGTACTCGATCGGGCGTCCTTCAGCCATGGGGCTCTCCTTTCGTGGCGTGCGGGTCGGCGGGGACAGCGGGAGTGGGCGTCGGATCGTGTCACGGGTCAGCGGCCGGCGAGAGCGCGGTGACCGTGAACTCGACGTCGGGTCGGCCGCGCTTCAATTCGGCCAGGAAGCCTTCCAGGAAGGCTCGGCGAACTTTCTCGGGCGGCTCCTTCGGGAAGAGCCGGAAGGGAAGGTCCAGGGCGATCTGGGTGCAGCGGAGATCGAGGACGGTCTGCGCGGTCCGATACGACAAGCCGATAGAAGGCCGTCATGGAGAAGTCGGCGCGTTCCCCGAGGCCTACCACCAGGACGCGCTCGGCCTTGACCTTGTGATGGGGCCGGAGGAGGACGCTGCTGTCTCGCTCGCCGGTGAACTTTCCCCGGGCGCGCAGGCGCGACACGGGGCTCAGCAGGATCCAGTCGAGGCGGCCCAGGCGCCCCCGCGGAGCGGGTTCGTCCTTCGGATGGAAAAGCACCAGAACCTCGGTCCGGATCTCCTCCAGGCGTTCGTCGGTGGCCGGGATGTCCATCTCAGGCGGGGGAGTGGGGCTGGGGATGGAGGTGGAGGCGAATCTGGTCCAGGATCCCGTTGACGAAGGCGCCCGACTCCTCGCTGCCGTACAGCTTCGCCAGCTCGATCGCCTCGTTGATGGCCACGCGCTCGGGAATATCGTCGCGATAGAGCAATTCGTAGGCCGCCAGGCGCAGGATGTTCCGCTCCACGGGGGCGATGCGGGCCAGGCTCCAGTGGGCGGCGTTCGCCTGGATGACCGCGTCTAGCTCCGTCGTCTTCTCGGCGGCGCCGCGCACCAGCGCCTCGGCAAAGGTGCTGCACCTCCGGCGGCACCACGCGATCCCGCCAGAACTCTTGCAGCACGGGGCCGAGGTCGGTCGGTCGAAAATCCAGCTCGTACAGCAGCATCAGCGCGAGTTCCCGCGCCTTGCGTCGTTTGCCCATGTCTCAGCTTTCAGCCGTCAGCATTCAGCAGTCAGCGCCGAAGCATCGGCGGTTATCCGAAGCTGATAGCTGACCGCTGAACGCTGAGCGCTGTTCGTCACTTCAATTCCCGAAGCAGATTGACCATCTCGATGGCCGAACAGGCGGCGTCGAAGCCTTTGTTGCCCGCCTTGGTGCCGGCCCGCTCGACGGCCTGCTCGATCGAATCGGTGGTCAGCACGCCGAAGACGACCGGCACCCCCGTCTCCAGGCCGACCATGGCCACGCCTTTGGCGACTTCGCCGGCGATGTACTCGAAATGCGGCGTGGCGCCGCGGATGACCGTGCCCAGACAGATGACCGCGTCGTACTGGTGCGAGGCCGCCATCTTCTTGGCGACCAGGGGGATCTCGAAGGAGCCCGGGACGCGCGCCACCGTGATCTTGTCCTCGTCGGCGCCGTGCCGTCGCAGCGCGTCCAGCGCCCCGTCGAGCAGGCGCGCCGTGATGAACTCGTTGAACCGGCTCGCCACGATGCCGAAGGCGAATCCCTTGGCAGTCAGGTTTCCTTCCACCATTCGCGCCATCTGCGCTCTCCTTCCCCGGCGGCGGGGCGTCTCTAGCGCTCGGTTTTTTCCGGGCGGCAGGGGCCGTCGCGGCCGCGGCCGGGCGGCGCCTGCGAGGCGCCCGCGCGGGCAGGATGAGGTGCCCCAGCTTCTCGCGCTTCGTGGTGAGGTAGCCCAGATTCGTGGCCGTCGGCGGGATGACCAGGGGGACCCGCTCCACGACCTCCAGGCCGTACCCCTCCAGGCCCACGATCTTCCGCGGGTTGTTGGTCATGAGGCGGAGCTTGGAGATGCCCAGGTCCACGAGGATCTGGGCGCCGACGCCGTAGTCCCGCAGGTCGGGCTTGAAGCCGAGCTGCTCGTTCGCCTCCACCGTGTCGAAGCCCTGGTCCTGCAGCTCGTAGGCCCGGAGCTTGTTGGCGAGCCCGATGCCGCGGCCCTCCTGCCGGATGTAGAGGAGAACGCCGCGCCCCTCGTCGGCGATCCGCGCCAGGGCGCGGTCGAGCTGCGCGCCGCAGTCGCAGCGGAGCGAGCCGAGCGCGTCGCCGGTCAGGCACTCGGAGTGGACGCGGACCAGCGTCGGCTCGCCGGGCCGCACCTCGCCCTTGATCAGGGCCAGGTGGTGCTTCTGATCCACCTGGCTGTGGTACAGGATCGTCCGGAAGGTGCCGTGGCGGGTCGGCAGGTCGGTGGTGGCCACGCGGGTCACGAACTTCTCCCGCTTCATGCGGTAGTCGATCAGGTCCTTGATGGTGATCATCAGGAGGCCGTGGCGCTGGGCGAAGCGGTGCAGTTCCGGCACGCGGGCCATGCTGCCGTCCGGGTTCATGATCTCGCAGATCACGCCCGGCGGGGTAGAGGCCGGCCAGGCGCGCCAGATCCACGGCGGCCTCGGTCTGGCCGGCGCGGGTCAGCACGCCGCCCTCGCGGGCCCGCAGCGGAAACGTGTGCCCCGGCCGGGCCAGATCCTCCGGCCGCGTGTTCGGGTCCAGGATGGTCTTGATGGTGACCGCGCGGTCGTGGGCGGAGATGCCGGTGCTGACCTCGCGCTTGGCCTCGACCGACACCGCGAAGGCGGTCTCGAAGGCGGAGGTGTTCTCCGAGACCATGGCCGGGATCTTGAGCTGATCCAGCCGCTCGCCGACGATCGGCATGCAGATCAGCCCGCGGCCGTGGGCGGCCATGAAGTTGATGGCGGCGGCGGTGACCTTCTCCGCCGCCATGGTCAGGTCGCCCTCGTTCTCGCGGTCCTCGTCGTCCACCACGATGACCAGCTTGCCGTTGCGGATGTCCCGGATGGCGTCCTCGATCCGGGCGAACCGGAAGGCGGCCGCACTGCGGGCGCCCTCGGCGGGCGCTCGGTCTTCTTGGCCGGTACCCCGCGCGGCCGGACCGCGGGTCGGCCGGCAGCGGGAGCGGCGGCGCTGGCGGTGAGGCGTCGTGCGAACGCTCATGCGAACCCGTGCTCCTTCAGGACGGTCAAGGTCACGTCACTCGCGCCGGGCGCCATCGCTCCGTCCGGCGGCGAGGCGGGCCACGTACTTGCCGACGAGATCCGCCTCCAGGTTCAACCGGGCGCCCACCCGCTTCTCGCGCGAGGGTGGTGCCCTGAAGCGTGTACGGGATCACGGCCACGTCGAAGTGGCGTCCCGCGAGAGCGCGGCCACGGTCAAGCTGATCCCGTCCACGGCGACGGACCCCTTGGGGACCAGGAGGGGCGCCAGCGACTGCGGGAACCGGATGCGGTAGGACCGCGCCGTCCCCCTGGGGGATCGCGCCCGACGAGCTGGCCCACGGCATCCACGTGGCCGGTCACCAGGTGTCCGCCCACCCGATCGCCCAGCCGCAGCGGCCGCTCCAGGTTGACGCGGGTCCCGACCCGGAGCGCGCCCAGGGTGGTGCGCGCGAGCGTCTCGGCCGACAGGTCGCACGCCATCGCAGTCGCCCGCCAGCGCGGTGACGGTGAGGCAGGCCCCGTCCACGGCGAGGCTGTCCCCCGGCCGGGTCGCCTGGGCAATGGTTGCCGCGGCGATCTCGACCCGCGCCCCGTCGGGTGGCGGGTGAGTTCGCGGACGGTGCCGATGGCTTCGATGATTCCTGTGAACACGACTGCCCGCAGTCTGTCGAGCGCCTGCGCTGTTAGGAGCCGTTACGAAATAACTTGTCCATATTCTGAAATTTCGTTACGGCTCCTTATGCCGTTTCCGAAATTTCTCCGCTCAAGTTATTCTTTGACAACGGCTTAGTGCAGATAGCCCTCGATCAGAATGTCCTCGCCGAACCGCTCGAGGCGCACGTCTCGCAGGCGCGTCGCCTGCCGGAGCGTCTCGATGCCCTCGCCGCCGACGGCCGTGGGGGTGGACTTCCCGCCGATCAGGATGGGCGCCAGGAAGAGGAGGAGCTTGTCCACGACGCCTTCCTGCAGGGCCGAGGCGTTGATCTCGGCCCCGCCCTCGATCATCACCGACAGGAACCCCATCTTCCCCAGCGCTTCCATCAGGCGCGCCAGCGACACGCGCCGAGGACTTCCCGGCACCACGAGCACCTGCACGCCCTCCCGCTCCAGGGCGTCGAGCCTGGCGCGCGGCGCCATCTCGGAGACGGCGAGGATCGTCGGGGCCGTCGAGGCGCGATTGATCACCTGGGCTCGCAGGGGCAGGCGCGCCAGGTTATCCACGATCACCCGCGTCGGGTCCCGCTGGTCGGGTGTCCCCAGGCGCGTGGTGAGCATCGGATCGTCGCGCAGGATCGTGCCGATGCCGACCAGGACGGCATCCACCTCGTTCCGGAGGTGATGGACGTGCTGGCGAGCGCTCTCCCCGGTGATCCAGCGGGAGTCGCCGGTCCGCGTCGCGATCTTGCCGTCCAGGCTGGCGGCCGCCTTCAGGATGACGAACGGCCGGCCGGTTCGGACATACGTGAAGAACGCCTCGTTGAGCCGGGTCGCCTCTTCCGCCAGCACGCCGACGTCCACGCTCACGCCCGCCGCGCGCAGCGCGGCGAACCCCTTCCCGCTGACGGCGGGGTTGGGATCCTCGCACGGGGCGACCACACGGCCGACCCCCGCCTTGATGATCCGATCCACGCAGGGCGGCGTCCGCCCGAAGTGGCAGCAGGGCTCCAGGGTGACGTACAGCGTGGCGCCGGCCGCCGCGGCTTCCGCCTCGCGGAGCGCCTCGAGTTCCGCGTGGTCGGAGCCGGCGAAGGAGTGAAATCCCTCGCCGACGACGGTCCCGTCCTTCACCAGGACCGCACCCACCATGGGGTTCGGACTGGTCCGACCCCGCGCGCGCGCCGCCAGATCCAGCGCGCGCCGCATATACGTCCGATCCGCCTCGGACGGGTCGGCTATGTTCTCGCAACTTTGCGTCATATAACGATTTCCGCGGAGGAAGGTAACACCGTGCCGGAGAGGTGTCAAGGCGAAAGCCCCGTTTCCAGCGGCTTGCGTCGGACCCGCTCCGAGATCGCGAAGGGATGCGGACCAGCCAGGTGGCACACTGCTGGCGCACGCGCCGTCGGCACCGTCGTGGCCGTCCACCAATGCCGCGGTAGGTGCAGGCGCTCGCCTGGGATTCGACCGATGTTTTACGAGAACAGCGCGGCGGCGAATTCCTGCGGGTTGAACGGCTGGAGGTCTTCGGCGGATTCGCCGACGCCCACGAAGCGGACCGGGACGCCGCAGGTCCCGCGCGATGCCGACGACGGCGCCGCCCTTGGCGGTGCCGTCCAGCTTGGTGACGACGATGCCCGGAGAGCGTGACGGCCTGGTGGAACTCCCGCGCCTGCGCCACGGCGTTGAGGCCCGTGGTGGCATCCAACACCAGCAGGGTCTCGTGGGGGGCGCCGGGGATGGCCCGGGCGATGATCCGGTGGATCTTCTTCAGCTCCTCCATGAGGTTGCTCTTGGTGTGGAGCCGGCCCGCCGTGTCCACCAGGAGCCGATCCACCTTCCGCGCGGCGGCCGCCTTGCAGGCGTCGAAGACGACGGCCGAGGGATCGGCGCCCGGCTGGTGGGCGATGACATCCGCACCGATGCGCTTGCCCCAGATCTGCAGTTGTTCGATGGCTGCCGCGCGGAAGGTGTCGCCGGCGGCCAGCAGGACCGTCTCGCCCGCGTCGCGGTACCGCTTGGCCAGCTTGGCGATGGTGGTGGTCTTGCCGGACCCGTTGGTGCCGACGAAGAGCGTCACCTGGGGCGGCGCGGCGGGCTGCCGGGATTCGGGTTCGGGGACGACGAGCAGTTCCGCGACGCGGGCGGCCAGGAGGGCTCGCATGGCCTCGACGCTGGTCGTCCCCTGGCGGCGGATGGCGCTCCTGGCGGCCTCCATGACGGACCGGGCGGCGGCGGGGCCCAGGTCGGAGGCGAGCAGCGCTTCCTCGAGTTCGTCCAGGGTGGCGTCGTCGATGGGCGCGCCGGTGAAGACGGCCTCGATCTTCTCGACCAGGCTGTCGCGCGTCTTGCGCAACCCGTCGCGGAGGCGCGAGAAGAATCCGGAGCGTGCCGGGGGGACCTCGGAGGGCATCTACGCGGCCGCCTTCATCCGGACGGAGATCACCTTGGAGACGCCCTCCTCTTCCATGGTGATCCCGTACAGGATGTCGGCCGCTTCCATGGTCCGCTTGTTGTGGGTGACGGCGATGAACTGCGACTGCTGCGACATCTCGCGGAGCAGCGCGACGAAGCGTTCCACGTTGGCGTCGTCCAGCGGGGCGTCCACCTCGTCCAGGACGCAGAAGGGGCTGGGCCGGACGGCGAAGAGCGCCAGGAGGAGCGAGAGCGCCGCCAGGGCGCGCTCGCCGCCCGAGAGCAGGGAGAGCACCGTCGGCCGCTTCCCGGGGAATCGGACCAGCATCTCTACGCCCGGCTCCTCGTCAATCGGCGCCGCGTCTTCGCCGTCGGCCTTCGACCGGCTCGACCAGCTTGAGCTGCGCGCTCCCTCCGCCGATCAGCCGGCGCCAGAAGTGGTCGAACTGCTGATTGACGGCCTCGAGGGTGGAGACGAACAGCGTCTGGATCGTCTTGTTGATCTCGCCGATCGCCTGGCGGAGCGAGGCCACGGAGCGGGTGAGATCCTCGGCCTGCGTGGTCAGGAACTCGTACCGCTGGCAGAGGGCCTGGTATTCCTCCAGGGCGCCGAGATTGGCGGGGCCCAGCTCGGCGAGCTTGGTCGCGCAGTTCTTCCAGTTCCGCCTGGGCCGCCTCGACGTCCATGACGAAGGCGGCGAACCGCTCGCGGAGTTCCGCGGTGCCGAGGCCGTGGTTCTCCACCGAGATCCTGCTCCAGCAGCGTGATGGTGGTCTTCAGCTCGCCCCGCCGGGTCTCCAGCGCCGCCACCTCCGCGGCCAGCTCGGTCTCCTCGCGCCGCTTGGTCCGCAACGCCTCCTCGAAGGTGCGCGATGGCCTCTTGGCCGGCGGCCCGGGCCTCCTGCGCGTCGGAGCAGGGTGGCCTGCCGCTCCTCCTCGTCGCGATGGAGCAGCGGTCAGGCGTGTCCCGCAGCCGCCGCGCTCCGCTTCGCGGGCGGCGCGCCGGAGCGCCGAGCTCCTCGGCCTCCCGGGTGAGGTGGGCCACCTGCTCCTCGGCCGCCTGCAGCTCCTGCCGCATGCGGACCAGATCGCGCAGGGTCTCGTCCCGGCGGGCGGTGCGAGACGCCAGGGTCGACGCGCTGGTCGTTCAGGTGGGCCGCCGCGTCCTCGCGTCGCTCGCGCAGGTCGGTCACCTCGCGCTCCCGGCCGACGATCCCGGCGTGCAGCTCGGCGACGCGCGCCTCCCCCTCGGCGAGGGTCGCCCGCAGGCCGTTCAGTCTCGCGTTCGATCCGGGCGAGGTCCGCCTCCACCGTCTGCAGCTCGATCCCGAAGAGCTCGAGCTGCTGGCTCAGTCGCCGCTCCTCGGCGCGCCGCGCGGCCAGGTCCTTCTCGATCGCCAGCAGGTCCAGTTCCGCCTGCCGCTCCGCCATGGCGGCGGTCTCGACGGCGCGCTCGGCCGTGGCCACGTCCTCCGACACGATGGCCAGGGCCTCGCGCAGGCCCGACGAGACCGACCTCGCTGATGGCCAGGGCCTCCTCCAGCTCCCGCAGCTCGCGCCGCTGTGCCAGGAGTCCCTGCGGCGCCGGCGTGCCGCCGGTGAGCGTGCCGCGGTGGGTCAGCACCTCGCCGGCCAGCGTCGCCAGGGTGAAGGGGCCGGTGAGCTCCCGGGCGATGGCCAGCGCGGTGTCCAGGTCGCTCACGATCACGGCGTCCGCCAGGAGGTGGATCAACCAGGGCTGGGTGCCCTCAGGCGACTTGAGGAGATCCAGCGCCATCCCCTCGACGCGGCCCTGCAGTTCCTTGGGCAGGTCGGCGAGCCGGGCCGCGAGATCCTCCCGGAACGTGCTGGCCCCAGGTCCCCTCGCCGGTCGGCATGGGCCCCACCAGCGTGGCCCGCCCCTGGCCCGCCCGGAAGAGGTGCGCGAGCGCCTCGTGCGCCTCGGCCCAGGTCTGGACCCGCACGCCCTGGAGATGGGTACCGAGGATCGCCTCCAGGGCCTTCTCGTGGCGGGGTGCGGTTTCCAGCACCTCGGCCAGGGGACCCAGGATCCCGCGGACGCGGCGATCCCGACCCGCCTGGAGCAGCAGCTTGTTGCCCTCGGAGAAATCGGCGAACTCCAGCCGGAGCTCGCGCAGGGAGCCCAGCCGGCCCCGCTGGCGCTCCACATCCGCCGCGAGGCCGGCGATCTCGGCTTCCAGATGGCGGCGGGCCTCGCGCGCTCGCGCCGCCTCGACCTGGGCCGCCTCGCGATCCGCCAGGGCGCGGTGCTGGCGCTCGGTCGTCTCCTGGCGACGGGTCTCTTCGGCGGTGGAGGAGGCCTCGGCTCCTTCGCGCTGGCTGGCGGCCTCGGCCTGCTGCAGGCGCAGCCGCTCGGCCTGCGCGGTCATCTGCCGGTTCCGCTCCAGGAGCGTGGCCAGCTCGTTTCGCTTGAGGGACAGCTGGCCCGACTGATGGGCCGCCTGGTGGCGGAGCTGATCGAGCGCGGCCACCGCCGGCGGCGAGGATGCGCTCGGTTTCCCGCAGCGCCAGCCCCTGCTCCTCCAGCGCGTGCTCGAGGGCAGCCACCTCGCGCTCCTGCTCGGCGACGGCCGTGGAGCCCGCCTCGATGGCGGCGATCAGGCGCTGCGCGGTCTCTCCCAGGGCGGTCAGGGCCGCCTGCGTCTCCGCCGTGCGCCGGTCGGCGTCCTCGATCTGCTGGGTCGAGATTCCGGAGTTCCGCCTCGTCCCGGTCGATGTGGCTGCGGACGCCGAAGAGCGCCTCCTGCGCGGCGGCCACGGCCTGCTCTTCGCCCAGGGCCTGCAAGCGGCGCTCTTCCAGGGACGCCTCGGTCGACGCCGATCCCGGCCCGGACGCCGGTCAGGATCTGCTGCGCGGGGCCCAGGCGCCCGAGCAGCGCCTGGAGCTCCTCCCACAGGGCCGCGTGCTCCTGGAATTTGAGGAAGAGCTTCAGTTCCGTGGCGCGGATGTCCAGCTGCTTGTACCGCTCGGCCTTGTTGGCCTGGCGCTTCAGCGAGTTCCGCTGGCGCTCGACCTCGGCGATCACGTCCCGGATGCGGAGGAGGTTCTGTTCGGTCGCCTCGAGCTTGTTTCCCGCCGCCCGCCGCTTGGTCTTGTACTTCATGATGCCGGCGGCCTCCTCGATGAGGACGCGGCGGTCCGCGGGCCGGGCGTTGACGACGCTGCCGATGCTGCCTTGCTCGATCAGGGCGTAGGGCTCGCCGGCCAGGCCCGGTGTCGATGAACAGGTCCGTGATGTCGCGCAGGCGGCAGGGGACCTTGTTGAGCAGATACTCGCTTTCGCCGGACCGGTAGAGACGGCGGGTGACGTTCACTTCTTCGTATTCGGTCGGCAGGGCGTCGCCGGTCTCGCGTGAAGGTCAGCGAGACCTCGGCCAGGCCGAGCGGTTTGCGCCGGCCGTTTCCTGCGAAGATGAGGTCGTCCATCCGGTCGCCGCGCAAGAGCTTGGCGCTTTGCTCTCCCAGCGCCCAGCGGATGGCATCGGAGACGTTGCTCTTCCCGCACCCGTTGGGCCCGACGACGACGGTGACGCCCGGGCTCGAACGACAGGTCGACCTTGTCTGCGAAGGACTTGAAACCGAACAGGGAGATCTTCGTGAGATGCATATCGAGACATCCACCTCTGGATTGGCTGTCCACAGGGTAGAGAAACCCCTCGAATCGGCACGAACGCTATCACGGCGCGGAAGGTGGTGTCAAGCCGGAAAAGTACAATCTTTAGGGGTGTGGATCCCCGAGGCTGCTACGAGATGTTGTGGCCGTTCTCCTGAGGATTTCCAAGCAGTTCCAGGGCCAGCCGGGCGGCCTGCTGCTCGGCGGCTTGCCGGTTGCCGCCCTCCGCCTCCACTCGGACCTCTCCCTGGGGGCCCTGGACCGTGAGGGCGACTCGGAACGTCGGATGGTGCGGCGGACCCCGCCGTTCGATGAGCCGGTAGGAGGGGAGTTTCCCCTGGCCGGCCAGGGTCAGCATTTGCAGCGAGGATTTGGCGTCGACGACGGGGAGCGGGGAGGCATCCGCGGCGCCGGGGCGGTGACCCGCACGGCCAAGGCGCACAACGGCCTCGAACCCCCCGTCCTCCACGACGGCACCCAGGACCGCCTCCAGGAGTTCGGCCAGGACGCGCTGGCTCGGTCCGTGGGGCGCGAGACTCGGGATCGGCAGGCGCAACCGTCGGGCCAGGCGGGCGAGGCCGGCCCGGCTGCGACCAGGCGGACCGAAGGCGAGTGAGATCGCCGGGCGCGGCCTGGCGGATGGGACCGAAAGATCGCCAGGGCGACGGCGAAATTCCACGCCGCGTCCCCGAGGAACTCGAGCCGCTGACGGGCCGCCGCGACCTCCGGCGTGAGCGGCTGCTTCAGCGCGCTGAGGGCGAGCGTCGAGCAGGGCCGGCTCTCGAAATCGATAGCCCAGCGATTCCTGGAGAGGCGCGAGGCATTCCTCGACAGCCATGCACGGTTCGGAAGGCAGGCGATTCATTCCACCTCCACGAGAGGCCGCACGGTTTGCGCCGGACCGATCGCTCAGGCGATCGCGTCGGCGGTCGGATTCGAGTCCAGACGCCGCTGCAGCGCCAGGACGTCGCCGCCGATCTCTTCCGCGAGCCGGTAGAACGGGCCGATGTCCTCGACGTCCAGCGACGCGTTCCGCCCGTACTGCTGCAGGCCGAACAGGCCGAACTCCAGCAGCTTGAGTTTCTCGAGAATGGGTTCCAGCGCATCCGCGCACAGGGGTGAGATGGCTGCACGGCGTGACGGGGTGGCGGCGGGACCCGATTCCTGTCCTGCCGGTTTCGTGCTCATGAGGGGAGGTCCTTTCGACGGCGCGCGGCGCGCCGAGTCTACGCCGGAGACGCGGGTCTCGCGTCCCCGGGGTCGCGGGAGGTCGCCTCCAGCATACACCGAGACGGAGGATTTGTGCCATCCCCTCTCCACCGTCACTCCCGCCCCGCGGTGCGGCCCGTCGTTCCCATTCTCACGCCGCGCCCCGCGGCGCCGTTGATGGCCGGGCGGGGACAAAATCCTTGACAGGGTTGGGGTCAGCCCTCTAGACTCCGCGCGTTTCCTCGCGTTCCGGAGGTGATATGGCAAATCCTGAGATCCTGACGCTGACCGACGCCAATTTCGACACGCAAGCCAAGGCCAACCCCAACCTCCTGGTGGACTTCTGGGCGGAATGGTGCGGACCGTGCCGCATGATCGCGCCGGTACTGGAGGAGCTGGCGGGGGAGTACAAAGGGCGGCTGGCCGTGGGCAAGGTGAACGTGGACGAGAACCGCCAAGTGGCGGCGCGTTTCGGCATCCGGAGCATCCCCACCATGTTGTTGCTCCGCGACGGTGTCCGAGCGGATCAAATCGTGGGGGCCCACCCCAAGGCCACGATCAAGTCCAAGCTGGATCAATTCTTGAGCGCCAAGTGAGCGATCGGCGGCGTCCGATGATTCGCACCCTGCACACCTGCCCAGGTCTCATTCCGTCTCATCGCTGGTGACCCTCAGCCTGCGTTTCGGCTGTCTTCGGTCGTTCATGCTCCCCTGTCGAACCGTCGGCCTCTGCAGATGATCCACCCTGCGAGGTCGGCGCCAACCGCCAACCCGGACGAGGCGGCATCGTGTACACCCCAAGCCTGGAGCAGTTTCGCCGAGCTCGCGACGCAGGGCAATCTGATTCCCGTCTCCCGGCAGATCCTGGCGGACATGGAGACGCCCGTCTCCGCATTCCGCAAGATCGACAGCGGCAACTACGCGTTCCTCCTGGAGAGCGTGGAGGGCGGGGAGCAGTGGGGACGCTACAGCTTTCTGGGGAGCAATCCCAGCCTCGTCGCTCGCGTGCACGGGTCGCGGGTCGAGATCCTGCGCGGGGAGGGGTGCGAGGTCCTGGCGGATATCCGCGACCCCTTCACGGCCTTGCGGTCGCTCTTGCAGGACTACCGGCCGGTGACGGTCCCGGGTCTCCCGCGTTTCACGGGAGGGCTGGTCGGGTACCTCGGGTACGACACCGTGCGGCATCTGGAGCGGCTTCCCAGCACGGCACGGCACGGATCTCGACCTGCCGGACGCCCTTTTCCTCCTGACCGACACGCTGTTGATCTTCGACAACGTGACGCACCGGATCACGGTGGTGTCGAACGCATTCGTGCGCGATGCGAGCGGGTCCGGGGTCGAGCAGGCCTACCGGGAATCGCAGCAGAAGATCGACGCCATCGTCGCGGCCCTGCGACGCCCGGTCGGCGCCCCGGTCGGCGTCGCGGGCCGTCCACGGCCGGGGAGCCCGTCTCGACCTTCACCCGGCAGGCCTTTTGCGACGCCGTGGGACAGGCCAAGGCGTACATCCAGGCGGGCGATATCATCCAGGCGGTGCTCTCGCAGCGACTGACTGTCCGGACGGGCGCCGATCCCTTCGACGTCTACCGGGCGCTGCGGATCGTGAATCCCTCCCCCTACATGTACTACCTGCGGCTGGGGGACCTCAAGATCGTCGGCAGCTCGCCCGAGATGCTGGTCCGACTGGAGGGCGAGCGCATCGATCTGCGGCCGATCGCCGGCACGCGACCGCGCGGCGCGACGGAGGACGAGGACCGTGGGCTTGCCGCGGAGTTGCTCGCCGATCCGAAGGAGCGCGCCGAGCACATCATGCTGGTGGACCTGGGCCGGAACGACGTGGGAAAGGTCGCGCAGACCGGCAGCGTGGCGGTGCCGGACCTGATGACGGTGGAGCGGTACTCCCACGTCATGCACCTCGTCTCGCACGTCCGGGGACTGGTGGAGTCCGGCCGGAGCGCCTTCGACGTCCTGCGGTGCGTGCTTTCCCGCCGGGACGGTCACCGGCGCGCCCAAGGTCCGCGCCATGGAGATCATCGAGGAATTGGAGCCGGTCCGCCGCGGCCCCTACGCGGGGGCGGTGGGTTACGTGAGCTTCACCGGCAACCTGGACACCTGCATCACCATCCGGACGATTCTTTTCTGGCGAGGACTGGCCATGATCCAGGCGGGGGCGGGCATCGTGGCGGACTCCGACCCGGAACGGGAATACGACGAGACGATGAACAAGGCGCGCGGGATGCGGCGCGCCATCGAGCTGGCGGAGACGGGGCTGGACTAACCGAAGAACAGTTCGACAGTTCGAGCGGTTCGTCAGTTCGTGCTACGGTACTGCCGAACCGTCGAACCATCGAACCGTCGAACTGCCGCACCGAGGTTTCTCATGCTGCTCGTCATCGACAACTACGATTCGTTCACCTACAACCTCGTCCAGTACCTCCGGGAGCTGGGCGCGGAGGTGGCGGTGCATCGGAACGACCGCATCACCCTCGACGAGATCCGGGCCCTGCAGCCGGAACAGATCGTCCTCTCGCCCGGGCCCTGCTCGCCGCCGAGGCGGGGATCTGCTGCGACATCATTCGCGCGTTCGGCGCCAGCCTGCCGCTCCTCGGGGTCTGTCTCGGGCACCAGTGCATCGGGGCCGCGTACGGCGGGCGCATCGTCCGGGCCGCCCGGCTGATGCACGGAAAGACCTCACCGATCCGCCACGACGGTCTGGGCGTGTTCCGGGGGCTCCCCAATCCCTTCGACGCGACCCGCTACCATTCGCTGCTCATCGAGCGGGAGACGCTGCCCGGCTGCCTGACGGTGTCGGCGGAGACGGCCGAGGGGGAGATCATGGGCGTGCGTCACCGCTCGCACCCGGTGCGACGGGGTGCAATTCCATCCCGAGTCCATCCTGACGCCGGCGGGGAAAGGCGCTGTTGGCGAACTTTCTGGAGCGCACCTCGGCCGTGGAGGCACGCCGATGATCGTCGAGGCGATTCGCAAGGTCGTGGACCGGAAGGACCTGACCCGGGACGAGGCCTTCGCCGTCATGGACGCCATCATGTCCGGCCAGGCGACGGATGCCCAGATCGCCGCGTTTCTGATCGCGCTGCGGATGAAGGGAGAGACCGTCGAGGAGTTGATCGGGTTCGCCCGCGTGATGCGGGAGAAGGTCTCTCCGGTCAAGACCCGAGCCCGGGTGCAGACGTCGCTTTCGGGGACCGACCGGGAGATGCTGGTGGACACCTGCGGGACCGGGGGCGATGCGACCGGGACCTTCAACGTCTCCACGGCGACCGCCTTTGTGGTGGCCGGCGCGGGCATCCCGGTGGCCAAGCACGGCAACCGGTCGGTGAGCAGCCTGTGCGGCAGCGCGGACGTGGTGGAGGCCCTCGGCGTGCGGCTGGACCTGCCCCCCGAGCGAGTGGGACGGTGCGTGGACGAGGTCGGGATCGGATTCTGCTACGCGCCGCTGCTTCACAAGGCCATGAAGTTCGTCATGCTCGCCCGCCGGGAGATCCGTATCCGTACGGTCTTCAACATCCTCGGGCCCTTGACCAACCCGGCCCGCGCGACGGCACAGGTGATCGGGGTGTACGACGGCGCCCTGGCGCCGGTGATGGCCCAGGTCCTCAAGGAGCTGGGGACGGTCCGCGCCTTCGTGGTGCACGGGGAGGACGGGCTGGACGAGCTGTCGATCACCGGGCCAGAGCCGGGTCGCGGAACTGCAGGAGGGCCAGATCCACTGCTACACGGTCCACCCCGAGGATTTCGGCTTTCCCCGGGCCACCCTGGCCGACCTGCAGGGGGGGAGCGCGGCGGACAACGCGGAGATCATCCGCCGCATCCTGGCGGGAGAGCGCGGGCCCAAGCGCGACATCGTGCTCCTGAATGCGGGGGCCGGCATCGCCGCCGGCGGCCGCGCGGCGAACATCGCCGAGGGGATCGCGCTGGCGGGGCAGGCCATCGACAGCGGCGCGGCCCGGGAACGACTGGAGCGGCTGGTGGAGTACTGCCGACACTGAGGGTGACGCGTTGGGCTCGACCAGACGAGGGATCGGCATCGGATGAACATGCTGGAGACCATTCTGAGCCGGACACGGGCCGACCTGGCGGACCGGCGCGTGCGCGCGCCGCTCGCCGAGCTTCAGGCCCGGTGCCGGGACCGCGCCCCCGCGCGGGATTTCCGGCGGGCGTTGCGACGAGAGGCGGGACAGGACACACGTCGCCAGGGCCCCCTTCGCGTCATTGCCGAGATCAAGCAGGCCTCTCCGTCGCGCGGCGTGATCCGGCCCGGGTTCGATCCGGTCGCCCTGGCGCGGGCCTATGCCGCGGCCGGCGCGCAGGCGATCTCCGTGCTGACGGATGCCCCGTTCTTTCAGGGGAGCCTGGACCAACTCGTCGCCGTGCGTGCCGCCGTCGAGGTGCCGCTGCTCCGCAAGGACTTTCACGTGGACCGCTACCAGCTCTGGGAGGCGCGGGCGGCCGGGGCGGATGCGGTCCTCCTGATCGTGGCGGCGCTTCCGGTCGGGCAGCTCCAGGATCTGCTGGGGCTCAGCCGCGAGCTGGGCCTGGCGGCCCTGGTCGAGGTCCACACGCGGCCGGAGCTGGACGTCGCGATGGCGTCCGGTGCGGATCTGATCGGGATCAACAACCGGGACCTGCAGCGGTTCGTCGTCTCGCTGGAGACGACGTTCGCGCTCCTCCCGCTGGTGCCAGGCCCGACCGTCCTGGTGAGCGAGAGCGGCATCGCCGAGCCGGCGCAGGTCGCCCGGCTGGCTGCGGCAGGGGCGGATGCCATCCTGGTCGGCGAGGGTCTGCTTCGCCATCCCGATGTGGGCGAGGCGCTCCGGCGTCTCTGCGACACACCATGACGCGAGTCAAGATCTGCGGCATCACCTCCCCCGAGGACGCCGCCGCCGCCGTGGAGGCCGGGGCGGATGCGGTGGGTCTGGTCTTCGTCCCCGGGACCCCCCGCGTCGTGACGCCGGCGCGCGCGGCGGCCATCGTCGAGCGTCTGCCTCCCTTGGTGGCGACGGTGGGGGTCTTCGTGGATCCCCCGCTGCAGGAGGTCTGCCGAATCGTCGCGCTGCTGCGGCTCAGCGCGGTACAGCTGCACGGCCACGAGGACGAGGCGTTCAGCCGCGGCGTGCCCGTCCCCGTGATCCGGGCGCTGCGGGTGCGGGACGCGGCCAGCCTGCAGCCGCTGGCCACCTACCCGGCCCACGCGTTCCTGCTGGACGCGTACGTCGAGGGGCAACCGGGCGGGACCGGGCGGGCCATACCGTGGGGGTTGGCCCTGCAGGCCAAGGGGACGCGGCCCATCATCCTCTCGGGGGGGCTGCGCCCCGACACGGTGGCCGAGGCCGTCCGGCTCGTCCGCCCCTACGGCGTCGACGTGAGCAGCGGTGTGGAGCAATCCCCCGGACGGAAGGATCACCGGAAAGTGAGGGAGTTCATTGTCAACGTCCGTCAAGCCGACCTCGGTTGACCGGTCCCGACAGCTCGCCCACCGACGCGCTCGGCCACTTCGGGCCCTACGGCGGCCGCTACGTTCCCGAAACCCTCATGGCCGCGCTGGAGGCGCTGACGGCGGGCTACGAGGCCGCGCCGGACAGGATCCGCAGTTTCAGGAGGAGCTGGCGCTCACGCTCCGCCAGTACGTGGGACGCCCCACGCCCCTCTACTTCGCCCGTCGCCTGAGCGAGCGGCTCGGCGGCCCCCGGATCTACCTGAAGCGGGAGGACCTCTGCCACACCGGCGCCCACAAGATCAATAATACCGTGGGACAGATCCTCCTGGCGCGACGCCTCGGCAAAGCGCGGGTGATCGCCGAGACGGGGGCGGGGCAGCATGGGGTGGCGACCGCCACCGTGGCGGCCCTCCTCGGGCTCCGGTGCGAGGTCTATATGGGCACCGAGGACATGCGGCGCCAGGCCCTCAACGTGGTCCGGATGCGCCTGCTGGGGGCCAAGGTCACGGGGGTGGATTCCGGCAGCCGCACGCTGAAGGACGCCATCAACGAGGCCATGCGCGACTGGGTCACCAACGTGGATACGACGCACTACGTGCTGGGCTCCGTGCTCGGGGCGGACCCCTACCCACGCATGGTGCGGGACTTCCAGGCGGTCATCGGGGAGGAGGCGCGCCGCCAGATCCTGGAGGCCGAAGGGCGGCTGCCGGACTGCCTGGTGGCCTGCGTGGGCGGCGGCAGCAACTCCCTCGGCCTGTTCTTCCGGTTTCTCGGCGACGCCGGGGTGCGCATGATCGGCGTCGAGGCGGGCGGGCTGGGGATCGCGTCGGGGCGACATGCGGCGCGGTTTGCGGAGAAGACCGTCGGGCATCCTCCACGGGACGCGGAGCTACGTGCTCCAGGATCCGGACGGGCAGATCCGGGTCACCCATTCCATCTCGGCCGGGTTGGATTACTCCGGCGTGGGGCCCGAGCACGCCTATCACCACGACGCGGGCCGCATCGAGTACGCGGCGGTGACGGACGCGGAGGCGCTGGCGGGATTCCGGCTCCTCTGCGAGACGGAGGGCATCATCCCGGCCCTGGAGTCGGCCCACGCGGTGGCCCACCTCACGACGGTCGCGCGGGAGTTCTCGGCCCGCCAGGTGGTCGTTCTCAACCTGTCCGGCCGCGGCGACAAGGACGTCGAGGTCGCCGCCGCCGCGCTCGGCCTCAGCGGGGGAGGTGCCGCGTGAATCGCAACCGGATCGATCAAGCGTTCGCCCGGCTGAAGACCCAAGGCCGGAAAGGGCTGATTCCGTTCTTGGCGGCGGGGGATCCGTCGCTGGACGTCACGGAGGCCCTGGTCGGCGAGTTCGAGGCGCGCGGCGCGGACATCGTGGAGCTCGGCGTGCCGTTTTCCGATCCCCTGGCGGACGGTGTGGTGAATCAGCGGGCCTATCAGCGGGCGCTGCACGCCGGGATCAATCTTTCCCGGATTCTCGAGTCCGTGTCGCGAATCCGTGCGCGCTCGGATATCCCCATCGTCCTCATGAGCTACATCAATCCCATTCACCGGTACGGGCTGCAGCGTTTCCCGTCGGCGGCGCGCGACGCGGGCGTGGACGGCTTGATCGTCTCGGACTGTCCGCCGGAGGAGATGGGCGAACTCCACGTCGCGCTGACCGGGGCAGGGGTGCACCCGATTCTGCTGATCGCTCCGACGAGCCCGGCGCGGCGAATTTCCTTGATTAGTGGGAAAAGCGGCGGATATATTTACTACGTGTCGCTGCGAGGGGTGACGGGCCCGCGCGATCGCTTGCCCGAGGATCTGGCGGTCGGGGTCGGCCGGGTCCGGGCGCTGACGAAGGTCCCCTTGGCCGTCGGCTTCGGCATCTCGACCCCCGAGCAGGCGCGCGCCGTCGCCGAGCTGGCCGACGCGGTGATCGTCGGGTCGGCAGTGGTGGCCACCGTCGAGCGGTCGCTGGACGCGCCCGATTTGGTGGCCCGCGCGGGCGAGTTCGTGGGGCGCCTCCGGTCGGCGATCGGATGACGGGTCGCGCCGCCGCCTCCCGGATTCCCCCTATACGCCAGGCGTCAGCGTCCAGCCGGGCCGCATTCCTGAGTTGTCACAGTAGGGGGCGACTCGCCCCGCATGCACTCCATAGTAGGTCGATCGGTTTGCCCGGCGACTCACCGCGGCGTCCCTGCGCCCCCCGGCATCGCTACGCGAGAGTCGGGGTGAGGAGCGCGTCATGATCGGACACCTCCTCGGTCGAAGGTGGGTGGAATACAGGCCGCGCGGGTGCCGCGGTGTCACCATCGTGGAACTGATCACGATCGGCGCCGTGCTGGCGATCCTGGTGGCGTTCGCCATCCCCGGATTCAGCCCCGTCCTGCTCCACTACCGCGTGCGCGGAGCGGCGTGGCAGGTGGCGGGGGACCTGCGCCTGGCGCGCCAGCGCGCGGTGACGCTCAAGCAGCGCTTCCGGGTGTGTGCCACGAGCTGCGAGATCGCGGTGCCGGCGGGGTCGTACAGCGTCGAGCGGGACCAGGGAACGCCCTCGAGTCCCCTGTGGGTGAGCGACACCGGCGTGGCGACGCGCCTTCCCCGGGATGTCGCCGTCAGCACCACGGCCACGCCGGTCTTTTCGGCAAACGGGATGGCCAGCGGCGGTACCTTCACGCTCTCGAATGCCATGGGGACGTATCAGGTCGCGGTGGCGTCGACCGGGCGCGTGCGCGTGTGCGAGGGGACATGCGCACCGTGAGGACGTGCGGCCGGCCCGGCCCAGTCGGATTGACGCTGATCGAGTTCCTGGTTGCCACCTCGGTGATCGCCTTCGTCGGCCTGGGTGTCGCGGGGATGTTCCCGACCGCCTTTCGCTCGGTCCTGATGGGTGGACAGATCACCAAGGCGGCGACCCTGGCGCGATCCATGGCGGAGATGGTGCAGACGGAGCCGTTCGAGACGCTCACCTGGACGCCGTCGGCGGGAACCCATTTCGCCGGGGTCCACGCCTTCGACACGCGCAGCGTGTCCCAGGTGCCTTCCGACAGCGGATGCCCGCCGTCCATCGGCGCGACCTACGACGGGCGCAATTCCTACAACAAGCGCAAGTGGCGGTGCGATCTGGAGGGGGAGGGCGCCCAGACCACCGGGAAGGGTCTGCCGGGCGGATACGGGATCGTGTCCGTGGCCTGCGTCAACCCGGATGGCACGGTGAACGGCGCAACGCCGTGCCCGACCGACCTGCGGCGGATCGCCATCGCGGTGTACTGGGACCGCCAGGGGTCGCGCGTCGTGAACGTGGTGACCCATGTGCTGCGACCATAATGACCGGAGGTTCGGGCGAGGCATCCGGGGGGTCACCCTGCTGGAGGTCCTCATCAGCAGCGCCCTGTTCGCCTTCGTCATGGGCGGGGTGTACTTGCTCTACACCACCATGCTCGGGACGTTGAATCGCGGGGAGCTCGCCGCCGATATCCAGCAGAACGCCCGGGTGGGACTCAGCCGGATGGTCCAGGAGATCCAGTTGGCTGGCTTTGATCCCAGCCTGGCGATCCCGCAGGTCGCCCTCGATCCGAAGGACGCCATCCGGGCGGCGAGTCCGTCCTGTTTCTCCTTCGTGGCGTATCAGTTGAGCCACCCGCCGTCCGGTCCCTCGACGGAGGTGAGTTACCAGATTACCTACGATCTCTCCGGGACGACGCTGCGGCGACGGGCCGGCGAGTGGGATGCGGCCGCGCTGGCCTTCACGGCGGGAGGGGGGGCGCAGCCTTTGGCGGAGAACGTGGATCGACTCGAGTTCACGTACTACGACCAGCACGGGCAGGCGATCGGCGCGCAGCCGTGGGCCTCCAGCCATCGGTGCCCGCCGGTGGCCGGGGCGGCGGCGCAAACGATGCCGCAGCTCGACTTCAAGCAGTTGCGACTGGTGCGCCGTGTCGGCATCACGCTGCGCACGCGGGACACGCGGCCGGGCGTGTTTTCCGAATTCTTCACGTTGAGCGCCGATGTTCACCTTCGGAATCGCTAGACAACCCCGGGGCGCCGCTCTGGTCATCGCCATGATGGTGATGGCGGTGCTGCTCTTGGCGGGCACGACGTTCCTGACGATATCGTCCACCGAAAGCCAGATCGCGTGGAACGAGCGTGCGGCCACCCAGGCACTCCTGGTGGCGGAGGCCGCGCTGGCCCGGGCCGCCGCCCAGTTGAGCGCCAATTCGTTCTACAGCGGGGAAACAAGCATCGCCGTACCGGGCGGGACCGCGAGCATCACGGTGACCGCGGCCGCACAGCAGTTGTGTGAGACCCTTGTCGCGAAAGACGTCGCGGCCACCGGGAGCGTGGCGGTACAGGGCGGAACCGCCCAGGTTCAAATCCGCGCCACGCTGGACAAGGTGGCGTACCCCATGCGCTGGGCGGCCTATTCCACCGTGAGCAACGGCGTCGTCGGCTGGATGAACGATCCGGTCTTGGGCGTCCCGGTCAACCGCACCGACAAAGAGATCTGGTTGCGAGACGGCGGCGCCACGGACAGTTATCATTCGGCTGTCGGACCGTACGATTCCACCACCAACCGGGCGGACGGAGGGCACCTCGGCTCCAACGGGGACGCGTGGCTGAATCCGAACGTGGGGGTTCGGGGGAACCTCAAGGCCGGGGACGGGGTGGTCGTGGAATCGGGGGCGAGTGTGACCGGGGCCAGGGGCGAAGGGCTGTACACCGAGGGCTTCCCCGCGGTCACACCGGTGACGGTGCCGACGGCGAGCCTCGCGGTGGCGGCATATGGGACGCACCACCTGACCGCCGGGGTCGTCTATCATTTTACCACCATGACGTTCGGCGACAATAGTTCACTCACGACCAGCGGCGGCATCGTGACCATCTATGTCGCCGGGCCCGTGGTGGCGGGGAACCAGGTGACCCTGGGCGCCCATCCGGCCACCAATCTTCGCATCATCGTCAAGAGCGACGGAAGCGATTCGGACTTCACGTCCTTCAAGGCCGGGGAGGATTTCACGGTGCACGGGAGCCTTTACGGCAGGAATACGGACGTGTTCTTGGGGGATCGCGCCTCCGTCTTCGGTGCTGTCGTCTCCCGGACGATCGCCGTGGGGCCGTCGTCGAATCTGCATTACGACGAAGCCGTTTCCAGTCAACCACTGTGCACGGGTCCGAGCGGGAAGTATACAATGGTCCGGGGCACCTGGCGCGAGGTGATCCCCTGAGGATTGTCCCCGGTCGGGTGCGATTTCTTCAGGTGGCATAGTCCATGCATTTTTTGCGGGAGTTGCGACGGATCGCTTTGAGGGCGCCTGAGGTTCGATGCGAAACAGATATGGAACGCAGGCCTTCCGGACGGAGTCAGGGGCGCGGAAATACCTGCAGATCGGCGCGGCCCTCAGGACAGGAAATGCCTCTTTTCTCGGATTCTTTTGCCGCCGCAAGCGGCGCGGGTCGATGCGGAAATGGCACGGCCGCCCTGAAAGAATGACATGCACAACCCGGGGCGGGGCTCGGGTTCCTGGGACCGGACGAGTTCAATGCGAAAAAAAGTTTCTTCTTGACAATTCAACATGTTGTCGGTAAATGGCAGCGTATCTGATAAGGCAGCGAACGTAACTGTCCCATAGAAAAGGACGCAACCATGCTTGGCCTTGGGCGGAGTAAGAATGTGGTGGGCCTGGACATCGGCGCCAGCTCCGTCAAAGCAGTACAGCTCAAGCGGAGCCGGGGTACCAACGAGTTGGTTCGCCTGGGTGTTGCCCCGCTGCACCCGGAGACCATTGTCGACGGTGTCATCATGGACTCGGGGACGGTCATCTCGGCGATCCAGCAGATCTTCACGGAGAACCAGATCAAGACCAAGGACGTGGTCGTGGCCGTGTCGGGCCACTCGGTGATCGTGAAGAAGGTCCGGATCACCAAGATGAAACCCGAAGAGCTGGAAGAGGCGATCCCCTTCGAGGCCGAGCAATACGTGCCCTACGCCATCGAGGACGTCAATCTGGACTTCCAGGTCTTGGAGAACACCGATCCCGGCGCCACCGACATGGATGTCCTGCTGGTGGCGGTGAAGAAGGACATCATCAACGATTACCTATCCATCATCTCGACGGCGGGCCTCAACGCCGTGGTGGTGGATGTGGATGCCTTTGCGCTGGAGAACGCGTTCGAGCTCGCCTATGAGCTGGATCGGGATCAGGTGGTCGGCCTGGTCAATCTGGGCGCCGCCGTGATGAACATCAACATCCTGCAGGGCGGCTTCTCGGAGTTCACTCGGGATTCCCCGCTTGGCGGCAATCGGTACACGGAGTCGATTCAAAAGATGCTCGGGCTGAGCTACGAGCAGGCGGAAACGCTGAAGCTCGGCGGGGAAGTTGACGGGCGGACGTTCCAGGATGCGCAGCCAGCCATCGACATGGTCAACGCCGAGGTGGCGGGCGAGATCCGGCGCTCCTTCGATTTCTTCCGGTCCTCGTCGCACAGCGACACGATTCATCGGGTCATCCTGAGCGGGGGGTGCGCGAGGCTCCCCGGGCTGGTGGAGTACCTCGCCGAGAATCTCGAGATCTCCTTCGAGGTCGCCAACCCGTTGCGGAAGATCAAGGTCGATCCGAAGAAGTTCAACGCGGAGCAACTCGAGATGATCGCTCCCCAGTTGGCGGTCAGCGTGGGGCTGGCCCTGCGGCAGGCTGGAGACAAGTAACATGATCAAGATCAATCTCCTCCCGCGCGAAGAACGCAAGCGGCAGCGGCGCACCCAGGTCAACATCCCTATCCTGCTGGGACTCCTGGGCTTGGTGGTCATCGTGTTGGCCATGGGATACGGATGGTACTGGCTGAACGGTGAAGTCAATCGGCTCCAATCGGACATCCAGACAACCCAGGCCGAGCTGAAGCGCTTCGAGGAACTGGCCAAGCAGGTGGACAAATTCCAGGCGGAGAAGAAGCGGCTCGAGGAGAAGATCAAGGTCATCGAGACGCTGGTGGTGGCCCAGGGCGGCCCGGTCCGGTTGCTGGACGAGGTCAGCAAGGCCCTGCCGAACGAGGTCTGGCTGACGACCCTCAACCGGGCGGGCAAGCGGTTGGAGCTTGGAGGAATCGCGTTCTCCAACTTCAGCGTTGCCACCTTCATGACCAACCTGGGCGCGGCGTCCGCGTTGATTTCGAACGTGGACCTGGTGGTGTCGGAGAAGACCGTGGTGGAGCAGGTTCCCGTGGAGCGGTTCAACATGACGATGGACGTCAAGGACAGCAAGGGCTAGACCGGAGGGACCCATGGCCCTCGATGTGAAGAGTTACTTCGCCAACATCCCCAGGAAGCAGCTGTACCTCTTGATTGGCGTCGTGGGAGGCGGAATCCTGGCGGCATACGTCTACTTCCTCATGATGCCGCTCTGGGAGGACAAGGGCCGGCACGAAGCCGCGCTCCAGAAGCTGCAGGCGGACCTGCAGCAGAAGCAGCTCATCGCGGCGAATCGCCCTAAACTGGAAGCAGAGATCAAGGCGCTGGAGAAGCAACTGGAGGACGTCCTGGTTCGACTGCCGGAAGAGAAAGACATTCCCAAGCTGCTGACCCAGGTGAACACGCTGGGCCAGCAGAACGGGCTCGACTTCCTGCTGTTCCGCCCGACCGCGCCGGTCAAGAAGGGGTTCTACGCCGAGGTGCCCATCGAGATGCGCGTCGAGGCGACCTTCCACTCCCTGGGCGGTTTCCTGGACCGGGTGAGCAAGCTCGAGCGCATCGTGAACGTCTCGGACATCAAGATCACTCCCTTGGCGGCAGGCCCGGCCCAGCGCAGCGGCCGCAGCATCGTGGCCGAGCTGAAGGCGACGACGTTCACGTTCCTGGAGAAGGGAGGGTCTGCCAGTGCGCCCGCGAAATAGACAGACCATCCTCGCTGCGTTGGCCCTGGTGGCGCTGGTCGGCGTGAGCGGATGCTCGGACAGTGGCACCCCCAGCGCATCGGTTCCGGCACGGCCGGCACCAGCGGCGGCCGCCAGGCCTGCCGCACCCGCGCCGCCCCCGGCACCCGCGCCGCCGCCCTACAGCTATGAGACCAAAGGGCGCCGCGACCCCTTCCGTCCGTTGATTGCGCCGCGGACACCAGAGGTTGCGCGCACCCGGCCCAAGACCGGGCTGGCGGCGTTGGAACCCAAGGAATTGAAGTTGACCGGGATCATTTGGGGGGGGCGCGGGTTTTACGCGCTGGTGGAGGCGCCCAACGGGGCCGGATATGTCGTTCGCGTGAATGATGTGGTTGGGGAGAACGCTCGCGTGGCCAAGATCACGTCGGATGTGGTGACCTTCGAGGAGCGGATGGGTCCTGTGCCGCAGTCTCAGGCACGTCTCGTCGAGCTTCGGCTCAGGAAGGAGGAATAGGGCATGGACGTGCGGTTGCCTGCTGTTCTGCTCTGGCGCGGCCCTGTCCTCGCGGCAGCGGCTTGGATGTTGACAGCCTGCGCTACCGAGATGGGGGAATTGCAGCCTCCGCCGGCGACCCCAGTGGTCGCGGCGCCCGCACCCGCCGCACCGCCCCCGGTGGCCACGCCAGCGCCACCGCCCCCGGTGGTGGCCAGCCCGCCGCCTCCGCCGCTTGCGGTCGTGCCCGCACCCGCCGCACCGCCCCCGGTGGCCACGCCAGCGCCACCGCCCCCGGTGGTGGCCAGCCCGCCGCCTCCGCCGCCTCCGCCGCCTGCGGTCGTGCCCGCACCGGTCCCGGTAGCGGCACCCGCGCGCGGGACCATCGAGGTGACGGATATCGAGGTGCAAGAATCCGGATCGAACGGCGTGGTGGTGCTGGTGAGCGGCGACGGACCGATTCCGACGTACGAGTCCTTCGCGCTGCCTGACCCACCGCGGCTGGTCGTGGATATTCCGAATGCGGTGCACGCCATCCGGACGCCGATCGCCGCGCGGCCCCCGTTGGTGACGGCCATCCGGTCGTCGCAATATCGGGAGCGACCTGTTCAAATCGTGCGAGTGGTGATGGATCTGCGCTCGGCGCTCCCGTACCGCGTTGTGACGGCGCAGAATCAGCTTCGGGTCGATCTGGGCGGCGCGGCGGAAGGCACGGCCGCGGCGCCCGCGCCGGCGGCCAAGGTCACGCCGGTCGCGGCTGCGGTCCCGAGTAACCCCCAAGCCGCGGGGAAGGTGACGCGGGTAGAAGTGCAGAGCGTCCGGGGACGGCAGCAAATCGCGATCCGAACCAGCGGCCCGGTGACGTACGCCGTGGCGGAGAACGCGAATCCCCTTGGCATTGCCGTGGATGTGAGCGGCGCGGTCATCGAGCCGGCGGCGGCGCGAACGGTCGACCTGGCGCAGGTCAACTCGCCCATCAGCCGACTGCGGGCCTCGCAATATCAGACCGACCCCGCCCCGATGGTACGGGTGGTGGCGGACCTGCGGGGGCCGACACGATACGACGTGCGGCAGACCCCGACCGCCATCGTCGTCGATTTCCTGAATCCCACGCGACCGCCTAGCGCCGCCTCGGCGCCGCCCGCTCCGATGCCCGCTGCGGTGGTGGTGGCCCAAGCGTCGGCGCCTGCCGCACCTGCGGCCGGCCCCGCAACGGCCGCCCCGGCCCCGGCACCCGCGCCGGTTACCCCGGGCACGGGTCGGTTGTCGATGGATTTCAAGGATGCGGACATCAATAACCTGCTCCGCATCATCGCAGAAGTGAGCGGCATGAACGTCGTCGCCGGCGGCGATGTCACCGGCAAGGTGACCGTGCGGCTGGTGAACGTCGAGTGGCAGCAGGCGCTGGACGTCATCCTGCGGATCAACGGGATGGGGTACGAGATCGACGGCAACATCATCCGCGTCGCCCCGCAGGCCAAGCTGGCGGCGGAGCAGCGTTCCCGGGAGGAAGCCCGGGCCCGGGAGCAGAAAGCAAAGGACGACGCTCTCAAGGCAGAGCGTGACCAGAAGAAGGAACAGGTCCAACTGGAGCCGCTGAAGGATGAGGTGATCGAGGTCAACTACGCGAAGCCGCCGGAAATGGCTAAAGCTCTTGACCGTCTCAAAACGCCTGGCCGCACCGACGTCACCATCTCGACGGACGAGCGGACGAGCCGATTGATCATCCGAGAAACGGAAGCTGGTCTGGCCAGGATGAAAAAGCTGCTGCGCGATTTGGACCGAGCGACCCCGCAGGTCCTGATCGAGGCGCGTCTCATCGAGGCGACCCGCAACTTCAGCCAGAGCCTCGGGATCGAGTGGGGGTTCGCGGGACAGGTCGGCGGCAAGCCCGTTAGCATTTTCGGGGCACCAGGCGCTCTGGTTGCGCCGACGACCTTGTTCCCTCTGGCTATCTCCACGCCTGCCACGTCGCCCACGACATCCATCGGGACGCTCGCCCAGGGCCTGTTCAACGACCGGTTGTCGATTGGCGCGCGCATCACGGCGGGCGAGAGCGAGAACAAGGTCCGCACCCTGTCCGCTCCCAAGGTGGCCACCCTGGACAGTCAGGAAGCCGAGATCAAACAGGGCCAGCAGGTCCCCTACACGACGATCGACAGTTCCGGGCGCACCGTGGTGGCATACGTGGACGCCTTCATCCGGCTCAAGGTGACGCCGCACATCACCAACGACAAGCGCATCTCGATGAAGGTGGAGGCCGAGCGGTCGTTCCCCGGAGATCGTATCGACTTCCCCGGGGGATTCTCTTTCCCGATCAACACCCGCAAAGCCACGACGAACGTCCTGGTCTCCAACGGCTCGACCATCGTGATCGGCGGCCTGATGCAGGCCGACGAGCGGTGGACGGAGTCGCGGGTCCCGTGGATCAGCAAGGTTCCGGTCCTGGGATCGCTCTTCAAGAGCACGTCCATCGGCCCCGAAGGAAAGGTCGAGTTGTTGATCTTCCTGACGCCGACCATTCTGGAGGAGCCCAAGATCTGAACGAACGGCTGAACGGAGTTCGGCACGATTTCTGGGAAAACGCACCCCGCGGGTGCGTTTTTCCTTTTGGGCCGCATTCCCGCGGGGTATGATCCTGGCAGCCTCGAATACCGGATGACACGGCGCCCACGCCGCCAACTGAGGGAGACATGCTACGATATTTGACGGCCGGCGAATCCCACGGACCGGCCCTGGTCGCCATCCTCGAAGGAATGCCTTCCCAGGTGCCCGTGGAGGCCACCGACATCAACCTGGACCTGACCCGCCGGATGGGCGGGTACGGCCGCGGCGGCCGCATGAAGATCGAAAAGGATGCGGTGCGGATCCTGGGAGGCGTTCGACACGGGAGGACGCTCGGCAGCCCCATCAGCCTCCTGGTCGAGAATCGCGACTGGGAGAACTGGCAGGACACCATGGCCGTCGGAGTGCCGACCGTCCATGGCGCCCCGCAGCGGCCGCCCATGACGCGACCTCGCCCTGGCCACGCCGACCTCGCCGGCGGCCTCAAGTATGACCACCGGGACCTGCGCAATGTCCTGGAGCGGGCCTCGGCCCGGGAGACGGCGATTCGGGTGGCCGTGGGGGGCGTGTGCAAGTGCCTGTTGCGCGCATTCGGGGTGCGGGTCCTCGGCCACGTCGTCGAGATGGGCGGGGTGCGGGCCACCACCGAGGGATTGTCCGTCGAAGAGATCGCGGAGCAGGCGGATGCCTCGCCCGTGCGCTGTGCGGACCCGAGGGCGACCCGGGAGATCATGGCCAGGGTGGACGAGGCCCAGGCGCGCGGGACGTCGGTCGGCGGCGTGTTCGAAGTGCTGGCCCTGGGCGTTCCCGTGGGTCTGGGGACGCACGTACATTGGGATCTCCGGCTGGATGGCCGACTGGCGCAAGCCCTCATGAGCATTCAGGCGATCAAGGGAGTGGAGATCGGGCCGGCGTTCGAGGTGGCCCGTCGGTTCGGGTGCGACGTGCAGGACGAGATCTTCTATCGGACGCCGGGCCAGGACGCCGGCGCTCTTTCGGGGTACTACCGGCAGACGAACTTTGCCGGAGGGCTCGAGGGGGGCGTGACCACCGGCCAACCCATTGTCGTGCGGGCCGCCATGAAGCCGATCTCGACGCAGTACCAGCCGCTCGCGTCCGTGGACATCGTCACCAAGGAGGCGAGTCGGGCGGGTGTGGAGCGGACGGATATCACCGCGGTGCCGGCCGCCGCGGTGGTGGGAGAGGCCGTGGTGGCCTTCGAGGTCGCCCGCGTCTTGCGGGAAAAGTGCGGCGGGGACAGCCTGGCGGAGATGCGCCGGAACTTCGACGCGTACCTGGCCTACCTCCGCACCGCCTGAGCGATGTCGGCACGACGCATCCCCGTCCTGCGGCAGCGGTCCCGGGTCCTCGCGGGGAATCGCCCAGGCAGGCGCGACCGTCACCATCTCCGGGCGCCGGGAGGATCCATGGGCCTGCGCGCCGGCCTGTGGCTGGTCCTTCTCGCGGCGCCGGTCTATCTGTGGGGGTTGGGCGCTGTCGGGTTCCAGGACCCCGACGAGGGGATGTACGCGGAGATCGCGCGCGAAATGTTGGCGAGTCGGGACTGGGTCGTGCCCACCTTTAATGGCGTGCCTTACATCGAGAAGCCGCCCCTCATGTACTGGCTGACCGCGGGCAGCCTGGCCCTCCTGGGCCCGTCGGAATTCGCCGCGCGCCTCTGGAAGGTCCTGCCCATGCTCGCCTCCGTGGCCCTCACCGGCGCGCTGGGGGGGCGGCTGTTTTCGAGACGGACGGGCATCGTCGGAGCCGGCATCCTGGCGACGACCCTGGGAACGTTCCTCTTCAGCCGCCTTGCCCAAATGGATCCGCTCCTCCTCCTAAGCATCACGGCGTCCGCCTACGGGATCGTCCGTGCGGGTGATGACGCTGCGGAGCGGCGAGGGGCCGCCGACCTGTGGTTTTGGGGGGGAGTCGTCGGCGGGGTGATGAGCAAGGGCCTGCCCGGCTTGGTCTTCCCGCTGGGTCTCCTCGCGCTCTGGGCGCTGGTCCGCTGGGATGGCGGCGTGTGGCGCCGAGTCTGGACGCTGCGGGGCGCGGGCGGCGCCGCGCTTCTCGTTCTGCCGTGGCATATCCTTGCCGCCCGGCGAGTGCCGGGCTTCGTTCAGTTTTATCTGATCGACAACCAACTCCTGCGCTTCCTGGGTGCCCGGGCTTACGAGGAAGATGGGCGGTCGCTCGGCACGGCGGCGTTCCTCGGCGTGACGGCCTGCGCGCTGCTCCCCTGGACGCCATACCTGGCCGCCGCGCTGGGTCGGGCCGCCAGGGGCGAGGCGCGCGACCCGCGGTGGCGGTTCCTGCTGGGCTGGATTGCCGCGGTGATCGGGTTCTTCTCGGTCTCCTCCTTCAAGCTGGAATACTACGCGTTGCCAGCGTTTCCCGCCGTCGCGCTGGTGGTGGCGGTGCTTGTCTGCCAGGCAAGCAACGGTGCGGCCGCCGGCAGACCAGAGGACGGATCGACGGGCCCTGCGGGACACGGGGCACTCCTGGCGTGGACGCGCACCTCCCTGTGGGGGGGGATGCTCTACTGCCTGGGAACGGCCTGGGTGTGGTGGGCGGGCTGGCTCACGCCCACGGTGATCATCCGCGGCCTGTCGTTCTGGTCGACGAATTACCGGATCGTCCTGGACCATGGCCTGCCGTTGCCTCCCGTGACTCCCGGGCCCTATGGCGGCGTGCTGCTGGCCGGGGGCCTCGTGTGGGTGGCAGCCTTCGGCGCGGCGGCCTGGTGCCTCGCACGAGGACGCGTGCTGACGAGTGCCGCGGCGGTCGGGAGCGCAGGCCTGGGACTGTGTCTCCTGGCCGGTGCCGTGCTGCACGAGGTGGGGCCGCATCACTCCCTCAAGCCGCTGGCCGACCACCTGAACGCCTTGCACCAGCCGGGAGATGTGCTGATCCACGAGCGCGGCTTGGAAAAAGGGGGTGGGCTGCTTTTCTACACCCGGCGCCCGGTCCTGATCCTGGACGGACGGCGGGGAGACCTAGAGTTTGGCTCCGGCCTGCCCGAGGCGGCGGGGCGATTCATCGACGCTCGGCGATTCCGCGAGATCTGGAGCGGCGAGGCGCGAGCCTTTCTGGTGACGGATCTTCCCGCATCGCAGAGCGCGATCTCCCGGATGTCTACGGCGGCGCCGATCCCGGTGGCCTCGACGGGGACGCGATGGTTGTACGCCAATCGGTCGGGGCGCTGATCCCATGATCTCTGTGGCCCGTGCGGTGAATTCGCTGGCGATGCGTATGGGACGGGTAGCGCCCGCCCGCCTGCTCTGGTTGATCCGGCACTTTCCCGCGGCGGCGATGGACGGCCTCCGCCGGAGCGCGCTGCGCCGGACGGTTCGACTGGCCGGGCGGCGTTCCCGCTTCTACCGGGACAAGTTTGCCGCGCTGCGCATCGACCCCGAACGCGTCCGGGACCTGGCAGACCTCCGTGCCTGCGAGACGACGCCCGAGGAGTTGCGAGCGGCTCCTCCCGAGGCGATGCTCTGCGGCAGGCCCGAGCTCGTGGTGGAGAGCTCCGGGACGTCCGGGGATCTGACGCGGCTGTACCTGTCGCACGCCGAGCTGGAATATTATGCGCGTCAAGGGGTAATCCTGCTCGCCATGATGGGGGCCGGTCCGGAGGACCGGATCCTCGGGGCGTTCGAGTACGCCTGGGGCCTGGGGGGACTCTACACGCAGCGGATCGGGGCCCACAGCGGCCTCTTCAGTGCCTTCCCGGGGCTGGTGGACCCGGCCGAGGCCGTCGAGCGGTTGCGGGAATACCGGTTCACCATCGTCATGGGCGACCCGTTCTGGATCGCGCGCTTCACCGAGATCGCCATGGCCCGCGGCGTGCGCGCGCCCATGAGAGGGTTCGTCTCCGCGGCAGAGCGGGTGACGGAACGGCTGCGGGGGTTGATCGAAAGTTACTGGCAGGCGCCCTTGTACATGACCTACGCCAGCACGGAGATGGGGGCCAGCCTGGGGGCGGAGTGCGCCGAGAAGACGGGCTACCATGTCCACGAGTACGATTACGCGGTGGAGATCCTGAACCCGGACGCTGAGGGATTTGGGGAGGTGGCGTTCACCACGCTCACGCGGTCGGTGATGCCGCTCATTCGATACCGGACGCGCGATGTGGCACGACTGATCCCTGGGCCGTGTCCCTGCGGACTGCCGTTTCGGCGGCTGTCCGCCATCCGGGGCCGCAGCGACGAGCTGTTGCCGTGCGTGTGGGGCAACGTCCATCCCGGGCTATTCGAAGAGCTGCTTGGCGGGGTGGAGGGGATCGGCGACGAGTGGCAGGTGGCGCTCTGCCAACCGGGCCTGCGACCGGTGTTCGAGTTCCGTCTCGAATCCGCGGCTGGTCCCGCCACGCGGGCGGCCGCCGAGGCGCGGATTCGGGTCAATCTCGCCGAACGCCACCCACCCCTCTGGGCCAAGACGGAGCAGCACCTGTGCGACCTCCGGGTGCGCCTGGTGTCTCCGGGAAGTCTGCGGATGGGCCGGAAGATCCGCCGGTTGGTGGACGAGCGGGGCGAGTGACGAAGGACCGCGGAGGCGGCGGCGCCGAGCGCGGCGCCGAAATTCGATGGACTTCCGACGGAGAGTGCCGTATATTCCATCACTTGAAGCGCGTTTGGATTCCCGCCACGCGTGAGGCGGAAACTTGCGGGGTGCCTGCGGCTCCGCCGGAGGTGGGGATGTTTCGTTTGTGGATCCTCGGTCTGCCGTTGGTGTGGTCACTGGTGTGGGCAGGTGGTGCTCTGGCGGCCGATGTGCCTACTGGAGAGCTCCTGCGGCTGCTTGACGCCGCCGACAAGCACTACGCGCAGGTTCACGACTACACGTCGGTCATGGTCGGTCGCGAGCGCGTGAAAGACGTGCTCCTGCCGACGGAGCAGGTTCTGCTCAAGTTCCAGCGGACGTTCAAGGTGTACATGCGCTGGCTGGATGGGCCCAGCAAGGGTCGGGAGGGCCTGTACGTGTCCGGGGCGCATGACAACAAGTTCCTGGTGTACGAGCCCAGCGGATTTCAGCGATTGTTCACGGCGGCCCTGGAGCCGACCGACGCCCGCGTGATGGACAAGAGTCGCCATCCGGTGACCGATGTCGGGATCGGCCGGTTGCTGGAGATCGTCGGCGACAACGCCCGTCGGGCTGCACGAAACGGGGTCTTGCGCGTCGTGGATCGGGGAACCGGCGAGGTGGGCGGGCGGCGGGTTCGTCAGGTGGAGGGGATCCTCCCGAAAGATCCCGGAGCGGGGTACTACGCCTACCGGGTACAGCTCTCGTTCGACGAGGCGAGCCGACTGCTCGTTCGGGCCGTCGTCTACGACTGGAGCGACCAACTCCTCGAGGATTTTAGCTACACCGAGCTCCGCATCAACCCCGGCCTCACGGGGCTCGACTTTGATCCCAGCAACAAGGAGTATGGTTTCTCCATCTGGCGGATCCCGATCTCGGGTTAAGCCGTTGTCAAGGAATAACTTGACCGGAGAAATTTCGGGAACGGCATAAGGAGCCGTAACGAAATCACCAAAAATGGACAAGTTATTTCGTAACGGCTCCTAATCGGAGCACGGCTTCCGTTTCCGGGAGCGTGGCGGCGCTCATTCCGGTCCGGGTTCCTCCTCCGCGGCAGTGGGCTCCCTCCGGTCGTTCCTCGAGTCTCCCGTATGCCGATCGCGCGACGAAACCGGAGCCGAACGACGGACGTCTGGTCATGCGCTATCGCTTCGTGGACCGCATCTTGGAGATCGACGCCCACGGCGTCGGCACCATCACGACCTCGAAGGCGTTCGCGCGGTCCGAGGAGTTCTTCGACGGCACCTTCCGTCGGCACCACGAGGTGCCGTCGTCGCTGGTTCTTGAAGCCATGGCCGCGGCAGGATCATTTCTCCTCACGGTCAAGAGTCGGTATCAGGTTCATGCCCTCTTGCTGAAGGTGAATCGGGCGGCATTTCCGCGCCCCGTGCTGGCCGGCGACCAGCTGATCGTGCGATCCCGACTGGCGGGTTTTCAAGGCGACTGGGATCGGGCGGATGCCTCGGGCGCCGTGTTCGGCGTGGCCGAAGTGCATGCCGAATGCACCGTCGGCACGGACCCGGCCGCCGAGGCCGAGTTCTTGTTCGTCGGGCTCCCGCTTTCCCGCACGCTGGGCGGTCGGCGGGACGAGGTGCTGACCGGCATGTTGGAGTTGCTGGGCTACGTGGATACGCGTCCGTGATGGCGCCAGGGCGCCGCGCACCCGAGGTGTGGCAAGGGGTCGGTCCCGTATGAACAGGCGCGCGGTCATCACCGGCGTCGGTGTGGTCTCCCCGCTGGGGATCGGGTCGCAGGCGCATTGGGGCGCCCTGATCTCGGGGCGCTCGGCCGTGGCCCGGCTGGATCGGCTGACCCAGCTCGGCTTTCCGGTGGATGTCGGGGCCGAAGTGTCGGGGCAGGCCGTGGCGGCGTGCCTGCCGCGCTTGCCCAAGAAACAGGTCAAGCTCTACAACCGCGCCACCACGTTCGCCATGGCCGCCGCCTCGCTCGCCGCCGCGGACGCCGGCATCACCGCCCCGGTGGCCGATCCGCTCCGGGCCGGCGTGTTCCTCGCGACCCTCTTCATTCCGTATCCCATCCAGAGCGTCCTCCCACTGCTGCCCAACGCGGAGGCGGCGGATGCTCACCATCGCGTGGATCTGGGGAAGGCAATGAAGCAGTGTCTGGTTGGTGTGAATCCCCTGGATCTGTCCCTGAAGATCGTCCCCAATCTGACGGCGGGACACCTCGCCATTCATTTTGGCCTGCGCGGCGCGTGCCGGACGGTTGCGGACGGATGGACCGGCGGTCTGCTGGCCATCGCCCAAGCGGCGACCGCCATCCGCGAGGGTGCGCTGGACCTGGCATTCTGCGGCGGGGCGGAGTGTCCGTTGGAGGCGCTGGTCTTCGCGGATCTGTGCTCCACGGAGCTCTTGTCGCCGGCCGCCACCCCCCCCGAGCGGACCTGCCGCCCGTTCGGTCTGGGCCGGCGGGGGACAGTTGCCGGCGAGGGTGCGGCGGTCCTGGTCTTGGAGGCAGAGGAGCATGCGGCGCGGCGCGGCGCCCCCGCCCGCGCCGTGTGCGCCGGATTCGGCGCCGCCAACGCCGACCCAGTGCCGGCGGGGGTCCGGGACAGCCTCTCGCGCGCCCTGCGCGCGGCGCTGGACGAGAGCCGGCGTGACGCGCCCGATCTGGTGTCCTTGCACGGCGACGGGAGCGCAGAGGGCGACCTCGGCGAGGCGACGGCGTGGCGGGCGATCGCCGCCGGGGCCGGCGACTGGCCGACGCTCTACGCGACCAAGGGTGCACACGGGAACCTGGTCTCCGCCGCCGGTCCGCTGGAGGCGGCGGGCGCCGTGATGGCCTTGGAACGCGAGACGGTTCCACCCAGCCGGAACTGCGACCAGCCCGATCCGGTCTGCGGTCTTTCCCTCGTCGCGGATGGCCCGCGAGCCCTCCCTGGGATGCGCACCGCCGTGGTGAGCGCTCTGGGCGCCTTCGGGGAGGCGGCCTGCCTGGTGCTGACGCGCGACGCCTGAGCGATGTCCCGGGGGCGCCCACGCCTCCCGGTGGGAGGCAAGGTGCAGGTCGACCTGACTGGAAGGGCCGCGGTCGTAACCGGCGGATCGCGCGGCATCGGGGCTGCCATTGCCCGGTCCCTGGCCGCGGCGGGTGCGTCGGTTTTGGTCACGTTCCGGCAGGACGAGGCGGGCGCGCGCGCGGTCGTGGCGCAGATCCAGGCCGCCGGCGGCACCGCCGCGTTCCAGCAGGCGGATGTGTGCGACGGCCAGGCAACCGCCGCGGCGATCGACGGGATGGCGAGTCGCGCAGGCCGTCTGGATATCCTGGTGAACAACGCCGGCATCGTGCGCGACGCCCTGGTACCCGAGATGGCCGACGCCGACTGGCGCGCGGTGATCGAGACCAATCTCTCGGGGGTGTTCCTGTGCTCGCGGGCCGCCGTGCGATACATGCTCCGCCGGAAATGGGGCCGGATCATCAACATCAGCTCCGTCGGCGCCTGGCGGGGGCACCGGGGGCAGGGGAATTACGCCGCCTCGAAGGCGGCCGTCAACGCCCTGACGCGGGTGATGGCGACGGAGTTCGGGCCGAAGGGGATCACCGTCAACGCCGTGGCGCCGGGGTTGATCGAGACGGACATGAGCCGCGCCGTCCTGCCGTACGCCGAGGAGACCGTCCGCGAGCGCATCCCGCTTCGCCGGGTCGGTCGCCCCGAGGACGTGGCGCCCCTGGTGGTGTTTCTCGCCTCGGACGCGGCGGCCTATATCACCGGGCAGGTGTTCCCGGTGGACGGCGGACTGCTTTAGCAGGCTGCTGAAAACGGCCCATCTGCGGGGACCCATCCTCCGGACGGGTACCCCGCGGCTCGGGCGCTCGCTGCGGCGTACCTGGAGTACGCCTCGCTCGGCGCGCTTTGCCCGCCGCCTGGCATCTGGACCGTTTTGAGCAGCCTACGCGAAAGTGAGCATTTGCGATTACTGGTCGGACCGGAAACGGCAGCACGTGCGCCGGACCGCGGCGGTCGGATTGGGGGAGCGATGACTGAGGCGTCGGTGGAGCGGGATCGCGATTGGAGTCGGGCGGAGGTCGAGGCGGCCTTGCGGAAGATCCTGGTGGAGTCTCTGGATGTCCCGGAGGCCGCGGTGACCCCGGCGGCCTCGCTGGTCCGGGAGCTGGGTGCGGAGTCGATCGACTTCCTCGACCTCGGCTTCGAGATCCAGCAGACCCTGGGCGTCGACCTGCAGACCGCGGAGATCCGCACCCGGATCATGGCGTGGACGGCGCTGATTCACCCCGCGCTGGCGGACCTGCTGTACCAGCGATACGGGGTGACGGTGACCGCCGACGCGTTGCGGGCGCAGGAGACCGGTGGGCTGGCGAAGATCGTGGAGCATGTGCGGACCGCCACGGGGATCGCCGCCGGCCCCGAGGCGGCGGACGAACTCGGACGCGAGCTCTTGCAGCGCCTGGTCCACGAATTCGCGGCGCTGGGCTTCACCGTGAGCGACGCGGACCGGCAGGGCCTGCTGGAGCTGATGCGCGCCGACCTCAGTGCCCGCCGGCTCCGAGAGCGCACGCTGGACCTCCTGACCGTCGGGGCGTTGGTGGACTTCATCTGCGCGAAGCTCGGCGCGCGCCTGCACGCGGCCTGAGCCGGTTCGAAGGGAGCCGCACCATGCGCTTTCTGTTCGTGGATCGCATCCTCCGGCTGGAACCGGGGCGCGAGATCGTCGTCCGGAAGAACGTCAGCAACAGCGAGGACTTCTTCGCCGACCACTTCGAGGGTCGGCCGGTCATGCCCGGCTGCCTGATCCTGGAGACCTGCGACCAGGCGGCGCGCCTGTTGTTGGCGGCGTCGGCCGACTTCGCCTGCCTTCCCAGTCTGGCGCAGATCACGAACGCCAAGATGCAGCATTTCGTCCAGCCCGGCGACCTGCTGGAAGTCCACGCGGTCGTGGCCCGGCAAGCGGCCGACGAGGCGGAGGTGCGGGCCTCGGCCTCGGTGGGGGAGCGGACGGTGGCCCGGGTGTCGCTCGCCTATCGCTTGTCTCCCGCAGCGTCGGATACGCTGACGGCGCGCGCCTGCGCGCGCCTGCGCGGGTTCTACGAGATGCTCACCACAGACCTCGCGACCATAGCCGCCGAACCGCAGTCCCCCGCGGACCCTGCGATCCGGGAGGTGCGCGGTGCTTGAGGGGCAGACGGCAGTGGTGACGGGCGCCGGTCGCGGCATCGGCCGCGCGATCGCGCTCCGGCTGGCGGCGGCGGGCGCAGACGTGGTGGTCAATTACTACGTCAACCGCGAGGCGGCGGAGAAGACGGCGGCGGAGATCCGATCCCGCGGTGTGCGGGCACACGTCGTCCAGGCCGACATGAAGGACCCCGCCCAGATCCGACGGCTGTTCGACGAGGTGGGCACGGTGTTCGGCGGGCTGGATATCCTGGTCAGCAACGCCGCCTCCGGCGTCTTCCGGCCCGCGGGGGAGCTGACCCCCAAGCACTGGGACTGGATGATGAACACCCACCCGCGCGCGTTTCTCCTCTGCGCCCAGGCCGCCGTGCCGCTGATGCAGGGCCGGCGGGGCCGCATGGTGGCGGTGAGCAGCCTCGGGTCGCAGCGGACGATCCCCAATTACGCGGGCATGGGCGCCGCCAAGGGGGCTCTGGAGTCGTTGACCCGCTACCTGGCGGTCGAGTACGGACCCCGGGGGATCGCCGTCAACGCGGTGTCCGGCGGCGCCGTGGCCACCGAATCCTGGCGGGAACTGGCGGAGATGGAGACGGTGCTCGACGAGATCGGTCGGCGGACGCCGGCGGGCCGGATCGCCGGGCCCGAGGACATCGCCGCGGTGGTGTTGTTTCTCTGCAGTCCGCAGGCGGAGATGATCCGCGGCCAGGTCCTGGTGGTGGACGGGGGCTATTCCCTCACGCTCTAAGCCGTTGTCAAAGAATAACTTGACCGGAGAAATTTCGGGAACGGCATAAGGAGCCGTAACGAAATTACAAGAAATGGACAAGTTATTTCGTAACGGCTCCTAACCTGGTCGGGGGTGGGATGACGGAGACGCGTGTCGCGGTGACCGGGATGGGGGTGCTCACGCCGATCGGGATCGGCGTGGAGCCGTTCTGGGCGTCCCTCCTGGCCGGCCGGTCGGGGATCGGCCCCATCGAGCACTTCGACGCCTCGGGTCTCCCGGCGCGGATCGCGGCCTATGTCCGGGACCGCGCGGCGCTGGAGACGTGTGGCCGTCGCCTGGGGGTCGGGCCGGCCGAGCCTCGGTCGCTCCTGTTCGCCTTGGCGGTGGGCCAGGAGGCCTACGAGGCCTCCGGCTGGCATGCCGACCTGGGCGGCGAGCGCGTCGGCGTCGTCTTCGGTTCCTACGGCGACAAGATCGACATCGAGCGCATGGCCGAGGTGGCCTACCGGTCCCGATACGATGGCGCGTCGGAGATCGTGCCCTCCGCCTTTTTCCCGCGGTACTGTCGCGACTTCCGGGGCCGCCAGCTTCACCGGCTGCTGCCCCAGTATGCGACCGTCCGGCTGGCCCGCATGTATCGTGCGACGGGGCCGCTCTGCACCATCCAGACCGCCTGCACCAGCTCCGCGCAGGCCATCGGCGAGGCATATCCGGGCGATCCGCCGCGGGACGGTGGACCGGGCGATCTGTGGGGGGGCGGAGTGCATCGTCTCGCCCAGCCAGATGCTGATGTTCTCGATCCTGGGGGCCCTCTCCACCAGGAACGACGAGCCGACGCGGGCCAGCCGCCCCTTCGACGAGGCCCGGGACGGGTTCGTCCTGGGCGAGGGCGGCGCGGTGCTCACGCTGGAACGGTTGGACCTCGCGCGGCAGCGGGGTGCGCCCATCCTGTGCGAGCTGGCGGGTTACGGGACGGCCTGTGACGCCTATCGCCTCACCGACGAGGATCCCGAGGGCCGGGGCGCCATCCTGGCCATGGAGCGGGCCCTGGCGGACGCCGGGACCGGGCCGGGGGAGGTGGACTACATCAGCGCCCACGGCACCTCGACCCAGATGAACGACCGGGTGGAGACGCTGGCCATCAAGACGCTCCTCGGCCCGCGCGCGTACCAGGTGCCGGTCAGCTCCATCAAGTCCATGATCGGGCACACCGTTTCCGCTGCAGGCGCCATCGAGGCTGTGGCCTGCATCCTGGCCTTGCGGGACCAGATGCTCCCGCCCACCATCAACCAGGAGTGCCCTGACCCCCAGTGCGACCTGGACTACGTGCCGAACGTGGCGCGACCGGCGTGCCTGGACATGGCGCTGTCCAACTCTTTCGGGTTCGGGGGGCACAACGACTGCCTGGTCTTCCGGCGGACCCGCGCGTAGTCCTCGGTTCGCCCCTCGACACCTTTCGCCGTCAGGCCGGGTCCTCCCGGCCGATCTCGGCGTCCAGGATCTCCTGGGCCTGCGCCTCCTCCGCGGCGGGCACCAGCACCCACCAGGTGCCGGCCCGTCCCAAAACGACGTGGACGAGGTCCGAGGGCCCACGGATGGCGCAGGGGATCCCGTGGGCGGCGAGCAGTCCGGCGACGATGTCCGCGGAAGGCCGGTCGCCCGTCTGGAACACCGCGGTGTCGGGCGGGGCCGGCGACACCGGTGCGAAGAGTTCCAGACCGACATGGCACGTGGGGCAGGCGGTGGTGCCCCAGGGATATTCCCGCCGGCAGCGGGGGCACCGACCGTTTCGTGGCGGCATGGCGGCTTCAGCGTGGCCAGATGTCGGCGTCGGCCAGTTCCAGCAGGTTGCCGTCCGGGTCCCGGAAGTAGAAGGAGCGGCCCACCGGCCAGGTGATCTCCTTCTGGATGGTCACCTGGTGATCCAGGACCCGTTGCTTCCAAGCCTCGTACTCGGCCGGCGTGACGGTGAAGCAGACGTGGATCTCCCCGTCCGCCCCGTGGGGCGGAAGGTGCTCCGAGCGCCGGGTGCGCGCCGCGTGGAAGAGGAGCAGGACCCCCGTCCCGACGCGGAAGAAGACGTGCCGGTCGGCCTCCTTGCCGATCAGCTTCAAGGCCATGACCTCGCGGTAGAACCGTTCCGCCCGGTCGAGATCGGCTACGTAGAGGACGGTTTCGAGAATGCCCGTGATGCGCGGGGGTTCGTCAGCAGGACACACGGCTCCCTCCAGTCTCTCGGTCAGCCACGCACGGCAAAGCCAGTCACGCCTTGGGCCTCTTCCCAGACGACGTCGACTGCGGTGACGTCGGAGGCGGGCGAGCCCCGGTGACACCACCGGATCATCGCCTCGATGGCCTCCGGCGCGCCCTCGAAGACGGCCTCCACACGGCCGTCGGGCGCGTTCCGGATCCAGCCGGCCACCTTCCGGAACGCCGCCTCGTCCTCGGCGTAGGCGCGGAAATACACCCCCTGGACCCGTCCCGACACCCAGACGTGCGCGCGGACGGTCGTGCCGGTGGTTCGACGCGTCACGTCTTCACCCACCCGCCGTCCAGGCGATGGTCCAGCGCCCGGCAGTAGCGGCCCAGCCCGGCGTTGGACCAGACGAGGGTGGCGGAGCGCAGGAGCACGCCGTACACGGCGGCGCGCGGGATCTTGACGGTGACGGCGGGGTCGAGCACGGTCTCGGCCTGCCGGATGCGGTCAAGGGTCCGAAGGCCGATCAGCATCGGCCAGGCGCAGGCCAGCCGCAGCCGGATCTCGGACCGGGGGATGGCGCGGGTATATTCCCAGGCCTCGCGAAAGCCGTCGCGCGCCGAGGCCGCCAGGTCGTCGAGCACAGGGCGCAGCCGCGGCATGGACGCGGGATCGAGCAGGTCGGCGGGCGAGAGGCCGCGCGCCGCCAGGGCCTGGCGGGGCAGATAGCAGCGCCCGATCCGGAGGTCCTGGGCCACGTCGCGGAGGACGTTGGTCATCTGCAGGGCCTGCCCGAAGCGCACGCCCCGAGTGCGCATGACGTCCGGATTCCACCGGGCGCAGCCGGGCCGGTGGGCCATGGCCATCTCGGTCCAGAATTCCCCCACGCAGCCCGCCGCGTAATAGGTGTAGCGGTCGAGATCGGCCCGGGACTCCAGGGCGACGAGTCCCGCCGTATCCTCGCCGGGGAAGGTGGTGAGATCGGCCTGCATCCCCTCGATGAGCAGGCCGAGGACGCGGCGGATGCGCGTCCGATCGTCGGTCGGCAGTGCGGCGAGGGCCGCGAGGCAGGCCGGGAGGTGGAACAGGAGTTCGCGCTCGGCCGGAATGCGCTGCGGGCCGGTGAGGGCGCCGGCGATCTCCGCCAGACCGGGGGAGGCCGGACCGTCAAGCGCGTTCCGCAAGAGATCGAGCGAGCGCAAGCGGTCGGCGCGCGGTACGAGGCGGGTGTCGGCGATGGTGTCGGCCGCCCGGGCCAGCAGGTAGGCGAGACCCAGCGGCCCGCGGAGCGATCGGGGGAGAATGCCAAGGCTCAAGGCGAACGACCGGCTGACCTGCTGCAGGATCCGCGGCAACGGTTCGGGGATGGTGTCCACGCTCCTCCTCGGGCGGGCGGCCCGGGTGCCCGCGCATCAGAGCATAGCACACTGGGCCGGGCCTCAGAAACGCCTTTGGCGAGGCCGCCGGGGCGCGGTTGCCTTTCGGGGGTTCTCCTCGTAGAATGACCCGCGACGAGACGTCGGCATGCCCCTGCCTTCCCCGTCCACCGAGAGGAGCCACCCGTGAGCCAGCACACTGCCGCCGCAGCCGGCGTCCGGTGGGATCTGAGCGACCTGTTCGCCTCCCACGACGACCCCGCCATCGACGCGACGGTGACCGCCTGCCGGACGCGCGCCGAGCGAGTTCGCCGAGCGGTATCGCGGGACGATCCTGGTCCCCGGCGGCCCCGCACCGGACCATCTCCTGGCGGCGATCCTGGAGATGGAGGCGATCCAGGCCGACCTGGAACGCGTCGGAGCCTTCGCCGGCCTCCTGTACGCGTCGGACACGAGCCGGCCGGAGTTCCGGGACCTGCGGGAACGGGTCGAGCAGCATCTGACGGAGATCGGGAACCTGGTGCTCTTCTTCGAGCTGGAATGGCTGGAGGTCCCTGAGGACGCGGCGGCGCCGCTCCTCGACCACCCCGCACTGGCCGGGTATCGACACTTTCTCCGGCAGGCGCGGCAGATGCGCCCGCACACCCTCTCGGAGCCGGAGGAGCGCCTCCTGAACGAGCGGGACAACACCGGCCCGCGCGCCTTCGGCCGCCTGTTCACGGAGTTGACCAGCAGCCTGAGCTTCCCCTTCCGGCGCGACGGCCGGGAGGAGCGGCTCACCCTGAGCGAGATCCTGGCCCTGTCCCACGAGGCGGACCGCGACGTGCGGCGGCGCGCCCACGAGACGCTCTTCGAGGTCCTGGAGCGGCACGGCGCTGGTCCTGACCTTCGTGTACGACACGCTGGTGCAGGACCATCTGACGATCGACCGGCTGCGCCGGTTCCCGCACCCCATGGCGGCCCGCCACGTCGCCAACGAGATCGACGCCGAGGCGGTGGAGCGGATGCTGGCCGTGACCGAGCGGAATTACGGCGAGGCGCAGCGCTACTTCCGGGTGAAGGCGAGACTGCTGGACCTGCCCCGGCTGGCCCTGTACGACCAGTATGCGCCCATCGGCGCCGAGCTGCCGCGGGCCACCTTCGACCGGGCCCGGGAGCTGGTCCTGGAGGCCTTCGAGGTCTTCTCGCCCGACTTCGCGGCGGCGGCGCGCCAGTTCTTCGAGCGGCGCTGGATCGACGCCGAGCTGCGGCCGGGCAAGCAGGACGGGGCGTTCTGCGCCTCGCCCTCGCCGCTCCTGCACCCGTACGTCCTCTGCAATCACACCGGCAACCTGCGGGACGTGATGACGCTGGCCCACGAGCTGGGCCACGGGGTGCACGGCTGGCTGGCCCGGGCGCAGACCCTCTTCAACTACGACACCCCGCTCACCACGGCGGAGACTGCCTCGGTCTTCGGGGAGTTCGTGGTCTTCGACCATCTGCTCTCGGCCGAGTCGGATCCCCGCGTGCAGCTCGCGCTGCTCTGCGGAAAGATCGAGGACACCTGCGCCACGGTCTACCGGCAGGCGGTGCTCACGCGGTTCGAGCAGGCGGTGTTCGCTCGCCGCCCGGCCGGCCGGTTCACGGCGGACGCGGTGTGCCGACTCTGGCTGGACGCCAACCGACCCTACTACGGGGACGCCGTGGAGTTCACCGAGGCCTACCGCTGGGGATGGTCGTACATCCCCCACTTCATTCATTCCCGGTTCTACTGCTACAGCTACGTCTTCGGGGAGCTCCTGGTCCTGTCCCTCTACCGGCGCTACAAAGAGGAGGGACCTGCCTTCGTTCCGAAGTACCTGAGCCTGCTGGAGGCGGGCGGCTCGGATTCGCCGGAGGCGCTGCTCCGGCCGCTGGGTGTGGACTTCCACGATCCGGCCTTCTGGCAGAAGGGGTTCGACGAGATCCACGCGCTGGTGGATCGGGCCGAGGCGCTGGCCGCCTCCCTCGCCCAACCGGCGTCCCCGGCCGGCGCCACGCGGCCGGCCGGGTGACCGCATGGTGCTCTTCGACGCCCATGCCCATCTGGCCGCGCCGGAATTCGCCGAGGATCTCCCCGCGGTGCTGGCGCGTGCGGAGGCGGCCGGCGTGGCCGGGATCGTGGCGGTCGGGGAGACGCTGGCCGACGCGGAGCGCATTCTCGAACTCGCCCGCCGGCACCCGGTGATCAAGCCGGCCGCCGGCCTGTATCCGACGGTACTGGATCGCGACGCGGCATCCGCGGTCATCGCCTTTGTTCGACGGAGCGCGGATCGGCTGGTGGCGCTGGGCGAGGTCGGCCTGGACCGGTGGGCGGTCAAGACGGAGGCGGAGTGGCGGACACAGGAGGAGATCCTGGAGGAGTTCGTCGCGCTGTCCGACGAGCTCGACCTGCCGCTCAACGTGCACTCCCGGTCGGCCGGCCGACACGCCATCGCCTTTCTGAAGTCGCGCAACGCGCGTCGGGTTCTCCTGCACGCCTTTGACGGCAAGGCGGCAACCGCCGCCGCGGGCGTGGATGCGGGCTACGGTTTCTCGATTCCGCCGTCCGTGGTGCGATCGCCGCAGAAGCAGAAGCTCGTGCGGTACCTTCCGTTGGATTGCCTCCTTCTGGAGACCGACTCGCCCGTCCTGGGGCCCGACCCGGCGGTCCGGAACGAACCGGCCAACCTCGCCATCGCCTGCCGGGCGGTGGCGGACCTCAAAGGGGTGTCCGTCGAAACGGTCGCCCGGGTCACCACGGACAACGCCCGGCGCCTCTTTCCCCGCGCCTTTGCGTGACGGGTCTCCACCGCGCGTTCTCGCCTGCCTGCCCGATGCGGCGCTGTGAGGGCTGCGGCTGCCTTGGGGTCGAAGCGTGGGGTGGGTGCAAGACAAAAAACCGATGACCGGACGGCAGAGCCGGTCCGGTCATCGGGATGGTCAACAGCGTTGCGAACTGCTTACCCGATCGCCTTCTCCGTCTGCGGATCGAAGGCGTGGAGCTTCTCCACGGTCGCGGCCAGCTTGATCTTCTGCCCGACCTTGGCGGGGGTATCGGGGCTCACGCGAGCGATGAGCTCGACGGGGCCGGCTTTCACGTCCAGATAGATCTCGTGGCCGATCGGCTCCACCACCTCGACCATGGCGTCGAACACGGTGTTGGCGGGATCCTGCGGCGTGGCCTCCCTCAACTCCTCGGGCCGGACCCCCATGGTGACGGGCTTGCCCGCGTACGCGGCCAACGCCTTGGCCCGCGAGGACGGCACCACCAGGTTGAGGCCGGGGTTCGTGAAGAAGAGCTGGCCGTCCTTGCTGGACACGGTGCACGGGATGAAGTTCATGGACGGAGACCCGATGAAGCCGGCCACGAACTGGTTCTGCGGGTGGGCGTACACCTCCAGCGGGGCGCCCACCTGCTGGATGAGGCCGTCCTTCATGATCACGATCCGGTCGCCCATGGTCATGGCCTCGACCTGGTCGTGGGTCACGTAGATCATGGTGGCCTGCAGCCGGTCGTGAAGCTTCTTCAGCTCGGCGCGCATGGCCACGCGCAGCTTGGCGTCCAGGTTGGAGAGCGGCTCGTCGAAGAGGAAGACCTGCGGCTTGCGCACGATGGCGCGGCCGACGGCGACGCGCTGGCGCTGACCGCCCGACAGGGCGCGGGGCTTGCGCTCCAGGAGCTCCTGGATGCCCAGGATCTCCGCCGCCTCCTGGACGCGCTGCTCGATCTCCGCCTTGGGGAACTTGCGCAGCTTCAGACCGAACGCCATGTTGTCGTAGACGGACATGTGGGGATACAGGGCGTAGTTCTGGAAGACCATGGCGATGTCCCGGTCCTTGGGCGGGACGTCGTTGACCACGCGTTCGCCGATCTTGATGGTGCCCTCGGTAATCTCTTCCAGGCCGGCGACCATCCGGAGGGTCGTGGACTTCCCGCAGCCGGACGGCCCGACCAGGACGACGAACTCCTTGTCGTTGATGGTGAGGCTCACGTCGCGGACCGCCACCACCGAGTCGAACTGTTTCCAGACGTTTTCCAGGTTGACTTGTGCCATGGTCTTCGCACGCCTCCTTTGCCGCCTGCTCCGTTAGCTGGATGCCTCGCGAGCCCCACCCGGGTCGACGTCCCTGCGCAGTGTCTGGGGCCCTGAGGCGCGAACCACGGGACCCGGGTTAATGGCGGCCATTCTATGTGCGGTCGGATGGGAAACACAAGCGAAATCTCGGAGAGGGCAGCGTGTCCGACGCCCCGCGGCGTGCCTGCGCTCCCCGTCGGGAGCGCGGCTGCTGACCGCTGATCGCTGATCGCTGATGGCTCGCTCCACTTCTGCTTGACCGGGCTGCGGCATTGGGACACAATACGCCGCTCGCCTGCGAGGCGGCATCACGCACGCCGCAGGCGACGATTGCGGACGTTCACCGATCTGGAGACCTCCATGACAGCGGCTCCCTCCGGGGGGGTTCGGGTGCGCTTTGCGCCCAGCCCCACCGGGTATCTGCACGTCGGCGGCGTGCGAACCGCCCTGTACAACTGGCTCTTCGCCCGGGCGCAGGGTGGGACGTTCATCCTGCGCATCGAGGACACCGATGTGGAGCGCTCCACCGAGGACGCGGTCCGCGCGATCCTGGACGGTCTGCGCTGGCTGGCGCTGGACTGGGACGAGGGGCCGGAGGTCGGTGGGCCGGTGGGGCCGTACCGGCAGCTCGAGCGCGAGGCGCTGTACCGAGAACAGGTGAAGCGGCTGGTGGCCGAGGGGAAGGCCTATCCCTGCACGTGTCTGGCGGAGGAGCTGGCGGCGCGGCGCGAGGCGGCGCGGGCGGCCAAGCAATCGGTGCGGCACCTGTGTCCCTGCCGGGAGCGGGGCCCGGTGGCGGGCCGCCGGGCCGCCATCCGATTTCACGTGGCCGGGCCGGGCGCCGTGGTCTGGGACGACCTGGTCCAGGGCCGGATCGAGGTGGCGGCGGAGGAGATCGACGACTTCATCATCCTCCGCTCGGACGATCGCGAGACGCCCGTCTACAACTTTGCGGCGGTGGTGGACGACGCCCTGATGCGGATCACCCACGTGGTGCGGGGCGCCGACCACATCCCCAACACGCCGCGGCAGATCCTGCTGTACCAGGCCCTCGGGTACGCCCTGCCGGTCTTCGGCGCACATCCCGCTGGTGCTGGGCAACGACCGCGAGAAGCTCAGCAAGCGGCACGGCGACGTGGCGTTGCACGAGTACCAGTCCAAGGGGTATCTGCCCGACGCCCTGGTGAACTACCTGGTGCGGCTGGGCTGGGCCCACGGGGATCAGGAGGTGTTCACGCGGGAGGAGCTGATCGCGGCCTTCCGGCTGGAGAAGGTCGGCGCGGCGCCGGGCGTCTTCGACCACGCCAAGCTGGACTGGCTGAACGCGCACTGGATTCGCACCGACGCCGCCCGCAGCGCGTCGCGGAGCTGCTCGCCCCCTTCTGGGCCGCCGCCGGCGTGGAGGCGCGGGCCGTCGAGGCGCGCGGGCAGGCGCTGGCTGGCCGCCGCGATCCCGCTGTTCGTGGAGCGGGTCAAGACGCTCCTGGAGCTGGCCCGCGCCATGGCGTTTCTCTTCGCGCCGCCGGCCGCGTTCGATCCCAAGGCGGCGGAGAAGTTCTTCACGCCCAAGCATCTGGCCAATCTGGCGGAGGTGCGCCGGCTGGTGGCGGAGCGCCCGGACTGGTCCGCGGAGGCGCTGGAGGGCGAGGTGCGGGGCCTGTCGGAGCGGGCCGGCGGGAAGATGGTCGACTATGCGCAACCCATCCGGGTGGCGCTCACCGGCACGGCGGCCAGCCCGCCGATCTTTCCCATCCTGGTCCTGCTGGGGCGGGACGAAGCGCTCGCGCGGCTGGATCGCGCGCTGGCGACACGCTGAGCGAGCGGACGGCCGGACATGCGAGAGCGCAGATTGCGGAATAGCGTGACGGAGAGGGGAGAGGGTAGCGTGGCGACAAATCACATCGTGGAACGACTGAAAGAGCAACTGGCGCTGCTGGAGCGCGAGCTGCGAGTGGAGCTGCCCGAGCGGATCCGGATCGCGCGGGAGCTGGGCGACATCCGCGAGAACGGAGAGTTCGAGGTTGCCAAGGACCGCCAGGGCTTCGTGCACGCCCGGGTCGGGCAACTCCAGCGGCGCATCGCCGAGCTGTCCAGCATCGATCTCTCCCGGGTGCCGAAGGACCGGGTGGCGTTCGGCGCCACCGTGCACCTGACGGAGGAGGAGACGGGCGACGGAGCGGGTCTATCGCCTGGTCGCGTCGGAAGAGGTCGACACCGCCAAGGGATGGATCTCGCCCGGCTCGCCGGTGGGTCAGTCGCTGATCGGCAAGCGGGAAGGGGACATGGTGGTGATCCGGACGCCGGGCGGCGCGCGGCGGTGCGAGATCACGCGTCTGGTCACACTGCACGACGCAGCTCGACGACGAGACGGAGGCAACGCATGGATAGGCAGGCGGCCTGGGCGCTGCTCACCGAGTACACGCAGAACGAGAGCCTGCTCAAGCACGCCCTGGCGGTCGAGGCGGCCATGCGGGCCTGCGCGGGGAAGTTCGGGGGCGACCCGGACGAGTGGGGGATCGTGGGCCTGATCCACGATTTCGACTACGAGCGGTACCCAAGCGCCGAGGCCGGCCACGCCATCAAGGGGCCCGTGCATCCTGCGGGAGAAGGGGTACCCCGCGCACCTGGTGCGCGCCGTCCAGTCGCACGCCGACTACTCCGGGCGTGCCGCGCGAGACCGTCATGGAGAAGGCGCTCTTCGCCTGCGACGAGCTCTGCGGCTTCATCACGGCCGCGGCCCTGGTGCGGCCCACCAAGAGCGTCCTGGACCTGGAGGCCTCCTCGGTCCGGAAGCGGATGAAGGACAAGGCGTTCGCCCGGCAGGTGAGCCGCGAGGACATCGTCAAGGGGGCCGAGGGGCTGGGGGTGGACCTCAACGAGCACATCGCCTTCGTCATCCAGGCGATGCGGGGCGCCGCCGACGCGTTGGGCCTGCGGGGAACACTCTGAAGCGAACGAAGAACAGCGGGCAGAGCGCAAAGCGCTGAGCGCAAGGCGCCGAACGCCGAAGTGCAAGCGGGCAGGTGGCAACTGGCACAGAACGTAACCTCTTTGCGCTCTGCGCCATGCCGCTTTCGGGCCGCTTTTGGGCTTGACAAACGGGGTTGAGCCGGGCGATACTTCCCGGCGTCCAAAGGCGACGCCTTTGGATTTTCTTTTCAGCTGCGTTGCGGGGTCGTCTAACGGTAGGACAGCAGACTCTGGATCTGCCTATTGGGGTTCGAATCCCTGCCCCGCAGCCAACAAGTGAATACCGCTTGGCCCTATCGTCTAGCCCGGCCTAGGACGCGGCCCTCTCAAGGCTGAAACTCGGGTTCGAATCCCGATAGGGCCACCAACCACTGTTGGTGGGTAGTTAGGTGAGGTGGGTTTTAGGAACATCCAAATGTTCCTAGAACCCATTTCGCGTTTTAGGCCACCTCGGCCAGCAACCGCTCCGCGTGCTCGTCGTAGAATCCTACCGCCTGCTTGAGCTGCGGCGGCCGGATCGTCGTGTACACCTGCGTTGTGTCGATCCGTGTATGTCCCAGGAGTGCCCGCACCTCTTCGAGATTCCCGTGCTCGCCGAGCACCTCCATCGCGACGCCGTGCCGCAGATCGTGCGGCTTGAGCATCGGATAGCCGATCCGTTTCCCGTAGACCTTGCAGAGCCGCCAGATGTTCTTTCCAGTCATCGGGGCTCGCGTCTTGCCCGTGCCACGCTTCCCCCAGGACGACCAGAAGAGCGGCGTCCCCGGAGTCAGCGTGCCGTGCGCGGGGGTGAGTATCGTGGTCACGTAGCTGCTGTAGGAACCGCATGACCGGGCGGGCACCGGAACGTCGCGCACCTTCCCGCCCTTGACCCGCACCCCGCGCAAGCCCCACTCGCCGTCCAGTTGCTCCACGCGGAGGGTTGCCACCGATTCCCGGCGCATCCCTGTGAAGCGCAGGAGCAGGAACACGGCCAGGTCTCGGGGCCGGCCCCGTGTCCGCGCGGCCTCGATCACGGCATCCATGATCGCGGCGCTCGGCACCGCCGGCGGCATTGATTGGCGGGGCGGACGATCCATCTTGAGGATCGGGTTGACTGCCAGCAGGTTCCGCTTGACCAACCAGTTGCAGAAGCTGGAGAGCATGGCCTGGCGGCACCGCAGGGTGTTGATGGAGAGTGCCGACGCCGCCATGTCGTCCATCCACGTCTGGATCGGTCCCGGGGTGAGATCCTCGACTCGCGCGATCCGTCCAACGTGGACCTGTGCGAAGCGCAGGAACTGCCCCAGGTTGTATCGATAGGTCTCGACCCCGCCCGCCGTCTTACCGCGCTGCTTCAACTGGTAGTGACAGAACTGTTCCACCAGATCCACACACCGTTGGGTCATCGCCTCGGTCCTCCCGTCCGGGCTACGACCACGTCTTCGCGTGGGGGAAGTATGCGGGGGAATGACCCACCCGTCAAGCGGCAAGGGGCCGTTCTCGTCCATCCTCTCGATCCTCACCGCTCGATACGTGTTCCACCCGAGGAAGGATAGTAATTGCCCCGAGCAGAAGGCGGGATATTGCGCCGAATACCTCACCGGGGTGGCGCACGGTCGGCGGCATCGCGGCCAACGCCGCCTTGAACCGCTTGCGTTCCGCGCGAGTCAGCTGCTTGACGACACAGTCCGCGCCGTGCTTCTCGGCGTGCGCCATATACAGTTTGTCGCGGAGGGGGAGACCCGCGGGAGCGGTCGGGAGAGCTTGAGCCGCTCGAAAGGATTCCGCAGACGATCCAATTCGACCCCGGAGAGGTGCGTCGACCGCCGCTGGGCCTCGATGCGCGTCAAGGGGTGCTCGGGGACGGGCTCACCAGCTTTCGCCAATTCTTTGGCTTTGTCATAGACGCGCAGCCGGGTGTCTGACTGCGGGGACCCGAGATACACCGTTTCAATGCCCGCGGCGTAGTAGACGACCCCTTTGTGATTCCCGGCATAGTAGACGTGCTCCTGTAGGGGGATCGGATAGTCGACCGCTACATCGATCCGCGTGATATGGATTTGTTCCCACCCGCGCTCCAGGAAGGGGAGGATATGGCGCCCGAGGATCGCCGCAAACCCTTTCGCTTTGGCGGGATTGAATTCGACCCGGACGAAGGGGACGCTGCCCCAACAGATACGGGGCCCACTGGATCAGGATCTTTTGACGCACATCATCAGGGTCCGGGAGTCTCACTTCCTCCCGGTAAATCCGGCCGCCCCGCTGCGGGGATTCCAGGCCATGCATCCACTTGCGGAAGGTGATCCACCGATCCTTAGGCAAATCGAACGTGAAGCCGAGCCGATCGATGCTCAAGACGCCATCAATCGGGCCAGGGGTGTCGAAAACAACCCGATTACCCGCTGTTAGACGGGGCGGGTAATCGTCTTCATCGACTGTCCGCAGGGCCGTCTGGTCAGTCGCAGGGTTTAGCGCGAGCGCAGATTCCCAAGTAAAGCCACCGGTCATCGTCGCCACCTACGGACATCGGTTATCCCTTCACCGGCCGGCGGCCGGGACCCCGCTTGCGATCCGGTTGGTCGCTACGGGTCCCTTCCGCCAGCCTCGCCACGGTGATCCTCCGCGCCGCGCCTCGTGCCTTCGGCGCGCGTCTCCGATCCACAAGCTGAAACTCTACCCAAGGGTGGATGACGCCTGACGCAACCTTCTCACCCCTGTCCCTTTCTTCTAGATAACGCAGCCTTGCCTTCTGAATGAACTGGTAGGTATGCCGTTGACTCATAACACTTGTGCCAGATCGTTCTGCCTCCGCCCTTTCTTCCCCTGTCGGCTCCACGTCAGAGAGCCCTTCCGTGAATTCATCCAAGGCTGCGATCAACAAGTCCCCGATGACTTCAGTCTTGTTCTTTCTCGGGAAGAGGACGCTAATCGCATCAATCCCGGCAATCACGCGAAGGGGTAGCCGAATGGCGATTTGTCTCTTGCTCAACCGTGTCATATCCGGTTCTAGCCACGCCTTGCTCAATTCTCTGGGATTCATCAACGACCTCCTGATGGGAGTCAGTATTCAAAAATGGTATCTCAAGTACTACCATGGTAGTCAAATAACTACCATATGTCTGTCACCCATGTCAAGCGTATAAATCCCCCGATGTATGCTTGCCTGCCCTGCTACTGCTATGCACGGCGTTTCGGGTTGACGCGCCTTCGGCTTTGAGCTTATTGTGTCAGCGATTTTGTCGAATCCAGGCCATTCAATCGGGCAAGAGAGCCTCGTGTTGGCTTAGGGCGATTCGGTTGACTCTCCAAAGAAGGAGGATCGAGTGAATCGGGCCCAGGAAGAAAGAGACTGGCTTTCCATAATTGCTCGCGCCCTTGCTTTCCTCTGTCTGTCCAACGCAACGCTTCCTGACAAGAATCTGACCACGCAGGCCCAATTTCTTCAGCGCTTCGGGCTTTCCCTTAAAGAGACCGCCGTCATTCTAGGTACGACTGAGGCCTCACTGAAGGAGTTGTTTCGCAGGGCAGGACTAAAGAGGAAGACAAAAAATGCCAAAACCGAGGGTACCAAGAAGCGTTTTCCCCGCAGTAAACGATGAGGGCTCTTCGGACCCCATTGCTAAGGCTGATTTTCGCCGTCTCATCGACCTCGTCGCCCTTCTCCTGACGAAAGGAGAGGAGCAAACCGAGAAGGTCCGCCTGCTAAGCGCTGTGGGTTACACCGCTCCCGAGATTGCTCTGCTTCTCGGGACCACAGCCAATGCAATAAGGCTCACTCGGCACCGCATGAAGAAGGGGTTAGGGTGAGTCCTCACTCCATTGGGCGCTCAGAAACAGACATCCTTGGTTAGGCGGTTAGGCGGATCGGACTATGGTCCAACAATCTATAAATTCCGAATTGTTGGCTCGCTTACAAAAGACGCTTGATATAGGCCCGAGCAGGGTCTATGCCTTAATTGACCAGAAGGTTCGGTCGACACACCTCCCGAGACCATTGGCCGCAATAGCCCTTGCCTCGGAGCGGGGCATCAACATTTCTCGCTTCGCCACACCCGAAGATCTCGCGATAATTCGGCAGGCTCCGGTGAATCTTCTTCCGGCCCCCGTCGTCCTGCCTAGTCCACCTGAGCCTAGGCGACAAATGAAACCGGCCAGTCGCGCGGCAAGACAGGCCAGAAGGTCACCACCACCACGACGCGGCACTAGAGTGTTCGTGGTTCACGGACGAAATACCAGATTGCGGGACTCCATGTTCGATTTCCTGCGTGCTGTTGGGCTCCAACCGCTTGAGTGGCTCCAGGCGATTCGGATGACGGGCCAAGCTTCTCCCTATGTCGGCACGATACTCGAAACGGCTTTCCGCGAAGCAGCAGCAGTCGTTGTATTGCTTACTCCAGATGACGAAGCGAGACTAAAGCCAGAATTCCGCGTTTCACGTGATCCGACCTACGAGAAGAGCCTCACTGGTCAATCGCGTCCAAACGTACTCTTTGAAGCGGGGATGGCCTTCGGCCGTGATCCCAACAGCACCATTCTCGTTCAGGTGGGTGAAATCCGCCCCTTCAGCGATGTCGCAGGGCGGCACCTGCTTCATATGACTAGCGAGGCCGCCAGCAGGCACGAATTAGTTACCAAGCTGGCCAACGCCGGTTGCAACGTGGACACCAGTGGTTCCGGTTGGCTCACGGCAGGCGATTTTTCCCTTTAACCTTTCCGCCTCAACGCTCCGTTCCTTCCTTTCGCCCGCCTCCCGTAATCCGGGACGTTGCGTCCTATGACTCCTGACAACCGACCGCGCCTGCCGTGCCCCGGCAACCGCGCTCCTGTTTTGCGGGACGTTCCCACGTTCGTTACCTTGTGGTTGACGGCCGCAGCGATCCAGAAACCGTGCCTCCGCCGTCCAGCCCGCCCGGGCGAGACGGACGGGGGACGGGAACCCCGCAGCGACACTCACCCAGGGGGGGGTCGCCAAGAAGTGTGGGTTGGCTTATGCGCGGGCTGCTGCCATGGAAGGTGAGCTGGCGAGGCGGGTGCGAGAGCAGGGCGGCGGGGTCTGACAGAAGCAAGCCGTTGTCAACGAATGACTTGACCGGAGAAATTCCGGGAACGGCATAAGGAGCCGTAACGAAATTACAAAACATGGACACGTTATGTCGTAACGGCTCCTAACAGGCGTCAGAGGATGGACAGGGTTGCGGCGTGGGTCGAGAAGGAGTCCACGCAGAGCGGGAGTGAGGCCTTTTCGCTTTGGTTCGCAATGTGGAGATGATACCCTACCCACGTTAGACGATCGAACGGAGGAAGCCACGCAGGGGTTCGAAATAAACGTGGCGCTGGTTCGCAGAAAGAGTCAAGGAGGGGAGCATGGCCGAAAAGACGGTCCGTCGCCTCGCACGACGGCCAGCGCAAAAGGTGGAGCGTCGGCTCCAGTTGACCGCCGTGGTCGAGCGGGATCGCGCCGGGTACGTGGCGACCTGTCCGCAACTTCAAGGCTGTTACACGCAGGGACGAACGTACGAGGAGGTCGTGCGGAACATTCGTGATGCGATCCGGCTCCATCTCGAGGACCGCCTGGCTGTTGGGGAGCCGCTGCCCGTCCCAAGTGAGGTGACGCTTGCGGTGCTGGATGTCGCCGTATGAGCCCGCGGCTTCCCCGCGTCACGGCCGACCAGATCCTGCGCTTCCTTCGCCGCCTCGGCTTCGAGGAGGTCCGCTCCAGCGGGAGTCATCGGATCCTTCGGAACACCGAAGGAAAGCGGGTGACGATTCCGTACCACGCCGGACAAATCCTACACCCCAAGATCCTTCAACACATTCTGCGCGATGCCGGCCTGAGGATCGATCAACTTCGGCGGGATCTTTGATCTGCGGAACGATCCCGGGGTTCCGCCAGTACAAGCATCCGACGAAGCCCGGCGTGGTGACGCTCCCGGGAAAACCGAATGATGATCTGGCGCCAGGAACGCTCAACAGTGTTCTGAAACAGGCGGGGTTAAAGGGATGAAGGTTCTCATCGTCGTCGAGAAGACCGGAACGGGGTACTCCGCCTACTCCCCGGATGTACCCGGCTGCGTCGCGACCGGAGCCAACCGCGAAGAGGTCGAACGGGAAATGCGCGAGGCGATCGCATTTCATCTCGAAGGCCTCCGCGCCGACGGCACCGGCCTTCCTGAACCGCACGCCTACGCGACCTACTGCGACATCGCGGCCTAGTCTTCCTGCGAACGCCGCCTAGCGCCCAGCGGGTCGATGTCCGTCCCGCTGTGGCGGAAGCCGGGTGCCTACTCCATAATAAACGGGGCGACTACCTGAACCGCCCCGGACGGCACGCGGAAGCGGAGATCTTATGGCGGAGATCTGCTGTCGAGCGGCGATTGCTTTCGACCCCGCACGGCACAACACCCACAAAAATCTCGGCCTCGCCCTCGCAGGACAGGGGCGCCTCGGGGAGGCCGCTCGCTGTCTCCTGGAAGCGGATCGCCGCTGTCCTGGGGATGGCCGGGCGCGTCGGCACCTGGCCGAGTTGCTCGCCGAGAACCCCGAGGTTCTGGAGGCTGACCCTGCATTGGCCGCCGCCTGCCGCGACCGGGGGATCCGCCCGGGCCGCGCGGGGAGCGCCGGACGATGACGACTCGCCTGTCGAAGTCCCGGTACCTGTCGGGCCTACAGTGCCCCAAGCGGCTCTACCTGGAGATCCACGCCCGGGAGCTGGCGACGCCCTTTGACGAGGGCACGCAGGCGATCCTGGACGCGGGGACGCGGGTTGGGGAGCTCGCCCGGGACCGGTACCCCGGCGGCGTCCTCGTGGATGTGGAATACTTCAAGGTGGAGGAGGGCCTCGCCCGCACGGCGGCGCTCCTGGCCGATCCTGGCGTAACCGTCCTCTACGAGGGCTTCATCGCCTTCGACGATGTCGTCGTCCGGCCTGACATCCTGGTCCGGACCCGCGGCAACCGCTGGCGGTTGATCGAGGTGAAGTCCACGGCCCAGGCGAAGCCGGAGCACCGGGACGACCTCGCCATCCAGGCGTATGTCCTCACCGGCGCCGGCCTGACTGCTGGACGCCACCTGCCTCATGCACCTCAACACCGGGTACGTCTATCCCGGCGGCGAACTGGACCTCACGCAGCTCTTTCAGGAGGAGGATCTCACCCGCGAGGTGCAGGATCGGCAGCCAGACATCCCGGCGCGGCTGGCCGAGATGCGGCAGATCCTCGCCGCCCAGACGCCCCACCGATCGAGCCGGACGATCACTGCTTCACGCCCTACGAGTGTCCCTTCTGGGAGCACTGCACGAAGGACAAACCCGACCGCTGGATCTACCACCTCCCCGGGAGCCGGCAAGCGTTCCGCGACCTGACGGCACTGGGCATCCAGACCATCGACGACATCCCGTCGGCTACCCCTTGCAACTGATCCAGCAGCGGGTGAAGGACAACGTCGAGTGGGTCGGCCCGGGACTCCGGGCCGCGCTCGACACGGTCGAGTACCCGGTCCACCATCTGGACTTCGAGACGCTGGGCTCCGCCATCCCGCTCTATCCCAACACCCGGCCGTACCAGGCCATCCCGTTCCAGTGGTCGAACCACATCGAGTCCGCGGACGGGCAGCTCCGGCACGAGGCCTACCTCTGCCCGGACGCCCGGGACCCCCGCGAGGAGCTGGCCGTGGCCCTCCTGAAGTCGGTGGGAGAGAAGGGGAGCATCTGCACCTACACCGGGTACGAGCGGGGCGTCCTCACCGGGCTCGCCGAGGCCCTCCCGCACCTCCGCCGCGACCTCGACCGCGTCTGTGACCGCCTCTGGGATCTCCACCCGATCATCAAGGCGCACTATTACCATCCCGCCTTCAACGGCTCCTACTCGATCAAGGCCGTCCTGCCCGCCGTGGCGCCGCACCTGGCCTACGACGACCTGGAGATCCAGGAGGGGATGATGGCCTCCCTCCAGTTCCACCGGATGGCCTTCGGCGATGGCGACGCCGCCGAGAAGGCCCGCATCCGCACCGCCCTCCTCAAGTACTGCGAGCGCGACACGCTCGCCATGGTGGAGCTGCGCAAGGCACTCCGGATGAAAACTCGGACCTAAAGCGCCGGCTCGCTTATCCGAGCAGCAACGCCAATGGCGCAAACGGTCTTGACATAGGACGCCTTCAGACGGAAAGCCGCGGTGTCGCCAATTGACAGGGGCGAAAAGATTGCTATCGTCACGTTCGCTTGGTGTTGCGAGAACGGGACAGCTGGCAGGTACGCCCCGGCCGCGGCACGCAGCGGTGGCTCCGCGATCAAATCGGACTCCACCCGGCCGCAAGAGGAGACGGGCTACCGAGGAGGCGTGGCCGATGGGTGACGATTCCGTACGGAAGATGGCGCTGAGCTTCGCCAGGGACTGGGACCTTGAGCAGACCATGGTCTTTGAGGCGGTCTATCACGAGAACCTGCGTCTCAGTCTCGAAGCCAAGCGGGTACTCTTGGCCCGCTGTGGGTGCGTGTGGCTCTACGATGCGGGAACACAGGAGTTGATCGGCGAGACGTACGGGTTTCCGGTGCGTGAGAATCTCGCGTTCCTGGAGGGGCCGGAGGCGGGCGACGTGTACCCATTCCGAGGGCAACCCGCCGTGTACGTGCTCTCGACGACCATCCTGCCTGCGTTCCAGGGGCGCGGTCTCGGGAAGGTGCTCAAGGCGTTCTTTCTAGGCATCGTGTCCCAGGCCGGCTATCCCCTCGTGCTCGGTCACGCGCGGGAAGGGCGGAGCGTTCAACTCAATCGGGCATTCGGCGCCACGGTCCATCGAGCGCATCCGGATTGGGGCGGGAGCGGCGAGACGTACTATTTCTACACGCTCCCACTTGACAGAACTCAGGAGTGCCGATGACGTCCAATTTCGCGGCCGATGGGTTCCAACGGGGCGGCAAGAGTCGCGTCTTATCGTGTTTGCCCCTCAACCCACTGTAGACGTGTGACCCTCTAACAGGCTGCTGAAAAAGGCCCATCTGCTGCGTTGGCGCGCTCGCGCGGCGCTGCGGCGTACGCGCTAAGTACGCCTCGCACCTCGCATCGCGCGCCGCCTTGCATCTGGACCTTTTTGAGCAGCCTGGGCGAAAACGGGTTTTTCAGCATCCTGCTAATGTTTCATCTGAGTTGAGTTCTTCCGGATGGGATTTCCTCGAGGATCGACCTCGCGTTTTCTTTTTGCCCGCCTGTATCGGGATTCGGCCAGCAGAAATGCTCGATGGCGTCGGTGAGAGGTGGGGGCGGAGGCAGGGGGGACTTCGCACAATCGTTTTACACGCTCCAGCGTGTCGGTCCCCCATCTTGTGCCAGGAGTCAAAAGATGTAACCCATCACAGCGTCCTGGGCTATCGACCGCAGGCTTCCGAGGCGCGCGCGTTCCCAGGTTCCGTCTCGCTCTCTTCACTGGCATTGGGAGTCGGCGTGGACTAGGATGCGCGTGGACCGATCGGCGGGGGCAGGTAAGCCCGCAGTCGGGTGACGCGCACGGAGTGGGAGCGACTCTTGAGACAAGAGCGTGTGCCACGTGGCAACACATGTTGTCCATGCCTAGACGGAAACGGAGACACTGCCATGAAGAAGATCCTCGTGAGCCTGACGAAGAAGGAGCAAGTGGTTGCCGAGCGCGTCGTCGCGGAATTTTCGGCCGGGAAAGACCTGCGCGTCGTTTCCGTGTACAACGCGATGAGCATGGACCGCGCGTCCCTTCTCAAGGAAATCACGGATACAGACGGATACCTGTTTGGATTGGAAAGCGTAGACGAAGAGCTCTTCAGCGTTGCGAAGAAACTGAAGGTGGTCTGCAAACATGGCGTCGGCGTGGATAACGTGGACAAGGCGGCGGCCGCGCGCCATGGCGTCATGGTTACCAACTGCCCGGGTCAGAACAGCAACGCGGTCGCGGAGCTGACACTCGGCCTCATGATCGCCCTCGCGCGGGAAATACCGCAGCTAGACGCCGATATGAAACGCGGCATCTGCGCATCGCGTTCGGGCACGGAGATCAGCGGAAAGACTCTGGGCATCATCGGCATGGGCGCGATCGGGAAGCTACTGATGCGCTACGCGAAGGCCTTCGGCATGAAAGTGCTGGCATACGATGTCGTGAGAGACGAGAGCGCGGCGAAGGAGTACGGGTTCGAGTACACCCAGATCGACAGGATGCTCAGGGAAGCCGATTACGTGAGCCTGCACGTGCCGCTGACGGATGCGACACGTGGCATGATAGACGGGGCGAAGCTGAGAATGATGAAGAAGACGGCGTGTATCATCAACGCCGCACGGGGAGGCGTGATCGTCGAAGACGATCTGCACGACGCGCTCATGACTGGGGAGATCGCGGGTGCTGCGATCGACAGTTTTCAGAACGAACCGCCGACCGGTTCGAAGCTACTGACCACCAGGAAGATTATTGCATTGCCCCACATCGGAGGAGCAACGGACGAGGCAACTTTCAGGACGATGAACTATTCACTCAACAACATCTGGAACGTGCTCGAAGGCAAGGCGCCCCTTAGTGAGGTCAAGACGCTGTAGGTGTTTGGGCAACCCCCCCCAGGACCCGCGCGGACCTGCTCCTCCTCGATTACACCGAGGAGGCCCTCCGTGTTTCAGCCGTGCCTGTTTTCGTTTCTCCTGCATCGCGTAACTCCCCGTCATTACTCGCGGACACGTGCGCGTAACCATAACTCGGGCTCTAGCCCTGTGACCTCGTCCTCGCAAGGCTGCAACCTAAGCACACGTCAAATATCTTCAGCCCCCCGTGGTGCCGTAACGGGGCCTGCCACTCTTAGCTGCCGAAAAGTCCTTAAGAGGATATTCTCTTATTGCCTCCCCAGAAGCGCAGTTAGCCATCTCAAGAAGACACGGGACGTTCGAGACAAGCATGAACTACCGGAAGACAGAAATGCTGCTCCCACGCTGGATAGCATAACCGGAAGATGTCGGAGAGCCTTACTGAAAGGGGGGACCACCCATGCAGCAGCGCACGACCAGAGTCAATCCCGCGGACGAGACCATCAAGATTGGTCCGCTAGGGATCCGGTTTCTCCTCACGGGCGGCGATTCGGGCGGCAGCGTGTCAGTATTCGAAGTCTTCGTCCCCGTCGGGGAGAAGCTGCCGGCGCCGACCCACAAGAACGATGCCTACGAGGAGGTCCTCTACGGGATCAAGGGCGTCCTTACCTGGACGGTTGACGGCACACCGATCGAGGTTGGTCCCGGGCAGGCCCTATGCATCCCCCGTGGCGCGGTGCACCGTTTCGACAACCTCGGCAGCGAGGATGTGAAACAACTCTGTGTTATAACCCCGGCCATACTGGGCCCCGCCTACTTCCGCGAGGCGGCCGAAGTCATCGGTGCTGCCGCCCCCGGCCCGCCCGACCGTGCGAAGATGATGGACGTCTTCCGGCGCCATGGCATGACGGTAGCCACGCCACCGCCTGCTAAGTAGCGGGGGGCTGGTCCTCGCAAGGCTGAAACACATACGCCTCGACCGGCGAGCGGTGCCCGCGGTGCGGCTATCGGGACGGCGAGTGAGCTGCGTACGGCTGGGCGTTTTGCTCGAGGTAGGCGTTCACGAATTGGCTGACAAGGTCCCGTACAAACCCGCGGACCTCGTGGAGGCGACTGGCCTCGACGATCCCCGTGCCGCTTGCTTCCCACGTGGGCGCGAGGGCGACAATGTCGGGGGCGCGCACCAGCACGACCCCTTGGAGATACTGGAACTGAATCTTGAAGGCATACACCGGATGGTGCGGGGCCTTCACGAGACTCGCTTTCACGTAGAGTGTCCCGTCCGAGGTGGGGCGCACGAGGATCCCGGCTTGGCGGAGCTGCAACTCGACGTCCGTCTGGAGTTGAGCCGACGTCAGGCCATCTTTGCGCGACGCCTGGCAACTCCCAGCCCGCGAGGTGCAGCGACGACCAAGGCCAAGGCGGGTGCAGGCGATCCTACGCTCTCACCGGATCGCCTCCTCCGCTTGGAGGAGCAGCGTTGAATGGAACGTCAGCCCGAGGGTTTCGGCGGTTTTGAGATTGAGAATCCGCATGAACCTGGACGGCTGCTCCACCGGAAGCTCGCGCGCCACCTCGGACTCGAACGCACAGCAACAATATTTCGTGTGGTGAATTTGCCACCAAGTTCTGGTCGCGCCCATTTCTCGAACCGGTCGCGTCACCCAACTCTCCGTCATTACTCGCGAAGACGTGATCGTAACCATAACTCGGGTTCGAATCCCGATAGGCCCACCAAGCAGAACTGCTCGGAAACACAAGGTTTCCTGGCCTTTTTTTATTGGTGTTGCCCTCGCGCCACGCCCCACAATCTACCCCCAATCTCCCTGTCGTTCCCGAATATTCATATCCAGCTTCCCCTGATCTTTCTCGTAACTTGCTGCAAGCTGCCCGCCTCAAGCGCTCCCTCTTTTGCCCAAAGGACTGCATATTCCGATGAAAGGGACCACCGATTCTGATCGGAAATGGACCCCGCATTCCAGGCGGGAATGGCCACTCCAATCTGACTCCGCGCGGTATGAGCACAGTTGGTGGGTTTATCGCTTTTCGCGATACCGGAGGAAGCGGGGGACGTGTCGGGCGGCGTGGGTGACCGCGACGATCTCGACAACGTCGTCTGTGATCCGATAGATGATGGGATAAGCGCCGACCGGCCAGAACAAGAGGCGGCGGCTCTCGGCAAGATCTGGGCGCGAATGGCCTGCGTGCGGGAACGCTGCGAGGTGGTCGAACTGGGCATAGAGCTTCTCGAGCCACTCATCCGCCGCCGTGAGATTGTCAGCGGCGATATACTCCCAGATGCCCACGAGGTCCTCGCGGACGCCTACTCCAAACCGATAGTTGCGCATCGATTTATCGACGGGAAGCTTGGCGGCGGTGAGATCGGCTCCGAAGTTCGGCGCGGACGCGAACGGGCTCGACATGCTCGCCGCGATCGAGGGCAGCAAGACGGCGGTCGAGTTCAGTCTGGCCCATGTGATTGTGTTCAGCGAAGGCCATCTCCGCCGCTTTCTTACGAGCTACGTCGACTACTATCACCGCTGGCGCACGCACTTGGCGTTGGCCATGGAATAAGGGCGCCGTTGTCGCCGTCCCAGAGGTGGGAGGGCTGCATCACCATTATGAACGGAGGGCCGCTTGAGGCCGATGAGATGAGTTTTCGGGAAGCACAGGGGACGCGCACGAAGACGATCGTCGATTCCGTGGCAACGACACGGCGGAGCGGCCGGACTACTCCAGGATGGGGAAGGTGATCGTGTCGCTGTTTGAGTTCAGCCGGGAATTCATGTAGAAGGGAGCGGAGTTACTGCCATTCACGATACAGGCGGACGCGGTCGAAGACTTTGCGGACGTAATTCCGGCTCTCCTGGAACGGCAGCGCGTCTACCAGGCGGGCATACACCTCATTCGGTTTCAGACGATTGATCGCAGCGGCCGCATGATTGATGGATTTCTTGGATGCAAAAGCACTTCCCACGTTGGCGGCGCCTGCATTGTAGGCGCCGACCGCACAGTAGGTGCGGCTCAGGGGATCACGGATCTCCCCCATGTACCGGCCTTCCAGGATGTTGAAATACGCCGTCCCCAGCTCGATGTTGTTTGCCGGATCATACAGATACTGGGCCGTCATTGCGCGCTTCTCGCCGTAGAGTACGTGATAGGCTTCCTGCGCGGCGGTATGCGGGACGAGCTGCATGAGGCCGTACGCAGAGGCGGTTGAGCGGGCTTGGGGGTTAAACACGGATTCGGTATGAATGATCGCCATGATCAATGCGGTATCAAGCCCATGTTTCTTGGCGTGGCGTTGAACCAGGGGGTGGAACTTTCTGGCGCGAATTTCCAGGTGATTGGACACCAGCTTGAACTTGGCGGTCACCGCCAGGCGCTCGACGCCGTCGGCCCCCACCACCTTTGCGGCGTGAGGCTTGTCCCCCACGACCTCCGCCGCGAATTGCCGGACCAGCGATGGCGAGACCGGACGGCCGTCGACCCTTCGGATCTGATCCAGGAGGAGCGGATCTCGTCCCGGGGGTCGCGGATCCGAGTCCATTATCAGGTCGTGGGAAACAAACACCTGGACCTTGAGCGGTCGGCCGGGGTGCAAAATCTCATCGGGGTCCAGGTCGTTCAACTGCACCAGTTCTGCGGTTGTCATGTGGAAGCGCCGGGCGATCTTCTGCAGGGAATCACCCTGGCGCACGAGGTGAACCCGGACTTCCTTTCCGGGCGGAATAGCTTTCGGCGTCTCATCTCGTTTCTTCCGCGCGGCGGGCTGCGATTCCTCTTCCTGGGCTCTTAGCATCTCCACAGGATCTCTCGCATCCCCCTGAATCAAGTTGCCCAGTCCCTGGCGCAGGTGGGCCAGCACGAGCTCCCGGGTGGGGTCGTCGTCGGCCCTGAGCAGGATCTGGACCTGCACCACCCCGTTTTCGAAATCCACGGCACTGCGCTCCCCCAGATCCGTCTCGTATTGCACCAGCACGGTGGGAGTGGGTATCCAGGCGTTATCCGGGCCCCATAATTCCGCCGCGCGGCTGGCAAGTCGCGCCAGGCCATCATCAAGTGACCCGGTGGCCAGGAGATTCCCCGCAACCGCCGCCCCGGCCAGGACCGGAATGCCCGCCAGCAGAATAACCGGCGCCCCGACCAGCAATGCCCTGCCGATCCGGCACTTCGACCCTGTCTTCACTCCCTCTCCTTTCGTCGCAATCCGAGTGCAGCTGGTGCACACCGGCCTCTTTGGTGCCTTAGGATGGGCAACGCGGATGACGGTGTCAAAGGGAGTCTGGCGGACGGGGTCCGACTGTCAAGGGAAAAGACGGATTCTCAGCAGGTTGCCGCCGGGCGGATTGCCAGGGGAAACGCTCCCTGGACTGACTGCACGCCACGGCAATCCGCCCCGAAGGAGGCGGGGTGATCGCCCCACGGGAGGGCCACGACCAATCGTAACTGTTTGATAACGTCGAGTCACGAGGCGAGGAGTTCGAGTCCCAACCGGGGAGCCAAGGGGGACTTGAGCCCGCCCCATTGTCTTGCGTGGTGAACTTGTGACCGTGTTTTAGTCGTGCCAATTTTTTGGACTTGCCTGCCCCGTCTAACTCTGTGAGTATGTTTGCAAAGTGGTGATCGTAACCATAATTCGGGTCGGATCCCGATAGGGCCACCAAGCAGAAAGGCTTGAGATCTTATAGGTTTCAAGCCTTTTTGCTTTCCAAGGGCACCCCGCAGGTCACCTGACCTCTTGTGTGCAGACGACCGGGAAATGTCCGCCTCCACACAAAGCATGTACACCAAGCCCTTTGTGCTGACCACGCTGGCGTTCTTCTGCTTCTTTACGAACGTCAACGCCTACAATCTGCTGCCCCTGTATCTCCAAGTGCTCGGAGCCCAGGCCGGGGAGATTGGGACCATCATGGCCACGTTCAGCGTGGCTGCGATCTCGGTGCAGGCGATCACAGGCCGGCTGCTGGACCGGGGGTGGCGAAAGCCCTGTCTCCTGGCCGCGGCGGTCCTTCTGACCGCTGTCTCGGTCGCGTTCGGTGTGACCACGCAGCTTGGTTGGCCCCTCTATGCCCTCCGGTTCCTGCAAGGGCTGGCGTTCGCGGTCTACATGACGAGCAGCATGACCCTGATCGCGGACCTCGCGCCGCCCACGCGGCGCGCGGAGGCCGTCGGGATATACGGGACGGGGGGACTGGTCGCGGTGGCTCTCGGGCCGGCCGCGGGGGAGGTCATTCTCGGTACCTGGGGCTTCCCGGCCTTCTTTGCCGCCACGGTCGGCGTCGCGGCCGCGACGGTCACTCTGGCCGCGCTAGTGCCGGTCCCACCGATCACGCCCGCCCCACGCGGACCCCGCTTGGGCTGGGAGGGATGGGTGCCGTTCCTCCCGGTCCTCCTGCCGGCCTTCCAGTACGGCCTCGCCAACGTCATCGTGTTTGTTTTCCTGCCGCCATACGCCCGTGCCCTCGAACTCCCACGGGTCGGCCCCTTCTACCTCGCCTACACCGGGGCGGCGATCCTGGTCCGTTTCGTCGGCGGTCGCCTGGCCGACCGCATTGGGCGTACGCGCGTGATCGTCCCCGCGCTCGGCGCCATGACGGCGGGAATCCTCCTCTGCAGCGGCCTTCACGCCACCTGGTTGCTCATGCTGATCGGCGTCCTCAACGGCGCGGCGCAGGGTTTCGTCATGCCGGCGGCCAACGCCCTGGCCTTCGAGCGGGCCCCCAGCGGCCGCCGGGGTCAGGCGGTGGCGTTCTACAACGGCGCCAACCTCGTCGGCGCCGTGCTCGGGGCGAGCGGATTTGGCTGGCTGGTCCAGGCCGTTGGATACCGCCCGGCGTTCCTGGTGGCGAGCGGCTTGCTTGCGCTCGGGAGCTGGGCGTTCTGGCGGCAGCGGTAGAAGGCGAGCTCCTGGCTTCTTCGAGGGCGAGGGAGGCGGGTGGCCCGGATCCGCAATCTCGATTCGCGTCCGGCAGCTCCCATCCCCGTCCGCAACCAGACGCCGCTTACTTGCCGAACCTTCGCGGCACTCGGCTTCACACTCTTTCCTCCATCTCGCTTGCGGTCGCTGAAACCCCAGATGCAATACTGGACGTTGGTCCGGAAGTCACTTCCTGAAGGCCCTGATAGTAGCCACTCAATCTGGGTGTGCGGCTGCTACACTGAGCCGCCCTGCCGTGCCTCCAGTCGCTCGGCCATCTCGTCCAGGGCGGTGGCGAGCCGGCCGACTTCCGAGGTCGTGTGGGGCAAACCCGTGCGTGCAACGAGGTCCCCGGAGCCGAGCCGCCGCATGGTCTGCACCAGCGTGGTCACGGGCCGCAGGATGAGCATTCGCGACCCGATCCCCGTGGCCAGCAACGCGAATACCAGAACGAATCCAAACCCGACGAGGCTCCGGTTGCCAATCTGGTTCACCTTGGCAAAGGCGCTGTCGCTGGGAATGCCGATGTACACATACGCGATTCGTTCTCGCTCCCCGGCCAGGAGCGGGGTGAACGCGTAAAGGCGCGGTGTGCCGTCCAGACCTTGCCCCTCGACGGTACCTTGATCCTGTTGAGAAATAGCGGCCCGGACGAACGGGGCTTCCGGAAAAGACCGACCAACCCACCGCTCCGAGTCAGGGTAGCGTGCCAGGACCTGCCCGGCGACATCCACGACCGTGATCGTCGAATTCTCCGGCAACCGGGCCTCAGCGAGGAGGCGGCTGAGCCACGACAGGTCCAGTCCCGCATAGACGACGGCCGCCACCTGGCTCGCACCGTCGAGGACGGGATAGCCGAAATTGATGACGGCCTTTCCGGTGATCCGGCCGATCCGGTATTCCCCCGGGGCGAAATCCTTCCGGGCAACGGCCTGCTGAAAATAGGTTCGGTCAGCAATGTTGGCGACGCCCTCGAACGGGACGGCGCTACAGAACACGTCCCCGTTCGGTGTGGCGACACCGAGATTTGAAACGTGAGGGTACGACTTCAAGAGGTCCGCAAAGAGCGTGCGACAGGCGGCAGCGTCCTGCCTGCGGACCTCGGGGAGGCGCGCCAGGATGGTCAGGATCTGGTGGGTCCCCTCGATCAGCCGTTCCCCCGCGGTGGAGGTAATCCGGGCGAGCCGCATGGCGTCCTGCAGCGCTTCCGTCCGGACAGTCTGGCGCATCTCCCAGGTCGTGTAAATTCCAAGGCCGCGGGCGGGGATAAGGGCCACGAGGACGAGGAGAAGCAGGCGTGCGCGAAGGCTCGACACGAAGGGCCACCTCATGGATCCGACCTCCCCTCTTGGCTGGAGGACGCACCGAGGAAAAAGGGTGCATGGTTCGAGGTGAACACCGGGGGATTTCTCGCGAGGATGGCTCTGATGGCGGGATCGGCGTCGAACTCGTCCGCCACGAAGGCCCGGACCACGTCCCGGTTCCAGCCGCTGGGGTGGGTGAACTCGCGATACAGGGAGAGGTCTCCCTCGTAGAAGGGGCGGGTCGCGAGATGGGGTGCCTCGGTGCTCGCCACGGGAAGGTTGAAGAGCGCGACGTTGAGGAAGTCGATGCGGTCAGCGTGCGTGGCGACGAAGTCCCGGGTCCGGCGGGCGGCGTCGCGGGTTTCCGCCGGCGTGCCGAAGAGGACGTAGAGGAAGACGCCGATCCCCGCTTCGGCGAGATTCCGGAGGGCGCGGTCTATCTGGTCAAGGCGGGTGCCCTTCCCGAGGGCGTCGAGGACCCGTTGGTCGGCCGACTCGAGACCGAGCTGCAGCATGACGCAACCCGACGCAGCCAGGCGCCGGCAGAAGTCCGGATCGGTCAGGAGCGGGGAAAAGCGGGCGAACCCGTACCAGGGCACCCCCGGAGGCGCATCCGTCAACCCGCGGAGGTACAGCGGGGCGATCTCGGTGTCCGTGAAATGGAGGAGGCCGGGCGCGTGGCGGGCGACGAGAGTGCCGACCTCCTGGGCCGCGGTGGCCACCCGGGTTCCCACGTACCGGCTGCCCTCCGCGGTCTCGGGACAGAAGCTGCAGCGCTTCCAGGGGCAGCCGGTGGAGAAGTTGTAGGGCAGGATGCGCGTCGGGGCGAGGTAGTCGAGGCCGACGAGATCGTCGAAGGCGGGCGGAGCGGTCGAGGCGCCGCGCGGGGCGCCGAGGAGTGCGAGGATCGGGTCCTCGCCCCGCCCCGCCAGGATCGCGTCGACGAGGCCGCCGAAGCGCTCGGTCGGGGCGAGACGTCCCTGTCCGACCCAGGACGTGATGAGGCCGCCCCCGAGTACCACGCGGAGATCCGGGCGGACCGTCTTCACGAAGCCGACGATCGCAAAGGCGCAGAGGGCCTGGCTCAGGTAGTTGACCGAGAGCCCGATGGTGCGCGCCGGAAACGCGGCAAGCGCCTCGACGATCCGCGCGCGGAAGAGCGGGAAGAAGACGTTCTCCTGGTGGGCGGCCGCGGCGTCCAGCAGATCAGCGCGCCGCAGCGGCGACCGACGCAGGTCGCGGTAGTCGGCCAGGCCCGCCTCGACACCGAAGGGCTCCGACGCCGCCTTGAGGGCGCGGTTCAAGTCGAACACAGCCCGGCGGTAGCGGTCAGGGGTGGCGTAGGCGGCGAAATCCTGGAGGAGGGCACGATTCCGGCTCCGGCGGCGCAGGGCGCCCCGCGTCCAGGTGTCCCGGGCATCGGGCTCGAGGCCGAGGAGGTAGTCGAGGCCCTCCCGGCACAGATCGAGGCATCGCACCGGAACCCCGTTCCGGTCCAGGACGCCCGCGAGCCGGGCGATGCCGAGGGGGGGCTCGGTGCTCCGCGCCGTGGGGGGGTAGATGAGCAGCATGGCGGGGAGATACTACGGGCGGCCGCGGAAAAAGTCCACGATGGCGTGCGCGGTGGGACGGAACGCCGCCGCGACGGTCGGCGAGGGGCCCGCGGGGGGGGTGGGTCGGCGGATTGCCGGCGCTCGCTCGGCGCCGTGGCGATCCGGCTCCGATGGGCGCCCCGGCGTTGTCCCACCCTGTTTCCGCTTGACGCGATTCCCGGCTGCGGTATGCTCCGCTGCGTCGTGGCGGGGGAGCGCGAGGCGGGGGGCCATGCGGGTGGCGGGCCGCCGCCGGTGCGGGTTCGACGTGGGGTGGGGTTGCCAGGATGGGTGTCATCTACGAACGGCTTGCGGCCAGACTGGATGAGTTCCCGCACGGCTTTCCACGCACGGCGAGCGGAGTCGAACTGCGCATCCTCGAAAAGATCTTCGCCCCCGACGATGCCGCTCTGGCAGTGGAGCTGCGCCTCCTCCCCGAGACCGCCGAGGCGGCTGCGCAACGGCTGGGCCGTCCGGTCGAGGAACTGCGGCCGCGCCTCGACGGGATGGTTGGACGCGGGCAGATCGTGTCGTTCCGGGTGCACGGCGAACAGATCTACGGCTTGGCGCCGTTCGTCATTGGGATCTACGAGTTCCAGCTCCCGCGGATGGACGTCGAGCTGGCGACACTCGTCGAGGAGTACGCGCCGTACCTGCTCGGCACCGTCGGTGGTGTCCGGCCCGCCCTCGCCCGCGTCATCCCGGTCAACGCGCGCCTCGACGCGCGGGCGGTGATCCTGCCGCACGAGGACGTGCGCGGGATGCTCGCCGGTGCCCGCTCTTTCCGGCTGATGGAGTGCATCTGCCGCACCGAACGGGCGAAGCTCGGCACGCCGTGCACCCATCCCCTGGAGACCTGTCTGGCGTTCTCCTCCGAGGAGAATGCCTACCAGGGGACGCTCGCCACCGGCTTCGGGCGCACCATCACGCGGGAGCAGGCGCTGGCCGTTCTGGACCTCGCCGAGCGCGAGGGGCTCGTGCACTGCACCTACAACGTGCGGCGCGAGTCGATGTTCGTCTGCAACTGCTGTGCGTGCTGCTGCGGCTTCCTGCGCGGTGTCACGGAGTTCCGCGCGCCGCACCTGCTGGTGCGCAGCAACTGGCTCTCCGCCGTCGATGCCGCGCGCTGCACCGCGTGCGGCGCCTGTGTCGGCGGCCGGTGCCCCACGGGTGCCCTCGCCGAGCGGGACGGCCGCTACGCCGTGTCCGAGGAACGGTGCATCGGCTGCGGCGTCTGCGCCGCCGGCTGCCCCGCGGGCGCCATCACGCTCCGGCTGCGACCGCCTCGGGAGCAGACCACCCCGCCGAAGACCATCGCCGCTTGGGCCCTCTCCCGCGCCGTGCGGCGCCGCGGAGCCCTGCGCGCGGCGGTCCAGCTCGGCGGGCTGGCGCTGGGGGCGATGCGGCAGCGGTTCGCGCGCCGAAAGACGCCGGGAGACGCGCACGGCAAGGCGTAAGGCCGCGCGGATAGCCGGGGACCCGGCGGGCCTGGTGGCGGCGTCGGGGTGGCACGATCTCTGCGGATCAGCGGGGTAACATGCCATGACCGACCTCCAGGAGTTCCTGCAGTCCGCGGCCTTTGCCGCCCGGAAGCATCGCCTCCAAAAGCGGACGGATGCCGACGCGTCCCCGTACATCAATCATCCGATCGAGGTCGCCGCGATCCTGGCGGGCGAAGGCGACGTGACGGATCTCCTGACGCTCGCGGCAGCCGTCCTTCACGACACGCTGGAAGACACCGAGACGACCCCCGCGGAGCTGGCCCAGGAGTTCGGTCCGGCCATCCGGGACCTGGTCCGGGAGGTGACCGATGACCAGCGGTTGCCCAAGGCCGCCCGGAAGGCGGTCCAGGCCGCCGGGGCGCCCCACCTCTCGCCGCGCGCGAAGCTGATCCGGATCGCCGACAAGATCGCCAACGTCCGGGACGTGACCCACCATCCCCCGGCCCACTGGGACGTCATCCGGCGGCGGGAGTACCTCGACTGGACGGAACAGGTGGTCGCCGGTTGTCGCGGGGCGAGCGCCGCGCTCGAGACGCTCTATGACCGTGTGTTGCAGGAAGGTCGGGTGGCGCTTGGGGCAGCCCGCTGAGGGTGACGAGGAGATCGTCCTCGTGGCGAGGCAATCCTCTGGCGTGTCACGGCGTCCCGCTGGTCCTCGAAACCGGCGACCTCGATCGCGGAGGACGGACGCGCGGCGCTCGGCGATCGTCGCGCAGGAGGGTGGAGTGCTCGTGAGGCAATTGACGCCGGATGGCCGGATCCTGTTCGCGGCCCGGATCGCGCGGATGTTCGGGTACGGGTTCCTGGCGGTGGTCCTCGCGTTGTATCTGGCGGCGCTGGGACTGGACGAGTGGCGGATCGGCCTGCTCCTGACGCTCACGCTGGTCGGGGATACCGCCGTCTCGCTCTGGATGAGCACCCACGCTGACCGGTACGGGCGGCGGGCGATGCTTGCCGCGGGATCGCTGCTCTTGCTCGGGGCGGGTCTGGTCTTCATCGGGACGGATCGGTTCGTGGTGCTGCTGGCGGCGGCAACGATCGGCGTCATCAGCCCCAGCGGGTACGAGGTCGGTCCCTTCCTGGCCATCGAGCAGGCCGCCCTGTCGCACGCGGTGCCAGCCGAACGGCGCACCCACGTCTTCGCCTGGTACAACCTGGTCGGCTCCGTCGCCACCGCGGTCGGCTCGCTGGCCGGGGGCGGCATTGCCCGACTGGGCCAGGCCGGGGGCCTGACCCCGCTGGACAGCTATCGCGTCGTGCTGGCCGGGTACGCCGCGCTGGGCGCGGTGCTGGCGTGGCTGTTCTGGCGGCTGAGCCCGGCGGTCGAAGTCGCGCCGACCCCGCGATCCGCCCCGAACGCTCCGCGGTCCCGGTTCGGCTTGCACCACTCCGGCGGTGTGGTCCTGCGCCTCTCGGGCCTCTTCGCGCTGGACGCCTTTGCCGGGGGGTTCGTGATTCAGAGCATGCTGGCCTACTGGTTCACTCTCCGGTTCGGCACGGATGAGGCGACGCTCGGGGCGATCTTCTTCGGGGCCAATATGCTGGCGGGCGCGTCCGCCCTGATGGCCTCGCGGATCGCGGCCCGGTTCGGCCTGATCAACACGATGGTGTTCACCCACCTGCCTTCCAACGTGCTGTTGATGCTGGTTCCTCTCATGCCGACGCTGCCCCTGGCGATCCTGGTCCTGCTCGTCCGGTTCAGCATCTCCCAGATGGACGTGCCCACGCGCCAGTCGTACACCATGGCCATCGTCCTCCCCGAGGAGCGCTCCGCGGCCGCCGGTATCACGGGCACCGCCCGCACCGTCGGCGCGGCCTGTGCGCCGGTCTGCGCGGGCCTCCTGTTGGGCGCGCCTGCGCTGATGAGCGGCCCCTTCTTCGTGGCCGGTGGATTGAAGATCCTCTACGACCTCCTCCTGCTGCGAAGTTTCAGGCGGGTGACGCTTCCGAAGGAGCCGAAGCCTAGTTGACCACGCCCGGCGCGGCCGCCCGGCTCGGTCTTCCATGCCGTTCCACTCGGTGGACGCGACCGGGCGCCGGGGGTGCGGCGATCCGCATCGGCGGGCAGGCGGACTGCCAAGAGCTGGCAGGCGGGGCGTCTTTTTGTCCCTGGTCTTCAAGGGGCGCGCGGACCGGATTCATCCGCTAGGCACAGGCCCCCGCCCGTTGGCACCCGGCCCCTCCAAAAGAATCCATCCCTCTCCTTTATGACCGCAATTTCGAACCGGCGACGAGGTCGTGTCTCCGGCAGGGCTTCAGAAATCCGGCGTAGGTATGCGGCATCATACCGTCCGTCTCCTCCCGACTCCGTTTGCTTCCGTGCGTGACGGCGCCGGCTCCCCGGACCGTCCTGCACGATCTGATTCGACCTCTTTCCTGGCCTGACGCGACCCGGTCTTCGGATGCGATCCTCACGCGACCCGGTTGCTCGAGCGCCCCACCACGCGACGGCGCATGAGCGTCGGGTGATCTCTTGGCCCCTGCCGTGCATTTCAGGGTGAAGGTTTTTTTAGATAGCATGCGCACTCTCAAAGGAGGCGGGCCATGAGCACGAGATGGATAACGAGGGTACTGATTGTCCTGGTCGCCGGGGTCGCGTGGGACGGCGTGGAGCCCGTGGAGGCTCGCACGCCGAGCGTCATCCACGCGTGCGTGAGCAAGCACGTGGACCTCGTCCGCATTGTCGAGGCTCACGAACGCTGCCGACGCTGGGAGACGCGTCTGCAGTGGAGTGTGGAAGGCCCAGCCGGTCCCCAGGGCCCGGCGGGACCTCCCGGGCCGCAGGGGCTCCCCGGGATCGCGACCGCGTCGGGCGCGGGTGGGTCGGGTCCGGCCGGCCCGGCCGGGCCCGCGGGGCCCGCGGGACCGCAGGGCGATCCGGGCGCGGTTGGCGTCGCGTTCCGGAACGCGTGGAGCAACCTCTTCGACTACGCGGCCAACGACATCGTGACCCACAACGGGGAGGCCTGGATCGCGCTGGCATCGAACACCAATTTCGAGCCCACTCCGGCCAACGCCAGCATCTGGGCCAAGCTCGCCGCGAAGGGCGACGCCGGCCTGCAGGGTGCGCAAGGCGTGCCGGGGCCGATCGGTTTGCAGGGTCCGGCGGGCGCGCCGGGTCCTCAGGGCTTGAAAGGCGATCCGGGTGTGGCGGGACCGCAAGGCGCCGTGGGTCCGGCAGGGCCGGCCGGGGCCTCAGGTCTCGCGGGAATTACCGGTCCTGCTGGGCCGGTGGGGCCGCAAGGCTCGAAGGGTGACAAGGGCGATCCGGGTGTCGCAGGCGCTGCGGGGTCCACAGGACCCCAAGGCCCGAAGGGCGATCCCGGACCGGAAGGCCCGGCAGGTCCGGCCGGCGGGGGCGTCAACCCGCTGCGGGCCGCGCTGCTCCGCTGGTACGATGCAGGCCAGGTGGGAGGCGAGATCGCCGTCGGCCCGTCGCCGGTCAGCGTCGCGTTCGACGGGACGCACGTCTGGGTGGTGAACCAGTTGCCCACCAGTCCCGGGGGCCAGACGGGTAGCCTCACGAAACTTCGAGCGGCTGATGGGTTCACGGTGGCGACCTACAGCCCCGGAAAATTCCCCTGGGGTATTGCGTTCGACGGGGTCCACATGTGGGTGGCGAACAACGGGGGTAGCAATGTGACCAAGCTCCGGGCGCGCGATGGGTTCACGGTGGGCACATACAACGTGGGGTTGTCGCCGATCGGTGTCACCTTCGATGGGGCGAACATCTGGGTAGCAAACTACGGCGGCAATAGCGTGACCAAGCTCCAGGCGAACGGGGGAGCGCTGGTCGGAACGTATCCGGTGGGCACGCACCCGTTCGGGGTGGCCTTCGACGGGACTCACATCTGGGTGACGAATCAGGACGAGAATTCGGTGACCAAGCTGCGCGCTCGCGATGGGGGTGCCGTCGGAACGTACGCGGTCGGCGCGAAGCCGTTCGGCCTCGCCTTCGACGGAACCCACCTCTGGGTGGCCAACGGCTCGGGCAACTCGGTGACCAAGCTGCGCGTGAGCGACGGGGGCGTGGTAGGGACCTACGCCGTGGGTAGTGGACCGGCGGCTATCGCCTTCGACGGAACCCACATCTGGGTGGCGAACTTCGACGGCGGTTCCGTGACCAAGCTGCAACCGAGCGACGGGAGCCTGGTGGGGACCTATTCCGTCGGCATCAATCCTTTCGGCATCGCCTTCGACGGGACCCACATCTGGACAGCGAACGAGAGCAGCAATACGGTCTCCAAGCGTTAGCCGGTGCGCGTCGTTGCGGAAGGCCGACTCTTCGGTCGGCAACCGGATTCGAGGGCGTTGAGGGATGGGACCCCTCAACGCCCTCGGCATTGACGAGCGCCTCTCCTTTTCGGAACCGACCGCCCCTCCGCCGCCCATCCATCCGCGTCGCGACCTCGTCCCGAGACCTGACGTCATCGCGATACTCCGCTAGTGTGGTCTGTGGTAGAGTTGCCCGCTTTGGGCCGCGCCGGAGCGGTGAGATGTGAGAGTCGGCTCGCCTTCTCCGCTGGCCGAGGGGTGGAGGAGCATGGCGGTGTCTCGCGAGACACGGATCGGATTGACCTGCGCGTTCAGCGTCCTCTTCATCTGGGCGGGGTTCATCCTAGTGTCGCGCTTCAGCGCCCGCGGAACCCTGACGCCGTGGGACATGGCGGCGCTGCGATACACGGGCGCCTTCCTGGCTGCGCTTCCGCTCGCGGCACGGTACGGCTGGCCACGGCTGCCGCCGGCGCAGGCGGTGGCGGTGGTCGCGACGGCGGGCCTGGGGTTTCCGCTGCTGGCCTTCGCGGGGTTCCAGTTCGCTCCGGCATCCCATGGGGGCGTGATGCTGCCCGGGATGCTTCCCCTGCAGACCGCGCTCTTGCTGTGGCTGGTCCACGGCGAGCACTGGACCCGCGCCCGTGGCGGGTCTCTGGCGCTGGTCGGTGCCGGTGTGGCGCTCCTGGCCCACGACGCCTTTGGCCACCATCCGGGCGCGTGGCGCGGGGACCTGCTGCTGTTCAGCGGCAGCTTCGCCTGGTCGGTCTTCACCCTGCTGGTGCGCCGCTGGCAGATTCCGGCGCTGACCACGACCCTGGTCATCGCGCTGTATGCGGCGCCGGTCTACGTGCCGATCTGGCTGCTCTGGCTCCCGTCCCGGATCCACACGGCCCCCATCGGCGAAGTGGGGTTCCAGCTCGTGTACCAGGGGGTGCTGGCGGTGGTGGTTGCGGGGTTCCTGTTCACGCGGGCGCTGACCGCGCTCGGACCGATGGCGCTCACCGCCATCACGGCCGTCGTGCCGGCCCTGACCGCTCTGGCGGCCTGGCCGCTGCTGGGCGAGCCGCTGGGCGTCGAGGGGCTGACCGGGGTCGGTCTGGTCAGCGCAGCGATGCTGATGGGGGTCGCCCAAGCCCGAGGGGCCACGGCGCGCGCCGCAGAATGATAGCATGGCGCCGGGCGCACCGTTCCTTCGGTCGTAACGTCCCGCCGGTCCTCGCACGAGAATCGGCGGTCGTCTTCCGTGCCAGCGCTGCGGGTGTGGCGCTAGGCCCGGTCGGTGAATGAAGGGCAGGGCGGGGGAGCGTCAGGGCGAGGCCGGCCGACACCAGCGGGACGAAGCTCAGCACGGCGAGCGTGGCCCAGAGGCCGTAATGATCCGCCACGCGGCCGAGGAGGGGCGTGGCCACGCCGCCGATACTGACCGCGACACCGAGCGTGACACCCGAGGAGAGCCCGATGTGGTTGGGAAGGTAGGCCTGACCGAGGATGATCAGAGGGCTGTACGTCGTCGAGAGGGCACACCCGATCAGGACGACGAGTGCCAGGGCGACAGGAGCGCTGGACGCCATGGTGAGGGCCGGCACCAGCGGCAGGAGTGCGCAGAATCCCGCGGCGGCGATCCGCGTGGACCCAAAACGGTCCGCCAGCCGTCCGCCGAGAAGATTCCCACACACCCCGGCCAGCGCGAAGAGCGTGAGGGCGGTGGCACCCGCGGCCTTGGATTGGCCCAGGACGTGGATCCAGTAGAGCGGCACGAAGGTGTTGAACCCGTAAAAGAGGACCGACCGCGCGACCACCACGGCCGTGAGACGGCAAAGGGACCCCAGGCGTCATGGGTCGCCCCCGGGGATCCTCCGCGTCGGTGTGGGGCCGTCCCGCTCTGGTCGAAGGATATGCCGGCAAGATGCCAGGTCAGCGCGGCGGCTACCAGGGCGGTCGGCAGGGCCAGGATGGCCGTGCCCTTCATCCCCCAGGCGAGGAGGGCCGCGGTGACCAGACCCGGTCCCACGGCGAACCCCAGCGTCCCGCCGACGCCGAAGATGCTCATGGCCGTGGCCTTGCGGTCTCCCGCCACCCGATTCACTAGTCGGGCCCCTTGTGGGTGAAAGGCCGCCACGCCGATCCCGCTCGCCATCACCGCCAGGCAGACCGAGCCGTAACCCGACACCAAGCCTGTGGCGGCGAGTCCCGTGCCCGCCAGGGCGATCCCGGCCGGCAACAACCAGGGACTCGTACGGCGATCGGCCAGATGCCCGAACAGCGGCTGGACCACCGTGGACGCGATGTTCGAGGCGAAGACGAGGAACCCGGCCGCCGTGTACGAGAGGCCGTACTCGGCGATCAGAAAGGGGAGCAGGGCCGGCAAGGCCCCCTGGTTGATGTCGGTGACCAGGTGGCCGAGGCAGAGTAGTGCAACCGTGGAACGTCCCATGGGTCTCCGTCTATCGGGGCGAATCGCCACGACCGCCCGCGGCGCCTCTTCTACCATAGCGAGATGTCGAAGGGTAGGGGTAAGACGACACGCGAGGCGGGAACGCGGGCTGAACGATCCGCGGGATTCGCTGGGGTGCGCATTCCGCGGTTTCTCCTTGACGCGCCGCTCGGGTCGCTGGATATTCGAGGGCAGTTGTGAATGTGGACACGGACGGGGACCGACCCGGGTCGGACCGTCCACAGTCTTTGGCCCGGTGGCCGATGCGTGGCGAGGCAGGCCGCCGATTCCCCACACCGCACACCCGCCGAGGAGGACTTGAGGTCATGACGACGTCCGGTAAGGGAGTCCAATTTTCCTTCAGTATCCCCACCAACATCGTGTTCGGCATGGGCACGCTTGGGACGCTGGGCGCCCATGCCAAGGCGCTGGGTTTCAAGCGGCCGCTGATCGTGACCGACAAGGTGATGGCCCAGAGCGACGGCATGCGGCAGATGCGGACGGTTCTGGTCGAGGCCGGCTTGGATGTCGCGGTCTGGGACAACATCGCCGCCGAACCGATGGACACCACGCTCACCGAAGGGGTGCAGCGGTACCGTGCCGAGCGGTGCGACGGTCTGATCGGGTTTGGTGGCGGGAGCGCCATGGACACGGCCAAGGGCGTCGGCGTTTTGGCCGTCGCCGGAGAGGACGATCCGGCGCCCTACCAGCGGTTCGGCGGGAAGACGGTGCCGGGCTGCGTGCCCGTTATCGCCATCGCGACGACCGCGGGCACCGGGTCCGAGGTCACCTCGGTGTGTGTGCTCACCAACCAGCGGAACGGCCACAAGTTGCCCATCCGGCACCCGAGTCTCTTGCCCAAGGTCTCCATCGTGGATCCGCGGCTCATGCTGTCCATGCCGCCCAAGGTGACCAGCGTCACCGGGATCGACGCGCTCTCGCATGCGGTCGAGTGTTTCACGCTGGTGCGGGAACATCCCTTCTCGGACACGCTGGCGCTGCAGGCGACCAAGCTGATCGTGGACAACCTGCCCAAAGCCGTCCAAAACGGCGGCGACGAGGAGGCGCGCACGAACATGGCCCTGGCCGCCACCATGGCCGGGACGGCGTTCGAGGTGGGCGGCCTTCAGTTCCACGCCTATGCGCAGGCCCTGGGCGCCAAGTACCATGCGGCGCACGGCCTCACCTGCGGCATCGCGCTGCGGGCCGGTCTGCGGCAGATCTTGCCGACGGCAACCGCCAAGCTGGCCCGGATGGCCTGGGCGTTCGGGATCGACACGCGCGGGCTGACGGCGGCCCAGGCGGCGGAGAAGGCGGTCACCGCCGCGGTCACGTTTATCGATACCATGGGTATCCCGAAAATCGGGCAGGCGATGAACGCCACCGCGGCGGACATCCCGATGCTGCTCGAGGAGACGCTGGAGACCACCGGGGTGCCCATCACGCCCGAGGTCGGCCAGCAGGTGTGGGAGAAGATCTTCAGGTAGGCTCGCTGCCACCGACCCAGCGCCGGCCCCAACACGAACGCGGAGCGGCACCCTCCGCGTTCGTGTTTCCCGACGGAGCCAGGTTCCCCTGAAAGCGGCCTGCGGTCGAACTGGTCGCTCCCCCGGTGTGGCATTCACCTTGCGTCCCGATGCAAGCTCGACGTACAATTCGTCCTGACGCTCGGGCCGGTGTGGGATCGTCGCGGGAAAGAGAAAAGGGAGGGCAGGGTGAAGCGCGCATCGGGTGTTTCGGCCGCCCTGTTTTCCCTGCTGCTCCTCGTGGGGTGCGCCGGCGACTTCGTCTACGTCCGACCGGTCCACCTCGAAGTGCCGGAACCCTCGGTGACGGTCGGGAAGAGCAAGGCGGAGGTGTGGCAGCAGATCGTCCCGATGCTCGCGGATCGCGCGTTCGTGATCGACGCCCTCGACAAGGATGCCGGCGTTATCATTCTCAGTTACACCGGCGACCCGGAAGGGTACGTCGATTGCGGGCACGTCACCTCGTACGTCAAGAACCTTCATGGCGAGAGGACATATCAGTTCCCGGCGGCGACGGCCTCGACGGAGTACGAGTTCATGCAGTGGAACGGACTCCGGGTCATCACCCGAGAGATGGGCTTGGAGGGGCGGATCAACGTGACCGTGGCGGAGACCGAGGCGGGGCAGACGCAGGTGTCGGCGCGTGCGCGATACACAGTGACGCGCAACCTGACGATGCGGGACGCGCAGGGGCACAGCGAGGTGGCCTCGCACGTCATTCACTTCACCTCGGGCCAGGGCGGCGCCTTTC